>CAVTRJ010000016.1:0-217510 GCA_963737035.1 uncultured Acidobacteriaceae bacterium | reverse complement strand
TCGCCAAGTCACTCACCGGCACGTAAGTGAAATTCACTTGTCTGTATAGTCGGCTTGTCGGACAAATGGCTCTGATCGTCAGTTGGCGACAACAACGCTGTGTATGACCTGAGTCTTTAGAGCAGAAGAAACGTAAGTTGCCGTATAAGGTGTCTCGGAGAAGCGCTGCCCTCGGTTGGAAAGCATCGCGCATCCCTGCGACGATGGACGTATACAGAATTGAGGACCGTATGTCATCCAATGAGACCATTACGACTCGCCAGCATGCCTACACCGGGCCAGCGTTGCCGCAGTTGCCTGAACCGAGCCATGCCGAGCGTGTCCGGACCCTCGTCTCACGAACCATGGTGGCGACGCTATCGACGCTTTCGCGTAAGCATCCAGGTTTTCCTTTTGGATCGCTGATGCCCTATGCACTGGATCCTAAGGGCCGGCCTCTGTTTCTGATCAGCAACATGGCCATGCATACCCAGAACTTGAGGACGGACCCTCGGGCCAGCTTTTTCGTCGCGCAGACTCTAACAGACGGTGATCCCCTCGGCGCTGCGCGGGCTACCCTGATCGGCAAGGCTGAACCGGTGCCTGAGAACGACCTTGCTTCTGCACGAGAGCTCTACATTACGACGCATGAAAACAGTCAATCCTGGGTTGACTTCGCAGACTTCGGGTTCTTCCGACTGGAGCTGGTCGACATCTACTACGTCGGTGGCTTCGGAGTTATGGGTTGGGTTGCCGCGCGGGACTATGA
The DNA here is from genome assembly GCA_963737035.1 of uncultured Acidobacteriaceae bacterium. Classification (GTDB taxonomy): domain Bacteria; phylum Acidobacteriota; class Terriglobia; order Terriglobales; family Acidobacteriaceae; genus KBS-83. The sequence continues at coordinate 216,762 of CAVTRJ010000016.1, read as the reverse complement.
AGAGGCCTCTCCGGATCCAGTTGCCGCGGCAGCTCCTGGCATCATCGATCACATGAACGCAGACCACGCTGACGCGATGCTCCTACTCGCGCGAACTTATGCAGGATTCGAAGCAACGGAAGCATCGATGACCTCCGTAGATCGCTTGGGTTTCTACGTCCGGCTGAAGACCGATGACGGAATAAAGGGCACTCGCATCAACTTCCCACACGAGGTCCGATCTCCGGGGGAGACCCGGAAGGCGCTGATCGAAATGGTACGTGAAGCTAAGACTTCAAACGGCGGAGTCTCAAGCTGAGACACGACTGCCACCGGTTCTCCGAACTTTCCCTGTTCAACGGCTCCTTCGATGTAACCGCTGGTCTCCGAGGTTTCAAAAAGTGGCTAATGGGACGTTGCGATTACTGACCACAAAGGAACCGTTTTGCGCGATGCTGAAAGTATGAAACTAAGGATATGTTTCGCCAAGTCATTTGTTGTCGCGGTGCTATACGGGATGCTTTTAGTCGCCGCGCCGCGGATTGCGATGCCCCAGGCGGAACAGTCGCACCGGCCCACGAGCACTCCTTACACGGGCGACCTATCGATCTTCGAGACCCCGGGACGCGACGAGCGCCTGCAGATTCAGCGTGTAATGGATCTGCTGGGCATCAGAGCCGGGTCATCGGTCGCGGACATTGGCGCTGGCTCTGGATGGTTTTCGATGAGGGCCGCGGCGCGGGTCGGAGCAAGCGGAATAGTGTATGCCCAAGACATTAATCCGGATGCGGTGCAATACATCAAGGATCGAATTTACAAACAAAAAATTACTAACGTCAAGGCCGTGCTTGGGAGTCCGGACGATCCGAAACTGCCATCGGACTCGATCGACGCGGTTTTGCTGCTGAAGGTCTACCACGAAGTTGCGCATCCGTTGCTGTTGATGGCTAACCTGAAGCCGTCCCTGCGGTCAGGCGCGAAGGTCGGGATAATCGACAGGAACGGCAACGGCAGAGATCATGGGTTGAACAGCGATGTGATCAAGCGGGAGATGGCTGAAGCAGGTTTCCGGCTGTTGTCATCCTATGATTTCACCAAGGCCGATGGGCAGGATTACTTTCTGCTGTTTGCGGCGAAGTGAGGCGTTTCAGAAACATCAGTCATCAAGATGGCCGATTTACTGTGACCATTCTGTGACCAACGCCGATGTTCGCCTAAGCATCGGCGGAGAGGGCAATGGGCAACCAACTGCTCCCAGCACTTCTCTCGCCTGGACAGTGGGTTAGTACCCAGAACTCGCCTTATGTTGACTCGCGAAGGTGATGGAGGCGTATGGGCAGTATCCGGCATCATAGCCTCCGGGCACCCTGATGGGAGAATCTGGCAAGAATGACGGCGTTGTTCGTGTTCGCGGAGCGCGCGAGCACAACCTGCGCAACGTGGATGTGGATCTTCCCCGCGATGCACTCGTCGTCTTCACCGGCGTCTCCGGGTCAGGCAAGTCTTCGCTGGCCTTCGGAACGCTCTACGCCGAAGCGCAGCGTCGCTATCTGGAATCGGTGTCGCCGTACGCACGACGCCTCTTTCACCAGCTCGCTGTTCCTGCAGTAGACTCCATCGGCGGGCTGCCGCCGGCGGTCGCATTGCAACAACAGCGCGGAGCGCCCACGACGCGTTCTTCCGTGGGTTCGGTCACCACGCTCTCTAACCTGCTGCGCATGCTCTATTCCCGCGCAGGCGATTACCCCCGCCATCAGCCGCTGCTCTATGCTGAATCGTTCTCACCGAACACTGCGGAAGGTGCCTGCCCAAAATGTCACGGGATCGGCCGAATCTATGAGGTCACCGAGGCATCGATGGTTCCCGATCCATCGCTTACGATTCGGGAACGGGCGATCGCTGCGTGGCCCCTGGCGTGGGGAGGTCAGAACCAGCGCGACATTCTCGTCTCTTTGGGCTACAACGTGGATATCCCGTGGCGCGATCTGCCTGCGAAAGACCGTCAGTGGATTTTGTTCAGCGACGACCAACCACAGGTTCCGGTGTACGCCGGATTCACACCTGCGGAGACCCGGCAAGCACGCAAGCGCAAGGTGGAGCCCAGCTACATGGGTACCTTCACCAGCGCGAAGCGTCATGTGCTCACCACATTTGCGAACACCCACAGTGCGCTGATGAAGAAACGGGTGGCGCAGTACATGCTCTCGACCGAATGCGACCTCTGCCATGGCAAGCGTCTGCGTCCTGAGTCACTCTCGGTCAAGTTTGCGGATTACGACATCGCCGAGATCGGCACGTTGCCGTTGAAACGTCTCAGCTCCCTGCTTGCACCCTACGCTACGACAGGTGGAACTGCGCACTCTGCGAATCCTGAGAAGATCGAGGTCACCAGGCGCATCGCTGCCGATCTCACGGCACGCGTGGCCGTGCTGCTGAGGCTCGGGCTTGGCTACTTGTCGCTCGAGCGCAGCACGCCGACCTTGTCGCCCGGCGAGCTTCAGCGTCTGCGACTGGCCACACAATTGCACTCTAATCTGTTCGGCGTCGTTTACGTTCTCGACGAGCCGTCCGCTGGATTGCATCCCGCGGACACCGAAGCGCTGCTCGACGCGCTCGATGCCCTGAAGCGTTCGGGCAACTCGCTCTTCGTCGTCGAGCATGAGCTTGACGTGATCCGCCGTGCCGACTGGATCATCGACGTCGGCCCTGGTGCGGGAGTGAACGGTGGCGAAGTTCTTTACTCGGGTCCGTTGGCGGGATTGAGAGGGGTCGAGGCTTCGCAGACGCGGCGCTATCTCTTCTCCCCTCCACGTCTCACGCGTACTTCAACACGCGAGCCGAAAGGATGGCTGAAGCTCCACGGCGTGACGCGCAATAACCTTCAACGCCTCGATGCTGATATTCCACTCGGTGTCTTTACCGCCGTCACCGGCGTCTCGGGCTCGGGCAAATCTACGCTCGTCAGCCAGGTTCTTGTGGAGCTCGTCGCCGAACGTCTGGGTCAACCAGTAGTGTCGGAAGACGAAGAGGTCGATGATCTGGAGCAAGTGGCGGTTGAGACCACCGGTGGCGAGATCGTCTCCGGCGCGGAGCATATTCGTCGGCTCGTCGTCGTCGATCAGAAACCTATCGGCCGTACACCGCGATCAAATATGGCCACCTATACTGGCCTGTTCGACCACGTGCGCAAGCTGTTTGCCTCCACCACGCTTGCCCGCTCCCGCAAGTACGACGCGGGCCGTTTTTCCTTCAATGTCGCTAAAGGACGTTGCGAAACCTGCGCGGGCGAGGGCTTCGTCTGCGTGGAACTGCTGTTCCTGCCCAGCGTCTACAGCCCGTGTCCGACGTGCCATGGTGCCCGTTTCAATTCCAAGACGCTCGAAGTGCGGTACCGCGAAAAGAACATCGCAGATGTGCTTGCCTTCACCGTGGATGCTGCCGCCGAGTTCTTCTCAGAAGATGCGCAACTCGGACGAGTTCTTCGGGTATTGCAGGAAGTCGGCCTCGGATACCTGCGTCTGGGACAGCCTGCCACGGAGCTCTCCGGCGGCGAAGCTCAACGTGTGAAGCTTGCCACCGAACTCCAGCGCGCCCAGCACGGCAACACTCTGTATGTTCTCGACGAACCCACGACCGGTCTACACCCTTCGGATGTCGATCGCCTGTTGCGCCAACTGCAAAACCTTGTTTCTGCAGGCAACACCGTCATGGTTGTAGAGCATGATATGCAAGTGATTGCCGGCAGTGATTGGGTCATCGACATAGGCCCAGGCGCGGGCGACGAAGGCGGACACATCGTCGCTGCCGGCCCTCCGGCCAAAATCGCGAAGTCCCGTACGAGCAGAACCGCCCGATTCCTGGCGCAGCTCGTATGAGCCATATTCCCGTCCTGGCTGGGGAGAATGCTCCGTTTCCGGGGCGAATTTCTGGTGGCTAGGCCGTTGCAGGACCGCAGGATGCAGCAGTTTCTAGAGCAAATAGGACCATCGCCGGCGGCACTTTCCTCCGATCCGGCACGCTCCTATAAACCTATAAGGAAGAGCCGGGTGGTTGGCGTTCACAACTTGTTGCAACTTGTTGCGTCCTCGTGACACACCGGTTTGCTGCTGGGCCTATGCTCCGTTGTGATGGAAGTGGGACCGCTCTCTGGATACATATCTATGTTGAAGCTGCAAGGTCGGCGCTTTTCGGAACGGACACGCATGTTGTTGATCATGCTGGCGGTCATACTGCCCGCCGCGGCGCTCATTATCGCGAGCGTGATGCACCTGCGAACCCTTCAACGCGAAAAGGAGATTGAAGCGGTCATCCAGCGGGAGTATTCGGAGGAACTGGCGGTTGCGGAGAAGCGAATTGACCATCGCGCCTACAAGATGGCCGAGGGTATCCAGGAGACATTCCCGGATGTCGACAGTGCGGATGAACTGGACGACTTTCTGCGCCAACACCCCAATGTCTCTCATGCATTTCTGTGGACCGGGAAGGGTCACCTCGATTTTGAATCGCAACCTGACCGGATGGAGGACCCCGAGTTTCTCGACGAGCGAAAGATGGTTTCATCGGACATCGAACAAATGTTCGATAGCGAGTCCATGATGTATCTCGCGAAGCTAAGAAGGATGGAAGCCGGCGGACACCATGTGTACTTCACCGACGAAATGGTGTTCAAGGATGACAAATGGCAATATGAGTCGGTGGTGTTCTTCACCCCGAAGGGTGCGAATCCTGAGCATCGTGCGCTGGCTGGGTTTGCCATCGATCCCGACTACTTAAAGAACACTTTTTTCCCGCAAGCTTTGAACGAAGTGATGCCCAACGAGGAGCGGAGCGATGCATCGCACCCCGAGCCGGCCATCATGGTTCGCGGCGCGAAGGACCCCTCTGTGATTGCTGCTTCGGCTTGCTGGGACGGAGGGAAGCCGGAAGTGGAGCGGCCGTTCGATAGCGTTTTCAACGGACTGATTCTGGGCATCGGGTTGCATGGGACGACGATTGCGGATTTGAGCCGCCGTTTCGCTCGCCAGCAATTTTTGATTTTGGGGGCGCTATCCCTGCTGATGGGCGCCGGCATCGTGCTGATGTATCGCAATGTCTCGCGCGAGCTGGCATTGGCGAAATTGAAATCTGATTTTGTGTCGAACGTCTCGCACGAGCTGCGCACGCCCCTTGCGCTGATTCGCCTATACGCGGAGACGCTGGAACTGGGACGCATCACCAATCGTGGAAAACACCAGGAGTACTACGAGATCATCCGCAAGGAGAGCGAGCGGCTCACGTCGCTGATCAACAACATTCTCGACTTCTCGCGCATCGAGGCGGGCAAGAAGGAGTATAGCTTCCGTGAAACGGATGTGGCGGACCTGGTGCGGAGCACGCTCGAATCCTACCGCTTCGAAATCGAGCAGAACGGGTTTTATTACGAGCAGAAAATCAGCAACGTTCCGCCGCTGCAGGTGGACCGCGAAGCCATCGCACGATCGTTGCTGAATCTCGTCAACAATGCGGTGAAGTACTCCGCGAACGAGAAGTATCTGGGGATTCATCTTTACCACCGTGATGACCGCGTTCACCTTGAGGTCGTCGATCATGGAATCGGCATTCCGGCGAAGGAACAGCCCAAGATCTTCGAGAAGTTTTATCGAGTCGGCGATCCGCTGGTGCACAACACCAAAGGCAGCGGATTGGGGCTTTCGCTGGTGCGCCACATCGTGCAGGCCCATGGTGGCGAAGTCAGGGTGGAGAGCGCACCGGGGCGCGGCAGCAAGTTCATCATCACTCTGCCGGTATTAGCGTCAGAGGTCCAGCAAGAGGAGGCGTTACCGGCATGAAACAGAACGAGGAACAGAACCGAGCCAAGATTCTTGTTGTGGAGGACGAACCCAACATGGTGGTTGGCCTGCGCGACAACTTCGAATTCGAGGGATACGAAGTTCTTACAGCGCGCGATGGAGTTGAGGGGCTGCAACTGGCGCTTTCGGAGTCTCCGGACCTGGTGGTGCTGGATGTGATGATGCCGCGCATGAGCGGGCTGGAAGTCTGCAAGCAGCTCCGCGCGCAGCGTGCTTCCATTCCGATCATCATGCTGACTGCTCGCGGGCAGGAAGTGGACAAGGTGGTCGGGCCTGGAGCTTGGGGCGGACGATTATGTGACCAAGCCATTTTCGATTCGCGAGCTGCTGGCGCGCGTGAAGGCCGTGCTGCGCCGCACCTCAGTCGTTCCCAAGGATCGGGATCAGCATTCCTTCGGCGATGTCGAAGTGGATTTGCGCCGCTGCAGCGTGGTCAGGTCAGGCCAGGCTCTGGATGTGTCCTCGAAAGAATTCGAGCTGCTGAAGTATTTCATCTGTCATGCCGGCGAAACGCTCAGCCGTCATCAACTCCTCGAAGACGTGTGGGGATATGAGCACTACCCTACGACGCGAACCGTCGACACCCACCTGGTGCGTCTGCGCCAGAAGCTGGAACCCAATCCTGAACAGCCACAATATTTCCTCACGGTGCATGGAACCGGCTACCGGTTTGTTGGATAGAGAGCACGATCAAAATCGAAACGAGGTGGATTTTGAATGCGGAGAGAATAGCGCCCGACAGAATAACGTCTCGAGGGGGCGAGTATCCGATCAACGGCAGACGTCAGGGTTGGAGTACGGTGCCGCCCTCCACGCTGCCAGCTTCGATGATCTCGCCGATGACGCGAATCGACGGAAGTACCGCCGTCAGAGGTGCCGCTGCAGGAGGACGTTTTCTCGCTCCTGCGGGAGAGGGCGGACCTGCATGCGCAGGTGTTCGAGGCTGCGCAGATTCAACGCAAGCTCGGCGGCCCGCGCGCACTGCGCAGCGGCGATATCCAGTTTGCCAGCGAAGTCTTCGCGGCACGTTTTCTCTCCGGCGACTTCACTACCCTGTCGCAGGATGGGCCCCGGGTTCTGACTGTGCTTGGGGACATCGCGGGCAAAGGCATTGCCGCGGGCATGTGGTTTACGCATCTGGCAGGCCTGCTACAAAGTTATGAGCGTCCGGATTCCGATCCCTCCAGAATCGCGGCGGAGATCAACCGGCACCTTTGCTATCTGCGGCCGGTCGCGCCGTTCGTTACGGCGTTTTTCGCGCTGATCGATTGCGAGCGGGGCAAGCTGACCTACTGCAATGCGGGTCACTTCCTGCCGATTCTGTTGCGCGCGGATGGAGGTGTCTGTCTGCTGGACACAGGCGGCCCGCTGCTGGGTGCGATCGAAGGCGCGGAGTACCAGACGGGCGAGTTGGTTCTTGAACCCGGCGACACGCTGGTCGCCTACTCCGATGGCGTACTGGAGTGCCGCAGCCCTGGGGACGAAGAGTTCGGAATGGACCGGCTGATTGCCGCCCTACGAGGGGCCGAACAGCAGTCGGCGCATGCCACGCTGATGATGCTGCTGGCCGCTGTGCAGGATTTCGCAAACGGTCATCCGCTTTGTGACGATCTCAGCCTGACCGTGATCCAGCGCGACGCGAAGGGCAGGGGCAAGGTCTCTTCGATCAAAAGCGAGCCGTGGGATTCTCGCAGACCTCACCCACGACGCTGACGCTGTAAAAAAAATCGCGGCCGAAGCGATGCTCTGCTTCGGCCGCGATTGTTTTTGCTGCAATCTGCCTAGAAGGAGAGACGCAGCGCGAATTGCATGACGCGCGGATCTCCGGAGAGCGTGGTGATCTGCCCCACTGCTCCGCTGGTGATGTTGCCGTTTGGCTGACCGAATTCCGGCGTGTTGGCGATGTTGAAGACCTCCCAACGGAATTCGACGTTGGCGGCCTCGCGAATCGGGAACTCCTTCAAGAGCGATGCATCGAAGACGCTGATGCGAGGACCGCGCAGTGTGTTGCGGCCGACATTGCCGATGACACCGGCGGGCGCCGCGGCATAGGCGTCCGTCTGACCGGGCGCCTGGATTCCGCAAAGCTTGCTCTTGCTGCCGTAGAACCAGCAATTCGGATCGCCGACGAGCTTGGGCTTGCCGATCAGGTTCGGCGGGGCCGTTGCTTCACCAAAGGGATCAAGTGAGGCATTCAGCGAGCCGGTGTTCACCTGGAAGGGATGTCCACTGTAGTAGGTGTAGACGCCGGAGGTGCGCCAGTTGCCGAGAACCCATGCCAGTGCGCCCTGGTTCAGCATGGATTTTCCGTGGCCGAAGGGCAGCTCGTAAACGTAATTCACCGAGACGCGGTGAGGAATGTCGAAGTCGCTGGCACCGTACCATGCGCTCCAGTTGCGGCCGTCCGGCGCGCCGCCGGAGTTGCTCTCCAATTCCTCGGGAGCATTATCCAGACTGCGCGAATAGGTATATGCGGCGCGCAGGTTCAGACCGTTGCTGAAGCGATGGTCGAGACTGGCCTGCAGGCCGTTGTAGTTGCCGTAGCTGCTTGCATCGGCGTACTCGATGAAACCGAAGTTGGGATAGGGGACGGTGGTGGCTTTGCCGCCTACGATGAGTGGCTGATTGAAATCGACGAGATGAAAGAGATGGGTGGATTTGGTGCCGACGTAGTTCGCTTCCGCGGTCCACGCGTGACCAAATTCGCGCTGGAAGCCAAGGCTCCACTGCTGAACCTGGGGCGTGGGGCTATGCGGGTTCACGGCGCGCACATGGTAGGACTGCAGGCTGTTCAGGTTGATGTTGGCGGGATCGAGATAGCCGTCCGGGAATCCGACTGCGGGGGTGAGCACGGATTGCGTGTTGCTGGCGGCTGTGCGGTTGACCAGGAAGGGCGGATTCAAGCCCATCTGATTTTCGCTGCCGTAGCGCTCAAAGAGTGTGTAGTAGATGCCGTATCCAGCGCGCAGCACTGTCTTCTGATCAGGCGAGAAGGAGACACCGAAGCGTGGACCGAAGTTTTTCGTGTTCGGTTGAACCAGTGAGCGATCCTGGATGGATCCGCTCTTTGCGAATACGAGCGAGCCGCTTCCGGCGGGGTTGAAGTTGGCCATCTTGTTGTTACCGGCGAGCGCGGGCGTGGCGAAGTCGTAGCGGAGGCCGAGGTTCAACGTCAGTTTGGGTGTGACCTTCCAGTCGTCCTCGAAGAAGCCGGAGGCCATCCACAGCCGCTGATCGATCAGCAGGACGTTGGTGAGCTGTGTGCTTTGCGTATAGCCGAGCAGACCATCGGCATAGGGAAAGCCACTGAAGATGCCGGTGAAGGTGAGGTCGCCGCGGGTGCCGCCTTCATCCTGGAAGATGTTGCGCATGGGACCGTAGACGCTGACGCCAACCTTGAGTGTCTGCTTGTCGTGAGTAATGGAAATGGTGTCGTTGTATTGGAGAAGCTGGGGAATCTGCTTCTTCGGAAGGAAGTCCGGTGAACCGAGGAAGGAAAAATTGGAGAAGGTGGTCAACGGAACGCCGCCACCAATCTGCGCGCTGGGAGGAATGCCGGGAACAAACTGGTTTGCCGTTTGGGGCAGCGCGAAGGGCTGCTGCTGGGCGAAGGAGTAGTTGCGCAGGAAGCCGAAACGGAAGTCGTTGACCACGGTCGGGGAAAAGAGATGCGTCCAGCCGAGAACAAAACTGTGCGCCTTCAATACCTGATTGCCCCATGCAGAGGTAGAGGTACCGTCGGCCAGGCCGCCGAAGTAGCCGGGGATGTCGCGCGTGCGATTGGAGTAGTTGTAGCGGCCGAAGATGGTGTCCTTCTGGTTCGGCGTCCAATCAATACGCGCATCGTAGTTATCGTCATTGTCCTTCAGCGGCGCGTTGCGTGCATAGTTGTTGAGCTCCGGGATGACGCCGCCATTGGTGACGTTCGGCTCCGGGAAGAGCGCGATGAGCTTGGCGACGGCGGGATCGATTCTGTCGGCAGGAACCTGATTGTTCGGCAAGGGCAGACCGGTTGCAGGGTCTTTGATGGTGGGGTATTTGACGCCGACGCGTGCGCCGGTTGCGGCACTGAAGTCGCCGATGCGTTCATTATCGAGCGGCACGGTGGAGATACGGCCTACACCCTGCGTGATGCGCGTGCCCTCGTAATTGAAGAAGTAGAAGAGCTTGTTTTTCGCGATCGGTCCGCCGAGGCTGCCGCCGAACTGATTCTGATGATTCTCCGGGCGGCGCAGGTGGTTGCGGTTGGAGAAGAAGTCGTTGGCATCGAAGTAGTCGTTGCGCAGGTACTCGAAGAGCAGGCCGTGCATCTTGTTGGCTCCACTCTTGGTGTTTACGGAGACGACGGCGCCCGGGCTGCGGCCGTACTCGGCCGAGTACGGATTGGTGATGACGTTGAACTCCTGGATCACGTCGACTGAGGGGTGCGAAGCTTCCGTGCTCAGCTCCTGCACATTCTCCGAGAAGGTGTTGTTGTCGATGCCATCCAGGATGAAGTTGTTCTGCAGCGAATGCACGCCATTGACGTTGAAGTCGCCGGTACGGCCGGCGGAGGTGTTGCCGCTCTGCTGGGTGTAGCGGCTGATCTGCACTCCGGGCACGGTGCGCAGGAGGTCGTCCCAGTTGCGCAAGTAGAGCGGCGTCTGCTGGATAGTTTGGGAACCCACGACGGTACCGACCGAGGCGTCATCGGGCGACAACAGGCTGGCATTCGCCTGCACTTCTACCGTCTGCTGCGCGGAGCCCACCTGCAGATGAAAGTCCTGACGCCCCTTCTCGCCGACATTGAGGATGACGTCTTCCTGCACTCCGGCGAAGCCCGACTGTTCCACCTTCACGGTGTACTTGCCGATGGGCATGGTCTGGAAGGAGTAGAACCCGGTTGCGTCGGTTGCCAGCTCACGGCTGTATCCAGTTGCCTCGTTGGTTGCTGTCACCTTCGCGCCCGCGTCGACTGCGCCCGATGCGTCTGTGACGAAGCCGCTCAGACTGGCGGTGTTGACCTGAGCATGCGCACCCAGGGGCGCTCCACACATCAGGACGATGGCGGCTAACCGAAGCCACGTACCTGTTTTGGTTTTCTTTTTCGCGTACATCTTCTTTTCAATGCGTTTCACTGCGTCGCCTCCCACACAATTCTGCAGCCTCACCCTGACTCAGGAGACGCTGTGCTTACAAGGTGTTTTCTCCTTATGTACACAGGGGTATACCCCGGTGTCGTTCCCATGTATGTCTTTGAAAGTACAAAGGTTATTCTTATTGCTAAAAGGTGGTAAAGAAAGCCCTCTCGAGGCCCTCTTTACGTTGTGTTAACGGGTGGAACATAGTCTTTGGCCTAGAGAATCCAGGATCATTCGAGCGCAGTTTCTTTTTCCCCGAGGAATGAGCACAGCAATTCCATCCCCCGTACGCGTTGAGTTTGAGGCGGAGCACGCAGAAGAGCGGGCGCTGCTAGAGCGGCTCATCAGCAGCCGTCACTTTGCCAAATCGGCGTTGTTGTCGCGTTTTCTTCGTTACATATGCGAACGCTATCTGGCGGGCGACGGCAATGCGTTGACAGAACACCATATTGGTGTCCACGTCTTCGGCAGACCTGAGCGCTACGATTGCAGCGCGGACAACATCGTCCGCAACTATGCGCGTCAGCTTCGAAACCGCCTTGATGATTACTACAGGTGGGAGGGACGAAGCGAATCGCTTCGGCTTGAGGTTCCGCGCGGTGGATACAAGCCCATCTTCGTTCGCCTGACGGTTGATCCTCCATCCCCGGTCGCTTTAGAACCCGTCGCGCTAGTTCCTCCAGCCAGTATCGCGGAGCCGCGCGGAAATCGATCGCTGCGATGGGTGGTCCCTTCCCTCTCCGTGATCGCTATTGCTTTGCTGGGTGTGGTGCTCGTGTTGCTTCGGTCGCGGGCTCATGTGAACCTGGGTGCCTCGTCATCCCCATCACCGATGCACTCGTTGTGGGCGGCTATGTTTCGTCCCGACCGGGACACTGTGATCGTGACTGCGGACAGCGGGTTCGGCACCCTGCAGGATGTGCTGGGACGCCGGCTCTCCCTGGCGGATTACACGAGTCTTCAATTGGGGAAGCTGTCGCTCGAGTCCTCTGACAAGTATGTTGCAAACGATCTGGCTTCCCAGCGCTATACGTCGATGACGGATCTGGAAACCGCGGTCGCACTTTCTCATCTGCCGGAAGTGGTGCCGAGCCGCCTTAGAATTCGGTTCGCGCGCGATTTGCGGATGGAAGACCTGAAAGACGAGAACGTCATTCTGCTGGGAAGCGCGTACACCAACCCCTGGGCAGAGTTATTTGAGAAAAATCTGGCCTTTGAGTTGGTGGGTGATGTGGGTGCGCACAGTTGGAAGATCGTCAACGCCCACCCTGCTCCGGGTGAAGCGACGTCTTACCAGGGCGAGCGTGATGGTTCCTCACACAAGACGTATGCGCGGATTGCGTGGGTGCCGAATGTCGATCACACCGGGCACATCCTTATGCTGCAGGGTCTCGATATGGCGGGCACACAGGCGGCGGCGCAGAGCCTGCTGCACAGCACTGCATTGATGGATGTGTGGCGGCAATCGAATAGCTGCAATACGCCGGATGCGTCGTTTGAGGTTTTGCTTGGCACTACCAGCATCGGCTCGAATGCTGGGACGATTCGCGTGCTGGCGACACGACATTCCTGCTGAGGCGGCCGGGCTCGCGACACCTTCGAAGATAGAGACATATCATGGTAGCCACGTCATGGTTCGCAAGATCGTTCACGTGGATATGGACGCCTTCTACGCGTCGGTGGAGCAGCGCGACGATCCGAAGTTGCGCGGGAAACCAGTCGTCGTGGCCTGGCGAGGCAAGCGATCGGTAGTTTGCGCAGCTTCCTATGAGGCGAGACGTTTCGGCGTCCGTTCTGCGATGCCGGCGATCCACGCCGAGCGGCTATGCCCGGAGGCCATCTTCATCCCTCCGGACTTCACTCGCTACCGCGCAGCCTCTTCCGCGGCACGCGAGATCTTCCAACGGCACACGGACCTCATCGAACCTCTCTCGCTGGACGAAGCCTATCTGGATGTCACCGAGAACAAGACCGGACTGCCGACAGCAACGCGAGTAGCCAAAGCGATTCGTCAGCAGATTCGCGATGAGCTGCAACTGACCGCGTCGGCCGGCGTGGCACCGAATAAGTTTCTGGCCAAGATCGCCTCTGACTGGCGCAAACCGGATGGACTGTTCGTCATTCAGCCGGAGGACTTTTCGACATTCCTTCCGCCACTGCCGGTCGGACGCATTCCCGGTGTCGGAAAGGTCACCGAGGCGCGACTGAAGCAAATCGGAGTGATGACCGTCGGCGATCTCCAGGCTTTCGGATCCGCAGCTCTCGAAGCTCAGTTTGGGCGCTACGGAATACGTCTTTACGAACTGGCCCGGGGTATCGATCACAGCAGGGTGAATCCGGACAGGCCCACCAAGTCTATCTCTGCCGAAGATACGTTCGAGCGGGACATTCCACTATCGGAGACCGAAGCGCTTATCCGGCGCCTTGCGGAAAAGGTATGGGCGGCCTCGCGCAAAGACGGGCGGACGGCACGGACCGTGGTTCTGAAACTGAAGACGAGTGAATTCATTATTCTCACTCGCAGCCACACGCCGTTAGCGCCGCCTGAGTCGTGTGAGGAGCTTACTGCGATTGCGCTGTCGCTGCGAGAGCGCATCGACCTGGGGCCTGCGCAGCGTTTTCGCCTAGTGGGAGTGGGCTTGAGCAATTTTCGGGATGTGGAGCAGATGCAGTCGCCGTTATTCGACTGAGGCTCGGTTCGGCGGGGCCTTACTCGAGATGCAGCGCTGCGCGGAGCATGTCGAGCAGCGGTTCCTGACTCTTCAGGATGTGCTCCCGCGCCGCGGGAATTGAGAACCAGCGGCCTTGATCCACCTCGGGAAATTCAATCTTTCGTCCCGAGCGTGGCGGCCACTCTACCTGGCACAGATTGCTGGTGAGCTTGGCGGGATCGCAATCACCCTGAAAGGCCCATGCGACAACTACCTTTCCTCCTGCCTGTTTGATCGCGCCAAGCTCCGAGAATGGCGCTTGCGCAGCAAATCCGGTCTCCTCCTGAAACTCGCGTATTGCAGCTTCTAGAGGATCTTCCCCTTCTGCATATTCTCCTTTAGGGAGAGACCATGCACCCTTGTCCTTCTTCGCCCAGAAAGGGCCGCCGGGATGGACGAGAAAGACCTCCAGCTTCCCTTCCCGCCATCGATACATCATCAGACCCGCACTACGCTTTGCCATCGTAAGCAGGCTATTGCAAGCGAGACAGATTGCAAAGCGGTGCTTCTGCGATCAAAAGACGAGCTTCCCTGCAAGCTGAATCGAACGAGGGTTATAGAACGTACTCGTGGTTGTTACTGTACCGAAATTGCTGGTCGCGACTGGATTGGCGGGATCGAAGCCCTGTTCGATCTCCGAGTTCGGATTGCCGGCGCTGGGGTGGTTGAAGAGATTCCCGGCCTCGGCACGGAACTGGAACTTCAGGTTCTCCCAGATGTTGAAACTTTTGAAGAGAGAAAAGTTGACATTGCTGAATCCCGGACCATGGATCGAATTCCGCCTTGAGGTCCCATAGGTGCCTAGATCGGGGATGGCGAAGGCTGTCGCGTCAATGCAGGACGCTCCGCCATTGTTGTAGCCATTGTTTTTGATGTAGTCGTGCAGGCTGCAATGCGAGGTTGGCTTGTGGAGCCAGTTGGGGCGTTGGACATTACCGCGCGGCAAACCGACATTTGCCTGGTCGAAGCCGAGGTTCACGTTGAATGGCTCGCCTGACTGAATCGTCACGATGGTGTTGGCCTGCCAGCCACCCAGGGCTTGCCTTACCAGAGCGTTGCCGTGGGGAATGCTGGGCAACTCATAAGTTGCCGTGCCGACAAAGCGGTTACGGATATCCCAGTTCGAATCGCCGTAGTCCAGTCCAATGTTGTACTGATCCATGGTTGTGCTGGCGCCGTTCGAGTTATCCGTAATATCCAGGTCATGACTCCAGGTATAGCTGAGCATGCCTGACAAGCCATGGCTGGCGCGCTGGCGCAGAATCGCTGTGAAGCCGTTGTAATGGGAATATTCGTCATTCTGAATACGCCGTATGGTTCCAAAGAGCTGATTGGGTCGGCGATTGTTGATGTTTTTATCTGTCGACGGTTGGGGCTGGTTGTCGTAGAAGTCGCGATCCAGATGAATGGCGTGCGAGCCGAGATACTGCAGCTCGGCGCCGGAACCTCTCCATAACTCCTGACCGAGAGAAAGATTCCATTGATAGAGCGTTTGCGTGGGCAGATATGGGCCCATGGTGACGGCGCTCACATGGGTCCCGGGAATGCCTGCCTGCGGCGAACCGGCTCCTGCGCCGGGAGAAGGGTTCGACAAGGAGAGCAGGTTTCCCGCTGTCGTGAAGTAGTTGACTGACGCCGAGAGCGGATAATTCTGCGTGGTCAAGGTGTAGGTGTTGAGCTGGTTGGCGTTGTAGTAGGTTCCGAATCCGCCGCGCAGAGTCGTCCTCTCCGTGGCGCGATAAGCGAAGCCGACGCGAGGGGCCCAGTCATTGTGGTTGGGACCGTTGAATTTGAAGCCGGGAGTTGGCTGAAAATTCGCGGCGACGGTAGCGTTGGAGGCGGGAATCAGGGCAGTCTCATCTGCATTCAGAATGCGCGCGTAGCCGTTGAGACTGTACGGCACCGTCGGCAACTCGTAACGGAGGCCGTAATTCAGAGTCAATTTGCTGAATGGCTGCCAATTATCGAGCACAAAGAAGCCGTCGCGCCACTCGCCGATTGATCCTTTCACCGGAAGCACGGGAGTCTGTGAGCTTTGCGCCAGGCCCAGAACAAAATCGGCAGCGCCATAACCGGTGCTGGTGTAACCGGCATCAGTGGGGGAGGCGCCTGAAAAGGTGAAGGACCCGCGAGGATCGTTTGTGGCCTGGCGCCCGATGGTGAGTTTGCGCAATTCCACTCCCGCCATAATCGTGTGTTTGCCATGGGTCCAGCTCACCTGGTCGTAGCCATCCACGGTGCGGTCATCCTGATACCAGTTCGACGCGTCGTTGCCGGCCTCGTGATATGTGTCGAAATTGATCGAAGGGATGCCTGGGTTTTTGTAGATGGAGTCGGAGTTGAATCCGGGGATGCCCAGCTTGGTCCCTGCATCCGCTAAATTGTTCTGGGCGAAGTAATTCAGATTATTCGAGCTGACAGTATTGAAGCCGACGCGAAAATCGTTGATCAGATTGGATGTGATGATGTGGGTATAGCCAATGGCCGTGTTTCTGGTATTCGTCGGGCCGTACGACGCATCGGTGGGAAATGGGTCGCCACCTACGATGCTCAGATTCTGCCAATGGTAGCGAACGAATAGCCGAACGCGATCGCCAATATTTTCATCAACACGGTCTAGTGTCTGGTTGATAAAGAGATTGTTGGGGTAATTCACGTTCAGGTTATTCGTGCTGCCGGAGAGGTTGGGCGGAGCTATGTATTGTTCGATGTTCTTGGCGATCTGGCCAGCAGGCGTGGATAACTCAGAGGCGGGAATCTGGTTGTTGGGATAAGGCTGGCCGGTATAGGGATCGACGAGTTGCTGGCTGCCATTCAGGAATGAGAAATCTCCACCTTCCATTGCTGGGGTCAGCGTGGAAACCGGCCCTTGCGTGGCCTGCTGAACCTGGTTGATTTTTTCGTAGGAAGCGAAGAAGAAGGTTTTGTTGCGTCCGTTATAGAGCTTTGGAAGGTAGACCGGACCTCCGAGATCAAAGCCATACTGGTTGTAGTGCTGAATCGGCTTCGGTGTGCCGGCGGGATTCAGGAACGGGCTCGCGTTCAGGGCGGTGTTCTGGATGTAGTCGTAAAGGGCGCCATGCAGATCGTTTGTCCCTGACTTACTTACCAGATTGATATGCAGGCCGAGATACGACCCGTACTGTGCTGAATAGTTACCGCTTTGCATCTGCACTTCGGAGATCATGTCCGAGCTGGGGCGCGCGGGGGCAAGGCTGATCAGATTGTTCATGATGGACACGCCATCAAGATTCAAGCTGTTCTGAATCTCGCGCTGCCCTGCCCCGATAAAATCTTCACCCGGGGGAACGCCGGAGTAATTGCTCGTCGGCCCGATGATCACGTTCGAAGCTGTGGCGGCCACTTCCAAGGCATTGTGACCCATGAGCGGAAGGTCTTCGACCGCCTTGGTATTGAAGGTCTCGCCGAGTGTCGCATCGTCGGTCGCAATGGGAGGGGAGGATGCCGAAACCGTGACCGATGTGGCAGTGGACCCCATTGCAAGCCTGAAGTCTGTTCGCTGGGCCTGATCAATGACGACGATGCGCCCCGTCTTCGTCAGTTTGCTAAAGCCGGACTGCTCGACAGTGATGTCGTAGGTTCCCGGAATGATGAAGGTAATGGAGTAATAGCCCTCCGCATTCGTCGTGCCGGGGTACGTGACTCTTGTTGCTTCGTTCACCGCGATGACTTTTGCGCCGGCGACAGGAGCGCCGGACGGATCTACCACCGCCCCGACGAGCGAAGTGTTGTTAGCGACCTGAGCGTATAGGATCGACGCGACGGAGAAGATTCCAGCGAATGCCAGCGGCTTGATACAGAGTAAGAACAGACGTTTCATACTCGCTCTACCCCTTCAGTTTTTAGATAGAACCAGCCGGATCCTCGGAAAACCGTCGTCCTGATACACCGGTGCGCTCGGACCAGCGATGCATAGACGAGCTCGAGAGGCGGCGCAGCCGCTGGTTTTGTAATTATTGAACTGGATGGATTGAACAACGGCGAAAACGATCTGTCATCGGGCTTACAGACTGTTTTTATGCAGGACAAATGCCCTAGATTTATTCAGCGCACGCGACGAGCCGTCTGCGATGAGGATCGGGTGCCTTCTCGGTGGCACAGCTTATGATTGTGCGCTTGTTCGATGTGCACTCATGTTTTGAGTGACGATCGCTTGAGCTCCGTGCATGGGGAGCGGCGTTTCGAAGCGATGAGGACTGCGCAGATCTCCGATGGGCATTCGGATCAGACGATCCTCGAGAGACAACCCACAAGTTCGCGGTGTTCTGCGCCATCGCCACAACGTGATCGGACACCCATGTGTCGCGCGCAAGCCGCAAATGGGAGCCGTCTATCTTCCAGAGCTCCAGACGGCTTCCGTTTCCCTGCGGACGGGATGTGAAGAGGGCGGGTTCAACTGGATGCGCGATCAATGTTGTCACCGGTGTGACCGTCGGGGTGGTGCCAAGAAGATGGAAGCCGGCATTGCTTCCCTCACCTGACGCTACCGGCATTTCGTAGATGGATAACGACGAGTTTTGCGCATTTGCAACGACGATGTATCTGCCATCACTCGTCAACACAGGGGACGAGCGAGTGAGACCATATGGGGTCTGGCAGCGGGCAAGCACTGCAATCCTTTCGGCCGATGGCTGCAGAAGGGTCATGCATCCGGTGCCCGGATCGGTACTGAGCGCGATCGGCCCTTGAGGCGAAAAGGCTAGCCCATGCGGAGTTGGCAGCGAGACAGTATGCGCGTCAAACACTGAACCGATCTCCTTGCGCGCGATTGCGACGGATGCCGGCACGCCGTCACGATTGAGAGCGAAGGCATTCCATGCTCCGCCAGTTGATGCAGTCACGAGCAGGTGTCGTCCACAGGATGAGACGGCAAGCGAACGCGGACCGGTGGCGGAGAGCGCCATCGGCGTCTGTGCAAGAAGTCGCAGCGGATGCGCACTGTGTTCGACGGCATAGCTCTCGCTGACGCCGCGCGGCAGATTTTCCCATTCGCGGCAGTCGCGTGCGACGTAGAGCACCGGGAGCGCAGGATGGGCGGCGAGGGCGGCAAGAGAATCGATGGCAGTGCTGCCGAGCAAGGTACAACTCTCGGATGTCAGCGCGAAGGTGTGCACGTATCCGATATGTGATTCGCGTGTTGCTACGTGGAGGAGGGTCGGCCGGCCGAGGTCACGAACGGCGGCATGCAGCAGCGCAGGACCAACAGCCGCGCAGGTTGCGGCTCCGGCGAGAAAGGCTCTGCGGCTCAGGGGCGAGGAAGCGGTAATTTCGTTCTGCTGATCGGTTGATTTCCTGTCCATCATCAAGCTCCAATCTCTGCAGCTCTCCTATGCAGGCCGGACGCTCATGGCGTGGTGAAACACGTTGTTGGGATCGTATTTTTGTTTTGCCTTCTGCAGAAATTCGTATAAGCCGTCGCGTCCGTAAAAGAGCTCCGGCCAATAAGGATATCGGAGCATATCGACGTCGGCGTAGTTCATATAACAGCCCTCGTAGCGATCGCCCCAGGGAGTTCCCTGATGCTGCGCGTCCACATGGTCCCCGGTATAGATCGAGGTGTAGAAGGCATCGAGTTCCTTGAGGTGTTGTGCATCCCGTGCAGGATCGAACCAATAGCACTGCCATTGCAGCTTCATGATGGAGCTGCGTTGTGCAATCGCGGTCTCTTCGGCAAGCTGCGGGCGATTCACCGCTCCGCCATAAGAATCGATGGCGATGACGGAAGAGCGGGCGGTAACGCTGTCGCCCGAGTAAAAGCGATAGATAGCCCGAGCCTCTGCGGGAACGAAGCTCCGCTTCATGTAGGCAGATTTGTACTTCGCGCGCGCTCCATCGCTGCCGCCGCGATCAGAAATTGCGGCCTCAAGCCAAGGTATGCGCAGGGGCTGATAGGCGGCCGACGCGGACCGACGCACTGTCTGTCTGGGAGGGCTGGCCACCTCCGCCCGCCGCGGCGCGACGAGGGCGGGATTAAATCTGTCGAAGCGCGCCATGAACTCGCGCAAGACGGAGAGATCATCTACCTTCCCATCCGGCTGACAGAATTGTATGTGCATGCCAAGCCAGCCATCGTGGTGCCGCGGCCCCACGTCGAGAAGTGTGAAGAGACCCCACGTATCCGGATCACATCCACGCGTCGCCCAGTAGTCTCCGTAGGTCGTCAGCAGCGCAATGAATTGGTCCTCGGTCATCGTCTCCCATGGAAAGTGGAGAGCAACCTCGACCACTTCGCGGGGAGCGATCGGCAGATCTTTGAAGCGGAAGGCGGTGATGATGCCAAAGCCGGCGACCCCCGCCCCACAGCAGGAGCGAAATAAATCCGAATCATTCTTTCGATCGACGCGGCGCTCTATCACCCGGCCCGACGCGTCTACCGTCAGAATATCGAGGGCGGCCAACCAGTCTGAGGAGAGCCCGTGCAGACGCGAGAGGAAGCCATATCCGCCACCGGAGATATGGCCGCCGGCGCCGACGGAGTAGCAACTACCGGCGGGTAGCGTGAGCCCATACTGCTTGTAAAGAGACTGATAGACATCTCCCAGAACTGCGCCGGGTGCCACGCAGTATTCGCCAGTCGAGGAATCAAAATCCACGGTGTTGAGCAGCGACAGATCGAGCAGGACACCGCCGGGATTGTTTACCGTGAAGTTCTCATAGCAGTGTCCGCCGGATCGTACGGTGGGACGCACTCCGTCATGGACAGCATTCTGCAGAGCGCGTTGGACATCGGCAGGCGTGGTGCAAACGACGATGCGCGCCGGCGCCATCGACGGGTCCTCAGGAAAGCGCAGGTTGTGTCCTCGCAGCAATGCCCGGAACCGCGGATCCTGCCGAGTTATCGAGGCATCCATTGCTCCCCCATCGCAGCGCGCAGCCGAACAACGTGCCAAGTTAATGTCATAGTGGTAGTTACATACACCTTCAGTGAATAATTAAAGGGTTGGCGGGCGGCTCTCTCTTGTTGTCGTCACGCGTCGTCAAAGTCGTCCAATGGCCGGCCAATCTGTAATCGCTCGTCGGCTTGCTGTCCCACATATCCGAACTGATCCCGTTGAGGTCATAGACTACCTTGCCTGCGCGGACAGTCAACTGACATACAAGCTTGTGATCGCCATTCTTGCGCTGGTTATTCATGTCCACGAAGCCGAACTTTCCGCGTTCGACGCTGAACACAGCGACATCGGCAGCCGACCCGACGGAGAGGTTCCCCAGTTCGTCATGACGAACTTCGTGAGCCGGAGCTGATGTCATCTCTTCAAAGACCTGCGGCACGGTCTGGCCGAGCGCCAGCATTTTATCGGCGACGTTCAGCAGGTCCTTCATGCCGGCATTCATGCTGGTGATGTGCAGATCTGTCGAGATCGAATCCGGTTGGAAACCGTCCTTCATGAGCGGCTCCGCGACGCCCCAGTTGAAACTGCCGCCGCCGTGGCCCACGTCGAAGTAGATACCCCGTTTGCGTCCGACGAGCATCGCCTGGCTCGGCCCCAGTGTTTGCAAATCCTGCTCACCGCGGATGCCGGAGTACATATGGGTGTAGATATCTCCCGGCCGTAAGATTTGCGACAGTAACGTGAGCAGCGGGCGCTCCGTCCCGTTGGTGCCGAAGTCGATCATGACTGGACGATTGGCAATGTTTCCCGCGAGCACAGCTTGTTCGAACGGCTTCCAGCCACGTCCGGAATAGTGCGCACTCTTGATCCCCACCAGCACGTTTGGGTATTTCTCGAGCATCGCGGCGGTGGCATGGCCGTCCATGTCGTCGTTGTTGTTTTCATAGAGCTCGCCACGCATGCCTGCGCCGACGATGTTGAGAAATGCCAACACGCGCGTGTCCGAGCGATCGATCACTCGCTGCTTGAAGTCTTCGAAATTTCGCCAGCCGGAGCTGCCCGCGTCGACCACCGTGGTGACTCCGTTGCGAAAGGTGAATCCGTCGGGATAGACACTGTTGTCGCCTGCGTACGAGCCTTTCTCTCCTGTTCCAGCGTAAGCGTGCACGTGGATATCGATCAGGCCGGGCGTGAGATACAGCCCGCGCAGGGAGACCGTTTTGATCGTGTCTGGCGATGCAATGTGCGGTGCAACATCCACGATTTTGCCATCCTTGATGGCGATGTCCATGATGCCGTCGCGGTGATTTTTCGGGTCGAGAACGTGGCCGCCGGAGAGCACGAGATCATATTTGTGCTGGCTCATGGGGAGCGACGAAAGCTGCGGAAGGATGGGAAACCTTGGCGGCGGGGGAAACTGCGGAAGCGGAGGAAACTGCGGAGGAGGAGCGGCGATCTGCGCAGGTGCGGCGGCAGAGCAGAGTATGCTTCCGAATACGAGCGATGCGATCCGCAGGATGGGCCGGACAACCAATGGCATGATGGGTCCTTGATAGGTTTTTGCGATGCAGCAATGCGCACAGATTACGGCAGACACAGTTCTAGGGCCGGCGACGACACCGGGCATCTGCAGTTTAACCGCATTTTTTCTAGGCTATTTGCCCTAGAGCGGAGTAGGTCTGGCGCGAAACTGAGGTTGCTCCTAGCATGTGAGAACACTCGTTGACGGAGCTTTGAAGTGAGTCATGCAGCACTGCGGGCGCTCAGACAGCAAGAGAAGAGAGCTTTGAATCCTCGCCGCGGGTCAGGATTTCGGTCGGGATTTCGATCCTGGTTTCGCGTGCGCTACCTGCTGGCCTTCTGGCTGTTTGTGCTCAGCGGCGTCGCATTTCTGGACCGCACCAATATCTCCATCGCTGGGCTTCAGATCAGCCGGGAATATGGCCTCGGGAACCAGAAGCTTGGCGGCGTCTTCAGCGCATTTCTCCTCGGCTACGCCATCTTCCAGGTACCCGCCGGATGGCTGGCGACGCGCTGGGGCCCGCGGCGAGCATTGACCCTGGGAGCGATCTGGTGGGGCGTGACGACGGCATGCACCGCTGCCCTGCCCTCCACGATTGCCTATGCGATGAGTTGGCTCATCAGCATCCGCTTTCTGCTCGGCGCGGGCGAGGCGATCGTGTATCCGGCAGCCAATCAGTTCGTCGCGCAGTGGGTTCCGTTTCGCGAGCGCGGCTTCATCAACGGCTTGATCTTTGCCGGTGTAGGAGCGGGCAGCGGACTGACACCGCCGCTGCTCAACTGGCTGATCACGCATTATGGCTGGAGAGCGGCCTTCTGGTTCAGCGCGGGGCTGGGCATTGCGGTCGGCATCGCTTGGTGGTTCATGGCACGCGACCTGCCGGAAGAGCATTCATCGGTTTCAGATGAAGAGCTGGCTGAGAGCCGCGATGTGCCCGTCCGCCAGATACGCCGAGTACCGATCGCAACAAAGCCGGAGAGACCGCCGGCACGAACACGCATATCAGGACTCAAGTTCTTTCAGAGGCGCGACCTGCTCGCGCTGATGCTGGGCTACTTCAGCTTCGGCTACATCGCGTGGATCTTCTTCAGCTGGTTTTTCCTCTATATGGCGCAGGTGCGCGGACTGGATCTGAAGGCGAGTGCCGTCTTCGCGATGCTGCCTTTTCTTTCCATGACAGTGTGTTGTCTGGCAGGCGGCGCCTTGAGTGACTGGATCGCGGCCCGGTGGGGGCTGCGCGCCGGCCGCTGTGGACTGGCAGCATGCGCGCTGGCATTAACCGCAATCTTCCTGGTCCTTGGTTCACAGGCGCATAGCGCAGTAACGGCGGGCATCATCCTGGCCGCCGGAGCGGGTGCGCTGTATCTGTCGCAGAGCTCTTTCTGGTCAGTTTCTGTAGATCTGGCGGGACGATCCTCCGGCCTGTTTTCCAGCATCGTCAACATGGGCGGCCAGATCGGCGGCGCGGTGACCGCGTCGCTTACGCCGTGGATTGCGCAGCGGGCCGGCTGGACGAGCTCATTCGGTCTGGCAGCGTTCTTTGCGGTTGCCGCAGCGGTGTGCTGGCTCTTTGTCCATCCGGAACAGCCACTGCAGCTTGATACCAGCCCTGGTGACGGTGCCTGATAGGTATGCTGCTTTTGACGCAGGAGAGAAGATATCGGGCAATGCCGGCCAAAGCGCAACTAGTGTCGGCCAAGGCTCAACGCCGGAGTGCAGGGCTCCGCATCTTCCCTGCTCTGCTTCTGTTGCTTGCTCTTCTCAGTGCCCGCGGCGCAGCAGCGGAAGCGCATGTCTCTCATGATCTGCTGAGCGTTGCCCGCGCGTGGCCCGTGTCATCGATGCAGCCCGCCGCATTGCCGGCGGCTGAATTTTTTCAGGCTTGGTGGGTTCGAACGTTTGCTGTCGTTCTTTTCGTCATTTTGGCTGGAGTTCTCGTTCGTCTGCGTCTGCGGCAGAGGATGCAACACGTCAAGGGAAGCATGGGCATTGTGCTCGAAGAGCGCAACCGTATCGCACAGGAATGCCACGACACGTTGATGGCTGGCTTTTCTGCGATCTCCTGGCAGCTCGAAGCAACGATGAATCTCTTTCGCGATAGCGAGGAAGCCCAAAGTCCGGCGGCCAAGTCCTGCGAACTGGCTCGAAGCATGGTCCTGCTTTGCCAGGCGGAGGCGCGACGAATCATCTACGATCTGCGCGAGACTGAGGAAGTCACGAGCTTCCTGTCAAAGGCACTGCAGCGCATGCTCGAGGAGAATCACCACGGAGAGAAATGCGCCGTTCATTTTGCGATGGAAGGCGAGGAGATCTCCTTGCCTCCAGGTTCGGTACATCATTTGGCGCGCATCGGACAGGAAGCCGTCCGCAACGCATTGCGGCATGCCCTCGCCGACTCGATCCATATTCGACTGATCTATGAAGCGGATGCTCTACGCCTCTCGATCCGTGATGATGGCCGCGGCTTTCAAGTGGACGAGGCGGCAGCGCGGACGGGTCACTTCGGCATTGCGGTGATGCAGGAGCGCGCGCGAAAGCTGGGAGGCACGCTTCGCGTGCACAGTGACATCTCCGGTAGCGAAGTAGAAGCGACGGTTCCGTTTGACGCAATTTATCTGACTCGTGGTTCCAAGCGAAACGTGAAGGAAGAGGTAGTGCAATGGATCGGCCTGTAGACAGCATTACCGTTCTCCTGGTGGAGGATCATTTTCTGGCACGTATCGCGTTGCGCTCCGTACTGGCCGGGCATTCGCAGATCTGCGTCATCGGAGAAGCAGGCGACGGCGAACAAGGGCTCGCGATGTATCGCGCGCTGCGGCCCGACGTCATGCTGTTGGACCTGCGGCTGCCGGGTACGAGCGGGTTCGAAGTGTTGACACGGGTGCGGCGCGAGTTCGCCGATGCGCGTGTTGTCGTGTTGTCGAATTATCAGGGAAGTGAGGATGTGTATCGCGCGGTGCGAAGCGGAGCAGCGGGTTATCTGACCAAGGATGCAAGCGGACAGGAAGTGATCGATGCCATCACAACGGTCCACCGGGACCTTCGCTATCTTCCCCGCACTGCACTGGACCTCTTGGCAGAACGCACGTCGGTGACCGATCTTACGCCGCGCGAGACGGAGGTTCTTACCTGCATCACGCAAGGCCGCTCCAACCGGGAGATAGCGGAGCATCTCCATATCTCGGAAAAGACGGTGCGGATTCATGTGAGCGCCGTTCTGGAAAAGATGGGCGCGCGCGACCGCACGCAGGCAACGATCTTCGCGCTGCAACGCGGACTGGTTCATCTGGAATAGCGGCTCTTCGCTTGCGATCTAGGTCGCATGTCCTAGAGCAAATCACGCTTTCTGCCCGATGACAGTTTCTGATCCGTGCTTTGCAATGGGCACACTTTCACGGCGGAAATTGGAGGCAGCGCATATTCGCCACGCTCAACCGCGAGATCACGTAGATTGCCGAACACAATTCCGCGTGCACCGATCGCCTTTACGGCTTAAGCTTTTCGCAGCGAGCGCCTTAGGAATAGCGAGGACATGAGTGGCGACCAAAGGGAGTATGCGGCTTCTCTTCACAATCTGCGCTGCGGTGATCGCCGGCACTGCTGGTATTGCCGGCTGGGCCGACATGCCGATGACGGCTGCCGATTACACCGCCCATCCGCAGCAGATGGTGGATGCGTACCGGCATGTAGAAGCAGCGTCGGTCTCCGACGCAATCGAACAGCTGCTGCATGAGAAGCGATATATGTCGCACCGCATGCAGGCGGTTTTTCCGACAAAGTTTGCCGGGACTGCGGTCACTGTTCTTCTGAAGCGCGAGGAGAACCACGATCCCGGCGCACTGAGTGGGATGCTTAAGGCAATCGACGACGGCGGGGCGGGCTCCGTCTACGTGATGACCGTGCAAGACGGGGCAGACATTGCCGGGATGGGCGGACTGATGGGGACGGCTATGGCGGCGCGTGGCTACGCCGGTGCGGTGGTGGATGGCGGTGTGCGCGACATTCCGCAGCTGAAGCGAATCCAGTTTCCGGTCTACGCGTTGGGCCCGGTGCCCTCAACCTCGGTGGGGCACTATCGCTTTGCGGGAACGAATATCTCGATCGTGTGTGACGGAGTTGAGGTCGATCCCGGGGATATCATCGTCGCTGACCAGGACGGAGTCGTCGTGGTTCCGAAGGCACACGCCGCGGACATTCTGGTAAAGGCGCAGGCGCTCGATAACTCCGAACATTCGATGTACCCCTTTATTGAGAAATACCGTTCGATCGTTGAAGCTGTTCAGAAGTTTGGAAGAATCTGAAGTTATTGAGTTGGGTGAGCGGCGTGTGGCCGCTTGCTGAATGGTGAAGCTGCGAAGGAGTACGCCGTTGGCCAGTGGGAAACGATTTGCGTTATCGCGCCGCAAGCTTCTTAGCAGCGGGCCTGCTGCCGCTTTGGCTGCGGCGATGCCATTCCGTTCCTCGCGCCGAGCGCGGCACAGGCTGAAGGCGAAGACTACTACGCAAAGTTAGGCGTGCAGCCCATCATCAATGCGGCCGGAACTTACACCTATCTAACGGCGGCGGTGATGCCGGCTTCCGTGCGCCGGGCAGTCGATCGCGCGGCACGCCATCCTGTACGTCTTAAGGATCTGCAGAAGGCTTCCGGCGAATATCTGGCACGCAAACTTCGTTGTGAGGCGGCGCTGGTTAGTTCTGGAGCGTCGGCCGCTCTTACGCTGGCTACGGCCGCCTGCATTGCGAAGGCGAACGGGCTACCACCGGAGTCGATTCCCGGTGGGGTTGCCGGTCACAAGAACGAAGTCGTGGTGCAGAAGGCGCATCGCTATGAATACGACCACGCCATGCAGCTCTGCAATGTGGTGATCAAAGAAGTCGTCACTCTCGACGATTACCGCTCCGCCCTCAGCGATCGCACCGTGATGACAAACTTTTTCAACGCGGCGGAGGGTGGCGAGATCGGGCGCGAAGAATGGGTTGCCGTTGCGCATGAACATGGGGTGCCGTGTCATCTGGACGCTGCCGCTGATATGCCGCCGATTGAGAACCTATGGAATTACACGGGCATGGGTTTCGATCTCGTATGTTTTTCGGGTGGCAAAGGGATTCGCGGTCCGCAGAATGCGGGGCTGCTGTTGGGACGCAAAGATCTGATCGAGCTCGCCGCGCAGAATGACAATCCGAACAGCGATGCGGTCGGGCGCGGGATGAAGGTGGCGAAAGAGCAGATCGTCGGGATGGTGGCGGCGGTGGATTGGCTGCTGGAGCAAAGCAACGAGAAGATGGAGGCGGAGTTTCTCCGTCGCACTGCCGTGATTCAACACGCGGTCGAAACGATTCCTTCCGTAAAGACCCGCGTGGTGACGCCGCCGATCGCGAACCATGTGCCTCATCTCATCATCGACATCGATCCGAAACAGCTCGGAGTTACGCCGCTGCAGGTAGCGGAAGAACTCCGCAACGGCACGCCATCTATCGAATTGAATCCGGCGACTGGAACAGACGGAAGAGGTCTGATGGGAACGTCAAACTCCATCATTCTGTCGACGTGGATGCTCGAGGATGGAGAGGACCGAGTTGTAGCATCCAGGCTGCGTTCCGTGCTTACCCGGGCACGCGGATAGAGCTGCAAATCATGTTCAGTAATTTAGCTAAGAAAGTGAGGACGTAACGATGGAGAAACAATCACGACGGTCCATGTTGAAGGGCGCGGCACTTGTGGCGGGCGCGGCAACGCTGACTGCTGCAGATGCGGTCGCGCAGACAACAGGAACACCCCAGAAGAAAAACTATGGATACGGCACGAAACGGAAGCCGGGCGAGGGGGCGCCACTCTTCAACGCTGCGATCTCCTACGGCAATCTGCTCTTTCTGGCGGGCGTTGGCTATCACAAACCCGGCACCATCCAGGAGGCGACCAAGCATGTGCTGGACGAGTTGGAAGAGAATCTGAAAGCGGCGGGATCTTCCATGGATAAAGTGCTGAAGGTTAACGTCTACCTCAACGACATTAAGGATTACGACGGCCTGAACGAGGCATACAAGGGCCGCTTCGGAGACATGCCGCCAGTGCGTACGACGATCGCACCCATGGGCGGAGTCCCGGGTAAGTCACTGGTCGAAATCGATGTGATTGCTTATATCTGACCGTTCTTCGCCGCCTGCTTCGGGCCGGCTCGAAGTGGACCAACGTTCGTTATCTCAGCCAGGTTTAAGGAGACGCATGCAGCCGCTGGACCGTACCGTGCAGATCTCACGTCGTCGAATGCTGCAAGCCTCCGGCGCGTTCTCGGCCCTCGGGCTCACCACTGCGGCACTGCCTCTCTCGGCTTTGCCGCTCTCCCACGATGAGGCCGAGGGGACGAAAGCTCCGGCGGGTTTTCCGCAGTTAAATGGCTTAGAAAAGCAGAACCTGTTCACTGAAATTGGTGTGCGTCCCATCCTGAACGCGCGCGGCACGTACACCATCATCACCGGCTCGCGCTCGCTGCCAGAAGTGAAGCGCGCCATGTACGAGGCTTCCTTCTACTACGTGCAACTGGACGAACTGATGGCGGCCGTGGGGAAAGAGATCGCTTCGTTGATGGGGGCGCCGAGCGCCGTAGTGACGACCGGCTGCGAGGCGGCCATCGCACTGGCCACGCTGGCCTGTACAGCAGGCGCGGACATCGAAAAGTGTCAGGCGCTGCCGTACGTCCGAGAGAAGACGAAGGTCATCATTCCCAAGCACTCACGCAATCCGTATGACTTCGGCGTGCGCAACACAGGGGCAGAGGTGATTGAGGTGGAGACCGCGGAGCAACTGGAGAACTCCCTGACCGCGCAGGTTGCCATGGTCTATGTCATGTCCAGCCCGGAAGCGGCAAAGGGGCCGTTATCCATCGCGAATATCTGTCGCATCGCCAAGGCGAAGGGCACGCCGGTGTTTGTCGACGCAGCGGCAGAGGAACCCTTGTCGCCCAACATCCACATTCAGGCGGGCGCATCGCTGGTGGGATATTCAGGAGGCAAATGCATCCGGGGACCACAGGCTGCGGGCGTACTTCTGGGCGATCCTGCGCTGATCCAGGCGGCATGGTTTCAGGCCGCGCCTCACCACAACTACGGGCGAGGCTACAAGGTTGGCAAAGAAGAGATCATGGGGATGCTGGCCGCGGTGCGGCAGTGGTACAAGCGCGACCATGCGGCGGAGTGGAAGGAATGGCAGAGCTGGCTCGACACCATCGCCAATCGGGTGAAGGGGCTGCCGTCCGTAACAACCGAGATCCTTCAGCCGGAAGACCTTTCCAATCGCAGCCCACAGCTGCGGCTGCATTGGGATGCAAACGCGCTCAAGATTACCGGCACGGAGCTGGAGGCGAAGCTGGATGCAGGCACGCCGCGCATCCTGGTTGGCGGCGGCACAGGCACTCGGCCGGATCGCATGGCGAGCTCGATCACGATCATGCCGTACATGATGGCGCCAGGTGAGGCGGAGATTGTTGCGAACGCGATCTACGAAGGGCTCACGAAGCCTGGCAGCTATCAGAACCCGGTGATTCCGCAGGGGCAAACGGCTCAGCTTGGCGGCAGCTGGGTAGTGCTGATCGACTACCTATGCGGCACCGGTACACAGCACTTTGAGCTGAAGCAGAGCGGTGACGACATCGCCGGCATGCTGCATGGCGAAATCTACACCGCTTCACTGAGCGGAAAAGTGCAAGCCGACCAGATCACGCTGAAAGGCACCATGCCCACCAGCGGATATGAGGTGCGGTGGACCTTCCGCGGCACCAGTACGGGTGATCGCATGGCCGGCTCCGCGGACATGGGCGAGTATGGGAATGTGCCGTGGCGGGCGTTCCGCCTGTGAGGCGGCTTCTCCATTCATCCAAGGCGCACCACGGTACGAGCTGCTTGGGTCGCTTTCGATAGCAAGATCGCCAGCTTAGAGGCGTCCTGACCAGGCCCGGTCGGGACTCACTCACAGGGTCGGGTTAGGACGGTTGCTCGATCCTCGAAAGGGCCGCCGGGGGTAGGGCCGCCAGGTCCGCGTAGCGATTCACGGCGGCGCTATCCCGAGATGCTTGGAGCAGAAGGCGCCGCGGAAATCCGCCCGAAGCATCTCCTTTGGGGCAGAGTGCAATCTCAAACAATGCCCGTCTTCTATGTACAAGACCATTTTGCTTCTATCGCGAGACACGAACCTGCAGAACAGCAGGGCTTTGACATTGCAAGGAGCCGGCTACCGCACTATGCGCACCGGCAGCATGGTCAGCGCCGTGCAACTGGCAGAGCATTGCCAGATGTCCATCATCGGGCACACGTTCACGCCTCGCGAGCAGGATGAGTTCATCGATCGCGTGCATGAGGCGAATCCCAGCGTCTTCGTGCTCTGCCTCCGCTATGCCCTGAGCGGGCCGGAGGAGCTACTCCGGGCGGTTCGAGATTGCTTCGCCGCACAACCCGGCGGCTCCAAGATCTGCATCATGGAACCAAGCAACGTGATCGCCTGGCCGAAGAAAGCCTCCTAAGCCTTTCGCCGGGAAGGCCGTATAGGCTCTATAGGTGCGAGGGCCAGCGCGGAGTTTGCTCCTCACGGCGGCGCGAAAGGTGTTTTACTGACGGGCATGAGCCGTGCAGGTGCCAAAAACCGTTTGGTCGGGGATGAGCCTCTGTCGCCGGGACGCCTGGAGGCCTTCTCCGATGGCGTAATCGCGATCATTCTGACCATCATGGTGCTGGAACTGAAGGCTCCGGAGAATCCAAATCCGGGGAGCCTGCTGCATGAGTGGCCCATTTTCATGAGCTACGTCATCAGCTACTTCTACGTTGCCGTCTACTGGATCAATCACCATCATCTCTTCCATCGCGTAAAGCGAGTGGACGTGCCGATCCTGTGGGCGAACGTCGCGCTGTTGTTTTTCATGTCGCTGATTCCGTTTTTCACCGAATGGATGGCGAACACACGGCTGAACCCGTTTCCGACCGCCGTGTATGCGACCACTATGCTGGTTGCGGGCACGGCGTTTTCTGTGCTGGACCGCGCCGTGGGCCGCCATGGCGTTGGCAGTGAGGAGTTGGTCCTGCTTCGACGCGCCGCTCTGCGCAAGAACGTGATCGCGATTGCCATCTACGCGGTCGCGATTCCGATGGCCTATTATCGGGCCACGCTGTCGCTCGCGCTGATCTTCCTGGTGGCGCTGCTCTATGCGGTACCGTCATTGTGGATTGAACGGCGCGCGGACGCGCTGGAGAGCAAAGATGGGCAGGTGGCCGGGGATCAGACCGCCGGGGCGCTGCATGAGCCATACACGGGGCCCCCGGCTGGCCATAACTAGAGCCTTCAGACGATAATCCTCTGCGGAGCAGCGCCCCTGCCCCATGCCTATCCTGATTCACGCAAGAGGAACCTCTATTGAACGCTCGCCGCTTTGCCTCGCTTCTAACTGTCGCCACGGCGGCGTTGCTGCTGCCGGCTATCCCGGCTCACGCTGCTCCGAAAGACCCGGCGCGCACGGTGCTCGCGCTGGATAGGGTCACAGCGAGCAAGGCCTTGGACAATGGCGTTGAACTGCACAGCGGGAGCGCCATGATGCAGATCACCGCTTTGCGCGACGATGTGCTGCGGGTGCGGGTGGGGCCGGAGGGGACGCTGCCGGAGGATGCATCCTGGGCGGTGCTGCCGGAGGCACGCACGGCTAAGGTAACCGTCACGGCGGCCAATAGCAGCGGCGCGGTTGGATTCAAGACAGCGAAGCTCATCGTCAGCGTGGACCGTACGACGATGGCGCTGAAGGTGACGGATCTCGATGGCCATGTGATCGATCAGGATGAGGCCGGCCGGCCGGTTGAATACTACGATGGCCGGGATGGGCACAAGGGCTTCCGCGTGGCCAAGGCGTCGCCTCCGGGGGAGCACTACTTCGCGCTGGGCGACAAGACGGGGCCGCTCGATCGGCGCAACATGGCCTTCAGCATGTGGAACACAGACTCGTTCGGTTTTCAGGAGTCGACCGATCCGATTTACAAGTCGATTCCGTTTGTGCTGACGATGAATGAAGGACGCGCCGCCGGTCTGTTTCTGGACAACACCTGGCGCACCAGCTGGGAGTTCAACAAGGTCCAGCGCGATGCATGGAGCTTTACCGCGCCCGACGGGCCGCTGGACTATTACATCCTTTACGGTCCGGACCCGAAGCAGGTGCTGAGCAACTGGGCGTGGCTGGTGGGGCATACGCCGCTGCCGCCGAAGTGGTCGCTGGGCTACCAGCAGTCACGTTACAGCTATTATCCGGAGTCGGAGGTGCGCAACATTGCGAAGCATCTGCGCGCGGACCACATTCCGGCAGACGTGATCTGGCTGGACATTGACTACCAGCAGGACAACCGGCCGTTCACGGTGAATCGCGAGCGCTTTCCGCATTTCGAGCAGATGGTGAAGGACCTGGCGGCGGAGAACTTCAGCACGGTGGCGATTGTGGACCTGCACGTTGCCAAGCTTCCGAACGCTGGATACAAGCCGTACGACAGCGGCGTGGCGGGCGATCGTTTTGTGAAGATGCCGGATGGCTCGACGTATACCGGCATCGTCTGGCCGGGACCATCGGTCTTCCCTGACTTCACGCAGGCGAGCACGCGGGACTGGTGGGGCACGCTGTTCTCAACGTTTATGAACGATGGCCTCGCCGGCATCTGGAACGACATGAACGAGCCGGCGATCTTCGATGTGCCATCGAAGACGATGCCGGACGATGTGCAGCACCGCATCGATGAGCCGGGCTTCCGGAAGCGAACGGCCAATCATCTGGAGATTCACAACGTTTACGGAATGGAGAATACCCGCGCCACCCATGACGGGCTTGCGAAGCTGGAACCAAACATGCGGCCCTTCGTGATGACGCGTGCCAGCTATGCGGGCGGACAACGCTACGCAGCGACATGGACGGGGGACAATTCGAGCACCTGGAACCATCTGCGGATGACGACGCCGATGCTTGAGAACCTGGGGCTGAGCGGCTTTGCTATGGCGGGCGCTGACGTGGGCGGCTTTGCCGGAACGCCGCAGCCGGACCTGCTGACGAAGTGGCTGGAGATCGCAGCCTTTCAGCCGATCGATCGCGACCACACCGCCAAGGGCACCGCCTACCAGGAGCCGTGGGTCCATGGATTGGAACAGGAGAATATCCGCCGCCGCTACATCGAAGAGCGCTACCGGCTGATGCCGTATCTCTACACGACCACCGAAGAGATGAGCCGGACTGGCGTGCCGATCGTGCGGCCGATCTTCGTCGAGTTCCCCGACGCGACGTCTGACAAGCATCCCATGGACAACGACACGCCGAATGAATTTCTGTTCGGGCCAGACATCCTGGTTGCTCCTGCGCCATATCCGGACGAGCTGGATGATTATTTTGTCCAGCTGCCGCCGGTCACCTGGTACGACTACTGGAGCGGCACGAAGCTGCCGCCGCTGCCGCGGATGAGCAGCCGCGACCTGGAGCAGCCTGGCGCAAAGGAAGAGATGGAGCGGCTGATGGCGCCCTTTCATCTGAAGCCGAGCATCGATGTGCTGCCGGTTTATGTGCGCGAAGGTGCGATTCTGCCCATCCAGCCGTTGACGCAGAGCACGAAGGAGACGCCGCAGGGACCACTGACTCTGCGGGTCTATTTGCCGAACACCGCCGCTGGCGCTCTACCGCAGTCCGGAGCGACGGAGAGTGGCCCGCAGCCGTGTGCGGGATCGGTCTACCTCGATGACGGAGTGACGCTCGATTACCAGAAGGGCGTTTATCTACGCGAGCAATTCTCCTGCACGGTGAGCGGCAACACGGTAACGGTGAAGGTTGCGCCGCGCGAAGGCAGCTTCCCGGCGTGGTGGAGCGCACTGCACGTCGAGGTGTACGGCGGGCCGTCCACAAAGGCCGATGGCTCCGATGGAATATTGGCCACCTACAACGCCCAACGGCGTGCGATGCTGGCAACGATTCCGGACAGCGGCAAGGGAGCGGAGCTTACTCTGAACTACAGATAGCGACGGCGCTGAATTCAGATGATCTGCGCTCGACGTGGAAAGTTTCATCCCGAAAAACTGCATGGCGATCCCAGCACTTCTGGATCGTGCCCTCGGGGTTCCCCCAGCGGAGACGAAGCGCGACCTAACAAGCCTGAGACGCGTGGTAGAATCCCCGGCTTAGAGCTTTTCTCTGCTGCTACGTGAGCTAACCAAGATTTTATAGTCGTGGCCTTTCCTGACACATGGCCACATTAGCTCATGGCGGCGATTTATCGAGCGCGCGGGAGAACGATATCCGTAGCTCGACTAGATTTACGCTTTCGGAGGCCGGCCGTCATGCGTTTCAAACTGCTCTCTCTTGTCCTTTGCACTCTCCTCCTGCTCGTCACACCTAGCCTTCTGCTGGGGCAGGCGACCACATCCGTTGGCGGGCGTGTGACGGATGCAAGCGGCGCTGTGATTCCGGGCGCCAGTGTGAAGCTGACGCTGGTCACCACGGGTGTCTCGCGCGTGAACACCACCACCAGCAGCGGCGAATATCAGTTTTCGCAACTTGCGCCGGGCCGCTACACGCTTGACGTGACGGCCACTGGTTTTGGCGCTGCGAAGAAGACGGACATGGACCTGCTGGTGAGTCAGCCGGCTACGGTCAATGTGACCCTGCCGGCTGCGTCGGTCCAGCAGGAGGTCACGATCACCTCGAGCGTGCAGCCGGTGCTGAACACATCGGACGCGACGCTGGGCAATGCATTCGATGGCAATCAGATCGCATCGTTGCCGCTGAGTCAGCGCAATGTGCCTGATCTGTTGAGCCTGCAGCCGGGGGTGACGTTTCTTGGCCGCTCCGACAGTATCTCCGGCACCCAGGGTACAGGGAACACTTCTACCGATTCACGTGCGGGCTCAGTGAACGGCGGGCGCAGCGACCAGTCGAACATCACACTGGATGGCGTCGACGTAAACGACATCAACAATGGCTATGCCTTCACAAGTGTGCTGCGATCGACGCAGGATTCGGTCGCTGAATTTCGCGTGACCACCAGCAACCCCAACGCCGAGGAGGGGCGGTCATCCGGCGCGCAGGTTGCTCTGGTAACGCGGAGTGGATCGAATAGCCTTCATGGCGCCGTGTACGAATACAACCGCTCGAACCTGCTGGAGGCGAATGATTTTTTCAACAAACAGCAGCAGCTTGCGTCGGGTTTGCCGAATCGTCCGGTAAGCCTGGTGAGAAATATCTACGGCGCTGCCGTAGGTGGTCCGGTGCGCAAAGACCGGCTGTTCTATTTCCTGAACTACGAAGGGCGGCGAGATTCCCAGGGCACGAGCGTGAACGCGGGAACCGTCCCGACGGCAAACTATCGCGCAGGAAACCTGCAGTATCAAGGTGTGGGTGCGAGCGGGAATGACAGCGTCTTCACGCTGACGCCTGCGGACATGCAGCACATGGACCCGCAGGGTATTGGAAACAACGCTGCGCTGCTTCAGGTGCTCAATGCGTATCCGCAGGGCAACGATCCGACACAAGGCGACGGGCTGAACAGCATCGGCTATCGCTTTCCGTACACGATTGCGCGCAAGTACGACACCTATATCGCCCGCATCGACTGGAACGTGACGCGCAACGGCAAGCACACGCTCTTCTGGCGCGGCAATCTGCAAAACGACCGCGAGCCAACGCCTCCAGCATTTCCCGGGCAACCGCCTCAGACTGTAGCGCTGGCCAATAGCAAGGGCTTCGCTGTGGGATACACGTTTCTCATCACCAGCAACCTGGTGAATGATGCGCGGTATGGATTGACGCGCCAAGGCGAGGATACAGCCGGCGCCTCAAACGAGCCCTACATCCTCTTCTCCGAGGTGTACCAACCGGTTTCGATTAAGCGCTCGACGTCGTTCATCATTCCGGTGCAGAACGTAACGGACAACCTGTCATGGACGAAGCACGACCATAACTTCGCATTCGGCGGCAATGTCCGATTTATCGACGACCAGAGGGTCGGGAACGATCAGTCGTTTCCAGATGGACAGATGAACCAGGGCTGGTTGACGCGGAGTTCGACGATCGCCAACAGCCATGGGCCATTCGATCCACAGGTGTATGGATATGCGCCCGTGGATTTTTCGAATTATGGGAATGAATACAACAACGCGCTGATGAACCTGGTGGGCACGATTACCGAAGGCGACGCGGTCTATAACTACGACAGATCCGGCAACACGCTGGCCGTGGGCGCGCCGCTGAAACGCGATTACCGCTGGAACGAATACGAGTTTTACGCGCAGGACACGTGGAAGATACTGAACAATCTCACACTGACTTACGGCGTGCGCTATTCCTATCTGCAGGCGCCGGCGGAGACGAGCGGTACGCAGGTGGGCACGTGCCAGTTCTCGGGAAGCGTGTGCCAGCCGTATGCGCTAACCAAGTACATCAATGGCAGCGCGGCGCAGGCGGCGGCTGGAGGCGCGGCAAACAATGTCGGTGAAGTGGCCTTCAATCTGAATGGCCGATATAACCATGCGCCGGACTTCTGGACGCCGGAGAAGAAGGACTTCGGGCCGAGGCTCGCGATTGCCTTCTCTCCCGCGCCTGCCGATGGGTTCTGGAAGACGCTGTTCGGCACTCAAAAGAGCAGCATTCGACTTGGCTATTCGCTGGTGTTCGACCATTTCGGCGCAGCGACGGTCAACGTCTTCGATACGACCGGCTCGTACGGCTTGTCGTCGCACCTGTCGAATGCGCCGGGGTCGGTGCCGATCGAAGACGCCCCGCGCTTTACAAGCATCAGCGGCGTGCCGCAATCGCTGCTGCCAACGGCTCCCGTTGGAGGATTCCCTGCGGTACCGGCGGCGAGTGGGAACGGCAGCTTTGCGATCAGTTGGGGGCTGGATTCGGCGATCAAGACGCCGTACTCACATCTGATCGATTTCTCGATTGCACGTGAGCTGCGCAACGGATCTTCCATCGAGATATCGTACGTAGGCCGGCTGGCTCACCGGCAGTTGGCGCAGGAAGATGTGGCGATGCCGATCAATCTGCGAGCCGGTGGAAGCGACTATTTCACGCCGGCTGCGCAACTATCGAGGATGGCAAGAGCCAACGTGCCAATATCGTCGGTGGCGCCCGATCCATACTGGGAGCAGGTGTTTGGCGGACTGGATGGGCAGGACATCGGACTAGGATATGGCCCGCTGTCGGCGACGCAGAATGTC
The DNA here is from genome assembly GCA_963737035.1 of uncultured Acidobacteriaceae bacterium. Classification (GTDB taxonomy): domain Bacteria; phylum Acidobacteriota; class Terriglobia; order Terriglobales; family Acidobacteriaceae; genus KBS-83. The sequence goes on along the minus strand of CAVTRJ010000016.1, from coordinate 179,516 downwards.
TACGCGCTGTTCCAGAGCAATCTTTACAACGAAACGTATGCGCTGTATCAACTGGATACGCCGGGATCTTTGCCGAACAGCAATATTGGCGCTGGTGTGAACTATCCGGCGTTTCGCTATTACCACGATCAGTACTCGGCCTTGTACTCGTGGCGATCCGTGGGGTATTCGAATTTCAATGCGCTGGAGGCCGTCTACCGGCAGCGATTTGGCGCAGGTCTACAGGCGGACTTCAATTACACCTATTCGAAGTCGCTGGATATCACTTCACAGGCGGAGCGGCTGGGCAATTCGGCAGGCATTAACTATGCGCAGATTATGAACACCTGGCAGCCGAATCAACTCTATGGCCCGTCGGACTATGATGTACGCCACCAGATCAACACGAATTTTGTCTGGGACCTGCCGATTGGCACCGGGAAAAAGTTCTTCTCCGGCGCGAATCGTCTGACGAACGAGTTGATTGGCGGCTGGCAGACCACCGGCATTGTTCGCTGGACCAGCGGCTTTCCGTTCACGATGAACAATGGCGCGTACTACCCGACCAACTGGGATATTCAGGGATATGGGCAACTGGTTTCGAAGATTCCCTCGCGGGCGGCGGCACGAGGCCGCCTGGCGCAGCGCTTTGCCGATCCAGCCGCCGTCTTCGCCAGCTTCGATCATGCGCTACCCGGCGAATCGGGCACGCGGAATCCGTTGCGAGGGGATGGATATTTTGACTGGGATGAAGGCGTCAACAAGACTTTCAGCATCACCGAACGCGCAAAGCTGATCATCCGCTGGGACATGTTTAACGTCACGAACAGCGTGCGCTTCGACCCGCAGTCGATCAGCTCCACCTTGGATTCTCCCCAATCCTTCGGTCAGGCGACGGAGCTCCTGACAAATTACCGCTTGGCACAGTTTGCGGGAAGGATTGAGTTCTAAAGGGTAAACTGGCTGCTGCAATTAATACAAAAATCTGGCATGCGGCAAGGCGCTCCGTGCGTGTTCGCGGATCGAACTACTGCGATGCCGGACAAAAAAGCCTGTTCCGATCCATGATCCATCATGGCTGATTCTGATCAGAAGCAAGATCGGGATTGCCGCCATCTATTCCTGAGGGGCCGCCGTTCTGAAGAATACGTTTTCGCCATTTCCCTTCCCTCGATTCGTCGCGCCTCTGCAGAGGTGGTTCGACTGTCTCTCGCCACTCACGTTGCGACACTGTTCGCTTTGCCTGCTCGTCTTATTTGGCTCGCTTGGCCTCGCTCAAACCGCAAGCGTGTCATGGGATGGCACAGTTGTCGCGTCCACTGGGAAACCAGGGACCGGATTTGTCATCGAGCTTACTGCGAATGGTGAGACGCATCAGGCGAGCAGCGATAGCGCCGGCCATTTCACATTCCAGGGATTGGCGCCCGGCTCGTACGGGCTCGCCATCGTTGCGCGAGGGCATTCGTTCACTTCGCCAACTCCGGTCGTGCTCTCGCAGCACCCAGCTTCCGCAACGCTGTCCGTCTCGGCAGAAGGAACACTCGCGGTCGTCTTCAATAGGGACCAGTCCAACAGCGACAGCAGTGGCAAGAGCGGCGGCGAGCAACTGTCGAGCAATGCTGTGAGTCAGATTCCGCTGAACAAACGCGACTTCAGCCAACTGCTGCTGCTGGCGGCAGGAACGGCTACGGACACGAATGGCGGCTCGAACTACACGGCGCAATTCGCCATCAACGGCCAACGCGGCGCGGAAGCGACTTTCGCGCTGGATGGCGCGGATGCGAGCGATCCCGAACTGGGCGGAGCGACATTCACCAACTTCAATGTCGATGCGGTGCAGGAGATTCAATCGAGCTCAGGCTGGATGCCGGCCGAGATCGGACGCGGAGGCGCTGGATACACCAATGTCGTTACACGTTCCGGCACCGAGGGTCTGCATGGATCGGTCTTCGAGTTCCTGCGCAACTCCGCACTGGATGCGCGCAACTACTTCGATCATTCATCGCCGGTGAATCCGGGAAGGATTCCGCCATTCCGGCGCAACGAATTCGGCTTCACCAATGGCGGACCGGTGGTGCTGCCGCATCTCTATGATGGGCGCGGAAAGTCATTCTATTTCGGCGAGTATCAAGGCTTCCGCCAGGTGCTGGGCACGACACAGGTTTTCCCGGTGCCGACTGCCGAGGAGCGTGCGGGCGTCGATACGACGGCATACACCGGGGACACTCTGATTGTTCCCGTGGATCCAGGAATCGCTACGGTGCTGGCGCGGTATCCACTTCCGAATTACGCGCAGGGCGCATACGGCATTCATACCTTCGCCACCTCTGCGAAGGTGACCACGAATGCCGATCAGTTCTCCATTCGTATGGATCACCAACAGGGCGCGAACCATTTCTTTGGCCGCGTCTCGTTTGACAATCTGACTGGGCCGACCACAAATCCCGATCAAACAGTGCTCGATCCCACTTTTGGCGTCGCGTATATCGATCGGCAGCGGAACCTTGCCTTTGACTTCGCGCGCAATGCTACGAAGCGGCTGACGATGGAGACAATGTTCAGCATCACGCGAACGACGCCCCGCTTTGTCACGACCAACCACACCGATCCCGCGGTGAAGTTCAACGACAGTTTATTTGAGACCTTCAACGTCGCTGCGGGCTCGGTGATTGCCGCATTCAACAATCTCTTCGCGCTGCGGCAAAACTTCGCCTATACGACGGGGCAGCACGCATTTCGGTTTGGCGGAGAGGTGCGGCTGAATCGGGATACGACGTACTTCGGCACCAGCCCGAATGGAGAATATGACTTTGGCGGAGGCAGAGCGTATTCCAGGGTGGAGATGACATCGCAGAGCGGTGCGCATGTTATTCACGTGGGCGATCCACTGCCGGATACTCTTTCCAGTTTGCTTAGCGGCAGCCCCTTTGCCTATACGCGCGCCATCGCGCCTCCTTATTTTTCCAATGGCGATCACATCGGGCCGGCGGCAATCAATCGGAATGCAGGCGCCGCATGGTTTCAGGACGCCTGGAAGATCTCCGATCACTTCGTGCTGAATTATGGATTGCGCTATGAAGTCTTCACACCCATTGCAGAGCGAGCGCGCCGCACGTCGAGCATACGCAGCACGACCACTGGCATCGGCCAGGAATTTGTGGTGAATCCCCAGCCTGGCTACGAATCGAGCCGCTATAACTGGGAGCCGCGGGTTCAGTTGGATTGGCACCCATTGGCAAACACCAGTGTTCATGCGGGTGGAGGGATCACGACCATTCCGCCGAACATCTGGCAGGACAACATGCTTACCGGTGGAACACCTTTCGTGGTTTATCCACGAGTGACATCGACTTCGGCTGCGCCACTCGCATATGGATTCCAGATCGAGCCGTCACAACTCCCGCGTGTTTACACGGCAGCGGGTCAAGACATGTTCCCCGGCGACAAGACGACCGCGGTTGCGCCGAATACCGTGATGGATGTGGATCGCTATGAGCGGGACCTTGCCACGGTTCTGCCCGATCGCCAGATCGTTCCGCTAAACGTATCAGGCATCGATCGTCACTTTGGCAACGCATATCTGGATACGTGGACCCTGGGTGTGGAGCGCAACGTCGGCGGTCTTACCGCGGACGTGAACTATGTGGGCACAGCGGCGGTGCACCTGGCACGTGCGAGCTTCCCCAATGGATATCCGGGCGCTGACCAGAACTTTGCGCGCTACACGCAGTTTGACAGTTCCGGCGCAGTCATCGGCGGGTTCGGCACCGAGATGCTGATTGAGGCAAACTCTCACTCGAGCTATCACGCATTGCAGAGTTCCCTGCAAGGAACAATCGCGCATGGCGGACCAGGTCTGCAGGCGAGTTATACGTGGTCGAAATCGCTCGATGACGTCAGCTCGGTCGCGGGCGGTTTCATTGCCGGGGCATCTGGTCCGGTGGCTTTGGCCGCGCCGCAGAATCCATTCGATACACACTCAGAAAAGGGCCCTTCTTCCTTCGACGTGGCCCACACTTTCACGTTGAGTGTGGCGCAGGACCTGCAACTGGAGCGCGTAGGTATGTTGCAACCGGTTAGCCGCGCGGCGACGAAAGGTTGGGAGCTGCTGAGCATCTCCAGCATTTCGAGCGGAGTGCCATTCACCGTCTACTCTGGCGTGCAGCAGACCGGGGCTGGATCGTATGGAGTGGACCGGCCCGACCAGATTGGCACACCGCATCTGTCGACGGCGCGGGCCAAGCGCGAAGACTACTTCGGAATGGGGGAGCGGAACGCTTCGTACTTCTCGATTCCGATTCATCTGCCCGGTGGAACCGGTCCTGATTCCGGCCAATTCGGAACATTGGCGCGAAATAGCTTCCGTGGACCGGCTTTCTACGACTTCGACTTTTCGCTGATTAAGGACACGCCTCTGGGCCGGCGTCGCAACGGATCGGAATTGACCGTGCTGCAGTTCCGTTCCGAGTTCTTCAATATCTTCAACATCGTGAACATGGGGCTGCCGGCGAACACAATTGCCGGTTCGGGTTTCGGCATCATCAGCAGGACGTCGGGAAACTCGCGCCAGATCCAGTTTTCGTTGAAGCTGCTTTACTAAGCGAACTAGTCCTCGTCGCCTGCCTGCGGCATGTTCGCCGGCCGCAAATTCGGCTGTATTGCAGGATGATGCTGGCGCTGCAATTGCTCGTTCATCTCTGGTAGCTGCTTCTGCTTGAAATCTTCCCAGCCCGGCAGGACCTCTTTGGCTTCCTGTTGGACATGGGCAGCGGCAACAAGAAGGGCAGCAGTCGGAGTTGCATCGGCCTGCTCGAGCTCACCATAGAGTTGGGTCGACTCTGCAGTGACTTCATCGATGCCTGGGAGATGTTTCGTCGCATCGGGCTTTGTGCCGTCGGCATTATCACCGTCCAGGATCGTATTCACAATAGCGGCGAATGGTGCTAGCTGCGTGGCGAGTGCCTTGTCCTCTACGGCATCCAGCTGCTCCACCACGGAATGCGCTTCGAGCTCCGCTTTCGCGACCGCATCGAGCGACGCCGCCATGGTTGTCTGTGCCGCGTGCAACGCCTCGAGCTCGGCCTGCGACATGTGCACACGCGGATCCATTTTGACCGTGAGCGGCGCGGTCTCGCTCTTGCCATCGACGGTCAGCTTTACCGTATAGGTGCCTGGCACTACAAGTGGTCCTTGCGGAGCGAGCGGCGTACGATGCGGCACGGCTGCGATCGGATAGTCATAGTGCGCAACGGTCGGCGCAGTTGCGCGCAGGTCCCAGATCCAGCGATGCATGCCTGCGCTTTTGGGCAGAGGGCCGCGTCGAAGCGGCCAGTAGGCTGGAATTAGTTGCGTGCGTAGCTCCGTCGGCGTTGGCGTTATCGGATCCTCACTGGAGTATCTGCGCAGCAGCTTGCCGGTGCTGTCGAGGATTTCGAGCGTGACACTGCCGTGTGCATCCTGCGGCAGATCGTAATCGAGGATCGCGCCGTCTGGTGGGTTCTCGCCGGCGGGTTCATCTGCAGGCAGCGGCGTGTCGGTATTGGTATCGCGGCGCACGCGCCAGGCCGCGGCGGGTGCGAACAGATGCACCTTTGCGTGTTCTGATGCCTGCGCCAATTGGCGCAATGGGCTCACGTCATCCAGCACCCAGAAGGAGCGGCCATGCGTCGCGACAATCAGATCGTCGTCCTTCACGAGCAGATCACGCATGGAGGTGGATGGCAGGTTGTACTGTAGCGGACGCCAGTGCGCTCCGTCGTCGAACGATACCCACACACCATGCTCGGTGGCGGCATACAAGAGACCGGGCTGCAGTGGGTCCGCGCGCACTGCGTTCACCGGCGCATCGTCAGGAAGACCGGCACTGATGCTTTCCCAAGTTTTGCCGCCGTCGTGAGTGCGATAGGCGTATGGATGCAGATCGTCAACACGCATGCGGTTCACGGCTACATAAGCGGAGTTGTCGTCGAAGCGCGATGCGTCGATCTGCGCGATCTTGCTCCACGGTGCGACACCGGGCGGAGTGATTTTTGTCCAGTTCGCGCCAGCGTCCCTGGTGAGCCAGACGAGGCCGTCGTCCGTCCCGGCCCAGATGGTTTGCGCGTTCTTGTAGGAGGCGGCGACGGAATAGATGACGCCGCGGCGTTCCGCTAACTGATCGGGCGTCAGGGTGGGAATGGTGGATAGTTGACCAGTCGTCTCCTGGCTGAGATCAGGGCTGATCATCTTCCATATAGAACCTCCATCCGTGGTGGCAAAGAGGTGATTCGCGGCGTAGTACATGGTGTGCGGATCGACGGGCGAGAACAGGATCGGCTCTGTCCGGTTCGCACGGAATCCTTTCTTGCGCATCGGAAGAGGGCGTCACGTTTTGCACCTGACCGGTAACAGAGTCGTAGCGCGAGACCTGCGTGCGGCCGGCGCCGTAGATGATGCCGGGATGCAGCGGGTCGGGAGCTGCATAGCCGTATTCAATGATGCCCACGGGATGCCACTCACGAAAGGTGATCTGGCCGTCATTGCCGCGGGTTGAGGTACAGACTGAGCCGCTCTCCTGTTGGCCCGCACACACCTGATAGGGGAAATCGTTGGTTGCCGCGACATGGTAGAGCTGGGCGGTGGGCTGGTTGTACCAGGAGCTCCAGCTTTCGCCGCCATTCACACTAACAACGGCTCCCTGATCGCTGACGAGAAGCATGATTTTGGGATTCCGCGGGTTGATCCACAGGTTCTGGTAATCGTCGCCGCCGGGAGCTCCGCGCAAGCTGATCCAGGTCTTGCCGCCATCGGTTGACTTACACGTCACAATGCTAGTGCTATAAACGACATCTGGATTTTGCGGATCGACCCTGGGTACCGGCAGATCGCCGCCACCGATCTTCATCGCCGGACGCGGGTCGTCCGTAATCTTGCGCCAGCTCGTGCCGGCATCATCGGAACGGTAGACAGCCAATCCCTTGCTGGATGCATACGCGCCCTCCTCTTTGGTCGACAGTGTTGCGTAGATGCGATTGGAGTCGCTGGCCGCGATCGCTATGTTGATCTGCACCAGATCCTTGGGCAGGCCATCGGTGAGTTGCTTCCAGGTGCTGCCTCCGTCCGTGGATTTGAAGAGGCCGCCATGCGTGCCTTCGTAGTCGTTCCTGTCTTCCCATGGTCCGAGCCGCGCATCCCACATCGACGCATAGATGACTTGCGGATTCTTCGGATCGATAGCGATATCGGAGCCGCCGGTGTTTTCGTCCTTGTAGAGGACCTTTTCCCAAGTCTTGCCGCCATCCTGCGAGCGAAAGATGCCGCGTTCTGCGTTCGGGCCATAGGGATGCCCCAACACCGCGGCGAAGAGCCGATCGGGATCGGACGGGTCTACGGCGACCGCAGGGATCTGTTGTCCATCGCGAAGACCGAGATGCATCCATGTCTTACCCGCATCCGCGGAGCGGTAGATGCCGTCGCCAACCGAGAGGTCCGGGCGATGGAGGCCCTCGCCACTCGCAACATAGATCACGTTGCTGTCGGATGGTGCGACAGCAATCGCTCCCACGGACTGCGTATCCTGTCCGTCGAAGATGGGATTCCATGTGCGGCCGTAGTCGGTCGACTTCCAAACCCCACCGTCTACCTGGCCCACGTAGAAGACATTCGGTTGATCGGGAACGCCTGCCGCTGCCCGCGTCCGGCCTCCGCGAAAAGGACCGATCATGCGCCAGTGCATTTCCGGCATCGGCGTAGAGCTATCCGCGGCAAAGCACATAACAGCCGGCAGAGCCACCGCAACTAAGAGGATTGCGGAGGATATGACCTTTACTGCGGAGCACTTCCCTGTCATTGCAGTTCCTTCTTCAAAGAGCGGCCATTCCCATTTGCGAAAGCAGCGATGATTTTCGATTCGGAACTTAGCCTACATGGAAAATTGCAGTTCGCGCAGGCACTTGTTCGCCACGCCCGTGAGTGCCACAGACGAAGCCGTTGCACTGGTCCAATGCCATCCATGAATACCACTGAAGCCTACTACGTATAGCCGAGCGGAGGGGTCTATCGCGTCAGCATCTTCCATCTTCTCTTGCCTCTGTGCTGATCGCGGATCGGATTTGCTTTCGAAGATTTTCTATTCTGGCTTGCGGCTACGACGCGTGCGCCGTGTGGTCTAACTCGCTTCGCTCATATTGAGTTATTGTTCTCTCCGCTGAAGAGCAAGAAAGACCTGTTGCGGATCTGTTGATTCCGTTTCCAGCACATGGCTTGGCAGCAGTCGCGCCAGATCTCCCAGCGTGACCTGGAGGTGCAGCAGGCCGCAATAGATCAACGCGAAGCCGGTCGCGAGGAAGGTCACCCAACAAAGGATGACGGTGACAAGAGAGTTCGGGCCGACAGCAGGGCGAAACCGCGTGTGACGCATCAGGAGAGACATGAATCGTCCCACGTAATCACTGAGGATGCCGGATCGCGTTGGCTGAAAGATATCGCGGAAGACCTCGCGGAGGCCGAACAGAACCAGAAGGGTCCCGCCAGCCTCCATCGCGATACGGGCAATCCTGGATTCTCCTCGGCGGACCCGCGCATCATAGCCGCTGCTCCTGCGCTTCGATTCCATGAGCATGCGAAAACCATTTCACTTGCGCAAGCGTCCGCGCGATTCACTTCCAGTCTGGCCAGCAGCCGGATTCTAGTAAGGAGTGCGGCCCCCTGTCGCTTCGTAGATTTCGCCGGTGACATATGACGCATCGTCGGAAGCAAGAAACACGAACACTTTGGCAAGTTCGATCGGCTGCGCGGGCCGGCCGAAAGCAGTGTTCTCGCCAAAGCTGCTCACCTTCTCCGGCGGCATGGTGGAGGGAATCAGAGGTGTCCACACGGGCCCAGGCGCAACTCCGTTGACACGCACTCCCTGCTTCGCGGCTAGTTTCGCAAAGCTCTTTGTCAGGCTCAGGTCCGCCGCCTTCGATGCGGCATAGGCTACCAGCTTTTCGCTCGGCTCGTACGCCTGGATGGATGTGGTGTTGAGAATGACCGCGCCGGGCTTTAGATGTGGCAATGCCGCTTGGGTGAGAAAGAAGGTACCGAAGACGTTCGTACGAAATGTACGGTCGAGCTCTTCAGGTGAAACCTCGTCGATGGAGTCATGGGACATCTGAACCCCAGCGACGTTGACCACCACATCGAGCTTGTCGAATTCCTGTGTAGCCGTTTCGACCAGTTGCTTCGCATAGCTGGGGTCCCGAATATCTCCCGGGCGGCGTATGGCTACTTTGCCCGCTTGCTCGATGACGGCCGCGGCTTCTGCGGCATCGGCCTCTTCTTCGGGGAGGTAGGACATCACGATGTTCGCGCCCTCCTTCGCAAACGCAATGGCCACTGCTCTGCCGATCCCGCTGTCCGCTCCGGTCACAATGGCGATCCGTCCATCGAGCCTGCCGCGGCCGGTATAGCTGGTTTCGCCGTGATCAGCCGGCGGATCAAGAAGCTTGTCAGAGCCCGGGAGGGCCTGTTGCTGTTTGGGAAACGGGGGCTTTGGCCCAAGTTCTCTCGGATCGTGATTTGAATGCGGCATCTCAGTCCTCATCGTTACAGGATTGCAGTCCCTCTCGAAATGAGATGCGACAATTGCGTCCATTCCCGGCATTCATGGAACGAAAAAGCATCAGAGCTCTGTTCGCGAGAGTTCAAAGTTCTTCCATAGGGAATGAAAGAGGCGATCGACGGAACGGAACTTAGCTGTCGTAGAGCAATCGTCGGGATAGGAGTGATGCGTTCTCTCTCTGCTGAGGATGACTACGATTCGGGTGATTAGCGGAGCTTCGCCTATGATGGGCCGAGCGTGCACCCTCACATCCTTTTGTCCCTGATCGTCGGCCTCAGCATTCTGCTCATGCTGGTGCGCCCGCGCGGTATTGCCGAGGCTTACTGGGTTGGGGGCGGCGTGGCGCTGCTGCTGGTGTTGCGGCTGGTCCCGCTCAAGCTCGCCGGCAACGCGGTTGCTGAAGGGACCGACGTTTATCTATTCCTCACCGGCATGATGCTGCTCTCAGAACTTGCACGCGAGCACGGAGTCTTCGACTGGCTGTCATCTGCAGCATTGCGCGGCGCACGCGGTTCCTGCACACGCCTGTTCACGCTGGTCTACGGGATCGGCACGCTGGTGACCATCTTCATGTCCAACGACGCGACAGCCGTGGTGCTGACGCCTGCCATACTGGCCGCAGTCCGCAAGGCGAAGGTGCCGCCGCTGCCGTATCTGTTTGCGTGCGCGTTGATTGCCAACGCCGCATCCTTCGTGCTGCCGATATCCAATCCGGCCAACCTGGTCGTCTTCCATCAAGGCATGCCGCCATTAGGACGCTGGCTGGTCTCCTTCGGCGTGCCGTCGATTTTCGCCATTGCCGCCACGTACGCGGTCATGCGCGTGATATTTCGCAAGGAGCTGTCGAACTGCATCGAGCAGGAGGACAGCGAAAGACGGCTGCCGGCAAACGGCAAGATCGTTCTCGGTGGACTGGCGTTGATGATTGCGGTGCTGCTTACGGCGTCCGCGAAGGGCAGAGATCTCGGCCTGCCCACTTGTCTGGCAGCTCTGGCTATCACGGCGGTTGTTTCGATCAAAGCACGGAGGAACCCGTCCGACCTGGCAAAGGAGATCAGCTGGGAGACGCTTGCCTTGGTCGCAGGCCTGTTTGTGATGGTGGATGCGGTGGAAAGCATCGGCGCGCTCCGGCTCACCGCGGGTGCTCTCGATTGGATCAGAGGGCTGACGCCGGCGGCCGGTGCGCTGGTCACAAGTTTCGCGGTTGGGCTAGCCAACAATCTGGTGAACAATCTTCCGCTGGGCCTGATCGCGGGAGCGACGTTGCAGGCGACCCACACTCACGGCCTGATCGCGAACGCTGTGCTGATCGGCGTTGATGTGGGACCGAACCTCTCGGTTACTGGTTCACTCGCCACGATTCTCTGGCTGATTGCGCTCAGGAAGGAGAAGCTTGATGTCAGCTTCTGGGATTTTCTGAGAATCGGATTCATCGCGATGCCGGTGGCTCTACTCGCGTCCATGGGCGGAGCAATTCTGTTGCAGGTACTTTTCAAGGTCCACTGAGCGTCACCAGCTATCGGATTGAGGTCGTCATCTCACATCAGCTTTCTCGGTGCGTGAGAGCACACTCACAGGCCCAAGGAGTCCCGACTCCAGCAGAGGCGAATCCGGTTTGAACGCGTGGAAGTCAGTGAACGTGTAACGCTTGGTGACGCCCGGCTGCAGGTCGCCGATCATGCGGTTCGGCCAGAGATTCGTTACCTTGATTTCGATTCGGTTGTGTCCGGGCCGAAGCAGATGGCTGACATCCACGCGGAAGGGTGGCTTCCACAGCACTCGATCGATCGGCGTGCCGTTCACGCTCACCTCAGCCATGTCCTTCACCGTACCCAGGTCGAGCACGATAGAGCGGCCCGATCGGAACCAGCTGGAGGGCGCATCGATCTCTTTGCGATACGTGGCGGTCCCGGAGAAATACTTGACGCCGGTGTCCGAGTTTTCTGTCCACGATTGCAGCTGAGGAAGTGACACGTTTGGCGGTGCTCCAAGATTTGCGGGAAATTCCAGTTGCCACGGACCATTGACCGTGGCGAGCAGTTGATCGTCAGCAGTCGGCAACTCGCGGTGATCGGAAGATGCTTTGCCTCGGAAGATCACGAATACCGAACCTTCCGGGTCCATGTGGAGAGATACCGTGGTCATGCCATCGTGGATGCTATAGGCCGCGGGCGAAGTGGCTCCAGTGTCGGGATGCCACAGCTCAGGCTCCATTCCGGAGACGCGGAAGGTTGCGTCAACGTCGAACGCATGCGGCTTCTGCGTCGACACAAAGTATGCCTCGGCGTCCGGAAGATGCCGGTGGATATAGACCAGGTCATCGTCCGAGTCACCCCTGGGGAGTTGAAATGCCACGTCTGGCGCGACGTTCTGCGGCGCACTGTACTCGAAGTCGGGCTGAACCTTTTCCGATCCCAGTACGTCCTCGATAGCACGGCCAGCGTAGACCTTGCCCGTTCCGAAGACGTGGCCATCGGGCGATGCCTGCGCTCCCCACATCTCGTCTGCAATGGAGTGCAGCTCGCGTTCGGCAGCAGGGCCGTCGCTGAGCGTAGGGGAACGCAGCGGTTTGGGCGCGATCAGGGTCACGCCGGCTTGCACCAGGTCGCGCAGCTTTCGTAACAATGGAAGCGACAAGGCATCGATATCGTCGGGAATGACGATGGCCTTGTAGGTCATGCCCCCGTCGAGAGCCAACCTGCCATCCCGTGCGGTTGCGTGATGGAGAAGCACGTCGGCATTGATGTAGTCGTATCCATAGTGCTTCGGAAGCGCCGGCGCAGCCGCTTTCCAGAAGGGCACGGTGACGGGGGCACCTTCTCCGTAAAAGATGGCGACGTCGGCTACATACTTCCCGCGCTGCAGCACGTAGGAGCAGCGAGCGATGTAGGTATTCCAGGCCTTCGCCTGCTCCGCCCAGGTGATGTTGCGGGTGTAGTCCTGTCCGAAGGGACCGAGAGTCATGCCGGGCTTGTGGGCATCATCAGTGAATGGCTGATGGTCAGAGGTATGGAAGACGATGCGGTTCACTCCGCGCGCGAAGTTTTCGTCGGCTAGCGGTTTGAGATAGAAGGGCGATTGTCCCCAGGGCGTGACCTGCGGCATGGTGGTGAACGATTCCGTCGCCACCAGCGGCTTGCCGTAAATGTGGGCTGCTGACGCGGCCTCGCGCACATCCGCCGGATGTTCTTTGGTGTCCGTCGCGCCGGGAAGCGGCGTCCAGAACTCGCCCATCGGGATGGTGACCTGGCCTTTGTTCAGGAGCCCATCTCCGGTTGTCGGCAAATCGGCGCCCATCGCTTCGGCGTACAGACCGATCCCGTGCGTGCCGAAATAGCGTGTCGCAGCGGCGTAATGGTTTTCCGCGAGCAGGTCGGCGATAGTGCGGCGAAAATCCCAGAGAAACGCGTCGCTGGCGGCGGCACTGCCGACGATGTGGCCGGTCAATACGGGCAGGTAGGGCGTCATGTCATATCCGCGCAGCCGGCGAAATTCCGTGCGCATCTGCTCGGTCCAGTTCTCCTGCCCTGCTTCCCAGCTATCCATCAGAAAATAGCGAAAGCTCTTGCCGAAGTACGGGCCGGCAACTCCGGAAATCATGCCGACATAGGTATCGAGATAGGACTGAACGTCGGCGCGGCTCAGCTTGTCGACTTCGAGGCCCGTAGCTGCTGGTGTTGCGGGATGGTTGATTTCGCCGGTAAGGGAGTAGCCCATGCGCAGAATCACCCAGCGGCCGGCCGGTACCTGCCAGTCGAGCGTGCCGTCGGGATGCATCTTCGAAGTGAGGTCGACGACATCATGAGGGGCAATCGCATCCGCGTTCGCGACGGCGGGCGTCGCCTGCTCGATGGATTGGGCGGAGAGACCAAAGCTCGCCTTGTCCTCCCAGTAGGCGATACGTGGGCTGGCGGAGAACTGTATCTCGTTGAAGGCGATCTCACGCGGCGGAGCGGGGATCCCGAGGGCAGCCAACATCGGGTTCGGCTCTTTCACCTCCGCGACAACGCGGAAGTATCGCGCGGATGTATCCGGCAACGGATAGGTCCGCACGGCAAATGGAACAGACGATGCCTCCGGCGGCCCGGGCAACGCCACCAAGGTCTTCCAGTTGCTGCCGTCGTCGCTGGCCTGCACCTCCCCGCGTGGGATAGCGCCGCCGCCGAATGCAGCCGCGGGCGCGAATCCGAGTGTCACCGCTCGAGCGTGGAAGGGTTGATCGAAGGCGAATTGGACCCAACCGGTTTTCGCATCCGCGGGCACGGGAATGGCAACGGCATCGCGATAACTTCCGTCCATAAGTTTCGCGCCATCGATATTGCCCGAGCTTGCTGTTACGTGGGGATGGGCGTCCGTCATGGACCGATCGCCTTCGGGAAGGCGATACGCCACCACGGCGAAATCGGCATAGTAAGGATCCACCGGAGCCGATGGCGGTTGCGGCGGCTGCGGTTTGGCTCCGGGAAGATCCGTTGCAGCGGGAAAGTGCATGGCCGGAGGCTGCGCCATGTCCTGGAATTTGCCCAGATTGTGCGGAGGCGACACGAGCGTGCCGGCGAATTCCTTGGGCCCCTGGACCTCCGTCTCACTCCACACATACTTCTTCATGCCCTGTGCAGGCTTCACCCACGGCCCGGCCGTTTCGCTCCAGCCACCAGACGCTGCCATGGCCATCTCCAGGTGCAGGCGATCGGCCTCCGCGGCGGCATGGCGCCAGTCCGCCTTCCACTCCGGCGTCATCCAGATCACGGGCTTATCCACGAACAAAGGCGATCCGAGGTCGCCATCGAACATCTGGAAGCCTGCGATGTTGACCCGCTTCATCCATTCAAGGTCTGCCGTGATGCCTTCGGAGCTTACGTTGCCACTGAGCCAATGCCACCAGGCCCGCGGCTTGGCCGAGTCGGGCGGGTTCTGAAAGGCTTTGAGCTCGAGGCTACCGGTTGGCGCTGTCTGGGCATGCGAGGGAGGAGCAGGTGCGAGCAGAGTCATGGCGACGAACAGGAGCGGGACCGATGTATTTGCTTTCAAAACGAAGCCTCCGATGCACGAGCAACCCGGATGCGCAGCAATCCGGGTCAGCGTGGCTGTTTTCAATAGAAATTAAGTCTTGCTATTGAACGAACACTTCTATACCTTGCGAGAGGCTTCCTTGTAAAGATGGAGATTTCCACGTAACCATTTCCGGTGGCATGCAGCCGAGCATGCGGCGATCCGAGGGGTCCCGTTTCCCTATGCATTCAGTGTGTCGGCAACCCGAAAAAGTAAGGGCACTTTCGCGGCGTCCAACCTTCCGCAATCCGGTATTCCTGGCGCTGCTTCTCGTGGCGCTCGTATGGCCGTCCTGCGCCCAGGAAACACTTGGCGCATTGCATAAGGCCTTTGCTGATCCGCCAGACAACTGCCGGATCATGATGCGCTGGTGGTGGTTCGGACCTGCTGTCTCGAAACCGGAGATCCAGCGTGAGTTGGAGGAGATGAAGGCCGGCGGCATTGGCGGCGTCGAGATCGCGACGCTCTATCCTCAGGCGCTGGACGATCCCTCGACGGGGTTTCATAACTCTCCGTACCTCTCTGACGAGCACCTGGATGCACTGCGGTTCGCCGCTGACCAGGCGGCCAGACTTGGCCTGCGGGTGGATGTGACGCTGGGCAGCGGGTGGCCCTTCGGAGGTCCGCACATTCCAGTCACGCAGGCGGCTGGGGAGCTGCGGGTGGAGACCGCCGCGATTCCGCCAGGAGCCGAATCGGTGGCAGTGCCCACCATTGGCGCCGGTGAAAAGCTGCTGCGGGCCTTCCTCGTTCCAGGAGCTACGAATGCGATGCGTCTGCCCGAAGCGCAGACGACCACTGAGATTCGCGACGGACGCTTGATAACCGGAACTCCCGAGCAGAGCGAGAGAACAGCGCTGTTCTTCATCGCAAGCCGCACCGGAATGGTGGTGAAACGTCCGGCGGTGGGCGCTGAGGGCTTTGTGCTGGACCACTACGATCAGCGCGCAATCGCGACGCACTTGGAGGCGGTGGGCGATCGCCTGCTCTCGGCGTTCGACGATCATCCGCCATACGCCGTCTTCAGCGACAGCCTGGAGGATTACGGCTCGGACTGGACGCCGGACTTTCTCGCGGAGTTTCGCACTCGTCGCGGTTACGATATCGCGCCTTACTTACCGGCCCTGATTGGAGATGACGGCCCGGCAACGGCAGCTCTCCGGCATGATTGGGGCCAGACGCTGACCGAGTTGGCGAATGAACATTTCCTCGCGCCGATCCACGATTGGGCGCGCAATCACCACACGCTCTTTCGCTCTCAGACCTACGGCTTCCCTCCGGTGACGTTGTCCAGCAATCGCTATGAGGACCTGCCTGAGGGCGAAGGCAAGGCGACTCTCCTTATGTGGCGCGAATTCTCCGATACCCGGTGGGCGGCCTCCGCCGGCCATCTCTTTGGGAAAAACGTGATCTCGTCCGAGACCTGGACCTGGCTGCACTCGCCGGCGTTTCGCGCCACGCCGCTGGATATGAAAGCCGAGGCGGACCTTCACTTCCTGCAGGGCATCAATCAGCTCGTCGGGCATGGCTGGCCTTATTCGCCTGAATCTGCCGGCGAGCCGGGATGGCGGATGTACGCGGCGGGCGCGCTGAACGCGCATAACCCCTGGTACTTCGCTATGCCGGATCTGACGAAGTATCTGCAGCGAGTGAGTTTCGCGCTACGGCAGGGCAAGCCTGTCGCCGATGTAGCGCTGCTGCTGCCGAACGACGATGTCTGGGCGTCCTTCAAAGCGCGGATGCAGCAGAAGCAATCCCCTACTTCGGCAGCGGGTTTTGACGAGACCGGCAGCAATATCACGATTGATGAGTCAATGGGGAAGTTCCTGGGCAAGGATGTGATCGCGCAGGTGCTCGATGCCGGCTTCAGCCTCGACTTCATCGATGCGGATGCAATTGACACAGTAGGGATTCCGTACAAGGTGCTCATTCTGCCGGATGTCAATCGGCTGCCGGTGAAGACATATGAGCGAGTCCTTGAGTTCGCACGGCAGGGCGGCATCGTGATTGCGACGCGCCGGAAGCCTGCAACTGCTCCGGGATTCATGGATCGTGAAGCGGCGACTGAGCGCATTGAGCAAATCTCGCAGACACTCTTCGGAGGCAGCATTCCGACAGCACACTTCATCGAGAGCGAGACGACGCTGGGATCGTCGCTCGCCAGCTATCTCCAGCCAGACGTCACGCTCAGTCCCAAAAACGCGGCGATTGGGTTTACACATCGCGCGCTGGCGTCCGGCGATTTGTACTTCATCGCGAACACCAGCAATCAGCCGCAGCAGGTCGCCGCCAGTTTTCGTTCGCAGCATCGCAGGGCCGAGATATGGGATGCGATGACGGGCGAAATCACCGGCGCGGGCGCAGCTCAACATCTCGACCTGACGCTTGCACCGTATGAGTCTCGGATCGTCTTTCTCGCCGATGACGCTGCGCCGCTGCCTGGCCGCACTCGCGATGCGTTCGGCCCAGTCCGTACCGTCGAGGTATCCGAAGATTGGCACGTCAGCTTTGACAAGTCCGCAGCAGTAGCGCCGCTCGAGATGAAGGCGCTGCATTCCATCAGCGATGACTCACGCCTGCGCTACTACTCCGGGATAATCACGTATGAGAAGACGCTGAATGTACCGGCGCACACAGCGGTGACCCTCGACTTTGGCGAGGGCACTCCCGTTCCCCTGCCCTCTCCGCTTCCACTACCCAATATGCGCGCGTACCTGGAGGGGCCGGTTCGCGAAGCTGCGCAGGTTTTCGTCAACGGAGAAAGCGCCGGCTACGTCTGGCATCCGCCATATCGCCTTGAACTGACACAGATGGTTGAAGCCAGGAGCCAACCAGCTGCGAATTGTGGTCGGCAACACTGCGATCAATGCCCTTGCCGGGCGGAGCCTGCCGGACAATCGGCTCTTGAACGATCGATATGGGCTGCGGTTTGTCCCGCAGGGTATGGATCATCTTGAGCCGCTTCCGTCTGGCATCGTGGGCCATGTTGTGCTGGAAGAGCGGCGCAGGCTCCGCTGATTGCGAACAGAGGAGGTTACGGACAATGCAACGAGTCGCATTTCTGCTTCGGCTGAAGCTCGGAGCAGGGCCGGCTTACGATCGCGCGCATCAGCAGGTCTGGCCGGAGATGCTTGCGCTGCTGAAACGTAGCGGTATCTCGGATTACTCGATCTTCCGCCGCGACGAACTTCTGCTGCTTGTCATGCGTGTGGAACAGGATTTCGAGACGACGTGGAGCCAGATCGAGAACGACCCTGTGAACCTGCGCTGGCAGGAGGCGATGGGCGAGTACTTCGCTCCGCTGGAGAACCGACGGCCCGATGAGCGTTTTCCGATGCTTACGGAAGTCTTTTATCTCGCTTGAGCTGCTCCTGAACCTGAAGGATCCGAACCTGAAGTAGTGGATGCAGATTCTGCAGCTAAATTGCGAATCGTGAAGGCGTAGCTGCCGGCCGGCAACGTGTAGACAGTCTCCCCTACCGATCCTTGCTCGACGTGCAGTTGTGTATTGTGCGCGAGTGGCTGACCGTCGAGTGAGAACTGTGCGGCCTGCGCCGGAGTGAGCGACAGCTGCCCGTGTGCGTTGGCTGGAATCGATACATTCCATGTCGCTCTCGGGCCCTCGACCGCCCAGTTGGACTGGATGGGACCGTAAGGCGAGGCATACGACAGATCAAGAGACCCAAGCCGGCGATCGAAATTGGGATGCAGTTGGATGGTGTGGAAACCGGCATCCGCTGGGGTAGCATCCACGCCGCCCGCATAGCGATAGATCCAGTCGGCCACTGCGCCGTATGCGTAGTGATTGTAAGAGTTCATGCTGGGATCGCCGCGCATCTGATCGCCATTCCAACGCTCCCACATGGTGGTGGCGCCATGGTCGACCAGGTAGCCCCAGGATGGATATTCCGTGCTCAGCAGGAGACGATAGGCGACATCTGCGTGGCCAGTGTCCACCAGGACGGCGAGCAGATACGGAGTTCCCAGGAAGCCGGTACCGAGTCTCCATCCATTGGCCTGCAGTTTGCCGACGAGGCGATCGGCAGCAGCCTGCCGCAATGCGTCCGGCACCAGATGCATCGCCAGCGCCAGGACGTAACCGGTCTGGGTATCTCCACTCTTTACCGCCTTGGTTTCGAAGACGGCGAATTGCGATGGCGTATTGTCCGCACCGTCGATGGATCCGTCCGCGTGAACGAACTGCTTGGCGAATGCAGATCGGATGTGGTCGAACAGCTCTCCGTATTTCTGCGCGTCTGCGCTGCGTCCGGTTGCGCGGGCCATCTGCTGCATCAGTGTTACGTCATAGGCCCAGTAAGCCGTCTGGACCAACAGCGCTTTTGTCTTGCCCTCCGGCGAGAGCCAATCGCCGAAGGGAGTGCCGGCGCCTTGTGCCCACAGGAAGTTCGGGTTCTGCTGCGCAATCGCATCGAGATAGCGCGTCATCGCGTCCCAGTTCTGATCGATGATGCGTGTATCGCCGGACTGCAGCCATGAAGTCCAGGGGACGATGACGCCGGCATCGCTCCAACCCGCGCCGTGGCCCGCGTTTTGCGTCGACGTGCCGGGAGCAAAGATGCCATACATCGGCGTGCCAACCTGGGTGCCGCGCAGGTCTGCAGCAAACTTCTTCGAGAACTGCGTCAGATCCATGTCGTAGGATGCTGCGCGCCAAAAGACCTCTGCATCGCCTGTCCAGCCAAGACGTTCGTCGCGCTGTGGGCAATCCGTAGGCACACCGACAAAGTTCGATCGCTGCCCCCAGAGAATGTTGCTCCACAGCTGGTTGATCATGGGGCTGCCGGTCTTGAGGGTGATGTCGAACGGAGCGTCCGTGTGCAGGACTTCCGCTACTACCGTGTCTTCGGTGGGCTTGTAGTCGATACCAGTGATTTCGATGTAGCGAAATCCGTGGAAGGTGAAGGAGGGCTCGTACTCTTCCTCGCCGCGCCCGGCAAGTGTGTAACGGTCTGTTGCCAGGGCGGTGCGCAGGTTATCTGTGTATATGGTTCCGTCCGGGTTGAGCACCTCGGCGAATCGCAACCGTACTTCCGACCCCGCTGCGCCGTGCACGCGCAGACGCGGCAACCCCGCCATGTTTTGGCCGAAGTCGATGATGTACACGCCCGGCTTGGGTTGGGTGATGGCCTTTGCCCGCAACGTGCGCTCCAGGCGGATGGGCTGGAAGTCCTGCGCGACAATCTCAGGTTCATGGGGATCGACCGCTTGCGCCTTCTGCCAGTCACCTGCACTGAATGACGCAGTGCTCCAGCCCGGCTGCTCACGGCGCGCGTCATAGATTTCGCCGTCGTAGATCTCGGCCTTCTCGATTGGGGAGACAGCGGACTGCCAACTATCATCCGTATTCACCCAAGTCACGGAGCCGTCAGTGTGCTCGATGCGAAGCTGCGCTCGCAGCGCGGGCGGCGTGCTGCCGTAGTTATTGGGCGTCTGATCCCACTGCAGAGGCGTGGCGTACCAGCCAGGCGCCAGGTAGGCGCCGATCGCATTCTTTCCGTTCTCCAATTGCTTCGTTACGTCGTACGTCTGGTAGACGACGCGCTCGCGATAGTCAGTCCAACCCGGAGCGAGATACTGCCGCCCGACCGGCTGACCGTTGATCCAGAAGCGATAGGCTCCGAGCGCAGTTGCATAGAGACGCGCGGAACGGATCGGCTTCTCCAACTCGAAGCTGCGGCGGAGCATCTTTACCGGTCCGGTAGGCCATGGCCGGTCCACGCCAGCATCACCGCTGGCACCCTTCGCATCCGTGGGAACGGCCGCAGGCCACGAGACGTCCGCAAACTGTGTCTGATTCCAGCCCTCGGGAGCATTCAGCATGGCCTTCCAACCACTAGGACCAGTGGTGATGAGTTGGACCGTGCCGTCCTGCTTCTCGATGTAGAGGCAGGCGCTCATTGGCGTCCGGCTGTTGTCTTTGGCTCCTGAGCCGTCACCGCCGATGTTGAAAAGCGTGACGTCGATGGCCAGCAGGTTCTCGCCCGGCTGGATGAGGCTGGTCACGTCCCGCTCCACATATTTCTTCCACGGCGTCTGCTTGTACGGCGGCAATGGCTCTGCCTCGAGAACAGGCTTGCCATTGACCCATGCGGCGGCGGTGTCCTTTCCAGTGACGTAGAGGTGGGCGAGCCGCACCGGCCCGCTCACCGTAAAGCGATTGCGGAAGTCGTGGTGGGTGTCGCCAGGGACAGTTCCGTTCTCCGGGTTGGTGATCCAGATGGCACCCGATTCCCGCAGAGCGCGATGCTCCGGCAGCTCGAAGCCGATCCACTTTGCCGTCCATCCGCTCTGCATCAGGCCGGTTTCCCACCAGGTGGTCTCGCTTGCCGGGTAGGCGACGCCGTCTTTGTCCCAGGCCCGAACGCGCCAGTAATAGCGATGCTCCGGCTCAAGCGCGGGCCCGTGGTACGGCACGGCTACCGATTGGTCGGAGGCGACGCGGCCGCTGTCCCATACATCCGGTTTGGTATTGGCCGGGTCTACGGGATGACTGAAGACTTCGATCTGATATGCGGTCTGTAGTGCGCCGCGACGGGCGTCTTCCAACTGCCAGGAAAGGCGCGGCTGCGCTGCGTCGATACCCAGCGGCGTCTCGAGCGACTCACAGCGCAGGTGCATCGGCGCGTGCAGTGCGCCGGCTTCTCGAGCCGAAGCGGTCATCGATGGCACTAGGACAGGCGCCGCCAGCAGAAGCGCACCGAGCCACGAATAAAAGTAGAGATCAAAAGCGAAAGTTGCCTTTCGCTGCGGGAGGAATCGCTGCGCGCGCGGGGTACGGAACATGCGCACTCACTATCGAGAAGCGAGGATTGCCATGTCAATAGAAAAGTGATATTCCGTATGGAACTTGGCGGAGAGGGTTTTCTATGTCCTCCACCGCTTCCGACCGGAGACAATACGTCGTTCCGCTCCAGCCGGCCGCTTTCAGCGAGGACCTATGATGCACGCTGTGAACCGTTCCATCCTCCTTGCGTCCATTTGCCTGGTATCGACGCTCCCCCTTTTCGGCCAACCCCCGGCACCTGAGAAGCCGAACACGATCACGGTGAACTGGAACAAGACACTCCTGGTCTCCCGATCGACCCCCACTCTCCAGGTGGTGGTGAATCCCATGGTTCGGTCCGGCTCTCCCATCCATGACGGCACATTCGCCGCGTTGAAGGACCTTGGAGCCGACTACGTTCGGTATGTTCCCTGGGAGCCTTATCCGCGGCTTGCGGTGGCGGAGCTGGACCCGCCCACCCAATCGGGCACCTCATGGAACTTCTCGCTCATCGACCCAATGACTAAGGACTTCATGGATGCGACCAGCGGCCACAGTACTGTGATGAACTTCAGCACCATTCCTGCATGGATGTTCAAGACGGAAAAACCGGTGACCTATCCGGAGGATCCGAATCAGGTGGTCTGGAACTACACCCAGGGGACGGAGCTACGCGATCCCTCCGGCAAGGAGTTAGGCGACTACTTTGGCCGCCTGGTGAGCTGGTATACGAAGGGCGGCTTTACCGATGAGAACGGCAACCCACATCATTCTGGATATCATTACAGCTTTCCCATTTGGGAGGTGCTCAATGAAGTGGATTTTGAGCACAACACCACCCCCGAGCTCTACGCAGCGCGCTACGACGCGATCGTGTCTGCTATTCAGAAGGTGAGCCCGGAGACCAAGTTCATGGGACTGGCGCTCGCGGCGCCGCAGCTCGATCCGCGCTGGTTCACCTATTTCCTGGATCACACGCATCATAAGCCGGGCATTCCGCTCGACTATGTTTCGTATCACTTCTATGCGACACCCTCGCTGGAAGAAGGACTGGATAACTGGCAATACACCTTCTTCGATCAGGCCGATCGGTTCCTGACCAACGTGAGATATGTCGAAGCCATTCGCAAAAGACTCTCGCCGGAGACGAAGACCGACCTTGATGAGCTTGGTGTGATCCTGCCGACGGACGAATTGGAAAACAGTGACGGCGGCAAGGCGCACGAGAACCACATTCCGCATCTCTACTGGAACGCCGCCGGTTCCCTCTATGCATATCTCTTCATGGAACTCTCGAAGCAAGGCATCGATGTGATTGGCGAGTCGCAACTAGTGGGCTATCCCTCGCAGTTTCCCAGCGTTTCCATGATGGATTGGACAAACGGAAAACCGAACGCCCGATACTGGGTATTGAAGCTGATCAAGGATAACTTCCATGCCGGGGACACGCTGGTGTCGGCGGAGGCGAGCCGATGGAGTGAGGTCGCAGTGCAGGCCTTCAAAACGCCGACCGGACAGAAATTGCTGCTGGCGAATAAGCGCAACAAGGAGGTCGTCGTAACTTTGCCGAAAGGCGCGGACACGTACACACTCGCCGTGGTGGACGGCGAAACGGGAGACTCGGAGCCGCGGGTAACGCAGGCCAGCGGCCCGACTGTCACCCTCTCACCTTTCGCTGTCGCCGTCGTGAGCTGGAAGTAATTTTGTTCCATGAATAAGACACCGTCGCCATCTCTACTTGGCGCGAAACGTGAACAGCCGCTTCGCGTGGCGCTCTGCGGCATCGGACTTGCAGGCCTACTGGGAGCAGTTCGAAGGACTGCGTTCGCAGCTCGAAGGTTATCTCAAGCAGCTCGCTGACTCACTCGCCCAGCCCGGTATAGAAGTGATGCAGCTGGATCTCGTCGATAGTGTTGAGCGTGCACGCGAGGCGGGACGCGAATGCCGGCGCAGCAACGCGGACGTGCTGCTGCTCTATGTCACAACCTACGCTCTGTCGGGCGTTGTGCTTCCTCTTGTGCAGCGATGCGGCGTACCAGTCATCGTGCTCAATCTCCAGCCGACGCCTGCTATTGACTACGCCGCGTTCAATCGCCTTCCTGATCGCCGCCGAATGACAGGCCATTGGCTTGCGTATTGCTCCGCGTGTCCGGTGCCTGAAATTGCGAACGTCTTCGATCGAGCGCGAATTCCATTTCATCAGGTCACCGGCGTGCTCGGCGAGGAGCAGACATCGCGCGAGATCCGCGAATGGCTTGCCGCAGCGAAGGTCCTTGCGCTGCTACGCGAAAGCCGGCTCGGGCTTCTGGGGCACTACTACAGCGGCATGCTGGATGTGGCGACGGATATCACTCAGGTCTCCATCACCTTCGGATGCGATATCGAGATATTGGAGGTCGACGAGCTGAGTGCCCTGCGGCCCACAATCTCCCCAGAAGATGTCGACGCGCGAGTTGAGCTGATACGGGACCACTTCGATGTGCAATCCGATTGCCCTCAAGACGAGTTGGCGAGAGCGGCACGCACTTCAGTCGCCCTCGACCGTTTCGCCGAAATGCATGACCTGCAATTCATCGCGTATTACTACAAGGGCAGTGGTGTTGAAGCGAACGAAGACACCATGAGCTCGATCATTCTTGGCACTTCGCTGCTTACTGCGCGAGGTATCCCGGTTGCCGGCGAGTACGAAGTGAAGAACGTGCTGGCGATGAAGATACTTGATGCCTTTGGCGCCGGTGGCTCATTTACGGAGTACTACGCGGTGGATTACAACGACGATGTTGTCCTGATGGGCCATGACGGGCCAGGTCATATTGCCATCGCTGAGGGAAAGACCAAAGTGCAGCCGCTGGAGGTGTATCACGGAAAAGTCGGACGTGGCCTCTCCGTCGAGATGTCCGTGCGCCACGGACCTGTCACGCTTCTCTCCGTGGCCGAGGACCGCCAGCATGGATTCCGCTTTCTGGTGGCGGAAGGCACTTGTGAGGCCGGTCCTACGCTGGCGATCGGCAACACGAACAGCCGATATCGCTTTCCCATCGGCGCGAGATCATTTATCGAGCAGTGGAATGCCCACGGACCAGCTCATCACTGCGCCATCGGCGTTGGGAGTCTTGCAGGTCAACTTGCAAAACTCGCCAGCCTGCTCGGAATTCCGATGCATCAGGTCTGCTGAAGCATTGGGACTTACGGTTTATCCGCGGGATCGAGTTGCTGTGGGGTTATTTCCGTTTCGGAGCTCGCAGCTTTCGACGCTCGCGATGCGTGCAGGCGGGTAAACTCCGCGAGCGCGTGTCTCTGTTCCTCTGCATTTCCCAGCCTGCGCTGCACTTGGGAGAGCCGATACCATGCCACCGGATCGTCCGGCCTGAGCTCGACTGCTTTCTGCAACTGGGCCAAGGCTAGTTCCGGATGCTGCTGTGCCAACAGAGTCGCAGCGAGTCCCACATGCGCCTCCTCGAAAGAAGGATAGTTCTCTACGGCCTGCTCGAAGTAGTGGCGCGCATCATCAAACTTTCCTTGTTTCCGGTAACCTTCTGCGAGTTCATAAGCCGCGTTCGCATTTGATGGATCGATCTGCAATTCGAGCTGGAATTGCTTCGCCGCTTCCTCAACGTCTGCGCTGCTTCCCTTCGCCTCGCCACGCGCCAACAGCACACGTCCCATGCGGAAATGCACGTTCGGCCGGTTGGGATCGAGCTGAAGCACGGCTCCATAGTCCTGTAGCGCCTGATCGAGATTGCCCTCGCTCTCATGCGCCTCTCCCATCGCCATGCGGCCCCATAAAGAATCGGGAGCTACTTGAAAGAGCCGCTGCGCCGCGAGATACGCTTCATTTCCAAAGATTTTTCCGGAATAATAGAGCACCTCCGGATCATTTGGATATGTCTGCTGCAGTTGGGTCGCAACCTGTACGGCCGCAGATCCCTTCCCCAGAGAGGTGTACGCCCGCTCCAGGCGAAGACCACACATGCGCCGAAGATCGGTATCGGTCGTTTGGCGGAAGCCTTTCTCCAGCCCAGGCAGTGCCTGCTCGAACTCTCCCTGTTCGGAGAGAGCCATCGCCAATAAAGAGTCAACTCGCGGCAATGCAGGTTTCAAATGCAGGGCCTTACGATATTCGGCTGCTGCTTTGGAAAAGTCGCCCTGCTTAAAGAAAATGACTCCGAGAGTGACATGTATCTCGGCGACACCTGGTTGGAGGCGCGATAGCTCCTGATAGGCCCGCGATGCTTCCGCGTAGCGTCCGGCCTGCAGCGCTGACTGGCCCTGCTCGGCAAGATCCTGTAGATGGTCCTGTGACTGCTGGCCCCACGCGGTTGTTGTTATCAACAAACACGCGAGCGCAAGGAGGACCTTGGGGAGATGCATGGGAGCGAGTCTATCCAGAATGAAGCAGGTCTGCCATCGGGATGCGGTGGCAGACCTGTGGGAGGAGTTCTTAGAACGTAATCTTGCCGCCTAGTTGGAGGATTCTTCCTGGTCGTGCTGTTGTGATTTGCCCGAAGAGCCCCGTTCCGTTTGGAGGTATGTCGGCAACGTTCCGGTCTACCGCGCCAGTGCCTGGTCCGCTGGCCGCCGCAGAGGGAGAACCGGGATCGACGCCGTACTGCGTATGGTTGAAGGTATTAAAGCTCTCCAGCCGTAGCTGGAAGTTCACTCGTTCTCCAATCGCAAAGGTCTTTCCCAGCCCCATGTCCCAGTTGTTGATGCCGGGATCGCGGAGGATATTGCGGCCGCTATTGCCGAACTGCCCCGGGAGCGGCTGTGAAAATACAGAAGTGTTGAACCATTGCGTAATGCTCTTATGGAAGCCTTTGTTGGGACTGCCGGTGACAATAGCGCGCTGGTTGTTAGCCTCAAGCAGGCTATCCGTGTCATTTGCCAGGACGGAGAAAGGAAAGCCTTGCTGGAAGGTGGCGATCCCGGTCCATTGCCAGCCGCCGATCGCGGCATCGGCGACCTTATTCATATCTGACCCGAAGTGCTTCCCCCGGCCGACGGGTAGCTGGTAAACGTAACTGAGCACGAAGCGCTGACCTACGTCGAAGTCTGACCGAGCATAGTCCAGGTTGGGATTGTGGTCGTCCATATGTCCGGAAAAACCATTGGTCGCGCCGATGCCTGCCGCCGCCGACTTATCATCCATACTCTTTGACCAGGTATAGACCGCGAGAAGGGCCAGATCGGTGGATCGGCGCTCCACGCGTACATTCGCTGCGTTGTAGTTAGAGTACCCGTTCCAGCGGCTATCCAGTGTCCCGGTGCCGTTGGTGAAGTTTGGTAATGGCTTGCGCGCATTCACGGGACAATCGCCGGCGGTTGGGTCCACGGCGCAGAGGGCCGGGTCCGATACGGCAAAAGGTTGGTTGATGTTGGTGCGATCGAGCAGGTGCGTGCCTTTATTCCCTACATAGTTCACTTCGAGGGTGGTATTTCTGGCCAATTCGCGCTGTACAGAGAAAGACCACTGCTGCACGTAGGGATTGATCGGATTTTCCGAGATGATAACCGCGACGAACTGGCCACCGGCGGGATAGGTCGTTCCACCGTTTGAGCCGACAGCGACCGGCTGCAGGTTGTTCGCCGGAACAAATAGATCGTTGGTCAGCTTTGGCTGCGTTGGGTCAACCGTCGGGCTGAGATTCGCCCGGATGACAAATGGATATAGGTCTCCAGAGTTATCGATCTCACGTGTTTCCGACGAGTCGAAAAACATGCCATAGCCGCCGCGTATGACGGTCTTGTCGAAAGCTCGATAGGCAAAGCCCAGCCGCGGAGCGAAGGTCGTGTACTGCGGGTCTTTCGGGTTGTTCCTTCCGCAATATCGATAGAAGCCATTCCCCGCGGGCGCGATTCCATCTGTCAGCAGTGTCTTGTTCGCGAAGCACAGGCCACCTGCCGTATTCGCAGTGTCGATCCAGAACATCTTGTTGTTAGATTGCTCGTACGGTACCGTGCGGAAGTCCCAGCGCATGCCCAAGTTGAGGGTCAGGCGGTCGGTCGCTTTCCAGTCGTCCTGGAAGTATGGACCTATGTATTTAAATACAAAATGATTCGTGTTGCCGGGCTGACCGCTGGCAGCACTGAAAGGGCCCGGCTGAAATGTACTTGCGCCGTTGTAGTAGCCGAGCAGATAGTCTGCCACCGAATTTCCGGTGCCGCAGGTGACGGTCGTGCAGCCGTCGTTGTTGTTACTGATGGTTGTGTTATTGAAGCCGTAGCTTCCCAGAAAATTCGTGGACAGGTCGCGCTTCTGCACCCATGTGCGGTAATCGAAGCCCATGCTCAGCGTGTGCTTGCCCACAACTTTGGAGAGCGAGTCGGCAAACTCCCACATGGGAATGTCGCTTGTCGTTGGATTGTTACCCGGGCTGCCGGCGCTTCCGCTAAAGCCCTGAAGCGAAATGTTGGGATAGCCGCGAGCATAGTCGGGAAGATTCGTGAAGACTCCGGTGAGGCCGAGGGCAGTGACATCGGCCGGGGAAGCGGGACTATCCCCCTGGAGGGATGTAGCGGACAAATGTCCGAAGCGGAAATTATTCACGAAGCCACGGGGCAGCGTGATGGTATGCGATATCTCCCAGCTCGTCGAGTCTTCTGTGAAGTTGTTCAGGCCTGCGGGAAGCGAGTCCGTACTGACCGTCTGCAGGTCATAGTTCGCTTTGGTGTAACGGAAGAAGATCGAACCCCACTTGCCGATATTCTGGTCGAGCCGGTAGGTCTGCTGATCGGTGTTATTGGGCAGGGTCGTGGTCAGATGATAGTTGCCTAAAGGATCCGTCGAATTCAATGCAGGGAAGAGTTTGGTGGTCACAGTTGCAAGGCGCGAGAAGCGGTTGGCAGGGATAACATTGCCGGGAAACGGCGCACCTGTCACCGGATCGACCGGCTCGCAAAAAGTGCCTAAGTTGAGGTTCTTTGCGCACGCATCGGTGCCATACGCGGGGAGGTTGAGACCAGAAAAATCACCCCCCAGTTCAGCCTGCGTCGGCAGATTCGCGAAAATGCTCGTGCCATTGCGAATCCGCCAGCCTTCGTAGTTTGCCAGGAAGAATGTCTTGTTGCGTCCATCGTAGATCTTCGGGATCCATACCGGGCCGCCCAAGACGTAACCGAACTGGTTCTGACGCAACTCCGGTTTAGTCGGCTGGAAATGCGTGCTCGCGTCAAATGCGTCGTTCCTGGCGAACTCGAAGACCGATCCATGAAAGCGATTTGTGCCACTCTTGCTGATGATGTTGATCTGATTGGCGCTAAAGCCATACTCCGCAGAGTAGGTCTCACTCTGCACACGGAACTCCTGGATCGCATCCTGCGACAGGATGACAGCGGGCGTGTTCAGCGCCGTATCGGTGTTCACCATGCCATCGAGCGTGTAGTTGTTGGACTCAGGCCGGGCGCCGTTGATGCTGATGGCGTTGCCTTCGCCCTGGCGCATCTGTCCCTGCTCGCCAACGGTCTGAACTGCACCGGCACCGATGAAAAGCAGGTTCAGAAAATTGCGGCCATTGAGTGGAAGCTGGTCTACCTGCTTCTGCGTCACTATCTGGGAAATTGAGGCCGTATCTGTATCGAGCGCGACGGCGCTTGCATTGACCTGCACTGTTTCGGAGGCGGCACCTGGCTTCAAGGCGGCGTTGACGCGCGCCTGTTGCGCAACCTGCAGTGTGATGTTGCTCACAACTGCCGTGGTAAAGCCGGGAGCCACTACTGTGACGGTGTAGGGGCCGGGTTGTAGATCCGGAATGGAGAAATCGCCGGCAGACGACGTCTGCACCTGACGCGACACGTTGGTCGCGGTGTTCACGATTGTGACCTGCGCATTCGGTACCACTGCGCCGGTGTTGTCATTGACGGTGCCGAGGATCGTGCCAGTCGCTCCCGCCTGCCCCAAGACCGTGCCGGCCGTAGCGCCAATCACCACGCAGACCCAGAACAACCGATGCAAAATGCGAAACATTTGCGCGCCTCCCTCAAAGAAGTTCTCCACTACACCAGCCCGGAAATGGCTGACCGCAAGACTCGTCCGCACATCGACTCTTCCCCGAGTCGTGACAGCGGGAGTGGGCGCCAGTCCTCTATCGTCCAGCGCGCAGACAATATCTAGCCGTCAAAATCATTGTCAAGAGAAATTTTATTTCCCCTTTGAAACATGAACATTGAATTGGAGCCGGCCACAATCTGCATGCGGCTGCCGCTTGAGAGGTGTTCCGGCCAGCAGCCACGGCTAAATGCGGGCTCCTGAGAGAGTTTGGGTATTGAAACGGGGTGCGCGTGCGCAACTTTTGGCGAGCTTAAATGGCGGCTCGGAAGTGCACGGCGCGCGAGCTTACCAGTCGGCGGGCACTTTTCCCTGGATCACAAGCCTGTGCTGCACGTAGTTGTATGGCGGCACAGTGTGGCCGCGCAGCAGGGTGACTCCAAGTTGAATCAGCCGTGGACCATAGGTATGCGCCTCGTGAGAGACAGACCCAATGAGAGGACCGCGGTTCTGACGAAGCTCTTCCACGACTTCAGGAATGCAATCCTGGCCTACGATCGCGGTGTATTTCTCGCGTTTCATCTCGCGGGTGACCTGCAGGGCGCCGAGTGCGCTGGTATCCGTAGCTGCCACGATGAGCACTCGGTCGGACGCGCCGCGATGACGGAAGAACTCAGCAGCCACATGCGCACTGGTCTGCCGCATGCCTCGTCCGTCGAGCCGCACATAGGCTCGCTGGGGCACAGATGGCAATTGCGAGCGCACACCCTCAAATGCTCCGGAGATGCGGCTTTGCACAAAAGTTCCTGCCTCTGCGACATCCAGCCCCAGAACCCAGTCGACTTTCCCCTTCCATTGCAGGAGCGCGTGATGCGCCAGCAACTCGCCGGCCTCATAGCCCACCTGGAAATTATCGACGCCGAAGTACACGGCGCTGGGATGGGGAATGTCCACCGCGATCAGCGGAATGCTGGCGCGCGTAATGGTGTGCGCGATGAGCGGAGCGATCCGCTCTTCGATCTGAAACTCGATGACGAGATCGACACCTTCGCTGACGAATTCTTTCGCATTCTTCAGAGCGGTTTCAGCGTCATAGCGGTTGTCGCGGAGCATCAACTCAACACCAGAGGCAACGGCCGCTGATTTTAGACTGCTGGACACGGCTTCGGAGAAGGGCATCTCCGCGCTTTCCCCAGCGAAACCGAAGCGCATTTTCTTGGGACGCGACACCAGCCGGTAGGAACCATCCGGCGTCTGTGCTACGTAGCCGCGATGCACAAACGTTTTGAGTATGCGGTAGATACTCGTCTTCGAGATCTGCGAGCGCTGGAAGATCGTCTCCAGGGTAAGCGGCTTGTTCTCCGCTTCCAGCAGCTCGAGGATGTCCAGCGCCTTGGAGAGGATCGGGATCAGATAGAGGCGCTTGATCTTCGGCTGTGGCATTGCTCCTCATTTCCCTTTTGAGCCGTCGCGATTATAGCAAGGTTCTCTATTGGAACCGCGAACTTGAGCGCATCAGCATGCGTGCAGAGAGGTCAGAGCGCTCGCCCAATACGCTATTCTCTCCGGCACGTTTGGCTGCCCTTCGAGGGTCGCAAGCTGCACCGCGAAGTTGCCGATGGTAGAGCTTTCGGGCACGCCGCACTGCAGCTCTAGCCCTGTGGCATCGGCGGTCAGGCGGTTTAGAAATTGGTTCAAACTCCCTCCGCCAACAACAGCCAGCCTGCGTAGCGATTTGCCCGTCAAATTCTCGAGGTCGCGCAGGACAGTCGCATAACGCGCGGCGAGGCTGCGAAAGATGAGGGCCGCGAAGATCGGCGCCGACGCGGTGCACTCTTCGATGGGGCGGAGTCCACGAGACAGCCTCTGCGTATTGATCGCGGAAGCCATCGATCCCGGAAGCAATAGCTCCGGCGCATCCACATCCAGCAAACCATCGGGTACTTCTACGCGCTCGGCGGCGGAGATGAGTTCCGGCATCGTCCATGGCTGGTTTTCGCCGGATAGCTGCTTCATGGTCTGCTGCACCAGCCACATGCCGTTGACGTTCTTGTGGAAGCAGATGCGGCCACCAGGTGCACCCAGGTTCGTGAAACCGGACGAATAGGCGCCCGCGGCGGTCACGGGCCGTTCAAGTACCGTCCCCACCAATGACCACGTGCCGGAGCTGATGTACGCCCAGTCGTCGCCTTCCATGGCAATCGCAGCGACAGCTGATGCAGTGTCGTGGCACGCCGGTGCGATGAGGCGTGTCTGCGCAAAGGCGTGATGTGCTCCGAGCGCGCCACGCAGCCGTCCGAGATCCGTCCCTGTCTCCACCAATTCCGGAGCAGCCTGCAGGCTCAACCCACATCGAGTGAAGACCTCCTTGCACCACGCGTGTCTGCCGGCCTCGACCAGCCCGGTGTGAGTTGCGTTTGTATATTCAGAGACGAATCGGCCGCCCAGCAGTCCCGTTACGTATTCGGGCAGGTTCACCCACGGCGTTTCGGATGAGATGCCCGCTGCCTGGTCGGCCATCAACTGATAGAGCGTATTGATGCGCAGCGGCTGTGCGCCAGTCAAACGGAACAGATCAGCATTGATGCCGCGCTCCTGCAGCTCGGCGAAGATCGATTCGGTGCGGAGGTCTCGATAACAATAGGGGGCACCCACGGGAGCCCGCTGCGGATCGAGACGCACATAATCAACTGCCCAGCCATCGACGCCAATGGATGCGATGTTTGGGCAGCGCTCTGCGCAGCGCGTCAGTCCGGCATGCAGCTCTTCGACGATGTGGTCCAGCCCCCAACGCAATGAACCGCCATGCGTCACCGGTGCATTGGGAAAGCGATGCACCAGCTCGATACGGGGCACCCGATGCTGCCACTCGAGCAATGAGACGCGGCAGCTCTCCGCGCCTAAGTCCACCGCGACGATATTCGGGAGATCATTGCTCGACATGGGTTGGCAGTCCGGGTGAATCGCCTACCGAAGAAACGCTTCCGTCAGCCCACCATCGACCGGAATGAGATGCCCGGTCGTGCACGGTGATTTCGGTCCGGCGAGGAACAGGATCGCTTCCGCGCAGGTTCGCGGATCGATCGGCTCATGCGTCAGCGTTCGTTCCGCGTAGAACTTCGCCAATCGATCGCGCAAGGCATCGTCCGTCATAGACTCCTCGAAAGCAATGCCGTACTTACGCAGCGAGGCCACCACGCGATCGCGCGGGAACATGGTCGAGCCCTTGACCACCGTGGCGGGACTGATGCCATTGACCCGAACCTGTGGTGCCTGCGAGACGGCGAGCTCTCGAATGAGATGGCTGAGCGCGGCCTTGCTGACGTCGTATGCTTCGGAGCCTCGCTTGGGCACGACCGCGTTCGCTGAGCTGGTCAGGACAATGCTCGCGCTCAATCCCTGATCTTTAAGGAGCTTCCCGATTTCCTCGACGAGCAGGAAGTTCGCAGTCACATTCACTTCCAGGGTGAGGGCCCACTGCGCCTCGGTGATCACGCCGTCGGGCGACGAGGGGAAGAGCGCGGCCGTGTTCACGAGAATGTCGATGCCGCCAAACTGCTCCACGGTACGCTGCATCAACTCGCGAATCGAATCACGGTGGCGGATATCGACCGCGGCAGCAATGGCGGATTCCTTCCCCGCTGTCTTCCGCAATTCTTCCGCTACCTGATTTGCGCTCCCGTGGTCGCGATCCGCCACCACCACGTGCGCACCACGCTCTGCCGCGAGTAGAGCGACTTCGCGGCCGATCCCGCTCCCGCCGCCAACTATCACCGCAATCTGTCGGCTAAGTTCTTTCTCCGGAGGCTGACGGCGAAGCTTTGCTTCTTCCAGCACCCAGTACTCGATGCGAAATGCTTCGATGGCGGGCAGCGCGACATAGTTGTTGTAAACCTGAAAGGCTTCCGCCAAGGCGTCTGATCCACATTGCGGAACGGGTCGGGGTGCAATCTTGTCCTCGAGTGCGGCCGCGCCCTTCATCACATGGATCGCGTTCACATAGAACTCGCCTGTAATGCGCGACTCTGTCTTGTTCTTGCCGAAGCTGAACATGCCCACTCCAGGCACAAGAACGATTGTGGGATTCGGGTCCCGCATCGCCGGTGAATCACTCACGGCGTGTTCGCGGTAATAAGAGGCGTACTCCTCCCGATACGTCGCGAGGCGGGCGTCAATGTTTTTGCGCAACTGCGTTACGCCTGAGCTTGGATCCCATGGCACATACATCGGTCGAATCTTGGTGCGGACGAAGTGGTCCGGGCAGCTCGTGCCAAGATACGCAAGCCTCTCAGCAGCAGCGGAGTCAGCGAACTCCAGCACCTCGGGCAAGTCAGAGTAGCTCGCGATGAGGCGCCTGCTTTCGCCGACGCGCCCGCGAAGGAACGGCAGCACCTCATTCGCGATCATTTTGCGATTGGCGAGCGCTTCGCAAGCCTGACCTCCGAAGATGGTTGCGCCGCGTTTTCGAGTGTGTTCTTCGATGAACGTGGTCAGCTGGTCAATGACGGCGAGGGTGTTGCGATAGCAGTCACGCTGCGTTTCCCCCCAGGTGAACAGGCCGTGGCCGCCGAGGATAATGCCGTCGCAGTCGGGTTGTTCGGCGACCGCACGCTTCAGCATCAATCCGAGCTCAAATCCAGGCCGCTGCCAGGGGAGCCACACCAGTTTGTGGCCATAGGCGCGGTTGAACTCTTTCATTTTTTCCAAGCCATTCGCCGCAGCGGCCAATGCGATGGCACAGTCCGGATGCAGATGATCAACATGCGCAAAGGGCAGAAAGCCATGCAGCGGCGTATCGATGGAGGCCGCGACCGGATTCAATCCGTAGGTGCAGAGCGGGTAATAGACCACCATTTCGTCTTCGCGAGCAGCGCCGCCATACCGCGCTTCCAGCGACTGCAGCTTGTCGAGGTACAGCGTCGCGAAGCCAGAGCGCTGAATGCTTCCCAGGTCGCCGCCGCTTCCCTTCACCCACAGCACGTTTACATCCTGGCCGGTCAGTGGGTCGGGCATGGCAATCTTCGAGCTGGTATTGCCGCCGCCAAAATTGGTAATGCGAAGATCGCTCCCCAGAAGATTGGACCGATACCGAAGCAGCTCCGGCTGATCCAGTGTGGCAGCAATGTCGTCATCCCAACGATCTTCCAGATGCGCGAGGGGTGCGTGAGTATTAGCAAAAGTTACTGACATGGTGTTCCCACTTCCCGCCGGCCATGCCGGCTTTGCCGAAGATGCTGCGTGCGATGTTGCGCGTGAATGTGATTCCGTTCAGGCATAGCTGCTGGAGCGCGTAGCGTTGCGTTCCCCACGCTCACGCGCCGCGCGTTCGACATAGCCGCTCTCGTAGAGCGCCTCCAGTGGATTCGGCGGCAGTCCACGCTTCATTCTCCACTGCTCGAGCAGTGGACGCACATCGATCCAGAAAGCCGAGCGGAGACACTCCTCCGCCTCGAGGATCCGTCCCGCCGCCTGCAGTTCGGCGAGGCGCTCCCGATCGACCATCGCGGCTTTCAGGAATAGCTCCTGCGCCGTCATGACCGTCTGTACCATCGCTTCCATCTTGCCCTTCAGGTTGTGGCTTTGGTCGATCATGTACGCGATCTCGGCGACAACGTTCGCATCTTCTTCACAGAAAATCTCATGGAAGATGCGGAACACCTGGTAGGGATCGATGGAGCCGAGCGTGAGATCGTCATCTGCGTAGCGGCGGTCGTTGAAATGGAAGCCGCCCAGAAGCTTCTTATGCAGTAGCCATGCAACAATCTGCTCGATGTTCTGCGACTGATAATGATGACCGGTATCGACGAGCACGCGGGATTGCGGACCCGCAGCTTGCGCCAGATGCGTCGCCATTCCCCAGTCTGCAACATCTGTGTGGTAGAAAGCCGGCTCGAAGGGCTTGTATTCGATGAGCAGTCTTTGTCCCGGCGTGAGGCGGTCGTGTGTGCTGCCCAGCGCCTCCTCAAGCCATCGAATCCGATGCCGGATGCTCTGGGAACCCGGATAGTTAGACCCGTCAGCGATCCACAGGGAAACGTCAGTTGAGTCCAATTCCTGCGCAATCTTCACGGAGTCAATCAGGTGCTGTATTGCCATTCTCCTGACTGCGATATCCGGACTGCAGATGGAACCGAGCCTGTATTCCTGGCTTTGGAAGAGATTGGGATTGATCGATCCGGGCCGGATACCATATCGCGCCGCGAGGCGTTTCACCTCCGCTGTATCGGAAAGTCCGCCCGGCAGGTCCCAAAGCACGTGAAGCGCGAGGATCGGAGTCACGCCCGTGAGCGCGTGCACCTGTGCGGCGTCTGCGAACTTTTCTTCCAGACTCGTCGCTGCCGCCGGCTGAAGGAACTTGCCAAACCTGGTTCCCGTATTTGCGAATGCCCACGATGGAATCTCGATGCGAAAGCCATCCAGATCAGACATGGCATCCTGGTCCCCTCCGTGCATGTGCCCTCCTTCGTGTGACGCGCCCTCTTCGGCAACGCTGAATGGTATTCGGGTCGCCGCTGCTATTTCAATAGAAATTCTATTTCACTCTTGATCCTTCGATCCATTACGATATTCCCGACCCGAGACGTACCTGTTATACGACTCGCATTCGAGAGATCCCGAGGTGTGCAAATTGATACCGAATCCTCTGATTGGGGTTCTCTATCACTGGATCGGCGGACTGGCCTCGGCCAGTAACTTCATTCCCTTCCGGCCTATCAAGCGCTGGTCCTGGGAGATCTATTGGATTATCCAGGGCTTCGCTGCATGGATTGTCGCTCCTGCCGTGCTTGCGTCACTGCTCGTGCCAGGGCTGATTCCACTGCTCCGGCAAGCGCCCGCCGCACCCTTCTGGCACGCCATTTTGTGGGGGGTGCTCTGGGGTGTGGGTGGTCTCACCTTTGGATTATCCATCCGCTATCTCGGAATCGCCCTGGGGTATGCGATCGCCCTGGGCTTTTGCACGGCATTCGGCACGCTGATGCCTCCACTGTTCAGCGGACAGATGGCCATCATCATTCATCAGCGAGGCGGACAGGTCATCCTGCTCGGTGTGCTGGTTTGCCTGCTGGCGATCGCCGTGAATGGGCTTGCCGGTTACTACAAGGAGAGAGAGGTGCCTGCCGGCGAACGGGCCGCGCTGGGAGAGCTCGACTATTCTTTCGGCAAAGGATTGGCGGTCGCCATCTTTGCCGGCATCATGAGCTCGTGTTTTGCTTATGGGCTCGCGGCGGGCAAGCCACTGGCCATGCTCGCACGCACGCAACTGCTCGCGGCCCACCGCTCCGACCTATGGCAGAACCTGCCGGTCCTGGTTGTGGTTTTGTGGGGAGGCTTTGCGACCAACTTTGTGTGGTCGGCGATCCTTATCATCAAGAACCGTTCCGCGCGTCAGTTCCTGGGAGCACCGGGAACCAACCCCATGGGGGCTTCTCCCGTAACGGGCGATACTTTGATGGATCTCGACCCGCGACATCCCGAGCGCGCACTCCGGCTTACCCCTGCAGCCTTACTGCGCAATTACTCATTGGCCGCACTGGCGGGCGTCATCTGGTACTTCCAGTTTTTTTTCTACTCCATGGGCCAGACAAAGATGGGGCGCTACGATTTCTCGAGCTGGACGCTACACATGGCGAGCATCATTATTTTCGCCACGTTGTGGGGCATTGCTCTGCGCGAGTGGCGAGATACCAGCCTGCGCACCCGGCTCCTGGTCGGCTGCGGTCTGGCGCTGTTGATCGGTTCCACGGTGGTGGTGGGATATGGCAATTATCTTGAGGCCCTGTAAGTGAACAACCCAGAGTTCTATTGGGCTCGAATTACTACCATCCCACAGCGGTCGATACCCGGCGCTTAGTTCTTTGGTAGCCATCTCCGTTTCGGAAGTACCCGACCATTCATCTGCGGCTGAGTATGTCGATGGTAGCCGGCGTGGCGTTGGAGCACTAGAGCGGCCGCGCCCCGAAGGCGAGTTAGATCGGATCGGGTGATGATAGATAACTCGGGAGGTTCACCGGCCAGCAAATGAGAGGAGAGCTCTGCCTGGACGGTGGCGGCAAATCCCGGCCACGATAGTGTCACGTCACCTGTCGCGATGACCAGTTCAGGTGCCAGTGATGTAACCACAATCTGAAGTCCTTTGCCGAAGTACATTGCCTGGCGTTCTAACGAAGTTATGGCAGACTTATCCCCTGCATCTGCCATGTGAACCAGGTCCGTGATTGTGATGGGCAGCCTGGAGCGGCTGATTTGGGCATAGTGGCGAAGTGTGGCGCGTGTTGATGTGAACATCTCCCAGCATCCCCGTCGTCCGCATCCGCAAACCGGACCATTTGGATCAATCGAAATATGCCCGAATTCGCCGGCCATTCCGGATTTGCCGATGACCATCTGGCCATTTACTAGAATGGCGGCGCCGATCCCTTCAGATACGCTGATGAGGACGACGTTGTGGTAATTCCCGAGCTTGCCTGACCAGATCTCATCGATCAGTGAGACGTTCGCCTCGTTCTCCATCTCGACTTGAATCCCTGTGCGGCGCTGCAGCACCTTTCGCAGATCAAATCCGAGCCATGCCAGGTTCGGTGCGAGTATCAGCTCCTGTCGCTCCGGATCGACCCGACCCGGCACACTCACCCCTATGCCCTCAAAGCGTTTGCCGGGATGTTTGGAGCGCACGCTCTGAATAGCAGCTAAGATACCTTCCGTGCTGCGCGTCGGATCAGAATGCACCGGCACCTGCTCCTGGGTCAGCAGCCGGTTATGAAGATCGAATGCGGCAACCAGCGCCTGCGTGGGCCTGAGGTCTATGGAAAGCACCAGCATATCGCTGTTCAACGACAACATAGTAGGTCTGCGGCCGCGTGGCCGCAGGACCGTTGACCCCTCAACAATCCAGCCCTCTGCAAGTAGCTGTTCCACGATCTGAGAGATCGTGCTCGGCTGCAGCCCCGACTTCCTGGATAGTTCCACTCGCGCCAGTGGCTGATTTGTCCGGATCAACTCCAGGACAATATCCCGATTGATATTTCGCGCCGTACTACTCGAAGCGAGCTGAGATGTCAGGGGAGCTTCACTTAGCAAGCGATCCGGCTTTGATGAGATACGTTTTCGCAGAGATTGCTCCTGGAGCGATGGTTCAGCGCGCGTGTGGGTACAACAGAATGCCTCAAGAAACTGGGCCCTGCGTTATTTTAGATCGGAAATCATCCTCGCTTACCCGTCCCGCTTTCACCGGTCCATCCGCCGTGTCTGTGTGACGAGCCACGAGCAGCTTAGACCATGCGCGACTGGAGTTTGAACCAAGCAAGTTCGTGCAATCCGATTCGTCTCATGATCACCCGATACCGATGAGTGCTCCCAATCGGAGTGACATCGATTTGGGCCGATTTGGCATCCCCTTACTTAATGGATAGGCACAGGAGGAACCGCTATGCCGAGCAAATCGACTGTTGAACATGCGAAGAAGGATCTGCGCGAAGGAAAAGCGCCAAGTACAGCAGCCGGAGAATTCGTCCACGAAGAGATCGAGCACGTACGCGAGGGCAAACACGGGGCGCGCTCTCCGCAACAGGCGATTGCCATCGGGCTGAGCAAAGCTCGACGCGCAGGCGTGCCTTTGCCACCGCCACGAGGCAGAGCAACAAAATCCACTCAGGAACGAGCGGAACGCGATTACGAGCAGGGGCAGACGAATCGAAAGAAGAAGCCGGCCGGCAAGCGCTCACGGAGCCGACAGCAGGCATTGAAACGCGAGCCGCGTTCAACGGTGTCCCACGAAGCGCTTTCGAAGCAGGCGAAACGCGCTGCTGGAAGACGCAGAGCGCAGGCCTGAGAAGCCTGCATTATCAGATTGCGGTCGTTGCCGATCCTACCGCGGCCATTTCGTCCACGCTATCTACCAGAAATCCAGCTACCCCGTGTTCCACAATTTCGGGCGGCGCTCCCGAACGATAGGCCATCACCCGGAGTGCCGGCTGCCGGCGCTTCCATCGCTTCACCCACATCAAATGTCAATTAGCTAGTCAGCAGCAACTCTCTGCAAGCCACTCTGAATGTGGATAGCATTTCCTCATGAGGAAATTGTCGCGGCCAATCGACAAACGACCGCTTGAATACCTCATTGCGCCTTTCGTTCGCTTTGCCCGGCTGGAATCTTCGGCCAGCATCGTCCTGCTGCTGACAGCAACCGCAGCGGTGGTGCTCGCAAATTCCCGGATAGCACCGGCATATGAAGCGCTGCTGAAGATTCCGATCCACTTCAGCGTCGGGACAGTCGCGATCTCCTGGACCATTCATGATTGCGTGAACGATCTGCTGATGGCGCTTTTCTTTCTGGTCATAGGGCTTGAGGTAAAACGTGAGCTGGTCGTTGGCGAACTGGCCTCCCTTCGTCGCGCGCTCCTCCCGATGGTGGCCGCACTCGGGGGCGTCCTCACTCCGATTGCCATATATCTGACCCTGAACCACCAAAAGTCCGCCGAGATGGGCTGGGGAGTGCCTATCGCCACAGACGTTGCTTTTTCCCTGGCGGTACTGGCGCTGTTTGGCAGAAGAATCCCGATCGGGTTGAAAGTCTTTCTTGTGACCCTGGCAATCGTCGACGACATTGCAGGCGTGCTCGTCATCGCGATTGCGTATACAGACCGGCTGCACCCCGGATACATCGCGCTCGTCGCTTTGATTGTTCTCTTTTGCGTTGGGTTGAACTGGTTCGGCGTAAAGCGCCTGAGCATCTACATGATCGCCGGCATTGCCCTCTGGTTCGCAGTACGTGTTTCTGGTCTGCACCCGACGGTGGCCGGCATTCTGCTTGCAATGACGATACCCGCCCAGGTTTCGATCGAACCGAAAGCCTTTCGGGGACGAGGAAGTCTTCAGTCGCCAGCGGTCGCGCAGCCCTCGAAACAACTTCATTCCATTCGCAGCAGTACCGAGCTCTACGAATCACCACTCGACCGCCTCCAGGCAATGCTCCACCCTTGGGTGAGCTTCGGAATCGTGCCGCTCTTCGCGTTGACGAATGCCGATATCTCGCTGCGCGCGATTCACCTGGATCCCATAGTCCGGCCAGTCTTTTGGGGGATTATGCTGGGATTGCTGGTAGGCAAACCACTCGGAATTACATTGTTTTCCTGGATGGCCGTACGACTTCGGCTCGCGGAGCTCCCGCGCGGAATCACATGGGCACAACTCCATGCTGTTTCCTGGCTTGGCGGCATCGGATTTACGGTATCGATCTTTATCGCGGGTCTTGCTTTCGAGGAACAACAGCGATACGCAGTCGCGCGAATTGCAGTTTGCATCGCATCTCTATTTGCTGCCGGAATCGGCGCATCTTTACTTGGGCTCAAACTCACGTCTCGCGAAATTGACGCAACTGAAGCATCGCCTGCGGCGCAGATGCAATGGTCGTCGGAAAAATGACCCGCCTTGTGCAAGGCTTATCGAATGGTCGAGGCGCACAGACCATTCGTCCCATCCAATTCAGAAAGTGAATGAAGGCAAACAAAGTATGGAGATCAAAAGAGTAGGCACGCAAGCTTCTGCAAAGGGACCTTCTGAGTGGTTCACAGGCACAGTGCGCATTGATCCGCTGTTTCAGGCACCGGATCCGGCGCTCGTGCAGGGTGCCAGTGTCACATTCGAGCCGGGGGCGCGAACTGCATGGCATACCCATCCGCTCGGACAGACACTCATCATCACGGCTGGCTGCGGCTGGGTGCAGCGCGAAAACGGACCGGTCGAGGAGGTCCGCCCCGGTGATGTGGTCTGGTTCTCGCCTGGCGAGAAGCACTGGCATGGGTCCACGCCCACCACGGCCATGACCCACATCGCCATACAGGAAAAGATCGATGGAAAAGTTGTCGACTGGATGGAACAGGTCACCGACGAGCAGTACCGGAAGTGACGGCCATCACACTTCCCGCCTGCGATATCCCGATTTCTCTTAAGTGCGAATGGCGCTCAACCCACGTAATCGAACAATGACATGAAGCCGTAGTCCATGTGGAGCTGCTGGTGACAATGAAATAAGGTCATCCCCGGGTTGTCCGCCGTGAAATCGACCTCCACTTCCTGATAGCCGCCCACCATCACCACATCCTTCGAAACGCCAGAAGTCGGCTGGCCTGCGATCTTGGTCAGTTCAAAGGTATGGCGGTGTAGATGGATTGGATGGATGTCGTCGCTGGCGTTGCGCATTTTTATCCGATAACGCTTGCCCTGCTTCAGATGGAACGAGGGAGCCGTCATCATCTGATCCAATGGGTAAGAGACGCCGTTGACCGTCCACCGGTTGAAGCCTTCGAGTGCGGCATTGTCCTTGGCAAAGGTCATATCGATCACATCGTCGGGCGTCAGTGAAGGGCCCTCAGCGCGTCCAAAGCGTGCGTAGTTCCAATGAAACGGCTGAGGAGCGATCCACTGCGGTTTGCCCGAATGTCCACCGTACTCAACGACTATGCCCATGCCGTGGTGTCGGTCGTCGTCACTCATGTCGCCCATAATCCAGACACCGGGATGGTTCATCTCGACGATTGCGGAGATTCGCTCTGCAGTACCGATCCACAGGCCGGGCACCCGCACCGGTTTGGGAAGTTCATTCCCGTCCATCGCGAGGATCAGAAACGTGTGACCCGGTAGTACCAGACTGCGAATCTCACCCGCGCTACCGTTCAAAACGTGAAAGAGCACGCGCTCGCCTTGCTTGACTCGAATCGGATCACCGTGACCCAGCATTCGCCCATTGATGGTGAACGAGTCATAGCCCACCTCATATCCCTTCGGCATGCCCTTGGCCATAGAAGCTTTCATCGCTTTCTCCCCGGCGTCCTTCAGCTCTTTCACGGACGTGGACGGAGAGAGGAAGTTCATATCCATATCGCCGCCCCGGCTGAAGGTCGGCTGGAACTCCTTGAGCGTGAGAAAGACTTCGCGATCGTATCTGCCAGGATTGTTCTTCGGTTCGATGTAAACCGGGCCGACCAGCCCGCTGTATTGACCGCGGCTTAGGTCGCTGCCTGCTCGAACGTGCGTGTGATAAAAGCGAAACCCGGAGGGGCGTGGCACAAACGAAATTCGCCTGCTGCCATGTGGCGGAATGAAGGGAGTTCCTTCCTCGGCGGCTCCATCTACCTCTGAGGGAACCGCCTGCCCATGCCAATGGAGTTGTTCCGGTGTATCCGTGTCGTTCTTAACATCCACGGTCACCCGCTCTCCCTCCTTGAGGCGGAGCAGCGGACCGGGAAACTGTCCGTTGTACGTCGTTACGGAAACGATGCGATGGGGAGCTAATTCGATCGGCTTGGTTGCAATGGTCAGCGTGTAGTCGGCCTGCGAATCATCCCGCAGGCCCTCGCTTGCCGGCAACCCAAATCCAGCCGTGCCTTTGACCAGAGTGCTTCCTGCCATTGCTGCAGCGGTTGAAAGGAACTCCCTGCGGGAAAGTCCAGTGCGGCTCATGGCTCATTCCTCACTATCCGTTGCCAATTTACGCTACTCAGGTCCTCCCCACCTGAATGCATTCAGCGATCCGTTCAG
Organism: uncultured Acidobacteriaceae bacterium; assembly: GCA_963737035.1. Taxonomy (GTDB): domain Bacteria; phylum Acidobacteriota; class Terriglobia; order Terriglobales; family Acidobacteriaceae; genus KBS-83. Next base: position 136,601 of record CAVTRJ010000016.1, on the reverse strand, counting down.
GATTCGGAATAGCGCATTTCTTCGAGATCGGCAATCAGCCCACGCTCTGTCGGGTGCCATTCCAGCCGTTCCTGCGTCTGCGCACTCGAAGCGGGAAGATCGAGACCCGCGAACATACCCAGCCAGCCGAAATGTGCGGCTGCCTCCTCGGGGGATTTGGACACGACCGGCACCTTCAAGCCACGGCCGACAACCTCGGCGATCTGCCGGAGCGGCACTCCCTCTTCTGCGACCGCGTGATACCTGGCGCCTGTTTCCTGCTTTTCCAGTGCCAGCCTGTAGAGTCGGGCAGTGTCGAGAACATGCGCGGCCGGCCAGCGGTTGCGTCCGTCGCCCACATACGCCGACACGCCTTTCTCGCGAGCCATCGCGACCAAGTAGGTGACGAGTCCTTGCTTGACCGTATCATGAACCTGGGGAAGCCGGACCACCGACACGCGCACACCGCGCGGCGACAGCGAAAGGGCCACCTGTTCGGAAACGCGCGGAAATTGTGAAGACCTTGGAGCGGGTATATCTTCAGTCGCGAGGCTGCCTGGTGCAACCAGCCCAGTCCCGGAGGTAACGATGAAGGGGCGGTCAGAGCCAGCGAGTGCGGAGCCGAGCGTCTCGATAGCGCGCGCATCGATCTCGCAGCTCTCCTTGAATTTCGACCAGTCGTGAATGAAGGCCAGGTGGATCACACCGTCCGTTGCGGCTGCTCCGCTGCGCAAGCTGTCCAGGTCTTCCAGATCACCTCGATGCGCCTGAGCACCGGCGGCAGTAAGAGATTTGGCGCCCGCATCTGAGCGAGTGAGACCGAGCACCTGATGGCCCGCTCTGATGAGTTCGGGAACAACGGCAGAACCGATAAAGCCCGTAGCACCGGTGACGAAAACACGCATCGCAATCTCCTCTGCTTGTTGAGCGTGACCGCATTTCGCAGCCCGTGACTATCAGATAAGAACTGGAGGGGATACGATCTATGTCGAGAGTCCGTATTTTCTTCGCGATCGTCCGGGATGGCTATGGATCCACTTTCAGATGTGCTGTCACTGCTGAAGCCGCGGAGTTACCGGTGCGGTGGCGTTGATTTGGGTGGAGAATTGTTCCCTATACAGAAGGCATTGTTCCCCGGGCGATGATCCCCGCGGGTTTTCCGCCCGTCGAGCCGGGCCATGATCGGTGTGAATGGCCGTTGGATTTACTGAATCACGGCACAAAGTGCAGAGGCCCAGGAGTCGAGCGGTGCATAACTAGGCTGGCCCAATATCCGAAGGAGGATAACAATGAAGTACATGATTAGTTGGTTCGAACGCACCCAGGGTTCACCTGCTGAATACGAGAATGCCCAAAAACGAATCCTTGAAGTCTTCCGTCCATGGAAGGCACCCGCAAATTTCAAGATCGAGGTATTTGTCATACGCGTGGGTGAGTGGGGCGGGCACATGTTGGTGGACTGCGACGATCCACTCGCGATTCACAAGTTTTGTTCGATGCTGCCTGCTTTCGAATTCCAGGCCAGACCAGTTGTGCCCGTCGAGGACGCAATTCGAGTGGAACTCGAAGCAATGGCTTGGCGCGATGGACTGAAATCCTAGAGTTACCATTTGGGCTTATGGATCCGCTTTCTGATGTGCTCTCGCTGCTGAAACCGCGCAGTTATAGGTGCGGAGGCTTTGACGTCGGTGGAGAATTGTCCATTCAGTTCCCTCAGCATGAAGGCATCAAATGTTATGCGGTGGTTTCCGGCCTGGGCTGGCTATCCGTGGAGGGCGTTCCCGACCCGGTGCGGCTCACGACAGGAGACTGCTTCCTGCTGCCGCACGGGCGGCCTTTTTGCCTGACCACCGATCTGACGTTGACGCCCGTGGACTTTCGCGTGCTCCTTGCGGCAAAACAGAATGGCAGCGTCGTCTCGCGCAATGGAGGCGGGGGCTGCTTTATCGTCGGCGGTCACTTCACCTTCAGCGGCAATCATGCCGGCATCCTATTGGGGGTGCTGCCGCCGATCGTGCATATCCAGAAAGAATCGGATAAGGCGGCGATGCGCTGGTCGCTGGAACGGATGATGCAGGAGCTGCGCGAACCGCAGCCGGGCGGCTCTCTGATCGCACAACATCTCGCCTACATGATGCTGATTCAGGCGCTGCGGCTGCATCTTGCGGAAGGGTTGCAAGGTGGCGTGGGGTGGCTCTTCGCGCTGGCGGATCAGCAGATGGGCGCGGCGATCACCGCAATGCACGAGAATCCCGCGCGTCGCTGGACAATCCAGGAACTGGCGGAGCATGTCGGTATGTCGCGATCTACCTTCGCGCTGAGATTTAAAGAGACGGTTGGGACGTCGCCCATGGAATACCTGACGCGTTGGCGCATGCTCGTGGCCGGAGACAAGCTGGTGAATTCCAGCGACCCCATTTCCGCGATTGCGCTGTCGCTCGGCTACGAGTCCGAAAGCGCGTTCAGCACAGCATTCAAGAGGGTCATCGGCTGTTCGCCACGGCAATATAGCCGAAGCCAGAAGCCGGCTTCTTCGCCAGGTCGCGAGGAGGAAGAAGCCAGCCACGGCAATCGGCTCGAAGCTGTCGCAGATTGATAGCGCGGTTGGCGCTCCTCAGAGCAGCGAACGTATATCCTCTCCCAAGAGATTCTCAGTGGGAATTCCAAACAAAGCAGGAGACGAAGAGCATGAAAGAACGTTCACGCAAGCTGGCGCTGTCTATTTGTCTCGCGGGGCTTATCACCGCTTCCGTGTCATCCAGTTGCTTCGCGCAGCACCGCGCCATCGGCTTTAAACAGGGCATGCCTTTCAGCGATGGATACGTTAGCGGTAATACGCTTTATGTTGCAGGCCAGCAGGGGCCCGATTCACACGGCAAGGTCACCGGCACCGATATCACGCTGCAGACGACGAACGCGATTGCCGCAGTAGAAAAAGTTGTGAAAGAGGCAGGCTTTCAGATGACGGACATCGTCTCGGTGACGGTCTATGTCACCGATCTCAATGATGTCGAAAAGATGAATGACGTCTATAAGCGGCTCATGCCAGACCCCAAGCCAGCGCGTGCCACCGTACAAGTGGCCGGGCTGATTGGTGGAGCAAAGATTGAGATCTCGGCGATTGCCGTGAAGCACTAACTATCCGATGTATTTCCTGGATGAGTTCACAGCCCAAGCTCAACGTGCTGCTCGAGCAAATGATCCACCGATTACGCATCCCGGCCGATCGATGAGCCTGCCCGATCGTGCCAGTGGCCGCGGGTGAAGTCCGGGAATTTCGCCGGCGCGCTTCCCGCGTTGAGCGAGGCGAGACTGAGCGGTCCTGGCGCCGACCACGCGGCGGCATCGTAGACATCCATATCCGGCGGCAGGCCCTTGCGGATGCAATCGACAAGCCGAAACAGCATGATGAAGTCCATCCCGCCATGACCGCCGGCCTTCCGTGCGACGTCGCCTTGCTGCCGCCACAACGGATGCTCATATTCCTTGTAAGCATCTAACGTTGCCCAGGCTTCCTCGCCTTGCTGGCCGTCCAGGTAGATACGTGGTGGATAGTCGGTGAAGATGCCCTTCGTTCCTGCGATGGTGTTGATGCGATCGTACGGGCGGGGGTTCGAGACATCATGCTTCAGCGTGATCGTTAGTCCATTTGCGGTCTTGATCAACGAGGTGTTCATGTCTCCGGTGATATAGCGTTCGGCCCAGCGAGGATCTCCCTTTTCAAGGTGAGCACTGCGATAGACGTCCAGGCCTCGCTGTGGTGTGCTCATCGAGACGAGATAGTCGAAACGATCGCCGCGATTGATACCCATATAATTCGCGACTGGCCCAAGGCCGTGCGTGGGATACAAGTTCCCGTTCCGCTCGCGTGTGGACGGTTCTGCGCCAGAGACCCTCCCCTTTGTTTGAGAACAACTCTTCGCGCAGATCGTGCAGGTATGCGCCTTCTCCGTAAAGAAGATCACCGAACTGTCCGGCATGCACCATGCGCAAGATGAGGGTCTCGTTGTAGCCGTAGCAGCAGTTCTCAAGCATGATGCAATGGCGCCGCGTGGCTTCCGACGTGTTGACCAGCTGCCAGCAGTCGTCGATCGTCGTTGCGGCAGGCACCTCAACAGCGACGTGCTTGCCATTTTGCATTGCGGCGACCGCCATCGGAACGTGCCACAACCATGGCGTCGCGATGATGACCAGGTCCAGATCGTCCCTGGCGACCAGTTGCTCGTATGCATGATCGTTTTGCGTGTAGAGCGCAGGCGAAGGCTGGCCCGCCTTTTCGATGAGCTGCTGGGCATGCTTGGCTTTGTCAGGCACCACATCGCAGATCGCCCGCACCTGCCCGTTAGCCGCGAGCAGATCTTCGAGCAAGCTTGTACCGCGGCCACCTACGCCAATGATGCCGATTCTCGGCTCCTTCGCTTCGAAGGGAACATTCATCATCGGTTTGGCCTGGCTGTGAGCTACAGGTGTGTGTGCCGTCGCATTCATTGGTGACAATCCCAGCGCAATGGCGGACGCCGCGCCCGCCTGCAGGAAGCTGCGCCGCGAGAGTGGTCCGTGAGCCGGAGTCTCACCCTCTGACGCAGGCGCCTGCGATGGCTGGACTAGATGATCATCCATGCCTGCTCCTAATAGTAGAACTTAAGTCCCAACTGCATTTGGCGCGGCGGCCGTGCGGCCGTGACATATCCGAAGCTTGAGGTACCAAGCACCGTGGAGTTGTTTGCATTCTGCGGGCCGGCCGCCGCAAACAGGTAGTTCGTGTGATTCAGCAGATTGTAAAACTCCGCACGGAACTCGACGCGGCGGTTCTCTCCGATCGGAAAGTTCTTTAGAAGGGAGCCGTCCCAGTTCTTGTAACCGGGGCCTCGCAAGGAGTTCAGGCTGACGTTGCCGAAAGATCCCGGCTGTGGGTCGGCAAATGCGCAGGTATTGAAGAAGGTGCCTGGAACGCACGGCTTGCCATTGCCCTTCTGTCCCGGCACAAAGTCTGGCCGCTGCTGTCCGTCGGAGTTCGCGAAGTTGGCGTTCGCATCTGTCACGGTGAACCATGTGCCAGAGGAAAGCGTCGCAATGCCGGAGAGCTGCCAATTCCCTACCAGGAAGTTGGCAATGTTGTTGAGGTTCGGAGCGAAGCGCTGGCCCTTACCGATTGGAAGATCCCAGATGTAGCTCGAGAGGAAGCGATGCCGGACATCGAAGTCCAGGTTTCCATACTCGATCTCTGGATGAGCGCTCCAACGGAAACTGTCATTGTTCTGCGCGCCCAGGTTCGCGTTGGATGAATTCCCCAGCGCATGGCTATAGGTGTAATTCACCAGCGCTGAGATGCCTGAGCCGAAATGGTGCTGCATTTTCGCCTGCAGCGCGTTGTAATTCGAGAGCCCCTCCGAGTCCAGATAGCTGATGGAGGAGTCGATGTAGGAGAAGGGACGCCGAGGCGCATAGGGTGCCGACGCATCCGCGGTGGGCGAAGCTTGATTCAGATTCTTGAACGTATACAGCTTCGTCCCCTTCGAGCCCACATAGCCGACGTCCAGAACCGTATTCTGCGCAATCTGGTACTGCACCGTGCCATGCCACTGCGATACATACGGCGTGCGCAGGTTCAGTTGCAGAGAGAAAAGGCTGGGCGTGTTCGGATCGGTCAACGAAGTGACTGGGAATCCATTTGCGAGGTGCGTGAGTCCTGGTACAGAACAATCCAGCGCGCTTCCGGCGAAGGATGACTGGCTGCAAGGCGCATTGAAGCTCTGGCTCGCGAAGTACGGAGGATTGAAGCCGGGGCTCGGGTTGCTGTAGGGCCCGTTCTCATCGCCGTTATAAAACACTCCAAAAGCAGAGCGGATGACAACTTTCGGCGCGACCTGGTACGCAAAACCCATGCGGGGTCCGAAGTTGTTGTAGTCCGTGCTGATCAGTTGATTTGACGCCTTGTGATTTACGGGTAGCAATTGAGCAAGCGTCGGAGTAAGCATCGCGTTGCTGGATGCGGGAATATCCAGCTGCCCGGTAATCGGATTGAAGTTTGACTGTGCGTTATGCCGCTCCAGCACCGGGCCGAAGAACTCGTATCGCAGGCCGAGGTTGAGCGTGAGCCGCGGAGTCACGCGCCAATCGTCCTGCGCGAAGATTGCGTAGGTAGTCCGGTTGTAGTCGACGTTGTTCAGGTTGTTTATGTTGCCGCCATCAGGCTGCCCCGTCAAAAGACTTGCGTATCCGCTGCCGCCGGTGCCCTGGGCAGCAGGATTATCGGTGTACTGCGTCCCAAAGTTCAGCGCACCGCGAGGATTAGCCGGCTGGTAAATCGTGAACTCTTCTGGCCGATACTCCGCGCCGAACTTCCAGGAGTGATTCGCGGCGATCAGCGTAAACGTGTCGGAGACCGAGTAGGTGTTCTGTATCTCATTCGAGGGCAGATAGGTGGGACTGCCCAGCGTTGCCACGTCGTTGAAAGTCATCTGCGGCAGGCCGCCGTTGTCGGTACCGGCCACATAGGGGACCCCCGGAAAACCGACGCTGCCGGACACATCTTCGTTGTAGTTGAATTGGAAACGGCTCGAGTGCAAACGGTTATAGCCAAGCCGCAGTTCATTGACGCGCTTCGCGTTCAGGATGTGGGTCCAACTCGCAGCGAAGCTGTAGCCGGAGTTGTTCTCGATTCCGGTAAAAAACCCGCCGCCGTCCGCGATTCCAGTGAACGGGCCGGGGATGGTCGCCGGCTGCCTGCTCATGCTGAAGCGATAGAAGGCATTGTCATTGGCCGTGATCACCTGATCGACGCGGACATCACCTTGATTTCGATCGCGCGAGAGCACGGGATTGGAGAGAAAGTTGTAGCCCAGCCCGGTTGCGTTCGCCTGCGGAAAGAGAACGGCGAGCTTGGCTCCGAGCGGGTCCTGCTGCGCGGCCGGAATGACATTCGATGGATTGCCGCTCCCGTCATACCCGAACGGCACGCCGCAATAGCCGGTGGGGCTGCTCGCGCTGGCTTGCGTCTTCGTAGTGTCAAAGAGTTCGCCCGCGTAGGTTGGATTGCCATTGCAGTCCTGAACGCCGGTCGGCGAGGTCAGGTCCAGCTGACTGCTGAAGTCACCCCCGCGCTGTGCTGCGGTTGGGACCAGTTGCGTGTAAGTCTGACCCTGCCGCACGCGCAGTCCTTCGTAGTCGACAAAGAAGAACAGATGATTGCGCCAGATGGGCCCTCCGAGCGTGGCCCCAAACTGGTTTTGATGGTACGGAGGAAGCGTGCTGTCGAAATGATTCCTCGCGTCGAAGATCTGATTACGCACAAACTCGTACACCACCCCCTGGAACCGATTGGTGCCGCTCTTCACTGTCGCGTTGACAACAGCTCCGTTCGCACGTCCCAACTCTGCGCCATAGGAGTTGGTTGCAACACGAAACTCCTGCAGCGCGTCGACGGATGGCATGACCACATAATTCGCTTCGTTCAGCAGGTCTGGCAGGTTCGAGTTGTTGTCGACGCCGTCGAGCAGGAAGTTGTTCTCGAGCGAGCGTGCGCCGTTTGCGCTGAAACCGTAACCGTTCTCATCGCGCGCTCCGGGTTCGCTTACCGTGACTCCGACCGTCAGCTGCGCCAGCTGCACAGGGTTCCGGCCATTAAGCGCGAGAGTCTGCATGGTCGTGCTGTCCACCACCTGGCTGCGATCAGACGTGTCACTCTCCAGCAATGGCACCGTTTGCTTCACGATCACTGTTTGGGTAACTGATCCTGGCTGGAGGACGACATCAGTACGCTGCCTTTGCTGAACGTCCAGCGTAAAAGGACCCACTTCTGCCTTGTTGAATCCGGCCGCGGCGACAGTGACACGATAAGTGCCGATGCGCACCGGGCTGATAGTCCACTCTCCCGCCTGGTTGCTGGTGGCGTGGTAGGTAAAGTTCGTCTCCAGACTCACCGCGTCGATTGCCGCTCCGGGTACTGTCGCGCCGGTGTGGTCAGTTACCGTTCCGATGATGGAGGCCGTGTCCTTCTGGCCGAAGGCCATTAAAGGACAGAGCAGAGCCAGAGCAAGCAGGCGACAACGGGAACGGCTCATAGAGGCATCCTTTCTGATCAACCACCCACCATTACCTATTATTTCGAATCATTTCGAATTAGAACGAAGTGTAGCAGGGGTCTTCAGACTGTCAAGACAGAAATTTCTGCGGTATCTCTGCATTTCTAACCCTTGTCAGCAAGCTGCATGGCGGCCAGGACGCGCGGGTCGGCAATAAACATGCCGGCCATGCGTCCCGATGGACGTGATACGATGCGGGACACTGGAAAAGGTAAGCAAACGAAATACGGCTTCCCTCTCCCTGCAAGGCAGGCGGTTCCCCTTCAGTCCGCCCGCACACTCTCCTTCTTGGAGGAGTCATGAACTCCGCTATCGCCGATTCCGCTCAGGCGCCGCTGGCCGCAAGCTCAGAACGCGCTCCCGCGGGAACCACAGTTGCTGCCCCTAGGCGCAACGTCGCAGTGGACGCCTACCGCGGCCTGGTCATGCTTTTGATGATGGGCGAGGTGATGCAGTGGGCTGCCGTGTCTCACGCGTATCCTCACAGTCTGTTCTGGCACATACTGGGCTTCAACCAGTCGCATGTCGAGTGGGCGGGGATGTCGCTGCATGACACCATCCAGCCTGGCTTCACTTTTCTGGTGGGTGTGGCGATGCCCTACTCCATCGCCAGTCGTATCCGCAAAGGCGAGAACTTCCCCCACATGGTCGCGCATGCTTTCTGGCGGGCTCTGCTGCTGGTTGCGCTCGGCATCTTTCTCCGCTCCACGCAGAGCTCGATGACGTACTTCACCTTCGAGGACACGCTAACGCAGATCGGCCTCGGTTATCCAATCGCATTTCTACTGGCCTTTGCGCGTCCCCGCTGGCAGTGGACAGCGCTCGTTGTCATTCTGGTGGGCTATTGGGCCGCGTGGGCCATCTATCCAGCGCCCGGACCGCACTTCAACTATGCCGCTGTGGGCGTTCCTCCGGACTGGCACCACAATTTCACCGGCTTCCTCTCGCACTGGAACAAGAACAGCAACCTGGGTCAGGCATTTGACGTATGGTTCCTTAACCTGTTCCCGCGCGAGCACCCTTTCGTTTTCAACGACGGCGGCTATCTCACTCTGAGCTTCATACCAACGCTCGGCACGATGCTGCTTGGGCTGGCCGCCGGACGCTGGCTGCGCGCCTCTGAGCCGGTGATACCCATGAAGCGTTTCCTGCAGGCCGCCGCCATACTCATTGGTGTGGCGCTCCTGCTTCATTTCGGCCACATCTGCCCCATCGTCAAGCGCATCTGGACACCCGCATGGACTCTGTTTAGCGGCGGTGTGTGTTTCCTCTTCCTCGCGGCGTTTTCCTGGGTGATTGAAGTGAAGAACCGGCGCAGCTGGGCGTTCCCCTTGGTCATAGTCGGCATGAACTCGATTGCCGCCTACCTGATTGCCCACCTCTGGGAAGAGTTCATCATCAACAACCTGCACATTCATTTAGGCTCGCGCCCGTTTGCCATTCTCGGCCCAGGGCTGCAGCCCTTGCTGGTGGGCATTGCAGTCATGCTGATTTATTGGCTGGTGCTCTACTGGATGTACCGCCGCAAGCTCTTCCTGCGTATCTGAAGCGGAGTCCTAAAGACCGCGATAGACGCCGCCGTCCACAAGAACGGTTTGTCCGGTGACATACGATGCTCGTTCCGAGGCCAGCCATACGATGGCGTCCGCAATCTCTTCCGGTTTCGCGAGACGGCGAAGTGGGATGCCATTCGCGATCTGCGTTTCGTAATCGGCCGCGCTTACGCCGCTTGTCTTCGCATTCGTTTGCGCCAGCTCTTTCATACGAGTTGTCGCGGTATAGCCAGGGCCGACGTTATTAACGGTGATGTTATCGGGACCGAACTGCGTGGCGAGCGAACGAACCAGTCCGAGCACGCCAGCGCGTACGGAATTGGAAAGTACGAGTTCCGGGACAGGCTGCTTGACCGTCATGGAGGTGATGGTCACAATCCTGCCCCAATTCCGCTCCTGCATATAGGGCAAGACTGCATGCGCGAAGGAGACGATGCTACGAAGATTCAATTGATAGGCGGTGTCCCACTCCGTCATTGCCGTTTCCAGGAAGGGCTTCGCCGGTGGCCCGCCTGCATTGGTGACACAGATGTCGATTCGCCCGAAGCGAAGGTGGGTCGCCTCCACGAACTGTCGTACGCGGAGATCATCGGCAACGTCGAAGGTGTCCATGTGAACAGACACGCCATGCTGCTGTGCTTCTTCGCCAACCTTCTCCAAGCCTTCACGGTTGCGGGCGCAAAGCGCGAGGTGAGCACCTTCGGCTGCGAAAGCCAACGCGGCCGCACGGCCAATGCCTTGGCTTGACGCAGCAACGATAGCAACGCGATTGCGGAGACCAGTTTCCATAGGAAGTCAGTATAGGGTCGTGACCAATGACATGGCGCGGATCGACATATCGATCCAATCATTGCGCGGGTGACGGATTGCTATAATCAGCCCTCGCGAAAGGAGTGGTTAGGCAGATGAGCACAGCCGAAAAGAAGAAATCGTCGGAGGTCCAATACGTTCGCCTGGCAGAGATGCCGACGGAGCACCTGAACCCGCTCGTTGATAGACAATTTGTCTTCGGAGAAAAGGGCATGCTCGCCAGATTGCTGCTGCGCGCAGGCGCCTCCGTGCCACTGCATAGCCACGCGAATGAACAGATCACCTACATCCTGGAAGGTGCTTTGAAATTTACCCTGCCCGAAGGGGAGATAGTCGTGCGCGCGGGCGAAATCCTGGTGATCCCGGCGGATGTGCCGCACAGTGCGGAGGCGCTGGAGGACACAATCGATCTGGACCTATTTTGCCCGCCACGGGCTGACTGGATCAATGGGACAGACGCGTATCTCCGTAAGTGAAATTGCAACTCTAATGCCCGTTTCGGATGGTTCTACATTCGCGAGTCGGCGGACGAGCTCTTTCCCAGGGGAGTGCATCGGGTTGCGAATGAGCCAGCGGACTATGGTGAGAATCGGCGCTATTGGGATGGCCGCTGCAGTCATCCTGAGTTCAACTTTGGACGGCCACGCAAGCCAGGCAATTGATCCAGGCATCGCCAGGGAACTCGCCACGACTTGGGCCATCGATAACCATGCGCATCCGGTCCTTGCTCCTCCCAACGACAGGACCGACAAGAACTTCGATGCCCTGCCGGCCGATGCCATGGAGCAGCAATCCGATCCGGTCGCCTTGCGTCCCGACTTTTACCGATTGGCTGCAGCATGGCAGGCTCTCTACGGTTTCAGCGCGGCACCTCCGCTTGATGCGAATGGATTGAAGCAGCTGAACGACGCGCGCGAACGCGCCAAAACAATACACGGCGAGCGTTATCCGGAATGGGTGCTCGACCAGGCGAGGATCGGCACCATGCTGGCGAATCGAGTCGCGATGGGGCCAGGTGTTGAGCCGCCGCGATTCCAGTGGGTTCCCTATGCTGATGCGTTGATCTTTCCGTTGGACAACAGCGGCATGGCTGCCGCCTCACCTGACCGGAAGCAACTCTTCGCATTGGAAGACATACTGCGGGCTCGTTATCTGAAGCAAGCAGGATTGACCGCTGTTCCCGGCACGCTCGACGAATATTTGCGTCAGGTGGTGACCCCTACTCTGGAAAAGCAAAAGGCCAGCGGTGCGATCGCAGAAAAATTCGAGCTGGCTTACCTGCGCTCGTTTTCCTTTAGCGACCCGTCACGAGCCGACGCCGAGCGGATCTATGCTCGATGGGCGGCACATTCGAATCCGGACGCTCAGGAATACGAGCAACTGCAGAGCTTTCTGTTTCGCTATATCGCGATGGAATGCGGGCGCTTAGACATGGCAGTTCATCTGCATACGTTCGGCGGCGTTGGACGATACTTCTCAGTCTCTGCTGTTGATCCGTTGCTGCTGGAGCCGCTTTTCAACGATCCACGGCTCAAAAATACCAACTTCGTCCTGCTGCATGGCGGTTGGCCGTTTGTGCGCGAAACCGCAGCGCTCCTGCAAAAGCCAAACGTATATGTGGATCTGTCGTTGCAATCATTGTTGATGACGCCCCGCACGCAATCGCAATGGGTGCGGGAATGGCTGGAGTGGGAACCGCAAAAGGTGCTCTTTGGGACCGATGCATATCCACTATCGGACGAGATGGGCTGGCCAGAGTCGGCGTGGATCGCCAATCGAAATGAACGCGAGTCGTTGGGGATTGCACTGACCGGCATGCTGGACGATGGCGAGATCAGCCGGCAACGCGCAGGTGAGCTGATACGTATGGTGCTGCACGGAAATGCCGAAGCGCTATACAAGCTTCCACCCACGAAACGTCCCGCCGAATATGTGGGACCTCCATCCGCTAAGCCATCAAAGAAATAGAGAGGATATCGCAATGATTGCTCTTTTCGGGCAAACCTCCGGCTCGCGTGTGGCCACTTTCCAGACTTCTGAAGCGTTCCAGGCCTGAATCCACCTTTTCCTCGCACATACAAGGCTCGGTCATTGAATCACCGTGTCCTACCCGATGGATGGTTCGTAGAACAGGGCTCTCAGGGCATTACCTATCAAAATTATCTGTCGTGATCATGTGTCGTGGACCGTGAACAATTAGGTGCGTTGGATCCGTATTGATTCCGGCAGCGATCTTCGTTGCGATTGTCATGCGAGATAAAATCCTCCGGTCATTCCAGATTTTCTAAAGCGCCATGCCGCCCGAGACTTCGATCCTCTGACCATTGACCCAGCGATTTTCATCCGAGAGAAGCGCCGCGATCATGGGTCCGATGTCATCCGGCACGCCCGCACGACCGAGGGCGGTCATGCTTGCGACCATCTTGTTGACCTCGGGATTGTCGCGCACCATACCGCCGCTGAAATCCGTCTGGATGGCACCGGGCGCAACGACATTCGCGGTGATTCCGCGGGGCCCAAGCTCTTTGGCCAAGTAGCGGGTGAGGACCTCGACCGCGCCCTTGGTGGCTCCGTAGACGGAGCTGCCTGGCAGGGAAACACGCGCGAGGCCGGAGGAGATGTTCACGATGCGGCCGCCATCGTTGATCAGGGGCAACAACTTCTGCGTCAGGAAGAAGACACCCTTGAAGTGGACATTGACCACCGCATCGAAGTCTGCCTCAGTCACCTTGTCGAAGTTAATGTGCTGCGAATTGCCGGCATTATTCACGAGGTAGTCGAAGCGGTCGCGTCCCCAGCTTTCGAGCGTATTGCGGACTTCAGAGACGAACGCGTCAAAGGTGCGCGTGTCCCCGGTATCGAGGCGGAAGGCTGCGGCTTTACGGCCCAGAGCCTCGAGTTCGCGCACAAGACTGTCGGCTTCCTTTTGATTGGCCCGCCAGGTGAAGAGAATATCGACACCCCGGCGTGCGAGATTGAGGGCGGTGTTGCGGCCGAGACCGCGGCTTCCACCCGTGATGATGGCGATTCTGTCTGTCATCTTGATCTCCTTGGCGAACTCTAAAAGGCAATCCGCTGTTTCATGCTGGGTTCCAGGGTCGTCGGCCGGCGGCGTCAGCCATTACGATGCAAGGGTGCTTTTCGTGGCCTGGCCCTGTGCTGCATCCGAAACGTCCTTCCACGCTTCCCAGGTGGCGATACGATCTGCGTAGAGGGTGCGTGCGCCCGGCAGAATCTGAGACCCCAGTGCTAATCGCAGAGGCGGATTGTCCGCGTCCACAAGCTTCAGGATTGCTTCTGCGGTTGCTTCTGGATCGCCGCGTTCCATGTTGGACAGCCTCGCCATGAACTGTTTTCGGAAGTCCGCATAGGGTTCCGTAACATCAGCAACTCTTGCAGATTTACCGAAGTCGGTGGCGTAGGCGCCTGGCTCAAGGATTGTCACTTTGATGCCGAACGCCCTGACCTCCTGCGCCAGCGCTTCGTGCAGCGCTTCCACAGCCCATTTCGTGGCGGAGTAGAAGCCGATGAGCGGCATCGCCCCAATTCCGAGGCCGCTGGAGACGCCGAGGATATGCCCGCTGCCCTGTTGCCGCAGCAGGGGAAGCGCGGCTCTGAGGACCCGCACCATGCCGAAGTAGTTCGCGTCGAATAAATCGCGGATCTGGTCGTCGCTTGCCTCCTCTGTGGCCGCGAGCAGGCTGACACCGGCATTGTTGACCAGAACATCCAGCTTTCCGAAATGTGCGTACGCTTGCTGAACTACCTGCTCCACCTGCTTGGGTTGCGTCACGTCAAGGGCGAGGGGAAGGACAGCGTCACCGAAACGTTTCGTGAGATCGGCAAGGTCGCCGAGTTTGCGGGCGGTAGCAGCGACCTGATCGCCGCGCTTCAGAGCGGCTTCAGCCCAGATGCGACCGAAACCGCGAGAGGCGCCGGTGATCAACCATGTCTTTTTCATTTCGATTCTCCCTGTTATTTATGTTCGTTTCCTCGCCCCACCTAGGGCCCGAAGATTGCGAACGAGTTGGGATCCATTTTCCCGGTCGGTGCAGTAGCGACGATCTATTCCTGCGTGTAACGCATGTTGCCGAGGTCGGTGAGAAGGTCGGGGCCGGTGGGGTTCCATCCGAGGTTTGCCCGGGTCTGCGCACTGGATATATGCGCGTCCCTCCCCGCGAAGAACCCGAGGAAGCCGAAATGCTCCGGAGCCTGTTCTGCTGAGACGGAAGTTACGGGTACATTCAGGCCGCGGCCGATGGCTGTGGCAATGTCTTTGAGCGGCACGCCCTCTTCGGCGACCGCGTGGTATCGGGCTCCCGCTGTACCCTTCTCCAACGCTAGCCGGTAGAGCCGGGCGACATCCGTTACATGTGCGGCAGGCCAGCGGTTATGACCTTCGCCGACGTACGCTGAGACCCCCTTCGCACGCGCGATGGCAATCAGGGGAGTGACCAGGCCCTGCTTCACCGTATCGTGGACCTGCGGGAGGCGCATCACCAACGCGCGTACTCCGCGCTCCATGAGCGCGACAGCCGTCGCCTCCGATGCACGAGGATACGTAGCGGTAGTGGGAAACGGTGGATCGTCCTCGGTGGCGGCGCGGCCCTCAGCCACTCCCACTCCTGAGCTCACGATGAAGGGACGGCTGGAACCCTGCAGTTCGGCGCCAATGACCTCGATAGCACGCTTGTCGATCTCGCAGCTTTCCGCGAACTTCGACCAGTCGTGCCGGAACGCGGTGTGGATGACGGCATCGGATGCGGCTGCCCCACTGCGCAGGCTTTCCAGGTCTTCCAGATCGCCTCGTTGCACCTGGGCGCCGGCAGCTTTCAACGATTCGGCGCCCGCATCCGAGCGCGCCATCCCGATGACCTGATGGCCCGCGCCGATGAGCTCGCTTACGATTCTCGAGCCAATGAAACCTGTTGCACCCGTAATAAATACACGCATCTTCTTTCGCTCCTGTGGCGGAAGTTCGCCTTGCGATCAGCCGCCGGGTTGACGAGACTGAGCAACATCCAATAAAACGGAGACAATCTCCGAATGGATAGATAATCGGAGGCTTCCTCCGGTTGCAAAAATGTTTGGCGCATGGCGAAGAAGCGTTCACAATCCGCGCAGCGAAAGCCCCGGATGGATGCGCAGCGAAACCGCGAGCGCATTTTGGAGGTGGCAAAGGAGGCGTTTACCCGCTTCGGCGCTGAAGCCAGCCTCGACGAAATCGCCAAACAGGCAGGCGTAGGAGCCGGCACTCTCTACCGGCATTTTCCCACCCGAGACGCCCTGATCGAAGCGGTCTACCGGAGTGAAGTGGAAAAGCTGGCTGCGGCCGAGCGCAAATTCAGCGAGACGATGCTCCCGGTTCAAGCGCTACGAGCATGGATGCTGCTGTTTGTCGATTACATCGCGGCGAAGCAGATCATTGCCCCCGCGCTGAATAGTGTCGTCGGAGGTCCGTCAAAACTCTACGAGAGTTCGCGCGAGCTGATCCAGGGAGCGATCGATGCGCTGGTGAAACGCGCCATCAAGAGCGGCGACATACGTCGAGATCTCGAACCATTCGATCTGCTTCGAGCACTTATCGGCGTCTCCCATGTGGCGTCCGGTCCCGGCTGGCAGCAGAGCGCCAGGAGGCTGGTGGATATCCTCATCACTGGCTCACGTCCAATCAATTATGCCGAGACGCGCAAGTCCTGACCGAAGGACATCTGAAGACGTCCCACGCTTCTGACGCATGAAGACACGCCACAGAAGTGGCAACCGTCCTTCATTTGTCTGCCGGATTGGCAAAGACTCTGCTCTGCTCGCCATAGCCAAGGTCGCTTTCACGCGATGTGGCAAACTGGCCTCCATGGTCGATGTTGCTGTTGTGGGAGCCGGGTTGGCCGGACTGTGTTGCGCTGTGCGTCTGGAGCAGGCCGGATTGTCAGTCAAGTTGCTGGAAGCGGAGGACGCGCCAGGCGGAAGGATTCGGACCGATCAGGTAGATGGGTTCCGGCTGGACCGCGGCTTTCAGTTATTGCTCACGGAATATCCGGAGTTGGTCCATCAAGTCGACATTAAGGCGCTGCGTCTTCGTCCCTTCACCAGGGGCGCGCTGGTGCGGCACGGTGGACGGTTTCATCACTTTGCCGACCCATTTCGCGGCTCACTAGGCGCCGCGCTCAGCATTGCCGTGGACCCTGTCGTGACCATGGGAGACAAGCTGCGCGTTGGTCGCCTGCGCCGGATGGTGAAGCAAGGCGAGCCCGCAGACCTCTTCAGGAAACCGGAAGTCACAACCCGGCGGTTTCTGGACGAGTATGGCTTTTCCCCGAAGATGGTCGACCGATTCTTCACGCCATTTCTCGGCGGGATTTTTCTGGAGCGCGATCTCGCCACCTCCAGCCGCTACTTCCAATTTGTCTTTCGCATGTTTGCGTATGGCGATGCTGCTGTACCGGAGAATGGCATGGAGATGCTGCCTCGGCAGCTTGCTGTGCGGCTGAAAAGCGGAACACTGGAGACAAATACCCGCGTCACGGCGATAAGGCGCAGCGCAAATGCGTTCGTGCTGGATGCGGGAAAGAAGGCAAGCTATAACGCTCAGCAGATTGTGCTGGCGGTGGAGGATGCGCAGGTGCAATTGTTCCTGGCGCAGCTGAATGGCCGTAACCGGCCGAGCAAGGAGTCGGTGCAATGGAACCGGACCACGACCTTTTATTATGCGTCTGATCGCACGCCCATCGATGGTCCGCTCCTCGTTCTCAACGGAGACGGTCCGGCCGCTGGCCCTGTGAACCACGCAGTCGTTCTCAGTCAGGCGAGCGAGCGCTACGCGCCTCCAGGTATGCACCTGATCGCAGCCAACGTGGTCGGCCGGGCGCCGCAATCGGGTCCGCAGATCGAGCAGCTAGAGCACGAAGTGCGCGCTCACCTGCAGCGGTGGTTTGGCCCGGACGTGACACGATGGACGGTAGTGGGCGGATATCCCATTGCGCATGCATTGCCGCTCTGCACGCACGCGGAATGGCAGCAGAGCAAGCCGCGCCTGATGGAGGGGGTGTATGTGTGTGGCGACTCTCGCGAAATGCCGTCGATCCAGGGGGCCCTGACCTCCGGACGCAGGGCGGCTGAGTCCGTTTTGCGCGACGCAAGTTAATGCATTTTGACTGCCTATCGTCCATTTGCTATCGTTAAATGACCATCGGAGCAGAGGCGTCGTCCGGCGCCTGGCCACCACACTCCTCAGTAGCTCAATGGCAGAGCATTCGGCTGTTAACCGAAGGGTTGTAGGTTCGAGTCCTACCTGAGGAGCCAACAAAACGCCACAAAATCTGAGACTTACAGGGCATTCCACAAATGCTCCCCGCCCCGCCATTCCTCGCTTTCACCCCCTGTTCTGAAGTGGCCCCCGCTACGAATCCACTACATATTTTTCCACGCGGGCTTCATGGGATTAGAAGGACAGGAGGGAGGAAGAGCTTGGGACGGCATGGCTTTCCCGCGCGAAGGGACTTCCGTCAGCGCCTCGACATGAAAAGAGCCCCCGGAGCCGAGAGACCGTGCGCGGATCATTCATTGGAGGCCACTTCCCAGACGCCGACGAACATGAAGTCGATCCCGCGGTAGTGAAGGGCGACACTTCGAAGATCAGGGACACCCTCTCCCGTCTCACACAAGAGCCCCGCCACCAGCACCGACCCAAGTAGTGAACAAGCTAGTGTCCTATTCTGTATCTACGCATGTTACGTAAAACCCAGATTTATTTTTCGGATTAGGAAGAATGGTACTGGGATGTGACATATGGGGAAAACGACCCCCCATACACACGGAATCACACAGACGTAGACGGAAAGAGTGCGCCCTTAGCATTGAGACGCGGCCAGGCGCAAGAATCTGCTGCACTTGCGTGACGGAGACAATCTCACCGGAAAGCGGGATTGGGGGGGCGGCGGTCTGTCGGTACTATGCGGTGATGTCCTCCCGTCTTGCCATACTGCTGGCCCTCATCTGCCTCTCAGCCGGCGCGCAGGAACCCACGCCTCTCATCCTTGGATGGGGAACCTATGTCGCGCCGCACGACGGTCGCCACGATGGGAAGGACCATGGCCTGCAGGCGGTGACCTATTGCGGTGGCAATCCGGAGAGCTGGGTGCGCGGCTCCGCCGCATTGAGTCTGGGAGCGGTTGCGTGGCTCAACTTGACCTTGGAGTTGGAGACAGATTCGCCGAAGGCGGGCCCGAAAGGGTGGCTTCACGTCATGCTCAGCAAGGGCTGTCTGCATCCGGTAAACGGCTACTGCGATGCGGTGCACGATCCTCTGGTGAACCTCTACACCGTCGAAACCGACGAGGTCGGCATCGGCGGCAGGAGTGGAGACGATACGGGCATCGTCCGCAGAAGCGGGTCTGTCGAGATCCCCGTTAATGTAGCTCGCCAGGTGACTCATGTGGCTGTGCAGGCTGAGTGCACCGGCAGCGGTACACAATGGTCCGGCTGGACATCTCTCCAGGACGCAGAGAATGCGTTCGAGGCCTCCGGGCGGCCGGCAGGCGCCAGCCAGCTGCAGTAGCGCACTTCGCATTTGCCCAAGCGATGATTCAGGCCGGTACAGGTTGTTGCGAGGAGTAGCAGCCCGGGCGCAAGAATCTGCTGCACTGCGCGCGTGATACTCAAGTGCTTAAAGGTGACAAGGCCTCGTTGATGAGAGCGGTAACCTGTAGCGTGTGATCGGGACGCTTGCGGTCGCATGTATGCCCGGACAAGCGGGTGAAGCTCGGCATAGATAAGGGCAAACAGGGCTTCGGCAGCCTTGCGGTCTCCCCGGCTCATCGTCTTCAGCAGCTGCGTGACCTCTCCGGGATTTGTCTCCATAAGCACTTCCTGAGCTGTGGTACTATCTTCCCCGTTACAAGCGGCTCTTGCATCTTTTCCGTTCCGGGCCCAGGTGTAGCGATCTCGTTTTGGTGGCCTACGATTCCCGCTCTCCACAGAGCCACTCCACTCCTCACGCTGGCACGAGAGTGACGGATATCAGGGCGGTTTCTCTGAACGAGTTGACGGGTTGAGTTGATGCCGGAGCAGGAGCAATCTGCAGAGCAGTTGTTTGTGGCGGCGCTGGAGCTGCCGCGGGAGCGGCGATCTGCGTTCCTTGATGACGCCTGCCGTGGCGCGACGGATCTGCGCCGCCTGGTCGATGCGCTGCTGAAGGATCATGACCGGGCAGGAAGTTTTCTGGAGCGTCCGCTTCTCGATCCGGACAATGAAACGTCCCCTTCTTCAATTATGGCGACGCTGGACCGCTTTCTTGGCGCCGGGAAAAAGCTCGGGCGATACACGATTCTGGGGCCGATCGGATCCGGCGGCATGGGAGTGGTGTACCGTGCGCGCGATGAGAAGCTGGAGCGCACAGTCGCCATCAAAATCCTCGCTCCCGGCATGCTGACCGGGCAGGAGGCGCGCAGCCGATTCCGCAAAGAAGCGCTGGCGCTGGCCAAGCTGAACCATGAGCGCATTGCAGCGGTGTACGACGTCGGCGAACAGGACGGCATCGACTACATCGTGATGGAATGCGTGGGCGGCGAATCGCTCGCGGCCAAGCTGAAGTCGGGACCGCTGCCCGTGAAAGAGGCCACTTCCATCGCGCTGCAGATCGCGCAGGCGTTGGAAGAGGCGCACGAGAGCGGCGTGATCCACCGGGACCTGAAGCCGGCAAACATCATGGTGACGCCCAAGGGGAATGTGAAGGTGCTGGACTTCGGGCTGGCGAAGCTGCTGGCGCCGGACGCAACGCTGACCCTGACCGAGACGCACGTGCTGGCAGGAACACCGCTCTATATGTCTCCCGAACAGGCGCAGGGAAAGAGCATAGACGCACAAACGGATCTGTGGAGCCTGGGCGTGGTGTACTACGAATCGCTCACCGGGCGTGCGCCCTTCCATGCAGAAGGAACCGTTGCGGTGCTGCGCGCGATCGTGGATGAAGAGCCGCTTCCGCTGCGCAAATGCCGGCCGGACCTGCCGCCGCTGGCCGATGCGATTGCGTCGCGCGCGCTCAAGAAGGAGCCGTCGAGCCGCTATGTCTCCGCCGCGGAGATGGGGCAGAATTTTTCGCAGCTGCTGCGCGACCTGGAAACGACGGCCGACGGCAGGCAGACCGCGAAGGGACTGCCACGGTCTCTCACAATCGCAGCGGCCATGGTTCTGATCGCCGTCGCCGCATGGGGCTACTGGATGTATCATCGCGCCGCGCGCAGGACATGGGCGAGCGAGGTCGCCATTCCGCAGATCACCAACCTGCTCTCGCAGAGGAAACCGCTGGCCGCCTTTCTGCTGATGCAGGAAGCGAATAAGTATCTGCCCGCAGACGAGCACCTTCAGCAGCTTGGGCGCGAGAACACGATGAGCGCTTCGATCAGCTCCGAACCGGCCGGCGCGACGGTGCAGATTCAGGACTATGACACGCCGGGCGGACCGTGGCTTCGGCTCGGTGTCACGCCAATGGCGAAGGTCACGATCCCGAAAGGATACTTTCGCTGGAAGGTGGCAAAGGCGGGGACGGGCGATTGGCTGACGGCACCGGAGACGGACGAGAAGATGGACTTTGCGCTGGGCACCGCGCTCAAGACGCCAGACATGGGTCTGGTACCGAGTGGGCAGTGGGCAGACTATGTGGACTTCGTCGGCTGGCTGGGTCCTTATGCACTGCCGTCCTATTACATCGATCGCTACGAGGTGACGAACCGCGAGTTCCAGCAATTTGTAGATAGCGGCGGTTACGAAAAGCGGCAGTACTGGACAGAGAAGTTCACGCGGGATGGCCACGAACTCACTTGGGAGGAAGCGATAGCGCAGTTCCGGGATACAACAGGACGGCCGGGACCGTCAACGTGGGTGGCGGGCCACTATCCGGAAGGCATGGCCGATTTTCCAGTCTCGGGCGTGAGTTGGTTCGAGGCGTCGGCGTATGCAGCGTTCGCCGGCAAGAGCCTGCCGGTGGTTGGCCAATGGTATCGGGCTGCGCCACCGGATCTGGCGCAATATGCGATCCCGGCCAGCAACATATCGAGTAAGTCGCTGGCTGCCGTGGGCACCTATAGAGGGCTAGGGCCATTTGGAACTTACGATATGGCCGGCAACGTGAGCGAGTGGGCGGAGAACCCAGTAGACAACGATCTGCGGGTTTTGCTGGGCGGCTCGTGGAAGTCGCCATCTTACCTCTATTTCGATCCCGAGGCGCTATCTCCGTTCGACCGGTCAGAGACGAATGGATTCCGCTGCGTGCGCAATCTCGGCCCCCTGCCAGCAGGCGCGGAGGGCCAACTGCAGCATGCATCCCGCGATTTCAGCAAATTCAAACCTGTGTCTAACAGTGTTTTCGAAGCATACAAAGCGATGTATGCGTATCCGAAGATACCGCTGCATGCGCGAGTGGAAGGCCTCATAAAGGAGACCGCGGACTGGCGCGAGCAGAAGGTAACGTTTGAGACGGCATACCGCGGCGAGCGGATGGCGGCTTATCTGTTCCTGCCCAGGAATGTGAAACCGCCGTATCAGACGGTCCTGTTTTTTCCCAGCGCGCGAGTGGAGTTTCTTGAGGACAACCAGAATGGCCGCGAGCTGGGCGATCTGAAGTTTTTCGATTACATCGTCCAAAGCGGCAGGGCGGTCATGTATCCCATCTATCAGGACACGTATGAGCGCCGCGTTAAGTTCTCATTCCCTGGAGGGTCGCAGAATATCGAGTTAACGACGGAGTGGTACAAGGATGCCGCGCGCTCGTTAGATTACCTGGCAACCCGACCGGATATCGACTCCAGCAGGCTGGCGTATCTCGGCGTCAGCATGGGATCGGCCGAAGGAGTGATTGCCGCGACGCTGCTGCAGGATCGGCTGAAGACAGCGATCTTTCTGGACGGTGGATATTTCCTGGATCCGCCACCGCCGGGCGGCGACCAGGCCGATTTCGCTCCCCGGATGAAGAAGGCGGTGCTGATGGTGAATGGGCGTTACGACTTCACCTTTTCTCTGGATAAGGCGCAGAACCCTCTGTTCGCACAGCTGGGAACGCCTGAAGCAGACAAGCGGCACGTTGTTCTGGATACGCCGCATGACGTAACGGATCAGCGTCCGATTCTCGTCAAGACAGTGCTGGATTGGCTCGATCATTACCTGGGCCGCGTGGGAGAGTAAGAGCCGCCGTGTCGGCACCTATTAGTTCTACTGCCGGCGAACGGTTCGCCGAGTAGGGCGCTCCGGGACAAACTGCGATGGAATTGGTCAAGATTGAAAAACATGAACCGCCCGCAGAGCTTTTCTGCTTCAACGCCATGGGTTTAGCGCAAAAGCCTATGCCATCGCAGTGATCGTTGGGTAGCACGTGAACTCCTCCTCCGCGATCTGCCAGTACGGCATGAATCTTTGGCCGGGATTTCCACGCACCGTAAAGTGAAGCGGCGACCCCGCAACCGGCTCGAGATGATTCGCAAGATGATCGGGATGCCGTCCCTTGTCTATGGTCAGATCGACCTTGGAAGAGCCAATGGCAGCAAGCAGAATCGGCCCATATTCAATTGAGTACCGCATCTTTCCGGTAGTCTGATCCGTGCCCTCGTAGCGCTTCACACGAATGGAGGCTGGCAGCGTGAATTCTATGACATCCCCGGTGGCCCACTCACGCTGGATGGGCAAGTAGCTCCCCGGCTTTCCTGTTCCCGCGGCTTTGCCATTCAACGAAACCAGCATGTCCTGGTTGGCCCAGGAAGGTACGCGAATGCGCAATGTCGCGCGCGTGGGAGACGCGACTGTGACCGTTGCGGACACTGCATTGCCGAAGGGGAAGCTGGTCTTCATCGTCACTGCCATAGGCTGTCCGTTCTGCTGCCAGCGTATGGTGGACGGCTCAAAAAGATTCAGGTAGATACCATCCGGCGCAATCGAATAGATATGCTCCGGCAGAGAACCCAGCAAACGCGTACCCTGTCCCTCGCAACAGGTATTTTCGTGGGTGCACGCTTCTTTCTTCCCCTCCATGATCGTGTGGTAACGCAGGCCACGGCCCTTATCCTGGTTAGCCATGCCAACGTTGTAGATTGATTTTTCTATCTCGGTGGCATAGCGTTCGTCATCCGGGTGAAGGAGTTGGAAGCGCTGGCTGAGAAATACCCAAAAGCTGCTGCCGCAGAGCTCGCCGAGCTTCTGCCGAAGGTAATTACTATCCGGTGGGTCCCGCTCGAACTCGATGATCGAGATGCTCCCGCCAGCCTGTTGCCAGTGGGCGCGATACAGCTCCCATGAACCGAGCACCGCGTCGTAGTACCGCGCGTCGCCGGTAACCAGATACATGTCAAGATAGGCTTCCAGGTTGGTCAGCAGATAGCAGTGTGGCCGATCATACGGATACTGCCAGATCTGGTTTTCGTCGCGTTTGGCCAGCCCCGCCAGCCATCCATCTTCCTGGTAGTAGCGTTGAATGATTTGTGCATCGGTGGCCTTGCCGACCGGGCTCAGGCTCACACGAGTATTCGCGATCATGCCTTGACCGCCCTGTATCACTCCACGCGACATCTCCGGCAGAAACGATTGCTCGTTGAACCAGTCGTAATAGCCGCGCAACATTGGCAACGCCTTAGGGTTTCCGGCGTATGCCGCTTCCAGTAGGCCGTGAGTTAGCCAGGCCCGCGTGTACGCTGCGCGCTCGGAGAAAAAGATGGTATTCGCCGGGTACGCCATGATGTATCCATTCGGCTCGCGGCATGCTTCAATGCCATCGACCACGGCATTCAGGCGTTGGCGAAGTTCCGGATGATCGATCCAGCGAACAGTGTTCCCTGCGCCCATCAGAAATCGGCCGGCATTCGATCCTGCGAGATCTTCTTCCCAGAAAATCTGCGATCCGGTCGGCTTGAAATCTTTGACCTTCCCCGTTCTTTCGTAGAACTGACGCAGCAGATCAGCCGTCGTATAAAAATTCAGGAGATATTCGATGTTGTTCTCCATCGCTGCTTGGAAAACGCCGCCGTGGAGCGTCACTCCCGTCTTCGGCGCCTCCGCGCTGTAACTCACGCGCCGCCAGGTTGCGGCATCCGTCACACGATGAGGATTGTCGATCCTGATATTCTCTCCATCCTGGCGTTCAGGACGCGTGAGCTGCGCGAGCAGCCCGGGGTCGCCATGCGCCGGGTCTGCACTCGCCTTACAACCGACAGCTACATCCCGGCCGCCGGCGATGACGCCGATCTTGGCCAGCATCAGGGAATAGTCCGGACTGTCGCTGGGCGGAGCACCGTCCGGAAGACCACTCTTGGGCGGAATCTTCACGGCACGAAGGCGCGTCGCCGTCAGCCGCACGTACCGGCCGCGAGCACCCGCAGCTGAATACTTCGTAATGCTGTCCTTCGGATCGGATACGTCCACGCCGGTAAAGTCGGCGACGACCACGGGTTTGGTAAACGCCTCGTCATCGGAGGCCTCAATGCGGAAACGCAGTGGAAACCCTTCGCCCGCGTAGTACTGATCGCGCCCCGGATACATGCGCTCGGATGCTGGGTAGAGGCGAACTTCATCGATGGCGACGCTCTTTGACAACTCGATCTGCACCCAGGTGGTGGTGTCCGGCCGCGCGGCCGGTCTCGACTTGTAGGCCCGATAGTGTGTGGCGGGCGTCGCGGCCATCCGGATGCCGGTTCCGTGGAGCGCAAGAGATGGATCACCTGGCTGCTCCAGCAGCAAGCGGTGAATGGGATCACCGAACAGTAGTCCTGTGCCCGCATAGCTCGTATCCAAAAGAAACCTTCGTCGTGTCACACTCATCGGCCCTGCTCCCTTTTTACTTGTACTCGATATCGCGTAAATCGGCGGACGCGATCGACTGACTCGGCTCTGCTGTCTCGAGCGCTATCGCCTTCCACGGTTCCGGCTCTTTTTAGCTGACGTGCTCATGCATCCTACCGGCCCCTGGATGCAGCCGTTCGCATCCAGGCCGAAATCGGGTTATCAGAAGGAGTAGCGCAGCGCCAACTGAAGCGTGCGTTGCCCAACGGATTCAAAGGTCAGCAAGCCCGCGCTTGGATTTGTAATGCTCGTGCTACCGCTACCGAAATTGGGGTGGTTAAAGACGCTGAATGCCTCGGCGCGAAATTGCAACTGCTGGCGTTCTGTAATCGCAAATGCCTTCTGTAAACCCAGGTTCGTGGTATCGATGCCGGGCTGGCGCGGTCCGCTGCGCGCGCTGCCATATTGGCCTGTTGCCGGCTGCACGTAGCAAGCAGGGTTGAAGAACTGCAGCCGAGGATGTCCAGCGGGCGGAGCGCCATCGCATATCCGACTCGCGTAGACACTATGCACCGAACTGGTGTCTGCATTGTTGTTCGCCGTCACCGAAATTGGCTGACCAGTCGCGAACTGCTGAATCGCCGAGATCTGCCAACCTCCGACGAGTTCGCGATTAAAAATGTTATTCGACTTGGCAAACTGTTTGCCCGGACCAAAGGGTAGCTCATAGATCCCACTGAGCAGCACATTGTGGGTCCGGTCGAAGCCTGCGGGCCCATAGGTGAGGGAGGGATTGTAGAGGTTCTGCACATCGGCGTTGTCGCCGTCGAGGATATCCATTGCTTTCGAGTAAGTGTAGCTGCCCAGGAACTGCAAACCGCCGCTGAAGCTACGCTCCACCTTCGCAATGAGCCCGCTGTAGTTCGCGGAGAAGGCATTCAGTTGTCCATCTGTAGTTCCCACGCTTGTGTTCGGCCTCAAATCAAGGATGCCGGTGGTATTTCCAGGCGAGAGCGCGAAAGGCTGGTTGAGGTCAGCACGTGCCGACTGGTGGCGCGTTACGTTGCCAATGTAGCCAATCGTCAGCATCGTGTTGGAGCTGAGCAACTGCTCAATATCCAGGTTCCACTCCTGGACCGAGGTGTCCTTAAGAGTCTTGGTGAGCGTGTAGTTTTGTTGCCCGGCAAGCGAGGGATTCGCCACGAAAAGATTTTGTATGTCGACCGGATGCTCAATGTTGAGCGAGTAAGACTGGTTGACGAAGTTTGGAGAATAGAGCAGCTGGAATTGGAGGTTGTTGTAAAGAATGGGCGCGTAATAGACGCCGTAACCGCCGCGGACGATGACTCTGGGACTCGCCGAGTACGCAAACCCCACACGTGGTCCCCAGTCGTTGTAGTTAGTATTCCACGTGCCCGGGATGACCGTGTTGGTGGCGACATTAAACTGACCACCATGACCATTCTTATCATTGGGCGGATTGTCGAACTCGTAGCGTAGACCGAAGTTGAGCGTCAGGTTGGGCAGGATCTTCCAGTCGTCCTGCACATAACCTGCGACGTCGAACCCGCGGAAAGCACCGACGGAGACGCCATTGGCGGCGTTTCCTGTACGAGGAAAGCCAAGTTCCAAATCGGCCAGGGGATTGCCCTGTACCGTCGCACTCGGAATACCGTTGATGTATTGCGCGGTAGCGCTGCCATCGAAGTTGTAAATACCGTTGTTGCCGACCACCCAGTTGCCATCGAATTGCGTTCGGACGTAGACCCCTCCGAACGCGATGGTGTGATTGCGGATCTTCCAATTCACCTCATCCGTGAACTGGTAGCGGTTCTGAATCGCGCCCTGAGGCGAATAAGGATCACCAAGCGACGTGTAGGTGGATAGGTTGATCTGTGGGGGCGTCCACTGCTGGGGCAGCGGGTTCACGTTCTGCAGGCCATAGAGCTTCGCGTAATCCTGTGCGCCCTGCCCTTGCTGCGTGCGAAACAGGTTGCTTCGGTTGTAACCAGCCTTAAATACGTTCACGACGGCGCCGTTGATCACGTGCGTCTCCGCGACAGAGATGTTTGTGCCTTTCAGCGTGTCGAAAATGCCAAACAAGCCGGGTGTGATGCTGTCATTGCCAGCGGTGCTTTCCAGCCGTGCAACGGTGCCGAACATCTCGTCATGCGCGGAAAGATTGAAGTCTACCCGGCCGAGATATTCATCGTAGTTGTTCACCGAGGGCAGATTGATGACGTAGTTGACATTGTCAGCACCAAGCTGCGTGTTTGGCGCAGGGTAGTTTTTCAACCATTGCTGCGCCAGTGGGCTGATGTAGGGAAGTTTGTTGCCAGTGAAGGGCTGAGACGAGCCGGTAGCCGGATTGTATGTAGCCGGATTGTAGAGCGTCACGCCGTCGGCCGAAAAGTCACCGTTGCGTTCTGCGTCCGTGGGCACGCGATCACGATTAACAGACGAGGTTTTGCTGCGCAGTCCAGAGTAGTCAAAGAAAGCGAAGAGTTTGTTGTGTAGCAGCGGGCCGCCGAGATTGCCGCCGAAGAGGTTGTAGCGTTTGGCGGGTTTGCTGGTGGCAAACCAGTTCGTCGCGTCAAAGACGTCGTTCTGCAGAAAGTCGTAAGCGGTACCGTGCACCTGGTTTGCGCCGCCTCTCGTGATCACGTCGATGACTGCGGGCTGGCTGAACCGCGCGGGTGCTCCATTCAATAGAGTAGTGGCCTCCTGTGTGGCCTCGACCGACGGAAGTATGTTCGCTGTTTGAGTCAGCAGGTTGGTATTGGCGACGCCATCCTGGAGAAAGGCCGTATGCGCATTGCCAAGGCCAGAGATGATGACGGAGGCTGCCGTCTGTCCGTAGAAGCCTTCATCTCCGCCGTCCACGCCCACGTCGGTGCCAGGCTGCGAAGCAGGCCCAAGCGTTGCGATACTGATGATGCTGCGTCCGCTGTTCGGAAGGTTGACGAGCTGCGCCGGCGTCACGGATGTCGCGAGCTCGTGACTGTCGGTCTGCAGGCTGACGGAACCCGAATCCGCATTGACGACAACCTGTTGCTGCACATTGCCAGCTGGTATTTGAAGGTTGGCGACAGTACCGCCCGTGGTAAGCACAACGTTCATGACGGCGCGCTTGAACCCTGAAGCGGTGGCCGAGATCGTATACGGGCCGACGGTAAGCGACGGAACCGAATAGAAGCCATTCTGGTCGGTGGCCACAGTGCGAACCGCGGAGGTCTGCGTGCTCTTGATTTCAACCTGACAGTTGGGTATGGCGGCTCCGGAAGTATCCTCGATCGTCCCGCTGATCGACCCCAGTTCCGTCTGGGAGAAGGCGGTCACGCTTGTAAAAGACACACAGGCGAGCGCAACCACAATGAAAGGCACGCTGATTCTTCTCTTAAGCAGGCTCCATATCCGGTCTCTTTCTGGACTCTGAGATGTGAAGTTTTTGCGGAAAAAGTGATCCATTCGATTGCCTCCGAAGATGCTGCCGGGGCGCGCGAGTGTCTGCAATGCTGCCTGCGCAGCGCGCCCTCTTAAATCGTGCAAAGTAGAGCAGAGCTCTTAAATCATTGTCAAATGGAAATAAATTCCAATAGCGAAACGTTGACTCCAACAGCTTCAAACCCTCTGTCGAACGATGGAACAATCCCTAGAGCATCCGTAATGCCACGCCAGACGCTGCTCAGAAGCCTGTTAGAGGCTACCTTAATCCATGATTTTCGATTCGAAACACAATGCCTATGGCGGCAGAAAGGCAGGACCTTGCAGGACAGTGAGCGGTTCGCATATGAACTGTATTCTCTACTGGTGGTCAAAGATAGGCGCGCCGAGGACCTTTCCCGTCTACCGGCTGCCAATCCGTCATCGCCTGCAGCATGAGCGCCCGGCCTATGCCAACAAGCTGTTTGGCGCTTTCAATCGTCTCCATGGCGATGAGGACTTCAAAGGATCCGGTATCGGTCTAGCCACAGTAGCGCGCATCGTTCACGGACACCACGGACGCGTCTGGGCAAACAGCGCGGTGCATCAGGGAGCAAACGTTCTGGTTCACGCTAGAGTGACAACAGACTTCTATCGTCTGCTCACACTTTGTGTCCGACGGTTCCCGCCGCTCGCGTCCGTTCGACGCCTAACGCCGCGAAGACTCTCTATATACGAAATCAAATGATCGCGAGCGATCTTGAGCGCAGTTCTATCGTCATCCAAACGGCTGATCATCAGCGCTCCCTCGAGTGTGCCGATGATCAGCGACGCAACCGCGGAGGGCCGGATTCCGCGCTTCAGACTTCCCTGCCGTATCGCTGACGAGATCAGAGAACTGAGCCGCGTACGCCATTCGTCGAGTGCCTGCTGAGCGCGGGCGCGCAGAGCGGCGTTTCCATCATCTGCATCGATCGCAGTATTCAACAGGGGACAACCACCGCGCAGCGCGGGTCTGCGCTCTGCAAAGTTACGAATGAAGGCTTCGATCCGCAGCACAGGATCCTCGATCCCCTCGAGTCCCCGGTTGCGGCCGTGATAAACCTCCGCCCACGCAAAATCAAATGCTGCGACGGCCAGTTCTTCCTTGTTCGCAAAGTGACGGTAGATGCCGCCCTTTTCTAGTCCGACTGCCGCCATGATGTCCTGCAGCGAACATCCTTCATAGCCTTTCTGATTCAACAGTGGTGCCGACTGCGCGATGATGCGCTGCCGTGTCTCGTTTCCCTTTCGGGATGACCTCACCGCTGTGCCCGTCCGGCGTGATGTCAACTTCTTTGCCACAAAGAAAATCATACCATTTGCGACCGATCGGTCTCATCGCGAATCAACTATCCCATCCAGAGCTGGAGGACGATGGCCACCGCCACGCAAATCACAGGCACCGCGCAAACCACCGCCGTAAAGCCGGGAGTGAGCCCGTGGGCGGTTGCCCTCACGGTGACGCTCGCCACCTTCATGGAGTTGCTGGATACCTCCATCGCCAACGTTTCTCTCCCCCATATCGCCGGCGGGCTCGGACGCAGCTTCGACGAAGTCACGTGGATCCTCACCACCTACCTGGTAGCCAACGCCGTCGTGTTGCCGATGAGCGCATGGCTGAGCCGCGTCTTCGGCAGGAAAAATTACTACCTCGCCTGCGTGGCGCTCTTTACCATCAGTTCGTTCTGCTGCGGCATCGCGCCAAGTCTGGGCTTCATGCTCCTGAGTCGCGTCTTCCAGGGTATCGGTGGAGGCGGCCTCGCACCGGTAGAGCAGGCAATCCTGGTCGACGCCTTCCCTCCGGAAAAACGGGCCTCCGCCTTCGCGCTCTACACCATCGCGATCGTCACCGCGCCGGCCATCGGGCCCGTACTCGGCGGTTGGATCACCGACAACTACACTTGGCGCTGGGTCTTTTTCATCAATATCCCCATCGGCCTGCTCTCTCTTTACCTGAGCAGCCGGCTGGTGCAGGATCCGCCCGCGTTCACAATCGAGCGCAAAGCCGCGCGCGCCGGCGGCCGCCTGAAGATCGATACCACCGGAATCCTTCTCGTCGGCCTCGGTTCAGCCGCGCTCGAAATCTTTCTCGATCGCGGTCAGATCGATGACTGGTTCGGCAGCCGCGTCATCGCATCGGCCTTTGTCATTGCGATCGTATGCTGGGTCGGGGCGATCTTCTGGGAACTGCGGCAAAAGGATCCCATCATCGATCTGCACCTGCTGAAGAGCCGCCACTTCACCATCGCTTCTGTGCTGCTGTTCATCTTTGGATTCGGACTCTTCGGCACCACCACAATGATCCCCCAGATCCTGCAGTCCCTCTATGGCTACCGCGCCATCGATGCAGGTCTCGTGCTTGGCCCGGGAGCACTCATGATCACGCTGCTGGCTCCCGTCAGCGCGCGTCTGGTGCAGAAAGGTATCGTTCACCCACGCGTGCTTCTTGCCGGCAGTTTGCTCGGAGTTGCCGCGTCCATGTGGTACTACAGCAGCTTCACCCTCGCGACCAACTATGGACATTACGCGCTCGCCCGCGTGTATCAGGGGCTAGGCTACGCTTTCTTTTTCGTCCCGCTGAATGTCGTCGCCTATTCGGAGCTGCGGCCCGACCAGAACAACCGCGCCTCCAGCCTTACCAATCTCTTTCGCAACTGGGGCGGCAGCTTCGGTATCGCTTTCACCACCGCTGCCAGCGAGCGCCGCTTCGACTATCACCAGTCGGTGGTGAGTGCGGCCCTGCCGCAGACCTCCGGCCTTCTCGAGCAGCGGGTCCGCGCGCTCACCACATTTCTCACGCAGCGAGGCATCTCGGCCGGTGATGCCCATGCCGCAGCTCTCGCGAACGTCTACCACCTGCTCGGCAATCAGGCCCACCTGCTCGGCTACATGGATTGCTTCCGCGTGATG
This sequence comes from uncultured Acidobacteriaceae bacterium, assembly GCA_963737035.1. Taxonomy (GTDB): domain Bacteria; phylum Acidobacteriota; class Terriglobia; order Terriglobales; family Acidobacteriaceae; genus KBS-83. Next base: position 105,043 of record CAVTRJ010000016.1, on the reverse strand, counting down.
GGCTGGGTAATGCTGGCCGTCACGCCTCTGACCTTTTTCATCCGCCGCTTTCGTGCAGGCGGCGCGCCAGGCGGTCACTAACCGTCTGCCGGAACGTGTTGCCATGCTGCCCTCGCAGCTACACTAGAGGAATCAGATCAGGGCGAGGCGAAACTATGGCGCGCATTTCACGGCTCGGACGGCGAGATGTCAGCGATGCAGTGGGAGAGATCGACGACCACTTTGCGCGGCAGCCACTCACGCATAAGTCGCATGAATGAACGACCGAAAACGACTGGAGAAAACATGCAGCTCAAACGATTGATGACATTGGCGGTTCTGATGACGACGGCAGCACTTTCAGCAAGCGCCGCAAAGCAGAAGCCGGTTGTTGTGGCGATCCACACCGCTGATGGCAAAGATGCCGGAACTGTGACGCTGCGCCCCGGCAAGGGCGGAACCGTCAATGTGCGGGTCGACGTAAAGAACCTGCCGCCTGGCCAGCATGGCATCCACATCCATCAATATCCAAAATGCGAGCCGCCGGACTTTAAGTCTGCGGGCGGCCACTTCAACCCGGGCAGCAAGCAGCACGGCGCCAACAACCCTAGCGGCCCGCACGCGGGCGACATGCCCTTCAACCTCACCGTAGGACCAGACGGCACGGATAAGACCGAGTTCAGCACGAAAGGCGTCTCGCTCGATCCCAAGGCGATGGATTCCGTTTTCACCGGTGAAGGCACGTCGATCGTCATCCACGCGAAGGCTGACGACATGATGACCGATCCATCCGGAAACTCCGGCGCCCGCATCGCCTGCGGCGTCATCATGACTCCGGCTTCCATGTAACTACGTCGCTCCGCAAGTCCGATCGCACAGCCCGCCAATCCCACTGCTGTCCCGGGTTGTGCGATCATGCCGCCATGGCCCGCGCCTCCCTCGGCTACCGCCTCAAACATCAGCCTCTTGCCGTCATCGGGGTCGCGCTGCTTGTTCTCTTCGTGCTCATGGCTCTGTTCGCCTCGGCAACCGCGCCCTACGATCCCGCCGCCATCGATCTGAACCATCGTCTGCTCTCTCCCAGCCATGCCCACTGGTTTGGCACCGATGAGCTCGGGCGCGATATCTTCTCGCGCATTTTGTTTGGCGCGCGCATCTCACTCATCGTTGCGGTCAGCGTCGTTTCTATCTCGCTCTCGCTGGGCATGCTGGTCGGCGGCCTCGCGGGCTACTACGGCGGCTGGGTCGATACGGCACTCAACATCTTCGTGATGAACGCATTTCTCGCGCTGCCGGGAATCCTGTTAGCCATTGCATTTGTCGCTTTCCTCGGCCCCGGCCTCTTCAACCTTGTGCTCGCACTTTCTATCAGCGGCTGGGTCGGCTACGCTCGCCTGGTGCGGGCCCAGGTGCTGGCGGTTCGCGAGCGCGAGTTCGTAGAAGCGGCGCGCGCCCTCGGCGCAGGCGATGTCCGCATCTTCACGCGCCATATCGTGCCCAACATCGTGCAGCCGATCCTCGTCCAGGCCGCTATCGGCATGGCCGGTGCCGTGCTCGCAGAAGCCACGCTCAGTTTCCTCGGCCTCGGCATTCCAGCGCCCGCGCCCAGTTGGGGCTCCATGCTCAACGACGCCCGCTCTCATCTCTTCGACGCACCGCACCTGGTCGTCTTCCCCGCTCTGGCTGTGATGGGCTGCGTGCTCTCCTTCAACTTCATCGGCGATGCACTGCGCGACTATCTCGACCCGCGCACGCGGCTAGCGGTCGGGCTGTAAGCGATGCGCGTTGGTGTGATTTCCGACACACATGGTCTGCTGCGGCCGGAAGCGCTCAGCGCATTGCAAGGTGCAGAACACATCCTCCACGCCGGAGACGTCGGCGATCCCGCCATCCTCGATGCTCTGAGAGCCATCGCGCCCGTCACCGCCATTCGCGGCAACATCGATGAAGGCGGCCCGTGCGGTCATCTGCCGCCAACTGAGTTAATCGATCTCAACGGCCGCAGCATCTACATGCTTCACGATGTGAAAAAGCTCGACCTCAATCCCGAAGCCGCCGGTATCTCAGCGGTGATCTTCGGGCATTCTCACAAGCCGCTCGTCGAGCAGCGCCGCGGCGTGCTCTTTCTGAATCCGGGCAGCGCCGGTCCGCGTCGATTTGAACTTCCCGTCACCATCGCATGGCTGCGCATCGACGCCAAAGGCGCGAGCGCAGAGATCATCCCGCTCGAGATCTAACAGCACTCATCGGTCCGGACTCGAAGCATGCACCGGCTCCGGCGGTTTCAGCGCACCAAGCCGCACAACCTGATCAGGATCGATGTGTTTCGAACGGGCAAAGGGCGCCAGCTTCTGCACCTCTCCCGTCTTTAGCGAGCGCTCGATCGCCTCCAGAACCCGCACATCTGCCAGACCCTCTTCCGCATCCGGCTCCGGATCGATGTCATGCAGAATGCAATCGGAGAAATACTTCATCTCGCCGCCGAAGTGGTCGGTGTTTTTGTAACTGACGTTGTCCTTTTTGTCGCCGATTGTCAGGATGTGCTCCAGCGGCTTGCCGTAGATGTAGCCCGGCTGCACCTGCAGTGCACCTTTCGTGCCGAGCACCGTATACGTATCGATCGCATTGCCATAGTAGGAGACGACGAACTGCGCAAGCCGGCCCTCGGAAAAGCGCAGCATCACCGTCACCGTGTCATCGAAATCGCCCAGGCCCGATTCTGCATGCCGTGATCCGAAGGCCGACACCTCCGTCGGCTCCGCGCCAAACAAATTGCGTACCGCATTCACCGGATACGGCGCCATATCGAGCACCGGCCCAGCTGCCTCCGTCTTCGCTCGATGATTCGCCGGGTCCACCATTTGCGCAAAAATCGACGTGAACAGATGCACCTGCCCCAGCTCGCCGTTGCGCACGCGCTCGATGGCGGCCACCGTCGCGGGCTCGAAGTGCAACCGGTAGGCCACCATCAGCTTTGCCTTGGACGACTTCTCCGCATCCAGAATCTGCTGGCAGCGCGCGCTGTCGATTTCGAGCGGCTTCTCCACCAGCACATGGACGCCGGCAGCCAGCGCGGGCAACACGAACTCAGCGTGGCGCCAGTTCGGTGTCGCGATGTAAACCGCATCGACATTCCCGGATGCAAGCATCTCGGGAAATTGCTCATAACTGTAAGTGTGCTCGACGTTATAGCGCTCCGCCAGCCGACCCGCCTTCACCGGATCGCTGGTCACCAGCGCAGCAATCGATGAGTTACCCGTGTGCTCCACCGCCGGAAGCATCGCCTCCTGCGCGATGTCGCCCAGCGCAATAAAGCCGTAACGAATCTTCTTCTTCGGCGCGAGCCCCAGCGCCTCCCGGATGTTCATCGTGAATCTCCTGTACTGAGAACTATGAGATGCAGAGCGGCGAAGCCTGAGCCACTCAGGCCCGAATGCGTGGATTCAGGACGGCGTAAAGAATGTCCGTCGCAAGATTCACCAGGATGTAAGTCAATCCAACAGCCAGAATGCAGCCCTGCACCAGCGCGTAGTCGCGATTGGAAATAGCCGTGATCGTCAGCCGCCCCACACCCGGCCAACTGAAGATAGTCTCCGTCACGATCGCCCCCGCCAGCAGCGCTCCGAATTGCAGGCCCACAAGCGTCACAATCGGAATCAGCGCATTGCGCAGCGCATGACGATAGAGCACTGTCCGCTCCGGCAACCCTTTGGCACGCGCCGTGCGAACGTAATCCTGGCCCAGCTCTTCGAGCATCGCGGTGCGGACCATCCGGGTCAGTATAGCGGCCAGCCCGGAGCCCATCGTGATCGCCGGAAGCACCAGATGCGCCAGCGATCCTGCGCCCGATACTGGCAGCCATCCCAGTTTGATCGAAATCAGCAGGATTGCGATCGGTCCCATAGCGAACGCGGGAAATGACAGCCCGAAGAGCGAGACCACGCCAACCGTATTGTCGCGCCACTTGCCGCGATGCAGTGCGGCAAGAATGCCGGCAGGAATCGCAGCTACCAGCGCAATCACCAGCGCCGCAAGCGTCAGCTCCAGCGTGTATGGATATCGCTGCAGGATGAGGTGCGTCACAGAATCGTTCAGCCGCAGCGAATGACCGAGGTCTCCGTGCAGCACTCCGTGCCAGTAGTGAAGATACTGCTGGCTCAGCGGCAGATCGAGTCCGTACTGATGTCGCAGCGCATCCAGATCTGTCGGTGTGGCGCCTTCGCCGAGCATCTGCGCCACGGGATCGCCTGGTACAAGGTGAATCAGCAGAAAGACCAGCGAGACCACCAGCCAGACAACAGGGAGTGTGTACAGCAGTCGGCGGCCCAACGCGGGCAGCAGCTTCATGCGCCTCCTCGCGCCGGCGCCGTGCCCGCATGGGCCGCAGCTTTGGACGGAACCGGCTCGATGCGCACGCGGCTGATGCGGTGTCCACTCATCTCGGCAACAGTGTAGCGGCGTCCGCCAAAATCCACGCTCTCCCCTTCTGTGGGAATGTGCCCCAGTTGGGTCAGCAAGAAACCAGCCAGCGTCTCTACGCCTCCATCGCGCGGCAGATACCAGTGCATCTGCGTTTCCAGGTCGCGCAAATTCACACTGCCGTCCATATAGAACGCCTCAGCCGGCATCCGTGCAGCGCGCCGCAACCCCACATCGAACTCATCCTCCATCTCACCGACAAGCTGTTCCAGTGCATCCTCCACCGTCACCAGCCCCACCGTCGAGCCATGCTCATCCACCACGATCGCCAGATGCCGGCGGCGCTCCTGAAATTCATGCAGCAGGTCCGGCACCGGCTTGGTCTCCGGCACCACCAGGATGTCGCGCATGATCTGTCCCAGTTGCAATCCGCGCGATGGCCGCTGACCGCTTCCCGCGCGTTCGAAAGCAAAATGCATCAGCCGCGACACATCCTTGGAATAGACCACGCCGACAATATGTTCCGGCCCTCGCTCGGGATCGTAGATAGGGATGCGTGAGTGCTGCTCCTCAACGATCCGGGCGCTCGCCTCTTCCACCGGCATCGTCGCCGGCAGAGAGAAGATGCGCTGCCGGGGCGTCATGATCTCGCGCGCGACGATCGTATTCAGCTCCACCGCTCGGTGGATCAGCGATTCTTGGTACGGCGGCAGCAAGCCCTGGCGCCGCGTTGCCGTCGCCATCAGCTTCAGCTCATCAGCTGAATGCACCGGCTCCTCAGTCACAGCGATGGAGTGAAACATCCTCAGGACCAGGGTTGCCGAGCTGTTCATGAACAACACAAAAGGCCGAGTCACCCGAATGAACACCAGCATCGGCGGAGCGACACCGAGTGCAAGCTGCTCGGGCCGGCGCAGCGCCAGCGACTTGGGCACCAGCTCGCCCACAATGACCTCAAGGTAGGTAATGCACGCAAACGCGAGGCCGGCGCTGACGGCATGGGCGAACAATGCTGCGTGAGGAAGCGCATGCAGCGGCTTTTCGAACAACGGCGCCACCACCGGTTCGCCCAGCCAGCCCAGCGCCAGGCTGGCCACCGTCACCCCGAACTGCACTGCTGAGAGCGTGGCGTTGAGCGAACCACGCAGCTGGGCAACGGCGCGGGCCCCGGGGCGGGACTCCGCCAGCAACTGCTCCACCCGGGTGGCGCGAAGGCTCACCAGCGCGAACTCTGCCGCGACAAAGAAGCCATTCGCCAGAACCAGGCCGATGATGGCAACGCCGTGGAAGAGTGTCCAATGAACCATGGAGATAGGGTAAAGCAGCCTTGCCAACTACCTGCCGGTTATCATCGGTCAGCCGCGGCCGCTGCCAGACCACAGGAGACCTGCATGGACGAGCCGGAATCGGAAGTTCGCGGTCAGGGCGTGGCGGGCGCTCGTGCTGATCTACGCCAGCATCCAGTTTGTCCTGCTCACGGCCATCGCCATGCTCATCTACCCCGGCGGTGCCGTGTACGAGCGCGAGGCAAACCACTATCTCTTCTTCCGCAACTTCTTCAGCGACCTGGGCGCCACTGTCACACCCTCCGGACGGCCCAATCTCGCGTCGCACATCCTGCTCGCCATCGCCCTGGGAACCGTCGGAATCGCGCTCATCCTGGCCTCCTCCAACTGGAAGGTGATCGTCGCACGACAGAAGGCTGCGCGTGGCCTGGGACTCGCCTCGCAGGCCTTCGAGATCGTCGCCGGATTGGGCTTCGTCGGCATCGCCGCCACTCCCTGGAATCTGGTGCTGGACGCCCATAACGGCTTCGTCCGCGCTGCCTTTGGCTTCCTGTTGGCCTACGATCTGTGCCTGCTGGTGATTCAGCTTCGCAATCGCTGGCCGTCTGCATACGTTACCGCCAATGCCGCCTATCTGCTGCTGCTCATTGCCTACGTCGGCATTCTCTTCTTCGGCCCCGCGCTGGACTCGCAAAGCGGCCTGGAGTTCCAGGTCGGCGCGCAGAAAATCATCGTGTATGCCTCCGTGGTCAACCTTGGCCTGCAGGCGCTCTCGATACGCCGCGAGGCTGGCCGCTTCTCACCGCAGCGACACGGCACTCTAGCCGCCTGAGGAATTTGCACCTCCGGCCGAAAAGACCGATAGCAGCGAAATTGTCCTCGCTGGAACCTTTTTCCTGACCGGTGCGTAGCATAGTGTGAGCGGGGCCGTGTGTCCCCGAACGGAGGGGTTGTGGCGGCTCGAAAGCGCAGACGGTTCTGGTTGTGGGGCTCACTCGGTGCGCTGGTCGCCCTCGTCGTTCTCGTTGCGGCCGTTGTGGCCCACAGCAGCGGCACAAAAATCGATGGCAGCCGGATCGCTTCCGTCACCCGCATGGACATCGCCAAGAGTGTCGTAGCCACCGGCAAAGTGCAGCCCATCACCAAGGTCGAGGTGAAATCGAAGGCCAGCGGCATCGTCGAGAAATGGTACGTGGACGCGAACGCCCGCGTGCACCGGGGCCAGGTGCTGGCCCAGCTGGACCAGGTGGAAATCCTTGCGCAGGTAGCTGCCCAGCGCGCCACGCTGCAGGCCGCCCAGGCCAACGTAAAGACGGCTGAGGCCGACATTACGCAGGATGAGGTCACCGCAAGAGCGCCAGACCTGCCCATGTACGCGGCGACTCTCCGACGCAACCAGGAAATGAAGGCCGCGGGCGTGGTAAGCCAGCAAGCGCTGGACGACGCCAACCGCGATTATCTTTCGAACCTGAACAAGCAGCGTACGGCCGTCGCCACGGTCGCAGTGGATCGCGCCAAGCTGCAGCAGGCACAGGCCCAGGTAGCCGAAAGCGAAGCCAGCCTGAGACAGCTCGAAGAACAATTGAGCTATACCACCGTTACCTCTCCCATCGATGGCGTCGTTCTCTCTCGCGATGTAGAAGTGGGCGACGCGGTCAGTTCCATACTTGTACTCGGCTCCACCGCTACGCTGATCTTCACGCTCGGCGACACCAGCCAGGTGTACGTGGACGGCAAGGTGGATGAAGCCGATATCGGCAACGTCTATATGGGACAGCCTGCCCGCATTCGTATCGAGTCCTTCAAGAACCGCATCTTCTACGGCAAGGTCACGCGCATCGCCCCACTCGGGGTGGAGAAGGACAACGTGACAACCTTCGCCGTGCGCGTCTCCATCGACAATCCAACGGGCGAAATCAAGGCCATGATGACGGCCAACGCGGAGATTCTGATCAGCGAACACAAGAGCGTCCTGGCCGTGCCCGAGCAGGCGATCAGCTACGACGCGCAGAAGCACGCATTTGTAAACGTGCCCGATCCCAAGGCGAAGGATGGCATGCGCAAGGTGTCAGTGACAGTGGGCCTGGCAAACGGCAGCAACACAGAGATCACCAGCGGGTTAAAAGAGGGCGACAAGGTGGTCCTCCAGCAGTAACGCAGTGAGAGGGGAGAATGACAATGACAACAATGATGACGGCAATGCGAGCAGTGGCGCTCTCGGCAGCCGCACTAGCAATTCCAGCCATGGCGCTGGCTTCCGACGGAACGTTTGACAAGACCCTGAGCGTGAACGGCTCGGTGCAACTGGAGGTCTCTACCGGCTCCGGATATGTGCACGTCAACCCCGGTTCGGACAATCAGGTGCACATCATCGGCCACGTCCGTGCAAACCACGGCTTTGGCATGGGATCGAGCGAGGACCAGGTGCAGAAGATCGTGGATAACCCGCCGATTCAGCAGAGCGGCAACACCATCCGCGTCGGCCAGACGCATGAGAGCTTGTTCAACCACGTCTCCATCGACTACGACATCACCGCGCCCAAAAACACGCACCTCAAAGCCGAATCCGGATCGGGCGATGTCAAAGCGGCTTCCATGGGTGGGGGGACCCGTCTTGAAACCGGATCCGGCACCATTAACGGGGATGATCTGGGCGGCGACAGCTACCTGCAGACGGGCTCGGGAGACGTCCGCGTCAACTTCAGCAATGGAGGGAATGTAATCGCCGGCACGGGTTCAGGCTCTATCCGTATCACTGGTGTGAAGGGCTCCCTGAAGGCGGAGACCGGCTCGGGTGACGTAAGCGCCGCAGGGCAAGTGACGGACAATTGGAAAATCGAAACCGGTTCCGGCTCTATAGACCTGAACCTCGGCGGATCGAAGTTCACGTTGGATGCTGAGACGGGTTCGGGCTCGATCCACGTCGACCAGTCGATGAGCATGCAAGGCAGCCTGGAGCGCCACCACATCACCGGCAACGTGAACGGCGGCGGCCCCACAGTGAAAGTGGAGACCGGCTCCGGCAGCATCCGCATTCACTAGAAGCAAATTACGTCAGGGCCGCGGAGCGCATCTTCGCGGCCCCCTTCTATCATGACGTAATGATCGAGCGCCTCCGCCCGCTCCCCCCGCCAGCCTCTCTTCGCCTCATCGCCTTCGATCTCGACGGCACACTCATCGACTCCCGCGCCGACCTGGTCGCCAGCGTGAACGCCACCCTCGCCCACCTGGGCCGCCATCCGTTGCCGGACGCAGTCATTGCCAGTTACATCGGCGACGGCGTTCACATGCTGGTGCGCCGCGCGCTCGGCGATCCGGAGCACGAAGAGATCGTCACCGACGCTGTCGCCTTCTTCCTCAGCTACTACCGCGTCCACAAGCTCGACCACACCTACGTCTACGCAGGCGTGCTCGATGCGCTCGCAGCCATCACAGCGGCCCTGCCGAACACCCGGATAGCCGTCCTCACCAACAAGCCGATTCGTCCTTCCGAGGAGATCTGCGCCGTACTCGGGCTGTCCTCGCACTGCTTCCGTATCTACGGTGGCAACTCCTTCGAAACCAAGAAACCCGACCCGCTCGGCCTGGAAACGCTGATGCGCGAGGCCGCCGCCACGCCGGAACAAACGCTGATGATCGGCGACTCCGATGTCGATGTCCTGACCGCTCGCAACGTCGGCGCAAGCGTCATTGGATGCCGCTTCGGCCTGGCGCCGCACTCACTCGCAGATGCGCCTCCCGACTGCCTCGTCGACTCTCCCATCGAGTGGTTGGAGGCGATGGGCATTCCACAAAACGCATAAGGTCGCACACCCATACAATTGAGCTATGGGTCTTTTCGATCGGCTGAAGAAGCCGCCATACAATCCGGACGCGCCGGTGAATGTTCCGGCAGAACCGGTGGTCCCGCAATCTGTGATTCCTGAGCCTGAGCTGCCGGAGCGGCATGAAGAGGTGCAGGATGACCCGCCCGCGGCTCTTCCCACAGGAACGCCGGGGCGCCGCTTCGTCTCCGTGCCCGGAGAGCGTTTCAATCTGGACGACACCAACCGCCTCGCGCAAGGCATGGAAGTTCCGCGCGAGCAACGCGACAGCCGCTGGCTGGATGAGTTTCAGGCTGCGGCATGGAATGCCTCCATCGTGCTTCCCACCGAGCCCGTCTTCCTCGGCCCCGACGGCATGCCCTACGTCCGCCTCGAACTGCCGCCGGTCGGTGAGGCGGTGGAGACCAACTGCCTCTCCAACCTCTTCGTCTCCATGGCAGAACAGGGATTGGGCGCCGCATTCTTCAAGAACAACACCGATCCACCGGAAGCAGCCGAATACGTGATCCCCACCGGCATACTCGAATCGCTGCGCGCCTACGGCACCTGGGACGGCGATCCCGAGGACGTCTCCGAACTCGCCGCGCGGCCGCGGCAAGACAGCGGCGGCAGGGGCCAAGATAATGATCCGGATAGCGGGATCGAGAAGACCGACGTCGAAACCGAGCGGCAGGTCATGGTCGGTTCGCCGTCGGAAAACTATCTGCCCAAACACACGGCGCGTCTGCTCTACCGACACCTCACCGAAGGCTGGAAGATGGAAGACCCGCGGATCGCGCTGGTCGTCGATCCGCAGATGACGCCGACGCGCAATCTGGTGATCGGGCGCAAGTTCTCCGAGTTCCCCGATCAGGAGACCGCCGCGCAGGCGGCCCGCATGCTGCTGTGGTATCTGCCGCCGCGCCGCTATCTGCTGCTCATGCCGGAGAACTGGTCCGCCGACCAGATGCGCCCGCTGCGCGAGCTGTGCTAACTATCATGCCAACGACTTCGCAAGAGATACGTCAACAAATGGACTTTCAGCTCGTCAGCGATTACAAGCCGCGCGGTGACCAGGGCCGCGCCATCGAAGAGATCCTCGCCGGCCTCGCCGCCGGCGAGCAGCACCAGACGCTGCTCGGCGTCACCGGTTCCGGCAAGACCTTTACCATGGCCAAGGTCATCGAGGAGATGAACCGTCCCGCGCTCATCCTCGCGCACAATAAGACGCTCGCCGCGCAGCTCTTCCACGAGTTCAAGCAGTTCTTTCCGTCGAACGCGGTCGAATACTTCGTCTCCTACTACGACTACTACCAGCCCGAGGCTTATATTCCCTCCGGCGATCTGTACATCGAGAAGGAAGCAACCATCAACGAGGAGCTGGACAAGCTGCGGCTCTCCGCGACGCGTTCGCTCTTCGAACGGCGCGACGCCATCATCGTCGCCTCCGTAAGCTGCATCTACGGCCTCGGCTCGCCGGAGGCCTACTACGGCATGTTGCTGCTGCTCGAGCGCGGGCAGAAGATCAAGCGCGAAGACATCACCAAACGGCTCGTCGAAATACTCTACGAGCGCAACGATGGCGACTTTCGCCGCGGCACCTTCCGCGTCCGCGGCGATGTCATCGAGGTCTTCCCTACCTACGATGAGATGGCCTATCGCATCGAGCTCTTCGGCGATGAGATCGAAGGGCTCTCGCAGATCGATCCCCTCTTCGGCACCGTCCGGCAGAAATACGCGCGCCTCCCCATCTACCCGAAAAGTCACTACGTAGTCCAGCCCGAGCGCAAGCGATCCGCCATGGATTCCATCCTCGCCGAGCTCGAGTGGTGGGAAAAGGAGCTCGAAGGCCAGGGCCGTCTGGTCGAAGCGCAGCGCGTCCATCAGCGAACCCGCTTCGATCTGGAGATGATCAAGTCCGTCGGCTACTGTCACGGAATCGAGAACTACTCACGCCACTTCAGCGGGCGCATGCCCGGCGAAGCGCCGCCCACGCTGCTCGACTACTTCCCGCGCGACTACCTGCTCTTCGTCGACGAGAGCCACGCTACCGTACCGCAGCTCCACGGCATGTGGCACGGCGATCGCTCGCGCAAACAGAACCTCGTCGACTACGGCTTCCGCCTGCCTTCGGCGATGGACAATCGTCCGCTCAAATTCGACGAGTTCGAAACCCGCACCAATCAGATTCTCTATGTCTCGGCCACTCCCGGTCCCTACGAGCTGACCAAGTCCTCCGGTGTCGTGGTTGAGCAGATCATCCGCCCTACCGGCTTGCTCGATCCGCCAGTCGAGATTCGGCCCATCAAGGGCCAGATCGACGACCTGCTCGCCGAAATTCGCGCGCGTGCCGCCATAAACGAGCGCGTGTTGGTCACCACGCTGACCAAGCGCATGGCCGAAGACCTGGCCGGCTACTACACCGAAGTCGGCGTGAAATGCCGCTACATGCATTCCGAAATTGAGACCCTCGAACGCGTGCGCCTGCTGCGCGATCTGCGCAAGGGCGAATACGACGTGCTCATCGGCATCAATCTCCTGCGCGAAGGTCTCGACCTCCCTGAGGTTTCCCTGGTCGCCATTCTCGATGCGGACAAGGAAGGTTTCCTGCGTTCGCAGGGCTCGCTGATTCAAACCATCGGCCGCGCCGCCCGCAACCTGAACGGCCGCGCCATTCTGTACGCGGACAAGATGACGGATTCCATGCGCCGCGCCATTGATGAGACAGAACGCCGCCGTGTCATCCAGGAGGCCTACAACATCGAGAACGGCATTACGCCGGAATCCATCCTGCGCCCCATCGACATGTCACTGGCACAGATACTAAAGGCCGAATACGCCGACATGACCGAGCAGGACGAAACCACGCCGGAGTTCAGCAGTCAGCAGGAGCTAAATGCCTTCGTTGCCAAACTGGAAACCGACATGCGGGAAGCGGCAAAGAAGTTTGAGTTCGAGAAGGCCGCCAAGTTGCGCGACCGCGTGAAAGAACTCAGGACGAAAGAGTTTCTCTTCGGCTAAAACAGACGCGCGGCGCCGTAATCCACCGGCGCCCGCCTGTTCAACCAGCTATTCTTTCGCAGCCAGGATCTCGATCTTGTTGATCTGCGGATCACCCGCCAAAAGCTCCTTCGCATTGGCCATCAGCGCCTTGGCAATCTCTCCGTTCAGATGAGCGTCCCGTCCCGCCTCGTCGTTGAAGGTGTCGAAGATGCCGAATCTGCCTCCGCCCATCTTGATTGCGTACCAACTAATAGTCCCCGGCTCCGCCTCCGCCAGAGGCTGCGCCGACTTGAGAAATGCCTCCACCTGGGACTCTTTTCCGGGTTTCGCCTGGACTGTAGCCCAGATTGCAAGCTTTACCATGAAGTAACTCCTTTCCACTCATCAGATGTCCGAATGGCTGGCCTGTTACATCGCGCCGCGTTAATTTTCGTGTTCCGCGACAGCGAACCCGTTGTATCGTGGTGCCGTCCCCCAGTCTGGTATTGACCGGTGCGGACCGAATGGGCCCCCGGCGTCGGGACTGCGCGACCGCAGTAGACATCCGAGGAGGAATTGCCATGCAGTGTCCAGCCTGCTCCACAGAAAACCCAGCCGGTGCCACGTTCTGCCAGCATTGTGGCACCTCCTTAACCGCGGCGCCACCACCGCCGGCCGGCGGCTACACCCAGGTGCCGCAACCAGCTACCGGACCTGCCGCTGCGGTCTCCGTCCCCGCGCAAAGCGGGCTCTCCGACAATTCCGCGGCGGCCATCGCATACGTCACCATCATCCCGGCAATCATCTTCCTGGTCATGGAGCCGTACAATCGCAAGCCGTTTGTGCGCTACCACGCCATGCAATGCATCGGACTGCACGTTCTATGGCTCGCCGTCTGGGTCGTGCTCATGGTGCTGGGAATCATGCTGGCCATGATCCACATGCACCTGCTGGTACTCCTGCTCTGGCCCATCTGCTGGCTCGGGCTGGTCATCCTCTGGCTGCTCTGCATCGTCAACGCGGCGCAGGGCAAGTGGTTCAAGTTGCCCTTCATCGGCGATTTCGCCCGGAAGCAGGCTGGCGCTTAATCGACCGGCGCTTCGGCTAATGAAAAAGCCGGGAGGCTATCCCGGCTTTTCTCTCTTCTGGCCTGCTCTTATTCGACCTTCTGCCAGGCATTCCTGGCCGGCTCAATTCGATCCTCTTATTCGACTTCCTGCCGGGCCTTGTATCCATCGCGCGCGATCACGTCGTACTTCAGGGCGTGATGTTTTTCATCCTGCATCTGCAGCGGCTTGCCCTCGTTGTCCACCAGTTCTACGCGGATCTTGCGGTATGTCCCGTCCTCTTTCGCGTTGGTGGGACGGTAGCTGACCACGTACTGGTTGCGGATCGCCGAGTTGATATCCCGGAAGATCTCCGGCATCTCACCTTCGAAGCGCGGAAAGTACGCCTTTCCGCCGGTCATGCCGGAAAAGGTCCGCAGCTCATTGTCCGCCTGCAGATAGTCGATCTCATGCGCGCCAAACATGCCGCCGCGTGCATTGCCGGTCAGCCGCGCGGTCTGCCCGGTACTGATCGCATAAATCGTCACGTTCGGCGTGGCCTTGATCTTCTGCATGATCTTGTCCAGGTTGATCTTGGAAAACGTATCGATCCCGGATCCGACAAAGATGATGTACTTGCGCCCCTCCACCCGGCTCAGCCGGTCCAGCGTCTCGTAAAGCGCGTCGAAGGTGTTGGTTTCGTTGAACCCTGGTATCTGCAGCGAGTTCAATGATTCGTAGACCAGCCGCTTGTCCTCGGTAAAGTCGGTCAGGATGTGCGTGTGCATGTCGAACGTAGCGACCGCCACATAGTCGTCCGGATGCAACTGCTGCGCAAACGCATACGCGGCATTGCGCATGTCATAAATGAACCAGTAATTATTTGCGGCAAACTCGCACAGCAGCACCGCCGTGATCGGCGCCTGGGTCCGGCCAAAGGAGACGATCTCCTGCGGCTTGCCGTCTTCATAGATGCGGAAGTTCTCTTTACTCAGGTTGGGCACAAACTGGTGGGTCTTCTGCAGCAGCACGCCGACGTCCACGGTCACCACCGGCACGTTCACCCGCAGCGAGAAGTTCTCCAGCCCCTTGGGGTTTTTCACCACCGGCGGCGGCGGTGGGGGCGGAGGCGCGCTCTCGGCCGGATTCTTCTTCGGCAGCACGATTCCCGCCGCTATCGCCACCCGGGCCTCCGGCTTCGGGTGCAGACTGGTCCTGATTCGGGGCCTGAGTCTGTGCCGGAGGCGGCTCGCCGGGCATCTGGTACTGCCCGTTATGCTGGGGCTCCTGCTTCTTGTCCGAAGGCGCCTGCTGCTGATCGGCTGGCGCAGTCTGGCTATCAGTAGAAGTGCTCTGGGCAAAGGCAGCTATGGGCGCGGCTGTCAGGCCTACCGCCAGAGACGCAGCAAAGAGAAGACGAGCGAATCGATCGACGAGCAAGGAACCAACCTCGGGTGTCACACCTTTAAGGACGGCTGTCCACGCAGAAAGTTGGCGGCTCGCGTGCAACCGTCTACTGTTAAAGACGTGCCTGCCCACCGTTTCGATGTGTCTGTCGCCCCTGTAAAGTCATTTTCCTATGACCGCCCTCGAATCCGCGGGATTTTCCCGGGGAAGGCCCGCATAAAGCGCCCATGGTGGCCAGGATACGGCCACAGGCAAATAGCCCTGCTGCTCACGGTTCTGGCGCCGCTTCTCCTGAACGCGCAAACCACCCCGCCGGCCCAGGCACCCAAGCCAGGGCAAGAACCTATCCCCACAGAGCTCCGGACGCCGCCCCCACCCGCCACTCCGCCGGACTCGGCCACCGCCGGCATCTTTCCCCTGGATCAGGTGCACCGCGGCCAGCACGGAGTCGCCTATACCGTCTTTGAGGGCGTTATGCCCTCCGCCGTCGAGGTAGAAATTCTGGGCGTCCTGCACAATGCCCTGGGGCCGAAGCAGGACATGATCCTCGCGCGGCTTGGCGGCAAGGACGCCATCTACACCGGTGTGGTCGCCGGCATGAGCGGCAGCCCGGTCTATATCGATGGCAAGCTCGCCGGCGCGCTGGCCTTCCGCATCGGCCAGTTCAGCAAGGAGCCGATCGCCGGCATCACCCCCATTCAGCAAATGATGGAGGTGAAAGACATGCCTCAGGGCGCGTCCCAGCCCGGTCGGCCGCCGGCAATGCCGAGATCCGTCCTATCGAGACACCGCTACTCTTCAGCGGCTTCAGCCAGCAGGCGGTCGATGCCTTCAAAGACCGCTTCACCGCCCAGGGATTGACTCCCGTAGTTGGCCTGGGCGGCGGGTCGAGCACCGAGAAGCAGCCCGAGCCCATCGAGCCGGGCTCGTCGGTCAGCGCGCTGCTGGTGCGCGGAGACATGGAGATCGCCGCCACCTGCACCGCCACCTACGTCGACAAAAACCAGTTGCTCGCGTGCGGCCATCCCATCACCCAGACCGGCTCCGTCTCCGTTCCCATGACCAAGGCGGAAGTAGTCGCTACCCTGCCCTCGCCGCTCAACGCCTTCAAGATCGTCAACACCACCGAGGAAGTCGGCGCCTTTACCCAGGACCGGCAGACCGCGATCCGTGGCGAGTTCGGTGCCAAGGCCCATATGGTGCCAGTCGCAGTTACCTTTCATACCGGTGCCTCCGCCCGCTCGGTGCACTTCGAGGTCATCGACAGCCCCGACCTGACTCCGCTGCTCATGCTCACCTCGATCTACCAGTCGCTGATGCAGAGCAACACCTACGCCGCCGAGACCACCTACCGCATGCGCGAGCGCGTGCAGCTTGATGGTGCGCCTGACGTCGACCTGACCCGCTTTGCCGCTCCAACCAGCGGCATACCCGCGGCTCTCGGAGCGACCCTCCTGATCGGCGAGCCGCTGGTGCAGCTCTATACCAATCCGGCGCGGCGCGGCACGCTGCGAAGCGTCTCGCTGGACGTCGACGCAATACCTGGCCGGCAGACCATAGATATCGAGAGCGCCGAACGCGAGGGCGGGGCCGTGCACGCGGGCGGCACCGTCTCGCTACGCGCAACTCTGCGGCCCTGGCACGGTACAACCCGCACCGTCGACATACCGGTCAAACTGCCGGATACATTGCCCGACGGCCCCATTCGCCTGGTCGTCAGCGACGCAGCAACCGTGGACCACATGCTGGAATCATCCCCCAACCATCTCGATATGAACGAAACCGTCGCAGCACTGAATGCGACTCACGCGAACGACCGTGTCTACGTCACCATGCTGACTCCCCAGCCGCAGGCGCGCCTCGATGGACGCACTCTCGCGGAAGTTCCCATCTCGATGGCGAATGTGCTCGATCCGCTGCGCGTCAACCGTGCGCTCACGCTCAATGGCGAGTCCGCGGTTGCTGTAACATCAGTGCCCATGGACGCAGTTGTGACCGGCAACCAGGTGGTCACGATCCAAGTGGAATAAATAACGCGTCCAAAGCCAAGACCGACGGACGGAGCAGACGAGGAACGATGCCAGAGATCCGAGGCTATGCAACACATGCTGCCGGGGCCGAATTGCTTGCATACCGGTATGAAGTTGGCGAATTGGGCGCCGATGAGGTGGAGATTCGTATCAGCCACTGCGGCGTGTGCCGCAGCGACCTGCACTTGATCGATAACGATTGGCAGGTCAGCAAATATCCTTTTGTTCCCGGGCACGAGATCGTAGGCACGGTCGAGGCAGTGGGCAGCGCAGTGCAGAACCTGCAGCCGGGCCAGCGCGTGGGCGTGGGCTGGCAGGCCGGCAGTTGCGGTAATTGCAAATGGTGCCGCTCCGGCAAAGAAAATCTATGTCCCCAGTCGCAGCCAACCTGCGTTCATCGCAATGGCGGCTTTGCCGACACGGTGCGTGTGCCCGCGCGTTTCGTTGTTCCCATTCCGGAGGCGCTCGACAGCGAGAACGCCGCTCCGCTGCTCTGTGCCGGCATCACTGTCTACACGCCCCTGCGTACCTATGGCGTATCCCCTGCCTCGCGCGTCGGCGTCGTGGGCATCGGCGGCCTGGGTCATCTGGCTTTGCAGTTCGCGCGCGTCTTCGGAGCGGAGGTCACCGCCTTCTCCACCTCGCCGGCAAAGGAAGACGAAGCGCGCGCCATGGGCGCGCACCACTTCTCGAATTCCCGCGAGAGCAAAGTCATGAAGGCGCTCGCCGGCTCGCTCGACCTGATCGTCTCCACCGTGAATGCGGACCAGGATTGGGCTGCCTTCCTGGGCGCGCTGCGTCCGGAGGGAGTGCTCTGCCTGGTCGGCGCCCCGACCCGCCCGCTCCAGATTCCTGGCTCTCTGCTGATTCAGGCAGCCAGGGCGGTCAGCGGCAGCAATACCGGGAGTCCCCTGGCGCTGGCGGAAATGCTGGATGTAGCCGCGCGGCACAACGTGAAAACCCAGACCGAGCGCTTTCCCATGACCAAAGTCAACGAAGCGGTAGCCAAGGTCCGCAAAGGAACCGTGCGCTATCGCGCCGTGCTCGCCAACTGACCCGCAGCCTTTACAAATTCAACTCCCGCTTCGCCTCGGCAAACTTCTCAATCGCAAGCTCGAGTTCCTCGCGCGTGTGCGCGGCGGATACCTGCGTGCGGATGCGCGCCTTGCCATGCGGAACCACCGGAAAAGAAAACGCCACGACGTAGATCCCTTTGCCGAGCAGCAGCTCCGCCATACGTGATGCCACCACCGCGTCGCCGAACATCACCGGGACGATCGGGTGCTCACCCGGCAGCACGGTGAATCCGGCCTTGGTCATCTCCGCACGGAAATACCTTGTATTCTCCCGCAGCCGCTCCCTGAGTTCCGATGACTGGCCCACCAGCTCCAGCACCTTGAGCGACGCGGCAACGATAGCCGGCGCAACAGAATTCGAGAACAGATAAGGCCGCGAGCGCTGGCGAAGCAGATCGATGATCTCCTTGCGGCCGCTGGTATAACCGCCGCTTGCGCCGCCCAGCGCCTTGCCGAGCGTCCCCGTCAGAATGTCGATCCGGCCCTCGACGCCGCACGCTTCGGGTGTTCCCCGCCCATGCTCGCCGATGAAGCCGACAGCGTGCGAGTCATCCACCATCACCAGCGCGTTGTACTTCTCAGCCAGATCGCATATCTTGTCCAGCCGCGCCAGATAGCCATCCATGGAGAAGATGCCGTCAGTCGCGATGAGCCGGTGCCGCGCGCCGCCGGCCTCCTTCAGCTTCTCTTCAAGGTCCTGCATGTCCCCGTTGCGATAGCGAAACCGCGCCGCCTTCGAGAGCCGGACGCCATCGATAATGCTGGCGTGATTCAGCTCATCGGAGATGATCGCGTCTTCCGCCTCCATCAGCGTCTCGAACAGGCCGCCGTTGGCATCGAAGCAGGAGCTGTAAAGGATGGTGTCGTCCATGCCGAGAAAGCTGCTCAGACGCTCTTCAAGCTGCTTATGTATCGCTTGCGTGCCGCAGATGAAGCGCACACTGGCCAGCCCATATCCCCATTCCCGCAGCGCCTGCTGCGCGGCTTCCACCACCGCAGGATGGTTCGCCAGCCCGAGATAGTTGTTCGCGCAAAGATTCAGCACAACGCGGTCCGCAACCGAGACCTCGGGCTGCTGCGGACCGGCAATCACGCGCTCACGCTTGTAAAGGCCGGCCTTCTGAATCTCGGCCAGTCTTCCCTGAAGATGCTCCTGCATTGTTCCGTACATTGCGCCGCTCACTCCTGCTCGCAGATCTCTATTACCCGTATGTGCGTCAATCTTACTGGCTCGTGCGTATGATTGGGATTGCGGAAACGGCTGCTGAACAATGCCCGGCTGAGCATGCCGGTCTGACTGCCGCAGCGCGTGACTGGTGGAGTCGAGCGGCATGGTCAATCTATTGGCAGTGATCGGTCTCGGATTTGTCCTCGGCATGCGCCATGCCACCGACCCCGACCACGTCATCGCCGTGTCTACCATCGTCAGCCGCCAGCGCAGCATCCGGCAGGCCGGCATCATCGGCGCCCTGTGGGGCGTCGGCCACACCATCACCATCTTCTGCGTGGGCGCGGCCATCATCCTCTTCAACATCGTCATTCCCCCGCGCATCGGCCTCGCCATGGAGCTCGCCGTTGGCCTGATGCTGATCCTGCTCGGCATCTTGAATCTGACCGGAGTCACGCAGCGTATCACCCATCGCTATACGCCAGACCACAGTCACGGAGCTCTCGTGCACTCGCATCCTCATCAGCACGCCGGCGTCGTTCACGAACACATCCACGGCCACAGCCCGGAAGTCCACATGCATCTCGCTCCCGAAACCGATACGAATGCAGGTCGAAAGCAGCAAAATATCTTTCAACGGATGCTCGAAAAGCTGGGCCTCTATCAATTCCTGCGGCCGCTGGCGATCGGCCTCGTGCATGGGCTCGCCGGCTCGGCCGCGGTTGCCCTTCTGGTGCTTGCAGAAATTCGCGAGCCTCGTTGGGCCATCGCCTATCTCCTGGTCTTCGGCGTTGGCACCATCGCCGGCATGATGCTCATCACCATGATGATCGGCGCGCCCTTCGCGTACACGCGCAAACGCTTTGCGCCCTTCAATTACGGACTCGGCGTCGCATCCGGCCTGCTCAGTCTGGCCTTCGGGCTCTTCATCACCTTTCAGATCGCCATCACCGACGGCCTCTTTGCCAGACATCCTCACTGGACGCCGCACTAGAGTCAAAAGGTCGCCCGGTATGCCATCATTTCTCCATGCAGCGCTATGGAATGATCATCCGTTTGCGGCCCGAGGCCGAAGCAGCTTACCGGCAGCATCATCAGGCCGTCTGGCCTGAGGTTCTCAACACCATCACGGCATGCAACATTCGCAACTACACCATCTTTCTCCGCGACGGCTGCCTCTTCGGCTACTTCGAATACATCGGCCAGGATTACGCTGCAGATATGCGCAAAATGGCTGCGGATCCCGCTACGCAGCGGTGGTGGGCCATCATGGAGCCCATGCAGGACCCGCTCCCCAATCGCGCCCAGGGCGAGTGGTGGGCACTCATGGAAGAAGTCTTTCACCACTGACTGACGCGCATTGATTTGCCATGAACCGCAATCCGCGCAGCTTTACATAAACGCGAGACTTGCTTCGATCAGGTGCTTCGTATCCTTGTAAGGATCGGCATCCGAATCAGACTCCATCGAATAGTAGCCGCGATAATCTGCCGCCCTGGCAATGCCGAAAAGCTGCTTCAGATCCACTCGCTCCAGCTTGCCGTGGATCACTTCAGCATCCTTCACATGCGCGATGTTCGCTGCGTATCGAAACATCCCGGCCACCGCTTTGGCATTGAACTCCACATCGCCCTGCATCAGCGAATTCCCAAAATCAGGCAGCGCGCGCAGGTAAGGGCTGTTCACTCGCTGAATAAAAGCGATGATGCGGCTCGCGCTGTCCAGCACCGGATCGTCATTCTCAAGCGTGACGATGATGTTGCGCGCAGCCGCGAACTGAACCACTCTGCGGAATGCCTCCGCAGGAGGGCCGAGATTCGCCGGATCGGCGCACCTTGGGATATGGAGCCGCACACCCGGCGATCCTAAAACCACCGCCGCCTCAATCCATCGCTCATAGCTCTCGAACCCGTTCTTTCGTTTTTCAGCATCGGAACTGCAAAGATCCACTTCCACATCCACCGGTATATTTACGGTTCGAACGCCAATAGCGTCGAGATCCTTCCGCAGTTCGCGCAGATAGCGCGGCTCAGTCGATGCAAAATGCGAATACAGCGGCTCGATGCCGGTGAGTTCAAACTCGCTTCTCACCATTTTCGCGAAGCCCGGTAAATCCATCCCCGCTTTCGATTTATCTCGATCGCTGTTATTCGGAGCATCGATGAACGCGCGGAAGGGATAACTCGCAACAGCAAGCCGCGCCCGGCGATCCGAGGGATAACGCACATGCGGCGTCTGCCCAAACGCCACGCCCGCAACGCCCAGCAACATCCCCTGCATGAAGGTACGGCGTCCCAGATCTGTACGGCATCCCAGGTCACTCATGCCATCTCATGCCTCAAGGTGGTGTTCCTCCATTGCATCGCCGTGAATATCACAGTATGTAGAGCCGCAGCAGCCATGCGATAAGCATCAATGCGATGAGGGCTGCCACGATGTGAACCATCCATTGCCCCGCCGTCTTCGGTTTGCTCAGATTCAGCACGGGCAATAGTAGCACCGGCCTGTTCCAGCCAAACGGCGCTATCCGATTATCGCGGAATGGCTTACAACCTTATCGTGCCATCAAACCAGCTCACAGGAATGGCCTGAACTGCGTCGAACCAGCAGACCGCCTCATATACACTAGGGCTATCGGCGTATCGATGACACACTGCGACAAGCGCGAGCTGAATATCCGCGAAGGACGCTTCGCCATCGGCGTATCGATCCTCTTGCTTGCGTTGGCCGTCTTCGGCTGGGGACTCCATTCCAAGCTCTCGCTCTATCACGTCCGCGCCCGCGCATCGGAAACCGCTCCGATCGCCAAGCTGCTCTCTGAGCGGGAGCGCCCGACGGATACCGCACAGCACGCGAATGTGAATCACGCCGATCTGCACCGGGCGGCACTCGCCTCCGCGGTCGTCTTCCTGCCCCAGCCACCGGAGAATACTCGCCCGATTCGGCCACGCAGCGAGGCCCCACCTGTCGCTTCGCGCACTCTCGCGATCAACGGGCCTTTGC
Organism: uncultured Acidobacteriaceae bacterium; assembly: GCA_963737035.1. Classification (GTDB taxonomy): domain Bacteria; phylum Acidobacteriota; class Terriglobia; order Terriglobales; family Acidobacteriaceae; genus KBS-83. Next base: position 82,844 of record CAVTRJ010000016.1, on the reverse strand, counting down.
TCCGCCGTCCTCCGCCTTCTCTCGTTTCCTGACTTTCGGCATAATTCGCCTTCATTCTGCGAATTGTGTCATCGCTGTTTCCAACTAGCGAGCCTGGAATCCGAGCGATCTCCTGGCCGCCCGCGGATACGAGCGGCTTCTCTCCGGAGAGCCGTCGAGTCTTCCGCGTCGGCACAAGACGCGCTCTGGCTCCAGTGCGTGACAGGTCTACCGTGCACAAGCAAGCCGTTCGTCTCTGCGATCGTCCCTCCAGACCGGGCATCGCCGTGTCTTACTTTCTGTCTCTCGTTCTGCCTCTTGCCTTCGCCGGATGCAAAGCGCGTTCGGATTCCGCCGACGCAGCCACCCAGCCCGTTGCTGCCGCAGTCGCTGTCGTCCAGCGCGGCAACATCTCGCACATGCTCTCGCTTGCCGGCCAGTTCCAGCCCTACCAGGTGATCGATGTGCACGCGAAAGTCTCCGGCTACGTACGCCGCATCAATGTCGACATCGGCGACCGCGTCCATGCTGGCCAGACGCTCGCCGTGCTCGAAGTCCCTGAGTTGAACGCGCAGTATCGCGGCAGCCAATCCGAACAGCAGCGAAGCATGGAGCAGATCAATATCGCGCAGCACGAAATCAGCCGCGCCCAGGCGAGTCACTCCGCGCTGCAGGCCAACTTCGATCGCCTGCTGCAGGCATCCAAGGCTCAACCCGGGCTCATCGCAGAGCAGGAGCTCGACGATGCACGCGCGAAAGCCGACGCCTCGCAGGCGCAGGTCGATACCGCGCGGGCCACGCTCTCCGCCGCGCGGCAGCAGTCTGACGTCGCCAAGGCCGACATGGAGCGCTACGGCGCACTCCAGTCCTACACCACCATCACCGCTCCGCTCAGCGGCGTCGTCATCTGGCGCTATGCAGATACCGGCGCGCTCATCCAGGCCGGCACTTCGTCGGATAGCCAGAGCCTGCCCCTGGTCAAGCTCTCACAAAGCGATCTTCTTCGTCTCCGCCTGCCCGTGCCCGAAGATGCCGTGGGCTACATCCACGATGGCGACACGGTACAGATCCGCGTGGACGCACTCCACCGCTCGCTTACCGGCAAGATCGTGCGCTTCACCCGCAACGTCAGCCTCGACACCCGCACCATGGAAACCGAGATCGACGTTCCCAACAAGGACCTCAGCATCGATCCCGGCATGTATGCCAACACCTACGTGCAGCTTGCGCACCGGGAGAATGTCCTTACCATCCCGTTGCTCGCCATCCAGCGCGATGACGCGGGCCACACCAGCGTTCTCGTCGTCGACAGTCAGAATCATGTGCATCAGCGCGCCGTCACCCTCGGCATCCAGGGCTCTTTGCTGGCCGAAGTGCGAAGCGGCGTTCAGCAAGGAGACCGGGTCGTTCTCGGCAATGCGGCGCGTTACAAGGACGGTGAGACGATCACGCCGCGCCTCGAACCCCAGCCCGCCAACGATGTCATGCACGAGGAAGGCGGCATGACCGACGCGAACGAGGGAGGCAACTGATGCCGAAGTTTGCCCTCCGCTATCCCTTCTTCATCATCATGATCTCGCTCATGGTGCTGCTCGTCGGCGTGGTCAACGTCATGTCCATGCCCGTCGATCTCTTCCCTTCCATCGACATTCCCGTCGTCGTCGTCGCCACCTTCTACTCCGGCATGCCGCCGCGGCAGATCGAAGCTGACATCACCGACACCTTCGAACGCTTCTTCACCCTCGGCGCAAACATCGACCACATCGAATCGCGCTCGCTCTCCGGCGTCTCACTCATCAAGATCTACTTCCTCCCCGGAACCGATGCCAACGCCGCGCTCAGCAATATCTCCAATCTCGCCATGGCCGACCTGCGCCGCTTGCCCTCCGGCACGCTGCCGCCGGTCGTGCTCGGCATGACCGCATCCAGCCAGCCTGTTTGCCTGGTCACGCTCAAGGGTCAGGGGCTGAACGAGACCCAGCTCAAAGATCTGGCACAGTTTCAGGTACGCAATCAAATCGCGAACGTTCCCGGCGCCTCCGTGCCGCAACCCTACGGCGGCCGCTATCGACAGATTCAGATCTACGTCGATCCACTCAAGCTCGAAGCCCACAACATGAGCCTGATGGATGTGGTAGACAGCGTCAATCAATCCAACCTCATCCTGCCCGCCGGCGACGTGCGCATCGGCACCAAGGATTACAACCTCTACGCCAACAGCCAGATTCCCACCGCGCAGCAGATCAATTCCATGCCGCTCAAGTCGTCCGGCAACGCTTCCGTGCTGGTCGCGGATGTCGGCCACGCCGAAGACTCCGGCGCGCTTCAGACAAACATCGTTCGCATCGATGGTCAGCACTCCGTCTATGTCCCCATCCTCAAGCAGGCCGGCAAGAGCAACACCATCTCCATCGTGAACGGCATGCGCGCTGCCATCAAGCGGCTCGTGGATATCCCGCCCAGCCTGAAAACCGCCGTCGTCTTCGACCAATCTGTCTTTGTCAAAGGCGCCATCAAAAACCTGCTCAAGGAAGCGCTCATCGGCCTCGTGCTCACCGGCCTCATGATCCTGCTCTTCCTCGGCTCGCCGCGCGCCGCGGGAGCATCGCTGCTCTCCATCCCTATGGCCATCCTCCTCTGCCTGCTGGTCATGAATGCCTTTGGCGGCACCATCAACACCATGCTGCTCGGCGGCATCGCGCTGGTGCTCTCGCGGCTCATCGACAACTCCGTCGTTGTGCTGGAAAACATCATCCGCTTCATGGAAGAGGGCGCTGCGCCGGAGCGGGCCGCCGACGAGGGCGGCACAGAAGTATCGCTCGCCGTTCTCGCCGCCACCGTCGCCACCTCCATCGTCTTCTTCCCCGTCTTCCTGCTCAACGGCGTCAGCCGCTATCTCTTCACCGATCTCGCACTCGGCGTCGTCATCTGCATCTTCGCCTCCTACTTCTTCTCCATGACCCTGGTGCCGCTCTTCTGCGCAAAGTTCATCAACCTGCACGAAGAACACGGCGAAACCAAAAAGGGTGAGCACAGGCGCGGCATCTTTCAACGCATCGTCGATCGCTTCAACATCTACTTCCAGCGCATGCTCGATCGCTACGAGGTGCTCGCGTACCGCACCCTCAAGCGTCCCGGCTTCACTGCAGCGGTCCTGCTCGGCGGCACCGCCGTCATCCTTGTCGTGCTGACTCCAGTTCTCGGCCGCGCCTACTTCCCGCGCACCGATCCCGGACAATTCATCATCAATGTCAAAATGCCCAGCGGCACGCGCATCGAAACCAGCGACGCCTACATCGCGCGCGTTGAGGACGAAATCCGCAAAATCGTCCCGTCGCACGATCTCGGCATGATCGTCTCCAACATCGGCATCACGCCGGATCTCTCCGCCATCTACACCAGCAACTCTTCGATGGACACCGCCTTCGTCCAGGTCTCGCTCAACGAGGATCACTCCACCGGCAGTTACGCATACATCGATCGCGTGCGCCGCCGGCTCGCGTCCGACATTCCGGAGATCCAAACCTACTTTCAGGCCGGCGGTCTCGTCGACTCCGTCATGAATCAGGGCCTGCCCGCGCCTCTCGATATTCAGATCAGCTCCAACGACCAACCCGCCGCCTTCGCCAAGGCACAGGCCATCGCGCAGCAGCTCCGCGGCTTATCGAGCGTGGGCGACGTCTACATCCCGCAGGACCTCAAATATCCCGGGCTCCAGCTCAACATCGATCGCGAGCGCGCCTCGCTCGTCGGCCTCTCGCCCAAAGATGTCGTCGACAACGTCATCACCGCGCTCACCTCCAACGGCGTCATCGCCCCCAGCTACTGGATCGACCCCAACACCGGCAACAACTACATGCTTACGGTGCAATACTCCACCCATCAGATCGGCCACATGAACATGGAGGATTTCCAGAACATTCCTCTGCGCGGCAAAGGACAGACCAGCTACACCCCGCTGCGCTCTGTCGTCTTCACCAAACCCATCGACACGCCCACCGAGGTCGACCACTACGCACTGCGTCGCGTCATCGACATCTACGTCCAGCCGCGCTCCGAGTCACTGAACACCATCAGCAGCCAGGTCAACCAGATCCTCAAGAACGTGGAGCGGCCGCGCGGCATGCGCATCAACATCCACGGCGCAATCGTGAGCATGAACGACTCCTTCACTCGCTTCGGCATCGGCCTCATCCTCGCCATCGCGCTTATCTATCTCGTGCTCATGGCGCAGTTCGCCTCTTTCCTCGATCCCTTCATCATCCTCATGGCCATTCCACCCGGTCTCGCCGGCGTCGTGCTCATCCTGCTCCTCACCGGCTCTACGCTCAACGTCATGTCGCTCATGGGCGTCATCATGATGACCGGCATCGTCGTCTCCAACTCCATCCTCATCGTCGAGTTCGCCGGCATCCTCCATGCTCAGGGCAAAAGCCTGGTCGATGCCGTCGTGCAATCCTGCAAGATCCGCATGCGCCCCATCCTGATGACCTCGTTCGCCACTCTCCTCGGCATGATCCCGCTGGCCCTCGGCCTTGAAGCCGGCAGCGAACAATACGCGCCCCTCGCGCGCGCGCTCATCGGCGGACTCGCTGTCTCGGTCGTCGTCACCATGTTCCTCGTTCCCGCGGTCTATCTGCTGATCCACGGCCGGCGCGAAGGGCACACACCTACCGTCCAGACGGAGGGAGTGTAACCATGTCGATTACACTTCGCCTGGCCGCATATAGTCTCCTATCGCCGCTGCTGCTCGCAGGTCCCGTCCATGCTCAGACGCTCCCAGCGGCGCCCGCTCCCGCCACCCTCACCGCTTCCTCGTCATCGTCGGACAACAGCAACGCGCAAGCGCAAGCGCCCCAGCAAACACCCGCACCAGCCGCTGCGACACCGCCGCCCGGGCCGCCCCTCACCCGCGCAGACGCGGAACGCATGGCACTCGCCAACAATCCGCGCGTCAGCGTCAGCCATCTGCTCGCGCTGGCGGAGCATCAGGTTGTTCGCGAATCCCGCTCAGGAGAGTTGCCCACCCTCACCGGATCACTCACGGCGCAGGACGCCAACCAGGCCAGCCGCGTCGCATCCGGCTCGCTCTCCGCCTCGCGTCTCTTCACCCGCGCTGGCGGCAGCATCAACTTCTCGCAGCTCATCACCGACTTCGGACGCACCACCAATCTCGTCGCCTCTACCAAATTGCAGGAGCGTGCCCAGCAAGCCAACGAGCTGGCCACCAAAGAGGACGTCGTCCTGGTCACCGATCAGGCCTTCTACAACGCTCTGCAGGCGCAGGCGTTGCTCCAGGTCGCGAAGCAGACCGTCAATCTGCGCCAGACCACACAGAGCCAGGTAAACCAGTTGACGCAGAACAAACTGCGCTCCACGCTCGACCTCACCTTCGCGAATGTGAATCTGTCACAAGCACAGTTACTGCAGCTGGATGCGCAAAACAACGCGGACGCCACCATGGCCGCGCTCGATGAGGTGCTCGGCCTCGATCACCCCGTCCACTACTCACTCGTGGACAACACCAAGAACAACCCGCCTCCGCCTCCCTGATGAGCAGTCCCTGCTCGATCTCGCGGTAAAGCAGCGTCCGGACTTGCAATCGATCGATCTCACTCGTCAGTCGCAGGAGAAATTCAGCCGCGCCCAACGCGATCAGATGCTTCCCACTCTCTCGGCACTCGGCACCGTCGGCGCAAGCCCCGTGCGCCCCGGCCAGTACTACGTCTCCAGTTGGGACGGCGCCATCGGCGCAAACCTGAACATCCCCATCTTCAACGGCTTTCTCTACTCGGCGGAAGCCAAGGAAGCGCAGTTGCGCGCGCAAGCCACAGCGCAGCGGACGCGCCAGCTCAAGGACGTGATCGTGCGCGATGTGCAGACCGCGTGGCTCGATGCCAACAACGCCTTCACGCGGCTCGGCGTCACCGCACAGCTGCTCAATCAGGCCAATCAAAGTCTCGGCCTCGCGCAGACGCGCTACAAGCTCGGCCTCTCCTCCATCGTCGAGCTAAGCCAGGCGCAGCTCCAGCAGACCGAGGCTGAGATCACCAACACCAACGCGCAATATCAATACCGCCTCACGCTCGCCGCACTCAACTTCCAGACCGGAGTGCAGCCTTGAGCCACGTCCTCAGCATCCTCGGAGTCTGCCGATGTCCGTAAATCCCCTACAGAATGGCGAACTGGCAATCGGCTCCATTGTTTTTGCGACTGACCTCTCCACGGTTTCAGAGAAGGCCGGCGTCTATGCCGCCATGCTCGCGAAGCACTTTCACGCGGAGCTGGTGATCGCGCACGCATTTATTCCCAGCCAGAACGCGGAGGAGGTTGAGGTCCTCAAGCAGCATCCCAGCGCCGACCGCATAGAGAGGCTTCACAAACTCGAAGAGACAGCGGCGCCTCTCCTTGCGCGAGGGCTTCATGTGAGAGCGCAACTGCTCGAAGGCGATCCCTCGGACAAAATTCCTGCCTTCGCCGACGCGCAGACGCGCCCGTTGCTTGTGCTCGGAACCCACGGCGGAAGCAGCCTCGGACGTCGCATCATCGGTTCCACCGCAGAGCGCTGCCTTCGCCGCGTCGCATGTCCCACCATCACCGTTGGCCCGCACGTGCCGCTCCCGGATGTTACAAAGCCCTTCCGCGCCATCCTCTACGCCACTGACAGCTCCAACATGGCTTCGCGTGCCGCGCCCTTTGCCTGCGCGGTTGCGGGCTCCTTTCAAAGCGAGCTCAAGGTCATCAGCATCGTCGACGAGCATGATCGCCCCGTGCCAGACCTGATCGCCGATCTCGATTTTCGTACTCAAGAACAGATCAAGCGCCAGCTTCCCGGGGCATGCGATCACCTCATCGAGGCGCGCGCCGTGGCCAGTGCCGGCGACGCGCGCAACCAGATCCTGCGCTACGCGGAAGACACCCAAAGCGAGCTGCTGATCCTTGGCATCCATCGCCGCGGCACCATCGAACTGTTCGACCGCAACTCGATCACCATCCAGCTCATCTCGCGCGCCACCTGTCCCGTGCTCACGCTCACCGGAGACGCCGTGCCCGAGCCAATCCGTTAACGCCGCTCGCCGCGAATACTCCACTCCATCGTCACGCCGGCAAAGCCGGCACCGCGATCCCCTGCTCCTCGTACACAGCGCGATTCGCAATCGCCGCAGCAATCGCGGAGCCGTAGCCCACGCGCGCATTCGCCATCGGCTGCCGTTTCGCGCGCACGCATTCAATGAATGAGCGGCACGCCGTCAGGGTCGGGTCTTCTGTCGCGGTCACTGCCAGCTTCTCGCCCGGCCCGCGATACGGCATCTCGCCCTTGGTGCTGTAGGACGCGCCCGTCGTAATGCCGTGCGTCACCACTTCCTCACCCGTTACAGACGCCTTGGGATGCGTCTTCGGCTCGTAAAAGAACGTCGCATCTTCGATGGTGATCGCCACGCTGCCCTCTGTCCCGTAGATCCAGAGCTCGTTGCCTACCTTCGCATTGTCTGTCAGCGAGCTGAACATCAAGCGCCGCCCGCCCGGATAGCTGAACACCGCCTGCACGTTGTCTCCCACCGTGCGCCCATCGTGATAGCGCACGATGCTTGTCATGCCTGTGGCACGCTCTGGGATCGCGTCGAAGACCCAGTTCGCAATGTCGATGTGGTGCGATCCCAGCTCCGTCACCAGTCCGCCGGAACTCTCGCGATACAGCCGCCAGTTGATCAGGTGGTCCAGCTTTCCGTCCGGATCGGGGCTCGGCACCGGCCGCCGCCAGCTGTTATTGCGATGCCAATACGCATACACATGCGTCGGCTCGCCGATCTTTCCCTTCTTCACATCCTCTACCGCTGCCCGCACCCATGGTGCGTATCTATATTGATGGCCAATCTGGAAGAGCGCTCCCGGCTTGTTCGCAGCGGCATAGATCTCCTGGCACTGCTCCGGAGTGAATCCCATCGCCTTTTCGCCATACACCGGTCGGTTCGTCTTCAACGCAGCCAGCACATGCTCGGCATGGTGCGCGAGCGGCGTCGCCACGTAGATGACGTCCAGGTCTTTGCGGTCCAGCAGCTCACGATAGTCTTTCGTCGCCGGAACATCCGTGCCCACCAGCCGATTCACCTGCGCATAGCGCGGTTCATAAATATCGCAGATCGCCGCAATTCGCACCCCGGGCACATGTAACAGTTGCCGTATCAATTCCTGCCCTCGGCTTCCCGGCCCGATCACGCCCACGCGCAATTCGCCCGCCTTCGCCGGCTCCGCGAGCGCCGCTACCCCATCCAGCCCCATCGCCAGCCACGCCGCCGACGCACCACCCAGCAACTCTCGTCGATTCACTTCATCCACTCCTTAATCCACTACAACATAAAACTTGCCATCGACCGGATCGTCGAAGCCCCATATCCTCGTCATCTCGGCCGGAGCGGCGAAGCCGCGCAGTGGAGAGACCTGCTTTTCGCCAGCGCCGCCACCACAACATTTAATATTGAGATGTCATCCTGAGCACGGCGAAGAGCCTGCCCTGAGCTTGTCGAAGGGATCTGCAGTTTCTCTGGATCATCCGTAAAACCTCTCGCGAGCGACCATCGGGAGGAGCTCACCTAGCGCGCCGCCTACATGGCAGATCCCCATCTATATTTCTCTTTCACCCCACCCGCAAGCACCACCAGCGCCGCATCCGGCTGCGGCAACGTCGCCATCACCCGCTTGCGCCCCGCTGCATCCAACACGAACATCACATTCGACAACGCATCGCTGTCCGTCGCCAAAGGCGCAATCACCGTCGCCTGCAGCCGCCCCTCCACCGGCCGCAGCGTTCGCGGATCCATAATGTGGCAGTACTGGTGTCCACCCGCAACGAAGTGCTTCTCCGAACAATTTGCCGTGGAGAGCGACGTGTCGCGCAGCGTCACCGTCGAAATCGCGTCACCCTTATGCTGCGGATCGGGCACACGCACCTTCCACCCTGCGGACTCCGGAGGCGCGCCCAATCCGTAGATGGTGCTCGAGCCAGCCGAAAGCAACGCAGCGTGCACACCATCGGCGCGCATCGCATCCACCGCGGCATCCACCGCAAAGCCTTTGCCGATGCCGCCCGGATCGAGCTCCACGCCCGGCGCCGTGAAGCGCACCGTCCGCGCGCCCGCGTCCAGCACCACGCGCCTCCAGCCCGTCTCCGCGCGCACTCGCGCCAGCTCCGCATCGCTCGGCACATGACCCGTGCTGCGGAAAAATCCCCAGGCCTTCATCAGTCTTCCAACCGTAATATCGAAGGCGCCGTCGGAACGCGCACTCCACCCAAGCGATACCTTCAGAAAGCGGAATGTCTCCGGATCGGTAGTCACTGCATGACTCGCGGCTTCGCGGTTGATCCGCGAAAGCTCACTCTGCGGCTGATAGTTGCTCAGCAATGACTCGAGCTGATCGACGATAGCGAAGACGCGATCCGCCTCACGATCCGCCGCGCCAGCATCGGCCGCATAGATATAGAGGGTGAAGTCCGTCCCCATCGCAGGATGCACCCGCGTGTAGAGCTGGAGACTGGTAGTGGCATTGTCCTGAGCGGTACAAGCCGCTATCAGCACCGCCAACCATGCGAGCAGCGATAACGGCCTACGAAAACTACACACTGTCATCCTGAACGAAGCGAAGAACCTGGAGTTTATCCGCGTCACCACCAGAATCGGTGCCCCGTCCTGGCGCAGCTAGGATGGAATACAAACAAAGTCCACCACCGTCTCCAATCAGCCGGACTCACGGGTTCCTACAAATACGCATCCATCTTCGTCGCCATCGCCTCCTCCAGCGTGATGCGCCGCTTCTGGCGGTATGCAAGATTCGACATGTGCGCGGCGATTGCCGACTTGTAGCCAATATCGACGGAAGCATTCGGCGTCTTGCGATCGCGAATGCACTCAAACCAGTTCGCCATGTGGTCCGTATCCTTCGACTCACCTTTTTCGGCCGAGGCCCCCGGATTGTTGATCTTCTCCGGAAGATACGTAATCGACGAGACCGACCGTCCCGTGACCATGTCATTCGAGCCCGACACATGCTCAATCGTTCCCTTGTCGCCCAGGAAATGTTCGCCCAGCCCATAGCGGCTGTTGCTGAAGGTCGACTGCCAGTTCACCAGCATGTCCGGATATTCCAGCGACGCCATGATCGTGTCCGGCACCTGCCGCCGGTCCTTCTCCGAAAACACGCCGCCCATCATCGAGGCAGCCTGCGGCAGGTCCAGATCGAGCGCCGTGATGATCCACGCAATCTGGTGCACCATGTTCTCTGTCACGTTGCCGCCGGAAAACTCCCAGAACAAACGCCAGTTGATGAACTTGAAGCCGTCGAACTCCGGCTCTTTCCGTCCATCCAGAAACAGATTCCAGTTCAAGTGGTCCGGATTGCAATCCGAGGGCACCGGCCGCACCCACTGCCCTTTGCCGATCGGCGTGTTGCGGCTCATCCACGCGTCCACGCTGCACACCTTGCCGACCTTCCCATCCTTGATCCAGCGCAACGCATCCTTCAGCTCGCCCGAACTCTCGTGCTGCAAACCAATCTGCACCACTTGCTTTGACGCCGCCGCCGCCTTCTTGCACTCCACCGCACCGGGAATATCCCACGTCATCGTCTTCTCGGAGTACAAATCCTTCCCCGCCTGCAACGCCGCCACAAAATACTTTGTGTGCAGATGCAACGGTGTCGCGTTGATCACCGCATCGACATCCTTGCTCTCCAGCAGCTTCATCGGATCGTCATACAACGTCGCGTTCGGCACGAGTTGCTTCACCATGTCGCGCCGCCGGCTGTAAATGTCCGCCACCGCCACGCACTCCACGTTCGCCTGCTTCAGCGCATTCTTCAGATCTTCCGTGCCGCGATCGCCCGCACCAATCAATCCAAACCGGATGCGATCGTTCGCGCCCAGCGCCCGCGCCGTGGGCAGCGACGCCGCCAGTGCCAACCCCATGCCCGCCTGCCCCAGAAACTCCCGCCGTGTCGTCATCAATCTCTCCTCTTCATAAGCCCGTCATCCTGAGCAAAGCGAAAAACCCTGCAGCTCGTTCGTCCGCCCGCGAATCTCATCGTGAGCGACAACGGAGCGAACCCCGCTGTCCGCGCCGCAGGCGCAAGTGCCCGTGCGGCCAGCACCCGTCAGCACTGCACACCCGCCCCCGCCAGCACCTTCTTCAATCCCGCCATGCTCACCCGCGTCGACGCCTCCGGCGTTCCCGCGCCGCGCCAATGCGTCTCCAGACTGATCGCATAGTGGTAGCGCATCTTCACAAAATCCCGAATCTGCCCCGGCCATCCCACCACGCCATCGCCCACCGGCGCCCACGCGTGCTTGCCGCCGCCCTGCTCCACCACATCCTTCGCGTGGCAGTGGCCAATGCGCGCCTTCGGCAGCAGATCAAATCCCTTGCTGTACGGATACTCCCCGATCGCCGCCGCATTGCCCGGATCCCAATTCAGCATGAAGTTCTTATTCGTAACCGCCGCGAGTGTCCTTTTCGACTCCGCGCCCGTCGCCGTGTTGCAGCTCATCTCGTTTTCCAGCAGCAGGATCAATCCATCCTTCTCGCATCGGGCCGCCGCTTCGCGCAGCTTCTGGTCCATTGCCGCGCGATACGGCTTCTGGTCCTCCAGCCGCCAGAAGTCGAAGCACCGGATGCGATCCGTCTGAAACGCCTTCGCCAACTGGATGCATCGCTCCAGCAGCTTGTCCTGCGCACTCATGTCGAAGTCCGCATGAAATTGATCGCGCTTCTCGCTCAGCTTCGAAAGCGGCGCACCCGGCCAGTCCACCTTAAAGAGCGGACTCGCGATATCCGTCACGCGCAGCCGATGCGCTTCCAGGATCTTCCGCGCTTCCGCTACTTCCTTTTGGTCCAGCTCGGTGATGTTCTTGTTCCACATCCCCCTCAGCTCGATCCAGCTCAGTCCAAAATCCTTCGCCGCAATTGAGCACGCCTTCTCAAAATCCTGCGTGATCTCGTCGTTGATCACCGCCAGCCGGAACGGGCAGCCGCTCATACCCGCACCCCCAGTGATTCCAGATACTGCTTGCTCATGCGCGCGCTCTCCTCCGGTGTTCGCGTCGATCCCGGCCGTTCCCCATCCAGCTCCACAATGCCCCAGCCGCGGAAGTGCGTCTCTTCGAGCGCGGCCAGCAGCGCCTTGAAGTCCACGCGTCCCTGCCCCAGTTCGGCGAATGCGTAACCACCACGCGCACTTGACGACGGCTTTGTATCTTTCAAATGCAGGAACAGCAAACGCCGCTTGTATTTGCGCACCGCCGCCGCGGGGTCTCCGCCGCCCTGAAGGTAATGCGCCACATCCAGCTCCAGCTTCACGTACTTCGGATCAGCCGCGTCCAGGATTGCGTCCGTCGCCTCCGGCGCCTGCCCGATCGTGTTCATGTGATTGTGAAATCCTGTCTGGACACCGTACTCCGCCGCGCGCTTGCCAATCTCCGTCAGCAAGTAGCCCTGCCGCTTGTAATCCGCGGCAGTCCAGTTCGCCGCAGCATTCTTCGGATTGTCCGCGCCAATCACCTGCAGATATTTCCCCCCCGCCGCCTGCAGATACTTCGCATGCTGTGCGTGCTCCTCCAGCATCTCTTTTTCTTTCGCCGGATCAAGCTGCGTCCCTCCGCTGGACAACGCCACAAAGGTCAGCTTGTGCGCAGACAGCGCTGCCTCCAGCGTCTTCGGATCGGGATGCGCCTGGAGCACATTTCTCAGCAGTTGGATCCCCGGATACCCCGCAGCTGAAATCTGTTCGATGGCCTGATCGATATTGCTGCCCCAGGTGATCGCCGCGTATCCCACCCGCAGATCCCACGGGCCGCGATGCACCGGCGTATCGAACAGCGAAAGGTCCATCGGCGGATACAATCGCGACGGCCCGGTCAGCTCCGCCGCGGCCTTCTGCAACAGTGGCGAGCACACACTCGCCGCACTCGCTGTCGCCAGCCCCGCCAGCAACCGCCTTCGCGTTACATCCATCCCCACCTCCAGCCCATTAGCTGCTGCAAAACTCCAATAAGTAAACGATTCCCCAACGGCCCATCCTACACCCGCTTGGTCACCCCAAACGGTGCCCCCCGGAATGGAGCAAAGCCAGTCGCCCGCGATATTGAACGTGAGCGAACAAAGGAAGCGAACCCGCCACACGCGCTTCCGCCCGCTGCGGCAAGCACCGTCAAAACGACAACGTCGCCGCAAAATTCAACGCTCGCGGCGCATACCCCGAAACCGTCCCCGTCACCTGTCCAAAGTTCGTACTCGTCAAACTCACGCCTGGGTTCGCAAAGTTCGGATGGTTCAGCGCGTTGTACGCATCCGCGCGCAGTTGCACTGCGATTGCCTCGTGCAAAGGGATGCTGCGCGACAGCGACGCGTCGAAGGTGGTCAGCCCCGGTCCACGAAAACCATTCTTCGGCGTGTTGCCATATGCTGCGGTCGTCGGCTGCACAAAGGCGCTCTTGTCGAACCAAAGCTTGCCGGCGCCGATCGAACCCAGCTTATGGAAGGACGAGATCTGGTCTGGCACCTGCGTATTGCCCGGCGCATTCAGGCTGTTGGCGCTCGCCGTCAGGAAGAGCGGCTGTCCGGTGTCGGCGCTCCACACTGCGCTCGTCTGCCAGCCACCGAGCAACGCTGCGCCAATTCCCTGCTGCAGCCATGTCCTGTCCTTGCCGAATGGCAGCTCATAGATAACGCTCTGGCTGTAAGTGAACCTGCGGTCCCAGTTGGTCGGGGCATAGTCACGGCGGGGGTCGAGATAGAAGTGAAAGCTGTCCAGTCCAGTCGTCGAAGAGATATAGCCCATCGATTTCTGAAACGCTAAACCGCTGGTCCAGCTCAACCCGTTCTGGAAGCGTCGGGTTGCTTTCACCTGCAGGCCGTTGTAATCGCTGTTGGTGCCATACGCCATGATGTTGGTGGTCGCCGTGCGTTTGAATGTCGCATACTCCGGCTGCCCCGCCGAGCCTGCGCCCGCCACCAAGCCGGCGTTGATGTTGTAGTACGCCGGAACGTGCCGTCCCTCGTTGCCCACATACGCAAAGTCCGCCACCCATCCGTGGCCGAAGTCCTGCTGCAGCGCCACGTTGTAACTCATCACATAGGGGTCTTTGTAATCCGGATTCACAACGTTCCAGGAGGAACTCAGCGGCGCATTGGGAATAATCCCGTTGTCGGGGATCGCTACCTGCGGCGCCGGGGGAAATCCGTTCTCGAGCGTCGCAATCGATCCGTCCGTGCGCACCGCGGGCAGATAGCTGCTGGTGGAATTGAAGGACACGTTCTGCCGCACCGGATAATTGAATGCGTAGTTATTGTCCTGGAAGGGCGTGTGGCTGATGCCGAATCCCGCCCGCACCACCGTGCGCGCACTGGCGCGATACGCGGCGCCCACACGCGGCTCAAAGTTCGCCCAGCGCACCGGCAGCCCCAGATCGTCGGGCACCGCACCATAACCGGACACGTGCAGCGTATTGTCCGCCGGATTGTATTGCGAGAAGCCGCCCTTGCGATCAGGATTGGCCGGTGGATAGAACTCCCAGCGCAGCCCATAGGTCAGCGTTAGTTTGTGCGTCGCCTCCCAGGTGTCCTGCGCATAGGCAAAGTAGAGTGTCTGCCGCCACGAACCGGAGCCGACATTCACATCGCGCCCTACCAGGTTCGGCACGTCCAGCAGGAAGCTGGCGAAGTCATTGCCGAAGCTCGTCTTCTGCCCCGGCGCGTTCAGCCCCGTCTGTCCCTCCGCATATTCGAAGATGCCGCGCGGCGAATAGGTCTGTCCCTGGGTCAGGTTGTCGCGGACCCGCCGAATCTCAAAGCCAAACTTCAGCGAATGATTGCCCAGGATGTAGTTCCAGTTGTTTGCCGCGTCGATGTTGCTCTCGCCGCGGTCCCACGGAATGCTTGCGCTGTAACCCACCAGCGGACTCGTGCCGGTCAGCGTCGCGCCCGCGTAGCCCGGAATGCTGATCCCCGCCAGCCCGCTGGTGAACGCGCTCACATTCACGCCCGGAATCCCAATCGCATTCGAAGCATCCGTGCCGTAGTCGGTCTGCCGCGCCGTATTCTTGTAGTGGTTCACGCCCACCCGCACCGCGGTCAAAAGGCGCGGCGAAAACACATGCGTATATTCGCCCGCGGTGTTGTAAGTCGTGTTTGTCCCCGTTCCTTGGAAGCCGCCGCCAATCGGTCCACCCGCCGCGCCGAAGAACGGCTGCTGGAATGTCGTCACCCGTTGCCAGCTGTAGCGATAGGTCAGGTGGTCTTCCGCACGCAGCCGTTGATCGAACTTCACATCGAACTGCGTCGAGTCCTGATCAAAGCCCAGGTTTTGCTGGTAGTTGTTCGCCGTTCCCGCGCCGGGAACGTTCGGCAGCGGCACCAGGTTCAGAATCGCCACAGCCACTGGACTAAACCGCGTCGGCGAAATCTGATTACCGGCAAACTGCGTCCGGCCGGTGCCATCTGCATTGCCCGTCGCCGGATCGTAGATCGCTGTCGGGCTCCCGCTCAGGTCGCCGCTGCGGAACGCCGCGGTGGGCACCGTGGTCTGCTGAAACTGGCTCTGGTGGTTGCTGTAGCGCAGGAAGTCGCCGAAGAAGAACGTCCGGTCCTTGATGATCGGCCCGCCGATGGTCGCGCCATAGTAGTTGTTGGTAAAGCGCGGAAACTTTCCCGTGTTGTTGAAGTAGCTGCGCGCGCCGGTCGTGCTTACCTCGTTGAACTCATATGCCGAGCCATGGAACTGATTGGTCCCGGACTTCAGCACCACGTTGGTCACTGCACCTGCCGCGCGGCCAAACTCCGGCGCATAGTTGCTCGTCTCCACGTCCACCGTCTGGATCGCCGCTGCCGGCGGTATGTACACCTGCAGCAAACCGGTGCGCTCGTTGTCGTCAATGCCCTCCAGTTGCAGGTTGTTCGCCAGCTCCGCCTGGCCGTTCACCTGGAAGGATTGCGAATTCTGCGCATCGAAAAATACGGAGTGGTCATAAATCGGCGCGCTCACTCCCGGCACCAGCGACTCCAGCGCCTGGAAGTTGCGGCTGTTGCCCACCGGCAGATCGCTTACTTGCTTGGCCTCGATCTGCTGGCTCACATCCGCGCGATCGGTCTGCAGCGCCGGCGCCATGTCCGTCACCGTCACCGTCTGCGAGGCGCCGCCGGGATTCAGCTTCACATCGGTGCGGTTGGTCGTATTCACCGTCGCCTGCACACCCTTGGTCACGGAGTTGGCAAACCCCTGATCGGCGACCTGCACCGAATACACTCCGGGCGGCAGCAGCGTGAACTCGTAATTCCCGCTCTCGTTTGTCTGATGGGTGTAGGTCTGCCCCGTGTTCTGATTCGTGATCGTGACCGTGGCGTTATTCAGCGCCGCGCCCGAGGTGTCTGTCACCGTTCCTACCAGGGTTGCCGTCGTTGCCTGGCCCAAGGCCCGCGGCCCCGATGACAGCCCTGCCGCGAGCAGCAGTGAAACTGCCGTCGCGGACACGGCAACACGCCACATACGTCCCAATGCCATCCTGATTCCCTGCATTTTGTAGCCTCCCGAAAAGAAAATCTGCTCTTCGTATGGCCCCGGCGCGCCTTGGGCGCATCTCGGCAAAGAGCCACACTGTTGCCGCAGCGAACCTTATTCCTGAGAAGAAATCATTGTCAAGCAGCCATACAGATCAGGTTTGGCCCTGCCACCGAAATTCAGTCGTCGTCCCGAACGAAGCGAAGCGTAGTGAAAGATGCGGCTCTTCCGGGCCGGAGCGCGTAGAGTTCACTGCCGGCTGTTTTTAGTAAGCGTTAACTTTGTACCCAATTGCGCCCCAGAACGTCCCCAGAACGCCTCCCAAACACCGCTTTGAAGACACGAATTTCCGCCCCCTCGCCTCCTGCCGCAGGCGGCTGTGGCAGCATAGGGAACGTGACGCTCGAACCCATCGTCAACCAGCGGCTCTATCAGCAGGTCGCAGACAGCATCCGCAAGCAGATTCAAAGCGGCGCCATGCCGTCTGGATCGCGCCTTCCGTCGGAGAAGCTTTTAGCTCAGCAACTCGGCGTCAGTCGCCCTACCGTTCGCGAAGCCATGATCGCGCTCGAGATCGCTGGGCTGGTCGAAATCCGCACCGGCTCCGGCTCCTATGTGCGCCATCGCGATCTCATCGCCGCGCCCTCGGTCGACACCGGTCCCGGGCCCATCGAACTGCTCAATGCGCGCATCCTCATTGAAGGCGAGATCGCTGCGGAAGCCGCGCAGCGCGCCACTCCGGAGGATCTCGAAGAGATCGCCGGCACCCTGACCGAGATGCAGTCAATCATCGCGCGCGGTGAGCACAGCCGCAACGCCGATCAGAGTTTTCATGTCAGCATCGCGCGTGCTTCGGGCAACGATGTGCTGGCTTCGATTGTCGGCGAACTATGGGCCGGCATGTTCTCGCCGCTCTTCCACCAGTTCAGCGAGCGCACCCGCCTGGTGCGCCGCCAGGACGCCGCGCTCAACGAGCACCGCGCTATTTACGCGGCGCTCCGCACCCACGATGCGCTCGCCGCGCGCGCCGCCATGCGCCAACATCTCATGCAGGTGCGGACCGTGCTCGCCGACGCAGAGCTCTCCAAAGACTAGTGCCGCATCCGCCAGTTCCACTCCACCTGCATCCAACAGATTCGTGCGCAACAACACCCTCCGCCATTTCCGAACCGCATTGGAGCGCAATTTGTGTCTGAAATCGGCCTTCCCAGTACGCTCTGGGACGCATTTGGCCCTATTGGCTCGGCACCGGGAGATGGAATGTAGATAGTCGTTTGGGCCAGGTTGTCAGACATGTTGAGCCCCATCCGCTGCGTTAAGGTGAACGAATGCCCCTGCTTCATCCAGACCGACTCTTTCCTGCCAACCCCGAGGTGCGCGAAATCGCGCGGAGGATCTTCTCCGAGATTCGCGATCTGCCGATCCTGAGCCCGCATGGCCATACCGATCCGCGATGGTTCGCCGAAGATACGGCCTTCCCCGATCCGACGGCACTGTTCCTGTTGCCCGACCATTACATCCTCCGGATGCTCTACAGCCAGGGAATCGCAATGGAGACCCTGCGCGAGGGCGCCGATCCGCAGAAGGCGCAGGAGGTGTGGCGGCTTTTCGCGGCTCACTACCACTTGTTCCGCGGCACGCCGACCCGCCTCTGGCTCGACTATGTCTTCCAGGAGCTCTTCGGCCTCGATGTCCGGCTCAGCAAGGAAACTGCCGACCTGTACTGGGAGAGGATCTCAGAGCGGCTGGCGACCGCGGAGTTTCGACCGCGAGCCCTTTATGAACGCTTCCGCATCGAGATGATTGCGACCACCGACAGCGCACTCGACAATCTGGAGGCACACGCCGCGATTCGCAACTCCGGGTGGAAAGGCCGCGTGATCCCAACCTTTCGTCCGGATGCGGTAGTTGATCCGGAGTTCGCCGGATTCCGCAGAAATCTCGAGACGCTTGGGAGTCTAACCGGCGAGGATATCTCGACCTGGAAGGGCTATCTCGCTGCGCTGATCGCGCGGCGGCGCTTCTTCAAACAACACGGCGCGACCGCAACCGACCACGGCCATCCGACGGCAGCGACAGTCAACCTTTCCAGGACCGAGGCGGAGGCGCTGTATCGGCGCGTCACGCGAACGAATGAACCTACCCCCGCCGATGCGGAACTCTTCCGCGCGCAGATGCTGAGCGAGATGGCGCGAATGAGCGTGGAAGACGGACTGGTGATGCAGTTGCACGTGGGCAGCCTGCGCAACTACAACCCGGTGCTGCTGGCGAAGTGGGGACGCGACCAGGGTGCGGACATTCCGACGCCAACAAACTACGTCCACGCGCTACATCCGCTGCTGGCACGCTACGGCAACGAGCATGATTTCCGGCTGATCCTGTTCACGCTGGACGAGTCGACGTACAGCCGCGAACTGGCGCCACTCGCCGGCCACTACCCGTCCGTGATTCTGGGGCCGCCATGGTGGTTTCTCGACAGTCCGGAGGGCATGATGCGCTTCCGCCAGCATGTGACCGAAACCGCAGGCTTTTACAACACCGCCGGCTTCAATGACGACACGCGCGCCTTCCTTTCGATACCCGGGCGGCACGACGTGGCGCGCCGCACGGATGCGGCATACCTGGCGACGCTGGTAGCAGATCATCGCCTGGAAGAAGACGAGGCGGTGGAAGTAGCGCGTGACTTGACCGGTCCGCTAGTGCGGCGGGCTTACAAGCTGTAGAAGCGGCTCATTTAGGCAGCCCGCCGCTCCCGACGGGCCCGTGAGCTGCTCCAGTCAGTCAATCCGACGACGGAAGCCTCGGCGATTGAGTTCACGTCGAAGATCTTCGCCGCTTTGGTTCCGTAAAAACCAAAGAGAATCGGAATCAGCCAGGAGCTGGAGGCGAACACCGAATCCATCTTTCCGTGTGTCTCAAACGTAATGAGCGGCTTCCATCCGAAGCGATAGTCCGTAAGCAGGGCTTGCGCAAGGATGAAGCCGCTGGTGGCGAATGCGGCGCGTGCGGCACCCTTGTTGGAGCGGCTGGAGAGAAGACCGACGGTGAAGAAAAATGCCGCATGCGCGTAATCGATCACTCCATGCGCTGCGGGGCTGATGACTTTCGGAAGCCTTGTTTTCAGCAGTTCGATCTGTTGATTGCGGACAAGCATCGGCGATTTCCCTCTCTGTCGATGGATGAGCGCGGGCGATATCCCGTTGTCCAAGCATGCCGCAGCATTTCGTGCGATGAAGAGATAATGAGCAACCGCGGCGCTGGCCTGGCGAAAAATCAATTCATCTTGATGCCATGTTCGCCAACAATCGTGAAAGCCGACAGGAGATGGGCGGTCCCGAGAAGTAGCCTAACCTGTTTGCCAAGGTTCATCAGTTCCAACGTGCAGCCTGAGGAGCGGGCAGAGACATAGAGCCGAACCAGCGTGCCCAGGCCCATGCTGTCCATGCGGGTCAGATCGGTTAGATCCAGCACGATCCGCTTGGAATCCGGCAGCAGTTGCTTGACTTTGTTGTAAAGAACCTCATCGCCAGCTAACAACTTGCCGTGGCATCGCACAATCACCGTGCTGCCGGTACGTTCAATATCAAGCGTAAGACCGACTGCGGTATCAGCCATCGGGTGCCTCATCGAAACTCAATTAGATGGGGGAGGGCGTTCGTGCCGAGCAATTCTCGCATATTGCGGTAAGAATGAAACGCTAAATATAAAGGTAAGCTCGCTTCCGTATCGGCTGAACCTGCATGATGAACCAGCCCTCGTGATTAAGATGGACTCGTGTGTGCTGCGCTTGTGACCTGCGCATGAGAGCCTGAGTTTCGCACAGGGCGGATATTCAAACATCAATAGGAGTGCGTGGTGAGTGAATCAGAAAACGGGGCCAAGCGTGGTCCTGCGCTATTCGATTTGAGCGGAAAGCGGGCCGTGGTGCTGGGCGGAACGACAGGGATCGGGCGCGCGCTCAGTGTGGGGCTCGCAGCCGCGGGCTCGGATGTTGTCGCCGCAGGGCGCCGTATTGAGCCGCTCGAAGAAACCGCTGTGGCCATCGAGGCGTTGGGACGGCGCACGGTGCGGCAGCCGGCCGACGTGAGTGATCGCGCCAGCCTGATCGCGCTGCGCGACCGCGTCGCCCGTGAACTGGGGCCGGTCGACATTCTGGTGAACTGCGCGGGACGTATCCGCCGTGTGCCGACGCTCGAGATCGAAGAGAGCGAGTGGAATTCGATTGTCGATACTAATCTGACCGGCACCCTGCGGAGCTGTCAGGTATTTGCGCCGCAGATGCTGGAGCGTGGCGCGGGCCGCATTATCAATATCGCTTCGCTGAATAGCTTCGTCTCCTTCCACGAGGTGGCATCGTACGCGGCGAGTAAAGCGGGCGTGGCCGCGCTGACGCGGTCGTTGGCCGTGGAGTGGTCACGGCACGGTGTGCTGGTGAATGCGATTGCGCCGGGTGTCTTTCGCACCGCGCTCAATCAACAGCTGCTGGACTCCACGCCGCGCGGGCAGGAGCTGCTGATGCGCACGCCGCAGGGGCGATTTGGAAGGGTTGAGGAGCTCGTGGGTGCGGCGGTATTTTTGGCTTCGGAGGCCGCCTCTTATGTTACCGGCGTAGTGTTGCCGGTGGATGGTGGGTTCCTGGCTTCAGGTGTGAATCAGTAGGCGCTCTGTTCGGATTGCTGCGTCATTCGATACATCTCGAACTCAACGAGTTCTCGCGTAGGCGCCGGAGTCAGGATGATTGTGCGCGGAGCTTAAACCACCGTTGCCACAGCGGTGCACCCCAGGTGGTGATTGCAAGCAGTGCCCCGAAGAGAATCACGGCATCAATGCTCTCGCGTCCCTGCTTCGACCAATAAGCCATCGCATCCAGATTCAGCCAGAGCGCGAACTCATCCAGCGTGAGCGCTGCTCCGATCCCGTAGCCGATGGCGAGCAGGCGGCTGAGAAAGATAGAACCGAGCGTGCTCTTGGTTCCGGCTTCGGCGAGCGTGGCGTGCCCCGTGATGAGCAGCAAAAGAATGCCCCACACCAGATGATGGATATGGTGGCCGCCCATCTCCACGTAGCCGAACGGCCCGATGTGGTGTGTGATGGAGAGCACAAGCAGCCGCACCGTTAGGAATGTGATGAAGAAGCTGACCGAGGCCAGGAACAGCCGGCGATGCGGCCGGTCGGGTATCTGCTGATGGATGAAATGACCCAGCCGCGTGAGATGAAGCAGAAGCAGCAGCACTGCGGCGGTGACCGCGGCGAAGATCAGCAGAATCCACGAACCAGCTAGGTGCATGAATCAGGATTATGGGGCGATGCCCGGCTGAGAGCAATAGCTCGCCGCGTCCTCCAATAAACTAATCTGCATGGCAACGCCAACCATGCGGCCCACCGGTCCGCCCCAATACAAAGCGCCGTCCAGGGGAAGGGCGAAACGATTCTGGCAGCGCGTCACCGAGGGCATGGAACTCAACCAGCTATGGTCGCAGTTCCGCAAGGATGCCCACTCCAGCTATCGCCTGTATTCGCAGGAGGTTGACCGCACACGCATCGAGGGTGTTTCCCGCAGTAATCATTTCTTCCGCGTGTTGACGCAGTTCTTCTGGGCGATCATCGAAAAGCTGACACCGGCCCGGCGCGTCCTGCTGCTGATTGCTCTCGTGCTTCTCTTCCTCCCGGGCGGCGAATCGGAATTCAACACGAAGAGCTATCACATAACGATCTCCTCTCTCGACTTCCACTTCTACGGCGGCCTGCTCATGTTTGTTCTGCTGATCCTGGAGGTTGCCGACCGCGTCGTGATGAAACGCGACCTTCAGATCGCCAAAGAAATCCAGGCGTGGCTCTTACCATCCGAACCGCCCATCGTGCCCGGCCTTGAGATCGCCTTCGCCACGCGCCCTGCGAACACGGTCGCCGGTGACTACTACGATGTCTTCGCGCGCTGCCCTTCTGCGCCGGAAAGCTCCACGTTCCTGTTTGCAGTTGCCGATGTTGCCGGTAAGAGTGTCCCCGCGGCCATGCTGATGGCGACCTTCCAGGCGAGCCTGAAAACATTAAGCACCACTCCTGGCCCTCTGCCGGAACTGGTCGCAAGGATGAACCGCTATGCCTGTAGCAACAGCCAACGGGGCCGGCGTTTTACGACTGCATTCATCGCGGAATACGAGCCGTCATTGCGCCGTCTCACCTATGTGAATGCAGGACATAACAATCCGATGCTGCGGCGGCAATCGGGAGAGATCGAACGACTCGAAGCTGGAGGCATGCCGCTCGGCGTGATGGAAGATGCCAGCTATGAGTCCGGCGAGCGCGTGTTGGAGCGGGGAGACTGGCTGGCGATCTTCACCGATGGGGTCATTGAGGCAGAGAACCTGCAGCAGCAGGAGTACGGAGAGGCTCGCCTCATCACGATGCTGCACGCCGGTGTGTCGGCGCCTCCGTCCATGCTGTTGAACAGCATTCTTGCCGACCTGGATCGTTTTGTCGGAAATGCTCCGCAGCATGACGACGTGACCTGCGTGCTGATGCGGGCGGTTTGACGGATCGATCAGCCCTATTTTGTCAGCCCTGCTCGAACATGCGGCGGATGCCACGGATGGCCTGGCGGGTGCGCTCTTCGTTTTCGATCAGTGAGAAGCGGACGTAGCCATCGCCGTGATCGCCGAAGCCGATCCCCGGACTGACGGCGGTCTTCGCATCGCGCAGCAACTTTTTCGCGAACTCGAGCGAGCCGAGCGCGCGGTACTGCTCAGGTATGCGCGCCCAGACAAACATCGTGGCTTTCGGGATCTCTACGGGCCAGCCGATATGGTGAAGGCCGCGGATCAGCGCGTCGCGGCGCTTGCGATAGGTATCGCAGATTTGTGCGACGCACTCCTGCGGGCCTTCGAGTGCCTGGATGGAGGCGACCTGGATCGGCGTGAAGGTGCCGTAGTCGAAGTAGCTCTTGATGCGCGTCAATGCGCCAACCAGGTCGCGATTGCCGACCATGAACCCCACCCGCCAGCCCGGCATGTTGTAGCTCTTGGAGAGCGTGAAGAACTCGACGGCGATCTCTTTCGCGCCGGGAATCTCCATGACCGAGGGCGCGCGGTAGCCATCGAAAACCAGGTCGGCGTAAGCAAAGTCGTGGAGCAGGTAAATCTGCTCGGCGCGGCAGAAGGCGACGACGCGCTCGAAGAATGCGCGATCGACAACCTGCGCGGTAGGATTTGCCGGAAAATTGAGCAGCAGCATCTTTGGCCGGGGACGCATCGTGGGTAACTCATGCTGCAGTCGTTCGAGAAATCCGGCAGGGTCGTTCATCTCGACAGAGACAACCTGCGCGCCAGCGATGGTGGGTCCGTAGATGTGAATCGGGTAGCTGGGATTGGGCACCAGAATGGCGTCCTGATCGTCGAGCGTGGCCAGGCAGAGGTGCGCGATTCCTTCCTTCGAGCCGATGGTGACGATGGCCTCGGAGTTCGGATCGAGCTCGATACCGTAGCGGCGCTGATACCAGTCGCAGATGGCTTTGCGCAGGCGAGGAATGCCCTTTGAAAGAGAGTAGCGATGCGTGGAATCGCGCGCAGCGGCTTCAATCAGCTTGGCAACGATGTGCGGCGGCGTTGCGCCGTCGGGATTGCCCATGCCAAAGTCAATGATGTCTTCGCCGCGGCGGCGCGCCTCCGCCTTCATCTCGCCGGTGGTGTTGAAGACGTACGGCGGCAACGAGGCGAGGCGGCGAAAGGCTTCCAAGAGAGTCTCCTGCGCTCTATTGTGCCCCATCAGCCATGAGATATCCTCAGAGTATGCCGACCACATGCATTGATCTTGGCGGTATACGCGTTCTTGACTGATGTATTGAAATCGCGGCTGGCGGAGTAGTGGGTTCGGGGATGCGTGCCGTCCTCGCTTGGTAGACTTTCCGATAGAACTCACGAAGGCAACTCATGTCCACCACTCCGAGGCAGGCTCCTCCACTCTTCAGTCCAGCGCCAGCGCGGCGAGGACGCAATCTGACGGCGATCTCGCTGGTGGCACTCGCAGCGATTTGCGCCATCGGCCTGGCGCTGCAGATCTATCACTTCTGGCCGTTCATGACGGACGATGCATATATCTCGCTGCGCTACAGCCAGCGGCTGATCGAAGGCCATGGGCTCACCTGGAACGATCTGCCCCCGGCGGTGGAGGGCTACACCAACCTGCTGTGGGTGCTGCTCTGCGCGGGCCTTGGCGCGCTCGGGATGAACCTGGAAACGGCGGCGCACCTGCTGGGAATTGTCTCCACTATTGCGGCGATTGCGGCCGTGGCCGCACAGGTGTATCGCGACTTTCCCGCGAAGGTCAGATTTCTCTCAGCCCTGATCGGATGCCTCGCCCTGTCGCTGAGCGCCCCGATAGCGGCGTGGTCACTGGGCGGCCTGGAGCAGCCGCTGCTGTCGGCATTTCTGGCATGGGCTGCCTATTTCGGTATCCGCTGGGTATCGACGCCGAAAGGGAATGCACGCGACGCAGATGTGATGGGCCTGCTGCTGGGACTCGCGCTGCTGTCGCGCGCGGACGCGGCACTGTTCACTGCTCTGTTCTATGCCGGCGCCGTGCTGGCGGACGGGGCGCGTCCGCGGGCATGGATCACCAGGGCGCGCCTGCTGCCAATCCCAATTCTCCTCTTCGCGGCGCAGGAGATCTTCCGCCGCGCGTACTACGGCGCCTGGGTGCCGAATACCGCATACGTGAAGGTAGCCTTCACGCTGCACCGGCTATATACCGGCCTGAGATACGACGTGTATGGAATTCGCTCGGAATTTGTCTTTCTGGCGATGGCCATCGTAGGCTGCGTTGCTCTATGGATTGCCGGAAAGCGGCGGCAGGTGATCCTATTGGGCACCGTGTCGGTCGGCTGGCTGCTTTACATTCTGATCGTTGGCGGAGATATCTTTCCGTCCTACCGGCATTTCGTTCCCGCGATGGCGCTGATGGGCTTCCTGGTGGCGGGCTGCGGTCTGCTGACGCTGAGCGCGCCCTTCCGATTTTCGCGTGTGCGCGTGGCCATCTTTCTGCTGCTCACGTTGCTGGTGCTCACCTCCGATTTCTTCGCACCGCTGGAAACGTGGGAAGGCCAGGGTAAGCAGATCGGCTTGTTCCTCCATACGGCGTTTGGCGCCAAGAATCCTCTGCTGGTGTCAGATGCGGCGGGTGTGGTGCCGTATTTTGCGCAGATGGAGGTGATCGATCCGTTGGGTCTGAATGACTATCACATCGCGCGGCATCCGATCGCGAGCCGCGGTGAGGGCTGGGTCGGTCACGAGCTGGGCGACGGAAAGTACGTGCTGGATCGCAAGCCCGACCTGCTGCTGCTTTCCGACTACCAGGGCAAAATCGACTTCCCTGCCGACGTGCAACTGGTGAAAGATCCGCGATTTCGAACGCATTACGAGCTCATCCACATCGATGCGGGTCCGCCGAATTCGATCCGCGCAGGTCTCTATATTCGCCGCATCGACGGCAAGCTCGGCATCCAAACGTCGGCCGATCAGGAAACGGTGCCCGCGTATCTGGCAACGGCGAATGATGCCAACGCCGTGCGGTTGATTGATGGTAAGGCGCAGTTGGTGATTGCGCCGCACGGCTCAGCGCAGGTTTCGGCGATTCCGCTTGGCGCTGGAAACTGGACCGCCGCGCCGGCCGGCGCGGGAGCGGCGCAGCTAACCGTGCACGCCGAACCGGCGAGCACCGCATGTGCCTCCTGCCTACGGCCGAACGCGGATGGGTCGGCCACGCTGACAGTTGAGAACTCAAGCGATCAACCGGCCACATTGGACAGCATCCAGCTCACGCATCAGGCAGCCGCATCCGCGCAGGGCAGCAGCAAGTAACAGCGCATTCCACAGCAAGGCTTATGCGGGCCCGCCAGCGGTGCCGTCCTGCTGCGCGGTCGCTGCGCTGCCCTCGTTCTCGAGCGCTGGCGTCTGTGTCAGATAGTGAACGATGACGGAGATGCGGCGGTTCGAAGGATCGAGCGGATCGCTGGGCACGCGAAGCTGGCGATCGGCAAAGCCGCGGACCTGAGAGATCTGTCCGCCGCGCAGGCCGGCGTGCTCCATCAAGCGGCGTGCTGCATTGGCGCGATCGGCGGAGAGCTCCCAATTGCCATAGCCGTTCGCATCGGCATAGGCACGGGCGTCGGTGTGGCCTTCAACCGAGATGAAGTTCGGCACCTGCTCTAACTGATGCGCCAGCAGCGCCAGCGTCGTCCGGCCATTCTCATTGAGTGTGGCGCTTCCCGTCTCAAAGAAGGTCCCGTCGCGCGATTCGATGAGTTCGATGCGAAGGCCTTCGGGCGTGATCGTGATCTCGATCTGCTTCTTGAGCTTCACCAAAGCCGGATTGTTGGTGACCTGCTGTTCCAGCCGCGCCTTCAAATCGCGCAAATCGTTGCGGGAGAGCGCGACAGCATCTCCCGCTCCCGCGCGATCCGTGCCTGGTGTGCTGGAGCTGCCGCGAGGATCGTTGAAGTAGCCCGCGATGGCCTTGCGCATGTGGTCGCTCGAGTTCATCAGCCAGAGCACAATGAAGAGGGCCATCATCGCTGTTACAAAATCGGCATAGGCGACTTTCCACGCACCGCCGTGATGCGCAACATGCGGCGCGCGTTTGCGCACGACGATGATGGGGCGAGGCGGAGTGAGCGGCTGCGTGGTCATGCGGCCTTCCCTTCATCACCTTCCGCCGGTGCGGCAGGTACACCGCCGCCGCGGCAGACCTGATCCACCTCGGCGAAGGTGGGCCGCACGTGCAGTGGAATGGCGCGGCGTCCGATTTCGATTGCGATCTGCGGAGGGGTGCCTTTGATAGCAGAGAGCATGAGCACGCGCAAGACGTGGGTGAAGCAGCGCTCCTCGTCGGCGGACTTCGACATCTTCGCGCCGATCGGACCGACAAGTCCGTAACACAGCAGGATTCCGAGGAAGGTGCCCACCAGCGCAGACGCGACTTTGTGACCAATCTCTGCCGGCGGCCCGCCCAGCGCGCCCATGGTGATGACGACACCGAGCACCGCGGCGACGATGCCCAGGCCGGGAAGCGCATCCGCAACCGTGGTCAGTGCAGAGATGGGTAGGTTCGCATCGTGGTGCTGCACTTCCATGTCCAGCTCCATCATCTGGTCGATGTCGAAAGCCTCGACGCCTCCGGTGATCATCATGCGCAGTGTGTCGCAGACAAAATCGCGGGTGTGGTGGTCCTTGAGAAATGCAGGAAACTCCGCAAACAGCTTGCTCTCCTGCGGCACCTCGATATCCTGCTCGATGGCCAGGTTGCCCTCGCGTCGCGCTTTGGTGAGCACGCCGAACATCATGCGCAGCGTCTCCAGATAGCGGGCCTTGCCGTGACGCGAGGACCCGAAGGCCGCGCCCACGCCGGAGGCGATGCCTTTGAGGATGTGCATCGGATTGGCAATGAGCAGCGTGCCCAGGGCAGCACCGCCGATGATGAGCAACTCCGCCGGTTGCACCAGCACCAGCAGGTTGCCCTTTTCCATAAGGTAGCCACCCAGTACAGCACCGAAAACGACAAGTATTCCAAGGATGGCAAACACGCGAAGACTCCGCTCGAAAGGGATGGGCGAGCGTGGGGGAAGCGCCGCCACGGTATTTATCGGCAGAAGCGCGGGAAAGTATGAGGCGTCAGGAGCGAAGAGCGGAGGTAACCGCATCTGCGCCACGCTGTTGACTAGCCGTGTACTCGCGGTCGAGCAGCGACATGAGCGCGAGCGTGTGGTATTCGCCGTCGAGCAGGATCGCCTCGCGCATCACGCCGTCGTAGCGAAAACCGTATGCCTCGTACACGCGGCGCGCGCGTCCATTGGTCTCGAAGACATCCAGCCAAAACCGGTGCGCACCATGATGCTGGAACGCCCGCGATAACGCGTGATCCAGCAGAAGC
The DNA here is from genome assembly GCA_963737035.1 of uncultured Acidobacteriaceae bacterium. Taxonomy (GTDB): domain Bacteria; phylum Acidobacteriota; class Terriglobia; order Terriglobales; family Acidobacteriaceae; genus KBS-83. Next base: position 54,404 of record CAVTRJ010000016.1, on the reverse strand, counting down.
CTGCCAATCCCACGGTTCGGCGTGCGGACGGCAATCCGCTTGAGAAGAATGGAGTGGTGCTCGGATTGGATTCCCTGCAGAATCGCAAAGCCTTGCACGGTGCCATCTTCGCCGGAAGCAACGAAGTACTCCGTATCTGGATCAGCCATCGCGCGACGATGCTGCTCGGCGGTCCAGGAGCCGATGTAGCTGCGAAATTCCGGGATCTGCTCGATGGCGACAATGTGTGGAATATCGCCATGCGGAATGTCGCCGGGCAACGCTGCACGGATCATCATTCCGGCAGCATATCGCAACGCCTGCTTCCCAGAAGAGCGATATCACAAGCGCCCGCGCATGCGGTTCAGCTCCTGGCGATCGCGGCGCGATGGCTTGCCCTCGCGGATCAGGCCCTGCTGCATCGCGGCCCGCCGTTCGTCGGCCAGCTTCTGGCGAAGCTCGCGGCTCTCGTCCGTCTCGTGATAAAGCGTCTGCGCGACGGCCGCCGGTCCACGAATTTCGCTGACCGCGCGCACCTCCACATGGAAGTCTCCTGCTTCTGTGCGGATGTGCAGGCGATCGCCCGCGTGGACCTCGCGTGACGGCTTCGCCTCGTTTCCGTTGGAGACAATGCGGCCGAGCTCGCAGGCGCGGGCGGCCAGCGCGCGGGTCTTGAAGAAGCGCGCTGCCCACAGCCACTTGTCTATACGGACACCGGTGCGGACGCCAGTCATCACTTCCATTGTCGTACAGCAGTGCCCGCATTTCTGGGGACGGTTGCTAGAATGGCTCACCCCCAATCGACATCCCGCAAACTTCAGGAGCCCACCGTGTCACTGTTTCGCTTCTCAGCTCTTCCTGTGGCCTTGATGGCCCTGCTCTCAGCGCCGGCGCAGGTGCCGAAAAGCGTGGTCCCGCCGGCACCGCAGACCGAGCGCGCAGGGGCGAAACAGGTGCCTACAATTCCGGCAAACAGCCATCCCCTCACGGCGGCCGACCTCGAGTCGTTTTTCGATGGCATCGTTCCGATGCAGCTGGAGCGGTCCGATATCGCGGGCGCGTCTGTGCTGGTAATGAAAGACGGGGACATTCTGCTGAAGAAGGGATACGGGTATGCGGAAGTGAAAGGGAAAAAGCCCGTTGATCCGGACACGACGATCTTCCGTCTCGCTTCGATTTCAAAGCTCTTTACTTGGGTTTCCGTGATGCAGCTTCAGGAACAGGGCAAGCTGGACATCGATACCGACGTGAACAAGTATCTGGACTTTCAGATCGCGCCGGCCTTCGGAAAGCCGGTGACCTTGCGCAATCTGATGACCCATACCGGCGGCTTCGAAGAAGAAAGCCGCGACATCATCCTCACAAATCCAAAAATGGCCGTTTCCCTTCGCGATTTTCTGATCGCAAACCAACCGAAGCGATTGTTCGCGCCGGGTACGGTCCCTGCCTATTCCAACTACGGCGTGGGGCTGGCGAGTTACATTGTGCAGCGTGTGAGCGGCGAGCCCTTCGAGCAGTATGCGCAGAAACACATCTTCGCGCCGCTGGGCATGACGCACTCGACCTTCTACCAGCCCCCGCCCAAAGCGCTAGCCAATGCGCCCTCTGCGGGATACCGCCAGAACACGGAGAAGCCGCCTGTCGGGTTCGAGATCTTCAATCCCGTGGGCGCCGGCGGAATCTCCTCAACGGCTGCTGACATGGGGCGCTTTGGCGCTGCGCTGTTGAACGGAGGCGAGCTGGACGGCGCGCGCATCCTGAAGCCGGAGACGCTGGCAGCCATGTGGACCCCGCAGTTCCGCGCCAGCGATCAGATGCCGCCGATCTGCATGGGCTTCTATCAGACATGGCGCAACAATCTGCGCTGGATTGGTCATGAGGGCGACCTGATTGCGTTCCATAGCTTGTTCTTCGTGGAACCGGCGCAAAAGGTTGTGCTCTTCATCTCCTACAACTCAGCCGGCGGCGCTGAGCAGCCGCGGCCCGAGATGATCAACATGTTTTCCGATCGCTATTTCCCTGCAGACACCAAACAAAGCTTCATTCGGCTGCCGCGCCAGGAGCTGCAAGCAATCGAAGGAACCTACGAGAGCACGCGACGCTCCGACAGCACCAAGCTAAAGCTTGCAAACCTCTTTGAACAGCGAACGGCAACCGTCAACAAAGATGGCGTCCTGCAGGTCGCTGACACAAAAGATCTGCGTGGCCACACCATCAAATGGAAGCCAATAAACAAGGACCTGTGGCAGGAGATAGACGGCCAGCGGCGGCTCTTCGCCATACGGAATAGCGAGGGGGAGATCGCGCGGCTTGCCGGCGATTTTCCTGGCGTGCAAGCGCAGCGCGTGACCTGGTATGAAAACGATCGATTCGTTTCAGTGGTCGTCGGTGCCAGCCTGCTGGTGCTCGCAATGGTCATCGCGGCATCGCTGAGCCGGCTGGCCAGAAGGATCTTCCTGCGCAAGCGGCCCAGGCCGGCACCGCAGACGGGAACGCGCTGGCTGCCCTTGGCTTCCCAGGTTGCAGCATGGATCTGGGTAACCATGTTTGCAACGATTTTCATCTTCTTCGCTGCCAACGGCGATGACCTCATGCCCCCAAACGCGGCATGGAACAAGTACCTCTATCTCATCAACGGAGTAACAGCGCTGGCCTTGCTGCTGAGCGTCTTCGCCATCATCTCGGGAGTCCGGATCTGGCGCACTGAGCTGCGGAGCATCACCAAGGTCAAGTATTCACTGGTCGCCCTGGCGTGTGCGGTGCTGTGCTGGTTCGCCATTCACTGGAATGTGATCGGACCTGTGGCGAGAATCTGAACGAAAGATATAGCGGCTCACGCTCGTCGTCATGAGCGTGAGCCACTGTGATTCAGGCTGCCGGTCAGGCCTGCCGGTCAGCGAACGCTTCGACTCAGAAATTCATCGATCGCCGCAGCGATCTCGTCCACATGCGTTTCCAACGCAAAATGTCCAGCATCGAGCAGCGTCACGGTTGCATTGGGATTATCGCGGCGATAAGCCTCAGCGCCCGGTGGAATGAAGAAGGGATCGTTCTTGCCCCAGATAGCAAGCAGCGGCGGCTTGCGCTCGCGGAAGTAGCGCTGGAACTCAGGATAGAGCGCCACGTTGGTGGCGTAGTTGCCGAAGAGATCGAGCTGAATCTCCTGATTGCCGGGCCGCGCTATCAAAGCCGCGTCCAATGTATAGGTCTCCGGCGCCACGCGCTCCGGCTGCGGTACGCCATGGGTGTACTGCCAGCGAATGCTGTCGAGCGTCAGGAATGCGCGCAGTGCATCGCGATTCTCCTGCGTAGGCTCACGCCAATACTTCTGCACCGGGTTCCACGCTGCTTCGCCAAGGCCTTCTTCGTATGCGTTCCCGTTCTGCGAAACGATGGCGGTGATGCGCTCCGGATGCGCCAGGGCGAGCCGCAATCCGACCGGCGCGCCGTAATCGAAGATGTAGATCGCAAAGCGGCTTAGGCCAAGTTTTTCGACAAACGCGTCGATAGTCGTCGCCAGCGATTGGAAGCTGTAGGTGTACTTCCGCTCGGGTGGCACTTCGGTGAAGCCGAAGCCAGGCAGGTCGGGTGCGATCACGCGGTAGTTGGACGCCAGGCGCGGCATCAGCTCGCGGAACATCAGCGACGAGGTCGGGAAGCCGTGCAGTAGCAGCAGCACCGGAGCATTGGCAGATCCGGCTTCGCGATAGAAGAGCTTGAGACCATCCACTTCGACCGAGTGGATGGAGAGATACTTCTCAGTGGGAGCGGCGGTGGCGGACGATACGGAAATCGGCATGTGGACTCCTTTGGGTGTTCGTTTGATGACTGCAAGCACTCGCTTGGCCTGCGTAACCTGTATAATTAATTTATACAGGTTACTGAAACTCAGATGGAGCGAAGGGTGAACGAGACTCAAAAGATCGAAGTAAATTTCGGCGAAAGGCCCATATGACTGGACCGGCTGCAAGTTCTGCCTCGCAGCCCGTCGACGCGCTCTTCATAGGCGATCATCCGGCGATGGACCTGCTGAACACGATTGTGCGCCTCGAAAGCGAACTCGTGGACGTATGGCAGAGCGATGATGACGTGCTCACCTGGCTGGGCCGGACCGGTCTGACAGAAACGAAAACCGCTGCGCATTTCCGGCGCGGGGAACTGCTCGCAGCCGCTCGCCGGCTGCGGGATATCGTCCGCACCTTGGTGGCCGCGAGAAAGGCGCAAAAACGGCTCAATGTGGAACGACTGGACCTGAAGCCGCTGAACCAGTTCCTGGCCAAGGGAAGCAGCCATTGTCAATTGAGCAGGACAAAGGCGGCCGGTCTCTCGGTCGTGCGCCAGTATGAAGCGCCAACGCCTGAGGCACTGCTGGCGCCGTTGGCAGAGGCTGCTGCGGAGTTCCTGGCGACGGCGGACTTCAACCTGGTGCGAGCCTGTGAAGGGCCGGACTGCGTTTTGTGGTTCTATGACCGCACCAAAGCGCATCGCCGTCGCTGGTGCAGCATGGAAGCCTGTGGCAACCGCAACAAGGTCGCGCGATTTCGCTCGCGGCAAGAGCGTTAAGCGATTCTCCGGCTTCTGGACTGACTTCGTGCAGCCTCGATGCCACCGGCTGAGTCCAAAGCTGTATGCGGAGGGACCAGAAAATGGATAGACGTGCTTTCACAGCAATGCTCGGTGCGCTGGGGCTTGGTTCCGTCAGGGCATTCGCCGATGCGCGCGAGGGTGAGGTCACCGGCGGCGGCAGCGGCGGCGCACGCGATCCGGAAATTCTGCGGCTCTCGCGCAACGGCTGGATGCCGAACAACGAGCACCTTCCGGTGCTGCTTTATCGCGGTGTGATGCACTCCGCGGGCGATGATGCGGCTCTGCAGTTCGAGCAAATCTTTGAGCGCAACGGCTGGCCCGCGCAGTGGCGGAACGGCGTCTACGACTTCCATCACTACCATTCGACCGCGCACGAGGTACTCGGCTTCGCAGGCGGCGAGGCACGGCTGATGCTGGGCGGCCCTGGCGGTCACGAGGTTGTTGTTCGCGCCGGTGATCTCGCCGTGCTGCCGACCGGAACAGGCCATTGCCGATTAGAGGAGAGCGCCGACTTTCTCGTAGTCGGGGCCTATCCGCGCGGGCAGACCTGGGATATTTGCCGGAACGCGCCAGACGCCAAAGCTACCGCGAGGATGGCGTCGCTGCCCTTCCCGCCAACCGATCCTCTCGAAGGCGCGGGCGGTCCGCTGACTCGCTTATGGCGTGCGAAATAAACCCACCTCTCCGCCAGACTGATCAGAGAAAAGAGACAGAACTGTGAAGCTGATTGCAATTGAAGAACACTTTTTAACCGCTGAGATACGTGCGGCATGGGCAGCGTCTGCGATCGGGCAGGAGGGTACGGCCAGGTTCGATTTGGGAGAGATCGAAGAACGACTAGACGATCTCGGGCAAGGGCGCATAGCGCTGATGGACGAGAGCGGAGTCGATGTACAGGTTCTCTCCGTGACCACGCCAGCCCTGCACAATCTCGAACCGGCAAAGAGCGTCATTCTGGCGCGCCGCACCAACGATCTGGTGGCCGCCACGATAGCGAACTATCCCACACGCTTCCGGGGTTTCGCCACGTTGCCGACCGCCGCACCGGAAGATGCTGCGCTTGAACTTGAGCGAAGCGTGCAACACCTCGGATTCGCTGGTGCGATGCTCTGTGGCCGCACGCGCGACAAGAACCTCGATCACCCAGACTTCCTGCCTATCTTCGAAACCGCTGCAAAGCTCGGGGTTCCTCTCTTTATCCATCCGCAAATTCCGCAACGCGCTGTGAGGGAGGTCTATTACTCCGGATTTGGAGACTTGATTGACACCGCGTTTGCGACCTTCGCTTTGGGATGGCACTACGAGGCGGGCATCCAGTTTGTACGGTTGATGCTTGCGGGCATCTTCGATCGATACCCTGATCTGCAGATCATCCTCGGTCACTGGGGCGAGGTGATTCTCTTTTATCTTGAACGGCTCAACTCACTCGCGCGTGTCGCGAAGCTCCAACAGCCCGTCGCCGACTACATCCGGAAAAATTTGTACGTGACGCCAAGTGGGATGTGGAGCCAGCCTTACCTGCAGCGCACGCTTGAGATTGTTGGACCAGGGCGCATTCTCTTCTCCACCGATTATCCCTACCAGTATCGGCCGGGCGGCGCGGGACGATCCTTCTTGAACGAAGCATCGCTCTCGCCTGAAGAGAAGGAGCTGTTTGCTCACGGCAATTGGGAGCGCCTGACGCAGGACGCTTCCCGCTAGAGAACTTGCTAAGGTGTTCCGATCGGTGAACTGATCGATACCAAGAAGCCGGTTTATCGTAAGCAATCCCGGCGAGCGCATCAAGTCATCGAAATCGACGAGAAGAAGTCCGTCAGCGTTAGCACCATCTCCGATCTTGTCTATGTGGTGGAATTGAAGGGCAAACGCGGCAAGCGATTTGCATCTCTCAATTTCATTCCGGCGAAGGATTTAAAAATGAGAACTGCTCATCTATAACATCTGAAGAACCGTACAGATGCGATGATCCGCAGGCGCATGACACAGGGTCTAAAGGTGCAAGGTACGTAATCATTGGTTCGTCAGGCTTCTGATCCCCAAGTTTGACGAACTCCTCGCAAGTGAGACATTTAACGCCGTAGTAAAGAGACATTACGCGCTCCTCCAAATGCTCACCTTAGTTCACTTCGCCAAATGGAACTGGTTGGTAGGATAGAGGGCCAATGGTAGCGGGCTTCTTCAAGATCGTGGCGATTCTGTACGGGATTGGTTTCGCAGTCCGTGCCCTCGCCGGACTGTCGGACATGATTAGCCGTTCCCGTGCAAATGAAGCAACCGCACGGAGGCTCGCAGCAGCGGCCGAAAAGGATAGGCAGAGGGAACTAAGGAATGAGCCTCTGAAGAGTTGGCTTATTTCATTTGAAGCCCATCAGAACCGAGACGAAACTGCCCGATGATTCTCTAAGGCGTAGGAAACAGGTCGAATCCGCATCTAACTAGATGAACCCTCCTCCTTATGGTTTTTGGGCAGACCGCCCAGCCCCCCTGGCTACTTCGCAGGTGCCGCTTCGCGCGGCTTCGCAGCTTGCTCTGCAGCAGATGAATCGCCATCGTTAGGTAGGCTAAGAATTGGCAGGTAGACGGTGAACTCTGTCCCTTCTGGACTGGAGCGGACCGAGATTTCGCCACCGTGCTTCGACTCCACGATGCGACGCGCAATGTCCAGGCCCAGGCCCGTGCCACTGCCGACCGGCTTGGTGGTGAAGAAGGGCTCGAAGATATGCTTCTGGTCCTCTTCAGAAATGCCGGAGCCCCGGTCGGCGAAGCTGACGGCAATGCGACGATCTCCATCTCGCCGCGTGCTGATTGCGATCTCGCCACCCTGCGGCGAAGCATCGATGGCGTTGTCGAGCAGGTTGGTCCAGACCTGGTTCAGACCGGGTGCGGCGTTCTCGAGTGCCGGCAGCTCGGATGCGAAGTGCTTACGCAGCACGATGCCCTTGTGGCGCAGCTTATGCCCGAGAATGATCAGCGTGCTGTGCAGGCTCTCGTGCACATTCAACGATGTACCGACGCCTTTGCCCTCATAGGCATACTTCTTCACAGCAACAACGAGGTCGGTGACGCGCGCGATGCTGGATTCGATGGTTGAGACGAGCTGGATGTTCGAGATGACGGACTCGAGCCAGTTGAGCGTGTCGGAGAGGTCCTGGCCCTCAAAGACCTTGCGCGTGCACGCGAGCCGATCGGCATCCATGCCCATTTCGGCGAGTCCGGGAGCGATGCGCCATGCATTTTCGACTCCCGCCTTTTCCAGCCATTCGGCCAGGGCTTCCTCGCGATCCGATTGCTCGAGCGAGCCCATGAGTACGCAGCAGTCGCGGCGCATGGCCTGCTGTTGCAGGAAGTTCATGCAGTCCAACTGCTCCTGGGTGCGCGGTCTGCTGGTGAAGCGCAAGCCGATCTCCTGCATGCGGGCAAGGTTTTCTCGAAGCTGCGAGGCAGCCCGCAATGCCGCGGCACCAGGATTGTTGAGCTCGTGCATGAGGCCCGCAGCCAGGGTTCCAAGGGACGCCAGCTTTTCGCGGTGGACGGCGTTGGCTTGATAGGACTCCAGCCGCCGCGCCATGTTGCCCAGTATCGCGGCACGCACACGAGGGCAGGAGAACATGAGCTGCCAGAAGGATTCCTCGTCGAAGCGGACCAGACGCGATGCCGTTGTGGCGATAAGCGCGTAGGTGGACTGCACGCCCTTCAGCAGCGGCATCTCACCAAAAGATTCGCCGGCGATCTGAGGGAAGATCTGCAGCGGCTCTCCCGGCTTGCCCTCCTTGCGAACTTCCACTTCACCCTGGAGCACGACGTAAAATCCGTCGCAGGCAGACCCCGGCGGCACAATCTCTGCCCCAGCCTCCGCCTCTATCAGCTCAACTGTGCCGAGACATTCAAGGTTCTCCAGTTGCATCTCTGCGAAAACGGGAACCTTTGACAGCTCGGGGAAAAGCGTCTCCGAGGGAACGCGCTGGATGCGAAGGCTGGTTTGATCACTGCTCATGCTGGGTGAAGGTGCGCCTATTTCCTTTCCTTGCGGCACTTAACGGGCTGCCATGTATTGATGGATGAACTGTACGGCAATGGACCCTTCGCCCACGGCGGAGGCACAGCGCTTGATGGACCCGTGGCGAACATCCCCGGCAACGAAGACCCCGGGTACGCTCGATTCCAACAGATATGGATCGCGTTGTAACTGCCACTGCCGCGTGAACTGCTGGCACCGCTTCAGGTCATTTCCGCTCAAGACAAACCCTCGTTCATCCTTCAGCACGTTCTGCGGAAGCCAGTCCGTCTTCGGCTCCGCACCGATGAAAATGAACAGCCCCGTGGCATTTACAGTTTCCTCTCCATCAGGCCGTGCGATACGCAGTTGCTGGAGACGGCCGTCGCCTATTGCCTCGACGATTTTCGAGCCTGTCCACACCTCAATATTGGATTCACGAGCGATCTCATCGATTAAGTATTTCGACATGCTGCTTTCGAGGGATGCAGCACGTACCAGGATGACAACACGGCGCGCATATTTGCTGAACTCCATGGCTGCCTGGCCCGCGGAATTGGCGCCCCCAACCAGGAAGACCTCCTCGCCTTTGCAGGAGCGGGCCTCGGCGAGGGCTGCGCCATAGTAGATACCCGCGCCCGTAAGTTGTTCTACACCAGCAACATCCAGCCGCCGCCAGTCTACGCCGGTGGCAATCAGGCAGGTCTGCGCGGAGACTTCGCGGCCATCGCCCATGCAGATGAAGTGATACCCCTTATCGGAGCGGAGAGATGCCGCGCGGCCGGATAGGAACTCAACGTTGAATCGTACCGCCTGCTGGTAGGCCCGCTGGGCCAGCTCCGCACCGCTCAGGCCCGTGGGAAAGCCCAGGTAGTTCTCGATACGAGAGCTCGTGCCCGCCTGGCCGCCCGGAGCTTCCTGCTCAATGAGCAGGGTCCGCAGCCCCTCGCTCGCGCCATAGACGCCCGCGGCGAGGCCGGCGAGCCCCGCCCCCATTACCACCAGATCGTAGACATCCTGAGAGGGCTGCGTGCGCAAACCAATTCTCTGAGCCAGCTGCCCCTGTTCCGGCTGCTCGAGGTAACTGCCATCCTGAAAAAAGAGCACGGGCAGTTTCGCGTCTGTGAGGTTGTTCTGTTCCAGCAGTTGTTGCGCTTCTGGCGAGTTTTCAATGTCGAGCCAGACGTAGGGAACATAGTTTCTGGTAAGGAACTGGCGGACGTTGTGATCGCGCAGCGCGTAACGAGCGCCCACGACCCTGAGGCCTTCAAAAGGAGCCTTGTGGGTCTCGCACCAGGTTTCGATCAGGTCATCGACCACCGGATAGAGCTTGTCCTCCGGCGGGTCCCACGGCTTGGTGAGGTAATAGTGAATGCGCGCCGCGTTGATGGCACGGATTGCGGCCTCGGTATCAGAGTAGGCAGTCAGCAGAGCGCGTTTGGCATCGGGAAAGATCTCGATGGAACGCTCGAGAAACTCAGTCCCGTTCATACCCGGCATGCGCTGATCCGAGAGGAAGAGCGCCACGGACTCCGAGCGCTGCTTCAATTGTCTGGCCAGATCGAGCGCGGCTTGTCCGGAGTTGGCGCGCAGGATACGGTAGCTCCCGGCATAGCGGCGCCGCAGATCCTGCACTACGGCCTCCAACACACTGACATCATCATCTATTGCGAGAATGACTGGCTTGCTCATCGACTCCTCAAGCGTTCTGCCCTCCATTCGAGGAGGCGAAACACGACTGCCCCTTTAGTGTAGTGCCTTGGCGGCTGAGGTTGCAGCACGGCTGCGATGGCTGTTGTAGAGGGCACGTGTATACAAACGATGTGTGACAGCGGCGTTGAAAACACGCAGGATGCAAAGATGTCAGAGCCCAGATCTGCTCTAAGCCACACTCCCGTAACACTATCGTGGGGTTGTCGCTCCTGGGTCTATCACTGATCTTTAAAGGGCAACATTGCAGCAAAAGGAACGACCGGACGACCGCGATGACGAGAAAAAAGCGAGCGTTCCATGAGCAGTTCACGAGCAGCATAGAAAAGTTTTGCCGAAATCTGCCGATAAGTCTTGGTGACAGCGCATCGTTGTGGGAACTTAAGAGACGAAACTCTTGTGCGAGACGGTTGTCTCAGCGGGGTGGATACGTGAATTGCGCACTCCAGTCTGTCGGCAAAGGGGCTTAGTAAAACGAGGCGCAATGAATAAGATCATTCTAGGTGACAATCAGGCGATCTTCCGCGCAGGCATCGCAAAGGTGCTGGCGGGCGAAGAGGACTTCCGCGTAGCCGCACAGTGTAGCGACATGGCGCGGATGGTACTGGCAGTGGACACCTACCGTTCTTCGATTGTGGTCTTCGCGTCGGCACTTCGCCCGGACATGGCTGACTTCATGAACCGGATCAAAACAGCCGGCAGCCGGGCCGTCGTGATCGCAGAGAATGGCGAGTCCGCCTCCTCCTACACCGCCCAGGGCGTGCGTGGTGTGGTCTACCGCAATACCACCGGCGCTGCGCTGGTGGACTGCGTGCACAAGGTGATCCATGGGCTGACCTGCGTGCAGCGGCCGGCCGATGCTGGACATAACGAGGATGAGGACGCAGTGGGCGCGCGCGTGCGCGACCGTCTGACGCCGAAGGAGATGAAGATCGTTGCACTCATCGTCCAGGGCTGCAAGAACAAGGAGATTGCGCAGCGGCTCGGCACCACCGAGCAGGTGATCAAGAACTATCTCCGCTCGGTATATGACAAGACCGGCGTCTCCGACCGGCTGGAGCTCGCACTCTTTACGATTCATCACCGCATTCTGGCCGCCGCGGCAGCCGAAGCGGTGAACGGCCTGCAGGCACCGGCGCCAGCGGCGAACGGTATCCAAGCGGCCACCAGCACATTACAGATGCGCAGCGCATAAGATCAAAAGCGCACAGAGCAACACTTCGGCCCTTCAAAACAGCCCTCCGCAAGGAGGGCTTTTGTTTCGCGCGGAAGCTGGCCGGGCCACCAGCCCCCTGCGCATAACGGCAAGAAGAGGTATGCAGGCATGGACGAAACCGATTCTGCTTCCGGAATAGTGGAATCCGTGAGTATTCGCAATACGTTCTACGAATTCGATCTAAGGTGGCACCGGACGCGGCGGCTCACTATGCACGCCCCGAACGGACACGCCCGACTCGCCGTGCTCCCCGAAACCGATCACATGGCGCGGATGAGGCGCTCCGCCTGGCTGGTGCCGATGATCAGCGCTTGTCTGAATGCAGCGATGCCGAATCTTCGGATCGTTGAGTCAGCGCCGTATGATGTGCGCTAGTTGCGACGCGATAAGACGCACATCATAAAACATGGTCGAGATGCTGTAGGTTACGCAATACGCCACAGCATAAAATGCAGGACTCGGAGCCTGATAGATAGCTGACAAGCGCTTGGTGAGTGAGACGACTCTCAGGTTTTGCGCCACGCACACACACAACACTCCCAGGGCCGCTCCCCCGATTACGTCAGACAAATAGTGAAAACCGAGATAGATGCGAATAACATCCAACAGAAGAGCGAATGCAAACGAGTAATACCCGATCTTTCGGTTCACAGTAAATATAGTTGCCGCCAGAGCGAAATAGAGTGCGGCATGATCGCTGGGAAAGGATGACGCAACGTGCCTGAGTGAATCCACCTTGATGGTGAATGGAAGCTTCAGATGTAAAGAGGGGTCCTGAAAGGGACGTGCGCGGCTCGGAAATATCAGTTGCGTTGTGCGACTGAGCATTGCGGCAATTGCCGAGGCGATGGTTCCCGATAGATTCTTATGCCGGCTCTGAATGTCAGGAAAAGAAAACCAGCAATACCAAAGAAGCGCAGCAAAGATCATGCCGGAAAACATGGTGTTTTCCGAAATGGAATGACACGCGGCGTCGAACCAGAAAAAGCGGTGTGTGAAGGAGTTCAACGCCACCGTAAAAGCGCGGTCACCGTTGTTTGGCGCGAATAGGACACCTGCACCGGAGATGAGCAGCGCCGCTGAACTGAGGATGCAGACCGAAAGCGTAGCCCGGTTTAATTTTTCGAACTTTATCATTGTTGTTATTGGTTTGAAACATCATACTATCCGCTGAGAATTTGGCTCCCACATAGCCGGCACTCGGAAGCTATCAATTCGCCGAAATTGACGAGGTCCGATAGCGATATGTCGGATCCCATGAGCAGCAATTACAGATGCTCAGCGACCCGAGGACACGGCAATAACTCGGAGTTCGAGGAATGCGCCATCCTCTGGTGGAACCCGATCGTTAGCGCAGTTTCTCCGCCACAGACTTTGCCTGCGTGAACAGCAGCAGATAGTCGGGGCCGCCGGCTTTTGAGTCGGTTCCGGACATGTTGAAGCCGCCAAAGGGATGCGCGCCCACCATTGCGCCGGTGCTCTTGCGATTGAAATAGAGGTTCCCGACATGGAAGACGTGGGTTGCATGATCGAGCTTGCGCCGATCTGCGCTGTAGACAGATCCGGTGAGACCATACTCGGTGTTATTCGCAACCTCGAGCGCCTCTTCAAAGTTCTTCACGCGAATGATCGCCAGCACGGGGCCGAAGATCTCTTCCTGTGCAATGCGCGCAGTCGGCGCGACATCGGTAATCACTGTCGGCTGGATGTAATAGCCGCCCTCCGCATTCTCGGCCTGCTTGCCACCGGCAATGAGGCGGCCTTCACGTTTGCCGATCTCGATGTAGTCAAGGATCCGCTTCATTGCGGTCTCGTTCACCACGGGGCCCATGTAGACGTTGTTCACCGGATCGCCAATCTTGATTTGCGCGACCCGCTCCTGGATGCGTTCGAGAAAGGCGTCGTAGATGGGGTCTTCGATGATAGCGCGAGAACAGGCCGAGCACTTCTGGCCGTTAAAGCCGAAGGCTGAAGCCACGACACCTTCGACGGCGGCATCGATATCCGCGTCCGAGCTGACGATGATGGAATCCTTGCCACCCATTTCCAGGACAGTGCGCTTGATCCAGAGCTGGCCCGGCTGCGTTTTTGCAGCGCGCTCATGAATCTCGAGGCCAACTTTCTTTGAGCCAGTGAAGGCGATGAAGCGGGTTTTCGGATGCTCGACGAGAGCGCGTCCAACTTCGGGACCGCCCTGCACCAGGTTCACGACGCCGGGCGGCATGCCGGCCTCTTCCAGCACATCCAGGAATCGCGCAGCGATGGTGGGCGCGTCGCTTGAGGGCTTGAGGACGACCGTGTTGCCGCACACGATGGCAGCGGCGGTCATTCCGGCCATGATGGCGAAGGGGAAGTTCCACGGCGGGATTACTGCGCACACGCCGAGCGGGATGTAGAGCAGACGGTTGCGCTCGCCAGGATACTGGATCGGAGGTTCGGCATTGGCCAGGCGCAGAGCCTCGCGGGCGTAGAACTCGAGGAAGTCAATGGTCTCTGCCACATCGGCATCGGCTTCCGCCCAGTTCTTTCCAACTTCGTAGGTGAGCCAGGCGCAGAATTCGAATTTCCGATCGCGAATAAGAGCAGCTGTGCGCAGCAGCAGAGAGACTCGCTGCTCCGGCGAAACGAACTGCCACTTCTCGAATGCCTTGAGTGCTTCCGCGAGCGCCTGTTCGGCATGCTCGATCCCAGCTTCCGGATGGATGCCTACCACCTGCGATGGCCTGGCCGGGTTGAGCGAGCGGATCTTGTTCGCAGCGCGTACCCGCTCACCCCCGATAATCAGTTCGTATTCGTGGCCGAGCATGCCGCCCACGCGTTCTAGCGCCGCCTTCATCGCGTGCTCGTTCGCGCTCGATTTGAAATCGACGAAGGGTTCGTTGCGGAACTCGCCGCTGGGGGCAAGCGGAAGGATGACAGTAGAGATCTCGGTGGCGGCCATAACTCTTTAGTTTAAGGCCCTCCGGGCGTTCCTGGCGAGCAACACTTCTAGCCATTTGTGGGTTGAGGCGGATGTGGTTCCGGCGACATCCACGCCGCATGGCCCATGTCCTGAGCATCTCTACCGGCTCTACTACCCGGCGGAAGCTGGTTCAGACCGCGTATGAGCATTTTCCTCTCCTCTTGACAATCTAGAGGTACGACCTTCATTATTCCTCTTGATTAACAAGAGGAGAACAGCGCAATGGCTGGAAAATCCAGTGATCTCGTCCAGGGCACACTCGAGATGCTCATTCTGAAAACGCTCGCACTCGAAGCCATGCACGGTTATGGCATCGCCATCCGCATTGAGCAGGTCAGCAATGGGGTCTTCTCGGTGAATCCGGGGTCGCTGTTCCCTGCCCTGACCCGACTGGAACGCGGAGGCCGCATCAAGGCGGAGTGGCGTGCGACGGAGAACAACCGCCGCGCCAAGTATTACCTGCTGACTGAAAGCGGGCGCAAAGCGCTGAAGGACGAAACGCGGGAGTGGGGACGCCAGATCGCCGCGATCGCACGGATTCTCGAAGCCTGAGGGAGGATGCCTGTGAGTCTGGTGCGACGGTTTATCAGTGGGCTGAAAGCGCTCTTTCATCGAGAACAACGAAACGGCGAGATGGATGAGGAACTGACTGGCTACCTCGAAGCGGCTGCACAGGACAAAATGCGCAGCGGCATGAGCTACCCGGAAGCGATGCGTGCCGCACGGGTTCAGATGGGCAGCATGGAATCGGTCAAGCAGAAGGTGCGCTCTTCCGGATGGGAGTCCGCGGCGGAGTCACTGTGGCAGGATGTGCGGTACGGCATGCGCCAGTTGCTGCGGAGTCCCGGCTTCTCCGTCGTTGCGCTGCTTACGCTGGCACTCGGAATAGGCGCCAATACCGCCATCTTCACCCTGGTGCACGCGGTGATGTTGAAGCAGTTGCCGATTGCTGATCCGCAGCATCTCTATCGTATCGGTGAAGGAGAATTTTATTGCTGCGAGTGGGGCGGCCTGCAGGGTTCATGGGGCACGTTTGACTATCCTTTTTACAAGCACCTGCACGATACGAATCCGTTCTTCGATCAGATCGCCGCCTTTTCCGGCAGCACGCCTTCCTTCAATATTCGGCGGGCGGATACGAGGGAAACAGCGCATAACATCACGGGCGAATACGTCTCAGGTAACTACTTCGCGACGCTGGGGCTCGAGCCAGCCATCGGTCGTCTCATCCATGTCGCCGACGACGAAGCCGCAGCGCCCGCTGTCGCTGTGATGGGATATCAGGCATGGCAACGGGATTACGCTGGTGATCCGTCGATCGTCGGCTCAACCTTTCTGATCAATGGTCTGGCGGTAACTGTTGTTGGCGTTGCGCCTCCGGATTTCTTGGGTGATCGCTTTACTACCTATCCGCCCGCGCTTTGGATTCCCCTCAGTCAGCAGCCACGATTTGAGGGGCTAGGGCCGAAGTCTCTGCTGAACTCCTCCGGCGACGCGTGGCTGTATGTCATCGGTAGGCTGAAACCGGGTGCAACAACAGCGCAGGTGCAATCGCAGCTCTCAATCGACCTTCAGCACTGGCTGCGTTCCCAAGGACGCACGGATGACGCCGAACAAAAGATCGCGAATCAGCATATTCAGCTCACAGCGGGTGGCACCGGCATTTCTCCGTTCCGCAGCGATTCGGAATATGGGCTTTATCTCCTCTCGGCGGCTTCGCTGCTGGTGTTGCTGATCGCATGCGCAAACCTGGCCAACCTGCTGCTTGCGCGCAGCGCAGCACGAGAGCATCAAACCGCACTCCGGCTATCGCTCGGTGCAACGCGCTGGCGGCTCATACGCGCGGTGCTGACGGAAAGCGTCTTGCTCTCGCTCATCGGCGGAGCGGCAGGAGTGCTGCTCGCCTACGCGGGAACGCGAGCGATCGTTTTGATTGCTTTTCGCGGTGCAACGTACATCCCTGTCAACGCCGCCCCTTCCCTTCCCATCCTCGGCTTCGCGTTTGGGCTTTCCATCTTCACAGGTATCGTGTTCGGCGTTGCGCCGGCATGGATAGGCACACACGCCGACCCGTCGAATGGCCTGCGGGGAAGCAGCCGAAGCAGCACGAGTCGTGCATCGCGGCCGCAACATGTGCTGGTGATTGTGCAGGCTGCCCTTTCTGTCGTGCTGCTTGCCGTGGCTGGATTGGTGACCCAGAGCCTGAAGAACCTGGAGAGCGCCGATCTGGGCTTCCAAACGCAAGGAAGACTGGTTGCAAACCTGAACTTCAAGGCTGCCGGTTATAGACCCGAGCAGCTTCCAGCTTTATACGAACAGATGCAGGATCGTCTGGAGGCGATTCCCGGTGTGCGGAGTGCGAGCCTCTCGCTCAACAGCCCGCAGAATCTCTGCTGCTTGACGGTGGACATTTCGATCGGCGGCCGATCCGAGTCCTGGATTGGAAACGTTGATACAGCCCTCAGCCGTGTCGGTCCGCACTATTTTGAAACAATCGGCACGCCCCTGCTGAGCGGGCGGACGATTACACGGCAGGACACGCAGGCATCGCAGCACGTTGCGGTCGTCGATGAAGCATTCGCCCAACGATTCTTCCCGGGCCAAACCGCAATCGGAAAACATATCGGCCTTTCCTTGCCTGGTCATGGATACGACTACGAGATTGTTGGCGTAGTCAGGAACACTAAATACCGCAGTCCCGCGTCCACTTCGCGCCCGATGTTCTTTTTGCCCTTCGCACAAACTACGCAGTATGCGCCTTCCGGCTACCAGCGACTGGAAACCGGAACTTTGTACGCCCAATCCATTGAGCTCCATGTGGCCGGCGTCCCGGAGGCTTACGAGAAGCCACTCCGCGACGTTCTCGCCAGCATCAATCCCGATCTGTCTCTGGATAGTGTGAAGAGCTACAGCGAGCGGGTATCTGTTCATTACAACCAGGAACGGCTGATCGCCCGCCTTACCGGTCTCTTCAGTCTGCTTTCGCTGGTGCTGGCGTCAGTTGGTCTCTACGGCGTGACCGCCTACAACGTGACGCGGCGGACCGGCGAGATTGGCATCCGCATGGCCCTCGGCGCCAATCGACGAAACGTCGTGAGCATGGTTCTCACCGGCGCATTCAAGCAGGTCGCCATAGGTCTTTGCATCGGCGTGCCGCTTGCGCTGCTGGCGGCCCGTGCCCTTGCGCATCAGCTCTATGCAGTGAGCCGCTTCGATCCCGTCATACTCGGAGGGGCCGTTCTTATGCTGTGCTTCTGCACGCTCGCTGCCGGGATTGTTCCTGCGCGCCGTGCTGCTTCCGTGGAACCCATGGAGGCGCTCCGCATGGAGTAGTTTGCCGGAGCACAGATTTCCTGAGCGAGAACACCGCAGCGCGGTATAACTGCTCTCGATGGCGTGGACACCGGGAACCCGTATTGGCGATTACGAGATCGTCGGAACGCTTGGCTATGGCGGCATGGGCGAGGTGTACCGTGTGCGGCACACCATCTCCGACCGCATTGAGGCGATGAAGCTGCTGCGGGCCGGGCCTGCATCCGGCTCTCAGGCGCAGGAGATGATGGACCGCTTCGTGCGCGAGATCCGTCTGCTGGCTACGCTGCAGCATCCGAATATCGCCACGCTTCACACCGCTTTTCGACACCAGCAGGAGCTGGTGATGATCATGGAATGCGTAGAAGGCGAAGATCTGGGGCGGCGACTGCCCAATGGACTGACGCTGGAGGAATCGCTGCGCTACACGCGGCAGGTGTTGGAGGCTTTGCGCTACGCACACGCGCGCGGCATCGTCCACCGCGACATCAAACCCTCGAACATCATGATCACGCCGGCCGGCGAGGTGAAGCTGCTGGACTTCGGGCTGGCACTGGCGACTGTGCTGGGCGCGCCCGAGCAACGGTTGACCACGACTGGAGCACTGGTGGGCACGATGCACTACATCGCGCCCGAGCATATCTCCGGCGAACCGCATGACGCACGTTCGGACATCTATGCGGTGGGGGTCACGCTCTACGAGATGATCACAGGCCGCCTGCCGGTCGAGGGCGCCACTCATATGCAGGTGATTGCCGGACACTTGCAACATACGCCGACCCCTCCGGCGCAGATCAATCCGAAGATTCCGGCAGCCCTGTCGGCTGCGGTCATGCGTGCGCTGGCCAAGAGTCCGCGGGAACGCTGGCAGACGGCGGAGACTTTTCTTCAGGCTCTGGAGGACGATGGCCTGCGCACCACGCCGGCGGGCGATGTTTCGCAGGTGCGCGTGACCCAGCATTCGGTGCCGCAAGCGCCCGGATCGGGCTCTGCTCCGTCGGCCAGCGCGCATCGGCCGGAGTCGTTGACGGAGATCACACGGCAACTGGCGGAGCACGTAGGTCCAATCGCCGGGGTGCTGGTGCGGCGCGCCTCCAGCAGCACGACCAACTTGCGCGAGATGTGCGACGCATTGGCGAAAGAGATCGTATCGCCGGCGGCCAGGCAGAAATTCCTCGCGGCGGTGCGCAGCCATCTGCGAATCAGCGGGCAATACTGACGTTCGCGAATTGCCTGACTCGCGAAATTGTCTGACTTCAGACCAGCCGGTCGATGGTGAGCATGGTGCGATCGTCGGCCGGAGGAATGCCATCACTGAAGCGGTCGACCGCAGCGAAGACAGCCCCGATGGGGTTGTCATTCGACAGGTACTGCTCGAAGTGCTGCACAGTAAATTGTTCACCCTGCGGGTTTTCCGACTCGCTAACGCCGTCACTCAACAGAACCATGCGGCCGCCCGCCGGCAGACTGAGTGGGATGGCGTGAAAGCTGGCTTCCGGCAACATGCCCACTGGCATGTCGCCATCCTCGATAGAGCTCACGCGGCCATCCGGTTCTACCAGGAGCGGCGGAACGTGGCCGCCGTTGACCAGTTCCGCCGAGCCGTCGAAGCGGCAGCGGAGCGCGACCAGGGTGACGTATTTCGTTCCGGAGACGCGAGCGCACAGAAACGCATGGACAGCGCTGACGGCATCGACCAGTGAGGCGCCGCTGTTGATCTGCGCGTACATCATCCCGTGCACGATGGAGGCGAGCAGCGCCGCCGACATTCCTTTGCCGGAAACGTCTGCGACGATGGCGACGCAGCCATCGTCCGTGCTGATGACGTCGTAGAAGTCACCGCCGACTTCAGTGCACGGCAGCGTGCGGGCGCGCAACGCAAAGCCCGGAATGGTGGGCAGATCGCAAGAGATGATCCGCTGCTGAATAGACGCGGCAATGTCCATCTCTTTGCGCATCAGCGCGGCGGCCTGTTCCGCTTCCAGCATGCGCGCGTTCTCCACCAGCGTCGCAGCTTCAGTCGCGATCGCCCGCAGGATCTCTCGGCTAACGCTGCTTAGGTTGCAGGATTGGAGGCGGCTGTCCAGATAGAGCATGCCGAGCAGTGTGCCGGTGCTGCGGCGGCGCAGCGGGATCGCAATCACGCTACGCAAATCGTGGGCGATGATGCTTTCGCGACCGATGGTGGCGCCCTCACCCGTGGCGTCGCCAAGAATGTAGTCGAGGCCGGAATGCGCGGCGTCGCGCACAATGGAGCGGGAGATCTTCGAGTCGTCCAGGAGCACAGTGCCGTCGCTGGCACGGCCGATTCGGAGCTGTAGCGATGGGATGTCGTCGCCGAGAAAAACGAAGCCGCGCTCTGCACTGGTGAGCCGAAGCGCATATTCGATCATGGTGCTGAGCACATCATCCAGCACCTGAGTGCCGTTGAATCGCTGGGCCGCCTCGAGAAAGAGCGAGAGCTTTTCCAGGTCGGAGCCACTGACCTGCCCGGAGGCGCGGTCCAATAGGTCGCGGGCCCCGGTGACACTATCGTGCCGGCGCGCGTAGGTCTCGTCGTGTGCCGGGCCGTCGAGAAAGACCAGCGTGACGCTTGATTGCCCCAGCGTGATCCGGTCACCGGAGTGAAGCCGGACGCGCTCCACTCGCTCGCCGTTCTGCAAGGTGCCGTGGCGGCTGCCCAGGTCGCTCAGGTACAAACCGTCCGGCTCCGCTTCGATCGATGCGTGACGCCGGGAGACCTGTGCATGGGCTACGCAGAGATCGCACTCGCCACTGCGCCCCAGGGTGAAGGGAAAATGCAGAAGCGGATGCGTGCGAGTGCCATCGGCATCGGTGAGTAGCAGGCGCGGCAGAGAATCGTTCATCGACATAAAGCGTTTTCACAAGGACGCGGCTTCAGCCAGTGACATGCGAAGTGCAACTCTCCGTGAGTCCACCGACATAAAGCAGCTAGCGCACGACCGCGAGATTACGTGAGGACCGTGCGAGCCTGCTGGCGCTCGCGCTCGACGCCACTGAGCGTATCCCAGAGGGCTGCTGCGGTGCTCTCGGCGGCGTCCAGTGCGGCGTCCGTTTCTTCCGGATGTGCGGTCAGTTCGGCCTCGATCGCGCTCCGCCACACACTCGCATGGTGCACATCGGCGGTCTGATGCAGGGTGAAATAGCGTGAAGTCACCGCATCGGCGCTGTAGTGCTGCTTCAGTCCCTCGGCCTTGGTGCGGGCAATGGCGGGTACGCGCGACTCATAGGTATAGAGCGACGCCAGTGCCGCTGCCGGTGAGGCATGCATCGCATCGCGGAAATGGGCAATGAGAGCCGCAGTCGACGGCTGAAGCTTGCGCTCGCGCACTGCAGCGGAATCCGCTCCCATCCCGGCGGCGAAGTCCATCCACAGATCGCTGTGGGCGCGCCCGGCGGGCAGACCTTCCTCGTCGGCCAGATTTTCCAGCACGACCCGGCGCAGGGGCGCGTCTTCCAGGCGGCTATGCAGTGCACTCAGATAGGTCGGAAACGCGGAGACGTGGTGCCAGTACTCGGATGCGTATTCGCGAAGCTCGTCCCTGGTCAGTTCACCTCTCGACCATGCCTGATAGAACGGGTGCTGCAGCAGGTCGTAGCGGGCGATGCGGGCGTCCAGTGCGGCAAAAAACTCCGAGGCGGCGAAGGCTTCAGACATGGGGTCGGCTCCTGATTCGAGATCGGCGGGTGACAGGCGGATTGTAGCAAGCGGAGCGTGGCTTTGGCGCCCAGGCTCAGGCTCTCCATTTATAAAAGTAGAAGGTGAGGCCATGCGGTCCGGCGGTAATGCCATGCATTCGCTGCCCACTGCAGTACATCATTGAGCCGGGGCCGACGGGATATGCCTTCGCCTCGACGGTGATCTCGCCGGCGCCTTCGGTGACCAGCATGATCTCTTCGTCGGGATGCTGATGGGGAGGATGCGGCACCATCCCCGCCTTTAAGACAAGGCATCCAACAGTCAACGCACGGAGCTGTTCTGTGGACCCGTCGAAGTAGATGCTGAGGTCGCCGTAACTTTCATGGGTCAGCTTTGCACTAGCGGGATCGATGACGACACTAGGCAGATGACCTTGTTCCGCAGAGGCGAAGCCTGCGATGAGAGGTAGCGCGGCGGTTGAGGCACCCAGAAATGCGCGTCGGTTCGGCATGGACGTATGCTACAGCCAATAGGTCAGGCGTGAGCGAGTGAGCCCATAGAGACCGCCTAGAATATCTGTAGTTCGAGGAGACGCAGCATGAGCACAGCAGCAGCCCCTGTCGCACCTACCGCCAAGAAGAACGCAACGCGGCATGCTGCGCGATTGGATCGGCTGGCCTCCGTAGCGATCGAAGTAGGGCTAGGGTTGGCGCCAGGGCAGGAACTGCTGATCACTGCATCTCTGGATGCTCTGCCCCTGGTACGTCGCATCACGGAGCGGGCGTACAAAGCAGGTGCAGCGCTGGTAACAACCTTCTACAGCGACGATGAGGCGACGCTGGCTCGCTTCCGCTACGCGCCCGATGCGAGCTTCGATACCGCCTCTACCTGGTTGCAGGACGGCATCGCTCAGGCCTTCCGCAACAATGCGGCACGCATGGCGATCGCAGGCGCCAATCCGGCTCTGTTGGCAAAGGAAGATCCGGAGAAAGTAGGGCGGGCGAACCGCGCTTTTTCGAAGGCTAGCCGGCCGGCGATGGAACTGATCACACGACACGCAATCAATTGGACCATCGTGGCAGCAGCCACACCGGCGTGGGCAGCCGCCGTGTTTCCCGGCGACACGAAACAAATAGCGATGACAAAGTTGTGGGATGCGATCTTTGCGGCTTCGCGCGTCGATGCGCCCGATCCGGTAGCAGCGTGGCGCGCGCACGACGAAGGGTTGCGGAAACGCGCCGGGATCCTGAACGATCGGCGATACAGCACGCTGCATTTCCGCGGGCCGGGCACTGATCTGCGCGTCGGGCTGGCTGACGACCACGTTTGGATGGGTGGCGGCACGACCGCAGGGAATGGACTGGCCTGCATCCCGAACATTCCAACAGAAGAGGTCTTCACCACCCCGCATTGTCAGCGGGTGGAAGGCACGGTGACCAGTACGAAGCCGCTCTCGTATCAAGGCACGCTGATCGCCGGCATTCGGGTCCGTTTTGAGGGCGGCCGTGTGGTGGAGTCCCACGCATCGCAGGGTGAGGCGGTGCTGCGCAAGATGCTCGATACCGATGAAGGCGCGAGCCGGCTGGGAGAGGTCGCCCTGGTGCCGCATTCATCGCCCATTGCGGCGAGCGGCTTGCTCTTTTCCAATACCCTGTTCGACGAGAATGCTGCCAGCCACATCGCTCTCGGACAGGCGTATAGCACATGCATCCGCGGAGGCGACACGATGAACGCTGCTGCCCTCGCGGAAAAGGGCGCGAACGACAGCCTGATCCACGTGGACTGGATGATCGGCTCGGGCGAGATCGATCTGGACGGGATTACGGCGGATAAGAATACGGAGCCCTTGATGCGCAAAGGCGAGTGGGTATCGTAGCCTGCGGCCTTTAGGTTCCCGCCGCAATCTTTTCGGTTTGCTTCGACATTTTCGCGGTGCGCTCGATCTTGTCCCAGTTGAAGGGGCGTCCGTCGATCGCACGCTTGATCGTCTTGAACAGCACAATTGAAAAGACCTGCCGATAGGCGAATCGCTGCAGCCAGATGTGGAAGAGCAGCCATCCGTCTCCGCGCTTTGCGGGATGTCTCCGCTCCAGTGAGAAAGCAAGCGCCGAAGTTACAAAATCGATAATGAGGAAAGTCAGAAAGTAAACCAGCAGCTTCTCGAAACCAGCAGCATTGGCTGTATCCGGGTGAAAGTGCCGGTCGAGCAGATACTGGACCGTCCCATAGACGAACATCAGATCGATAAGCGGCGACACCAGCGGCAGCAGTATCTGAAAGATAAGTATGTTGGGCAGCGCGAAGAAGCCCATTGCGCGGTTTTTGGTGAATGCCTTCTTGTGCTTGAAGACTGCCTGCAATGTGCCGAACGACCAGCGAAAGCGCTGCCGCATCAGTCCCTTCGCATCGATCGGCGCTTCAGTGAAGGCCAGCGCCTGATCCTCGTAAATGACCTTGTAGCCCTGCTCAAGCAGGTTCATCGTAAGGTCGGCGTCTTCGGCAACAGTGTTGATGGGATACCCGCCGCCATGACGCGCTGCTTCCGTACGCCAGCCGCCAATCGCGCCGGGCACCACTGTCACGACATTGAACAGATCGAGTGCGCGGCGTTCAAAGTTCTGGCTGGTGATGTACTCCAGCGCCTGCCAGCGCGTCCACAGGTTCACGCGGTTGCCCACCTTGGCATTGCCCGCCACTGCTCCCACCTGCGGATCGGCGAAGTGAGCGATGAGCTTTGAAACCGCATCCCGCGCGATCACCGTATCGGCATCGATGCCCACGTAGTAGTCCTCGGTGAGCAGGCCAATTGCATAGTTGAGTGCTTCCGCTTTGCCTGCATTTGGTTTGCTCAGCACCTGCAGGCGCCCCATCGCAATCTCGTCGCGATAGGCCTCGCGGGCGAGATCGTAGGTGCGATCGCTCGATCCGTCATCGATAACAATCGCGCGCAGATTCTCGTAATCCGAATTGAGCACGGAACGGATCGTGCGCACGATCACCTTCTCTTCGTTAAAGGCCGGGATGAGGACGGCCACACGCGGCGCAAAGCCGCCTGCCACGACCGGCACCTTGCGACGGCGCAAACGATCGATCAAGGCGAACAGGCCGATCAGCACCAAGCGCGCGCTCATCAGCACGTCGCCGATGAAAAAGATCATGACGATGAATCGCCCGACGAAGGCGAACATGCTGAAGGCCACAGAATCGATGCGCGCCTGCCAGCGCTGATTCGGAGTCAGCGGCGGCATGACCTCGGCTGTGGTCTTGCCCATCAACTCCGAAACCGGCACGATTTCATAGCCGTGTGCGCGCAGGGTATCGATGAGCAGCGGCAACGCGGCAACCGTTGCAGACCGGTCACCGCCCCCGTCGTGCAGCAGAATGATGGAGCCACGGAACTGCGGCTTCGTCTTCATGATGCGCAACTGCTCCATCACATTCCAGGTAATTTCCTGCGGCGACTTTCGCGGATGCTCATTCCAGTCGTCGGTATCGATCTTGTCGCCGATGATGGTGTAGCCCATTTGCTGGATGTGGTAGGCGGGCGCGGCCTGATCGTTGGTGTCGGGCTCCTGGTCGATGGAATATGGTGGACGGAAAAAGAGTGGCTTGACGCCGAGTTTGCTGGCGAAAAGGCGCTCGGTCAGATTCAGCTCGAGTTCAACCTGACGTATAGGAATCTCGCTGATGTCCGGATGCGTGTATGTGTGGTTGCCGATCTCGTGGCCTTCTCGCAGATAGCGGCGCAGCAGTCCTACGTTGTCCTGCGCCTGCTCGCCGATGACCATGAAGGCACCCTTCACGTGCTTGGCCTTCAAGACGTCGAGAATCCTGGGCGTCCACTTGGGGTCGGGGCCGTCATCGAAGCTAAGTGCAACCTTATCCGGATGGTAGCCGTAGTACTCGATGGTGTACGGCTGGGGATAGCTGTGCATGTGCTCGTCGGTCGCTGTCTGATTCTCCGCATCCATATCGACCGTGCGCGATCCGGGATGCGGCACGCCGGTGATCCGCAAAATGTCCCCTTCGCCTTCCTCATTGACGTCATTGCCGGGCTGAATCTTTTCGAGTGCGGTTTGGATATTGGGTGTGCTCGGTTTGTCCCAGATGCTCCAGAGTGAGGTATCCTCGGTGCCTAACTGCCACAGCGCGAAGGTCTGGATGCCCAGCAGACGCGCGGCACGCATTTCGTTCATCGCGGTGACAGCATCCAGCAGCCATACATGGTGACGCACGTGCGCGTCTTCATCGTCATATGCGAAGTGTGGGTTCAGCTCATCGCCGGCAAAGGACAGGTCTGCCTCGGAATCGCTAGCCTCTTGCCAAGCCTCCTGCACACTGACCGGACTTACATCGATCACCTTCTGTGAGGCGTGGCCTTTCGCATCTGGCAGCGGAACGGTCCAATCGTAGCCGTAGTTGCCAAGCGCGCAGATCAGCTTCTGTTTCGGCACGATCTTGAGCACTCGTCGCAGATTGTTTTCAAACCAGTCTTCAGCTGCGATAGGCCCGGGTTCAGAAGTATTTTCGTGCTGGTCATAATTCATCAGGACGATGCCGTCGGTATGCGCTGCCTCAAATGCCAGCATCTTCTTGTCCGTGCTGGTGGGCACATTGATATAGAGCCGCAAATTCTTCGTGGAGAAATCGGCGTAGAGTTCTGCCATCAATGCGCGGTATCCCGCTTCGGCTTTGTCGGGCACTTCTTCGAAATCGAGCGAGATGCCGTGGTAGCTGGGATTGGCAGCCAGAAATCTGTCCAATTGCAGTCGAAGGCTGTGTCGTGCGTTGGGATCGTTCAGCATGGGCCCGATCACCGGATCCCAGGCATTCGTAAGAATGTTGTAGTTGTTGATCAGCGGGAAGATTTCAGTGTCTTCATGGGCGTTCGCGATCGCCTGATGCACATCATTGTTCGGATCGACGCCGTGAACTGTTCCATTGGGATCGACGATTCGATAGGTGTGCGCCGGCGCGAGCGGCATGGCGCCGAGAAGAGTGCCGGCGGCATCGTTCACGTGAAGCCATACTGGGAAGAGCATGTCGATCTGGTGGACGTGCTGCTTCAGGGAGGACAGGCTGGGTGCATTGTCGGTGTAGAAAGTCGCGCGCAGGCCCTCGCCGGTGTTCAAGGGGACTTCGGAGGCTCTGCGGTTTGTCGTCCTCCGGTGTGCCGCACGCAGTGCAGCGCGCCGCGCCTCGGCGGTCTGGCGGCCCTTCACCGCCTTGTAATTTCGTTTTTGCTGCGGCAGCAGCAGGTCGGGCAACTGCTCCCTGTGAATGACCCCCAAGAAAAAGGCGACCAGCAGCAGCGTGGACGCAACCGCGGCCAGATCGAGGACGCGGCGCAGCCGCTTCCAACGCTTACGCTCGGGATCGTAAAAAATCTGGCGGGTCATGGGGTTACATCCAGAGGGTCCAAAACAGAGTACAGCGCAGCGCGCACGGGGCCAACCACCAGGCGCTCTCTCTGGTCGCCGCGGCTTCTCTGTATGATGCCAACCAATGCGACGCTCCTACCGCACCATTGCGATCGTGCTGCTTGCTCTGGCGCTTGGGACTTGGCTGCGCCTCTGGTTCCTGTGGCATTTCCCGCAGGTGAACGGGGACGGGCTCACTTACGGCGATATCGCGAAGAACTGGCTGACGCACGGCATTTATGGACGAACGGAGTTCACCGCGGCGGGAGCCACAGTAGCGCCCACTCTGATCCGTCTTCCCGGTTATCCACTCTTTCTCGCCGCGTGCTTTCGCGTCTTTGGCGTGGATCACTATGGCGCTGTGCTGTACCTGCAGGTGGCCATCGACCTGATTTCGGCGCTGGTCGTCGCATGGGTAGCGCGAACCATCTCCGGACGCCGTGCGGGAATGTGGGCGCTGTATTTGGCCGCTTTGTGTCCCTTCACGGCAAACTATGTTGCGGCACCATTGACGGAGACGCTCTCCATCTTTTGTGTCGCCCTGGTCTGCGCCGCTATCGTGTGGTTGCAGATGCGTCCCGGATGGCTCCCTTGCCTGCTGCTGGCAACAAGCTGGGGTTATGCCACTCTGTTGCGTCCGGATGGCGCGCTATTGGCGGTTGCGAGCTTTCTGGCCATTGTCCTGTTTGCAAATCGCAGCTTCGCCGGACGGACGCCGCTGGGCCGCGGGCGCGCCTGGCGATACGTCGTCACCGCCGGGTTGTTATCCGTCGTGCCATTCGCATTCTGGACGGCGCGTAACTTCCGCACCTTCCACCTGTTTGAGCCGCTCGCGCCGCGCTATGCCACCGATCCCGGCGAATTCACCGCGCCTGGCTTCCAGCGCTGGATGAAGACCTGGATCGTCGACTTCGCTTCAACTTCGGATATCTATTGGAACGTAGACAACGCGCCGCTGGACGTGAACCTGCTTCCCACGCGCGCCTTTGACTCCGCGGCCGAGCACGACGAGATCGCTGACGTCTTCGGCGCGTACAACGAGAACACGACACTTACTCCGACGATCGACGGGCGCTTCGACGTGCTGGCAGCCGAGCGCGAATACAGCCATCCACTGCGCAGCTATATAGAACTCCCTCTGTTACGCGTTGTGGACATGTGGCTGCGGCCGCGCACCGAGATGCTGAATATCGAGCTACGATGGTGGCAGTATGACCGCCATAATGCAGAGACCGAGTTCGCCGCTGCATATGCTGTGCTGAATCTTGCTTACATCATCGTGGCGGCACTGGGGGCATGGCGCCTTCGGAAGAAGGCCACCATCCTCGTAGCTGCTATCGTCATCTACTGCTTGCTGCGCAGCCTGCTGCTCGCAACGATTGAAGCGCCGGAAGCCCGATACACGATCGAAGCATTCCCAATGCTCTGCATTCTGGCCGGGGCGGCCTTCGGATCGCGGACGGCAACCCGCGAGCAGGCACCCGCTACTTGCGGATGATGGTGTACCCGCTCGCCTTCGGTTTGAACACGTCGGCAGGAATTTTTGTGTTGTACTTGATGCCGGTGTAGGTTGCAGTGCGATTGTCGCCGGAGGGCTCGTAGAAGATCTGTTTCAGGCTGAGCGAGCGCGTAGGATCGATCCACACGGTTACATGCGAGAAAGTGTTGGCGACGGCCTGCTGCTTCGGCTTCAGGTCCAGCTTCGCGGTCTGGGTCCCGTCGATCGACTCCATACCCTGGCAGCTCACTGTCCAGTTACTCTCGAGGTCCTTGCCGCTACCACCAAAGCCAAGCGTCAGAAAGCTTTCGTACTGACCACGGTTGGAGCCGGCACTGAAGAGCGTTTCCTGCTTGATCTCTGGCTGAAGCAGGGTAAGAGTGCTGCCGTCGTAGAAAACTGACTTTTCGGCGGGCTGCTTGATGTACGCGGCCATCGAAGTGGATGCGCCGTGCCGCTCGAAGTAGATAGTGCCGCTCTGGACGTCGTGCTCGTTGACGACGGACTGCAGCACATCCCATTTGAAATCCGCCTGGGTGCTCTGAAATTTTGCTGCGGCAGTGTCCATCTGCGCCAACACCTTGGCAGCGTCACAGCTTTGCGCGCGGCCGATGGGAAACACACAACAGATCACTGCAGCGGATACCAATACAATTCGCTTCATTCCTGCCTCTTTGTCTTCAGCGGCGTGCCCAGACTTTGTAGCTCTCCACTCTGCCGCTGGAATCCCTCTGCTCCTGCCAGCGGTCGATGGAAACTGCACCCGCTACTGGTGCGATGCTGGATTCGAGCTCTCCGCGCAGTTTGTCCTTGTCAGAGGTTTCCGGCACCTGGTCGGCGCCCACCTCGAAAGTGAACCGGCCATTCTGACCCACATGCACCAGCACGCCATGGCCGCGGGAGGTGGGCTCCTCCGGACGAGCGTGAAAGTTGATGAAGCGCGGCGAGACAAAGAGGAACAGCAGGATCAGCGTCACCATGACGTCATAGTGGAAGCTGCCCCGCTGATAGGTCCAGAATAGATAGCTCTTCAGTGTCTTCATCACGCCTTGCCGCTCCGCTTCTCGATCAAAGTATCTCCGCCCATATAAGGCACCAGCGCCTCCGGCACCCGTATCGACCCGTCGGCCTGCTGATAGTTCTCCAGAATCGCCAGCCAGGTGCGCCCAATGGCCAGACCGCTGCCATTCAGTGTATGGACGAACTCGGTCTTGTTCCTGCCCTGCGGGCGATAGCGAATATTCGCGCGCCGCGCCTGGAAGGCCTCGAAGTTGCTGCAGGAGGATATTTCGCGATAGAGCCCCTGACCCGGCAGCCAGACTTCTAGATCGTATGTCTTAGATGCGGAGAATCCCATGTCGCCGGCGCAAAGCAGCACGCGGCGATAGGGCAGGTTTAGCCGTTCCAGCATCGACTCCGCATCGCGCGTAAGTTTCTCGTGCTCGGCTGCGGAGTCCTCCGGCCGCGTGAACTTCACCAGCTCCACTTTCTGAAACTGATGCTGGCGGATAATGCCACGCACATCTTTGCCATAAGAACCGGCTTCAGACCGGAAGCAGGGCGTGTAGGCGGTGAGTGAAACGGTCAGCGCCGATTCGTCGAGCACCTCATCCCGGTAAAGATTGGTCACAGGAACCTCAGCAGTCGGGATCAGCCAGTGATCGTTCTCGCGATACTGCCCGGGCGTAAAGTCCTCGCCATCGGCACAACGAAAGAGATCGTCCGCGAATTTGGGCAACTGGCCCGTGCCAAAGAGCGACCGGCTATTCACCATCACCGGCGGCAGCACTTCGCGGTAGCCGTGCTCGCGCGTGTGGACGTCGAGCATGAAATTCGCCAGCGCCCGCTCAAGCCTTGCGCCCTGATCCCAGTAGACCGCGAAGCGTGCGCCGGAAAGTTTAGCGGCCCGCTCCAGATCAAGAATGCCCAGAGCCTCTCCCAACTCCCAGTGCGGGCGCGGGGTGAAGTCGAAATGCGGTTTGGCGCCCCATTGCTTCTGCTCCACGTTGTCGTGTTCGGAAGTGCCGGGAGGCACAGAATCGTGCGGCAGATTGGGAATGCTGGCGAGGATGGCGCGAAGCTGTTCGTCCAGGGCAGCGGCAGAGGCGTCGAGCCCTTCGAGCGTTTCCTTGAGCTGGCGCGTCTCTTCCATCAGGGCGGTAGCATCTTCTTTCGCGCGCTTCCTGCGCCCCACTTCTTCACTAAGGGTGTTGCGGCGCGCCTTCAGCGTCTCGGCTTCGGTAATGCGCTCGCGGCGCTCGGCATCGAGCGCGGAGAAGTTGCCGAGCAAGGCTACTGGGTCCTGTCCACGGGCGCGCAGCTTCTCTTCGACCAGCGCGAGGTTGGCCCTGACGAATTGCAGATCGTGCATACGCTTACCATGCTACCGGAAATAGCGGAAATCAAATTCATCCGCGGCTGATGGCACTTTGCAACAGGGAGGAGCATCCTTCTTCTTGAGGAGCAATTTTATGCAGAAGCGTCAGATTGGCAGGTCTTCTTTACAAGTTCCGATACTGTGCCTGGGTGGCAATGTATTTGGATGGACTGTGGATGAAAGAGAGTCGTTCCGGCTGCTGGATGCAGCGCTCGATGAAGGACTGAACTTCATCGATACCGCGGATGTGTATTCACGCTGGGCCAGCGGGCACACAGGTGGTGAGTCGGAGACGGTGATCGGCAAGTGGTTTGCACGCTCCGGCAGGCGGGGTCAGGTGGTCTTGGCTACCAAGGTTGGCTTTGACATGGGCAATGGCAAAAAAGGACTGAGCGGGAAATACATCCCGGAGGCAATCGAAGCCTCGCTGCGGAGACTACAGACCGATTACATCGACCTCTACCAGGCACACACCGATGACACGGAGACTCCACTGGAAGAGACCCTGGCTGCCTTCGACGAACTGGTGAAGCAGGGCAAGGTGCGGGCGATCGGGGCATCGAACTACACAGGAGCTCGGCTGAAGGAAGCAATCGAAATCAGCCAGCGGAACAATCTGGCCCGCTACGAGTGCCTGCAGCCCAACTACTCGCTAATGGAGCGTGCCGCATTCGAAGGCGATCTGCTTCCCGTCGTGCAGGAGTATGGCATCGGCGTGATCCCCTACTTCTCGCTGGCAGCGGGTTTTCTGACCGGGAAATATCGTTCGAAGCAGGATGCAAGTGGCAAAGCGCGCGGCCCGATGGTCGAGAAATACCTGAACGACCGCGGTTTCGCCGTCATCGACGCGCTGGATGCGGTCGCAGCGGAGTTGCATTCGACGCCGGCGCGCGTCGCTCTTGCGTGGCTGATCGCGAAGCCCGGAGTAACCGCACCGATCGCCAGCGCCACGTCGCTCGATCACCTAAAGGACCTGGTTGAGGCGACGCGCCTGAAGCTGCCGCCAAGTGCAATTGCGAAGCTGGATGAAGCAAGCAGCCCGGCGCAGAAAGCCGCGTAATGGCAAGCGAGGTATACCAGTAGCCGAAAAGCATGCCTCGCATTCACCCTTTTTTGATCGGCTCCGCCATCGACTCCATCCGCATTGCCGGCATATTGACAGGATCGGCCGCCGGAACTAGGGTGGCGGGCATCGGGGTTTTGCGGTGGCTCGCGGGTTCAATGCGGCCGCCGGCGCCCTGATCCGAATTCAAGAAACAGGAGCCTCCCCCGATGCTTCGTAGACCTCGCCTGTATATCGTTACCACAATCGCAGCCATTCTCTGTGCGACCGCACATGCACAAACAGCAGCAGCCTCCTCTACGGCCCCACCCGCGCAAATCAAGAAGCAGACACTGGCCGGCATCGACAAGCTGCAGACCTGGTACACGCAATCCACGGGTCTTTACCAGACGACCGGGTGGTGGAACTCTGCAAACGCGCTCACCATGCTGGCGGACTATTCGCTGGTGGCGCGCACCGCCAGCTACACCTCTGTTTTCTCGAATAGCTTTCAGCAGGCGCAAAAGACCAACAGCGGCTTCATCAATAACTATTACGACGACGAGGGCTGGTGGGCGCTGGCCTGGATCGGCGCCTACGACCTCACGCACACCCAGCAGTATCTGGAGATGGCGTCGTCGATCTTCACCGACATGAGCGGTGGATGGGATTCAACCTGCGGCGGCGGCATCTGGTGGAGCAAAGACAAGACCTACAAGAATGCGATCGCAAACGAACTATTCCTCTCCGTCGCCGCACACCTTGCCAACCGGGTTGCGCCGGGAGACCGGGCCAGCTATCTGGCATGGGCAAACAAGGAATGGGCGTGGTTTCAGCAGTCCGGCATGATCAACA
This sequence comes from uncultured Acidobacteriaceae bacterium, assembly GCA_963737035.1. Lineage (GTDB taxonomy): Bacteria > Acidobacteriota > Terriglobia > Terriglobales > Acidobacteriaceae > KBS-83. The sequence continues at coordinate 21,791 of CAVTRJ010000016.1, read as the reverse complement.
GCCAGAACCTGATCAATGACGGGCTTGACCTCAGCACTTGCAAGAACAACGGACAGAACACCTGGAGCTATAACCAGGGTGTGATTCTCGGCGGACTGGTGGAACTGCATCGGGCCCAGCCGTCGCCGCAGTTGTTGACTACGGCGAACACGATTGCGAATGCGGCTATCACCCACCTGAGCGATGGCAATGGCGTGCTGCATGATACCTGCGAGCCGAACTGCGGCGCGGATGGCGTGCAGTTCAAGGGCATCTTCATGCGGAACCTTATGGCGCTGAATTACGCGACCCCGAATCGGCAATACCAGACGTTTACGATCACCAACGCGGAGAGCATCTGGAATCACTCGCGAGATGCCAGTAATGCCTTCGGCCAGGTGTGGTCAGGGCCGTTCGACGCGGAAAATGCAGGCAGCCAAAGCTCTGCGCTGGACGCTTTTGTGGCGGCATACGCGAGTTCGCTGGAACAGAAGCATTAACCGGAGCAGAAACGCTAACGCTTGTCCCCGGGGCGTCTGCGGTGCCGGGCGCCCCATTCCGCCAGAGCTTTTGCGATACTAGAACACGCCTATGGAAATTCACCGGCGTCTCTGCTCGCTTGCGCTCGCTTCCCTGCTCGTCGTTCTTCCTTCCATTCCCGCCAGCGCGTCGGCATATGACGGCAAGCCGAAGCTGGTGGTGCTGGTGGTGATCGATCAATTTCGCGAAGACTACCTGGAGCGCTATCGAGCGGATTTGAAGGCACAGCACGGATTCCGGCTCTTCCTGGATCACGGCGCGTACTTTCCCGACTGCTACTACGACTACGCGAACACCAAGACCGCGCCGGGACATGCGACGCTCGGCACGGGCGCTTACACCGACGGGCACGGCATCAGTTCGAACGAGTGGTGGGACCTGACTCGCAATACGAAGCGCCCCATCACCTCCGTCGAGGACGATCGCTACAAGCTGGTTGGACTGCTTACCGCAGCCGGCGAAGAAGGCGCATCGCCGCGCAACGAGCGCGCCTCGACAGTGGGCGATGAGCTGCGTCTGGCGACGGTGGGCCAGTCGAAGGTCTTCGGCATTTCCCTGAAGGATCGTGCGGCGATTCTGCCCGTAGGACACTCCGCTAACGCGGCTTATTGGATCGATCCGAAGAGCGGCGCCTTTGTGACGTCTACTTACTATCAAAACGCCCTGCCGGATTGGGCCACCACCTTCAACGCCAGCCCGCGGGCGCAGCAGGCCTTGGAGGAATCGCACGGCGATTCGCAGAAGAGCTTTTTCGAGCAGGTAGACACCTCTCCCGCCGGGAACACTTACGAGCTCGACTTTGCCCGCGCGCTGATCACCGGCGAGCAGCTCGGGCATCATCCGACCACGGACATGCTGACCATCTCTTTATCCGCGAACGACGGCCTTGGCCACCGTGTCGGCCCCGATGCGCCGGAGATGCACAACATGGTGGTGCAGCTCGACCAGCAGCTCGATGGTTTCTTCACCTGGCTCGATCAGAACGTCGATGGCGGTTTGGCCAACGTATGGATCGCGCTCTCTGCCGATCACGGCGTCGCGTCCACGCCGGAACAGGCAGCGTCGCTGGGCATGGACGCAGCGACATGGGATATTCCAAAGCTCCTCGCCGGCCTCAACGACGCAATGAACGGCAAGTTTTCCCCGGGCGAGAAGATCGACTATCTGCTCACGCATCAGGAGCTGCCCTACATCCAGCTCAACCAGCCGGCCTTTGAGCGCGCCGGAATCAATGAGCAGGAAGCCGAGGATGCCATCGTCGCGGCGCTCCCCGCGGTGATCGGTACGCTGCCTGCACAGCCGCCGGTTCACATACCTATGGGAACACCGCCACCCATCGTGCAGGCGCCGGCGCCCAGTCCTGTTCCCCACCGCCGCACTACAAGCACAACCCGCACATCCCGCACAGCCGCAGCCGCGCAGGCCAAGCAGCAGGCGGAACAGCCGGAGGCTGCGCCGGCTCCAGCGGCACCGCAGCCACTGCAGCCGCCCTCCAGCAAGGTAGCGCCGCGTCCCTCGGTGGTAGACGTCTACACCCGCATGCAGCTCGCCTCCGGAGCGTTGCCGCCGGACGAGTTTGGCGAGCGCATCGCGCACAGCTATAGCCCCAATGGGGGCTGGTACGTAATGCTCGTTCCCCCCGCTTACCAGATGAACGGCAACGCCGCAGGCACGGGCACCACCCACTTCAGTGCCTGGTCCTACGACCGCCACGTCCCGCTGGGCTTTTTCGGTGCGCCATTCCAGCCGGGCATCTATTACGGGCGGGTAGCGCCGGTGGATTTCGCAGCAACCTTTGCCGCCTTGCTGGGCCTGAATCAGCCCTCCGCTTCCGTCGGGCATGTCTTGACCGAAGCCCTCAAGCCTGCCGCCGCCAGCCCGGAGACGCCGTTGAATCCCAAGCCCACTCGTCGCGCGCGCCATGCCCCCACGAATGAGCCCAGCCCTCCCGCCGGCGGCGCTGCACCGGAAGGCGTCACTCCCGAATGAAGACCGACATGCGCGTGCGGCTCTGCGGCCTGGAGCTGCGTAACCCGATCATTGCCGCCTCTGGCACCTTCGGTTACGGCATCGAGTTCGAGGAAATCCTGTCGCTGGATAAGATCGGCGGCTTTGTCACCAAAGGCTTATCTCGGGAACCGATGCCCGGCAATGACACGCCGCGCATCATCGAGACCGCCTCCGGCATGATCAATGCCATCGGGCTGCAGAACATGGGAGTCGCAGCCTTTATCGCGGAAAAACTGCCTGCGTTGCGCCGCTACGCGGGTACAGCCTGCATTGCGAATGTTTTCGGCTACACCGTCGATGACTACCTCGCAGTTATCGAGCAGCTAAACACCGCAGACGGGATCGCGGCTTACGAGCTGAATGCCTCCTGTCCCAATACGCGCCATGGCGGCCTGATCTTCGGCGCGGACCCGGCACAACTCGCCGAATTGGTTGTACGGGCGAAGCGGCTGGCCACGCGGCCGCTGATCGTGAAGCTCTCGCCCAATGTCACGTCAATCGCGCAGATGGCCCGCGTCACCGAGGCTGCGGGGGCGGATGCCATTTCTCTGGTGAACACCTTCGTCTCGCTGGCCATCGACGTGAAAACCCGCCGCCCGCGCATCGCGAATGTCACTGGAGGGCTCTCCGGACCGGCCATCAAGCCGATTGCGCTGCGCCTAGTGTGGGAGGCGGCGAAGGCGGTAAGAATTCCTGTCATCGGCATGGGCGGCATCACCACCCCAGAGGACGCTGTGGAGTTTCTGCTGGCCGGTGCGACGGCGGTGGAGGTCGGCACTGCCTCGTATGCCGATCCTCGAGCCGTCCAGCGGCTGGCGAAGGGGCTCGAGACATGGTGCAGCGGCAATCACGTCGAACGGGTAGGCGAGCTGACCGGCGCGCTCAAACTGGAATAAGGGCCAAAGGCGCTCAGCAAAAAGGAGAAGCCATCGGGCCTCTCCTTTTGAGTTTTTAAGAATGGGCTATTTTCAAGCGACGCGGGAGTCGCGATCATCCAGCGAGCGCGCGTGCAGAGACCGTGCCTGGTTCAACGCCACACCCGTAAGGAAGACCGGGGCGGGAGTAGCGATCGCTACCAGCACCCAGCATACGAACGAGAGCAGTAGCCCACCGATGGCAGCCGCCTGCAGACTGAGCACAATCGGGATTTCCCAAAGATGCAGGCTCACCAAAGCCCAGTGCTGCAACGGCTGAATGTGATGGATGATGGCGAGCGCAAGAATGAAAGCTGCGGTCGAGATGGTTGTCGTGCCAATCAGCACGACATCAATCGTACGATGCAGGCGCTGCCGGCTGCGGCAGTAAGCGCATTCCGCAAAGTGTTCCTCGTAATCGCCACGCATGGCCGGAGTAATTCCGGAGATGTCATAACGCCAGCTGGAGAGGATGTCACCCACCACCGGATCGACGCAGCCATCCTGGTTGGTATACCGAGGCGACGCCAGGGCGCCGCTGTCAACTTGTTTCCCGCACTCCTGATTCCCCGAAGTCATCGTCGTTAACCCTATGATAATGGTTAGATGCCCCCTGCGGCCAGCGGATTCGAATAAGGTAACCCGGGCGGTACCCAATGCCGTCAACAGCTGCATAAGCCCAGCAGCAACAAAGAGATAACGGCTAAAGCACGATCGCCGGCAACGCCTGATTCTGTTCGGCCAGCAGTAGCTTGTTCGCCAACAAACTCATCCGTTCGCAAAGCGCCCGTTCCGCACTCACACGCGCCAGCGCCGGAAGGTTGTTGCTCTCTGAGAGATGCCCCAGGACCACGTAGGTGGCCTGTCCATCATAGTTCCGTTCCAGGAATTCGGCAGCAGCCTCGTTCGAGAGATGTCCCACGCGCGACATGACGCGCTGTTTGACGCTCCAGGGATACGGCCCGTCGCGCAGCATTTCGGTATCGTGATTCGATTCCAGCATCAGAACGTCGCAACGCCGTAATGCCTGGCGGGCGTTGGCCGGCATATAGCCGAGATCAGTCGCAAAACCGATGCGGACTCCCTCGCCCTCAAATACGAATCCAACCGGATCCGCAGCATCGTGCGGGATGGTGAACGGCTCGACATCGATATCGCCGACGGCAAATCGCCTCCCCGCTTCGAAGTACGCCACTGAGGGCAAAGCGGCGGGATCGCGCTCCGCAGGGTCAGCATCTTCGCAAAGCTCGCTCTCCGCGTCATCGGTTGTGGCCGTCGTTGCGGGAGCAACCGCAGTGGCTCCCTGCTCGCGCTGCCGCAGCCAGTCGGCATAGGTCATGCGCTTGCGCGGACGCATCCAGCGCATCCATGCGCGATGGGTCATCTCTGTGAAGTAGACCGGAATACCCAGTTTGCGAGCGAGAACCGCAACTCCCTGGACGTGGTCCTGGTGCTCATGCGTGATCAGGATGGCGTCGAGCGCGCGCGGATCCTCGCCCGCCGTCTGCATCCGCTTCAGAATCTCGCGGCAGGAAAGTCCAGCGTCCACCAGGATGCTGGTGCGCCCCGTGGCGATGACTGTGCTGTTGCCCTTCGAACCGCTCGCCAGCACCGTCATCCGCATCATGGAAAAAGCATACGCGCGTCGAAAAGCAAATACAGGCAAAAGCAGAGGAAAACCGACAAATACAGGTAACAGCCGCAGAACCCCGGCAATGTGCCCTCATCGTCCGTTATCCGCTATTGCTTGTGATCTGCCCTGATCTGATCTCCCTACTGCCCAAACGCGCCTGAGTGCGGCTGGCGGCGCTGCCATTCCCGCAGCTTGGCATGGGCCTCCGGCCGTTGTTCCGGGAAGCGCTCGGCCTGGAGCAGCCAATACACGACTGCTTCCAGCTCCCGGGCGCGGAGATACGGCAGGAGCTCGTCCCATGTCGGCGCGCCGGGGTAGGAGCTCAACGCGGCCTCGATCCCCTCGGGCGCGGTGCGGACCAGGCAGGCCACATCCCATGCAGTCGGGCCGCCGCAGGCATCCTCGAAGTCGGTCCAGAGCCAGCCTTTTCCCGTCTTGAGCAGGTTTTTGCGATGCGCGTCGCCATGAATCGGCTGGATCGCGCGGCCGCCATAGCGCAGCGTCTCAGCCAGCCGCCAGTGCGTTTCGCGCAACTGGATCAGCTCTCCACCAGAGAGCCCGCGGCGTCCCTCAAGAAATTTCAGCCACCGGGTGATCTCGTTGAAGATTTCCAGCAGGGGCAGCTCGCCACCCGGATCCGCAGGCTGATAGCCGCGCAATGTTTCATGCAGATCGCGCAGCATGGGGCCGGCTTCTGCGGTCGCGATCATGGCGTCGCGGTCGTGCTCCACCCACTGCCAGAAACTCATGGTGTAGCCGTCGTACTGATGCGGCCCGGGCGGCAGCAGATCGCTGGGCGGCACCACCGGAGCACCCTGCGCATGCAAGTACGCTGCAACCGATACGTCCCGCCCCAACCATGCACTGACCGGCCGCCGCAGCAGGGCACTCGTCGTGGCCACACGGGCCAGCAGAGGCGCTGGCTTGAGATGCACCAGCATGTTGGAGCCGTCGGCAATCACCTCCGCGTTGCTGACCGTGATGCCATGCGCCTGCGCTACCTGCTCGGCTGCGCGTACCGCGCCTACGCTGAGTCCGTCCATGAAATACCTCTCCTCAACAACGAGTGCACGTTAGCAAGTCAGCCAAGAAGCGCCCCGCCGAAAGCCGGTTGGCAGAAAGCCGCAGAATAACTGCCGGCTCGATATTTCGCTAACTGGACGATCTTGCTGTTTGCCGACTCGCTACTTCTGTGGATACTCAAAAAATCCTTTGCCCGACTTTCGTCCACGCCAGCCTGCGTCCACCATACGGATGAGCAGTGGGCATGGGCGGTACTTCGGATCGCCCAGCCCCTCTTCGAGCACGCGCATGATGTCCAGGCAGACGTCCAGTCCGATAAAGTCCGCAAGCGTCAATGGACCCATTGGATGCGCCATCCCGAGCTGAAAGACCTGGTCAACTGCTTCCGGCGTGGCGACACCCTCCATTACCGCGAACATGGCCTCATTCAGAAGCGGCATCAGCACACGGTTGGAGACAAAGCCAGCAGCGTCGTTCACCTCGACCGGCGTCTTGCCCAAACGCTCGGAGAGGGCCTTCACTGCGTCGAAAGTGGCCTGCGAAGTCTGCAGACCACGGATTACCTCCACCAGTTGCATCACCGGCACCGGATTGAAGAAGTGCATGCCAATGACCCGGTCCGGGCGCTTCGTAGTCGCAGCAAGCTTCGTGATCGAAATCGATGAAGTATTCGAGGCAAGTATGGCGTCCGAGCCGAGCAGCGCATCGAGCTCCTGAAAGAGCGCCTGTTTGATGGCGAAGCGCTCGGTGGCAGCCTCGACCACCAAATCGCAGCCGGCAAGCGCCTTGCGGTCGAGCGTGCCGGTGATCCGCGTTCGCGCAGCGTCGGCGTCGGCCTGTGCCAATTTTCCCTTTGCGACCTCGCGTGCCAGATTCTTCTCAATCGTGCTCAAGCCGCGATCGAGCGCGCTCTGTTCCACCTCCGCCAGCACCACAGGGAACCCGCTGCGGGCAAAGACATGGGCAATCCCATTGCCCATGGTCCCGGCGCCGATCACCCCCACGCGCACAATCTCGGACATCCTCTGACTCCTCGAAAACCACGTTTTCGAAAACTCATGAGTGTATCAGGAGGGGCGCGAGAAACAACGTTGAGTTCACGCGGACCCCGCCGTGCTCGTGGCTGACTCGCCGACTTGCGGACTTGCTCCACCTAGTGCCCAGCATCGGCAGCCGGCTTCATCCTCTTGGGCGGCAGTCGCATGATGAAGGGGAGCGGCGAAAGGCAAAAGATCGTGATGCTCAGAATGAAGAACGCGTTCTTGTAGCTCAGCATCGAAGCCTGCCGGACCATTTGCTGGTAGGCGTGGCCGTACGCGAGTTGTGCCGCGGTAGTGGAGCCCTGACCCAACCGCATCAGCCCGGCCTGGGTCTGGGCAAGATAGTCGCGATAGACCCGGCCGTCCGGCCTGACATGGCTGGCCAGATTTTGCTGATACACCTGGCTGCTGCGCGCCAGAAATGTCGTGAGCAGCGCCGTCCCCAGGCTGCCGCCCAGGTTGCGGGCGAAGTTGGAAAAGGAGGAGATCTGGTTGTTTTTCTCCCGCGGGACGCCGACATAGTTCAGCGTGCTGATGGGAATGAAGATGAAGGCGAGCCCCAACACCTGGTAAACGCGCCACAGGGTGACCTGCGCAAAGCTGACATCGAGGTCGAGCCGAGTGAGATTAAAAAGCCCGATAGCTGTAACGATGTATGCCATCGTGACCAGCAGACGGGGATCCATCTTGCCGACAACGCGTCCGGCAATGAACATCGTCGCCATCATGGCGAACCCGGCAGGAGAGAGCACCATGCCCGAGCGCTCCGCTGTATAGCCCAGCAGCACCTGCAGGAATTGCGGGATCAGCACGGTCGAGCCAAAGAGCACCATGCCGAGCACGAATTGCAAAAATATGGCGGTGCCGAAGTTGCGGTTGCGCAGCAGCTTCAGATCGACCACAGGGTCTTCATGGTTCCACTCCCAGAAGACGAAGATGACGAGCAGCACCGCAGCGATGATGGCGAATGTGGTGATGTAAGGGTCGCCGAACCAGTCCTTTTCCTGGCCGCGATCGAAGACGTATTCCAGACAGCCCACGCCTACGGCGACCAGCCCCAGGCCCACGCCATCGATGGGACCCGAGGTGAGGCTGCGTTCCTTGAGATACGGCGGGTCCTCGACCATGCGGTTGGACAGGAACAGCGAGATGATCCCGACGGGAATATTGATGAAGAATATCCAATGCCAGTCGAGATTGTCGGTGATGTAGCCACCCAGCGTCGGTCCGATGGCGGGAGCGACGACCACCGCCATGCCGTAAAGAGCGAACGCCTGACCGCGCTTCTCAACCGGAAATGTATCGGCCAGGATGGCCTGCTCGCTGGTTGCCAGGCCGCCGCCTCCCAGGCCCTGCAGAACCCGCGCGAAGATGAGCAGGGGCAGCGTATGCGCCAGCCCGCATAAGAAGGAGCAGATGGTAAACATGGCCACGCAGGTCATGTAAAAGCGCTTGCGGCCGAACCGATTGGCCAGCCAGCCGGAGATCGGCAGCACAATTGCGCTCGAAACCAGATAACTGGTCAGCACCCAGGTCGCCTCTTCCTGGCTGCCGCCCAGCGAACCGGCAATGTGCGGCAACGCGACATTGGCAATCGAGGTGTCGAGCACCTCCATGAAGGTGGCCAGTGTGACCGTGAGCGCAATCAACCAGGGGTTATGGCTCGGCTTCCACTCTTGCGTCATCTGGCCTCAGGGGTGTGAGTATCAGGATACTGATAGAGTATCAGGAGACTGATATGGTGCGAATTCCACAAACGAGGGGCCGAGCAGACAGGAACCCGCCCGTGGTCCTGAAGCTGACGCGCCGCATGAATACGCTTTTCCGTGACCGGATGGAGGAGCAGCTGCGGCCTTTGGGTATCACGGCTGCTCAACTAGAGTTGCTGGCCGCTCTCACGAAGGAGCCACGCAGCAGTGGCGCACATATTTCGCGCTTCTGTCAGGTCACGCCGCAGACAACGCACGCGCTGCTGGCTGCTGTGGAAAAGCGCGGCTGGATCGAGCGCACGCCGCATCCGGAAAACGCGCGCGTGCTGCTGGCTACGCTGACGCCGCAAGGGCGGCGCGTGTTCTTGAAGGGCAAGGCCATCGCGATCAAGCTGCAGAACCGGATGCTCCGCTCGCTCTCGGCAGCGGAAATACATGGTCTTGAATCAGTGCTGGCACAGCTCGTCGCAAATCTGGAGTAGCATTCGCGCGATCCGAATCAATGCGCCCGAATCAATGCGCGCGGTGACGTCTGCGTGTGGCCAGCGATTGCGGTGCGCTGGTGACGCCGATCGAATGGCAGAGCGCGGTGTCCTGACCATCGGCTAGTCCAAAGAGCACGCCCTGTCCGCCGCAGAGCCGCTGCTCAAAGGCGCGCGCCTGCGGGCCAACTATCGGCTCCGTCGCCTCATGCGAGCCGTAATATTCCACTCGATAGGCGTAGACGACGTCGGTATCCGGACGGCCATGGGTGCTGAAGTGCGCCCATGTGCCCAGCACCACGCGGCCGGCTTCATCATCCAGAAGCGCATAGACCTGCTCACCGCCATTGGCCTCCTGCCCTTCGGAGAAGATCGGCGCTCCGGCCGTGGAGCGCGGCCAGCGCACCCGCCATTGCTGTGTCTTCATGTCAACGTGGAACGTCGTGAAGAAGGTAGTGCGCTGACAATCGGTGCAGTCGTTATAGGTCGCAACCAGCTCCGGAGTGCCTTCACGCCACATGCGCAGCCATCCCAGCAGCCGCAGCCCCGGGCCGCGCAGCAGCAGGGTTGCCGTGATCTGCCGCTGATTCACGTCATAGACGCTGAGAACGTCATCTTCCGGAAGCGCCGACGGATTGGTACGCTCGGCAGCAATGACCAGCAGGTGCGCGTCGCGTGGTACGGACAGCTTGGAGGCGACGTTGCCGGACACGGTTGCAGCGGCGCTCTTCGCCGGTGGCGTTGCCGTTTCCTTGGGCGGCAAGCCGATGTACCCGATCTCGCGCAGTGCCGTGTAGGGTTCATTCATCAGCGCACGCGCGACGATCGTCTGCGCATCACTCGGCTGGCGCAGATCAAGCCAGCGGAAATTTTCAATCGACTGCGCGCGCAAAGCGGGTGACGCAACCACCGCTGAGAGAAACACAATCCAGACAGCAAAGGGGAGTTGCCATTTGCTCATGCGTCGAGCCCCAGTTTTTTCCAGATTGTATCGACGCGCGCCTTGGTGGCCGCGTCCATCTCGATCATCGGAGGCCAGGGCCGGCTGAAGCCTTCTGCCGCCCACTTGCGCGTGGCGTCGATGCCCATCTTGCTGCCGTAGTTCGGCAGGCGCGACGCGTGGTCGAGTGAGTCGATGGGGCCGAGAGTGAATTGAATGTCGCGTTCCGGATCGATGTTATTGGCCACCCGCAGCGTGACTTCCGCGATGTCATGCACATCGCAATCCTCATCCACAACGATGACGCACTTGGTGAACATGGCCTGCCCCAGCGACCAGATTGCGCTCATCACTTTGCGCGCCTGGCCGGCGTAGCTCTTGCGAATGGACACGATCATCAGGTTGTGGAAGACCGCTTCGGGCGGCAAATAGATATCAACAATCTCCGGCGCCGAGAGGCGGATCAAGGGCAGGAAGATGCGTTCCACCGCCAGCCCCATCCACGCATCTTCCATAGGAGGCTTGCCGACAATGGTGGAGGCGTAGATCGGATCCTTGCGATGCGTGATGCAGGTGATGTGAAAGACGGGATAGTCATCCGGCAGCGTATAGAAGCCGGTGTGGTCGCCGAAAGGTCCTTCAGCGCGCATTTCACCAAGCTCCACATAGCCTTCGAGCACGATCTCTGCATGCGCTGGTACCTGCAGATCGACAGTCTCGCACTGCACCAGCTCGACCGGCGCCTGCCGCAGAAATCCGGCGATGATGTATTCCTCGACTTCGGGTGGCGCAGGCACGATCGCCGAAAACGTTGTCGCCGGATCGGTGCCGATGGCGACAGCTACCTCCATGCGCTCTCCGCGCAGGTCGGTCGTCATCACAGCGGGCATACCGGCAACGCTCGTCGTCGCGCGTGTGCTCCCGCCGCCCGTCGTGGCCATCATGTCGATACGCGCAGCCGCCGCACTTCCGGTCGCATTCGATGCCGCAGCCATGCGCAGACGCTCGCGGAAATGCTCCGCCGCCACTTTCTGGCGCTGCCAATGCATGCCTGTCGTCTGGCCGTCATAGACCTGCATCCGGTACATGCCCATGTTGCGCTTGCCGTGCAGCGGATCACGCGTGACGACCAGCGGGAGCGTGATGAAGCGGCCGCCGTCGATGGGCCAGCACTGCAGCACGGGAAAGTCGAGCACGTTGAAATTATCGCGATGGATGATCTGCTTGCATGCAGCCTGACGTGCTGGGATGACTTTGGGGAAATACTTCCCCATTTCCGCAAGCGTGGGCAGCATCTTCAGCTTGCCCAGCATGCCTTCCGGGGACTTCATCTCCATGAGTGTCTGGATGCGTCCGGCGATCTCGTCCAGGCTCGAGGTTTCGAGCGCCATCTCCATGCGGCGTTGGCTGCCGAACTGGTTCATCAGCACAGTCGCCCCGGGATAGCCCTTCACGCGCTCGAAGAGCAGCGCCGGGCCACCCGGCGCATAACCCTGGACGCCGCCCTTGCGCCCGGCTTTCGAAACCCGGTCGGTAATCTCCGCGATTTCCAGCACGGGGTCGACTTCTTCGCGGATGTGCCGCAACTCACCGGCGCGGTCCAGTTGCGCGATCCAGTCGCGCAGGTCGTGATAGGCCAAGTTCGTCTCCTGACCCTCAATAGTAGTGCGGAATCCGTATTGTGTCGGGTAACGAGCGAAATCGGCTGCAAGCTACGGAAGATCGATCAGTACCGTGCGCCTTCCGATTGCATCCAGCGATCCATAAAGGTCTGGGCACAGCGCGCGCCGCACAGGTGCTTCACCTCTGCGCTATGAGACAGCGAATGGCTCCAGCGGGTGATGCGCAGAGCCTCCTGCTGCTGGCCGTCGGGAGGCGTGGTGTGGTCCGTCCAGGCAAGCCACCAGTCCTCCGCATCCCCACGCGGACTGTTGCAAACGTCACAGTGATAGGACTCTGTCCAGGCCATCGCACTACTCCTTCAGAAAACCGGGCGGCGTGCAGAGCTGCCGCAAAGGGCAACTTAGCACAAGGACGAAGGCAGCCGCATCCCACCAAAGGAACGGAGTTTTACGCGACGGTTCTTTGCTCCATGGGCTCAAGCGGATAGCCAAGCTTCTTCCAGCCATCGTAGCCGCCGTGCAGTGGGCGCACGCGATAGACGCCCAGATTGCGCAGCCGCAGCGCGGTCCGCGCACTGGTCGCGTCGCTGGGACACGTGCAGTAGAGAACGATGTCGCGGTCGCGCGGAATGCGGTCGCCCTCCGCAACTAGCGTATCCGGCTTGAACAGCACGGCCCCGGGCAGCCGGCGAGGATCGGGGAGGTAATCGAGCGGATGGCGCAGGTCGATGATGTACACGTCCTCGCCCGCATCGAGCATTCCCTTCAACTCTTCCGGCTCGATCTTGGCGCCGCGAATCTGCCGCAGGAAGGCGCGCTGCCGATAGATGCGATAACAGAAGAAGCCAAGCAGGAGCAGAATGAAGAGCAGACCAGCCGAGTGCCCGACCTGGCCGAGTACCGCCGGATGGTGCTTCAGGTAGTCCCCGAAGAAGCGTCCTATCAAGGTCGCGCTGAGGCTCCAGAGCAATGCGCCCGCCGCGTCGAAGGTGATGAACGTCGCGTACGGCATCCGACTCTGGCCGGCAATCGGGGCCGCGACCGCTCCCAGACCCGGGACGAATTTGGCTAGCAGCAGCGCGCGCGCGCCATAACGCTGGAAGAAATCGCCGGTGCGCCGCACGCAGGCTGCGGACTCAAAGGACAGCTTGCAAACCATGCGAACGATGGTGCCGCCGTACCGCGCGCCCATGAAATACCAGATCGAGTCGCTGAGAATACAGGCGAGAACGGCGGAGAGCAGAACGAGCACGAGGCTCACCTGATGAGTCGCCGTCAAGGTGCCGGCCGTCAGGAGGACGGGCACGCTCGGAATAGGCAGCCCGATCTGCTCCGCGGCAATCCAGGCGAAGAGGATGAGATAGGCGTGATGGATAAAGAAATCGAGCGCGACCGGCATAACATTTCAGCCCTGAGATAACCCACAGGATAGATGTTCGAGGACGGTCAAGAGCGGCAAAAGTTTCAGATCAAAGAGGAAGTGCGGGGAAAAAGGCCGGCCCAAAAGCACGGGCCGGATCGTGACAGATCCGGCCCGGCTGATTGGAACAGGTTTCTTTCGAGTGGTTACTGCGCCGGAATTACTCGGCCAGGAATTATTTGGCGAAGACCAGCGGCATTTCCACCAGATGCTCGCTGACGAACCAGACCTGCATCTCGTTGGTGCGGACAACCGAGCTGGCCAGCAGATCGTTGGTGCCGACGTCGCCCAGATCGTCAGCCTTCTCTGCCAGATCGCGCGCGTCTTTCAAGATCAGGTGATGCGCTTCGAGCAGGCGCGAGATCTGCACCGGCACCTCTTCACGGTCGATGGGCGCGCGCTCAATGCGTGTGTTCGCTGCCACGTCGTGGGCCATCGCAATACTGACGCCGCCCAGCATCTGAACGCGTTCCGCAAGCTCATCGATCAGCTCCGACTGTTCCCCGGCATGCTTATCGAAAAGCAGGTGAAGCTGATAGAAGGTCGGTCCACCGACCTGCCAGTGGGACTTCTTGTACAAATCGCGCAATGTGATGGTATCGGCCAGCAGCAGATTCAGCCGGCCGACAATCTCCTGGCGCGGAGACTCGTCCAGGCCAATGGGTAGATCTTTCACCACCGTGCCGTACTTCTGAATGGATTTTGCATGCTGCCGCCAGTTGGGCGTGATCAGATCAGCAACCTTGGCGTTGCTCTTCGGGGCTTCTTTCAGGGCATTACTACTCATCGCTACCTCCCTTGCATACGTTTAGATGCATGGCGATTCCGCTTGGTCGTTATACGTTCTCCAGCCGCGAAACGGCGATGCCGATGCTTTAGGAACTCTTCACCTTGACCGTGGGCTCGACTGACAGGCCCGGTCTCAGAATGTGATCCTTGTCCTCTTGGGGGTTCGTGAAATCAATGCGTACGGGCACACGCTGCACTACTTTGACGTAGTTCCCTGTCGCATTTTCGGGCGGGAAGAGGCTTAGCATCGAGCCGGTTGCGCCGCCGATCTGCGTCACGACGCCATCGTAGTCTCGTCCATTCAAATCGACGTGAATTTTCACCGTCTGATTGGGACGCATCAGGTGAAGTTGCGTTTCCTTGAAGTTCGCCGTCACCCACAGATCGTGCAGTGAGACGAGCGTGACCAGATTCTGGCCCACGCTGACGTTCTGGCCGACCTCGACGTTCTTGGTGGTGATGATGCCGTCCACTGGCGCGACGATTTTGGTGTAGCTCAGGTTGAGCTTTGCCTGGTTGAGCTGTGCGCGCGCCTGCTCCACCTGCGCGGCTGCCTGGTCGGCCTTGGCCTTCTGCACCGCCACCAGCTGCGGCGCGGAGCGGGCGTTGCGCTGCTCTGCCTGCGACGCAGCCAGTTGCTGCTTGGCAACCGCGATCTGATCCTGCGCGGCGATAGCATTCGCCTTGGCGGAGACCACGGCGGCCTGATCCGCTTGCGCTGCAGCCACGGCCTGATCGTACTGCTGCTTCGAGATCACGTCTTTTGCCACCAACGGCTCATACCGCTTCAGATCAAGCTGCGCCTTAGTGTTATTCGCTTCTGCCTGCGCCACTTCCGCCTGTGCCTGCTCCACCATGCGGACCGCGCGCCTCACCTGCGCGTCGGATCCCAGCACATTGGCGCTGGCCGACGACAGCGAGCTGGAGGACTGGACGGTCGTGACCGGAATACCTACCCTGGCCGATTCATAATTGGCCTCGGCGGCCTCCAGATTTGCCTCGTCCTGCGCTACGGCAACCTCGTAGTCGTGCGGATCGATCTCCGCAATCATGGTACCTGCGGGGACTTCCTGGTTCTCCTTCACCGGCACGTTGATGACGTGTCCCTGCACGCGCGCACTGATCTGGATGATGTGGCCGCTGACCTGCGCATCGTCCGTGTCTTCGTAGAACGTCGAATGCCAGTAGTAGAGCAACGCGCCCACCACCAGCACGGCGACGATAAAGAAGAGAATGAAGCTGCGTCGCCGCTTCTTCTCCGGATTCTCGCGCTGCTCCTGATCACTGCCCTGCTGCTGGTTCTGGTTGCCGGCCCTGCCGGACTCCGGATCCTGTTCCGCCACGGTCACTTTCCTCCGAGAAATTCCTGATATCGCGTATCCACCACGCCCATCGCCCGCGCCAGGGACAGCTTGGCGACGTTGTGCTGATACAGACTCATCACATACTGACTGTTGGCCTGCGCCACACTGGCTTGCGCCTGCACGACGGCGAGATTGTCACTCACGCCAGCGCCATAGCGCTGCTGCGCATCGCTTAGTGTCTGGTTCGCCAGTTCCACATTGCTGCGCGCCACTTCCACCTGCTTCGCCGCTGATTCGAGATCGAGAAATGCGTCGCGGATATCGGCATCGATCTGGCCGCGCAGATCGCTCAACTGTGCCTTCTGATTATCGAGCTGCGCCTGTGCCTGTCTGGCATCGCCGCGCAGCTTGGCCTCCTCAAACAGCGGCACGGTGGCCGAGCCCACCGCGTCATAGGTGCCGTGGGAATGCCCCAGGGTGGGGCCAATGTCACCATAATCTCCGCTGAACGAGACGCTGGGATACCGCTCCGCTGTGGCTGCTTTGCGGCTCAGCTCGGCCGCCTTCACCTGCTGATCCAATGCCTGCAGGTCCTTCCGTGTGGCGTAGGCAATCTTCAGTGCTTCGTCCGCCTGCATGCCCTCGAGCGGCGCGAAGGGTAGCCGGTCGGCGAGCTCGAACTTCTGCTCCAGTGGCAAACCAACGGCGCGCGCCAGCGCCAGCTTGTCCTTCTCGTGCGCGTTCTGGTCACGAATGAGTGCCTGTTGCTGGGTTTGGTAGTCAACCCGGGCGCGCAACATATCCAGCTCGGGGGCCGTGCCCGCCTCATGATTGGCTGTTGCCTGATCCAGCGACACTTTGGTCGAAGCAACCTGCGCCTCGTCATTTGCGATATTGGCCTCGTCGGAGATGCAGGCCAGATATGCATACCCGATACTCAGCGCTACCAGGTTGCGCGCATCGTTCAGAGAGAGCTTGGTAGCCTCGAAGTCGTGGCGTGACGCGAGGTAATTGTTGAGCGAGGGCACACTCAGCAGCGTCCAGTCCACCGTGCCACGAACATCCGTATAACCAAAAGGCCCGATGATCGCCGGGAATCCCGGAATATTCAGACCCTGAGCCCTGAGATTCACCTGCTGTAGAGATTCCTTGAACGTACCGTTCACCGTGGGCAGCAGCTTCTGCAGTTGTTGCAGGCGCTGACCACCGGCCTGATTCACGTTTTGCCCAGACAGGATGATGCCCAGGTTGTTTTTGAGGCCGGTAAGCACTGCGTCCTTGATGGTGAGCTGCAACACTCCCGGGGTAACAGGCTGAGTTGCAACGCTGCCTTGATAGGCGCTCTGGGGCGGCGCCTGCGGCACGGTTGGCGGCTGCGACGATGAGGACGAAGAAGTGGAAGAACTCGAAGACGAACTACTGCCGAACTGCGCCCGCGCCGGGCTGGCCGCCAGCAAGGCCAGCAGCAGCAGGGATACCTGTATTACGGGCCAGGCGCACACTTTGAGCCTCAACCGCCTTAGCGAAAAATCCCACATAAGAGTCGCCATTTTTGATGCCGGATTGACGGCAAAGACTTAAAAAATCAGAACTTCCATTACGATTCGGCCGGAACACTGGGCCGGCCGCGGGTCCTTCCGCCTCTCGGAGCAGGAAAAAACCACAGGCGGAAGGGCTGAGGAACGACTACTGAAAAGCTAATGAGCCGCAGAATGAACCAGCGAGCTGGCCAGCGAACAGAGCGCTGCCCGGTAGGCTCCGCCTACCTGTGCCTCGGTCCACGCATCGCCGGTTGCGCGCTGCAGTAGATCGGCGGCACCTGCACCGCTGCGCCCCACCACGGCACGCATCACAAAAACGCTCCGCTCCACCGGACCGAGCCCATCCAGCCACTGCCGCATGCGGGCGCGGTCGCTGCCGGAGAGCAAGCTATCTAGTTGCTCACGCGTGATGCCGGCCGCGCTCAGATCATCGGTTTCGACGCAGCCACCCAGATCGGCCGACGCAGTTGGGTGCATCTGCTCAGGATGCAACGCGGCCACCCGGACCAATGCCCGCTGGACCAGATCGCCGCTGGCGGCGCTGCGGGCAGCCTCGCCATCCGCGCAAGGGTCCATTTCGACGGAGGCGACGGTCTCCTCCACCAGTTTCATTGCCTCGGTCTCATCTCCAACAAAAAGAGCTGCCGTCTGGTAGAGCTCCCGGGCAGCGGACTCGAACAGGTCGGTGTCGTTACAGTCTGTACAGTCTGTCGCTGGGTCGGAAATCGCTGTTTGCATCTCGGCCACGGTACCTCCATTCGCCTGTCATGGCTACGGACTGGTCGTGCTTCCATCCTCAGCCAGTCGGGGTCCCCAGTCAACCACTTGGGCTCGAATAGCGTTTGTCCCCGCGGTGAACGAATTTCGCGGGGCTTTCATACGTTGACGAGCGCGTATCCTGTATCAAGGATGAGTCTTCAAGGGTAAGTCTCCAGGGGAACGTCTTCGCAACCAATCACTCAATCCTAGCCACCACCATGACTGCGCGACAGCCAAAGCGAGAACAGCTCTTTTTCAGCCGCGATGAATCCTGGCTGCGCTTCAACGGGCGCGTGCTCCAGGAGGCGGAGGACCCCAGCAATCCGTTGTTGGAGCGGGTCAAGTTCCTCGCCATCACCGCCTCAAACCTGGACGAATTCGTAGAGATTCGCGTGGCCGGCGTAATGCAGCGCATTGAAGACGGCTACAACGAAGTGGGCCCCGACGGCCTGACGCCGGAGCAGACATTCGACCGCGACACCTCCGAATTGCGCACCTTTGTCGAGAGCCAGTACCGCTGCTGGAATCAATCGCTGCGCCCCGCGCTCGATGCCGCCGGCATTCGGGTGCTGGACTACGCGCAGATGACCGGAGAGCAACTGGAGCATGCTTCGCAGTTCTATCAGCGCGAAGTCGACCCGCTGCTGACCCCGATCACCATCGATCCGGCACACCCGTTTCCGAGAGTACTGAACAAGGCGCTGTGCCTGGCTCTGTTGCTGCGCACCAAACGCAAGAGCGCTGCTGGTCCTGTTCTGGGCGTCGTCACGGTACCGCGCGCGCTGCCTCGGCTGGTGCCGGTGCCTTCTCCCAACGGCACCATCGACTACATTTTTCTCCACGAGCTCATCGAAGCCAACGCTGCCCGCATGTACCGCGGTTATGAGGTGCTTGCCACCGCCGCCTTCCGGGTGACGCGCAACAGCAACCTGTACCTGCAGGAGGAGGAGACGCGCTCGCTGCTCGAAAGCGTGCGTACCGAGCTGCACAATCGCCGCAAAGGGGACGCGGTGCGGCTGGAGGTGGAAGAGGGCGCCGACCCCGACATCATCGACAGGCTGCGCGTGAACTTCGAGGTGGACGAGTCACAGGTGGTGCGCACAGATGGTCCGGTAAACCTCTCGCGCGTGATGACGCTTTACACCGACACGCCTCGCCCCGATTTGAAATATCCGCCATTCGCGCCGCGCGAGTTGCGTATGAATCGGAGCTCGGCGAACATCTTCGAGGAGATCCAGCGCCGCGATATCCTGCTGCACCATCCCTACGATTCCTACGATGGAGTGGTGAGTTTCATCGAAGCCGCCGCGGAAGATCCAGCCGTACTCTCGATGAAGCAGACGCTCTATCGCACCTCGGCTGACTCGCCCATGTTCACCGCCCTGATTGAAGCGGCGCAATCGAAGGAAGTCACCGTGGTGGTCGAGTTGATGGCCCGCTTCGACGAAGCTTCGAACATCCGCTGGGCGCGCAACCTCGAGGATGCCGGCGTCCAGGTCTTTCATGGCATTGTCGGGTTGAAGACGCACTGCAAGCTGGCCCTGATGGTGCGACGCGATGAGGACGGTGTGACTCGACGCTATGGCCACTTGGGTACAGGCAATTACAACCCCAACACCGCCCGCTTCTATACCGATATCAGCCTGCTGACCTGTGATCGCGGCGATCACGGCAAGCATGCAGGCGGTCTTCAATTATCTGACCGCACATTCGGAGTCGGACGACTACTCTCCCTTGCTGGTGGCGCCGCTGACGCTAGCCGAGCAATCCATCCAGCTGATCCGCCGCGAGGCTGAGCACGCGCGCAAGGGCCGGCCTGCGCGCATCATCGCCAAGATGAATTCCCTGCTCGAAAAGAGCATCGTCGAGGCGCTCTACGATGCCTCCCAGGCGGGCGTGGAGATTGATCTGATCGTGCGCGGCATCTGCTCGTTGCGTCCCGGCGTGAAGGGTCTAAGCGAACGCATCCGCGTGCGCTCGATAGTGGGACGCTTCCTGGAGCACAGCCGCATCTTCTACTTTGCCAACGGCGGCGAAGAGGCGGTCTACTGCGGGAGTGCTGATTGGATGCCACGCAATCTCTTCGAGCGCTGCGAGGTACTCTTTCCGGTGAAAGATGCCCAGCTCCGCACCCGCCTGAAAGACGAGATCCTGGCCGGGTATCTGGCCGACACCGCGAAGACTCGGATGCTGGAGCCAAACGGCGACTACCGGCGCGCGCGCCCCGCCAGCGGCAAGGCTGCTTTCTCCGCGCAGGACTTCTTCATGCAACTCGCCGAAGGTCGCGTCACTGTGGACCAGATACCCCCACTGGTCGAGATCCCGGAGACCGCGCCCGTTCCCAAGCCGGTGCGCCTGAAATCTCTCGCTGCCTCGAAATCTGCACCGCGCAAGAAGACGAGCCGGGCCATTCCTCGTCCCCAAGCGGAGGATGTGCAGACGCCGTCGCCTGTCTCCTGATTCCATCAATCTCGTGCATCGAGTGTCCGATCGGGATCGTTCGGAACGCGTATACACGCGTATATTTGTTGAAATCACAAGGCCAGATTCGCCATTGCCAATCTGCCATTGATCGTGTCGCCATTTCTTTCCGGAGAGCCAGACCATGTGCCGTTCCCTTCGTACAAACCTCCTTCCCTTCGTGCTTGCCACTGCCGTCATCGTCGCAAGCCCTATGCTTGGGTATGCGCAGTCTCCGACCTGGAAGATTGATCCTGCGCACTCCGCCGCGAACTTCACTGTTCGGCACCTGGGAATCTCCAACGTGCATGGGCATTTCGGCGGCGTAACCGGCGAGCTCGTTCTTGATCCCGCGGACCTGGCCAAATCCTCCGTCAAGGCGACTATCGATACGACGACCGTCGATACGGGTGTCCCGATGCGTGACACCGACCTGAAGAGCGATCACTTCTTCGATGTCGCAAAGTATCCGTCGATGACCTTCGCGAGCAAGAGCATCGCCAAAAATGGCGATGGCTATACCGTGACGGGAGACCTGACGATGCACGGCGTCACGAAAGAGGTAGTGCTAGCCATGGACTCGCCCTCCGGGGAGGTAGCGATGGGCAAGCAGACCCGCCGTGGCTTCGACGCCACCACCACCATCAATCGCAAGGATTTCGGCCTGACCTTCGGAGAGAGCCTCACCAAAGCAGGCGACGCCATGATCGGCGACGATGTGAAGGTGACCCTTGAAGTAGAAGCTATTAAGCCGTAGACAACAGGGCCAGGAGGAGCATCGGAATGGAGCACGACGTCCTCGTTGCGCAGCAGTTCGGTTCCACCGCGCGAGCTTACCTGGACAGCGTGACTCACGCCACCGGAGAAGATCTCGGGATCCTTGGTGCGGAGATTGCCGCAGTTCACGATGCTGTGGTGCTCGACCTTGGATGCGGAGCCGGCCACGCCAGCTTTGCCGTTGCGCCGCATGCCGCATCGGTGACGGCCTACGACTTGACTGCCGCGATGCTCGCTGTGGTCGAGCGCGAAGCCTCGACCCGCAATCTGCGCAACATTACCACGGTCCAGGGCATGGCCGAGGTGCTGCCCTTCCCGGATGCGCACTTTGATCGCGTGATCAGCCGCTACAGCGCACATCACTGGCACGATGTGCCGGCAGCGCTGTGCGAGATGCGGCGCGTCCTGAAGCCGCACGGCGAGGCGCTGCTGATCGATACCGCTGGAGGCCCGACTCCGCTGCTCGACACACATCTGCAGGCAATCGAGATCCTGCGCGACCCGTCGCATATCCGCGACTACAGCGCGCGGGAATGGCTGGCGCTCTTCGCGGAGGCGGGCTTCACCGCGAGCGTGCGCAACGAGTGGCCAGTCAAGCTCGAATTTTCCGGCTGGGTCGAGCGCCAGCGCACATCGCCCGAACGGATTGCAGCCATCCATGCGCTATGGAGCGCGGCCCCGGATGAGGTACGCAGCTTTTTTGAAGTGCAGCCCGATAGCTCATTCACCTTGCAAAAAGTGCTGATCGCCGCACAGCGCTAGCGCGAAACGACCGTATGCGGGAACTCGGCAAATCTGCTTTAATGGCATCGTCAGGCGGGAGTAGTTCAGTGGTAGAACGCCAGCTTC
>CAVTRJ010000015.1:0-372496 GCA_963737035.1 uncultured Acidobacteriaceae bacterium | reverse complement strand
TCCGGCTCCCATTGATACACCTCACCGGTAGGGAACTTCAGATGCTGCCAATTCTGGTCGCCATCGGTGACCGTCGCATACTCTTTGCGAAAGCTTTCGGAGCTGATGGCTTTCGCAATCGTCTCGGAGACTTCCTGCTGCGTCGGCCATATTTCGCGCAGGTAGACCGGCTTCTTGTCCTTGCTTTGTCCCAGCGGCTGTTTTTCGAAGTCGTGATCGATGCGCCCGGCCAGCGCGTATGCAACCACCAGTGGCGGCGACATCAGATAGTTCGCGCGTACATCGGAGTTGATGCGGCCTTCGAAGTTGCGATTGCCGCTCAGCACCGAGACGGCGACCAATCCGTGATCATCGATGGACTTCGAAACATCCGTAGGCAGCGGACCGGAGTTGCCGATGCAGGTAGTGCAGCCGTAGCCGACGACGTTGAAGCGCAGCTTGTCGAGGTACGGCAGCAGGCCGGACTTCTGGTAGTAATCCGTGACGACGCGCGAACCCGGAGCCAGCGATGTCTTCACCCATGGTGGCACCGTCAGCCCCTTTTCGACTGCCTTCTTCGCCAGCAGCCCTGCTGCCACCATGACGGATGGATTCGATGTGTTGGTGCAACTCGTAATCGCCGCGATGACAATCGAGCCGTGATCCAGATACTTATCCGGATCCACGCCGAAGCGCTGCTTCACCGTGGCTGGCGAGCCATGCTCCGCGTCTCCGTGTGCGGCATCCACCGTTGCCGCAGGATGCCCACCTTCACCCTCCCAGCGGCTCACCTGCCGCGCGGCAGATGCATTTCCATTCGGTCCAAGCAATGTGGGTAGCAGCTTCTTGAAGTTCTCGCCAGCGTCCTTCAGCAACACGCGGTCCTGCGGGCGCTTCGGTCCGGCGACCGACGGCTGCACCGTACTCAGGTCCAGCTCGATATTCGCTGAGTACTCCGCCTCCACCGTCCCCAGCGTGTGGAAAAGCCCCTGCTCCTTGTAATACGCCTCCACCAGGGCAACCTGCTCTTCGCTGCGTCCGGTCAGGCGCAAATAGCGCAGCGTCTCGGCATCCACGGGGAAGATGCCGCAGGTCGCACCATACTCCGGCGCCATGTTGCCGATGGTGGCGCGATCGGCCAGCGGAAGCTCAGCAATGCCATCGCCGTAAAACTCCACAAACTTGCCCACCACGCCGAGCTTGCGCAGCATCTCGGTCACGGTCAGGACGAGATCCGTAGCCGTCGCGCCCTCGCGCAGCCTGCCTCTGAGCTTGAAGCCAACCACCTGCGGAACCAGCATGGAGACAGGCTGGCCCAGCATGGCGGCTTCGGCTTCGATGCCGCCTACGCCCCAGCCCAGCACGCCCAGCCCGTTGATCATCGTGGTGTGCGAGTCGGTGCCGACCAGCGTGTCCGGATAGGCACGCAGGGTGCCGCCTACCTCGGTCGTGAAGACCACGCGTGCCAGGTATTCCAGATTCACCTGGTGACAGATACCCATGCCCGGCGGCACGGCAGAGAAGTTGCGGAAGGCCGACTGTCCCCACTTGAGAAATGCGTAACGCTCACGATTACGTTCAAACTCCATCGCAGCGTTGATGTCGTAGGAGCGCGCCGTGCCGAACTCATCCACCTGCACGGAGTGGTCAATCACCAACTCTGCCGGCTGCAGCGGATTGATCTTTTCCGGGTTACCGCCCAGCTTTTTCATCGCGTCGCGCATGGCTGCGAGATCCACGATGGCGGGTACTCCGGTGAAGTCCTGCATGAGCACGCGCGCCGGCATGAAGGCGATCTCGCGATCGGCCTCCGCCTTGGGGTGCCACTTGGCGAGGAACTCAATATCGGCCGCGGTCACCGACTTGCCGTCTTCCTGGCGCAGCAGATTTTCCAGAAGGATGCGCAGTGAATAGGGAAGCGTCGCGAGCGAGACGCCCTTCTTCTCAAGCGCCTTCAGGCGATAGATCTCGTAGGTTTTGCCATTGCTGGTGAGAGTGGATTTGCTGCCGAAGCTGTTCATTGGAATCGGATCTCCTGTGTCTTAACGAAGCAGTTCAAAGCGTGCCCGGCGAACGCACGTCCGCAGCCCGAAGAGGGCTCAGCCCAAAGAGAACGGGCTCCAAAAGGAGGAGCATCGCCGGGCGGCAGGCAGTCTTTAGGAGAGGAGGGTGCGTCCGCGATCGTGGCGGCCGCGGCGGAAGCGCTGCATGCGAGGGGCATCGGATGGCGACAGATGCTGGTGATTCATGTCCGCCCTCTAGTGTAACTCCATCCTGAGGGGCATGAGAATGAGGCGAGGCATTGGATCGGCGGCCACAATGGTGCATCCTGTTCACCATGCCAACCTTGGTCCATGATGGATTGACCCTCTGGTACGAAGAGAGCGGCAGCGGTGCCCCGGTCATCTTCATCGCCGGCACCATGAGCGACCACACCACATGGGACGTCGTCGTCCCGCAGTTGAGGGGATTGCGCTCCATCACCCCGGACAATCGCGACATCGGCAACAGCAGTATGGCGAAACGCGATTACACCGTACGCGAGATGGCCGGCGACGTTCTCGCGCTGATGGGCCACCTCGATCTGGAGCGCGCCAGCATCGTGGGCCACTCGCTCGGCGGCAAGATCGCGCAGGAGGTGGCGCTGCTTGCCCCGGCGAGGGTCGACAAGCTCGTGCTGGTCTGCTCCTCGGCGCAACACGACGTGGAATCACGCTCGCTCATGGAACTCTGGATCAGCCTGCGCGAGGAGATTGCCGACGACCTGGTTTTTGCCGAGGTGATCTGTCTTTGTGCCATGGGTCCGGAGTCGCGGGCGAAGGTCTCCCTGCGCGACGCCGCGGAGATGTGGATGGTTAAGACCACCCAGCAGCGGGGTTCCTCGTTTATCCGCAATGTGGAGGCATCGCTGGCCAGCGACACGCTCGCGCGGCTGGGCGACATCCAGGCGCCTACCCTGGTCATCTACAGCGACTGCGATCGGATATTCAGCAGAAAACACGGTGAGCAATTGGCAGCCGGCATTCCGGGCGCTCAAAGCGTATTGATGGAAGGCTGTGGCCACGCACCGATGGCGGATCGCCCCGCTGACTTCGCGCGATTGCTGCAGCAGTTCTTATTACCGGATTAGTGCCCGCCGAGCGACTGCCACAACAGGACGCCATTCAGCGACAGAATGATGGTTGTCGCAATCCAGCCGAGCGACTGGACCACGCGGCCGTTCACGAAACGGTCCATCACCTTTGCGCGCTGCGTCAGGATCAGCAGCGGGATCAGTGCGAAGGGCAGCGTAAAGCTGAGTGCGGCCTGCGAGAGCAGCAGGATACGCAGCGGGTCAAGACCGATGCCGATCACGACCAGCGCCGGCAAAAGCGTGAGCAGGCGGCGCAGGAAGATCGAAAAGCGCACCTGGAGGAAGCCCTCAAGGATCATCTGGCCGGCCATGGTGCCGACCGTCGAAGACGAAAGTCCGGAGCAGAGCAGCGATACCGCGAAGATCGTCGCCGCTGCCGGACCGAGCAGCGGACCCAAGGTGGCATGTGCCGCCTCGATGGACATGCTGGTCATGCCCTTGCCGGCAAAGGCTGCCGCCGCGACCACGATCATCGCCGAATTCACCAGCCATGCGCCGTTCATCGCAACGATGACGTCGAACAGCTCCATGCGAAGCAGGCGTGTCCGGGTGAGAAAGACGGGCTCGTCACGGTCTGCGCGTTCCTGCTGCACTCGGGGCTGCACCAGGCCGGAGTGCAGGTAAACCACGTGCGGCATCACCGTGGCGCCCAGCATTGTGACGGCCAGATACAGGCTTTTCATGTCGAGGATCGGCACGACCGTGTGGTATGCGATTGATCCCCAATGCGGGTGAATGAAGAACATCTCTGCCGCGTAGCAGCCGCCGATCACCGCGACAAAGAGCATGATGACAAGCTCAAGCTGACGGAAGCCTCGCTGCTGCAGCATGAGAATGAAGAAGACACAGATCGCCGTGAGAACCGCGGCCAGCAGCAGGACATGCGTGCGTGTCATCCCCGTAGCCATCAGCCGTGGACCTAACAGCAGATAGAAGCCCAGTGCCGCGCCGAGGAACTCTGCGAGGTCGGTTGCGAGCGCGGAGATCTCCGCCGCCAGCCATAGAAAGATGGTCATGCCGCGCGAAAAGTGGAGCCGGCAGTTCTCCGGCAGCGTATGGCCGGTGGCGATGCCCAGCTTGGCTGACAGGTACTGGATTAGGATGGCCATCGCATTGGACAACAGCAGGACCCACAGGAGCTGGTACCCAAAGCGCGTGCCCCCCTCGAAGTTGGCGGCGAAGTTACCCGGGTCGATGTAGGCGATGCTGGCGACGAATGCCGGCCCAAAGTAGTACAGGAGCCTGCGCTGCCCGGTCCGGGGATGGAGGGCTGCACGGGCTGTAGCGGCGGTCGCCATAATGGAAGTATAGCTAGGATTTAGGCAAGCCTTAATTAAAATTTAGGTATGCCTCAATGCGCTTTTGTCCAGAGTTCGCGATGTTTGCACAGGAGCCGCGGCGAACCCGTGCCTCAAACCAGTTAGATTTGCGGCATGAAGATAAAGAGCCCCTACCTGGTGAAGCCCGGCGCAAAATTTCGCTTAAAGGAATGGCCCACTGACGAGACTGGCAGCTTCAAAGGCGAGCCGGACGCCCAGGCCGACCTCGAAAAGCATTGTCAAACTCTCGGCAACCTGCAGGATGTGCTCTTTGCCCAGGCAAAGCACGCGCTGCTGATTGTGCTGCAGGCCATGGACACCGGCGGTAAGGATGGAACCATCCGGCACATCTTCACCGGAGTCAATCCGCAAGGTGTGGATGTCACGCCGTTCAAAGTGCCCACGCCGCTTGAGGCCGCGCACGACTACCTATGGCGCGCGCATGCCGCAGTGCCTCGCCTGGGCACTATCGGGATCTTCAACCGCTCGCATTACGAGGACGTGCTCGTGACCCGTGTCCATAAGACGGTCAGCGACAAACTGGCCAAGCGGCGTTTTCGCGAGATCAATCAATTCGAGGAGATGCTCCATGGCAACGGCGTGACCATCCTCAAATTCTTTCTGCATATCAGCCACAAGGAGCAAACCGCCAGGCTGAAAGCACGTTGCGACGACAAGGAGAAGCAATACAAGATCAGTCAGAGCGACTTCCATGAGCGCGTGTACTGGCACAAATATCAGCAGTGCTACGAGGACGCGATCGGCGCGACCAGCCAGAAGCACGCGCCATGGTTCGTCATTCCGGCGGATCACAAGTGGTACCGCAATGTCGCGGTGTCCCAGGTCATCGTCGAAGCACTGGAAGGAATGGATCTGAAATACCCGCAACCGACGTTCGATGTCTCGAAGGTATGCCGCGACGTGTAGAAAGGTCCTAGCTGGCGTGGCTCGCTGGGGGTGATTGAAGCGCGACCGGCCGGTCGATCTGTGTCTTCAACACGATCGTGGTTTCAGTCTGCTCGATGCCCGGGATGAGTCGCAGGTGTTCGGTCAGGCTGAGCAGCGCAGCCGTGTTCGCAACATGGACCTTCAGGATCATGCTCAGTTCACCGGCTACAGAATGACACTCTTCGATGGAAGGAATCTTTCTCATCGACGCGAGCAGTTCCGAACAGGGGCGGGTGGCGCGGATTCCAATGAATGCAATCACGTCCAGCCCCAGAGCGGCCGTATCGACCTCCACAGTCCATCTCCGGATGATCCCTTCGCGTTCAAGCCGTCGCAATCGCTCATGAACGGAAGACGGCGCCAGTTTTACCAGAGCCGCCAGGTCTTCCAGCCTTTGCGAGGCATTCTGCTGCAAAGCTTCCAGCAGGACGAAATCTCTTCTGTCCAGATCCATTTGCGCGTCTCAGAATAAAGCATATACCGAATAAAATTCGGCAATGTGAAAAAGATGCCGATATTAGTTCAAGTGAATGGGACATATAGCGAATCAAATCCTGCAGAGGAGATTGAAATGCAGGTGCTTATAGTGGTCGATGCACAGAACGAATTTTCCGCAGCAGGGTTGCGGGCCGTTCCTAATCACGCAGAGGCATTGAAATGTATACGCCATCGGGTTCGCGACGCTCGCCAGGAGAGCCGCCCCATCGCCTGGGTTCGTCACTACAACAAGCCGAATGAGTCGCGGGCCTTCGTCCCCGGAACTTGGGGAGCCGAACTCTCCAGCGGACTTGGCCCGCATCCTGACATGCGCTCCGAGAAGCTCTTCGAGAAGGATGTCTTCGGAGCCTTCACCGGAACGGAGCTGGAAAAGTGGCTTCGCGACATCGGGGCGACCAGCCTGCTGCTGGTCGGCTTTTATAGCCATATGTGCGTCTCGACCACTGCTCGTGAAGCGCTGGTGCGTGGATTCGACGTCGTCATTGATCCAGACGCGACCGGAGCACGCGAACTCGATCACGAACTGCTCGGACACCAGAGCGCAGACGAAGTCCGTCGTTCCGCGCTGCTCCACCTGGTGAACTTGGGTGTGACCATCGAGCGTCGGAGCGCGATGGCAGCACGATCTGTAACGGAGGACGCAGCTGCATTTTCTCCGACCTTATCGAACTGAGTCCTAATTTTTATATGCCGTTAGAGGCGCGACGGCCGCCAGATCGGAGTGGCGATCACGCGCCTCAAATAGCGGCTGGTGTACGCCAGCTTCATTACCGTCAACTCAGGCGTACACGGATGAAGCTGCGCTGAACAGCTTCTGGGACATCCAAGCCGATGGAATGAGCGTGCTTTCGTTCAAGCCATATTTCGGCGACATCTGGATAACGCGTCTTCTCCTCGAGCGAGGAATCGCAGCGATCTACCTCATCGCGTTCATCGGCGTGATACGCCAGTTCAAGCCGCTGCTGGGCGAACGCGGCCTGCTGCCGGTCCCGATTTACTTGAAGCGCGTGGGTTTCCGCGAAGCTCCGAGCATCTTTTGCTGGAAATATTCTGACCGCGGGCTCGATGTCGTCGCCTGGAGCGGGCTCATCCTTGCGGCTTGCGCCCTTTGCGGGTTCACGGAAGCTGCGCCAGTGTGGATTTCGGTTGGGGCGTGGCTCCTGCTCTGGGCGCTCTATCTCTCGGTCGTGAATGTCGGTCAGAGCTTCTTCAGCTTCGGCTGGGAATCCATGCTCCTGGAAGCGGGCTTTTTCACCGCCTTTCTAGGACCTTCGCATCTGCGGCCATCGGTTCTTCCGGTCCTGATACTGCGCTGGATGCTGTTCCGTACCGAGTTAGGCGCAGGACTTATCAAGCTGCGTCACGACCCATGCTGGCGCGACCTGACGTGCCTCTTCTATCACTACGAAACACAGCCGCTGCCCAACCCGCTGAGTTGGTATTTTCATCGGTTGCCTGGAGCCTTTCATCGTCTTTCCGTCCTGTTCAGTCATTTCGTGCAGGTGATTGTGCCTTTTGGATTATTTGCCCCGCAGCCCATTGCCTCAGTCGCGGCCGGCCTCATCATTTTTCACCAGCTATGGCTCATCATCAGCGGGAATTACTCATGGCTGAACTGGCTCACCGCGATCCTGGGCGTGGCTGGTTTCAGCGACCGTATTCTCGCGATGGTCATTCCGCTGAATCCGCCATCGCTTTTGCCGCGCCCGTTCGCCTTCGATGCTCTGCTGTATGCAGTCAGCATCGCTACGGTGTTACTCAGTGTGCAGCCGGTTCTGAATCTCTTCTCCAGAGATCAGATCATGAACTACAGCTACAACCGTTTCCATCTGGTGAACACCTACGGCGCGTTCGGGTCGGTCGGCAGAGAGCGTTACGAGATCGTGATGGAAGGCACCAACGACCGCGTGATCACGCCTGCCACCGAGTGGAAGGAGTATGGGTTCAAGGCCAAGCCGGGCGATACGAAACGCATGCCTCCGCAGATTGCACCGTATCATCTGCGGCTGGACTGGCTGATCTGGTTCCTGCCCTTTTCGGTTGCGGTTACTGGCAGCGGAATCCGGGTGCGAGGGTACGATCTCTGGTTTCTGCGATTCGTTCAGAAGCTGCTGACCGGCGATCCGCAGATCCTTCGCCTGATGGGAACGAATCCCTTCCCCGAGCACCAGCCGGTGTCGATTCGTGCGCTCTTCTACCGCTATCGCTACACGGACTGGCAGGCAAGGCGCCAGACCGGCGCGTGGTGGACGCGTGAGCTGCTGGGCACTTATCTGCAGCCGATATCTCTCGACGCGCTCGGGGAGATCTGAGCGGGGCGCTGGCTCGCTCAGTTACGACTCGTAGTAGAGATACCGCCGCCACTTCGGATCGGAGTGGCCGATCATGCGCATGATGTGCCGGCTGGTATGCAGCGAAAAAGGCCGTGGTTCGCGCAGCAGCTTCATCTCCGTCAACTCGTTCAGCAGATGATTGCCCTTGCGCCGGTTGCAGCTATGGCAGCACGCCACCAGGTTCTCCCAGGTGGAGAGGCCGCCGCGTGAGCGTGGCTGCACATGGTCCAGCGTGAGCTCGCCGGAGTTCATCACGATGCCGCAGTATTGGCAGGTGTTGCGGTCGCGCAGCAGGATGTTCTTGCGCGAGAGTGCGCGCGTCTGGTGGGGGATGCGCCGGTACTCGAGCAGGCGAATCACCGATGGCATGGGTACACGCGCCCGAGCGGCGTGCAGGATCGCGCCTTGCTCCTCTTCCGTGCGTGCGACCCCCTTCAGCACCAGCACCAGCGCACGCCGTGCGCCGCAGATGTTGATCGGCTCATAAGAGGCGTTCAGCACCAGCACCGGGCGCTGCATGGTGATCGGTTGCGCCACCCGGATCTCCACCGGCGGCGTGTGCGTCAGCTTGGTCTTGCGTATGTGCGCGGTTGCCTTCACTGGCGACATCCCTGCCCTCTCGCTTTCGTTAACGGCCTGCCCAAAGTTTCCGTACAGCAATTCACTTCGCTACGAGTGCAATATCGTGTTCGTCTCTGCATGACCCATGCTTGCGTGGCCCGTCAGCGCGCCGGCATCCCACATCGCGACGCCTTCGCGCTGCGTCCTGGCGACGGTCGCCACCCAGACTGCCTTTGCGCCGCCACGCAGCAGCACCCGGCTGCAGGCGGACGCCGTGGCTCCAGTGGTGTAGATGTCGTCCACCAGCAAGACGGCCTGGCCGCGAATGCGCGCCGCATCGTGGACCGCGAAGGCTCCGCGAAGGTTGCGCCGGCGTCCCTCAGGACTCAGCCTTGACTGGCTGTCAGTGGAACGCTGGCGCCGCAGCACGCCTCGCGTCATCGTCCAGCGATGCGCTTTGTCTGTGTGCTGCAGTTCGCCCACGAGTGCGTTCGCGATCCGGTCTGCATGGTTGAATCCGCGCTGGCGCCGCTTGGCGCGGTAGAGCGGCACTGGAACCACCAGGACGCGGGTGCCGGGGTCGATGGGCAACGTCGCCACCACAGGCGCGAGCCGCCGCCCCAGCGTTTTCGCGATGGGCTGCATGCCTTCGTATTTCAGCAGGTGGATCAGGCCGCGCAGCTCGTTCTCATACCGACCATAGGCAACGGCCTTGGAGAATCCGGCGGCCTTGTCGTCTTGTTGATCCAGACAAACTTCGCACAGCCGCTGCTCATCTGCTGCGAAATGAGCCATGGAGGACTGAGGCAGTCCCATGTCCTCGCCGCAATGCATGCACAGCACACCGGTTTGCGGCGCAATGGCTGACCAGCAGGACTCACAGATAGGAAGGGATGAGAAGCGCAGGAGAGATTGCTTGCAGAGCGCGCAGGAGGCAGGGTAGAGCGCGGCGCTCAATGCATCGAAGATCGGTTGAAGCGGACTTCGCAGAAAGCGCGCAGCCGCGCGCCATGACAGTGTCACTGCTTCCGGAACGTCCGATGTCAGAGCTGTCTGACTGCGGAAGACCCACCCTCTTTCAACCAGTTGCCGCCCTGGGGGCACCACGCCGCCCGGGCACCAGGCGCCCGATGCACCGAGTATAGAGCAGGTGGCATCTTCCCGTCACCAGCAAAGATGCTGGCGGGAAGATGCGCAGCGGCATTTAACACCGCATCAATGAGCCGCAACTCTATCAGCCGAAGGTGGTTTCGCGGCCGGAGCCTTGCTCTTCGACAGCATCGTCTGCACGACGCCGAGGATGATCATCGCCGCGCCCGCTGCCTGCAGGGCGGACACATGCTCGCCGCCCAGCGTGACGCCGGTGATGAGGGCGATCAGCGGGTTGACATACGCATAACTCGCGACGCGCGTGGCCGGCTCGTGATGGATGAGCCAGGTATACGAGGTGAAGGCCAGGATCGACGCGCAGGTGACGAGATAGAGAAACGAGACCAGTGTGTGCCACTGCCAGGCGGCAAGCGCCGCAGGAATGCGCGGCAGCTCGCCCGCTACGGCAGAGATCACGAGCAGTCCCAGGCTGCCGAGCCCCATCTGCAGACCGGCACGCATCGCCTGCTCGTCCGGTAGTGTCAGCGATCGACTCCACAGCGTCGCGAAGGAGAAGACCACGGTGCCCGCCAGCTCCACGAGAACGCCGCTGACCATCGAGCGCTCGAAGCCGATGGAGCGCGTTACCAATAAGACGCCGAGGATGCCCAGCAACGTCGCTCCGGCGACAGATACACCGAGCCGCTCGGTGCGGAAAACCAGCACCTCGCCGAGCAGAATCCAGATGGGAATCATGGCTGCGATCACGGCGGCTGTTCCCGAAGCGATGCGCGTCTCCGCCCAGAAGAGCGCGCCATAGCTGCCCGCGAAGAGCAGCAGGCCGACCGCCAGCGAGTGCAGCAACGCGCGACCACTCACCCGCGCGCGGCCACGCCAGAAGCTGAACAGGCACAGCGCTGCGCCCGCCAGGAGAAAACGAATAGCCGCGGAAAAGAAGGGCGGCGTGACGGCGACCATATCGCGAATGGCGAGGAAGGAGCAGCCCCAGAAGATATAGATCGCCCCATAGGCCAGGATGCGAACCGTATTCCGCGACATAGCCATAGCTCAAGCATAGGACAACCTCATCTTCGGCTTGTCCGCTTGGGCGCAGGCTACGCGGCGATGGTGCGCGGCTCGCGAAATGCGATTCCAGCCTGCGAAGGGCGATGCTGCGCTGTTACACTCGCTGTTCCCCGAACGAGACATTTCACCGAGAGGTGGATCGACCGTGCCCGAGACCACACAGCAACTCCAACCTGCCGCGCAGCAATTCCAGCCATTCATCCCGGCCACAGAGTCTAGGCCGGAGCTGACCTTTCGGGCGCTCCTGCTGGGATCACTCTTCGGGATACTCTTCGGCGCCGTCACGGTCTATGTCGGATTACGCGCCGGGCTCACCGTCGCTGCTTCCATTCCTATCTCGGTGCTCTCGATTAGCGTGCTGCGTGCTCTCGGCCGCGCTTCGATTCTGGAAAACAACATCGTCCAAACCACCGGCAATGCCGGCCAGTCCATCGCCTCGGGCGTCATCTTCACCCTGCCGGCGCTGGTCTTTCTTGGTTTCGATCTCGAATACTCGCGGATCTTTTTTCTCGCGCTGATCGGCGGATGGCTTGGCGTGCTCTTCATGATCCCGCTGCGGCGTCAGCTCATCGTGCAGGAGCACGGCACGCTTACGTATCCCGAAGGCACCGCCTGCGCGGACGTGCTGCTTGCCGGCGAGCGCGGAGGTTCCTTTGCCAGCCGCGTCTTTCTGGGTCTTGGTCTCGGCGGGCTCTACACGCTCTTTCAGAACGACAATCTGTTCGCAGCTTGGCCGGGCACTCCGGACTATCAACCGACGTGGCTCAAAGGCGCCGCGATTCGCGCCGATGTCACGCCGGAGTATCTCGGTGTGGGCTACATCATCGGGCCGCGCGTCGCCGGAGTCATCTTTGCCGGTGGCGTCTTCTCCTGGCTGGTGGTCATGCCGCTGATCTACTTCTTCGGCTCGCACGTACCGGATGCGATCTATCCCGGAACCAAGCCGGTCTCCATGATGTCGCCTTCCGATTTATGGGCGAGTTACATCCGTCCCATGGGCGCAGGCGCGGTGGCTGCCTCCGGACTGATCACGCTGCTGAAGACGATGCCAACCATCGTGGGTGCGCTGCGTTCCGGCGCGAAGGAGTTTGGCAAAGGCGCGGGCGATGCCGCTGCGCTGCGCACCGACCGTGACCTGCCCATGAGCGTTGTGGTCCTCGGCTCTGCCGCGCTGGTCCTGCTGATGTTCTTCTTCCTCACCTTCCATCCGGTGCCCGGCGCGCAGACGACGCTGCTGTCGAATTTCGCCGCATCCATCCTGGTGGTGATCTTTGGATTTCTTTTTGTCACCGTCGCTTCGCGGATCGTTGGACTCATCGGCAGTTCGGCAAGTCCGGTCTCCGGCATGACTATCGCGACGTTGATGGCAACAACCGCCATCTTCCTAGTGAAGGGCTGGACGGCGCCTGCTTTCGGCGCGCTCGCCATCACCATCGGCGGCGTCGTTTGCGTGGCCGCGTCGAACGCCGGTGACACCTCGCAGGACCTGAAGACCGGCTTTCTAATCGGCGCGACGCCGTGGAAGCAGCAGCTCGCATTGATGGTCGGCGTCGTGGTTTCCACTTTCGTGATCGGCGCGACGCTCAACGTGATGAATAAGGGTCTGGAAGAGTTCCGCGATACCTCACGCCCGTGGAATATCTCCGTCCCGCATGATGGCGTCGAGGTGCAGCAACAGCATTTCCAGCACGCGCGCATCCACGTGATGCACGCCGACAAGACAACGGACGAACGCGACGCAGGCCAATACGTGCTCCTCAATGCGCTCGGATCGCACGAGCTGGCCGACGGCAAATATCTCTACAACCCGAACACACACAACATTGAGGTGCAATGGATCCAGGGAATCGGCAGCGAAAAGGCTGCCGCTCCGCAGGCGCGGCTCATGGCCACGGTGATCAGCGGCATTCTCAGCCGCAAGCTGCCCTGGGGGCTGGTGCTGCTGGGCGTCTCCCTGGTGATTGCCATAGAGCTGCTGGGGATTCGCTCGCTCTCCTTCGCAGTGGGCGCGTATCTCTCCATCGCGACGACGCTTGCGATCTTCTGCGGCGGCGTGGTGCGCTGGATGGTCGATCGCGCCGTTGCCCAATCCAGCGGACGCGCGGCGGAGACGGAAAGCGAAGTCAGTCCCGGTTCGCTCTATGCTTCGGGTCTCATCGCCGCGGGCGGCATTGTCGGTCTGCTGGGAGTGGCTCTCAAGCTCTATGAGGCAGCTACCGACAAGAGCGACATCCTGCAGTTTCCAGCCAGCAACTTCCTGCATCATGCCTGGGTCTCTGTCCTGATGTTCGCCCTGCTGGCCGGCTCGCTTTACTACTTCGCCCGCAAGCCACTGACCACAGAGGCCGCCCCTCCTGCCAAAGGCGACGAGGCAGACGGATAACACGTTCGTTGTAGACGATTCCACCCTTGGGGCATGGATGCCAAGTGCCTTTCTGCTGCACATTAGGGTTCGCCTTTGCAAGGAGAGGCCGAAATGCACAGCATCCTTATCTCCATTGCAGTCACTGTTCTGCTGTTATCGCCCATTGGAATCGTAGCGTGCCTTAAAAGGCCTTCGGTCTAAAACGAAGCGCGCTGCATCACTCCCCCGCCAAATTCACGCAGCTTTCGCAATGCATGCAGTGCCGGGCCCTCCCCCACTCCTCGCAACACCTGCAGCACTGGGCCCCTCCCCCACTCCCCCGCAATTCTGATAAATCTCCTCTTCGCAAGTGCAACCCGCAGCACCTCCGCGAAAATCCAGGAACGACGCACCGCGTATCGTGCAAGCGGACGGGTTTTTCGATTGCGATTCACATGGTTTCAACAATCATTGATGTGCGGAACATCATGCAGAGCGTGCTCTGCGCAATTTTCTGCGAAACGCAATCGCAAAAGCGCGCACACATTCGCCGCATGTTCTCTGTTGCGTAGTTGGCTGCCTCTGCTTAATCTCGGGAACGTTGTCGAGCAATCGACAATGCAGATTTCGCCAATTTTTACTGACAACTTGAGTTAGAGCAGAGCGCGTTTCAGCGTGTGCGCAAACCCATTGCTCCTGCATCTGTAAGCGGAAGTTGCTCGCAGTCTTTCCTGAGAAGGGATACTGCATCGAGCATTATTCGCGCTTTACACCAAGCAGGATTCGCGGGAAAGCTCGTCGTGGCTGGTCGCAGTCCGGCATTTCCGGCAAGCAGTTGCCGGTGGGCCCGGACCCATGTCCACACGAGGGGCGCTGGCAACCACGCTCGTTGCGTCCTCTGCTCTCCGCAAATGGGCCCTGTGCGCCCGGATGACAGCGGCACCGCGAAGACGGATGGGACG
Source organism: uncultured Acidobacteriaceae bacterium (assembly GCA_963737035.1). Classification (GTDB taxonomy): domain Bacteria; phylum Acidobacteriota; class Terriglobia; order Terriglobales; family Acidobacteriaceae; genus KBS-83. The sequence continues at coordinate 358,244 of CAVTRJ010000015.1, read as the reverse complement.
CTTCCTCCCAATCCCCTTCCGCACGCGGACGCAGCCTCTTCGTCTTCCAAAGCGCGGGGCCTTGACTGCGGCAACTGCCAACCGCACCTGGGATCACACTGGCGTGTGCCTCCGGGGGCAGATCGCCTCGCATCAGCGGGGAAGAAGGGACAATGCATGCGGCCACGCAAAACTATCCTTTGCGTCGATGACAATGAGCAGGCGCTTTCTGTTCGCAAATTCATGCTGGAAACGCGCGGTTATCGCGTGTTGACAGCCCATACAGCGGCCGACGCACTTGAGATCTTTGCTGCAGGAAATGTGGATCTGGTATTGAGCGATCTCCTCATGCCGCAGATGGACGGGAACGAGTTGGTGCGCCGGATGAAATCGATGGCGCCTGAGGTGCCGACCATTATCCTGAGCGGCAGTGTGAAGAATTTTGAGCGCGCCAGCAGCGCTGACGCGTTTCTACCCAAGGGCGCATGCACGCCGCTCGAGGTGCTGGAGCGCATTCGCGTGATGATCGCGCGCAAGCGTGGTCCGCGCAAAGCGCAGCACCGCGAGAACGATGGCTCCATGATGGCTCCGATACAGCAGGAAGCGGTGCCCGCGGCAAGCTGAGCGATCACGCGGCGCGACTTTGGTGAGACGGCATCAGACGATACAATCGCCAAGTGCCGTCTGCAGAAGCCACGCCCATCATCGTTGCTCAAGACCTCAGCAAGGTCTATCGGTCAGGCCGCATTGCGGTGCCGGCGCTCCGCGACGTCTCCTTCGCCGTGAAGCGCGGTGAGTTCGTTTCCATCGTGGGTCCCTCGGGCAGCGGCAAGTCGACGCTCTTCTACCTGCTGGGAGGACTTACGGGCGCGACCACCGGAAGCGTCCTCATCGATGGCGTGAACCTCGCGAGTTTGCCGGATGCCGAGCGCACCGCCGTCCGCGGCCGGAAGATCGGCTTCGTCTTCCAGAAGTTCAACCTGCTGCCTACGCTGACGGCGCGTGACAACATCGAGATCGCCTATGAGATCAGCGGGCGCCAGAGCGGAGGGCAGCGGCCGCCGCTCGATCAGAAGTTTCTCTCTCAGCTCGCAGAGCTACTGGGGATCGCTGGCCGCCTCGATCACCGGCCTTCAGAGCTTTCCGGCGGTGAGCAGCAGCGTGTGGCAATCGCACGCGCGCTGATCACACGTCCTGCATTGGTGCTTGCGGATGAGCCGACCGGCAATCTTGATACCGCCAATTCAGACGCGGTGCTCTCCATGCTTCGCCGCTCGAACCAGGAATTTCAGCAGACGGTGCTCATGATCACGCACAATCCCGAGGCCGCTGCGATCGGCGACCGTATTCTGCATATCCGGGACGGCCACCTGCTGGAGCAGGACGCGAGCCTCGCCGGCGCACATTGACAGGGCAAACCGGCCAAAGACACCGAAATCATCTCTCCACGGCCACGGTCCGGTCGAATTGACCCATCCTGCGCCCGCCGATATACTCGTCAAGTACTTCAGCGGGAGTAGCTCAGTGGTAGAGCATCGCCTTGCCAAGGCGAGGGTCGCGGGTTCAACTCCCGTCTCCCGCTCCAGATAGCTGGATTGAGCTATCGTGCGACTGGCAGCATCGGCCACCACATCCTCTCCGCAAGACGGCGCGGTACCCAAGTGGTAAGGGAGAGGTCTGCAAAACCTTTACGCGTGAGTTCGATTCTCACCCGCGCCTCCAACTCCCTTGATGGTCTAGAGATCGGGCCAGCACGTCTTTCTCGCGTGTAGCCAGACATCACCGACTGCCGCCCCGTGTTGGCTCTGTTTGTCACATTGGATTGCCTGAAAAATCAGAACCTGAAGATTGGACCAAAGGTGATTCGCACGTTATTGTGCGTGCCGCCGTTGAAGTAGATCAGGTCGCCCAATTCAAGTCTCAGCCCCGCCGGCCCTAGACTCGCCTCCGCACCCACTCCTGGATAGAGTGCCGCGCTTACGCTGGATGTACGAAGACCGATAACCGTACTTGCTAGGGTGCTGTACGGGAGAAGGCTCGGGCTAAGCCGGAAATCGATAAACCCTCCCTTGAGAGTGGCGAACGGGCGGAAGTGACCCCTGCCCGGCCGGAGCATTGGACCCACCAAACCCTCGGTGACGCCGATCGATGTTTGCTGGATGGCAGTTAGGTTGGCGTTTGTCACGTTGCGGTAAAGCTCGTCGAAGTTGATGCCGTAGTCGTAAGTCAGTTCCCCTTCCAGCATCACGTCGCGATGAATAAGATATCCGACACGAGCACCCACGCCGAAGTTGTCGGTGCTTGTTTGCGAGATGCTCAGATAGTCGAGTAATAGCCCCGCTTCGATGCGCTGCTGTGCAAGCGACGAGGTAGAACCTGCGAACAGGAGAAGAGCTACGACGGCATGACCGAACTTGTGCACGCAGGGAGGCGCCTCCCGGTTTTGAGTTGAAGAAGATGCGGGCAGTCTCTCCTCTGTTGTTTGCGGGCTGACATATCTCCGGTGCGTTCCCGGAATCTACGGGAGAGCAGTGACAGAGCATTCGATCATCGCAGGGCGATCAATACGGCAGAGGGTGTGCTGTGAGATTCTTCAGCTCCGCGCATGCCCCTAGTGGTGATGGCCATGGGAATGGCCGCCACCTCCGTGGCCACCAAAATGACCGCCGGAGTGTCCTCCGAACAAGCCGTGTCCGCCGCCGAAGTTTGACTTGTGCGAACCTCCGCTGAAGCCCTTTGAAGAATGTCCACCGCCAAAAAGGTGAAAGCCGCCTGACCGATTTGCCTTGCCGGAGTATCCGCCGGCAAAGGACGATCGCTGCCCGAAACCTTGATTCCGATAGCTCGCAACCGGACCACGGTAGGCTTGTGCAGGACTGCGATAACTGCGATCAACAGGCTGCCGGAATCCTGATCGAGGGTACGGAGCTTCCGGCCGCCGGTACATTGCGTTAGGCCTGCCGTAGACACTCCCAGCCCTCACGTACGACGTCCGCGCATACATAGTTCTGCCCGTTTGGTAGCCGCGGCCGTAGGGAAGCCGAGCCTCTTGAAATCCGCCCGATCCCCGACCGAATCCCTGGCGAAACCCTTGTCCCGGCATCCGATTGTAGCCACGGAAGGCACGCGGGCCGCCGTACGGCAGGCCCCAGTCCGCTACCGTGGTGCTGTGGGAGTAGTAGTCGTTGTGCTGGAAGAGCACTGACTGGGCCAGCCAGTTGAGTCCCCAGCCCAACCATCCCCAGGGTGTGTGGTTGAAGACCGTCATCAACATCCCGAGGCCATAACTTACCGGCGACGAACCAATTGACGACGAACCCAGTAACGACGAACTCAGTGGCGACGAGCTGAGAAATTGACCCTAGCGTGCCAAGCAGCGAAAATCCCGGATAAGGCGACACGGACCTGCCATAGACATTCCACGGGTCGTACCTTGGCACGTGCACCACATCCGGATTGGGCGGCGCGAGCGCGATGTTGTCTTGGTCGTAGCTCACCGCTTCCTGGGGAGTGCTCTGAAGATTCCCCGCTGCCTGTGCGCGATGCCGCATCATCTGCACCGCACCCAGCACGTCTTGCGGCTGGTTGTAGTAGGCGTTCCCCAAGTCACTCGTCCATTGAAAATTCCCGGCCATTTGCGCCAGCACCTGGGGAAACGCCGTGAGCGCCTTCAGGCTGGGATCCCAGTTTTTCTCATCCGCTCCGGCTGCGATGTCTTCAGCGGGCGCATTGCCCTCGGCCTGCCGCCATTGATCCACATACCGCACTTGGTCGGGGTAAGTCGACGCGGTCAAAACCTGGGCCAAAAGCACGTCCGGATAGAGCGCGATCGGCGCCACCAACTGCTCCAGTTGCTCCGCGCCGAGTGGCTGGACGGGTGCCTGTTGTTGGTATTGCTGCTGCTGATATCCCTGCTGCTCATATGTCGGATCAGAAGAATACGACTGCGGGCGCGGACGCTGTTGCAGATACGGCTGAGAATATCCCGGCTGGCTATATGCCGGTTGCTCGTAGCGCGCGTACGTTCCGCCCGCATACATTCCGGAGTCGCTCTGCGACCAGCCTTGTTCCGATGGCGGCGGTGGTTGCGCGACCAGTTTTCCCTGACAGAGCGGCAGCAGAAAAAGCGCCAGGGCCATCAGCAGTCGCCGACGTGGCCTTACATCTTCCAACCGCAATCGAACGGATCCACGAGAAAACGCACGAGAAAACCTTGGAGAAGAGCTTGCAGTGCGCAATGCTTGCACGTGCGTGCCGATTATCATGTTCCCTCGCAGCCAGGAGTGACTGGCGTCGAACCCTCGCAACTCAACATCCTGCTCCAGGAAAAAGATGATTGTCCACTGGGGCAGGAGTCGTCCTCCGGGGTCTCATCCACGCGACGCCTGCCACTAGGCATCGTGGAAACTACTAAGTTTGCGCGAGTAAGGCTGGAACCGTAACCGGATGAGCGGCTTACGCTGCTCACCGATGGCGTGATGGAGGCGCGGAATGGGGAACGCGAGCTGTTCGCTGTGGCATTAGCGGAACAAGTTGCGTAGCAACAGAAATCTGCGAGAGCAATCGCTCGTGTGGCACGAGCTTACGGTCAGGAAATCCGTCAGCCATAAGCCGCTCAGTCATGAGACATATTCGAGTTGCCTACACTGATGGTCCGACGAAATCCGAAGGACACATCGGTTCGCGCTACAGACCGCTCCGTCCTTCATGGTGTCGGGGCATTCACCGTGTTGGGGAATTTCTTTTAGGGCGGATTCAGGCGGACCGCTTTTCCCGCGTCGCTTCCCGCCGCATCTGCCATGAGGGCGGCCCCAGGTTCAATGGATGCCAGTTCACGCTGCCATCGCCGATATGTGTATTGCTTCGCGATTGCTTTTCACAAAGCGATCTCCACATGGCCCCCATCACGATGCCAACTGAGAGTGATGCCCAAGCGATCAGCACTGTCATACTCGGTCTCCTGTTCTCAATCTCACGCTGCGTGCCGCCTGTTGAGCGGTGCGCGCAATTTGTTGTACGCATAGGTTAGATGCATCTCCGCTGACTTGGATAGATGTTAGAAGGTATCCGCAAAGAAGATGACATTTTCTTTGTTCCAAAAGGGGGCCTCGGACCTGCTCACTCCGTCGCACAAGGTGCGAAAAGACGAAAGAATCAGCTCAAATTTGCACTCGTGAGCGACTTATTTACGCACTGGTGTTTACTCACTGGTGCGGCAGGCTTACGGCATAGAGATACCATGCCGCGTGCGGCAGCCACTCTTCCGTCCAACGCCAGTCCTCATCCTTGCCGGTAACAGCGAAGCCTTCGTTGAAGGCGATGCCGTCCTCATCGTTGCTTGCGGCAGTGACACCGTTGATGATGGCTCCCGGAGCGCTGGTGTATTTGTACGAGCGAAAGAACATATAGGCAGCGTTGCCGTGTCCGCTGCCCATCAACATGCTGCTGTCGAAGGGATTGCGTCCCAGGATCCAATGCAACTGATCGTCAGCGTAATTTTCGAGTGCATGCTGAAACGTCGCGTCGTTCGCAAACAGCGGAGCAGCCATGCGCGCCGCTGCGGCAAGTGAAGCGAGACGCGCATCCTCGCCCTGCCACCATGGCGCGGCCTCCGTGTCATGCGGAAAAAAGAAAGCAGTGCGCACCTGGCCATTGCCCATGCGCACAAGCTGGCGAGCATAGCCGAACGGGTTGTTCACTTCGTGTGTAGTCGCAAGCTCAAACTGCAGCGACCGCTTCACGACTTCGAGCGCCTGCTGCCGGTTTGCCGCGGATGCAGTCTCCGCATAACGCAGCAGACTGATCACGGGAAGGCCCGCGTCAGAGGGATGGAAGAATGGCCGCGTGCCGTCATCCGCGCGCCAGTAGTCGCGAAACGTGCCCTCGGCGGTCAAGCGTGCCATCAGGTGTGCAGCACGTTTGTCTGCCGCTTGCTGATAGATCTCCTTGTGAGTGGCGCGCGACAACTCGGTCGCGGCCATAAGCGCGCAGTAGTCATCCAGAATATTTTCCGTGTGGTCATTCAGCAGCTCGCGATTGTGCGCTTCGAGAAACGCGAAGGCATCTTCTGCCGTCTGCAGGTATTTCGCGCGCGTGAAGTCGCCATCCTGGGGCATGGTGCTGGCCAACGCGAGCGCCGCAATCGACATGCCCGCACCGGCGCGATAACCGGCTTCGTAGACATGCGGACCTGACGCAATAGGAGTAGCACTCTGCGTAGACTCTGAAGCCTTGGTCTTGATCTGCGTGCGCCAGTTGGGATTGCCGATCTTTCTATCCTTCGCGAGCTTTTGTGGCCCGGGCCCGTCGATGCTTTCGAAGAACGATCCATTCGGCCGCTTGAGGCGCACCAGAAAATCCGCCCCAAAGAGGCCTTCATCCAGGAGTCGCCGCTCATATTCGCTGAAGTTGTCATCGTGCCGCGCCTGCAGTGTGTTGTAGCTGGCAAGCAGCGTCCATGCGACCAGCGGCACCTGCTGCGGATTGAAGTACGAGGTCAGGTTCTGGTGCGAGAGGTGAATGCCGTAATCCCCCGTCGCGTCATACCAGCCGCCGTGCACGTCCACTGTGCCCGTTCCGTCAGGCAGGGGGAGGTGCCGGTCCGCGCGATCTATGTCGCCGCTGGCACGCTGTCCTTTGAAATAGAAGATCACGTTCGATAGGGTCGTCCGCTCCAGCAGGTTGTCCTCGATTTGAAAGCTGCATGAGTTCGCGGTGCCGCTTGGTGACGTTGCGCGCAAGACGTAATGTCCCGGGGTGTGGAACGCTGAGAATTCCGCCTTCCAATAATTCTGATCGCCCCATCGATCCACATGCCCGGCCGGTTCCGGCCTCCCACTGAAGACGTCCTTGCCAGTCGCGTCATCGACCAGCGTGAATTGCGTTGGAGGATCGCCTTTCGCTCCGGAGATCAGCGCCACCTTGGGTGCGGTGGTCTCGTAGCCGACCTGATCCACCAGAACATGCACCTGCGCGAATCCCACAGCCGCGGTCGCCGCGCATGCAGCCATAGCAAGAATGTGCCCCAGCATTCGAATCCATAGCCGCCTCCGCCGGCTGCCTGCGACTATACCGCATAGTTATGTGCAGATTCCCGGCTGTTTCAGCCCAATATGTGCAATGCTGGTTCGAACTCAGCTCGAAGCGGAGGCGTGGTGCGAGATACGAGCAGCATGAGGTCATACTTCGCTGGCGGCTCGGCGAAACGCACGCAAAGAATCGCATGGGCGCTCCTCATCGCTTCTGCATTCTCCGTACCGCTGGCTGCCGCCAGAGCCAAGAGCGTCTCTCATCCGCCACGGCTTCCGCAGATTATCGCCTACATCTTTCCGCGCAATGGAGTGCTCCAGCCGAATGAGATTGCGGCCGGAAAGCTAACTCGCATCAACTACGCCTTCGCCAATATCCAGGACGGCCGCATCGTGACCGGGGCTGCAGTGGATGAGGCGAACTTCGCCACGCTCGTCGGACTGAAACAGCAGAACCCATCGCTGCAGGTGCTGGTTTCGGTTGGCGGCTGGCTGTGGTCGGGAGGCTTCTCCGATGTAGCGCTCACAAACGAGAGCAGAAGCCGCTTCATCGACAGCGTGGCGGCATTCATAGAACGCTACAAGCTCGATGGGCTGGACATTGATTGGGAATATCCAGGCATGATCGGCGCAGGGAATCGCTTCCGCCCGGAGGACAAACGTAACTACACCTTGCTCTTGAAAGAGCTGCGTGCCCGCTTCAACCGCGCGCAGCGCAGATTGGGGCGGCCGCTGCTGCTCTCTGTCGCCGCGGGCAGTTCCAGCGAGTTCATACAACATACCGAGCTTGGCCGCGTGCAGCGTTATCTGGATACCGTGAACCTGATGGCCTACGACTACTACGAGCCGGAGAGCGACAAAATTTCCGGAAACCATGCGCCGCTCTATACCGATCCCGCCGATCCGAAGCGGGTTTCCGCTGACCGTTCTGTTAAAGAATTCGAAGCCGCCGGTGTGCCGCTGCGCAAGATCGTGCTTGGCGTACCCTTCTATGGCCACGTCTGGGGCAATGTCCCGCCCACCGATCACGGACTCTTCCAGCCAGGAGCGCCAGTGCCCAACGCATTCGCGAACTACGGCAACATCGTCTCGAACATGCTGAACAGCGGATACACGCGCTACTGGGATGCCGCCGCATCTGTGCCGTATCTCTATAGCGAGCAGAAAAAAGAGTTTGTCTCTTATGAAGACACCGAATCGCTCGCGTTGAAGTGCGCTTACGTACGTCGCAAAGGATTGGGAGGCGTCATGTTCTGGGAGTACACCGGCGATCCCACGGGAGCGCTTCTGAGCACCATCAATACAGCCTTCTACGGCAATGGCGCCGATGCAGGGAGCAGCCGATGAATGCCACCGTTTCCGCGCCCGCCATCGGAATAGCCGGACAGGCCACCTCCACGCGCGTCGTATCCATCGATATCTTCCGCGGCATCACCATGGCCGTGATGATCTTCGTCAACGATCTGGACAGCGTGCACGGCCTCTCCAAGTGGACCTATCACATGCCTGCCAATGTGGACGCGATGACCTACGTCGACATGGTCTTTCCAGCGTTCCTGTTCATCGTTGGCATGGCATTGCCCATAGCGGTGACACAGCGGCTGAAACGTAATGCGTCCGTCGCCTCGCTCTGGATGCACGTGGTGCTGCGCTCCATTGCACTGCTCGTGCTCGGACTCATCCTCGCGAACGCGGAACGCGGCGACCCTGCGCGCATGCACATCCGTCCTGATGCGTGGGCGCTTCTTGGGCTGACCGGCTGCATCCTGTTGTGGAACGTCTATAGCGGCCTCAGCAACAGGGCGGTTCTGCTTCTGCGTAGTTCGGGTGCTGTGCTCATCGTCATCATGTTCGCCATCTTTCGCCGCGCCACGCCCGGAGGCGAACGCTGGATCGATTTCTCCTATCCAGAGATACTCGGACTTATAGGGTTGACCTACTTTGCCACCTGCCTGCTCTACATCCCGACCCGCCGCTGGCGATTCATGCCCATGGTCTGGCTGGTGGCGCTCGTCGCCTTCAACGCAGGTTGCATTGCCGGCTGGCTTCCTTTCAAGCATGTATCGATGTACCTCTGGCCTTTCGGCAACGGAGCACTCCCCACGCTGGTGATGGCCGGCATTGTCACCTCGAACATTTTTCTGGGCGAGCATCGCTGGAAGAGCCCGTGGCAGAAAATTCAACTGGCGCTGCTGATGGCTGTGGTGTCCTTCGTCGCGGGATGGCTGCTGAGGCCGTTCGGCATTTCGAAAATTCGCGCGACGCCTACCTGGACGCTGTGGACCATCGCGGCCAGTTGCGCGCTCTTTGCCGCGCTTTATTGGCTATGCGATGTGCGCAAGCTGACCGCGTGGGCGTGGCTGGTACGTCCTGCCGGTTCCAATACACTGCTGACCTATCTCGTCCCGGATGTCTACTATTTCGTCGCCGGATTAACGGGCTACGGGTACTTGCTCGAGCATTGGAACGCAGGCTGGCCCGGAATCATCCGCGCCGTCGCCTTCACCATCGCGATCCTTCTGATCGCCAGGGGCCTGACCAAAGCACGCCTCAGAATGCAGTTATAAAGAAGCGGCACGGTGAGCGAACGTCGGTTCAGCGAACGGACGACAGCTCCAGCTTGGTAACCGCGTGCGCGCCGTAATTCGCAACGTAAGCATCCCCGCTCTCTGGATCGACGGCGACAGCATATGGATTCGCACCAGCGGGAATGGTGGCGAGGGCGCCGTTGGTTGAGCCGTCGATCACGGTCGCGTTGTCGCTGTGCGTATTCGCGACAAAGACGCGGTGCCGCCTGCTGTCCACCGCGAGCGCCTGCGGATGATGCCCAACCGCTACTGTCGCGACCGGCTTCATCGTCGCGCCGTCGATCGACCGTGATCGAGTCCGCGGCATAGTTCGCGATGTAAATCTTGTTCGCTGCCTCATCGATCGCCACTGCATCCGGCATCGATCCGGTGAGCACCTTCTCAGTTCTCCCGTCGTTCTCGTGATACGCGATCAGCGTGTCCTTGCCGATCTCGGTCACGTAGACGATGCCGCGTTGCTTGTCGATGGCAAGCCCCCATGGATGCGACAGGCCGAGGTCTTCGCGATGTGTCTTTCCCGCTGCATCCAGCATGGTCAGCGCTGGATCTTCGTAGCTGATGAAGAATGCCCGGCCGCGGCGCGCATCGGTCTCCACAAAATCCTTCGAGCCCAGCGGTACCTGCTGAGCGCTGTTGCTTGTCCCGTCGACGACTGTCACCTTATCGCTGAACGTGTTTGTCACGTAGGCACGGTGCAGCGCCGTATCGATGCCGATAGCGTAAGGCCGCTTGTCTGTGGCGGCGGTCGCGATCACGCGATCGTTGGCGCCGTCGATCACGCTGACATTGCCGCTGCCTGCATTCACGACATAAATCCGATTCAAGGCCGGGTCGATGGCGATCGCATTCGGCTGCCTGCCTACCTTGATGGATGAGCGTTGCGCTGCAGGGCCGATCACCAGGACGCGATCTGCATCCTGGTCCACGCAGTAGAGCCGGTGTGTCGCAGCGTTGAAGCCCAGCGCGTGCGGATGGATCGTCCTGCCGTGGGGCTCTGCAACCGTCTGCGCACGCAGGCGTGAGCCCGCAAAAAAGACGACTGTGCCAACAATCAGCACACCCCACCGCTGCGGACTTGAGTGTCGTTTCATCATTTCCTTCTCGATGCAGAGAATCATAGCGCCCGTAACAAGGTATAACGTTTGTGTTGCATACTCCCGTATTACGGAGCCAAAGCGTCAATGAAGCTCTATGTATCACTTCGGAGAGTCGCCTGCGTTCTCCTGGTGCTGGCGTACACGTGCGGGATACACGCCCGGGCAGAGGCTCCGCAATTCCATGTGATCGCACTCGCTGAGAAGGGTGGCATTCACAAGCCGTTTGTGGATGCTGCGAAGCTATGGCTCGCGCAGGAGGCGGTTCGGGATCACTTCACGATCGACTACATCGAGAACACTGACCCGATCAACGAGGCCTTTCTCTCCCACTATCAGCTTTTTATTCAATTGAACTACCCGCCTTATAACTGGACACCGGCAGCGGTGGCCGCCTTCGAGCGCTACATCGATGAGGGGCATGGCGGCTGGATTGGCTTCCATCACGCGACACTGTTGGGGCACTTCGATGGCTTTGGGCTGTGGCCGTGGTTCTCCAATTTCATGGGCGGCATCCAGTTCAAGGACTACATCGCCACCTTCGCTTCGGGCACGGTTCACGTGGAGGACCCGCAGCATCCTGCGATGAAAGGTCTCGGCAGCACGTTCCCCATCAAAAACGAGGAATGGTACACCTGGGACAAAGATCCCCGGCCGAATGTGCACGTGCTGGCGACCGTCGATGAGAATAGCTACACTCCCGCGACCAACATCAAAATGGGTGGCGATCATCCGGTGATCTGGACCAACGAACACGTTAAGGCGCGGAATATCTATATCTTCATGGGACATCATCCGGAGCTATTCCAGAACAAATCATTTACCACGCTCTTTCATAACTCCATTCTGTGGGCGGCGCAACGATGAGGCGGCGTATCGCGGTGGTTCTGGTTGCTCTGGCATATTTCTGCCTCGTGACGCTGCATGCGCAGCAAGCGCGGTTTCATGTTCTCGCCTTCTATACGGAAAAGACGGAGGCCGACCACGTGGACTTCGCGCGCCAGGCAATCACCTTCTTTGAAGAAGAGGCAAAGCGCGATAACTTCACCTGGCAGTCAACCACCAACTGGGACGATCTGAACACTGCGAATTTGCAGAACTATCAACTGGTGGTCTGGCTGAACGATTCGCCGCACGTTGACTCACAGCGCGCAGCCTTCGAGCAATATATGAAACATGGCGGTGCGTGGCTGGGCTTTCATTTCGCCGGCTACAACGACGAGAGCACGCACTGGCCATGGTTCGTGAGCGATTTTCTCGATGCCGTGTTCCTGACCAATAGCTGGCCGCCACTTCCAGCCCAGCTTGTGGTTGAAGATCGAGCGCATTCGGTCACGCGCGGTCTTCCCGAAACTTATCTATCGCCAGCAAATGAGTGGTACATCTGGAAGCCCGATCCGCGCGCGAGCAAGGATATCCACGTGTTGGTGAGCCTGAGTCCGTCGAACTACCCGCTGGGCATGAAAGATACTCTGACCGCCGGCGACTTACCCGTAGTCTGGACCAACACGAGATACAGAATGCTCTACTGCAACATGGGGCACGGCGACAAAATATTTACCAGCGCCATACAGAATCAGCTTTTTAGCAACGCCATTCTGTGGCTAGGCGCGGCAGCCAAGCCAACCCTCCCTAAGCAGTGACTAGACAACCTTCTGCTTGCGAGATTTGCCGGTACTCTCCTTGGCTGTCCGTTGGGGTTCCTTCTTTGCGGCAGATTTTGCCGGCACCAGAGTAGGCTGCGCGCGCTCCTTTTCGGCAATGCTCTGTTTCAGCGCCGTCATCAGATCGATGACCGGGGCAAGCCGCCGCTTCTCGGCGCCGGGCTGTGGCGTCGCGCCGGCGCGCTTGGTTTCGATAAGCGCCAGCACCTTTTCCTTGTAGTTGTCCTGGAACTGCTCCGGCTGGAATGGCGCACGCAGCGACTCCATGAACTTCTCAGCGAGCGCGATCTCCTGCTCAGGAACTTCAGCGGCGGTGTCCTGCCCGTATTCGCTGACCTCTCTCACCTCCGCCGGATAGTAGAGGGTGTGCAGCAGCAGGCCCTTGTCATATGGCCGGATCAGGACTACCTGCTCCCGGCCGCTGAGGGTTACGCGAGCGATCGCCGCAACCTTCTCGCGCGTCATGCCGCGGAACAGCAGGTTGTAAGCACGCTTGCCGGACTCTTCCGACGCGGAGTAATACGAGGTCTCGAAAAAAATAGGGTCGACCTCATCCAGTGACACAAACTGCTGAATCTCCATCACGTCGGATGACTCAGCTTCGAGAGCCTTGAGCTCGTCGGGCGTCACCGTAACATACGTGCCCTTTTCCACCTCGTAGCCCTTCTGTAACTCGCTCCGTTCCACAACGCGATCGCATTGCGGGCAGAAGATCTGCTGCTTGATGCGCCCCCCGCATTCCGCGTGAATCTGGTTGAAGCTCACGTGCTCTTCGCGGGCCGCCGCAAACAGGCGGACAGGAACGGAAACCAGGCCGAAGGAGATATACCCCTTCCAAACGGTCGATGCCATAGACACACTCCGGAGGGAAAGTATAGAGGATAAGTCTGCAACCGACCTATCTGCTAACTTGGCACCTTCGCATTTTCATCGCCTCTTTTCCTAAGTCAGCGGCCCGGCGCGTGTGGCAATTCATATTCCAGATCGTAGCTATGCTTGCCACCTTCAATAATGATGGTCAGCTTGCCGCTTATGCCGGCGAGTTCGTCCGTCCCCGACTGCGGCACCACGGTTATCTGCATAACGCCGCTCGTGGGGTCGCTCTTCAGCATCGATGCGTTGTGCATCAACAGGAAGCTTCCGCTGCGGCCATGCAGCTTTCCGGTCACGCGCTCCATCGCGACGTATGCCATTGCGCCGGTCGATTCCGTGCCTGCGCTCAGCATCTCACCCTTGCTTGTCCCTTCCATATCTCCGGAGAAGGTCTTGTCGATCGTCATCGGTCCGATCCCGGCTTCGCGGGAAAGCGCCGAAGCCTCCACCGGACTTATCTTCACGACGAATGTTCCTCTGGCGTGCATGATCGCTCCTGTTCCTGCGTCTGGTACTAAGACTCCATGTGTCGCGCGCGCTGGTGCCGCACGGGCTACCAATCCGCCGAGCGGGCTCGCGATAAGAAGCGCCAGTGCCAAGATTGTCGTCTTCACGGATTCGGTACCTCATAGCCATGTCAGAGTACCGCTGCGTGTCCGGCGCCGATTGGAAAAACGCGACATGCGCCGCTTCCTGGTTTAGCGCGCCTGCAATTGCCGCCCTCGATTTGTCCGCTCGTTGCCAGCCATCGTAGGTTCATCCCTAGCTGCGCTTTTTCCGTGTTGGACCACATGACGCTAGTGCTTCGATTCGCTACGATGGCTCCGCAATCGACGCACGGCATCCAGGATAAGGAAGTTAACCAATGTCCACCATGAATCGCCGCTCTTTCGTGCAACTTGCCATTGCGGTCGGGGCAACGGTCGCCTGGGGCGATGCACTGGGATCACCATCGCGTATCGCATGGCACGAGCGGCGTGATCTCTTCGCGGAGGGGGTCGCCTCCGGAGATCCCGACGCCTACAGCGTTCTGCTGTGGACGCGCCGCTCGCCGGATGTCCAGCCGGTGGACTCGCTCCACGTCGAAGTGGCCGAGGACGAGTCGTTTCGCCGCGTCGTCGCGACCGCGCAGGTTCCGCTTTCCGCCGCAGCCGACTGGTCATGCCGCGTGCTGGTAGGCGGTCTCAAACCTGCGAGCGTCTATTGGTATCGATTCACCGACCCACATGGGTATGGCAGCCGTGTGGGCCGCACCATCACCGCGCCTGCTGAAGACGACGCGCGGCCGGTACGCTTCGCCTTTGTCAGCTGCCAGAACGCGAACCAGGGCGCACAGAATGCCTATCGCCGCATGATCTATGAAGACGAGCACGCTTCGGCAGACCAGCGTCTCGGCTTTGTGCTGCATCTCGGAGATTTCATCTACGAGATCGTCTGGTATCCGGAAGACCGTCCGCAGGGCATGTACGATCGCCGTTTACGGGATATCGTCCGCTACCAGCACGGCGAGAAAATCCGAGACTTTCACATTCCTACGACAGTGGATGATTACCGCGCCATCTATCGTGCGTACCTGCATGATCCTGATCTACAGGATGCGCGCGCCCGCTGGCCTTTTGTCGACATGTGGGATAACCACGAATTCAGCTGGCTCGGGTGGCAATCGCTACAGAAGTTCGAAGGCGAGACACGTCCGGCGCAGACGCGTAAGGTCGCTGCGAATCAAGCCTTCTTCGAGTACCGTGCCGCGCGCATGATGCGGCCGCGCAGCGCCTCGCTGGAGAAATTCGATCCACCTCAGGTTACAGATGTGCCGATCAGGCACTTCGATCAGCATGGACTCGGCGAGGAACCGAATAATCTGCTCGCCATCAACAGCCTGAAGGGGTACCGGGCGCTCCGCTGGGGCCGCAATGTCGAATTGATCGTCACCGACCAACGCAGCTACCGGTCGGAAGAGCCAATGGATCGCGTCGAGGC
This sequence comes from uncultured Acidobacteriaceae bacterium, assembly GCA_963737035.1. Lineage (GTDB taxonomy): Bacteria > Acidobacteriota > Terriglobia > Terriglobales > Acidobacteriaceae > KBS-83. Next base: position 343,038 of record CAVTRJ010000015.1, on the reverse strand, counting down.
CGGGCCATTCTCAAGTGATGATTTCCCCGAGATGGTGCCGGAAGAGGCGATGGTGATTCTCGATGCAGGCCGCGCCTGCAATCATGGTCATCCACCTCCGACCATCCGCTACGGCAGCACAGAGGTTCCAAACTTCCGCAAAGACGACCCGCCACAAACCATTCTGGGTGAAGAACAGAAGCAGTGGTTTCTGGAGAGACTGCGCAGCTCGAAGGCGACATGGAAGATCTGGGGCAACACCACGGCGACGCTCGACATGCGGGCCGATCCGCAAAACCTGCCTGCGGGGCTGACCCGTGCGTGGCCGGGCGCAGCTTATGCCGGCTTTGGCGGCGGCGATCACAGCAGCGCCTACGTCGAGCGCGCCGAGATCTACGACTTCGTCCGCGACTACAGCATCACCGGCTTCGCGACGATTGCGGGAGACCGCCACAGCTTCTGGGCCGGTCTTGCCGCCAAGGCGCTTCCGCCGCAACCGTTCGAACCGGTCGGTATCGCATTCGTCACCGGATCGATCTCAGCGCCCGGTGAAGTTGAGGCCATCGAGCATGTTTTCCCCAAGCAGCATCCATTGCGTTCGCTTTTTCTGGGGCAGGCTGCTGCTGATCCAAAACCGCAGCCCACCATCAACATGCTGCTACGTCACGGCGTGCGCTCCTGCCTCGAGTACCAGAAGACCGGCGATGTTGCGAAGGCACGTGCCCTCTCGAATCCGGAACTCTCTCCACATCTCTCCTTCGTGGATATGGGCGGTCATGGCTACGCCGTCGTTACCGCATCGAGCACAACCTTTGATACCGAATTCGTTTGCATCCCGCGCCCTTTGGAGCGTGCTTCCACCGCGGACGGTGGCCCAATTCTCTATCGCGTGCGGCATAGCACAAAATTATGGCGCAGCGGGGAAGCACCACGGCTTCAACAGGAAGTGATGGAAGGCGATCCGCGCTTTTCTATTTAGAGTGCGTCGCGATTCAGCATGGTCGCGATGTCTCAGGGAGAATGTCCTCGCATTCTTGCTGCGACTGACTAACGCTTATCTGCCCACCGCAGCCATGCCGCGCTCGTCGTAGCGCGCGCCCGCCGCAGCACCACGCGGCGCCAGCGCTTCCAACGCTGCCAGATCGTCCTTGCTTAATCTCACGTCGACGGCATGCACATTCTCTTCCAGATACTTCTGCCGCTTGGTGCCGGGGATCGGAACGATGTCGTCGCCCTGCGCGAGCACCCAGGCCAGCGCAAGCTGCGAGGCTTTCACACCCTTCCTCGCGGCCATCTCTTCCACCTTCTTCACCAGCGCCAGATTGCGATCGAAGTTCTCGCCCCGGAAGCGCGGTGAGTTGCGTCGGAAGTCATCCGGGGCAAGGTCCTCGAAGCGTTTGATCTGCCCGGTGAGGAAACCGCGCCCCAGCGGCGAGTACGCAACAAACCCGATGCCCAACTCGCGCACTGTGGGCAGAATTTCGTCTTCCGGCTCGCGCGACCAGAGCGAGTATTCCGTTTGCAATGCCGCGATCGGATGCGTCGCATGGGCGCGGCGGATCGTCTCCGGCCCCGCCTCCGACAGCCCGAGGTAGCGCACCTTACCCTCTTCCACGAGCCGCGCCATTGCGCCTACTGTCTCCTCGATCGGCGTCTTCGGATCCACGCGGTGCTGGTAGTAAAGATCAATTGTCTCCACCCCTAGCCGCTGAAGGCTGGCCTCGCATGCACTGCGCACATACGCGGGGCTGCCGTCCACCGCGCGGAACGTTGGATCTTCTTTCTTCCGCACAATCCCGAACTTGGTCGCGATCTGCACCTTGCGCCGGTGCGGCACCAGCGCACGCCCTACCAGCTCTTCGTTGGTGAATGGACCGTAGATATCCGACGTATCGAAGAAAGTCACGCCCAGGTCGATTGCGCGGTCGATCGTGGCCTCAGATTCAAACTGGTCACCGGGTCCGTAGAACTCCGACATCCCCATGCAGCCCAGCCCCAATTCGCTGACTTCCAGACCCTGCTTTCCCAGCTTTCTCTTATCCATCGCGTGCCTCCCTCATCTCCATTCGATACTGAAGCGCGCATGAGGATGCCTGCAAGAGCCCGCGACGTTCAAGAACGAGCGAGCCAAAAGGAGGTTGCGCGCATCTCTACCGTAAGGAGAGCAATGTGAACATTTTTGTTGCAGGCGCCAGCGGCGCTATCGGCCAGCCGCTGGTCGCTGAATTGATTCGGCAGGGTCACACCGTCACCGGCATGACGCACTCCGATGCGGGAGCGCAAAAGCTCAAACACGCAGGCGCCACAGTTGCCCGCGTCAGTGCCTTTGATGCGCCGGCGCTCGAGGAAGCGCTGCGGCGTTCTTCGGCAGAGATCGTCATCGACGAGTTGACGGCGCTGCCGAAGCATCCAGCCGAGATGGCCGAGGCCGCCGCCGGTGATCGCAAGCTGCGGCTGGAAGGCGGTGGAAACCTGTTGCGCGCTGCGCAAGCCACCGGCGTCCGCCGTTACATCCAGCAGTCCACCGGCTTCTTTCTCAGGGCGGGCGCTGGCCTGGCAGACGAGTCAGAGTCGCTTGCCATCGATGCCACACCGAGCGTCGCGGCCGCGCCCAAACCTACACGGAGTTGGAATCGCGCCTCTTCGGCGCCCGGAATATAGAAGGTGTCGCGCTTCGCTACGGTTTCTTCTACGGCCCGAAAACCTGGTTTCACCCAGACGGCGCTTCCGCGGATCAGGTGCGCAAGCAGGAGACGCCGATCATCGGACGCGGCGAGGGCGTCTGGTCGTGGATTCACATCGACGATGCCGCGCATGCCACGGTCGCTGCTATCAGCGCTCCAGCCGGCGTCTACAACATCGTCGATGACGATCCCTCTCCCGTAAGCGTCTGGCTGCCGGCATTTGCTCGTTTCGTGGGCGCGCCAGCTCCGCCGCACGTCACCGAAGAGCAGGCGCTTACCGCGGCGGGCGAGGATGCCATCTACTACCAGACAAGGCTGCGCGGCGCCTCGAATAAAAAAGCGCGCGAGACTCTGAATTTCCGGCCACGACGTCTGGAGTGGCTGGAAGGAGCCTGACGCCGAGTTCCGGGAGGATTGCGGGTACGCCTGCAGAGGCCTTGACAGGGTTACCGCAACGGATTGAGGATGCGCCGATGTACCGGTTCAAGCGGCTCTTCATTGCCTGTCTGGCCATCGGTTGGCCTTGCCTGGCTCAGGTAGTTCCCACAACCACCGCCAAGGCGCTCGACGGAACGGCGATCGTCTTCCCCAGGCCGGATAGTCGAAAGCCTCTTCTGCTGGTAATTGGCTTCTCCCACAAAAGCGATGGAGATTTCAAACAATGGAACCAGCGGATGCTGTCGCCTTATTTGTCCGATCCGCACATTGACTATTACGAACTAGCCGACCTGCAAGGAGTCCCTTCCTTTGTCAAAGGCATGATTCTGCACGGCATGCGCCGGGAGGTGCCTGTCGCACAACACGCGCATTTCGCTCCGCTTACGGCAGGGGAAGAAGAGTGGAAAAAAGCTGTCGGTTACTCCGCTTCGGACAACACATACGTTGTTCTGGCGGATGCATCCGGTCACATCCTCTGGAGGACGCACGGAGTACCGGACGACGAGAAGATATCGGCGCTGAAAAAGTCTTTGGCCGACGTATTATCTCCCGCGCAGCATTGAGAATGGCCGTCTTCAGGAGTGCGTAGGCCTCGCAGGATTGGCCAGCCGCGGTCCCGTGAACTTATCCCGCGCTTGCCGCGTACGTTCCACTCAAGCGATCCTGTGAAGGACATGCAAGCTCCTGCCCTCGCGCCCTTCCGCATCGCACCCTTCTTCAGCCCGCGCCCCTGGGGGACGCGTGATTTGTCTCCCTGGTATGACTATCGTCCCGCCGAACCCGTCGGCGAAGCCTGGCTTACCGGACCGCAGTCCCTGATCGAAACCGGCGATCAACAGGGCCGCACGCTTAGCGAAGTCGCCGCAGCCTATCCGGATGCGCTGCTCGGTCCTCATCGCAATGAAGCGGGCGACTATCCGCTGCTCGTCAAGATTCTCTTCCCGCATGACAAACTCTCGGTGCAGGTGCATCCGGACGATGCGCTCGCGCAGAAGATCGGTCAGCCGCGCGGCAAAACAGAGTGCTGGTACGTGCTCGATGCACAGCCGGGCGCGGCGGTCGCGCTCGGCCTCAAGCCGGGCGCTACTCTCGAAGCCATGCGGCAGGCCATCGCCGACCACACACTCGAGGACTTAGTGGAACAGGTCCCGGTGGTCAAAGGGGACATGATCTTCGTCGATGCCGGAACGGTGCACGCCATTGGACCCGGGGTCACCCTGCTCGAAACGCAGCAGACCTCCGACATTACGTATCGCTTGTACGACTACGGGCGCCCGCGTGAGCTGCACATCGATCGCGGTCTGGCTGCCACGCGCCTGCACACCGCTGCTGGCAAAGTAACCCCGAAGACCGATGGCGCGCGCATCCGGCTGATAGAGCAGAAGTACTTCACGGTGGATCGCCTGGAAATCGGCCCGTCGGCCCCTTTCCAGTCGGAACGGGATATGTCTGGAACTCATACCTCCGGGGCGGTCTCTGAGGTCCAGATCGGCGTGCCGCATACGCTGGTGGCGGTCGAAGGCGCTGCAGTGCTCCATGCCGAAGGTTGCGAGCCGGTCGACCTGCTGGCTGGCCGGGCCGTCGTGGTGCCGGCCGCGATCGCCGGCTACCGGCTGGAATCGGCGGCTCCGGCGTCCATCATCCGGTCGCAGCCACCCGCTTTCAGTACGTAACTTTATCGTAACTGGCGCCGGTTACGATAAAGATTCAGTACCCTCACTGATGCCTTAGTTGCATACTCTCGTAACTCCCCGTGTGCTTGAATGAGGCGAACTTTCCCTTTGGCGGAAGGCGTTTACCCATTTCGGGACAAATGTCATCCAGACCGGATCTCACACCGGATCACCAAGGGGAGGGTCGTTCGGACAGCCCGCTCTTACCGGGCAGGCTGTCTCCCGGTCGAGCGCAGAGGCACCGTAGAGAGTCCCTCGCAGCTCCCCGGCAGCACAAGCGGAGCGGATGATGAAACGGTTGCGGGACGGATTTGGCATTGGTGCACTCGTGTGGCTGCGTGGAGCTGTGTTCGTCCTTGCCGCGTCTGTCGCGGCGCAGGCGGGCATAGCGCAATCGATCCGTCTGGTGCCGGCCGCTGAGCGTTTTGCCGGGACCGGCAGCGCACAGGATTCCGGGCCGGCAAATACCACGGTTCTGAATGGCCCCACCTATGTCGCGGCCGACGTAGCCGGCAACGTCTACATTGCCGATAGCGCGAACAACTGCATCCGCCGCGCAGACAACACCACGACGCACAATATGACCGTCGCTGCCGGCCAGCCGGTCGGCGGTGGAAACGACACCTGCCAGAATCCGGCCAGCGTCATCGCCACCGATCCAACTACGGGTGTGCTGAACCCCTCCGGGGTTGCCGTCGACGGCATAGGCAATCTCTTCATTGCAGATACCGGTCACAATTGCATTCGCCGCCTGGCAGCTGGCGATACCGGCGGCACTACCGATCTAACGCTGGTTGCGGGCACCTGCGGGAATTCCGCCGCTGCTTCCGCGACCCCTGCTCCCGCGGGCCTGGCGCTCGATGCGCGGGGAAATCTGTACATCGCCATCAATGACGGGACCGACGGCATCTTCCAGGTACTCCGCAGCAATGCGCCGGCCTATACCTCTCTCTGTGTGCTGACCGGGCAGACCTCCACCAATGTGCCTACGTTCTGCGTTGGCGTGACGGCGCCGCCCACCCTGAACGCCCCGATGGGTCTCACCTTCGATCCTCTTGGCAATCTCTATATCGCCGATTCCGGCGATGCCTGCGTGTATAAAGTCTCCGGCGTCACAACGTCGCCTGCAGTGGGTGCGTGCAGCGGCGGCTCCCCGCTGCAGAAGCCGGTAAGCGTAGCCAGCGATGCCGCCGGGCACCTGTACATCACCGACACCACGGCTGCACAGGTCCTTGAACTAATCGGAGGAGTGCCGACACCAGTCGCAGGGAATGGGCTGACCGGCGCTTACAATTCCATCACGCAGGATGGGCGTGCCGCGGCAACCATCCCACTGAATGGGGCGGCGGGCCTGGCGGCGGACCGCGCAGGCAACGTCTACCTTGCCGAAACCGGAAACAACATCGTCCGTCTTTTGACGGAAGGCTTGAACTTCCCCAGTACCGGGGTCGGAAGCCAGAGCCAGCTCCAGGTCCTGCAGTTTGTGATCACCAGCGCCGTCAACCTGAGCGTCGCGGCGAACAGCGATTATCGGGTGCTCAATGACGTCTGCAGCGGAAGCCATCCGGCGCCTACCCCAGGCACGCCCGAGACGTGCTTCATGAGCTTCAATTTCAGGCCAACCCTGCCCGGACTGCGCACCTCGCCGCTCACTTTCACCGACACCACAACCACGCCTGCAACCCTCTACAGCGTCGGATTGAGCGGAGTGGGGCAAAGCGCGGAGGCGATCTTCGCTCCCGGCACCATCAATACCCTGGCGAAGTCGCTCGCGTCGCCGTCCGCTGTCGCGATCGATAGCGCCGGCGATGTCTACTTTGCGGAGAGCGGCAACGGGTCGATCTCGGTTCTGGCCGCCGGTGGCGGAGTGCCTGTTCAACTCGTCGCGGCGGGTGGCCCTATTGCGACCCCAACCGCGCTCGCGCTCGATGCGGCGGGCAATCTCTACATCGCCGACTCCAGCACGAATTCGATCTTCCGTTATGACGTGAATGGCAACCTCACCACCGTTGCCAGCGGCCTCGACAATCCGGTCGGACTCGTGATCGACCAGCTTGGCGATTTTTATGTCGCCGAGGACGGCGCATCCACCGTGGGCGTGCTCGAGATTTATGCCGGCGGGCAGAAGTCGGTGATCGCCGGCCAGGGACTCATCAGCCAGCCGAACGGCGTGCCGGCGACCAGCGCGAAATTCGTTCATCCTTCCGCGCTCTACCTCGACCCCGCGGGCAATCTCTACGTCGGCGACAGCGGCGGACACCGCGTCTATCTGATCGATCTTTCCGGAACCATCCACCAGTTTGCGGGGAACGGCACGACGGTGGATGCTCCGACTCCGAAGGCGAAGACTGATTTCGGTCTCGGCAGTGTCGCCGGTCTCAGCGCCGATCCCGCAGGCGATATCTTCATCGCCGATGCGGTGAAGAATCGGCTGCTGCTGATCTTCAGCGGCCTGGCCGCGAATCCTGAGGCAGAGATACTTGCTGGAGATGGAACGGCCGGTTACACCGGCGACGCAGGCCCCGCAAATAAGGCGGAGCTCGATACGCCGATGGCGGTAGCCGTCGATGGCTCGGCGGAGGTCTTTCTCGCCGACACCGGCAATGGCGCACTGCGCAAAATTACTTATAAAGAGCCGATTCTCGACTTCGGCACGGTGAAGATCGGCCAGACCGGCGGTCCGCTGGGCACCACATTGTGGAACGCCGGCAATGCCAAACTGGATCCCGTAGCTCCGCTGCTGGAAGACAGTATCGACTTTCCTCCCGATGTTGCCGACAGCAACTGCAGCAGCACCATGCCGGCCGGGTCCACCTGCGATCTCTTTTACTTCTTCACTCCCCAGGCGGCCGGCTCCTATCTGAAGCATGCGTATCTGACCGACAGTTCCGCCAATCCCAACCAGACCATCACCCTGATCGCGAACGCGCCGCCTCCGCCTCAAGCCAGCATCACGGCACCGGCCGTCACGGTGGTCTACGGCAACACCTACACGCTCGCCGCCACCATCACTGGCAACCAGGCGAGTAGCCCCACGGGTACGGCTACGTTTTCGATTGCCGGCTCGACCTTGTGCGCGGCGCAGCCGCTGCCAGCGAATGGAGGCGTGAGCTGCTCACCCTCTCCGACGCTCGAAGATGTCGGCACATACACGGTTACAGTTTCTTATTCAGGCGATTCCAATTATCCGGCGGCGACCGCAACCATCATCCTGACGGTCACACCGCGGCCGGTGACCATTACCGCTGACAACCAGACACGCGCCGTGAATACGCCTAATCCAACGCTCACTGGCACAGTCGTGAACGTGGTGCCGGGGCAGTCCATCACGGCGACCTACAGCACCACGGCTATCATCTCCAGTCCGGCAGGAACCTATCCCATCGTTCCGGCTTACACCATCGGCGCCGGGACCAAGGCGTCGAACTACACCATAACGGTGGTTAACGGCACGCTGACGATTACCGCCAGTACCGGCGGCGGTGGTGGAGGCGGCGGCGGCGGTGGTGGAGGCGGCGGTGGCGGTGGCGGCGGTGGTGACACGGGCGGCAACTTCACCCTGGCGATGAATCCGCCGGAGCAGGAGGTCGATCACAACGGCACGGTGAACTACACCCTCACCTTGACATCGACCAGCGGCTTCACCGGTCCGGTCACGCTTGCCTGTGCTGGATTGCCGGAAGGCGTATCGTGCGCGTTCGCGCCCGCCAGTGTCAGCCTGGCTGCGGGCGCGACCAGCACGTCCACCATGACCATCACGGCCGCGGCGGACACCACGAACGTGCCGACAATATTTGGCAAAATGCGCAACACGCCAGCCGCGCCCTCTAGCGGCAATGCGCCGCTGCTCGCCTGGACCATGCTGCCGCTCGGCCTTTTCGGTTCTGCCGGCGGATTGCTGGCGGGTGCGCGTCGCCGCCGCCGGCTGCTTCATCTTCTGCTGCCAGTCGCGTTGCTGGCCGCGGCAGTTGGTATGTCAGGCTGTGCGGGGCCAAACAACTACAAGATCTATACCGTTACCGTTACTGGCAGCGCCACAAGTAGCGGTGCAACCATCACGCAGTCTTCCACTGTCGATTTCGTACTGGCCCGATGATGCACAAGCCTGGCCTGCTGTCCCCATTAACTTCCGTGCCGCAAGCTGCGAGTTGCGAACGGACTCCACGTGCGCTGACCAGCGCCCGCTGCTGCTGAGGAACACTGTTCATGCGTCATCGCTCGAGAGCTTTGCTGGGTCCGATCGTTCACGGTCTTTTGGCCGTCGGCCTGTGCACGCTGGTTGCAGCCGCTCAGCAATCTGCGTCGCCCGCAGCGACCGCCGATGCGACTGCGCCCCTGCACGCTCCCACAGCGAAAGCAAAAGACAAGCCGTCTATCACCCCGACGAGCGCAGCTTCGGCGGCTGATGCCTCCGGCGACGCAAACAGCAATACCGGTGTCGCGAATCCGGATCCAGTGACGCCCAACGACAGCGGCGATGCGCCCGTGAATGGCCCGGCTGCAAACGCCGAGCCGTCGGACAATCCGGCGATCCATGACAGTCCGCGATTCTTCCCGGACCAGCCGCAGCGGCCGCTCTCCGCCGATCACGATAGTGATTCCCCGGCGAAACCAGATCCCCCTGCGCCGCCTCCGTCCGCTGAGACCATCGTCGCCGCTCCTGTGGTTGCCGTTCCCGTGCAGGCTGGGCCGCCGGCAGCTGCAACGCCGACCGACAACTGGGGAACGCAGCAGGCCACGCCGCCCGCGCCGGCACCCGAAGCGGCTGCGCCAGCCGCACCAGCGCCCGAAGCGCCACCGCCGACTCCTGCTGCTTCGCAGCCGTCGCAGCAGTCAGCTCCTCAATCGGATTCCTCAGCTACGTCACCGCAACAAAGCGCTCCTGCACCGGACAACGCTGCCTCGCCCGCGGTCACCGCGACTCAAACGACGTCACCTGCCGCGACACCGGCAGCAGACGGAAACGTTCCGGCAACGCAGCAGGCTGCGCCTACCGCATCATCGACGCCCACGACTTCGCCAACTCCGCAGCAGACCGCGCCAAAAAGCTCTTCCGCCGCGTCCGCATCCGGGTCGAGCAACCCGCCGGCGCCCAGCGCGCCCGCAGCGGACAGCAGTGTGCCCGCGTCGGTACCCCAGGTTGCTCCTGCCGCACCTCCAACAGCAGACTCGCCAGCGCAACAGACAATCGCGCCAGATTCCCAGGCGCCCCAACAGACTGCGCCGGCACCGCCGCCCGCCTCACCTGCCGCGACACCCGATGCATCCAGCAATCCACCTGCGCCCGCAGCGGACTCCAGTGCGCCCCCGGCGGACACCAATGCGCCAGCCGCCGCCCCTGCCTCACCGGATCAGCCAGCAGCCGCGGCCCCGGCGCCATCCGCCACAGACAGCCAGGCCGTGAATCCTTCTCTGCCCTCATCGCAAGTGAATGAGCCGGAGCCGCCGCCTGCCTCGCGAATCGACATCTTTGGCGGATACACCTATCTGCGTCCCAGCGGCAGTGTCGGCACCTGGAGCTTCCCCAGCAACAACACCCGCGGCTATATCGCGAGCGGCACCTACTATTTCAAACGTCACTTCGGCGTACAGGCGGAGTTCTCGCACAGTGAATACCCGCTCGGCACGACCGGCACGTCACCCGCGCCGCCATTCGTTCAGCTCGGCGGCGTCACCGATTCCTTCTACACCGTGGAAGCGGGGCCGGTGTATCGCTTCTTCCTCGGTCAACACATCATTCCGTTCGTGCATTTCACCGGTGGCGGCGCAAAGGTGGCCGGGCCCAAGTTTCAGCCGCTCACCTGGGGCTACGGCTTCGCCGGTGGCGGCGGCGTCGATCTCCTGTTGCCCCACACGCATGACCACGTCGCCTTCCGGCTCGCCCAGGCTGACTACGGCTACATGCACGCCGATCAGGGCGCGCTGCAGCAATACGATCTCGCCGGCGGAACGCAGAGTGTGAGCGCGCTGCGCCTCTCCGCCGGACTCGTCATCCGCTTTGGCGAAATGAATCCGGTGCAGTCGAAGAGTTTGGCTTGCGACGCCAGCCCGGCGGAAGTCTACGCGGGTGAGCGCGTCACGCTGGCCGCGACGCTACGCAATTATCGCGACCGGACCAAGCATCCGTTCTTCTTCAGCTGGGTGCTGACGGCAGGCAAACAGCAAGGCTTTGGCCCTGTCATCTTCGTCGACACCACCGGTCTCGCCGCAGGCACGTATCATGCGACGGCGCACATCTCGCTCAAGGAGAAGGGCAAGCAGTTCGCGCAGTGCGGAACAAATTTTGTGGTCAAGGAATCGCCTGCGCCGACCGTCAAGTGCTCGCCTGATCCTTCGACCGTGACGCCGGGACAGGTCTCCATCATCACCGCCTATGCGGGCTCGATCGCGCAACGGCAACTGACTTACAGCTATCTCACCTCCGAAGGCCAGATCAACGGCAAGGACAACACGGCGGAGCTGCATACCGACGGATTGCCGCCGGGCGTGGCCACCGTCACCTGCAAAGTGCAGGATGATCTTGGCCGGAGTGCAGTCGCGACCACAGAGGTCACCATCGCTCCCCCGGCACTGCCGCCTGCGCCGAAGGCTCAGCCGCTGTGCACCGTCTACTTCAACCGCGACATGCGCCGTCCCGCACGCGTGGACAACGAGGGTCGCGCCTGCCTGGATGACGTCGCACTCACCATGGAACACCAGCCGGATGCGCGCCTTGTCCTGGTCGGCGAGCACTCCGACAGCGAAGTCGACGGGCAGTTGACGGCCGCCGAGCGTGCCATGAACACCCGTGCGTATCTCGCCAACGAAAAGGGCATCGATCCGTCACGCGTGGACGTCCGTACCAGCACCACCCCGGGCCGCCAGGTGCAGACCTACCTGCTGGCACCGGGTGCCGTCTTCGATCAGCCGACCGAAGGCCAGATCGATGAGTCGAAGATCAAGATTCACGGCCAGCAATATGCCCATCAGCGGACGCGTGCGCCACAGAAAGGTCCGGTAGGACAGGGAGTCTCACATCCGCCCAGGAATTAGGGCGGTAGCACGGTCCTGGCGGTGAACGAATCCGATGAGAGGAGCACGGCCTTTCCGCCTGGAGAGGCCGTGTTTGCTTGTCGGCGAACCACCCCTCGGCTTTAGGTTTTCCTGGCCATTTTCGTACGTAAAAAGTACCCTCAGAAGTAATCTAAAGTGCCTGGAATGAGCAGAATTAAACTTTCGTGATATTTCGGTTGGTTGTGCAGCAAGGTTACTGTCTAATCATCCCCGGGTGCTGGCCTCTCTGGTCCGCAAAGAAATGATCCGGTGACAGGGCAAGGATGAGCGGACTTCTGGATCTCCTATCGTTGGGCTCGCTGGTACTCCTGTTCACCTCCATCTACAGGAAGCGGCCGACCTTCCGTGTCCGCTGCTGGCTCATCGGCTGGTGTCTCATCCTGGTCCATTTCGCAGGACTGCTGCTGCGTCCTGCATCGGAATTGGGCCGTGCCGGGCAGGACTTTCTTGTCCTCGGCTCGCTGGTGCTGGGCGGCATCTGCTTCATCCTGTCCACCACATTCGTCCGCTATGCGCCGGGCCGCTGGCTTGCTGTCCTGGTCACGCTCGGCATGCCTTGGCTGGCCACCACAGCGGCGGCATGCTTCCTGCCAGAAGGCAACCGCCTGCTGGCATTGAGCGCCATCGCCGGTGAAGCGGCCACGCTCATGGTGGCCTACCGCATCTCGCAGCGCCGGCCCCTGCTGCGAACAGTCCTGGGATTCTCAGTGGCCGGCTGCACCGCATGGCTCAGCTACGGCATTCTCCATCATCATGACGGCACGTCACTCGACGTCATGCTTACGCAGGTGTTTCTGCTTCTCGCCCTGCTCTACAGCTTCGAGGTTTCGCGCTTCACCGCGGGAGTCCGAACCGTAGTTCTCAGTCTGTACGCATGGGCGGCGGTCTGGATTTCAGCTGCCCTGACTGAGATGTTGTGGCCGGCAGCCCAGGTTCCCGCAGAGCTCTGGAACCTGCCGAAGTATCTCGTCGCGGTCGGCATGATCCTGACCCTGCTCGAAGAAGAGATCGTGAGCGCGGAGGACGCGGGCGCGCATTACCGGGTGCTCTTCGAGTCCAACCCACATCCCATGTGGATGTATGACACCGAGACGCTCGCCTTCCTGCACGTGAACGAGGCGGCGGCGCGGCAATACGGCTACACGCAGGAAGAGTTCCAGCAGATGACCATGGCCGATATTCGGCCGGGCGAGGAATTTTCCAGGCTGGTTGCGGAATTGAAACGCACCTGCGAGAACCCGCTCAATGGCCCCTGGCGTCATCAGCGCAAGGACGGCAGCTTCATGCTGGTGGATATCGCCTCGCATCAGATCGAGCACGATGGCCACAAGGTCACCTTCGCCCTGATGCAGGACGTGACCGAGCGCGATCGCCTGCACGAGCAGTTGGTGTATCAGGCAAATCACGACATTCTCACCGGCCTGCCCAACCGCGCCCTGCTCGAAGACCGCATTGCGCAGACCCTCGCTCATGCCAGCCGCTACGGGCACAAGGCGGCTCTGCTTTGCCTGGATCTCGATCGCTTCAAACAGATCAACGACACCTACGGCCACGCCATCGGCGATGTCTGCCTGCAGGAGATTGGACGCCGCCTCAGCTCGCGTGTGCGCGCCGTGGACACGGTGGCGCGCACCGGCGGGGAAGAATTCACCGTGCTCTTGCAAGAGATTGCCGAGTCGGAAGACGCCGAGCGCGTCGCGGCCGACATCCTCAGAGGCTTGAACGAGCCCTACCGCAACAACGGCATCGATATCGACCTCACCGCCAGCCTGGGCATCGCCGTCTATCCGGATCATGGCACCGATGCGGCTGTCCTATGGCGCGACGCCGATACGGCGATGTATCGCGCTAAGAAGTCCGGCGGCAACCAGTACATGTATGTCTCGCAGGAGATTTCTGCCGCCACGCTCGAAGCCACCGAGCTTGAAAAGCATCTCCGGCGCGCCCTGAAGGACGGCGGACTGGAGCTGCACTACCAGCCGATCTACACGCGCGATGGACAGCTCTGCGCTTTGGAGGCGCTGGTTCGCCTGCACCATCCGGTGCTCGGGCTGGTCTACCCGGATCGTTTCATTCCCATCGCGGAGGAGAGCGGACTCATCGTGCCGCTGGGCAACTGGGTGCTCGACGAGTGCTGCCGCCAGAGCCGCGAATGGCAGGACCGCGGCTTGCACCAGGTGCGTATCGCCTTCAACGTCTCCCCTTTGCAACTCACGCGGTTTGATTTTTCGAGCTATGTCATCGAGCGCCTCCGCCACTACAAGCTTTCTCCTGCGGCACTGGAGATGGAGGTCACCGAGTCAACGGTGATGCGCAACATTGGCCAGGTGGCGCGGCAGATCGATACACTGGCCCGCCTGGGCATTCACTTTTCCGTGGACGACTTCGGTACCGGCTACTCATCGCTCGCGCATCTCCATCAATTGCCGGTGCAGACTCTGAAGATCGATCGCTCTTTCGTCGAGCGCATCAATGAGCCCAACGGCACCTACGCAATCGTGCAGGCCATCGTCTTTCTCGCGCACAGTCTCGGGCTGATCGTCGTGGCGGAAGGCGTCGAGCGCGAGGATCAACTCACCCGCCTGTGGCAGCTCGACTGCGATCGCGTGCAGGGCTATTACTTCGCGCGTCCGCTGCCTGCTGCCGCAATCGCCAGGCTGCTGGATCAGAGCGTCCGCATTCCCGTCGCGTCGGTAAGCGCGTCGGTCGACCAGATGGCGCACGCTCCAGGTGCGGCAGTCTAGGCTGGCGCTATAGAAGCAGAAATCCAGCGCTCTATTTCACAATCAGCACCTATTTCAGAACCAGCACCACGATGCGCCCATCCGATTGAAAGCTGCCGCCGGTCGCGGTCCTGGCTGTTCTCAGCGGATCAGACGGAGTCACATACGCAGCGGCCTGCAGGTCTCCTGCCGCTGCGAAGCTCTGCTCCAGGAAGTCCCGTTCCTTGTCGATCTCGGGGTCGATCTTGTGCGTGACACCGTTGTTCCGCTGGTCCTTCTCAAACCCAATGTCATGCGTGGACGATCCGACCCACAGCGGCAGTCCGTTTACCATTTCCGTCGACTTCCACACGCGTAGATGATGCCGCTCCGCCGCCACCATGATGGGATCGGCGCGCGCATAGGAGAGGTCCTGCTGCCGGCCGAAGAGATACAGCGTGCTCATCGGCATCTCCAGATACGACTTGTGCTGCAGCGTCTCGATGAATCCGTGGACGACCGCGTCCTGTTTGCTGCTGTCCACGCTCACCCAGCCGGCGTTCTGAAATGCTTTTGTCACCTGCTCCTGGCTGCCCACCAGCGCAAAATTCACCATGTCGCCCAGGTTGTCCTGCTGGTCCTGCACCCGCCGCGGAATTGCAGTGAACAAGGCCGGCGATATTGCGGCGGCGATCTCGCCTTCGGTCACAGCCTGCTTCTTCGTCTGCTCGGGCTGGCGCGATAGTTTCAGGGCGACGACATAGCTGCCCGTAGCCGTCAGGTCGGAGCTCACATTGATGCGCAGATATAGCTCACCGGTCGACGGCACCTCCAGGGTTTTGCTCGCGCCGATATTGAACGGCACCGTCGCCGCGTTGCTGCCGATTCTCGCCACCAGCGCGCCCACAGGAGAGCTGTTGTCGGGAAACTGCCGCAGCAGATCCTTCCATCCGCGGGCGCTGCCGTCGGCCGTCACCGTGCGGCCATCGTTGAGTGAGACTTCGCCCTTCGCCGTAAACGTAATCGAGTCGCCCGGCGCGACGACAAGCTGCGTATCCACCCAGTCGCTCCCGGTCACCGTCACGCTCTCGCTGTTTTTACGCGTTCCGAGCCGAGCCGCAGTCGGCTGGTCTAAAGGGATCGCCTGTACTCCTGGCGCGGCGGTATTGGCGTTCTGCTGCTGGGGATGCGCTGTGATTGCACCTGCAATGCAGAAGAGAAGAGCTGTCACGAATGTCGTTCGCCGTTGGATGCGGACTTTGCGGAACAGAGGACGTGCCGTGACCATGTGTCTTACTGTAGACTTCGCCCGCGTCCGGCAACCAGCCCTAAACCTGCGTGGCCGGCTGGCGGATTTCGGCGCTGGTGGAAGCATCCCGGATGCAGTTTTTCAGCCCTGCGGCGAGCGTGCGCACATCCTCTTCGCGGACCTCGTAGGGAGGCAGCGCATCCGGCAACACGTGGATCGTCGCATCCTCGGCGGCGAGAGGGCGGCGCATCGATGAGTGAATCGCGCCCAGGCCGGCCGCCTCGCACAGTGCTACGGCGTTCTGCAGGCGCACTCCGGAACCGCCCATGATCTCGATACGGTTTCCCGCGCGCTCCACCAGCCGGGCCACGGCATCGATGCCTTCACTCAGCCGTTCAGCGCCGCCGGAGGTCAGCAGGATGTCCGTCCCCGCCGCGATCACGGCTTCCAGCGCAGCATCCAGGTCGCGGGTCACATCAAACGCGCGATGGAAGGTGACTCGCATCGGGCGAGCGGCTTCGATGAGCCGGCGAGTGGCCGCGACGTCGACTTCACCCCCGGCAGTCAGTACCCCCAGAACCACGCCTGCAGCGCCGGCCTGCTTCGCCAGCTCAATGTCGCGTTCCATCGCGCGAAATTCACCAGCGCTGTAGAGGAAGTCCCCGCCGCGTGGACGGATCATGCAATGGACCGGGATCGAGATGCTGGCGACTACCTGTTCCAGCAGACCAAGGCTGGGCGTGACGCCGCCGCCGGCAAGTTCACCGCAGAGTTCGATGCGGTGGGCGCCCCCGCGGTCTGCGATCTCTGCGTTCTCGAGGGTCTCAACGCAAATCTCGAGCTTGGGTGAACGCAATCTGGCTCGGGGTGCTGTGGCAGTCGGCGCGTGGGCGAGCATGCAGTTCCAACATACCGCAGTCTCGCGATTCGCGCTGCTGCCCAAAGTACCCGCCGCGTTGTAGCTTGCGATACTCTGGCCTTCATTCACCGAGGGTTCATCATCCATGCTTTGTGCTTTTCGGCGCGCCGGCACTGCTCTCTTCCTGCTCCTGGCCGCGTCGGCCGGGGCGCAGTCTGCGCCCGCGTCCCATCACTTCGCGGTCGCGCACGGACGCTTCGAGCTGGATGGCAAACCCTTCCAGATCATCGCCGGCGACATGGACTACGTGCGCACCCCGCGTGCCTACTGGCGCGACCGTCTGCGCATGGCGCACGCCATCGGAATTAACACAGTAATGACATATGTCTTCTGGAACTTTCACGAGGCGCAGCCTGCTCAGTACGATTTCACCGGCCAGCGCGACGTCGCGGAGTTCATCCGCGAGGCGCAGCAGGAGGGACTTTATGTCATCCTGCGCCCCGGCCCCTACAGTTGCGGCGAATGGGACCTGGGTGGCTATCCGGCATGGCTCCTGCGCGATCGCAACCTGAAGCTGCGCAGCCTCGATCCCGCATATCAGCAGGCCGCGAGCCGCTGGATAGATCGCCTGGGACAGGAGCTTGCCCCGCTGCAGCTCGATCTGGGCGGCCCCATCCTCGCCGTGCAGGTCGAGAACGAATACGGCTCGTTCCAGGATGCAAAGGAAAACGATCACGCCTACATGGAAAGCGCGCGGCAGATGGTGCTGCACGCTGGCTTCACCAGCGCTCTGCTCTATACAGCAGATGGGCCGGAGGAGCTGACGCGCGGTTCTCTGCCGGACTTACCGGCGGCCGTGGATTTCGGCACAGGAGATGCGGAGCAAGGATTCGCCCTTTACCGCAAGCTGCATCCTGAAGGCCCCTACTTTTGCGCGGAATACTGGGCCGGCTGGTTCGATCACTGGGGCGCAAAGCATGAACACACCGATGCCGCAAAGCAGGTGGCGGAGATCCGCTGGATGCTCAAGCAGGGCTACTCGGTCAGCATGTACATGATCTTTGGCGGCACCAGCTTCGGCTGGTTCAGCGGCGCCAATTCGAACGGCCACAACTACCAGCCCGACGTGACCAGCTATGACTACGACGCACCGATCGACGAAGCCGGTCAGCCGCGGCCAAAGTTCTTCGAGATACGCAAAGCCATTCAGGAAGTCACCGGTGTCACACCTCCGCCGGTCCGGCAGCCTCCTATACTCGGCACGCTGCCATCGATTCGGCTCAGTGAGAGTGTTTCGCTGTGGGACACGCTGCCCGCACCAGTCGAGTCGCAGCAGCCGCTCACCATGGAAGATCTGCATCAGGACTTCGGCTACGTGCTCTACCGCACCAGGCTGCATGGTCCGGCATCGGGAGATCTGGTGCTGGACGAGCTCCACTCTTACGCTCGCGTCTATCTCGATGGCAAACTCGCCGGCGTGCTCGATCGCCGTCTGGGAAAAATGTCCATGCCGCTGAGCGTCACGGGCGAGCAGCAGCAGCTCGATATCTTGGTTGAAAACTCCGGCCGCGTGAACTTCACCGCTGTGCTGCGCACCGAGCAGGCAGGCATCACCCACGGTGTCACCTTCGCCGGAAAGCCGGTCGTCGGCTGGCAGAACTACTCGCTGCCCTTTCTTGATCCCGCTGCATCGCATTTCGCGCAGAAGCCACCCGCCGCCGGTCCCGCGCTCTATCGCGGCACCTTCTCCATCGGCAAGCCCACCGACACCTTTCTCGACATGCGCGCCTACGGCAAGGGCCAGGTCTGGGTGAACGGGCACGCGCTCGGCCGCTACTGGCGCATCGGCCCACAGGGTGGTCTCTATCTGCCCGGGGCGTGGCTGCACCCCGGACGCAATGAAGTTGTCCTGCTCGACCTGGACGGCGGCTCGGTGCCGCCCGCTCACCGGCGTCGATCACGCGCTGGTCGATGAGCCGATCCGCCCGGAGCTGCTCTCGGTACGCATGCGTATCCGGAGGCGATCCGGCGCGACAGGTATTGCGCACTGAGCATCATTCTTGTGGATGCCCGGTCGCGATGTGTACAGTCGTGTCCACAACCCCTTTCTGGTCCGAGCGACCGAGGATGTTTTCCCGATGTCGTCTTCTTTCGACGCGTTTGCATCGCAGCTGCGCAGTCACACGCGCCGCGACTTTCTGCGCCTTGCCGCGGGTACTGCCGCGGCCACCGCGGTATCCACGCTGGTCCCTTCGGCCTTTGCGGCGGCGACGCAGCCCAAACCACGCACGGTCTTCGTCACCTTCGGTGGCGGCGCGCGCGATGAGGAAACCTTTGCCGTTGAGGGACAGCAGAACATTCCGCATCTCCTCGGCGAGCTCATCCCGCAGGGGACATTCTTCACCCAGGTCGTGAACCGGGGCATTCTCGGCCACTACGTCGCCACGGCCGGCATCGTCACCGGGTGCTACGAGACCTTCGACAATTTCATCGCCCAGCCAACCGGCAATCCAACCGTATTCGAGTACTTTCGCCGCGGTCTCGCGCGGCCTATGGACGACGCATGGGTGATCGCGCCCAGCAATGGTTTCCAGCAGATCGGCTTCAGCCGTCATGGCGGATATGAAGGCCAGGGCGCCGGCGTTATTCTGCCCAAGCAGTTGCTCGCTGCGGCGGTGAACAAGCAGCGGCCGCAGTCCCTCGTCGATTACGAGCACCTGCTGCAGGACAACTACGAGATGCCGGTCTACCGGCCATCGCTCTCTCAGAATGATGGTGAACTGCATCTGGAGCAGCTCGCGTCCACCCTACGGCTTTCGGTCGAGGACTTCACCCGCGATGCCCGCGCACTCGACAGCGCGGACGAGCTGTCGCTCTCCATCGCGCGCCGTCTGATGGCGCAAGTGTCGCCATCGCTGTTACTCATTACGCTGCACGATATGGATGTCGCGCACGCCGGAGCCTTCTCGCTCTACGTGGACGCAATCCAGCGTGCCGATCGCATCTGCGGCGAGCTCTGGACCACCATCCAGAGCATGCCTGAGTACAAGGACCGCACGGCGCTGTTCATCATGCCTGACTTCGGCCGCGATGCCGACGGCGATCCGGGTGGCAATGGCTTTCAGCATCACCGCACCGGCGGCGCGATGGCGCGCACCACCTGGCTGCTCGCACTCGGCCCCGGCATCCGGCAGAACGTCACTGTCGACCGCGCCATTCAGCCCATCGACCTGGTGCCCACCATCGGGAAGCGCCACGGCTTCGATACGCCCTACGTCAAAGGCTCTCCCATCGCGGAGCTGGTGTGAGATATGACGCCTGATCAACTCACCGCCGCCACCTTCTCCAGCTATCCGCCGCAGGCGCGCCAGTTTGCCATTGCGCACCTCGCGTTACTGCAGCAACTGCCCATCGCTGTCGCGCCTGCCTTCCTCCGCGAGATCATCGTCTTCGATTCGCGCTTTCCCGCCGAGCGGCACACCTTCGAGCGCCAGTGCGTGTGGCTGGAATCGCTGACTCCCGAACAACGCGCGCGTCTGCTCGCACCCTTTCGCCAGATCAGCATGCCCTCGAGTCTCGCGGCCAAGGACTGGGTCGCAAAGCCACAGGCATTTCTCGAAGAACTCACTGCTTATCTCTGGTCCAGCAGCCAGATCGACACCTACCGTCGGGCTGCGCAGGACTTGCTTGCGGCTCCGCTGGACGAGACGCCGCAGAAAAATCGCCTTGTCATCGTCGTTGTCGGTAAGGATGCCACCGCGCCCAGCCCACAGCTTTTTCGCAAGCTAGCGCCGCATGGCGTGATGCTGCGCAATCTGCAATGGACGCCGGAGACGCCTCGGCAGCTTCACGCGGTGATGCAGCAGCGCGCCGCTTCGCAAGTCGCCCCGTATACCCGCTGGTATATCGACGGGGGCGAGCCCTGGCCGCATGATGCCGCTTCAGTCGAGCTGCTCTCCTATGCACAGTTGCGTCCCGTGCGGGAAAACGTGCTCGAGCGCATGAACCGCTTCACGCAAGGCGGTCCGGGTGGGGCGGAGGGCATGCGCCGCATGTTGGAAGGACTCGATCCCGCAGAGTCTGGGACCGACGCCGTGACCCGCGATCCTCTTGTGCAGCACTTCATCACCATGCTGTTTGTGGAGGGCTCGGGAACCCAGATCTACAGCACATCGTTTGTGCAATGGGCCGCGCGCGAGACCCTGCACCGCGCGCAACCTGAGCAGCTTCTCGTGCGCTTCGCACCGCGCCAACGTCAGCGCACGTTGAATCAGCTGTTCGACGCTGCTACCAACGTTGAAGTGCCGGACCCTGAAGGCTCACTCCGTGACGCCGACATCAGCGCCTATTACATCCTGCTGGACCTGCTGCGCATTGCCGATCCCGCGCACATCACATTTCTCGCCTGGCGCGAGAATCACGGGAACGCAGTGCTCATCTCGCCGCGCGCACCCGCAGGAAAAAGCGACGACGCTTCTCTCAATCTTGCCGCCGCGCTCGCGAAATACGCATAGCACTACTTCACGTCCACTTCCGCCTTGCCGCCCTCAACCTGCCGTGCGCGGAACATCCCAAGCGTGTTGTAGCTCCACACGGGATCGCTCTTCTGGTCGAGCACGATCACTCCGCCTTCGCCGCCTTTGAGTTTCGCGACTTCTTCGCGGATCACGTGATCGGCAGCGGCGCTGGTGGACATGCCTTTTAGCTTCACCAGCGCGCAAATCTCTTTCGCAGCATCCAGCCGGATGAAGTATTCGCCCACTCCTGTAGCAGATATCGCGCAGGAATCGTTCGCCGCATAGGTGCCCGCGCCGATCACCGGCGAATCGCCGACGCGTCCGGGCAGCTTGCCCTGCATCCCTCCCGTGGAAGTGCCCGCGCTCACATCGCCATGCACATCGCGCGCGACCGCGCCCACCGTGCCGAAGCGATGCGCAAAGGGCTCCACGCTCTGCGGCCTGGTCATCGCCTGCGGCGCAGGGGCACCCGGAGGCCGCGCCGGAAGTGGCTTGCCCTGCGAGCGCAAGACGCCCAGCAGTTCCTGCCAGCGCATCTCGGTGAAAAAGTATGAAGGCGGCATCTGCGGCAGATGCTGGCTCACCGCGAATGCGTCCGCGCCCGGACCCGCCATCATCACGTATGGCGAATGCTCCATCACCGCGCGTGCCAGCGCGATCGGGTTTTTCGTCGCGCTGACTCCAGCAACGGATCCAGCATCAAGTGTCGCTCCGTCCATGATCGCCGCGTCCATCTCATTCCTGCCCTCCGCATCGAAGGCCGCGCCACGTCCCGCATTGAACAGAGGATCGTCTTCAAGCACTTCGATCGCAGTCTCGACGGCATCGATCGAGCGGCCGCCTCTATTCAGCACTGCGGCTCCGGCGTCGAGCGCGCGCGCCAGAGACGCGTGATACGCGGCCGCTGTCGCCGCATCCATGTGCTGCCACTCCTCCTCACCGGCTCCGCCATGAATGGCGATAGCCCACTTCGTCCTGTGCAGAGCCGCGGGCTGTGCAAGCGCTGCAAGGGGAAGCATCAGGAGAAGAAACCGAATCGCCGTGCGCATGGATACCATCAATTTCCCGCGCCTGCCATGCTGGGCAGCGTTGCCGTATCGAGCGTCTGTATGTGCAAGGCGCTCTCGAGTGCCGCGGCATCCGCGTTGCTCTTGAGCGAGATCGTCCGCGTCTCGCTCGGTAGCAGCGTGAATGCATTGTCCGCGAGCGTGACATCCTGATCGCCAAACGAGACCCACACATCGCGGGCCAGCATCTCGGCGTGCAACGTCAGTTCCAGACCGTGTGCGCCAGCCGCGACATGCGCAGTGACCTTCGCCTGCGGCAGCTTCAGGTCACGGGCCGCGCGGAAGTACAGAATGTGGCGCGAGACAGGCTTGCCGTCTACATCCATTGTGAAGACGGCGAGGGTCTTTGTTGGATCGGCGCCCTTCAACAGACCGTCGTCAGTGAGCGAGTTCACGCGCGTGCTCGAAAGCGGTGCCATGGTCACTGGCGTTGTCGATTCCGAAAGCACGCGGCCATCGAAGTCCATCACCTGCATGTGCACGTTTGCCTGCAGTGAGCTCGTGCGATCGTTGACTGCATAGACAGTTGTCGTGCCGTCCTGCCGGATAGGCGCGATCAGCAGATCGCTGTAGAAGCGTCGCGCATGGAACTGCAACGCCTTCCATCTTCCGAACGAATCGATGCTGGCCCACGATGCCGCCGGCCAGCAGTCATTGAGCTGCCAATAGAGCGAGCCCATGGATCGCGGCCGGCTCGTGCGCAGATGTTCCGCTTCCAGTTCGATCGCCTGCGCCTGCATTACTTGAGTCAGATAGACAAGAGCAGGGAAGTCCTTGGGCTCGCCGTAGTAGCGCCGCAGGTAAAAAAGCAGCCGATCGTTGCCGTTGCCATTCGCGAACTTCTGATGTGCGCGCAGCACCGGCGAATTCAGCGTCTGCTCCTCGGGCTTCGCAAAGGCATTGATCGTGCGCATGTCCGGCATGGACTGGAATCCGTACTCGGAGACGAAACGCGGCGTGTCTTTTAGGTAGTCTTCGATCGGTGCCGATCCTGACCAGACGTTCCACGAGTGCACATCGCCATTGTCATTGCTGTTCGCTTCCACCTCGTGGTTCGCGCTCGGTGTGCTCGGCCAGTACGGAACCTCAGGGTCGTGCACCGCTACAGTGCGCTTCAGGATGTCATCGAACAACAGACTCATGCCGGTCTCGAGCTTCGCCCGTTCTGCCGGCGAGATGTTCTCCTTGAGCAGCATCCGGTCGGGCCACGCATCCCATCCCGTCTCCACTTCGTTGTTGCCGCACCACAGCGTCAGGCTGGGATGATCGCGCAGCCGGTCCACCTGCTCGATCGCCTCCTGTTCTGTGTTAGCACGCAAATCGGGATCGTCCGGTGGAATCGCGCCGCCGAACATGAAGTCCTGCCACACCATCAACCCCAGCCGATCGCATTCATCGTAGAAATCGTCGCTCTCGTAGTAGCCGCCGCCCCACAGCCGCACCATGTTCATATTTGCATCGCGCGCCGATTCCAGAATCGCCCGATGCTTCTCCGGCGTCACCCGGTCAGGAAAGCTGTCGAAGGGAATCACATCCGCACCCTTGGCGAAGATCGGCACCCCGTTCACCTCGAAGCCGAAGCTCTTCCCCCACTGGTCCTTATTGCGCAATAGATGCACCGTGCGTAGGCCAGTCGTGCGCTGCGCCTCGAACGTCTCATGCCCGATCCGTATCTTCGCGGAGAATTCATAGAGGTTCTGCTGCCCATATCCCACCGGCCACCATCGCTCCGGGTGCTCGATCACAATCGGCGTATGCACCGTGTTGCTGCCCGGCACCAGCTGCGCCGCAGTCTCCGGAAGCGAGACATGCTCGCCTTTGGGTGTCGTATACGTAACCGATATGAGTGCCTTTGTAGCGGCAGACGCGTCAATCCGCACTTGTGCATCCAGCGAAGCCGCATCCGCCGTGACGGAGTTCTGGATGACGTGCAGTGTATCGACACGTGCTGCGTCCCACGTCTCCAGCCGCACCGGCTGCCAGATCCCCTCGGTCACGTAGCGTGGCCCCCAGTCCCATCCGTACTGATAGGCAGCCTTGCGAATGTAGTTTGCCGTCTGCACGCCCTTCGGCTCATCGCCAAAGGCTGAGTCGAACTCTCCCGGCAACTGGAATGCGCGCTTCAGCGTAGCCGGCAGCAGCCGCCGGATCGGCGACGCGAACGTCACGGTAAGCTCATTCGCCCCGCTGTGCAGCAGTCCCTTCACTGGTACGCGCCAGCGGCGAAACATGTTGTCGGCCTCCAGAATCTGCCGCCCATTCAGCCGCACCGTCGCGTAGGTGTCCAGCCCATCGAACACCAGGTCGATGTGCTCATGCGTCAAGGTGGCGGCATCCACATTCAGCGTGGTTCGATACTCCCAGTCGGCCAAACCGATCCACTGCAACTGCGCCTCATGCGCGCCGGTAAATGGATCCACAATCAAGCCATTGCGCAACAGATCCATCTGCACCGTGGAGGGGACCGCCGCCGCGTGCCATTGTTGGGCGTCGGCATGCGCGGCCGCGTCCGGGGTGGACGCGGCAAGGCGAAACTGCCATCCACTCACGGGCACTCCTGCAGCAGGTGTGCTTTCGCCGCGGCACGGTGCTGGCAGAAAGAGGCCAAGCAAGGAGAGAAGAGTAATAGCGCCGAGCCATCCCCGCCCCGAAAAACAAAATCCGGACGAGCACCGCACATCTGCCGTTTGCGCTGCTTTCGGTCGCAGCAGCCTGCTGAAATGCACGCAGTCTCCTTATCTCTGCATTTCCTGAGTGAAATCGTCAGGTCAGATTTATAAATTGATCATTCAAGCTTAATATGGACACTTCTGCTGCACCCGCCTGTCGCCCGCGAGATGTCGTCAGGCGCTTACTTTCACGCATCGAGAATACTCCTGCGCTCCAGGGAACACTCCAGAGGGACACGATGAAGCGTTCGCGCCTCCATTCATTCGCCTGCATCGCCGTGGTCGCCGTCGCAAGCATGGCGCTGTGCGCGCGGGCGCAGCAGTCCGCAAGCGGCGCCGATCCAAACGCCGCAACGGCGAACACTCTGACGCCGGAGCAGATCGACGCGCAGTGGATTGCCGCGAACAGCAAATACGATGGCGAACGCAAGCGCATCCTGGGCGATGTCGATCGCGATGTCGCTGCAGGTCCCTTCCGCGACGATTGGCAAAGCCTGCGCGCCTATCAGGCACCCGAGTGGTTTCGCGATGCGAAGTTCGGGATCTTCATCCACTGGGGCATTTATTCGGTCGCCGGCTTCGGCAGCGAGTGGTACTCGCGCAACATGTACCAGCAGGGCATGCCGGATTTCGCGCACCACGTGGCCACCTACGGTCCGCAAACCACCTCCGGCTACAAGGACCTGATTCCCAAATTCACTGCCGAGCACTTCGATCCGGCGGAATGGGCGAAGCTCTTTCACGATGCCGGCGCGCGCTACGTGGTCCCGGTGGCTGAGCACCATGACGGCTTTCCTATGTACGAGTCGAACCTGACCGACTGGTGCGCCGGCAAGATGGGCCCCAAGCGCGATGTGCTTGGCGAACTGGCGAAAGCTGTTCGTGCTGAGAACATGCATCTCGGCGCCTCATCTCATCGCGCGGAGCACGACTGGTTCTTCGATGGCGGCCGTCACTTCGCCTCTGACGTGAACGATCCGAAGTACGCCGCCTTCTACGGGCCCGCGCAGCTTCGCCAGATGGAAGGCGACAATGGCGACCTGCTGATCCGTGACTTCACGTTCGTCTCGCAGGCCTATATGGACGACTGGCTCGCGCGTACCGCCGAGATCGTTGAGCGCTACCATCCCGATCTGATCTACTTCGATTGGTGGGTTGGCCAGCCGGACTTCCGCAGTCACCTCGAGCGCTTCGCAACCTACTATTACAACCACGCCGCCGCGCAGCATCAGCCGGTGGCACTCTTCTACAAGCTCAACGACATGGCCGATGGCTCTGCCACGCTAGATCTCGAGCGCGGCGGCCTCGCGGACATTCGCGAGCAACCGTGGCAGACCGATACCTCGCTCTCAAATGGTTCGTGGGGCTACATAGAACACGACACCTACAAAACTCCTGTCATGGTGATCCATCAACTCGCCGATGTCGTCAGCAAGAACGGCAATCTCCTGATGAACGTTGGTCCCCGGCCGGACGGCACCATTCCGGAGGGAGCTGCGAACACGCTGCTCGCTGTCGGTGCGTGGCTCAAGGTGAACGGCGATGCGATCTATGGCACGCGACCGTGGCGGCAATTCGGCGAGGGTCCAACGAAGTTTGAAGCTGGATCCTTCCACGACACAGATGCGAAGCCCTACACAGCGGAGGACTATCGCTTCACCACAAAAGATGGCGCGCTCTACGCGATTGAACTCGGCTGGCCGAAGGACGGCGAGGCCCTCATCCACGCGCTCGGCTCAGGTGTCGGCACCCGTGAAGTTGCCTCGGTGGAGCTGCTCGGGGCAACGGCTCCCGTCACATTCCAGCAACAGCCGGACGGGCTGCACATTCACCTTCCGGCAGAACCCATCGGCCAATATGCGTATGTTTACCGTATTACCTGGCATAAGTGAAAGGTAGGTAAGTGACTATGCTAAACACACGTTTGCTATGCGCTATCCTCGCGCTCGCGACCTCTGCAGCGCTTGCTCAGAACCCAGTCGATGCAAAGCCATCCGCGCAGCAGACCCCGCCGCAGCCGGGCCAGAGCAGTGAGGCGACAAGTCCGTCGACCTCCCCGGCGGTGCAACCGCAATGTGCCGCCGACGATCGAGACTTTCCGCTCGATTCCACCATCGAGGCGAAAGTTACTAGCTTGCTTGACTCGGCGCATCTCAAGCCCGGAAAGGAAATCACGGTCCAACTCGTGACCGAATGGCAATATCCCGGTTGCAATCTTTCCGCCAGATCAACTCTCTACGGGCACGTGACCACAGCCAGTTCTTCCAAGGACCCCGGCGCCTCGGAGTTGGGACTGGTATTCGACAAAGGGGAATGTGACGGCCATTCGAAAAAGCCGATTTCTCTTTCCGTGATAGGTGTCATTGCTCCACCAGATCAATACGTTGGATTGCATAGCGTGCTGCCAAGCGCGGTTTCGGGTGGGGGCCGCAATATATCCAACTCCGTGGGCAATGCGGGCGTCGCGCAGGACGAAAATCTGAATCCCGGCGGAGCTCCGCATACCGTTCATCCTGGCATTGTGGTTGGAATACCGAAGCTGAAACTTGAGCCCCACGGCGGCCCAGATTGCAGCGCCAAGCTAACGAGCACAAATCGTAGCGTGCGGCTGAGTTCCGGGTCAGAGCTGATCCTGATAATGCTGCTGCCGCCGGAGCAGAAGTAAACGCCATGCGTGTACAGATTCTCGGCATCCTCTTCGCTCTGATCGCGCATACGGCACTCGCCCAAAACGCTATTGAGGTGAAGCCCGCGCCGCAGCAGGTCGCCTGGCAAGACATGGAGATGGGAGCCATCATCCACTTCGGCACCAACACCTTTCTCAACCGCGAGTGGGGCGACGGTACCGCTCCGGTCAGCGTCTTCAATCCGCAGCACGTCGACACCGACCAGTGGATCGAAGCCGCAAAATCCGCGGGTATCCGCTATGTCGTGCTGGTCGCGAAGCACCACGACGGCTTCGCGCTCTATCCCACCGCGCAGACCGACTACAGCGTCAAGTCGAGTCCGTGGCTCGGCGGCAAAGGCGATCTGGTTCGCATGGTTTCCGGCAGCGCTCGCTCGCACGGTCTGCGCTTCGGTGTGTATCTCTCGCCCTGGGACCGTCACGATCCGCGCTACAAGGATCCCGCCGCGTACGACAAATACTATCTCGCGATGCTTGAGGAGCTTGCCTCGCACTACGGCGAGCTCACCGAGTTCTGGCTGGATGGCGCGGGCAGCGCCGGCCGCACCTACGACTTCGAAACCATCATCGATAACCTGCGCACCTATCAGCCGAACGCGCTTGTCTTCGCGGATGTTGGCCTCTTCAAGTATGCGGACATCCGTTGGGTCGGCACGGAGAGCGGCAAGGTCGATTTCGAAAATTGGAATGTCGTCGATCGCGCCGGCTATCTGCGCTGGCGACCGGTCGAGGCCGACACACCGCTGCATACAGATCACTGGTTCTGGCATCCCAACGACGAATCGACGTTGAAGTCCGTCGATGAATTAGTGAAGGAGTACGACCAGACCGTCGGCCGCGGCGCGCAGCTTATGCTCGGTCTCGCGCCGGATAACACCGGTCTCCTGCCCGCCGCGGATGTTGCGCGTCTCAAGGAATTCGGCGAGCGCATCCACCAGATCTACGGCGACAATCTCGCACTGCATAGCAAGTTCGCGACCGATGCTGCTGCTGCCTTCGATGGCGATGCGAATACGTACTGGCAGGCACCCGTGTCGTCACCGGGAAACAACGCCCCGCCCATGCTCATCGTTCAATTCGCGAACCCCACAACATTCGATCGCACCGTCACCATGGAGCGGCTCAACGACGGACAGCACATCAGCGCCTATCGCATCGAAGTGCAAGAGAACGGCCAATGGCGCGAAGTGGCACACGCCCAGGCCATCGGGCACAAGAAAATCGACATCTTTCCCGCCGTCACCGCGAGCGCCGTTCGCCTGACGCTGCTCGATACCAATGGGCCCGCGCAGATTCGTGAATTCCAGGTGTACAACGGCCGCACCGCTGATTGAAACACCTTCCGAGGAAGAGAGAGCATCATGTCCACCAGCACGCCACAACGCCAATACGCGCACCACATGCTGCGCGAAATCCATGAGCAGCCCGCCTCGCTCACTGCGGCGCTCGACCATTACGTCCGCGGCAGCGCGCTCGACGAAGCGTCGTTTGCCCCCGTCTATCAATGGTTTCGTGACCACCATCAAATCGTCTTCTCCGCCTCGGGCTCCAGCCGCCACGCATCGCTTGCCGGCGAGATCATGATCGAGGACGTCAGCGGAATGCCGGTCGATGTCGAGTACGCGAGCGAGTATGTCTATCGCGAGATCAACACACTGACCAATCCGGGCATCATCGTCGTTTCGCAGTCCGGCGAGACCGCCGACACGCTGGCTGCATTGCGCGAAGCCACTCGGCGCCGTCATGGCACCATCGCGGTTACGAATGTCGAGAACTCCACCATGGCCCGCGAAGCGGAGATCAGCCTGCCGACCTGGGCGGGCAGGGAACTTGCGGTCCCGGCGACGAAAAGCTTTACCGCGCAGCTACTGGTGCTCAATCTCATCGCGCTGAGCTCCGGTGTGGCTCTGCAGACGCTCTCCAGCGAAACCCTGGCCGCGCACTTCAAAGAGCTCGCAGCGTTGCCGGCGCTGATTGCGAGCCAGCTCGACGCCTGGGAGCGGCAGATGGAGCAGATCGCCCGCGCGCTCCGCAATGTGGAAACCTATCTCTATCTTGGACGGGGCATTCACTACGCCATCGCGCGCGAGGGCGCGCTCAAGCTGAAGGAATCAGCGTATCTGCAGGCAGAGGGCTATCCCTCGGGCGAGTTGAAGCATGGGCCCAACGCGCTGGTCGGTTCCACCGCTGCCATCGTCGCCGTCGCGACGGTCGATCGCAGCGAACCGGGCTCCGTCATTCGTTATGAGAAGAGCGTACAACTGCTCCACGATCTGAAGAAGCAAGGTGCAACAGTCGTCGCGCTCGGCAATGCAGGTGACGATGAGGTCGCCGGCGCGGCCACGCATTTCGTGCCGGTCGCGCCGACACGCGAGCATCTGCTGCCCATCGCGGAGGTGATTCCGCTACAACTCTTCGCTTATTTCTGCGCCATTCAGCGTGGCATTGACGTCGACAGCCCGCGCAACCTGACGAAGGCTGTGCTGGCGGAGTAAGGCTTAGTGACTCGCGCCAGAGCTGGAAGCCGCCGTCGCCAGTTTTCGTAACGAGTCGAGGAACGTAAAGCGCACCAGCGCCGCCGGTTTCGCTGCGTCGTCGATAGCGGCAATCCGGCCTGCTCCGGCAATCGTCCCATGCAGCGCCGGATTATTTGGATTGAGTTGGCTTAACGCTTGCAGACCAAGTTGTCCCAACTCTCCCAGTTGCGTCGCGCGAATCGCAGCATCGCTCATCCGCGGATTCGCCTGCATCTGCGTCGCAAGCAACGGCGCAATCTCCTGCCACTCCATGAAGCGCCGGGTCAGCCGCGCTTCCGCCGCTGTGCTGTCGGCAGTCTTGTTCATCACCGCATCCACATCCTGCGCAATCTCAAATCGCGACGGCGGATCGGGCACCACGGTATCCACCAGCCGATCGAGCGGCGTGTGCCCATCCGTGTGCTGCGTCTGTTCGCGCTCACCGAAGCTCACCGGCTCGAGCACGCCGGCAAGCGTAGTCAGCGCCGTCGGATTCACCTCGCCGCTGATGCTGCGCCGCATCATTCCCGGCCCGGTGATGTGCTTCAAACCCGCCTGCTCCAGCTCGATCGAGATGCCCGGAAGCCGCCGGTACATGGATGCAACATCGCGATCCGACTGCGGCGACCAGAAGCGCTCCGCCATCACAGCGGTGCGCGGCCATATGCGGGAGTCGATCGTGTGCTCATTTAACTGCTCCGCCCACATGCACACCTCGCCGCCCAGGATCAGCTTCTGCTGCTCCGGCGTCAGCGTGGTGTCCGCAGGAATCGGATCGGCCAGGTAATGCGTCTCGTTGCTCTTCATGGCGTCCAGGTAGTAGGGCGCAGAAAGAATCCCGGTATAACCCTGCCGGGCGCCGGCAGCGAGGGAATCCACGCCCCGCCACGACTGCACCATTACGTTCTTGGGCAGACCCGGCACCAGTACCTCGTCCCAGCCAATCGGCTTTTTGCCGTGCTTTTCCACGATCCGCACGACGCGCTGGCTGAAGTAGGTCTGCAACTGCGACGGTTTCTCAAATCCTTTCCGCTTCATAAAGCGCGCGATGCGCGGGTTGGAGGTCCATACCTCTCCGTTCACCTCATCGCCACCGATGTGGAAGTACGCATCAGGGAATATCTTTGTCATCTCGCCAATGAAGCGATTCAGGAAGACATACGTGGCCTCGCGTGTCGGATCCAGCGCTTCATCATGCACCCCGGCCACATCAGGCAAGTGGAACGGTCCTTTGGAGCTGCCGAGTTGCTGGTAGGCCACCATCCAGCTCACGGTGTGGCCAGGGATATCGAACTCCGGCACCACGCGGATGCCCCGTGCCCGCGCATACCCGACAACCTCTCGCATCTGCTCTTGCGTATAGAACTCGCCGTTTGATCCGAGCGAGGTCAGTTTCGGATAGATCTTGCTTTCGGCGCGGAAGCCCTGGTCGTCGCTCAAATGCCAGTGGAAGACATTCAGCTTCACCATCGCCATGCCGTCCAGCGTGCGCTCGATCTGATTCACCGGCTCGAAGTGGCGGCTGACGTCAATCATCAATCCGCGCCAGCGGAAACGTGGCGTGTCCTCAATGCTCACCGCGGGAATGGTCGCCGCATTCTCCTTCAGCTGCACCAGCTGTAGCAGCGTTTCCATACCATGAAACGCGCCAACCACGGTTGCAGCCTTCAGCGTAATCAGCGCCGGCGTCACGCTCAGCGAATAAGACTCGTCTTCATCCAGCGTCTGCACAGCGCCGCCCGCTTCGGCGACATCGATGACGATGCCCGCGGTCGAAAGATCGCCTGCGATCTGGCTGGGGATGTGCGGCAGCGGCACGCCGCTTTCAAACTGCAGCCGCGTCATCATGCGCACGGTGCCCGCTTCCAGCCGCGGGTTGTGAAAGTGCTGAAACGCTACGTGCATCCCGGGCTTGAGTGTGAAGCTGCCGGTAGCTGCTTCGAAATGGGAGGGCAGCGGCATCAGCCCGTACCCGGCCGTATTGTCATTTGCCATCTGCTGGGCATGCATGCTGTTACTGCTCAGCATCGTAGCCATCAACACAGCGGCTGCTGCCGCTCCAAACACATTTCTCGCAAAACGGCCCCAGATACGATTCTGCATTCCACCCATCTCCTGTTTGCATCTTGTCTTCACACGCGCAGCACTTTGATTCCACGCTCTTCAAATGGCGCAATCATCGCATCCGTTGCGCCTGTGTCGGTCACCAGCATATGGATCTCCTGCACCGGGCAGATCAGCGCCGGACTCACCTGGCCGATCTTGGTGTGGTCGGCCACGACAATGACCTCACGCGCCTGCCGCTGCATCGCACGGAAGATCACCGCCTCATCTGCCTCGAGCGTCGTAGCGCCGCGTTCCACGTCCAGCCCAACGACGTTCAGGAACACCTTGTCCAGATACACCTGGTTGATGAAGTGCACCGCCGCCGGCCCGCTCAGCGAGAACGACCATGCCCACGGCAGCACGCCGCCTGTAATGGATGTGCGGATGCCCGCGTGATTGCACAGCTCCATCCCGATATTGATCGCGTTGGTGACGACCTTGATGTTGGTGCGATGGCGGATCGCGCGGCCGATCTGGGTGGTGGTGGTGCCGGCCGTCAATCCGACCGTCTCGTTCTCCCGGATCAAATCTGCCGCCGCCAGTGCAATGCGGCGCTTCTCTTCAGCCGCACGCTGCTCGCGCGCCTGGAATGAGGTGTCATAACGAAAAGGTTCGTAGAGCAGCGGCTCCACCAGCGTGGCGCCTCCGTGCGTGCGCCGCACCAGCCCGCGCCGCTCCAGGCGATTCAGGTCGCGGCGAATACTCGGCGCCGATGTCTCCGCTGTAGACAGCAGCTCTTCAATGCTCGCCGACCCCCTCTGCAACAGGAGCCGCATGATCTTTTCTTCGCGATCGTCCGTCTTTACCGACATACCAGTTTGCCGTTCTCAGTAAAATTACCAATGCGCTCTTCACTCGTTCGCCGGAGATAAAAGGAACTGAGACCGTAGTCGAATGCGTAATATGCGAAGGTCACAGTCCAGTCGGTCGGAGAAGTTCGCATGGCACGTCCGGTGTAGAGTGGAGGCTTCTGGCCACGACGCACCGTAATATTTGCCACAATGAAGAAGAACTGCGGCGGGCAATGTCAGAAGCGATGGGCTAAGCCTACAACACGAAACTGCGGCTGCGGAGCCAATTTTTGCTGATTTGAGGCAAAATGATCAGAGAAGTGTCCAGCAAATCGGTGGAAGCTCAATTTTCGATCGGGGTCGATCTCGGCGGTACGAACCTCCGCGTTGCTGTCTATCGTTCCGGAAGACAGGTGTCCGAGCTCATCTCGCTCCCCACGCGACTTTCCCAGGGACGTGAGCGGGTCATCCGCGACCTGAAAGATGCCGTCAACGCGCTGCGCTCCCGCTTTCAGGCGCACGGCGAGTCCGCCGGCATCGGGGTCGGCAGCCCCGGTCCGTTGGAGTTGCCCTCGGGCATCATTCGCAATCCCCCCAACCTTCCCGGTTGGGACGGCTTCCAGCTACGCGCCGCCATTGAGCAGGCGATTGATGAACCCATCTATCTCGATAGCGATGCCAACGCCGCCGCACTTGCCGAATTCGAGCTCGGCTCTGCGCGGGCCGCCGGCATTCACTCGCTCTGCATGCTCACGCTGGGCACCGGCGTAGGCAACGGCATCATCCTCAACGGGCGCATCTGGCACGGCAACAACGGCATGGCTGGAGAGGCCGGCCACCTGATGGTCGAACCCGACGGCCCGGCCTGCCCCTGCGGCGGCCGTGGTTGCGTGGAGTTGTTTGCCTCCGCCACGGGCGTCGTTCGCATGGCTAAAGAAGCGAACGATCCCATATTGGTTTCCATGCTGCCAAAGGACCCTGCCGACTGGACATCGCATAGGATCGCCGATGCCGCCATCGCCGGAAATGCCACCGCCATTGCGATCTTTGAGCGTGTAGGGCGCGCCGTCGGCATCGCGTTTGCCGGAGTGGCGAACATGCTCAATCTGCCGCTCTACGTCGTTGCCGGTGGCGTGTCGAACGCGTGGGATCTCTTTGCGCCCGCCATGTTTGCAGAAATGCGTCTGCGTAGCTATGTCTACCGGCCCACCGCGTCCGCGCCGGGCGATCCGCTCGATACCCCGGGCAAAAGCTTTGTTCGACGCGCTGAGCTAGGCTCGGATGCAGGC
The DNA here is from genome assembly GCA_963737035.1 of uncultured Acidobacteriaceae bacterium. Lineage (GTDB taxonomy): Bacteria > Acidobacteriota > Terriglobia > Terriglobales > Acidobacteriaceae > KBS-83. The sequence continues at coordinate 308,760 of CAVTRJ010000015.1, read as the reverse complement.
ATCCTCGGTGCCTGTCTGCTGCCGTTCTCTCGTGATGAGGAAGCCCTGGGCCGCAGTCTCGCCCAATCTACCGAAGCATCCTGAAAGAGGTCTGTATCGATGGTCACACGCCGCACGTTTCTGGGAACGCTCTCACTCGCCGCCTGCTCCAATCTCGCACTCCCACGCGGCATCTCGCAGCGCCTGCTCCATGCCGCCGCAGCAGCCGACGGCGATGACGTAACCCGGCACGTCAACATCATCATTGGCACCGGCGGCCATGGCCACTGCTTTCCCGGCGCCACCGTTCCCTTCGGCGCGGTTCAGCTGAGCCCGGATACCTACGACGACGGTTGGGACTGGTGTTGTGGCTACCATCGCAGCGACACCTCCATCATGGGCTTCACCCACACCCATCTCAGCGGCACCGGCTGCGGCGATCTGCTCGACATCCTCGTCATGCCACGCACCGGAGAGGTCAAGCTGGAGCCCGGCACACGCGAGCATCCGGAGACCGGCTATCGCTCGCCTTTCTCGCACGATGATGAGACCGCCGAGCCCGGCTATTACTCCGTGTTATTGAAGGACACCGGCATCCGCGCCGAGCTCACCGCCACCGAGCGCACCGGCCTCCACCAGTACACCTTTCCGGCGGACGCAAAGGACGCGCACTTCATCGTCGACCTGATCCACGCCTATCAATCGCCGAAAAATCCGGTCAAGGCCGCCGAGCTTAACGTCGATCCTGAGAACCGCCTCGTCACCGGCGGCCGCACCGTCAACTCCTGGGCGCCCGGGCGGCAGATCTACTTCGCCATGGAGTTTTCCGTGCCCTTCAAGGCGCAGCTCTACTCCGATCGCCAGCCGCTCGATGGCAACAGTGCGAAGGGAACTGCGCTGCAGACCGCGTTGCACTTCGATCCACCCGCAGGGCAGGCCGTACATGTCCGCTGCGGCATCTCCGCTGTGAGCGCGGAAAACGCGCTGAAGAATCTGCACGCCGAGCAGTCCGACTGGGATTTCGCGGCCACCCGCGCGAAAGCCAAATCCGCCTGGCAACGCCAGCTCAGCCGCATTCAAATCGATGGCGCCACGCCCGATCAGCAGGCCATCTTCTACACCTCGCTCTACCACATGATGTGCGCGCCCACGCTGATGGACGACGTCACCGGCGAGTACCGGGGCATGGACAACCAGGTTCACACCCTCGATCAGGGGCAGCACAACTACTCCACCTATTCGCTCTGGGATACCTATCGCGCCTGCCATCCCGCTTACACGCTCTTCCAGCCGGAGCGCGTGCCCTCATTGGTGAACTGCCTCGTTGCCATGGCCGAGCAGAGCCCCGCCGGCATGCCCGTGTGGCCGCTGCAGGCCGAGGAAACCGGCACCATGACCGGCTATCACTCCGCCAGCGTGATGGCAGAAGCCTGCGTGAAAAACTTCCCCGGCATCAATTGGGATCGCGCCTACAAGGCGATGCGCAAGCGCAATATGGACGACGACTATCGCGGACTAGCGCTTTATCGCAAGGATGGTTACATTCCCGCCGATCTCGAAGAAGAGTCCGTCTCCAAAACGCTCGAGTACGACTACGGCGACTGGGCCTGCTCGCATGTCGCAAAGAAACTCGGACGCAACGACGATGTCGCGCTGCAGTTGAAGCGCTCGCAGAACTATCAGCACCTCTTCGACAAAGAGACGCTCTTCATCCGCGCCAAGCTCGCGGATGGTGCGTGGACCACGCCCTTCGATCCCAAGGAGATGGGCCACTCCAAGAGGTGGCGCGATTACACCGAGTCCAACGCCTGGCAGACCACTTTCGGCATCCAGCACGATGTGAAGGGGCTAATCGATCAGTTCGGCGGACGCGCGCCCTTCCTCAAGAAGCTGGATGAGCTCTTCAACCAGAGCTCCGAACTGCCCGCAGATGCGCCGCCGGATATCGCCGGCCTCATCGGCCAGTACGCGCACGGCAACGAGCCCTCACACCACATCGCTTATCTCTACACTTACGCGGGCCAGCCCTGGAAAACCCAGGAGCGTATCCGCCAGATCCTCGACACGCTCTATCACAACGACCCTGACGGCCTCGCCGGCAACGAAGACTGCGGCCAGATGTCTGCGTGGTACGTCATGAGCGCGATGGGACTCTACGCGGTCGATCCCGTCAGCGGGACCTACGTCCTCGGCACGCCGCTTTTTGAAAGCGCAAAGATCAGCGTCGGCGACGGCAAGACGCTCACCATCGAAGCCAAACGCAGCAGCCCCTCGCAAAAGTACGTACAGTCGGTCGCGCTCAATGGCAAAAAGCTGGACCGCCTCTGGGTGCACCACAGCGACCTCGTAAAGGGCGCAACACTTACCTTCACCATGGGCGACCAGCCCAACCAGCAGCTCGGCACAGACCAGAAGGTCGCGCCGCCGTCCCTGACTACGTAATGATGGACCGCATGAGCGCGAATCCCGGCACCACGCGCCGCGCTTTCATAGGCGGCGCTGCATCCGTTGCTGCCGCAGCCGCAACGTCGCGTCATCTCCTCGCGCAAATTCGGCCCACAGATCTCCATCAGCGCCCCGCTCCTGGCGACCGCCGCTTCTCAAGCCCTGCCGTGGAAGCCGCCATCACCCGCGTCGGCGCGAAGATCGCCGACCCCGAGCTGCGCCTCATGTTCGGCAACTGTCTGCCCAACACGCTGGACACCACGGTCTTTCCCGGCACCTTCGAAGGCCATCCCGACACCTTCGTCATCACCGGCGACATCGATGCGATGTGGCTGCGCGATTCGTCTGCGCAGGTCTGGCCCTATCTCCCGTTTGCAAAGGAAGACAAGCAGCTCGCCTCGCTCATCGAGGGCGTCATCCGCCGCCAGAGCCGCTGCATTCTCATCGATCCCTACGCCAATGCCTTCCTGCGCAGCACATCCGACAAGCCGCTCTCCTGGGCTGTGCATGATGACACCGACATGTTTCCTGGTGTCGGCGAGCGCAAGTGGGAGATCGATTCGCTCTGCTACACCATTCGCCTCGCTCACGGCTACTGGAAGGCCACCGGCAGCACTGCTCCGTTTGATCGTCAGTGGAATGCCTCGGCACGCCGCATCGTCGAGACCTTCCGCCAGCAGCAGCGTAAGCACGATCGTGGCCCCTACCACTTCCAGCGCAGCTCGCCAATTCCCACCGACACCGTACCGCTCTCCGGCTACGGAAATCCGGCGCGGCCTGTCGGCCTCATCTACTCGATGTTTCGCCCCTCCGACGACTCCTGCATCTATCCGCTCTTCATCCCTGCAAATTACTTCGCCGTCGTCAGCCTGCGCCAGGTCGCAGAGCTGGCAAACAATGTTCTCCAGGACGCCGACCTCGCCACTGCCGCAATGGCCCTAGCCGTCGAGATTGAGACCGCATTGGCGCATTACGGTCACGCACGCAACAGCGACGGTGACGCAGTGTGGCCTTATGAAGTCGATGGCTACGGCAACACGCTTCTGATGGATGACGCCAATGCCCCCGGCCTGCTTTCGCTGCCATACCTCGGCTGCTGCGCTATCAACGATCCCGAATATCGGCGCACCCGCGCCTGGGTGCTCAGCGATAGCAACCCTTACTTCTTCCGCGGCAAAGCAGGCGAGGGCATCGGCGGCCCGCATCAGGGCCTCAACTACATCTGGCCCATGTCCATCCTCTTCCGCGCCTTCACCAGCACCGATGACCAGGAGATTCGCACCTGCCTTCGCACTCTGCGCGACACCACCGCAGGCACGCATTTCCTGCACGAGTCCTTCCAGAAGGACAACGCCGCCGACTTCACCCGCGCCTGGTTCGCATGGGCCAACACCCTCTTCGGCGAGCTGATTCTGCACCTGGCGGACACCCGCCCCGCAATTCTTAGCAGCGCCCTTTGAGACGCGCCTCATCTACCATCGAAGCATGTCCCAGCCCATAGCCGTCGTCGATGCCTTTACCGCCGAGCCGTATCGCGGCAATCCTGCCGGCGTCTGCATTCTTTCCAGGCCTGCCTCGGATGAGTGGATGCAGTCCGTCGCCATCGAGATGAACCACGCCGAGACGGCCTTCTTGATCAAACGCGGAGCAAGCAATCAAGACGGTTACAATCTCCGCTGGTTCACGCCCGGCGCCGAAGTCGACCTCTGCGGTCACGCCACGCTCGCCAGCGCCCACTACCTGTGGGAGACCGCTGCCCTCGCTCCCAGCGAGCAGGCGCGCTTTCACACCCGCAGCGGCCTGCTCACCGCGGATCAGCTTCTCGTCAGGGATGCGACAGGGAACGGGGCCGCATGGGTCGAGCTCGACTTCCCGGCCGAGCCGATCTTGCCCGCCGCAGCGCCGCAGGGCCTCGCCGACATGCTCGGTGCGGAGCCGGTCTTCGTCGGGCGCAACCGCCTCGACTATCTCGTCGAGCTGAAAGACGAGGACGCCGTTCGCTCGCTCCGCCCAGACTTGAAGCAGATCGCGGCGCTCTCCGAACAAGAGGACGCCCGCGGCATCATCGTCACCGCAGCGGGCACGAGTGGTGAAGCCGATATCGTCTCGCGCTGTTTCTATCCGCACTTTCACATCGATGAAGACCCCGTCACCGGCTCCGCGCACTGTGGACTCGCACCCTACTGGATCCCGCGCCTCGGCAAGCAGGAGATCGTTGCCTACCAGGCCTCCGCGCGCGGCGGATGGCTGCATCTGCGCCTCGCCGGAGATCGCGTCAAGCTGCGCGGCCAGGCCGTCACCACGCTCCGTGGTGAGCTCGCCTACTGACCCGCTAGCCCTTCGGCAGCTTCAACTGCTCCGCCGCAGGCACATCGCCCTCCGGCCGGAAGCACGCGCGACACCGCGCCTCATACACACCCGCGGCGCCTACCACCACAAGCTGCTGGTTTGTCCCCAGCCTTTGCGTGTGGATCGCCGGCGCGCCGCATAGCATGCACACCGCCGACAACTTCATCACTTCGTCGGCAATCGCCATCAGCGCGGGCACCGGCGCGAATGGCTCGCCCGCAAACGTCGTGTCCAGGCCCGCGAGCACCACACGTTTGCCCGCCTGCACCAGCTCCATCGCCAGCCCTACCAGCGAGTCATCGAAGAACTGCGCTTCGTCGATGCCCACAACGTCGATCGTGTCCAGTGTGGGGAAGAGCGCCGCGCGCAGACGCTGCACGTCCGGCACCGCGACTGCCTCAATGGTATGCGCGCTGTGTGAGGCGATCGCGTCTCGCCGGTAGCGCAGATCGATGTCCGGTTTAAAGCTCGCAATACGCAGCCGCGCAATCTGCGCACGCTTCAGCCGGCGAATCAACTCCTCGCTCTTGCCGGAGAACATCGGCCCGGTAATCACTTCTATGCGGCCCACTTCCATGCGCCCAGGCTGTGCGCTTTCCGATTGTGCCGTCCCCAATTTTGCCGTATTTGTCATGCGGAAATAAGGACCACGGCCAGCAGCGCCAGCGCCATGCCGGCAGCCTGGCTTCGCGTCGTCCGCTCTTTCAGCAGCGCCGCAGCCAGCACGATTGTTGCCGCCGGATAGAGCGAGCTCAGCACCGCGGCAATATCAAGCCGGCCAAGCCGCGCTGCAATCGTATAGAACGTGTTGCCGCTCGCATCGAACAGGCCCGCCATCGCGATCAAACCCAGCACGGCCCAGCCCGGCCACAAAAGTCTGGGCTGTGCCTCCGTCTTTGCAGCGCGGTTACGTCGCATACCGATCCACGTCACAGCAGCGGCCAGGGTTGCGCTCGCCACGCGCGACCACGCCAGCGGCCACAGCACGCCGCCGCGCCCGGCCAGCTTCAGCAAGATGAACAGGCAGCCAAAGCTCGCCCCCGCCGCCGCACCCAGCAATATCGCCTTCTTCGATGAGGGCGATCCCGGTGCGCGCGCAATCATCCAGATCGCGATTGCCGCCAGCACGATGCCTGCAATTTGCGGCAGGCGCGGCAATCCCTCGGTCCAGAACGCCCACAGTATGGGCAACACTGCGGCCAGAACGCCGCTCACCGCAGCCGTCAGCCCCATGCCGCCCAACGCCAGTGCCTTGTACAGCACCATCACGCCCGTGCCGCACGCCAATCCCGCCAGCGCTCCGTACACAGCAGATTGCGTATCCGGCCACGCCGAAGCATGAATCAGCGCCAGTGACACCAGCACCACCAGGCTGAGCGAATGCGACAGAGTCACCACCGCCGGCGAAGGCAGCCGCCGCGCGGCAATGCCGCCGACAAAGTCGCTGGTACCCCAAATCGCCGCCGACGCCAGGCTTAGCCCCACCGTAGCCGCCGGATTCGCGGCAACGCCGTGCACGGCCATCATCACTGCAAGGAAGCGGTAGGGTAGTAGCCGAGCCGCGCCTTGACTTCAAGATTCGGCCGCTCCACATGCACGTCGAGCGTGCGATAGCGCCCATCGATCGTCGGCAGATGGCTGTAGTAGCCCAGCGTGTACTGCGTGCGGATCTCCTTGGCGATGATGGCGAAGCTGCGCTCCATGCCATCGGCGGAGAGCTGCGATTCCAGCACGCCGCCGGTCGCGTTTGCATAGCGCGGCAACACGTTCTCGGCAGGGATCAGTGGCAGGTGCACGCGATCCAGATAGCCGATGCCCCATGTCGCAGCATCGCCCACCATAGTTGCATACACCGTCTCCTGATTTCCTTGCAGGAAGCGGATCACCTCGCGCACGCTTGCCTTGGAGCGCATATCCTTGCCATCGCTGATCACGTAGATCACGCGGCGCCGTTCCCTCGGCCGACTCTGCAGCTCCTTCGCCGCGGCCAGGATCGCGTCGGAAAGCGTATGCGTCTCGTGCGGAATATTGAAGTCATAGCCCGGCCGGGCGTTGCCATTCACATTCGGATCCACTGCCTTGCCGTTGATCGTTGGCCCAGTCATGCCGAACGGGCCACCCACTTGCGGGCCGCCCATCTCCGTGCCTTCCTTCTTCGAGCGCTCCAGCACCGCTGGCAGGCGATCGCCCTGCGTCGCTGTAAACGTCGACTGCTTGGTCACACCGTTGCCGTAGGTGAACACGGCGGCTTCGTCCTGCGGCGTGAAAGCTCCCTGAATCGCCGACAAGCTCTCATTCACCTTCTTCATCGTGTCCTTGGGCATGCTCTGGTCGATCACGAACGCGACCGACAGCGGCACAGGATCCACACTGAAGAAGGCGATGTGCTGCCGCTGTCCGTTCTCGTAAATGCGGAAGTCGCGATAGGTCAGCCCGGCCACCTGGTGATGGTTCTTGTCCAAGACCGTCACTGGCACAGGAATGTATGTGGTGTTGGCATGGAGAACAAATCCCCGCGCCTCTTCCGGGTTTTTCGGAATGTACGGTGCTTCCTGCTGCGGTTCCCCATCCGGGTTCGGCGTATTTGTTTGCGGCGGTGGAGGTGCCTGCACCTGGTTTTCATCGCCTTCCGGAGCCGGCGCCTTGCCCGGAGCCACCTGCCGGGTCAGGTTGCGCAGACTGTCCGAGCCTTGGTTTGGCGTCGCGCTTGGCGCATCCGGCACGCTCTGCTGCGAGCCGCTATCGCCAGTGCTCGTTTGACTGCCGCTCGTTTGGGCGCCGCTCGCCTGCGACGTATTCTGTGCCGTCGGACCATCGGGCAGCGAACCGCTGCCATTCTGCTGCGCTGCGCCAACTGCCAGTCCCATCAGGGGGACCGCTGCTACCAGACTCCACGCCAACTGCTTTCCGCCCAAAGCTCCTCCACACCATCTCCGGGGGCTACCCCGTCTTCTCGCCTGCGTATCGCCTACGCAAGTCTGCGTATCGGGATAGATGCAATGACGCGATGCCCGCGGCCTGAAAACTCCAAATGTCAGCCTACCAGAGAGACGTGCCCGCATTGCCCTGGGTTACCTGGAGCAGACCGGCCGGCTCCCGACTTGCTTTCGCTGCGCTCGCCCTCTGGCCCGCGCTATCGTCTAATAGAGGACGATCATGCCCCGTGTACTCTCGCTCCTGTTCCTCTGTGCTCTCTTTGCTCTGCCGGCCGCGCGGCTTCACGCCCAGTCCGCTCCATCGCCCGACGCCGCGCCGCAGGGAATGCCCGGCGATCCCAACGGCAACGACGATACCTCGCAGTCGGTCGCGACCTTCCGCCAGAACGTCAACCTCGTCTCGCTCTACTTCGATGTTCGCGACAAAAAGAACCTGCTGATCCCCCATCTCACCCGCGACGACTGCCAGGTCTTCGAGGACAAGCAGGCGCAGAAGCTGAAGAACTTTACCGCTGAGGTCGATCAGCCCCTCACTCTCGGCATCCTGCTCGACACCTCGGGCTCACAGCAGAACGTCCTCCCGCTCGAGCAGCAGACCGGCGCCGAATTTCTCAAACGCATCCTGCGCCAGAAGGATCAGGCCTTCCTTGTCTCTTTCGATGTCGATGTCGACCTGCTCTCCGACTTCACCTCCAACGCCAGCGCACTCGCTCGCGATCTGCAGAAGGCCCAGATCAACGTCGGCACCGGCGGTGTCACCACCGGCCCGCTACCTACTGGCACCCCGCGCGGCACCCTGCTCTACGACGCTGTAGTCCAATCCGCGCAGGATAAGCTCGCTGGGGAGACCGGCCGTAAGGCCATGATTATTCTCACCGACGGAGAGGACCAGGGATCTACCCACAAGCTGAGAGATGCCATCGAGGCTGCCCAGAAGGCGAACTCGATGGTCTACGTCCTGCTCATTGCGGATCGCGGTTTCTACGGCGGCATGTACAGCATCGGTTACTCCGGCGACTACGTCATGCATCAGCTCGCGGACCAGACCGGTGGCCGCCTCATCAATGTGGGCGACAACGGCAAGAAGCTCGAGGCCGCCTTCCAGCAGATCGAAGACGAGCTGCGCACCCAGTACGTCGCCAGCTACACCCCCACCAACAACAAGACCGACGGCACCTACCGCAAAGTCGAAATCCAGTGCCACCAGCGCGAGGAGGCCCTCAAGGTCCAATCGCGAAAGGGTTACTACGCCATCGCGCCGGAGGACTGATTCCGTCAACGCATATAAAGGGTTCGCGGCAGATCCGCCTCATGCGAGGTGTCGCCCCACCGGGGAAATGTGGTACGAAAGTAACCTTTAAAGCTACCCCGTCCGTTGTATACTGAACCAGCGTTCGAATTGGACAGGTTTTGCTAGTTCTGTATCTGCAGTTCTCTACTTGCCGAGACCGATCTTGAATTCAGCGTCACAACTCAGCAGTAAAGGACTAAAGCAATATGGAACAGGGAACAGTGAAGTGGTTTAACGACGCCAAGGGTTTCGGATTCATCAGCCGCCAGAGCGGGGAAGATGTCTTCGTTCACCACACCGCCATTCAGGCACAGGGCTTCCGCACCCTCCAAGAGGGTCAGGCAGTTCAGTTCAACGTGGTGAAGGGCCCCAAGGGCTGGCAGGCAGAGAACGTTCAGCCCCTCTAAACCACCCAGCAAATATCGCAAAGAGGGGACGGCCTCGGTCGTCCCTTTTGCTTCTTGAATTCAGCGTCACAACGCAGCAGTAAGTAAAGGATAAGCAATATGGAACAGGGAACAGTGAAGTGGTTTAACGATGCCAAGGGTTTCGGATTCATCAGCCGCCAGAGCGGGGAAGATGTTTTCGTTCACCACACCGCCATTACTGCACAGGGCTTCCGCACCCTCCAGGAGGGTCAGGCAGTTCAGTTCAACGTGGTGAAGGGCCCCAAGGGCTGGCAGGCAGAGAACGTTCAACCTCTCTAAGCCACCCGGCAACATCGCAAAAGGGACGGCCCCGGCCGTTCCTTTCGCTTTCTGTCGTCCGTCATTTTAGAAATGTCGTCTCGAACAGCACCGGCTGCCCACATCTAGAAAAGAGATGTGGGATTCGCTTCGGTCTGCCGCGATATCACGTAAGCGACCAAGGGGAGCGCCCGCAAAACGCACGTGCGGCAAGCACCTTAGTGCAACACATACCCCACCGGCTGCAGCGGCTTCCTCTCCAGCGTCTCCCCACTCATCTCCCGAATGCTCAACTCGATATTTAGCGAGATCGCATCCAGCGCCAGATCGTTCTCCTCCCGGTTGAATGGCATCTCCAGCTCCGATGCCAGCGTGTCCAGCGCGATAAACGAGTACGCCATCACCAGCGATACCGCGGGCGTCATCCACTCAATCGCATCCACCAGCCCAAACGGCAGCAGCGCGCAATAGAAGTAGACGACGCGGTGAATCATCACCGAATAGCCGAAAGGAACCGGCGTCGTCGCAATGCGCTCGCACCCGCCGAGTATGTTCGACAACTCCACAAGATTGCGATCGATCGCCGTCATGGTGATCTCGCCGAATGCATTCTCGCGCTGTCGTGCCGACACCCACTCGCCCATCGCGCGCAGGATGATGAAGGGCTTGTAGCGCGCGCGGTCTACCTCCTCCGCCAATTCCGGAGGCAGTAGCTCCGCGCTGCGCGCAAACGCATCGCCGCGCAACTGATCGCGCATCGCGTAGGTGAACGCAACCAGCATGTTCAGGAATTCACGCTTGTCGCCGGCCTCGCCCGTCATAGTCAGCACCTGCCGCGTCAGCGTACGCATGGTGTTCACCAGCGCGCCCCACAGCTTGCGCCCCTCCCACCAGCGGTCATAAGCGGAGCTGTTGCGAAATCCCAGAAACAACGCCAGCGCCACGCCTACCAGCGTGAACGGCGTCGCATTCAGTGGCACCTTGTGCTTGAACAGGTTGCCCTCAGTCCACACCGCGGCCACGCTCAACACCGCCACAATCGATAGTTGCGGCAGCATCTGCTTCATCATCGAGCCCCGCCATACAAACAGCAGGGTCCACCAGTTGGATTTGGAGCGGACAATCATCGTGTCATCCAGCGCAAAAGGAAGGGCAGCGTTATCTTACCCTGCCCTCCCTCCTCAACCATGCGGAATGACTTTGCTTGCTCTCAGGCCACCATCCACTCCTCGACAGAACTCTCGATCTCCGCGGGTTGTAGGAGCAGCGGACGAAAACTGCCGGTCGACGGATCAAGTGAGCGGACCTCTCCGCTCGCGATGTCATAGACCCAGCCGTAAATGTGCAGGCCTCCTCGCCGTAGTTCTCTTGCGACCGACGGATGGGCGCGGAGACTCTGAAGCTGCGCGATGACATTGAGTTCCGTGAGCACGTGCAGGCGCTCCTCCACCGGCCATACCCGAGGGTCCTGCATCACGCCCCGGAACGCGCGAGACATCGGTCCGGCATGTTCCAGCCAGGAGCGGAGAAAACCCATGTCCCGCAATTGACCTTCGTCGAGCAACGCGCGCATCTCTCCGCAGTCGGAATGGCCACACACGATGATGTTCGGCACCCGCAGCATGCGCACCGCGTATTCGACAGTCGCCGCAACGCCGCTTGACGTCTCTTCTGGAGGCGGCACCAGATTTCCCGCATTGCGGCAACAGAGCAACTGCCCTGGCGTACATTGCGTGATCATCTCTGGCATGACACGGGAGTCAGAACAGGTGATAAAGAGCGCCTCTGGCTCCTGGCAATGCGCAAGCTCGGCAAAATGCCGGGCGTGTTGTGGGAAGACCTTCGATCGAAATGTGGAATAACCGGCAAGCAACTGCTGCATACAAACTCTCCTGGACGCGCATGAGGTGCGCTTCGGCAAGACACCTGAAAGGGAAAGGGCGAACGGCCGCTCAGGAAGGCGGTGCACGCCCTTCCGGATCCGCACGAATCTTCGTGTGTTGAACGCTGTAGTCGAAACCACAGGTCCAACGCCATCGACCTGGTCGTTTGTTTTGGTTTTCTATGCAGCAGGAGGTGCGCGGCTCGGCCCTGGAGCACGAGGAGCACCGCCAAGCGCCAGCACGTTCTCCCGCGCAAGCAGGCTTTCAGCAAAATCCGGTGTGACAATGCAGGTCTTCTTGAACAGCGAGGCAGGAGCGGACGAACGCGGAAGTGCCCGCACCAAGCGGCCATGCGATACCTGCCGCAGATGCCCCGACGAAATATCCGTCGTGCCGAATCCCAGCAGATCTACGTGCCGCATTACGTGCCGTACCAACACGCCGCGCGCCACCTCGCGTGCGTGCGTTCCGCTCGGCATGCACAGCGCACAGACTCCGCAGAGGACTGCAACGAGCGAAAGCCGGAAAGCGGCGGAGTGTCGACGGGCCATGGGAGTTCCTGCGGCTTGCTGCACCTTTAGAAGAGACGCGCATCATATCGCGCACGTTAGCGGTGGAAAAGCCAGAGAACACATCCACACAACGCGTCGACACAACACATCGACACAACACAAGGAGAGAAGCCGCGTCTTCTCTCCTCGGGAAATATTCGCGCAGAATCGCCGCCTCGTACAGAGTGAGCGACTGGCACCAGCGGCGTGTTGCGATGTACCGGTCCTAATTCTTCGACCCGGCTAGCGGCTTCACTTCCAGTTTTTTCTTCGACAAATACCAGGTCTTCACATCCAGACCTGCCCCGGCGCCGTTGGTGCGCTTCGCCGCATCGGCCTGCGTCGCCGGCGGCGGCACAATCACAGCCTCACCTGGCTTCCAGTCTGCCGGGCAGCTCACGCCGTTCGCATCCACTGTCTGCAGCCCCTGAAAGACGCGCACGAGCTCATCGATGCTGCGGCCCAGCTGCATCGGGTAGTAAAGCACCGTCCGTACCTTCTGCTTGGGATCGATCGCGAACACAGCGCGCACCGCCGCGGTATCGGCTACAGCCTCATGCACCATGCCGTAGAGCCGCGCTACCCGCTGGTCCAGATCGGCAACAACAGGGAACTTCACTTCGACCTTTGCGTGCTCTTCGATATCCCGCACCCATGCGATGTGCGAGTAGATGCTGTCGATGGATACGCCGATCAACTGCACGTTCAGCGCATCGAATTCCGACCACCGCCGCGCGAACTCGATAAACTCCGTCGTGCACACGGGCGTGAAGTCCGAAGGATGGGAGAAGAGCAGCACCCACTTGCCCTTCGCGGTGAAATCGCTCAGCCGAATCTCGCCGTGCGTGCTCTTCGCGCTGAAATCGGGAGCCGTTTCACCCAGGCGGGGCAGCCGAGCCGTCTCGGTCGTCTCTGCAATTGTGCTCATGGTCGTCTCAACCTTTCGTTGATGGGGATTGCTGCCGGAAATACGAAGACCCACCGGCAGCATCTGCGGGTGGGTCTCAAGTCTTGCGTGGCGGAATCGTCGAAACTTATTCGATCTCCGCCGGACGGCACACCCAAGCCCGGCCGCAGCAACAGCTACAGCAACAGGCACGCATGGGTGAACCAGCCCAACTCATCGTACTTATAAGACTAGGTTGCGGCGAAAGAGGTGTCAATCGCGTGGATTATCTTGCAGCATGCGTCGCCCGCCGCAGGCTTTCCACCATCAGACCGGCCAGTCCATACGTAGCGGCATTCGCAATCATCACCTCAACGAAGTGCATCGGGACATGGAAGTGAAAACTAACGAGGGCAATCGGTTGGATCAAAATTGCGAGATCCCTTAGAGCCGGTTTCGCGAAAGTCATCGGAGGAGTCAAGAACGTAAGAATCGCCCAGACACCCGAGACTAGAAAGCCCACAGCCGCCCACGTCGCAATTTTGTGTTTCATGGCGCCGCTCCGCAGATTCCAGTTCACCTGCATGATACGCCTCGCCGCCAAGAAGCGGCTTGGCGGGATATTTCCTTCCTTAGCTCTTCGGTGCCCCGGCACCGGGGTTGTACTCTTCACGCTTACGCCCGGGCTCAACCTTCGGCTTGGGCTTGGCAGGTTTCTTCTTTTCGCGCTTTCCAGAGTCTTTGTTTCCCATACGCTGAGTCTACCTGCAAACAACAATCCCTACATCCCAAATCTCTGCCGGTACGCGCTCGGTGACACTCCCGTGTGCCGCTGGAAAATCTGGCGAAAAAACACCGCATCCTGATAGCCGACGGCATCGCTGATCTCCTGCATGCTGCGATGATCGTTTTCCAGCAGGCGCTTCGCCGCTGCAACCCGCAGCTTCTGCAAATAAATCAGCGGGCTATCGCCGGTTGCCTGTTTGAAGCGGCGCACAAAATTGCGCGGGCTCATCCCCACACGCTCCGCCGGCTCCTCCAGCGGAAACGTGTGATGAAAATTCTCGTGCAGCCAGTCCTGCGCCGCGGAGATGCTCTCATCGCTGTGCTCGGTCTTCAGCGGCACAACGGCGAAGCCCGCCTGCCATGCGCGCGGCATCTCGATGAGCAGTGCCTTGGCGCTTTGCATGGCTACTTCATGCCCGCAGAATCGCGCGACCAAATATAAGCTCAGGTCCAGTGCAGCGTGCACGCCGCCGCCGCAGTAAAAGTTGTGGTCTTCCGTCACCATCAGTTCCGGCATCCATCGCACCGCCGGATATTTCTCGCGGAATGTTTCAGCCAGACTCCAGTGCGTCGTGGCACGCTTGCCGTCAAGCAGACCAGTGGCTGCGACCAGGCCCACGCCGGAGCACACGCTCGCGATTGCCACGCCTCGTTCATTCCAGCGCTTCAGCCACGGCACTACCGGCGCATTGCGCTCCACCACGTCGTCAATGCCGAGTCCGGTCGATGGGATAAAGATCAGGTCTGTCTTACGAATATCCTTGAGCGCCATCGCAGGTTGAATATCGATCGGTCCGTCACAATGCACGGCGCGCCCACCCACCGACGCAGTCGTGACCTGGAAATGACAGACGGGTTTTTGCCCCGTGAAGTTGTTCCACAATGTGCCGGTGTGACGGAAAACCTCCATCGGACCGATGGCAGTGGAAGAAAAGGTCTCGTCGAGAAACAAGATCGTGACATTCGTCATGGCGAACCTCCCTAAAATGGCGTCATTAAGCCCGGGTATTTAGGAATGGCCGAAGAACCTATGTAGGATGGCATGTCTGCCATCTTGTTACAAGGTATAACTCCACCTACCTTCGAGATAGCAGCAGCCACATATCGAAGGAAAAGGGAGAACAGCAAATGAAGAGATACATCATTGAGCGGCAGATACCCAACGTCGGCACTCTGGAGCGCGAACAATTGCGCGAGGCCTCGGCCAAATCGAACCATGCACTGCGTGAACTCGGCCCGGATATCCAGTGGGTGGAATCTTTCGTGGCTGCCGACAAAACCTTCTGCGTATACCTGGCCCAGGATGAGTCGCTCATTCATCGCCATGCAGAACTCAGCGGATTTCCGGCAACCAAAGTCACAGAAATCAGCAAAACCATCGATCCGACGACCGCAGTGTGCCGTTAACGAAGGCCCGCGTAACCGCAAATACGGTCCCGTTCTTTTGAAGCGCGTTAACTGAAA
Organism: uncultured Acidobacteriaceae bacterium; assembly: GCA_963737035.1. GTDB lineage: Bacteria > Acidobacteriota > Terriglobia > Terriglobales > Acidobacteriaceae > KBS-83. The sequence continues at coordinate 293,504 of CAVTRJ010000015.1, read as the reverse complement.
CGATTGCAGGATCTATTGCACTATCTGGAAAGATGGTCTCTTTATTTTTTGAAGAGTTCCCTGAAATTCTTGACTCAAACGATTAGTAAAAGGATATAAAAATGACTTCGCAACAGCACATTCATATCCTGCGCGTGCATCTGCTCGCTATGTCCAGATTGGCGCAACGTGCTCTTGACTACTCCATCAAAGGCTACGAGCTGCGCAATCTCGATTTCGCACGGCAGGTTCCTGCGGCAGATTGTGAACTCGATGCGCATTATCGCCGGATCAAAGAGCTATCCCGCGAGTTCGTGAACGCCGGTGTTGTGAAGACGTCGGACTCCCGATTCGCACTTGCTGCTGCCAGCATCGGCACGGCTCTTCACCTCACCCATACCGCAGCGGCCGCAATCGCCCAAGACAGCGTGCGCCTTCTTGAGACCAGCGGAATACACAAATGTGCCGCGCTGGACAGCATGGTGCAGCTCGTGAACGGATCCATACGCCTGTGCATCGTCTCTCTCTTCCAGAAAGACGCTGCTCACGCCAGGACCGTGCTTCGCCATCAGGAATCGTTGCGTTTTCGTGAACTCACGTCCATCGCCCTGCACCCGCACATCGACCGCTGGGCTGGCGCCCAGGGCGACTTCGAGCGATCAGTGATTCGGAGCCTGGGCGAAGTTGCCAAACAGGCGCACGAGATCGCCGAGGCAATCCTGTTCTGGCTCGAAGGCAAACCCAGCCTCGAAGGCAGACCCAGTGTTGAACGCAGACCAGGCGTTCCCGTGGAGGGCAGACATATCTCGCTGGAATTGCCGTCGGCGCGACGGCAGGAAGACGCCGCAGCGCTCCGCCACGTTCCATCGAAATCGGTCCAGTCTGTGAATCTCCCGCAGTGTTCGCCATGCTAAGCCGCTGCCTGCCCTCATTCAGTGGCAGACGATGGCGCAGGGCAGGCAATAGAGCAAACTAGACGTCGTTGCCCAGATGAAAGATCGGCTCCGCGCCCACCGCGCCTGAGAGTAGCGCCGTCTCCTCATGCGCCTCCAGCGGCTTGTAGTTCTGCGCCACATCCATCGCCAGCCGGAAGTACTTCTCATCTCCCGGCGGCAGCGCCGCGGTAATCGGATGACCCAGCGTCCAGCGCAACCCCAGCGCGGCTTCATTCGGATACGCCGCCGGCTGATACCAGCACTTCGGCTCGGGATGGTTTTTCTTCTCTGCCGCAGGCCACGTCGTTTTGGCCATGCTCTTCAGTGCCAGGATACCCATCTTTTTCTCCTGCGCCTTCTGCAAAATCTGCGGCCCGAACTTCGCCTGCGAGAACAAAACAAAATTCACCGGGAACAGCACCGTGTCGAATGGATAGCGATCCATCGCGGCCACTGCTGTCTCCTGCGAATGCACAGAGAAGCCGATGTAGCGGATCTTTCCTTCCTTCTTCGCCGCCTCCATCGTCTCCATCGCCCCGCCTGGCCCCAGCACCTTGTCCAGATCTGCCATTTTGGTCAGCGCATGGAACTGGTACAGATCCACGTGATCGGTCTTCAATAGCCGCAGCGACTCCTCAAGCTGCTTGCGCGAATCATCCTTCATGCGCCCCTCAGTCTTGCACGCGAGAAAGCAATTCTTGCGATACGGTGCCAGCGCTGGACCAAGCCGCTCCTGCGCGTTGCCATAACTCGGCGCAATGTCGAAGTAGTTCACGCCGCGGTCCACTGCCTCAGCCACGATGTTCTTCGACTGCGTAGGGTCTTCATCCATCACCACAATGCCGCCGAAACCGATGATCGAAAGATGCTCGCCGGTTTTGCCCAGCGATCGCTTCGCAATTGGTTGTGTCGGGTTGGCGGAGGCAATGCGTGCACTCGCCGCTGCGGCTGCTGTGAAGGCGCTCTGCTTCAGAAAATCACGACGTTCCATGGGTGGCGTCCTCCTCAAAGGAACATAAGGACAGCTTAGCGCCGATTCGCAGCAGCTGCGAATGCATCCCGGCAGATGTGTGCGTCCGATCGCTCCGTGCCATCATCATTCAGGTAATTCTGCTAGATGCCTACACAAACCATCACCGCCCGCGGCATACTCTTCGACATGGATGGCGTGCTCATCAGCTCCACCGGCGCCGATGAGCGCTGCTGGCTGCGCTGGGCGAAACATCACAAGATGGAAGGTGCCTTCTCGCTTCAGTCCACGCATGGGCGCCGTGCACTCGATACGTTGCGCGTTCTCCGGCCCGACCTTGATCCCGTCATCGAGCAGCGACGTCTCGAAGACTACGACGCAGAGGACCACAGCGGCCTCATCGTTCTGCCCGGTGTCGAAAAACTTCTCGCCTCGCTACCCGCGGATCGCTGGACCATCGTCACCTCGGCCACCGAGCGTCTGCTCCAGGGCCGCCTCGGCTACGCAAAATTGCCCACGCCGGCAGCACTCGTTTCTGCGGACATAGTCGCCAACGGCAAGCCGCACCCTGAGCCATACCTCGCCGGCGCAAAGCTACTCGGCCTCGCGCCAGCCGATTGCCTGGTCATCGAAGATTCACCCGCAGGCGTCGCCTCCGGTAAAGCCGCGGGCTCGAAGGTGCTCGCTGTGCTTTCGTCTCATCCGCTATCGGAACTCACCGCAGCCGACTGGTCCGTCGCCTCACTGGAGCAGGTCACCGTAATTCCAGAGCGAACCCCGGAGCCGGAGGGCGCCCTCAGTATCCATCTCCGGTTATGAGCCGGCTGTTGCCGCGAATCAAAAATCACATCGCATGCGCACGCGATACAATCGTTTGCGATTGCGCGGGGTATGACCATGCGTATCGCTTTCCGTATACGGTTTTGCTGTCTGGCGTTGCTCCTGCCCATTCCGTATGCGGTGGCGCAGACGAACGTGGCTCCCACTCAAACCGCCACTTCATCCTCAGTTCTCACTTTCGATGGCGGCACACGGCAGACGTTGGAGAGCATCTTCATTCCGCCGATGGCGCACGCCCCATTCAGCTTGACTCTCGAGACGGAGTGGACCCGCCCCTTGGGAAATGGTGGCACCTACACACTGGTCAATAAGCGTCAGATCATGCGCGACAGTAGCGGACGCATCTACCAGGAACGCTGGCTTCTGGTTCCAAAGAACGGCAAGATGGAATCGAGGATGAACTACATCCAGATTGCTGATCCTGCGGAACACACCCTGTACAACTGCGAGACGGCGACAAAGCACTGCTACCTGTTGCGCTACAGCGGGTCCACCGACGCGGCCTATCTGCCGGCACTCGTCAAGCCCGGTCCTCTGCCGGATGGCAGCGGATTCACCACGCATGAGAATCTGGGTGCCAACGCTATCGAAGGATTCGACACAGTTGGCTATCGTGACTCCACAACACTGAACCCGAACACCTACGGCAATGACCAACCGATGGTGACAACCCGCGAGTTCTGGTACGCGAAAGAACTCGGCATCAATCTTCTTTCCACTCTCGACAGTCCGACCGTTGGCAAGGAACAGTTCACCGCCACCAACGTGAATACCTCCGAGCCGGACCGCCGATACTTCGCTGTGCCAGAGGGCTATACCGTGATTGACCAGAGAAAGACGGGACCACCCGCCCGCTAACGGTAGTCCGATGGCAGCCCGGGCGTTCACCCTGAAATCTAACGCAGGCAACACCCACCATAGGGAAAGCCATCTCTTCCTTCAGGCGAATAAAAAGCGTAAGGAGCAGCGATGGCAGTTCAGGAAAAGGACTTACAGAACGCGTTGGCGCGCGCAGAGCGAGCCGAAGCCAAAGTGGCAGAGCTCGAAGCTCGTCGCCAGGACCCCAAGGACAACGCGCGGGCGCAAGACGAATCAACGCGCCGTCTCCGAGTGGAGAGGAAGAGCTGCGCAAGGATTCGATGATGGCCCATCTCCTCGACTCGCTAAGCGATGGCAAGGACATCGGGCACTACGGCAGGCTGGTTTTCGCGATGGTGGCCCGTCATTTCATGGCGGAAGAGGACGTCATCTCCTGGCTGACGCGTGACAAAGATTTCTCAGAAGCTCAGGCGAAGGCCATGCTCACGCAGGTTGCAGGCCATGACTACAATCCTCCGCGACGCGAGCGCATTCTCGAATGGCAGGCGCAGCAAGAGTTTCCCATCCTGCCCCATCCGGAAGATCCGGACTGCGGCAATCTCTATCGCAATCTCAAATTTCCCGACTCCATCTACGGCCACATCGAACAGTATCAGGAGCAGAAGGCGAGCGCAGAGTAACGGCGCTCGCGTCTGCCCCTCACTCAGAAGCGATACAGCGTCATCTTCTCCGTGTGCAACGCGCGAGGATCGAAGCGCCAATACTCGCCCTGATCGTTCTCATCCCCGTTCAGCCGCCGCCCGGCAATCCACTTACCGTCTTCAAAGCGGCCTTCGTCGATCGTGCCAATCCCCACCCGCTTCGCGCTCGAATCGCGCGGCGTGAACTTCACGCGAAAGCCCTTGCCCACTCCCAAAAATGCGTCCGGCCCCGTCGCCATAATCAGGCCGTAACCATTCTCCGCATGGCCGCCAAATATTTCATCCAGGCTCACCTGCACCTCATATCCCTGCATCACAAACAGCGCCTCGGGTCGCGACTTATCCAGCACAAACCCGTGCACCTCAGCCTTGCTCTGCGCATCCAGCAACATTGGCGCGACAGCGGCGATCGCGTGATAACTCGTCCGTAAAGCATCCTCGCCAGCTTTATCTTTTTCCGCCATCTCACCCGTTTCCGGCGTGGCCCAGTTATCGATCCCGAATGGCGAAAATCCGATCCCCGCATGCTCTCCCAGGATGTAGAAGACATTCGCGGCGCCTGCCTCGCCATCGCGCGTCTCCGGCAGAAACAGCGGATTGTCCGCGCGATGGTAGCGCTCCGCCCATCCATACACATCGGGCGAATACAAATCCGGCGCATAGATATCGATCGCCGTTCCCGCTGCCTTCCACACGTCGATTACGCGCGGCTGCGGTCCGCCGCTTGGATAGTTGCCGGGAATCGCTTCCGGGCCGCCGAGCCACGTATTCACATACATCGGCAGGTCGTATGCCGCTTTGCCCTTCGCGGCTACCGCCTGCACGTATTTTGCATAGTGCCACGCCATGAAGATCTCATCCGTACGCGGCGAATCGCCAAAGACCTCTGTCCATGTCCCGCTGGTCTTTGCGCCGTGTTCCTCCCACAACGCGCGCAGCTCGGCATTCAAGGACTGACGATGCTGGTCGAGATATCGCAGCAACTCACCCGGCACGGCGCCGGCAAACGCGCGATTAGCCACATCGGAGTGATCGCGGGTACTGCCCAGCACGCCTACTTCGTTTTCTACCTGCATCATCACTACGGTGTGATCGTGCGCATCTGCTTCCCGCAAATGCTGCATCAGCGCCGCGAACGCGCGTTCATCCGCCGCACGCGTCTCCTCGCCAAAGGTGCTCAGGATGTTCAGCGGCCGCCCGTCCTCCACCACGCGAGGAAAGCGCTTCGCATCCTCTTTCACCCAGACCGGCGGATAACTCGACATCCCGTTCTTCCAAGACGCCAGCCATAGAAACACGATCCGCAGATGCTGCTTCCGCGCAGCAGCCAGCAATCCATCCACCAGTGTGAAGTCGAACTTACCCTCGGTAGGCTCGACCAGTTCCCAGCTCACCGGCGTCACAACAGTATTCAGTCCCATCGCTGCCAGCCGCGGCCACTCCGGATCCATATAGTCCAGGCTCGACGAGCTCGAGTTATGGATCTCGGCGCCCAGCACCAGATACGGCTTGCCATCCACGATCAGCTGGGTAGCGTCGCCACGCTTTTCCAGATGCGGCGCACCAGCTTGCCCCGCACCAGCTTGCCATAGATCGTCCCAGCGGAAGCGCAGAGAAAGAGAGAAAAAGTAGAGAGCGCAAGAAAACGGTATTTCATGGCACCCAAAATCTATCACTCCGCCGTCCCCTGCGACCCGCTCGCTACCTTGTAAGCCGGTCCCAGCAACCTTGGGATCACGCGGCCATTCGTGTTACCCTCCACTTACAGATGAAGCTTCTCGCCCAGTCCGCCCGCTGCTGTTGTTGTCGATAAGCGCGCGCCGCCTTACGGCTGAGATATCGTCTGCTCTCCATCCAAGTTAGCCCTGTTACATCGCAATAGCCTGCAAAGGTAATAAGAACCACATGCATCTCTTCTCTCTATTCAGACAGACCGTGCTTCCGTCCCGTCGCGCGTGTTGTCGCCTCGCAGGATGTTGCGCCTGTTGTTGTCCTCCACAGGCCCACCGGGAGCGCCGCCACCGATAGATCCTCATCAAGCGCGCCGCTCCTCTTCACCCCCTGCTTCACGTGATCTGGAGATCAGCGCATGCGCTTCACCACAGCACCAGCCCTCGCCGGCATCTTCGCAGCACTCGTACTCACCGCCGCGCCATCGCGCGCACAGGTTGTCGGCGGATCGATCGGCGGAGTCATCACCGACCCGTCAGGCGCCGCCATTCCCGGCGCCGCTGTCGTGATCCGCAATCAGGAGACAGGGAGCGAACGCCAGCTCGTTACCAATGGCGAAGGCCTCTACAGCGCTCCGTCGGTTCCCATCGGCCGCTACTCCGTCTCCGCCACTGGCCCGGGATTCGCCACCCAGCAGCACGATGGCATCGTCGTCACGGTAGGCCAATCCGTTCGCGCCAATCTTGTACTCTCCGCAAGTGAAGTCAGTCAGCGGGTCGAAGTCACCGACAAGCCCGCGCCGGTCGATCTCAGCACGCAGCAGACCAGCGGCCTCGTCGACGAGCGCCAGGTAAAAAATCTGCCGCTCAACGGCCGCTCCTACGACCAGCTCCTCACGCTCAATCCCGCCACCGTCAACTACACCGCGCAGCGCTCCGGCGGCATCGGCACTTCCAACTCGTCGGTCGGCAACATGTTCTCCGTCTCCGGGCGCCGGCCGCAGGACAATCTCTATCTTCTCAACGGAGTCGAGTACACCGGCGCCTCACTCATCAATGTTACGCCTGGTGGCACCAGCGGCCAGTTGCTCGGCGTCGATGCCGTGCGCGAGTTCAACGTCTCCAGCGACACCTACTCCGCCGCATTCGGTAAGCGCCAGGGCGCGCAGATCAGCATCGTCACCGCCAGCGGCTCCAACCGATTGCATGGCGCAGCCTATGAGTTCCTGCGCAATAGCGCGCTCGACGCCCGCAACTACTTCGACCAGCAGCAGATTCCCGAATTTCAGCGCAACAACTTCGGCGGCTCGCTCGGCGGTCCCATCCGTCGCGACAAGGTCTTCCTCTTTGGCAACTACGAAGGTTACAGACAGAACCTCGGCCTTAGCAACGTCGCACTCGTCCCCGACGCGAATGCGCGCCAGGGCCTGCTTCCCACCGGCCCCGGCGGCTCCCTCATCAACGTCGGCCTCGCCTCTGGCGTCTCCAATCTGCTGCAACTCTGGCCCACGCCCAATGGCGCGGAACTGACTAACCCATCCACCGGCCAGCCCACCGGCATCGCGCGCGCTTTCAGCAATCCCAAGCAGACTATCCGCGAAGACTTCGGCACCGCGCGCGCCGACTACAACCTCGGTGCGAAGGATCTGCTCTTCGGCGTCTACACCATCGACGACTCCACCGCCCACACCCCCACGGCCAATCCCTTCGCGGTCATCGATGAAACCCTCCGCGAGCAGGTCGCCAGCATCGAGGAGCAGCACATCGTCTCATCTAGGCTGCTCAACACAGCACGTTTCGGCTTCTCCCGCGCATCCTTCTATTTCCTCGGCAGCTCCACGATCGATGTCCCCGGCTTCGTCGCTGGTCGTCCCATCGGCGCCATCGTCATCTCCGGCTCCACTGCCTCCAACGGCGCATCGCAGATCACCGGCGCGGGCGGCAATGTCGGCAGCAACAACGCCGTTGCGCGCAATCTCTTTACCATCGACGATCACGTCTACTGGACCTTCGGCCGCCATCAAGTCGAAATTGGTGGATGGCTCCAACGCCTGCAGAGCAATGACAACCTCGCGCAGAACCAGGACGGGCAGGCCTCCTTCGCCACCTTGCAAACCTTCCTGCAGGGCACCATCAAAACCTTCACCATCGTCCCCTCGCCCACGCCGCTCAACTGGCGCTCGTGGTTCGGCGCCGGTTACGTGGAGGATGTTTGGAAAGCCACGCCGCGCCTCGAACTCCGCGCCGGCCTGCGCGTTGAAAGCAGCAATGGCTGGAACGAAGCCAACGGCCGTGCTGCGAACTACCAGTTCACCAACGGCATCATCAACACCAACCCCACCGTCGGCTCCTCCGCGCTCACGGACAATCGCGCAAAGTTTCTCCCTCAGCCGCGCGTCGGCGTCGCATGGGATCCATTCGGCAACGGCACCACGGCGATCCGCGCCTCATTCGGTGTACAGCAAAGCCTGCTCGACAACCTCAACTACCGGCTCGATCAATCCGCGCCCTACAACGCCACCCTCAGCTACTCCGGCACCGCGGTCTCCGATCCTGTCAGCGGGAAGGGAACTATCTCGCCCTCCAGTGTGCAGACCAACATCGCCACCCCCAGCACGCTCGCGTGGACGCTGAAGCTCGAACAACAGGTCGCGCCCCAGACCTCACTCACCCTCGCCTACATCGGTTCGCACAGCTATCACCAGATCCTCTCTCAGGATCAGAACGAGCCCGCGTTCGTCGTCTGCCCCGACGCCGCTTGCCCGGCATCGCTCGCCGCCGGCACCGTCTACTATCCGACGACGGTGAAGGCCAACCCCGCCGTCACCAATACCACATCGTGGGTTTCAAACGGCAACGCCAGCTACAACGCGCTTGAAGTCGACGTGCGCCGCTCCTACGCAAATGGACTGCAGTTCCGCGCCAACTACACCTGGTCGAAGAACCTCGACAACGGCTCCGCATGGAACACCAGCGTCTCCGCCAACACGCCCGCATTCGTCAGCGTTCCGCAGTTGTCCAACCTCGACTGGGGTCCAGCCGCCACGGACATGCGCCACATCGTCTCGCTCAACGGCTCCTGGGATCTTCCCTTCGGCCGCAATCGCCGCTTCGCTTCCGATTTCGCTCCCGTCGCCGACACCGCCATCTCTGGCTGGACGCTCTCCGCCATCTCCAATCTGCAATCCGGTTTTCCGTTCACGCCGCAACTCGGCTACAACCCCACCGGTTCTGGCGACACACGCAACCCGGTACGCCCAGACGTAAACCCAAACTTCCACGGCTCGCTCTACGCCAACGGATCCACCGCCGCGCGCGCGAACCAGTTCTTCAATCCCGCCGCATTCCTCGCACCCGCGGCGGGCGCCGTCGGCAACCTGCGCCGCGACACACTTACCGGCCCAGGCTTCGCGAATCTCGATCTCTCTCTCGCGAAATCCACCACCATCCACGAGCGCCTGCACGCGCAGTTCCGCGCAGAGTTTTTCAACGTGCTCAATCACACCAACCTGACAACGCCGAATCCCGTCGTCTTCAGCTCCGGCCCACAGCAAAGCACAACCGCATCCGCGCGTACACAATCCGCAGTCCTCAGCCCAACCGCAGGCGTCGTCACAGCAGCAGCCACCAGCCGCCAGATCCAGTTCGGACTGAAGCTGCTGTTCTAAAAAAACGCTGCGCAAAAAAAAGTGGCGTGAGACAAAATCTCACGCCACAATGCTCTCGCTGAGTCGGACAGCTTAATTCAAGTGCCCCATCCGTCCCGCACGGTAATCCTCTACCGCCTGCTGCAGCTCCTCGCGCGTGTTCATCACGAAGGGCCCATAGCTGGCCACCGGCTCACGGATCGGCTCGCCGCTCAGGATCAGCAGTTGCGAATCCGCCTTTGCTTCCAGCGTGACACCGTCGCCATCCTCGCTCAGCGGTGCGATCTGCGCCTCACCGCGCAAAGGCTCAGTGCCGTTCAACAGGACATCGCCCTTGCGCAGCACCACCGCCGCATTGTGTCCATCCGGCAGCGGCAGTTCAAAGCGCTCGCCCGCCTTCAGGATGACGTCGAACAGATTCACCGGCGTAAATGTCTTTGCCGGCCCCATCCGTCCCAGCAGTTCACCCGCGATCACCCGCGCATGCCCGCCGCCCTCCAACTCAATCACCGGAATCTGATTCTTCGTGATCGCCTGGTAGCGGGGCTTCGACATCTTCTCCGCCTTGGGCAGGTTCACCCAAAGCTGCACCATCTCGAAGATGCCGCCATTCTTTGTGAACTCGGCCTCGTGCAGCTCCTCGTGCACCACGCCGGAAGCCGCAGTCATCCACTGCACGTCGCCAGGATAGATCACGCCGCTGTTGCCGGCTGAGTCGCGATGTCCCACCGATCCCTGATACGCAATCGTCACGGTTTCAAATCCGCGATGCGGATGCTCGCCCACGCCGCGCGGTTTCTTCGCCGGCTCAAACCGGCTCGGTCCCGCGTAGTCCAGCATCAGGAACGGGCTCACTTCGCTCTCGATCCCATTTGAGGGAAAAAGATTCCTCACCGGAAAGCCATCGCCCACCCAGTGGTTCGATCCCGCACCATACGTCCCCAGTACCTTCTTCTGTGTCGTCATACCCTGCTCCTCCTCGCGCCCCGTATTGATGCCGGAAGCGCCTCCTTCTCCATGTCCAACGAAGAACTCCTCGCAGCTCGCCCCGCCTTCGCAGGAGACTCCTCGGCAATCCGGCCCAGCCGCCGCAGAAGCGGCAGAAGAACCTTTCGCTCCTCAACCGCGAAGTCCGCGAGCGCCTCCTCCATCTCAGTACGATGTTGCGCGAACGCCCGCTCGATGACCCGCCGTCCTGCAGCTGTCAAGTGCACGATGCACGCGCGCCGGTCATGCGCGTCGTCCTCCCGCCGCACCAGCCCGCGCGCCGCCAGCCTGTCAATCGCCGCCGTGACCGAACCACTGGTCAGCAGAACCTTCGCGCCCAGTTGCTTGGCCGACAGCGGTCCGCGATGCAGCAATGCCTCGAGCACACCGAAGTCGCTCATCACCATCCCGAACCGCGCGATGCTGCGCTGCGCCTCGGCCTCCACCGCCCGGCCAGCCTTCCAAAGCACCAGCCACAGGTGAATGCCGCTCAGGTCTTCCGTTCTCCCGGATTTGCCGCGATCAGTCATGTGTCTTGATATAAAGATGCTTGATATCAAGAAAAGATGCAGGCGCCTCATCCTGCAATTCCGGCATGCGAGAACGAAACCGGAATCCCTCAAGCCCCTCCCCGTACAATCCCTGTCAAACGCTATGTCGCTGAATGAACTGCTCAAGTCTCGCCGCACCTTTCTCAAGCACGGCTCGCTCGGACTCGCGGCCGCCGCTGTCGGCTGCCACACTGCGCCCCAGCCCGAACAGTCCGCCGCTGCTCCCGCCTCCAGCGCTCCACCGGCTCCGGGCACGCCGCCCGCCTTCGGCACAGCGCCTCCTGTCGGTCCGGAGGTCTCCGCCGTCACCTTCGCCGAGTCCGAAAAGCTCGTCCGCGTCTCGCTCACCACGGCAGAGGAGAAGCAGGCCGCCGAAAACTGGCGCCAGGCCATGGCCCCGCTCTACGAGCGCCGCACCGGTCCGCGCAAAGTCGCGCTCCCGCCCACACTCGCCCCCGCCACGCAATGGAACCCCATGTTGCCCGGCATGCCGCCGCCTCCGCAGCATGACCATTTCATCCCTGCGCCCGCAGCCTTCGTGCCCTTGCCCAAGAGTGACGATGACATCGCCTTCGCGAACGTCGCCGAGCTCAGCCGCTGGATTCACGCACGCCAGCTCACCTCCGAGCGGCTCACCACCATCTACCTCGATCGCCTCCAGCGCTTCAACCCCACGCTCCGCTGCGTCATCACGCTCACGAAAGATCTTGCGCTCGCGCAGGCGAAGCAGGCCGATCGCGAGATCGCTGCCGGCCGTTATCGTGGTCCGCTGCACGGCATCCCCTGGGGCGCGAAGGATCTGCTCGACACCGCTAACATCCCCACCACCTACGGCGCAGAGCCCTTCCGCAACCGCGTCCCCAAAGACGATGCCACTGTCGTCCAGCGCCTCACCGCCGCGGGCGCCGTACTCGTTGCCAAGCTTTCGCTCGGCGCGCTTGCACTCAACGACATCTGGTTCGGCGGCCAGACCATGAATCCCTGGCTGCTTGAAGAAGGCTCCTCCGGCTCCAGCGCCGGCCCCGGCGCCGCTACTGCCGCGGGCCTCGTCGGCTTCGCCATCGGCAGCGAAACAGGCGGCTCCATCGTCGGCCCATCCATGCGCTGCGGGGTCACCGGCCTGCGTCCCACTTATGGCCGCGTGCCGCGCACCGGCGCGATGACGCTCTGCTGGTCGCTCGACAAGCTTGGCCCCATGGCCCGCTCCGTCGAAGACACCATGTTCGTGCTTCGCGCCATCAGTGGCCCCGATCACGACGCGCCCGGCGGTGGCGACCTCGCCTGCGTCCCCAGCCACCTCGATTACAACGCCGCTCTGCCGGTAAAAGGTATCCGTATCGGTTATATACCGACATGGCTTGCCGAGCCGCCCGCCACCGACGTCGATCGCGCCGCGTTCGAACAGGTGAAGAAACTCGGCATGGAGCCCGTTCCCGTCACGCTGCCCAACTGGCCCTACGACTCCTTAGACCTAATTCTTTTTTCGGAAGCCGCCGCCGCTTTCGAAGAGCTCACCCTCTCGCGCGGTGTCGATCAGCTCAAAGCCCAAGTGCCCGACGCGTGGCCCAACACCTTCCGCCAGGCTCGGTTTCTCTCCGCCGTCGATTTCGTGCAGGCCGATCGCTTCCGCCGCAAGGTCGCCGAACAGATGATGCAGATCTTCCAGAAGGTCGACATGCTGCTCGTCCCCTCGCTGCGCGACGAGATGCTCACTCTCACCAACTTCACCGGCCATCCCTCGCTCACCCTGCGCGCCGGCTTCATCGAAGTCAGCGAAGCCCGCAGCGACTGGGCTCCCGACCCCAAACATCCATTGCCAAAATTCAATCCGCCGCGCCGCGTCCCCCACGGCATCACGCTCATCGGCAAGCTCTTCGAAGAAGGTCTCCTCGGCCGCGTAGGCGTAGCCCTGGAGCGCGCCTTCAACGTCGCGCAGGAACGCCCGAAAGGATTCTCGTGAGAGAGCTAACCGCCTCAACGCCCGGCAGGAGACAAGCATGACGGTAGAGGTTACGGGAATGATTGTTGCCGGCCTCGCCGCGTTGCTTGCGGGACTCGTTCTTGTGCGGTCGCGATTCCAGGCAGCGTCGGGCGCCGGCAGAGTGATCGTGCTCGGGCCAATCTTCGTGGCCACCGCGCTCGCGATGTTTGCCGCGGAGCACTTCACTGCGGCTCGGGATCTTATGGGTATCGTGCCGCGCTGGCTGCCCGCGCCTCTCTTCTGGACCTACTTCGTGGGCGCGGCGCTGTTAGCAGCAGCCATCAGCTTCATCGTCTGGCGCTATGTTCGCTGGTCGGCAGCGTTGCTCGCCCTGCTTTTCCTCATCATCGTCGCCACAGTCGACCTGCCCAACCTGCCTGCGAATGCGCATCAGCGGCTCTTCTGGACGCTCACCGTACGCGAAACCGCCTTCGCCGCCGGAGCAATGGTGCTTGCAGGCAGCCTATGGCCGATCGGTAACTCAGCAGGGATTGTGCTGATACGTCTCGGCCGCGCAATTGTCGCCGCGACTATGATCTTCTACGCAATCCAGCACTTTCTCTTTCCACGATTTGTGCCCGGTGTTCCGCTGGAGAAGCTCATCCCGGCGTGGGTGCCGGCGCCCACGCTGCTGGCGTATTTCATCGGAGCCGTCTTGCTCCTCGCAGGCATCGGGCTATTTATCCACCGCACCATCCGCATCGCCGCCGCCTGTTGCGGGATCGTTCTTCTCCTGCTCACGGCGTTCTTCTACCTTCCGATCTTCGCAATGGAAACCCACACCCCGCTCGCGTTGGAAGGTATCAACTACATCGGCGACACATTGTTATTCGCAGGGACCGTGTTACTCGCAGGCTTCGGAGCGGACCGTCCGTCGGTCTGAGCGAGATCGTTTCCCCGTCCGCTGGCTCGCGCGAGAACTCATGGGAGGCTGGCGTAGACTTACAGAAGGTGAAGCAGATGAAAACGACATACAAAAAAATCAATGTAGAACTGATCGTCCTCGCCGATGAGGCCGAAGCGGTTGTTGCGGAGCTGAATTCAGCCATCGATCAGCTTGAAACAGACCACACTATTTTCGGTGGCGACATCGAGACAGTCGCTATTCAGCACAGCGGGACACGCAGGAAATCGGCGTTCATGCACACGCGTGAAGCCGGAGAAACGGCGGTCGGCGCAATCAGAAGGGCGAGCGAATCCGTGGCCAGCGCACTCAGGGCAGTGATCTGACTTCGCGTGCGGCGCTCCGACTTACGATGAGCTATCAGCTATAGAGGGAGCTTGCGGGATTTAACTCTGTACCGTCCTTCAAGCTGAAGCGGCTAATACAACTTTCCCTTGTGCATGTCCTTCTGCGAGATAACGAAGAGCTTCCGCCGCATCGCTCAACGGGTAACGTCTATCGATGATGGGTGCCAGTTTGCCAGCCTCCACAAGATCTCCAAGAAAAACTAAATCCTTGCGATTGATCTTCGCGATAAAGAAAACTATCTTCTTTTGGCCAAGTCGCGACAGGACTGTGCCCACGAATAGCGCTTCGAGAATCCTGCCGGGACTGCCCCCGACCGCGACATACACTCCGTGCTGACTGAGCACCCGCATGTATTCGGAAATCGAATGATGAGCGTTGACTCCCAGGATCAGGTCGTACCGCTGCCCGCTGCGTGTGAAATCGACCTGCGTGTAATCGGCAACCTGATCTGCGCCAATTGCGCGCATTTTGTCCACATTCCGCGTGCTGCACACCGCAGTGACTTCAGCCCCGAGTGCTTTGGCAATCTGCACCGCAAACGTGCCCACGCCGCCTGATGCGCCTTCGATAAGAACCTTGTGGCCTGCTCGGACGTGTCCCTTGTCACGAAGAGCTTGGAGGGCGGTGATTGCCGCGATTGGTATCGCTGCAGCCTCTTCAAACGAGACGCCTGTAGGCTTCGGAGCCAGTTTCGCTTCAGGCGCACAGGCATATTCGGCAAAGCCCTTCCCTTCATAGCCGGTCACTCCGAAGACCTCGTCGCCTATCTGAAACTGCTTCACGTTTCTTCCAACCGCTTCCACCTGTCCGGCAATATCACAACCGAGAACCTCATATTTCGGCTTGCGCAGGCCGGGGACGCGGTTCCACGGCATACCTTTCATCGAGAACAAATCCACAGGATTCACCGACGCCGCGCGGACCTTGATCATGACCTCATTGTCAGCTGGCGTAGGTGTCGCTACCTCCGCGAGCTGCACCCCACTTGGGGAACCATAGTGCGTGCGTACGATCGCTTTCATAGCAGTGCCTCGGGAGTACGCCGACCGCGCTGCTCTTGGTTCGTCCGCGACGATCGAGCTTCGAGGCAAGTATAAGGCGACCTGGCGGCTGATAAGACGCTGCATTTGAGCAGGGTATCTATCGCCCTGAACATCCATTGCGGAGATCGCGTTGTGAATCGCCTTCAGATCGTCGATTGTCAGTTCGACATCCGCACCGCCCGGATTCTCTTCCAGGCGATGTAGCTTTGTCGTTCCAGGAATCGGTACGATCCACGGGCTTTCATGCAAAACGCCTGCTGCGCGGGCATGGATACTGCGCTCAGCAGCATCGCGAAGCAGATCGTTAAGACAAGATGTGTTTGTGTCATGGCGTTTCTTACGGCACCATGAGCCGGATATTGTTCGACGCCTTGCTCTCCGTGCCTCTCCTGTCCACACTTTTCACGAAGTAGAGATAGGTCGTGCCGGGCCGGATCCTCACGTCGTGATATTCCGGTTTGGTGACCGGCGACGAGTTCAGCTTCGAAAAGCTCTTGCCTCCGTCACTCGATCGGTAGACGTTATATCCGGCCACCGGATCGCGTGAGTGCGCTGGAGGATGCCAAGTCAAATGGATGGTGTGACGCCGGCCCCTTTCCGCATGCGTCTGCACAGCCGGCTTCTCGATGGCCGCCAGACTGGGAAGCGGTATCGCCGGCGCAACAACACAGGCCAGCAACAGAACAGAAGCGCTCCGGTTCCTCACTCGACGGAGGAGGGAATGATGCGCGCTGCATCGGATCGCCGCAAACACGACCAGCACGCCTCCCAGGAAGACACGATATGCAGCACGCCAGACAAAGCATGAACACCTTCACTCGGCCGCCTGCTCTCCCGGCGCGGACTCGAAGGTGAATAGCTCGACACAATCATATGTCATGCATCCGCCGGTTTAGGGCTCTGTGGAGCCGCAAGAAGTATGCCAGCGATCGGAATCAAAACTCCACATGACACCGCACCGAAGGCACCCACACCGGCCCGCGGTCCCGGTTATATCCCGGGTTGTCGATATGCGAAAGTCCCAGCGCAAAGAACATCCCACGCCACGCGTGCGCGTTGTAGTAAGCCTCTTCCGTAGTTTCGCGGCCGTAGCGCAGCCGCCCATCGCCCAACAGAAATCCCAATCCGCCATTGGCCAGATAATTCTGATGGTCCTTCTTGATCGCATTCGAGACCAACGCCAGCCCCACCTTGTCGTTCGTGCGTCCCCATTGCGCACCGTCGTAGTCCGCGCCCAGCAGCACCGTCTGGTCCACCTCGGTATAGGCGAACGACTCATGCTGTCCTTCATTCCAGCCAAAGCGTCCGGCGGCGCGCAGATGCTCCGTCACCTGCTGCTCCACGTTGTAGCCAAAGCCATACTTCACCGCGCCGAAGCGTGCGGTCTTGTGGATGTCCGGTGTCGCATCAATGCCCTCCACATACCGCGTCACCGCCTCGCGATAATTTCCCATATGCGCGTTGTTCACAAACGCCAGCACGCGCTGCGTCCCCTTACTCTTCGGCAGTAATCCATGACGCAGCTCGAACTCCCAGTTCTGTCCACGCGCCCGGCTCAGTGCCCAGTCCAGATCAATCCCGTTCGCCACCACCGGCATCGCCGCCAGCACATAACGCGCAGCCCAGTTGCGGTCCTGATATTCCACCACTCCGGCATATGTGTAACCACGCGTGTCCGCCGCATAGTCCCACGCGCCATTGTTGTCGACGGTCCAGTTAGTGAACTGCATATGGCTGTCATTCAGCACATCGTTAATGTCCATCACGTCTGGAAGCCCCATCTTGCCCACCCGCAGCTCCAGCCGCCGCACCGGCGCCTCGGTCGCCAGCGAGAGCGGCCCGCGCTCCACCTCCGTCATCTCGTTGGTGAAGCCGATCGTCTGATGGAACTGCACCCGCGCAACATAAGGTTTCGAGCCCAGGTTCGGATTGCGCACGACATCCAGATTGGTGAAGCCCGCCAGCCCCAGCGCCTGGCTCAACCCGCGTCCACCCGACGACTCGAAGTCCGCAATGAAATCCGTGTTGTAGCGCTCGCCCCAGGTCGGCGTTTTTCCGCGCACGCCGCGCCCCAGCTGATATCCCAGGTACAGCGTGCCCAGCAGGGAAGTCTTGTACTCGCCCGCACCGTGCAAACTGTTCGTGCCCTGGTAAGGCGAATGGAAGCTCGGATGCGCCTGGAAGATAATATTCGCCTGCCCAGCCACAAACCACGGCGCCGCGTCCGAATGCGGAAACATCGTTAGCGCCTCGCCCGGTTTCGCGTCCGGTTTCGCGCGCGCTTTCTGCGTCGAGCTCGCCGTCGCGTGGCCGCCCCCGGCCGCCTGCGCAGAGCCTGCCGCCGCAACCGCTCCCGCTTGGCCAGCGCAGGTGCGCACCGCCAGATGCGCGGTCAGCGCCAGAAGCATGCCCATCCCCGCCCAGGGAGTCAGTCTCTTTCGGCAGCGCACGTTCCTCAGGCATCTCCTCTATTTGGTCTTGCCCACCGGAGGAGGGCGAACGGCAGAATTTAGTCTAGCCTAATTTGACCGCGAGCGCGGCGCGGGGCCCACGAACACTCAGATCTTTATAGTCAGATCCCGTCGTATCACGTCCAGCCGCCTGGCCGTCACCGGCGTTCCATGAATTGCACTATCTGAAATGACCCGGTGTAGCAGCGGAGTGCGCGATTTCACTCCCAGAGCCCTCGTCCGGTCATGCAATTTCCTCCCACTTTCGTTGTAGAAATCGCGAGCTGCCGGGCCTTAAAGCGTCCCCTGATGAGGGATTATGGCAGCCAATTTGCCCCCAGGTAAGTGCAATCGAGCACTTTTTCCTCACCGAAAATGGACCTATACCCCAAATGTGGGCATCCTTTACCCCGCGAATACCCCTTCCGTAAGGTTTTCGAGTTAAAGTTTCTGCCGTACAGTTGCGAAAGATTTTCATAGTGAGAGGGAAGAAATGACACGGCAGCTTAAACATCTTGCAGGTCTGACAATGATTGCGGGCGCTCTGGTTCTCCTGGGATCCGGGTGCGGAGACAAGCGGGAGATGAGCAAGCAGAACTTCGCTAACGTGCTGAACGAGGACTACTCGGCCAACGCCGACTGCCTCTTCACCAAGCCGCTCCCCTATCCATTCGAGATGCAGGCCAACGACAAACTTCTCGGCGATGTCCACACCAAGCTGGACGCCTTGACCGCCGCGGGCCTGCTCACCCGGACATCCCATGACGGCACGCTCCGCTACGAGCTGACCCTCACCGGCCAGCAGGTTCCGGGCAAAGGCCGCTTCTGCTACGGCAAGCGCCAAGTCACCAGCGTGGACAAGTACTCCAACCCGACCGAGTTCCACGGCAACCGCTTCACCAAGGTGGAGTACCACTTTGTTGAAAAGAACAGCCCCGACTGGGCTAAGGTTAGCGCCATCCAGACCGCCTTTCCGGCCGTGGCCAAAGCGGTAGCCGATCAGGCCGTCGATCAGGCCACCCTCGTCCTTACCGACGATGGCTGGGTCCGCAACCAAGACTAAGGGTTTGACACAAGGTTTCAGGGCTTCCCTCGACCAACCGTCAACCCCACAACCAGCGTTGTTCTAACCCGAACATTAGCCAACGACGTTGCAAAAGGGACCGGCGTGTAGTCAGCGCCCACCCTTCCACCGTTTTCACAAAAGGTCCAGGCGCGTGGACAGATGTGAACGCAGCTTTTCCGTCAAGAAAAGCTGCTCCTCGTGGCTGCCGGACAGAACACGGTATTTGTGAAAACGGTCCGCAAGACCCGGGAGCCCATCCCGGGTCTCGCCGTTTCTGCGGATCAATTCGTCTTCTTTGGGATTACTCGTGGCTTTCGCGAGCCGCTGAATTGCGAGCGATATACTCGGACCGCAAAGGAGCGCAATGCTGCGGCGGCAATTCATCCCGTTCCTGGTCACGCTCCTCGCTGCGTACTTCTCCGGCGGTTCGGCTTCCCGCCTGCACCTCCTCGCAATTCTCTTCGCCAAGCCAATCCTGACGATCGCTTCCGCCGCGCTGCTTCTCTTCGTTATCCAACGCTCGTCAGATGCAGGCCGCCTGCTGCGGCCCGGCTCTTGGCTGGCGTGGGATCTGGACTGCGAGCTCCCGCTCCATCCACAGAGCCGCCGTGTGTTGGCCCGCATCGAGCTAGAGCTTGAAATCCCCGCGTCTCCCTGCCTCCAGCCACGCTTCCAGCGTCCGCCTCCTCTCCTCGCCCGATAGGCCGATAGATCCCTCCAAGAAATAAGACCGCCACCCGCACTCCGCCGTGTGCCTCCGCCTGTCAGCGATTTATAACCGCGCCACTCGCCCTCCGAGCGTGACGCAGGGAGCCTTCATCGTGCAAACCATCCATCCGCATCCAGAGAACTTGTGCCCGCAAGCTGGCGGCATCCGTGCCGCATATCAGAGAGAGTTGCAATCGCTGCAGTTACACATGCAGCATGCGCAAAGACGTCAGCACACCCTGCTATTCGCACTCGCAGTGTTGATCCTCGGAGCGATCATCGCCCTCTACCAGTCATGGCTGCTCGCCGCCCTCGTCGCCGGCGCCGCTACCGCGCTTCTGCTGCGCGGTCTCTTTGCGCTGTGCAAAGATCTCGCCGCGTACTCCCGCCTCAGCGAGTGGTATGAACGCGGCATCGCTCGCATCCACGAAACATGGCAGGGGCAAGGAAGCGGCGGGGACGAATTCGTTCGCCCCGAACATCCCTATGCATACGACCTCAACATCGTCGGCGAGGGCTCGCTCTTCGAGCTGCTCGCGACCACCCGCTCGGCTGCCGGAGCAGAACGTCTCGCCGCTTTCCTGCTCGACCCAGTCGACGTACCCACGGTTCGCCAGCGGCAGCAAGCCGTCCGCGAACTGCAGCCCGCCACAGAATTGCGCGAATCAGTCGCGCTCGTTGGCCCTTACGCCTTTCAGGAATGCCATCCTCACCTCCTGCGCCAGTGGGTCGAAGCCCCCGCACTGCACGTCGCGCGTTTCCTTCCGCTGTTTCTCATCCTCTCCAGCGCATCGTCGTTCGCGATCGCGATTCTTGTCCTCATCCGCGTCCTGGCCTGGCTTCCCTCGCTTCCATTCCTGCTCATCCCATGGATCATCCAGGGCGTCATCGGCCTCGTGCTCGCGCGCCGCGTCCGCCCGGTGCTCGAAGGCGTCTCCCCGCTCACCAGCGAAATGGCAGTTCTCAATGACGGTTTGGCCCTCATCGCACGCCAGGCCTTCACATCAGAGAAACTGCGCAGCATCACCGAGTCTCTTCGCGCAACGGATGCAGTCACGCATTTGCGGCACTTACAGCGGCTCCTCGGCGCTTGTGAACAGCGCCGCAAGGACGTCTTCTACCAGTTCAGTTTTTTTCTTTGTCTAGGCACGCAACTAGCGCTAGCGCTCGAACGCTGGCATAGCCGGCATGGCGCGGACCTAGCACTCTGGCTCGAGGCTTGGGCCGAGTTTGAAGCGCTGAATGCCATCGCCTGCTACGCCCACGAGCATCCCTGCGATGTCTTTCCCGAGATTGTGGAGGACGCAACCATCTTCCACGCAGAAAACCTAGGCCACCCTCTGCTGCCCGCGCGCACCTGCGTGGTCAACGATCTCCGCCTCGATCGCGAATCCGCTTTCTATCTGGTGAGCGGCTCGAACATGGCAGGCAAGAGCACATGGCTGCGCAGCATCGGCATCGCCGCCGTACTCGCCGCGGCCGGCGCGCCGCTTCGCGCCACCAGCGCACGTCTCTCGCTCTTCACCGTCTGTCCATCGATCTCTCTAGGTGACTCCCTCTCCGACGGCAAATCAAAGTTCCTCGCCGAGATCAAGCGCCTGCAGCAAACCATCCGCCCCACACAGCAGGATCGCCCTGTCCTATTCCTCATCGACGAGATTCTCAGCGGCACTAACGCCACCGATCGCAAGCTCATCGCCGAAGACCTGTTACGCACATTGATCAACGCCGGTGCTGTCGGCGCCATCACCAGCCACGACCAGGCGCTCCTCGACAGCGTGGACGTCGGAACACTTCACGGCGTCAGCGTGCACATGGGAAGCAAAAGCCCGGACCATCCATTGGACTTCGACTACCGCATCAAGCCTGGCCGCAACCAGCAAAGCAATGCGCAGGCAATCTCCCGACTGCTCGGCATCCCAACGTCGATATGAATGGGCAACTGAGCCAGAGGGAGGAGATGCAGAACGTGGTTAATCCGCCCTCGCCTCAGCAGCCGGCAGCAGTACCAGAAGGCAAGTCTTCGATCCCGTCGTGCACGCCACAATGCCGCGCCGCAGCACCTTGGCCTTCGAGCCCGTCGGCAGCGGAGAGCGATAGGTCGCCGCCAGCAGTGCAGGTCCGGCCTGCTTCAGCGCGTCATCGCCTTTCAGGAAGTGCACATCCGCCGCGCGATCATCTCCCAGCAGCAGCAGAAAATCCGCGGAAGCATACCGCCCATCCAGCGGGCTCGGAATCGTATACGTGCGCAGAGCGGCCAGTTCATCGCCGACCTGCTGTACATGCGGACCCGGCTTCTCATGCGCTCCAGCCTTCGCCAGCGCCGCCGCCCTGGCCTCCATCTCCGCTTTCATATCAGCAAAGTTTTGCGTCTGGTTACGTTGCCCCATCGTCTTCACTGCCAGCCGATACGCCGTCAGCGCGTCATCCTTCTTGCCTTCCGCTTCATAAATCTTTCCCATGTGCAGGCCGCCTTCCGGATTCATCAGCAGCACCCATGCGCTCCGCACATATGACTCGGCCTCCGGCAGCTTGTTCTGCTTGAAATCAATCCACCCCAGCGTGTCCCAGTCCGCCCCGAGGCGGAACACATTGGCGAAGTCTTCGGTCTTCACGTTCGCCAGACTCGTCGACGTAGTACGTGCCTCCTGCAGCTCCACAGCCTTCCTGCTTGCCGCCTCGGCCGCCGGCAAATCCAGCCCCGCATCGCCCAGCGCATAGGCCGTGTCATTCAAAATCGAGGGATCGTCGCTCGTGTCCATCAGCCCATGCAGCGTCGCCTTGCCCGCATCGATTTCGCCGGCCTTTATTTGTGCTCCTCCAAGTTGCAATTTCAACGGATCGGGCTCCGTGCTCAGCGCAATCGCATCCCGGTAAGACGCTTCAGCATCCTTATATTGTTTCTGCATCAGTTGCAGCGAACCGAGCCGCGCATGCGGCTGCGCATCGGCCGGATCGGCTTTCGCCCATGCCAGCAGCGTCTGCTCCGCATCCGGCCAACGCCCCTGGCTCGCGTACAAGAGTGCCAGATCGTTGTAAGCGAACAGGGTCTCCGGATGCAGCTCAATTTCCTTTTTGTAATCGGCGATCGCCTGTGTCTTGTTTCCCCAATCGATCGCTCCATACTCTCCCCAGAGTCCGGTCTGTTCATCGTTCAACGCTTTAACTTTGTCCAGCAGTTCACGGGTAGCTTTGAGATCATGCGCGCGGAGTTCCTGGTACGCCTGCGTCATGAGCTCGCTTGCTTGGCTGTTGTCTGCCCTGGTTGTTGTTGTGCCCTTTGTCGAGGCACCCACCAGTTGCAGCATCTGCGATGCATCGTCACTCCTGCTCTTCAGGAATTCACGGTACGCGCCAAACTCGCTCACTGGCAGCTCGTTGAGCTTAATGCGCATTGTGCGGTCCATCTCGAGCGACCGGTCCTTCAGCTTGTATGTCGATGCGTACTCCGCAAATTTCGTGGAGAGTGTCACGTCCTGCGGTACCGATACCAAGTATCCATCCGGCAGGGTTAGCGTCACCTTCACTTGGGTCTCGGCTGTTGGATCTAACCGCATCGCGCGCTTGGGTGCAGTGGCATCCGCGGCAATCTTCGGCTCAAACCACGTCGCCAGCCCAGGAAATCGCCGGCTATCCCACTCGCCGAAATCCTTCCGCGTGTAGTTCCAGCTCACATGGAAGGGCTCCGCCGTCTTCTCCGGAAGAGAGGCATTCACCGCGCTTACCTCGCCGGCAAATCCATTGTTCTCCGAGAGTTTCTGCGTCAGCTCCTGCCAGTTCGCGCGAGGCACGCGGTGGTACAGCTCGCGATACAGCACCTCCGCATCGCCGCGCAGTGTCAGGTCGAAATGCGCCGTCAGCACCCCGCCTTTCTCCAGCTTTCCGGTCACCGTCTCGCGCGCAAAGGAGGGGAAGGGAAGCGTCGCCTCCGTCCGCACCAGTTGCGCATCGCCCGTCGCCGGGATCGCCAGTGCCAGCTTGTCCCGCAGCCCAGCCAGCAGCATCCGGCTCGGCGCAACTTCTGGCGTCGAGTCCAGCCACACATCGTGATCCTTCAGCCTCACCAGCGTGATCATGTGATCAAACTGCGACGGTATCGGCAGTGCTTCGTTCACCCGCACCTGCGTGCCGATCAACACCGGCTCGGCCTCGATCTTTTCCGCCGCCAGCATCGCCTGGAGCAGCGTGTGCTTGTCTTTACAGTCGCCGTAGCGGTTGCGGAAGACCTCCGCCGCCGTATGCGGCTGCAGTCGTCCAATGCCGAAAGACACCGCGATGTAGCGGTACTGCGTCGCCACGTAGTTGTAGATCGCGTCTACCTTCGCATCGTCCGTCGTCAGCCCGCGCGTCAGTTCATCGGCCTTGGCCTGTATCGCGGCGTCCGGCACCGCACGGTCTTTCATCAGCCCGCGATACCATGCGCCCATCTCCGCCCAGGATCGGAAACCGCTCATCGCAATATCCGGAGCGAACATCTCCTGCACCAGCTCCACCGGCGCCGCATTATCTTTTTCCTGCTTCTTCGGGTACTCGCTCGCCGTCTCGTGCTTCCAGCGGTAGACGCGCTCGCCTCCCTCATCGGTCGTCGTCGGGTGCACATCCTTGACGACGATATTCGCGACAAAATCCAACGGCACCCGGATCTCGATCGTTTGCTCCTCCACCGGGATTCCCGTCATGAAATTTGCGACAAACGAGTGCTCACCCGCCGCATCGGCATCTGTCCCATGCACAGTTACCTGATACTCCACCGTGTCGTCTACGCCCAGCGAGCGGATCGGAATCTGTTTCACCCGCAGATCGCTGTACATCGGCGCGGACTCCGTAACCGGCGCCGCGACCTCCTGCGCATCCTCCGCCGGGGTCTCCACTACCTCGCCCGACGGCTTGCGCACCCTCAGGTAATTGAAAGTCACCGTCTCGGCCGATGACGCAAAAGGAATGCTTACGATGCCCGCATCCCGCACCCCGGCATCGGAGAGCACATGCTCCCGCACCGTCAGCGTACGGACATTCGAACCGTCCTTCGCGAACCGCACCACCACCGCCATCTTTTCCATCACGGCCTCTTGGCCGGACAGGTCAGGCTTGGATTTCGTCAGGTTGGGAAGGTTCTTGACTGGAACGCTCTCGCCCGCAGCGGGCGAGGCCGACGGTTTCGGCGTCTGAGCGGTGAGAGCGGGCAGAAAACAGGCAAGTGCTGCAAAAACAATCGATCGGGCCGGCATAGCTAGCCTTTTCTAGCGCAGGACTCCTTGCCGCACCAGAGAAATCGAAGGTATGGCGAAACTTTGGTCCAATGATCAGATCGCCGAAAATTCGTAAAGATCTACTTGACGTCACACACTGTGTGATACATAGTATGTAAAGCACAGTATGAGCGACGCACTCCAGCTCGTCTTTGAGAACCTCCGCCTCGAGCTTCGCCGCGGCTGTCTCATTCTCGCCGTCCTCGCCCAGCTTCGCGAAGAGCACTACGGCTACACCCTGCGTAAAACCCTTGCCGACCACGGCGTCGATATCGAAGAGAGCACCCTCTATCCACTGCTCCGCCGCCTCGAATCCCAGGGCCTGCTGCTCAGCGAGTGGCGCGAGCAGGACAAGCGCAACAAGCGCTTCTATCACCTCTCGCCCGCTGGCGCCGCCACCCTCGAACAATTGCTCGTAGAGTGGGAGTCCATCAACAGCTCCATCCACCAAGTCTTGTCTAGCAACACCGAACAGGAGGCCTGACCGTCATGGCAGCCAACGATCTTCTCGACCGCTATCTCTACGCCGTCAGCCGTTATCTGCCCGCCAACCGGCAGAGCGATCTCCTGGCCGAGCTCTCCGCCAATCTCCACTCCGAAAAGGAAGACAAGGAAGCCCAGCTCGGCCATCCGCTCACCGAAGATGAGCAGGCTGAGCTACTGCGCCGCCACGGTCACCCCATCCTGGTCGCGGCGCGCTATCAGCCTCATCGCTCGCTCATCGGGCCGGAGATCTTTCCCTTCTACTGGTTCACCGTCAAACGCGTCCTGCCGTGGGTCATCGGTATATGGCTGCTCGTCACTGCGGTCACTATCCTCTTCGGCTCCTGGGGCACACCCATCGCACAGCGCGTGGACCTCGGCCACATAGTTACTGGCCTCCTTGGTGCGGTCTTTCAATTTCTCGCATGGCTCACCGCGGGCTTCGCTCTGCTGGAATTTTTCAAG
This sequence comes from uncultured Acidobacteriaceae bacterium, assembly GCA_963737035.1. Lineage (GTDB taxonomy): Bacteria > Acidobacteriota > Terriglobia > Terriglobales > Acidobacteriaceae > KBS-83. Next base: position 267,708 of record CAVTRJ010000015.1, on the reverse strand, counting down.
GGCAACTTGCGCAACGAACTTGCTCATCCCTCTTGGGACCCGCGCAAGCTACCGAAAGCAGATCCGGTCGCCGATCAAAAAGGCCCGCGCCACCCCTATGCCGACGTCATCGCCGGCGCCGCTTTCCTCGCGTGGCTGCTCCTGTTTCCGCACTATCCCATTCTGATATTCGGCCCTTACATGGCCATGCGTGTGTTCAATCTCAACATCGACCTGCCAGCCATCTGGCACACCTTCTACTGGATCATCATCGGCTTCAATGTCATCCAGCTCGTCTTTCGCATCGCGCTGCTCTCCCGCCCCATGCGCCGCTACTACCATCTCTTTGAAAGCGTGCTTCACCTGCTCGGCATCGGTATTCTCGTCTTCCTGCTCCGCGCGCACGACTACGTCGGCCAGGCCACCTTCGGCGGCAGCTCCATGTCGCCGCAGACCGTCGCCAATCTCAACTTCAGCATCCACAACGGCCTGCTGATCGTGCTAGTCATCGCCATCGCAAAATTCCTCTGGGACACCGTCCAATGGCTCCGCCCGCAAAAGGCCATGCAGGTTCCCGCGAGTACCTAGCGGAACGTTTGCCCGGAGCGAGTTGTCATCTCGACCGGAGCGCCACAGGCGCGCAGTGGAGAGACCTGCCGTTCCCAGTTCGTCCGATCGACGCGCATTCGTAACCGTGGCTATATCGAAATCCAGAAACAGCCCATGCACATCCGGATCGCTCCTGCTCGCCTTCGACGGACGAGATGACGGAGCAGGGAATTCAGTTCCCCGCAGCCTGCCGCGCAATCATTTCAATCACGGCAAGATTCCCCGCAAACGACTCCGCCAACCCATGCCGCGCCAGCAAAGCCTGCGGAGACCAGTAGCTCACCCACACCTGCCCCGCCGCATCCTCGCGCACCAGCAGCCTCAGCGGCAGATCGATCGCCACACTCGGCGCCGCCAGCATCAGCGGAGTCCCGCCCTTGGGATTGCCAAAGATCACCACCTGCGTCTTCGGCATTGCCAGCCCAACCTTCGCCGCCTCGCCGCTGTGATCGATCAGCGCAAATTCATGGATCTGCTTCGCCGCGAGCGCCGCGCGAATCTTCGCCACCGCCTCGTCCACCGAATGCGCGCTCTTCACCGTCACCAGTCCATCCGCACTCTCTGCCATCGCCGCCCCCTCGCAACCACGCCACTCCATCTTCCCACCACAAGGCGAAGCCCATCGTCGTCGTCTCATCCTGAGCAAAGCGGGTGCCCTACTCTGGCGAAGCTAGCGTGGGGGTGTTCAGTCCAGGCAGGCGCACCCTTTAACTCCACATCTTCAGGATCGAAATGGCTTGAAGTAGCCCAAAACATCCAACGTGAGCGACAACGGAGCGAAGCCCAAAAACGCGCCGCAGGCGCCTCTGCCCGGACGGCAAGTCCCCTCGGGCGGCCAGTCTCCTTGACAATCGACAAGTGTACGGTTCACCCTGTTGTCGAACGTCGAGGGGAACAGAACCCATGTCTCCGCCATCCACCGATCTCCTCCAGGGCACGCTCGATCTGCTCATCCTGCGCACGCTCGCACTCGAGTCCATGCACGGCTGGGGCATCGCGCTGCGCATCCAGCAGCTCTCGCGCGATGTCCTGCAGGTCGGCCAGGGATCGCTCTATCCGGCGCTCTATCGCCTCGAATACAAAGGCTGGATTCGCGCCGGCTGGGGCACCTCCGACAACAATCGCCGCGCCCGCTATTACTCGCTCACCCGCGCCGGAAAAAAGCAGCTCGAAGCCGAGCTCGCCTCCTGGGACCGCCTCTCCAGCGCCGTCGCGCTGGTGCTGCGCCGCGATCCCGCAGAGGCATCATGAGCGCCATCGTTCTCCAATTCGCAGCCTCCCCAAAGTGCATGCGGACCGCTCGGCCTCCGTTTCGTGGGTTCACGCAATTGAGCCACACGACTGTATGTCGGGCGGGATTCTTCTCCACCTCCGGAGCCAGACCTCTCATCGCACTCGCGCGCGGCAACGACAGGACGGCGTGATGAAATTCTCCGTGAGATCTCTCTTCACCCGTCTCCGCTTTTTCATGGCGCGTCGCCATCCCGGCGAGCTCGACGATGAACTCCGCTTCCACATCGATCAAGCCATCGCCGCCCACCGCGCCGCCGGCATGCCGCCGGAAGAAGCACGGCGCCGCGCCCACATCGACTTCGGCGGCATCGAGCAAGTGCGCGAAGAGAGTGCACGCCAGCATCCCCGCTGGCTTCTTTCGACCATTGCGCAGGACATCCGCTACGCTCTGCGCGGATTTCGCCGCAACCCGCTCTTCGCCGTCACCGTGATTGCGACGCTCGCACTCGGCATCGGCGCATCCACCGCGGTCTTCAGCGTGGTCGATCGCATCCTCTTCCGCCCCCTGCCCTACGCGCATGCCGACCGCCTCGTCTCGCTCGGCCTAAAGCACGCTGCCGAACCCTACGAGTTCATGATGGGCAGCTTTTTTTACGACTGGCGCGACCGCCAAACGGTCTTCACCAGCTTGACCGCGCAGGCCGCCATGTCAGACGCATGCGATCTGACGGAGCGTAACCCCGTGCGTCTCACCTGCAACTACGCGCACGGTGACTTTCTTCCCACGCTGGGTGTGGTGCCGATCTTGGGCCGCAATTTTCTACCCGGCGACATGCTGCCAAACGCGCCGCTCACCGCGATCCTCTCCTATGGACTATGGCAGAGCCGCTACAACCGCGATCCCGCAATTCTCAACCAGCTCATCCAGATCGACGGTGGTCCCGTGCGTGTGATCGGCATCCTTCCGCCCGACTTCGAAATGCCCTCCGCGCAAACAGCTGATGTCCTGCTGCCCAGGCAGGTCGATGTCGCCGCGGTGCGCAGCGGAAACGCGGGCGAGACGATGCGCGCCTTTGCCCGCCTCAAGCCCGGTGTCACGATCGCGCAGGCCCGTGCCGCGCTCGAGCCGCTCTTCAAAGACAGTCTCGGCTTCGCGCCCGCACCCCTCCGCAACAACATCCATCTCCAGGTCCGTGGCCTGCGCGATCGACAGATGCACGACATCCTCCCCGTCGCGCGCGTCATGCTTGCCGCCGTCCTCGGTGTGCTGCTCATCGCCTGCGCAAATGTTGCCGGCCTCCTGCTCACGCGCAGTGCCGCGCGCGAGCGCGAATTCGCGGTTCGTTCGGCGCTCGGCGCCAGCCGCGCGCGCCTGCTGCGTCAGTCACTCACCGAATCTCTTCTCCTCGCGCTCGCCGCGGCCATCGTGGGCTGCGCATTTGCGGAAGCCTTGCTGCGCGTCTTCATCGCCATCGCGCCCGCCGGTATGCCCTTCCTGCACAAGGCCACACTCGATCTCCGTATCCTCCTTGCCGCGTTCGCACTCTCGGTGATCTCTGGACTCCTCTGCGGCATTCTTCCCGCATGGGAGCGGCCGCGAGCCATCGCACTCGCTGCCCGTGCTCCGCGTGCCGCTGCACAAGCTGCGCTACGCCGCATGCTGGTCGTCGCACAAATCGCCTGCAGCGTGCTCCTGCTCTCCGGCGCCGCACTTCTGCTGCGCAGCTTCCGCAACATCGAAGAGCAAGACCTCGGCTGGAAAACCGGTGGCATCCTAACCGCCAACATCGCGCTCTCCTCGCAGCGCTACAACTCTGGGCAAAAGCAGATGGACTTCTTCACCCGGGCCGCGGCTGCTCTGCGCCGCCTGCCCGGCGTCTCCACTGTTGCCGTCGCGGACTCGCTGCCGCTCAGCGAGCGTCGCCACTGGTACTCGGGCATGGCAATCGACGGCAAGCCGCCCATCGCGACCAGCGGTGACGTCGTCTCGACGCACTCGGTCACGCCAGGCTACTTCCGCGCGCTCGACATCCCTATCCTGCGCGGCCGCGCCTTCACCGAAGCCGACGCCGATGCAAAGGATCACTTCCTCATCCTCAGCAGCCAACTCGCCGCCCGCATGTTTCCCAGTGAAGACCCCATCGGCCAGCGCGTGCGTCCCGATGCCGACGGCCCCTTCTACCTCGTCATCGGCATCGCCGCCAACGTGCGCAACGGCAGCCTCACCGGCCCTAACCTGCCCGAGTACTACCGGTTAGTGCGCAACACTCCTGAAGACTGGAACGGCAACGGCCAGGAGACCCTCATTATTCAGAGCGCGGTCCCGCCGGCAACCATCGCTCCCTGGGTACGGCAGCAGCTCGCCACCATCGATCCCACCACGCCGGTCGATCTCGAAACTCTCGCATCCCAGGTTGCGAAGCTCGCTGATCGCCCGCGTTTCGAAACCGTGCTGCTCGGCTTCTTCGCGCTCACCGGGTTGCTCATGGCCGTCATCGGCCTCTATGGCGTCACCGCCTATGCGGCCACGCAGCGCACGCAGGAGATCGGCGTGCGCATGGCACTCGGCGCAACCCGCGCGAACATCCTCCGCGTCGTCACCTGGGAGGGCGCGCGCCTCATCCTGCTCGGCGGCGCACTCGGCCTTGTCGCTGCGCTGGCCACCGCGCATCTGCTGCGCAGCATGCTCTTCAGCATCGGCCCCTACGATCCGCTCAGCTTTCTAGCAGTCGCAGCACTGCTCGCAATCGTCGCGCTAGCCGCTATCTTCATCCCCGCCCGAACCGCAATGCAGCTCGACCCCGTCACCGCCCTGCGCTACGAATAGCACCGCACCAACATGTCATCACGACCGAAGCCGTCTCACGCACGCGAGACCGGCGCAGTGGAGAGCCTGCCCTGAGCTTGTCGAAGGGGATCTGCTGTTCGTCCGCTTCGCCGCACCAACTAAACGTGAGCGACAACGGAGCGAACCCCACAAAACGCGCCGCAGGCGCAATCGCCCGGACGGCCACTCCCGCCGCAGGCGCAGCTGCCTGCATGGCAAAATGCCGGGTGCCCCACATCTCGCATTTGAGATGTGGGATCCACTGCACCAGGGATTGTTTTGAGAGGCCCTGCGTCCGTCCTACTTATCCATATCCTCAAACGCAAAGCGGCCCAGCTCAAATGGGTGCGAGGTCTGGGGCTTAGAGTTCAATGCATTGAATGGATAGGGATCGGTCGTCATTGTCGGGAAACCCCAGATCTTTCCCGTACGCAAGTCCACCACCATCCGCCCATACAGTTGCTTGCTGCCATCCGAGGACTTCAGCATCTGCACGCCCGGTTCGATATACACCGGATACGCAGTGTTTTGTGCACGCGCGGCATCAGGAGCCACGTAAGGCCGAATCGCAATCGCAACCAGCGCAATCGCAATGATGGAGAGAAGAACCTTGGTCACGAAATCATTCTTCATTGTCTAACCTCGAAATCTCATCGTGCATGTGTTGTCCTCTGCTTCTCGCCAACAGCCGCGTGCCACACATCTCGAAGAGATGTGGTCCTCAGGTCGCCTATACCACCCCACATGAGTGACCAAATGGAGCGGTACTCCACAATCCACCCCTCCGCCGCGCTTGAGTCGCTAGTCCCCGATGCGGATGCGTATGCCGCCCCGTACTGCCTGCTTCTGGCCTAAGGTCAGCGTCGGTGTGCGTCCCACTTCAATCCGCCGGTCCAGCAGATTCTCCGCCGCCACGAACGCCTCATAGCGCTTGCGGAAGGTGTGCGACGCATACGCATTCATGGTGAAGAACCCGGCCAGCCGAAACGTATTCGCGTCGTCATCATACTGCTGACCGCTTACTCGCGCCTCCAGTGCCAGCAAGCCCAGCCGCCGATCCTGTCCCCGCAGTTGCAGCGATCCGGTCTGGTGCGGCACCTGCGGAATCCAACTCCCCACCAGCGACGGCTGCTGGTCAAAGCGCGTCACCGTCGCGTCGGCATACTGGTAGCCGCCCACCGCGGTCAGCCAGTGCAGCGGCTGCCACTCGCCTTCCAGCCCCACACCGCGGCTCGCAATCTGTCCCAGGTTGGCGCGCTGCTTGGTGATTGACGTCGGCGTCGTGCTGATCGTCAGCGCCGTGATCGGCCGGTTCACGATGGTCCAGAAGTAGCTCGCGCGCAGCGTCGCATTCCACCCTGCCGGCGTCAGCACCACGCCTGTCTCCCAGCCCGTCGCGCGCTCGGAGCGCAGACTCGTGTTCTTCAGCGTCAACTCCTGCCCCACCTGCCCGTTGCGATACAGTTCATTCTCGGTCGGCGATCGATATGCGCGGAAGCCCATCGCCGTCAGCGCCACCGACGGACCAAGCCGCCGCACCACGCCGAGCCGCGGATTCGCCACCGTCTCGGTTACCTGTGGCAGCGGCCCGGGTTTGGGCAACGTCTGCACCGCGTCGAAGTTCTGGAAATGATCGATGCGCCCGCCGGCGCTCAGCGTCCATTGCCGCGGCGTCCACACCGCCTCGCCGTACACACCCGTCGTCCGCTGCCGCGCGGAAATCAACGTCCGCACTCCGGTGATTGTCGCGATCTCGTTGTCCTCGCCGCGCACATCGCGTGTGTCGGCCCCGCCCAGCACCACCAGCCGCGCGCCCAGTGGCTGCGTCCATCGCATCGCCCCGCCCAGCTGATCGCTCGGCGTCTGGGCAAATCGCGTCAACGTCTCCGCCGTGCGCGTTGCATTTACAGAAGAGAAGCTCTGCCGGAAGTGTTCCGCGCTGCCGTACGCGCGCAACAGCAGCGACCCACCCTGCGCCGCAGCCGGCGACCAGTCCACTCCCGCCTCGTACCGCCAGATCCGCGTGCCGTTCGTTGTCACCGGCGTGCCGTTGCTGCGCGCCTCATTCATGACGTTTCCCAATAGAAACGCTCGCCCCGCGGTCCAGTCGCGCTCGCCCACTACGCGCCCGTTCTGCGCATGCACGTTCGACTTGATGTCCACCGGCCCCCGCTGCTCCGGCGCCACCAATATGTAACCATCGGTGAGCACAACCCCGCCGGTCGCCAGTCCCGACCAGCCGCCTCCGCCGGCATTTCTGACGGTTCCGCTCAACAGCCCCGCCTCATCAAATGTATGAAACGACCCTTCGCTCGAGACCAGCTCCGCATGATTGCGCGCCGCCGTCACCGGCAGCATCTCCACCACGCCACCAATGGCGCTCGAGCCGTAAAGGTCGCTCGCGCCGCCGCGCACCACCGTCACCCCTCCAATGCTCAGCTCCGGCAGCTCGTCCCAATAAATCCATCCGCCAAAGGCATCGTTCAGCGGAATCTCGTTCGCCAGCACCAGCGTGCGGCTCGCCGCCGTCGATCCGAGTCCGCGCAGCGACACGCCCTGCGACGTCGGATTCGCTACCAGCGAGCTCGATCGCCGAAACAGCTCAAAGCCTGTCACCTGTCGTAGCCGGTCATCCAGCGTCACCGGCGCCGCCGTGCGCAGCTCCTCACCCGTCACCAGTCGGACGCTCGCCGGACTCGCACTCTCGGCCAGCGGCGTTCGATAGGCGGTCACGGAAATCTCCTCGTGCGCTCCCAGCGGCGACAACACCACGCGCGCCGCCGCATCCGCCTTCACATCCGACTCGGCAAACGACGCAGCCTGCACCCGGATCAAGCCATCATCTGCAACGCAGAGAAGAACGAATTCTCCCTCCAGCCCGCTCTTTGCGGTGACAGAGGCCGCCGTCAACACCGCTCCGGCAATCGGCGCACCCGACCCGTCCACCACCGTCCCGCGCACATCCTTTGTGCCCGGCCCGCACGGCGCCGCCTCGGACGCCAACGCAAGCGACAGCACGGCGCTCATAAGCCACACGGCTCGCCTTACAAGATGTCCTCTGGGATGCATGGTTGATCATCCCACGCGGCGCAAGCACCTTCCTATGCCACCTCCGGCACATTCTTGAAACCAGCAAAACAGCGCATTTCGCCCAAAATCGGGTGCCCTACTCTAGCGAAGCTACGGTGGGGTTGTTCCTGCCCAAACGTGAGCGACCAAAGGCAGCGAGCCAAGCAAAATGCGCCGCAGGCGCGTCTGCCCGGACGGCCAGTCCCGACCAAGGGAAGCGAACCAAACAACCCGCACCGTAGGCGCATTCGCCCGTGCGGCCAGCAACCGGCACGTCGGGCGGCGAGTTAGAGATGAAGCATGCGCGGCAGATTCCAGTGCATCGCCACGCTCACCATGCGCAGCAGGAAGCACACCGCGCCACCCGCAAGCATCGCCACCGCGCGCGGCGCTTTGGCCTTCAGCGCCAGCACCATCACCAGGCCGCCCGCCAGCGCAGCCGACGCATACACGTCCCGGTGCAGCACGGCCGGCACTCGTGCCAGCAGCAGATCGCGTATCGTACCGCCACCCACTCCAGTGATGCCGCCCATCACCACCGCCATCACTGGGTGCATCTTGTAATCCAGCGCCTTCTCCACACCGGCAATCGCAAACAGCGACAGCCCCGCCGCATCCAGCATCACCAGCAGCTGATCCGGCAAACTCCGCTCCCAGTAATAGAGCAGCGACGCGCCCCCCGCCCCCAAGAACGCAATCCCGAGATATCGCCAGTCGCGAATCGCCGCCGGTGGCACCGCGCCAATCAACAGATCGCGAACTATGCCGCCACCCACCGCGGTCACAAACGCCAGCACCAGCAGCCCCAAAGCATCCAGGTTGCCGCGAATCGCCGCCAGCGCACCCTCCAGCGCAAACACCAGCGTCCCCAGCAGGTCGAAAGCGCTCAGCAGGGAATCAGAGTTAGCCCGGAACCGCTCCGCAACCGTAGGCATGCAAGCGAGTGTACCGGCGGTGGGCGCACAAATCGCTACGAATACTCACCGCTTCGGATGGCCATCGTCACGGCTTCGCTTGTAATACCTGCCTGCTTCAAGACCTCGGCAGCTGCGGACGTTTCGTCCGACAGCACAGCCGCCAACAAATGCAGCGGCCTAACGTGTTGCACCTCTATTTGCGAGGGTGCCGACTCTCGGTGCAAACCTTCGCTCACGTCCTTTGCAGCGGTCAACACACGTTGGCTTGCTTCCGATAGGGGCATATCGACCCGCGTCGGCAGAGGTTTCCCTGAAGACATCAGCGGTTCGAGTCCGCGCTGAATCCCCGCAGCCACGTCGGCTGTCAGAAATGGCCGGTGCACGGGGGCTACTACCATCCGGTTCGTCACCGGAACATTGCTCTCCTCGAACATCTTCGGGTACTCGGCCTGGTCTTCGAGAACCAGCGCCTCGATCAGATGCTCCACCTCAATTGCGGATGCGCCTCGCCGCCCAGCAAGGATGCGCGAGAAGAAGACCACCCTTCTTGCTCTGTCTGAGAATGACTCAAACATCGCTACACCTCCGAGTCGCCCACCATCCTAGTGTGAGCGACCAAAGGAAGCGAAACCACCAAACCGCACAGCGGTGGCGTCTGCCCGTGCGGCCAGCACCGCCGCAGGCGCAATCGCCCGGATGGCCAGTCCTGTCCAGAAACGGACGACACTGCCCACCAGTGCACAACGCACTCCTGCATCGTTCCCGACAAACCCCACAAATCGGTCACTTCTCCGCGGCCCCACAGTTGCTCCAATCCAACGGCGGGAGAGCACCCATGCAAAGACTCCTCGCCGACCTCCGCTACGCCCTGCGTCAGCTTCGCCGCGGTCCCGGATTCGCCGCCACCGCCATCCTCACCCTGGCCCTCGGCGTCGCCGCAAATGTCATCGTCTTCGGCGTCATCGACGCGCTCTTCTTCCGCTCCGCATTTCCCCAGGCTCGCCAGCTCTCCTTCATTCAGCAGCGCGAGGACGGCGCCGTCAGCCTGTCCTTCCCCGTCTACCGCGATCTGCGCGCCCGGAACCGCACTTTCTCCCAGATCGGCGCCTATCGTTTCATTGAAGTTGGGCTCGCCGCCAACGGTCATCCGCAGCCGCGCTGGGCCACTGAGGCCACCGGCAGCTACTTCGACGCGCTCGGCGTCACACCGCTGCTCGGCCGCTTCTTCCACAACAGCGACGACACCCACGGAGCCAATGGCAGTCCCTATGCCGTGCTCAGCTACGCCACCTGGAAGTCCGACTTCGCAGGCGATCCCAACATCATCGGCCGCACTATCCGTATCTCGCAGCAGCCCTTCGTCGTCCTCGGCGTTGCACGCCCGGACTTCCACGGTACCGAGCGCTTTCTCCATCCCGACCTCTGGACCGATCTCTGGAATGAGCAGCAGATCGAGGGCTTCAACTTTCTCGACAACCGCCGCAATCAGAACACCTGGATCATGGGCCGCCGTCTCCCCGGTGTCACAGTAGGCCAGGCACAAGCCGACCTCAATCGCGTGGCGCAGGAGCTCGCCCACGCATACCCCAATGACGAGGCAGGCCTCACCTTCCGCCTGTCGCCCCTCGGCTTCATCGGGGCCTTCTTCGGCGGTCCGCTGCGCAGCTTCCTCGGCGGGCTCATGTTCCTCGCCGCATTGGTGCTGCTCGCCGCGTGCGTCAATCTCGGCGGACTCTATGCCGCCCGCGTCTCCGACCGCACCCGCGAACTAGCCATCCGCAGCGCGCTCGGCGCTACCCGCGCCCGCATTGCGCTGCAGCTCATCGTCGAATCGCTCGCCGTTTCTCTCATCGGCGGCTCACTCGGCTTTCTGCTCGCGCGTGCCGCCTTGCACGCCCTCACTGTCTACCGGCCGCCCTTTGATTTCCCCGTAGCCGTCGCAGTCGAACCCGGTCCCGCCGTCTTCCTCTTCGCGCTCGCGCTCTCCGTCGCCGCTGGTCTCTTCTGCGCGCTCGCACCCGCGCGCCAGTCCGCCCGCGCCGACGTGCTCAGCGCCATCAAGGCCTCCGGTTCCACCGCATCCTTCGGCCGCCGTCTCGCCTTGCGCGATCTATTGCTCCTGGTCGAAGTCACCCTCTGCTGCGTTCTCGTCACCGCCGCGTTTGTCTCCGTCCGCGGTCTCGCGCGCTCCCTCAGCGCGCCGCTCGGCTTCCAGGCCACAAACGTCACCATCGTCTCGCTCGACTTCAACCTCGCTCACTACCATGACGTCACCGCGCTGCCCGCGCAGCGCCGCATCCTCGACGCAGCCCTCGCCCTCCCCGGCGTCTCCAGCGCCGCGCTCTCCAGCAGCGTGCCCCTGGACCTCATCGGCAACAGCACCACCGGCATATATCGAGAGGGCAAAGCTCCGCTCGCGCAGCGCGATATCCTCTTCGGCGCGCAGTACTACAGCATCTCGCCCCGCTACTTCGAAACCGCCGGCACCCGCATCCTTGCCGGCCGAGACGTCACCTGGCACGACGACAAGAACGCCCCGCCCGTCGCCATCGTTAACCAGACCTTTGCCCGCCGTCTCTTCAGTACGCCCAACGCCCTCGGCCGCGTCTTCCGCGATGGCAGCGGCCGCAATCTCACCATCGTTGGCATCGTCGAAGACGGCAAGTACGGCTCACTCATGGAGGAGCCCGCTCCGGCCCTCTTCTACTCCGTAGCGCAAAACCCAGACACGGATACGCACGTCCTCATCCGCACCGCCACACCCGCCACCCTCGCGCGGTCCCGCCTCGCCGCCGCGCTCGCCAGCATCGTCCAGTCCGTCGATCCCAACCTGCCCATCGGCGCCATCGCGCCCTGGCAGCAGATCATCGCTCCCGTCCTCTTTCCCGCGCGCGCCGCCACCATCGCGCTCGGCATCCTCGGCCTGCTCGCCCTGGCCCTCGCCATCACCGGCATCTTCGGCCTTGCGTCCTACTCCGTCGCCCGCCGCATGCGCGACTTCGGCATCCGCCTCGCCCTCGGCGCACCGCGTCAGAGCATCCTCAACAGCGCAATCGGCCGCGTCGCCATCATCGTTCTCATCGGTGCCTCGCTCGGTCTCGCGCTCGGCATGGCCAGCACCCGCATCCTCGCCGCCATCGTCTACGGCGCCAGCGCCACCGACCCGCTCGTCGTCTGCGCGGTCGTGCTCACCATGCTCGCCACCGGCATCCTCTCCGCCGCACTACCCGCCCGCCGAGCCCTCCACATCGAACCCGCTTCCCTATTGCGCGAAGAGTGAACGCGCCATCGTACTCTTCGTTCTCGTCATCCCGACCGAAGCCAAGCGAAGTGGAGGGATCTGCTTTTAAATACCGCGTGCGCCACATCTCGCTTTTGAGATGTGGGTCTCACTGGGCTGACTAGCTGACTCGTTACACGTGGAACAACCGGTCCGCCCCAAACACCAGCGCCAGCGTGATCGCAGCAATCGCGATCTCACCCAGAGCCCCAATCGCCAGCGGCCGCCAGCCCTGCTTCCCCAACTCGCGAATATTCGTGCGCAGCCCCACACCGGCAAACGTCAACAGAAACGCCCACCGCGACAAATTTCCCAGCGCCGTCAACTGCGGCTTGGTGAACACCGCCACGCTTGCCAGCAGCGAGATCAGCAGAAACCCCAGCACGAACCGCGGAAACTTCTGCCACAGAAAACGCACCTTGTTGCCAACGCGCTGCGCCTCGCCGCGTGACGACCAGTACAGCGCGTAGCCCAGCACCACGAAGCCGATCATCGCATTGCGCGTCGTCTTCACCAACACGGCAAACCGTCCCGCTACATCCGAGTACAGCGCGCCCGCCGCCGTTGCCTCCGCCGTGTTGTCCACCGCCAGCCCCGCCCACAACCCATACGCGTGATCACTCAAATGAAGACTGTGCGCGATCAGCGGAAATGTAAACAGTGACAGCGCACCCAGCGCCAGGATGGCCGCAATCGCGGTGGACGATTCTTCTTCATCCGCATCGATCGCACCCTGCGTCGCAATAATCGCCGAGACGCCGCACACCGCCGACCCCACCGCCAGCAGCGACGTCAGCTTCGGCTTCAGCCCGAAGGCGCGCCCCAGCCCATGCATCAGCGCCAGCGCCAGCGTGATCTCGATCGCCACCAGTCCCAGGCTGATCCCGCCCAGCCGCAGTACATCCCCGAGCAGAAAGCGCGAGCCCAAAAGCACTATCCCCACCTTCAGCCAGAAGTCATAGGTGGCTACGCCCGCCGCAAAGATCTTCGGCAAGCCAACAGTATTGGCCAGCACCAGTCCGATCAAAATCGCCCACAGCACATACTCGATATTCGGCAGCGTCAGGTGGTGCGCCTTGCCGTAGCGCGCAATCGACTGCTCGATCACCTTGCCCGCAAAGCCCACCGCCGCCAGCAGCAACAGCCCGGGCACCAGCCGCAACAATCGCAGCAGCAGTGGTTCGCGTGAGGGAAGGGAAGCGACATTCGAAGAAGTAACCGACGGAGTGACAGAAGATGTGGTCATCGCCGCCTCACCACTTCACCGTGTTCAGGACGTGCAGCTTCACCAGCGCCGCCAGCACCAGCGCCAGCAGAACCGCCCAGCTATCGAGCGACAACCGCGCTCCCGGTTTTTCTATATGTGTCTTTGCCTCGTTGCTCATGGCATTGTCCTTCCGGTAAATCGATGGCTAACTGGAGATAGGTGAGCCAGCTCGGCGGAGAACAAAATGCAAAACGCCCTGCCGCAGAGATGGCTGCGACAGGGCGTCCGGACTTCAGAGCTTGTTATGTCCCGATCAGTGAGTTATCGACACGAACCATGCTCCATCCGAACCCGGCGCAGCAGGCGGCAACAACATTGCGCGGCGATTCGGAAAGAACTCGACATAGCTTGAAACTAAGTAACAGCGCGATGTATGTCAACCGGGACAATATGAATTTCCCCCTCAGGGCATTACGAAAAATGCTCTAAACTACCCTGTCTCAACATAAGAACAGGGATTCATGCCCGAAAAGCGTACGCGCACCAAACAATCCGGTAAGGACAAGCCAACCCGCACTCCGGCAAAGCAATCGGAATTGACCGACCGGCAGTTTTCCCTCATCTCCAAGGCCCTCGCCGAGCCCCGCCGCTACGAGATCCTGGCCGAAATCGGCCGCAACGACTGTGCAACGCCCTGCTCCTGCCTCAGTGAAAAGCAGACCATCAGCCCTGCCACCCTATCCCACCACATGAAGGAACTGGAAAACGCCGGCCTCATCCGCATCGAGCGCCATGGCAAATTCGCCAACCTCATCCTCCAGCGCGACGTCCTCCGCGCCTATCTCGACCGCCTCGCCAGCATCTGATCCCCAAATCTTGTCATCCCGACCGGAGCGCCGCAGGCGCGCAGTGGAGGGATCTGCTGTTCCCCTTATCCTCTGGCCGTGCCCCCTTATTTCCGCATCCTTCTTAACCCTCTAACATCTCTTCTTCAGTTCGATAAACATAGAAATGTCGAACCAAGGAGAAAGCACCATGAGCAAGCTTCAGGGAAAGGTCGCCGTCGTCACCGGCGCGTCCAAGGGCATCGGAGCGGAGATTGCCCGCGACCTCGCCGCTGCCGGCGCTTCCGTCGTCGTTAACTACGCATCCAGCCGCGAAGGCGCGGATAAAGTTGTCGCCGACATCACTGCCAAAGGTGGCAAGGCCATCGCCGTGCAGGGCAATGTCGCCGTCGCCGGCGATGTCGACCGCCTCTTCGCCGAAACCAAGAAGGCTTACGGGCACGTCGACATTCTGGTCAACAACGCCGGTGTCTACAGCTTCTCGCCGCTCGAAGGCGTCACTGCCGAAGACTTCCATCGCCACTTCAATATCAATGTGCTCGGTCTGCTCCAAACGACGCGTGAGGCGCTTAAGATCTTCAATCCTGCGGGCGGCAGCGTCATCAATGTCGGCTCTGCCATTACCCATGTCAATCCGCCCAACACCGTCGTCTACACCGCCACCAAGGGCGCAGTCGACTCCATCACCGCTGTGCTTGCCAAGGAACTCGCGCCGCGTAAGATTCGCGTCAACTCCATCAACCCCGGCGTCGTCGCGACAGAAGGCACCGTCACCGCCGGCGTCGTCGGCAGCGATTGGGAAAAGGAGTTGGTGGCCGACACGCCACTCGGCCGCATTGGTCAGCCCAACGACATTGCACCCCTCGCCACCTTCCTCGCTTCGAACGACTCCGGCTGGCTCACCGGCGAGCTCCTCACCGGCTCCGGCGGCCTGCGGTAAACCCAGCTCGGCTCAGGCTTCCCACATTTCGTCACGAAAATTGTGTGCCCCACGTCTGCTGTTCAAGACCTGGGGCATTCTTTTGTTTCGTTGCTATACCGTATGGGGACACGAGGGCCTTCAAACCACAGGAGTGCCGAGCATGACCCGCAAGTTAGTAACTACAATCATTCCTTTTGCTTTGGCGATCGCCGGAACTATCAACGCACAAACGCCGCCATCCACCTCGGTCACCATCACCGCACACGACCGCCAATACTTTCGCGACATCGCATCGCACAGCTTCGCCGTGCCGCCCGGAGCATCAGCCTTCACTCTCGCGCAGGATCTCACCTATTGGCTCGCCTCGCCCGATCCCGAGCTTCGCGACTCCCTCGCCTACACCATCCTCGACATCTGGATCCGCCACGGCCAGCTCACCGATCAGCAACTTCTCACCATGCTCCCGGCGCTCCAGCAGAACCTCACTAGGGGCATCGGCGAGTCCGGCACCGATTCCGTCTACGAGCGCTCCTTCTCCGCGCTCACCCTCGCCTCCCTCGCAGAGCGCGATCTCCAGCAACCCTTCCTCTCGCCAGCTCAGTACCGCGACCTGCTCTCCAGCGCGCTCGCCTATCTGCGCGACGAGCGCGACACCCGCGGCTTCGACCCAACCACAGGCTGGATCCACTCCACCGCCCACACCGCGGACCTGCTCGCCGCCCTCGCCCGCAATCTGCGCTTCACGCCTGCCGATCAGCAGACGCTCTTCGCCGCAGTGGAACAGCGCCTCCGTAGCGCCGGCCGCATCTACACCTTCGGCGAGCAGGATCGCCTCGCCGTCGCCCTCCTCTACGTCATCACGCGCGACGACTTCGATCTCCCCCATTTTCAGAACTGGCTCGAGTCCGTCCAGCAGGACAGCGTCGTCTGGCAGAAATCACCGCCCGATTCCATCCAGCTCGCGCTTTTTGAAAATCACACCTACCTGCTCGAAGCCTTGCTCGCCCGCATGCCCACCCAGACGCCGCTCTCTCCCGCAGCCACGCAGGCGCGCGATGCCGCCCGCGCCGCCCTCCGCAAGCGATAAATTCCGCGATAACGGGCGCCCCTCCTGGCGAAGCTAGGGCGGAATACTAAGGACGCGAGTAGTAACTATCTACGCTGCTGATCCCGCGATACTCTAGTGCACGCGGCCTGCCGCCGCGCTGGAGGGACAAACAATGCGGGCAATCCTATTCGCAACCTTATTGGTGGCATATAGCACTGGCGCCGTTGCACAAGCCATGGGTGCCACTGTTCCCACCGGCCCCGCTGCGCCCTCCATCACCTCCACCGCAGCCCTCAGCCACGCCGTCATCGTCACCATCTCCGGCGGCACCCCCGGCGCAACCATCCACTACACCATTGATGGCGCCACACCCAACGCGCAGTCCCCGCAATACTTCGCGCCCTTCCTCGTCGCGTCCGACCTCACCGTGAAGGCCGTCGCCATCGACGACGGCAAACCCAGCGCAGTAGCCACAGAAAAATTCTCCGCCGCTATTTCGACCGGCACACTGGTCTGGACCGACGACTTCAACGGCGATTCCGGCGACCGGCCCAATCCCAGCATCTGGACCTACGACACCGGCCACACCGGCTTCGGCAATCGCGAGTTTGAGCACTACTGTGCCTGGGGCGACTCCACCACGCCCTGCGATCCCGCGCACCCCAATGTCTTCGTCGGCCCCGATGGCTACCTCCACATCGTGGCCCGCCAGCCTTCACCCGGCACCTACACCTCCGCGCGCCTCAAGACGGAAGGCCTCTTCACCATCGTCAATGCAGGCCCCGGCGTGCGCATCGAAGCCCGCATGAAACTCCCCGAAGGTCAGGGCCTGTGGCCTGCCTTCTGGACTCTCGGCAGCAACATCGCCACTGACAAGTGGCCCGCATGCGGTGAGCAGGACATCATGGAGCACATCAACGCCCCCACGCCGGACTGGATCGCCGGCTCGCTGCACGGCACGCACGGCGACACCACCCAGCACTACCCCACACCACCCGATCCCAAGTTCTCCGCCGGCGACTGGCACATCTACGGCATGATCTGGTCCAAAGGCAAAATCGCCTTCTACGTCGACACACCCGACAACATCTACACCACCGTCACTCCCGCCGCCTTCACCAGGTCCGGTGCCATGTGGCCCTTCGACTCCGGCAACAGCATCTTCCTCCTGCTCAATCTTGCCGTCGGCGGCGACTGGCCCGGCAGCCCCGACGCCACGACAAGATTCCCCGCAGAAACGCTCGTAGACTACGTCCGCATCTACGTCAACTAAGCGGCCATGATCGGGTGCCCACAATCCGGTCGCAAAGCACTCGTTATAAAGCCGCCCCCCAAGGGCCCATGTCCCTTTATCGGGACAGGAGATGGAAAAATCGTTATCCCCGACCGACCACATATTGTCATCCCGACCGGAGCGCCGAAGGCGCGCAGTGGAGGGATCTGCTGTCCAGCAAAGTTCGAGCGACAGCTATTCCTTCACCGCAAAGAAGTAGTAATTCTCGCCCTCATCCACCCGCCCGTGCTCAACCTCAAGACCCAATTGACGTAGCAGTCGCTCATACGTTTCGACGCCCAGCGAGCGCGATTCCCGTTTCGTCAAATCATCGGTCCATGTGCAAGCCTGCCGTGGCGCAGTAAACAGGAACCGGCCACCCGGCTTTAGCACATCAGCAACCTTTGTGAGCACAACCCGCTGCGCATCCACTGGCAAAAGAAAAATCAGTCCGACAGCGATCACGCCTTCGAAGGTGCGATCAAAGTAAGTCGAGTCTTCCGCGGCCGCACACTGCGTTTGCACAGCAGGGAAGCGCTTGCGGAATGCATCTAGCAAAGTCGCCGATGCATCCACGGCATACAGCGTCACACCCGCATCCACCAATACCTGCGAGACCACGCCATGGCCGCATCCCAACTCCAGCACCGCAGCGCCCGGCTGAAGCTCAGCGGCCCACTCGCGCACGATATCGAATCCAATGCGCGCATGCCGCCAGCGCATGAACATCTCCGCGTGTTCCTCATAGCCGTTCGAAGGATCGATCATCGGAGAATCACACGTATAGCGTGAGCGACCAAAGGAAGCGAACCCTAACGAACCCACGTGAGTGCGTCTGCCTGGATGGCAAATCTCTACTCGAAGCGCAAAGCCTGCATCGGGTCCACCCGCACTGCACGCTGCGCCGGAACCCACACCGCCAGCAGCGCCACCGCGCTCAGCAACAACGGCGTCACAACGAAAGCCAGCGGATCCCACGCCTTCACATCGAACAGGAACGACGCCAGAAAGCGCGTCAGCCCAAACGCGCCGGCAATCCCGATCACCACGCCGATCAGCGCCAACACCATGCCCTGCCGGATCACCATGTTGCGGATGTGCGAAGCCTGCGCGCCCAGCGCCATCCGGATGCCCATCTCCTGCGTTCGCTGCTGCACCGAGTAGGCCATCAGCCCGTAAATTCCAATCGCCGCCATCAGCAGCGCCGACGCG
The DNA here is from genome assembly GCA_963737035.1 of uncultured Acidobacteriaceae bacterium. Lineage (GTDB taxonomy): Bacteria > Acidobacteriota > Terriglobia > Terriglobales > Acidobacteriaceae > KBS-83. The sequence goes on along the minus strand of CAVTRJ010000015.1, from coordinate 249,287 downwards.
CCAAAGATAGTAAGCAGCAGCATGTTGAATCGCTGCCGCGATGTATTCTTCACCACAATCTCGTCCATCGTGCGGATATGCGCCACCGGCAGTCCGCCGCTTGCCACGCGTAGCGCTTCCGCCATCGGGACCGCCAGCGAGTGCGGCTCCACCTTGCTGCGCACCACCCAGAACAGCGGCGCAACGCGCGAATTCAGCGCCGTCATCCCATCCGGCATCTGCGCAATCGGCGTATACATCATCGGATCCGGCGGGCTGTCGAGTGCGCGTACGCGTGTATCGCCCACAATGCCGATGACCTGCCGCGGCGGTTCCGCGAAAGGCCCCGGTCCAGGCGCGATCTCCAGCCGATCCTTCAGTGGATCGCCCTTCGGCCAAAATTGCTTCGCCATTGCTTCGTTGATGATCACCACGCCTGGTGCCGCACCATTGTCTTGCTCCGTGAACAAGCGGCCGCGCAGCAGCGGAATCCTGAAGGCGTTAAAGTAATTCCACGACACCGTGTCGTAATTCGCCCCGCCCGAGAACGGAGCGTCGCCCTTCGGTCTCCCCACGATGTCAAACGGCAATCCGAAGCCCATATCGAGCGGCAAACAGCACGCCGCCGCCGCATCCGTCGCACCCGGTAGCGCCTTCAGCCTCTCCGTTCCATCCTTCACCAGTTGAGCCACCGGCGCCGTCTTCTGGAAGCGGTCCCCGCTGATCGACATCGACATCGTCAGCACATTGCGCGTGTCATATCCGGGATCCACCGCCTCGAGCTTCATGAAGGTGCGGATCAGGAGCGCGGCCCCAATTACCAGGATCAGCGCCAGCGCCATCTCGCTCACCGCCAGCGCGGAGCGTAGCTTCCCATTGCGAAAGCCCACACCGCTGCGGCTGCTGCTCTCATTCAATGCCGCCACAAGATTCGGCCGTGATGCGCTGATCGCGGGCGCCAGCCCGAACAGGATCCCTGTCAGCACCGAAACACCCAGCGTAAACAGCAGCACGTGCCAGTCCGGCGTCACCGCCGATCCGTTTTCGCCAATGCGTGGCATGCCCTGCGCAATCGTCAGCAGCAGCCGCACCCCCACCACGCCTAGTACCAGTCCCAGCGCACCGCCGGTCAGTGATAGCGCCAGGCTCTCCGTCAGCAACTGCCGCACGATCATGCCGCGTCCCGCGCCCAGCGCCGCGCGCGTCGCCAGCTCCCGCTTCCGCCCCGACGCGCGCACCAGCATCAGGTTCGCCACATTCGCGCACGCAATCAGCAGCACAAATCCCACCGCGCCCATCAGCACCCACAGCGATGTCCGCGTATCCCCGATCATCCACTCCTGCAGCGACATCACGCCGAAGCCATCCTGCGGTCCCATTGCTCGCGGGCCGTAGGTGCGGCGGTATTCATCCGCCGCCAGTTTCAGTTGCGCATTCGCCTGCCCCATCGTGATGCCGGGCTTTAGCCGCGCCGCTACCGTAAAGTAGTGCGCCTGGTCCTGACTGTTCAGGTCGAACTGGAAGGGCAGCCACAGATCGGTCGGCACATCCGTCACAAAACCCTTGCCGATCACGCCGACCACCAGGTAGGGCTGCTTGTCCAACTGGATCGTCGATCCCACAATCTGCGAGTTGCCCCCGAACCGGTTCTTCCATAACCCGTAACTCAACACCACCACGCGCCCTCCGTGCGGGGTGTCTTCTGCCTGGGTGAAGGTCCGTCCTGCCATCACCGGAGCGCCAAGCATCTCGAAGTATTGCTGCGTCACGTGAACACCCTGCACCTGCATGGGGTGGTCCCTATCTGTCAGGTTCAGTCCTGCCCCGCCAGTGTCGAAGGCAGCCACCTTCGAAAAAATGCTTCTCTGCTGGCGATACAGCGCGAACTTCGGCACGTTTGCGCCCGGACCGGACCCGCGCGGCGACGTGTTCATCAGCATCACCAGTGACTGCGGATCCGGATACGTCAGCGGCTTCAGCAGCACCGTATTGATCACGGAAAACACTGCCGTGTTCACCCCAATCCCTACCGCGATCACCACGATCGCGATAATGGTGAACCCCGGCGTCTTCCAGAGCGAGCGCACCACAAACTTCAGATCGCGCCACAGATTCTCCAGCCAGGGCAGGGAACGGTAGCGCCACTCGCTCTCCCGCACCGTGTTCTGGCCGCCAAACTTCACCCGCGCCTGCCGCCGCGCCTCCTCGGCATCCACACCGCGCGCCGTCCGCAGGTCCTCATCATGCGCCAGGTGCGACTGAATCTCCTCCGCCAGCTCCGAGTCCTTATCTTTCCGCCCCACAAACCGACGCAAATTCATAAGCCACTCCTCTTGTTACTAATCCTCGCCTTGCTCGCCAAGAATCAAACCAATCGCCCGCGTCATCAGCCGCCACCGACTCGTCTCCGCCGCCAAGCGCCGCCGCCCCGCCGCGGTCAGCTGATAAAACTTCGCCTTCCGATTGTTTTCACTCACGCCCCACTTTGCCGCCACCAAGCCGCGATCCTCCAGCCGGTGCAGTGCCGGATACAACGACCCCTGCTCCACCTCCAGCGCCTGCTCTGACGTGTGCTCAATCACCTGAGCGATCGTGTGCCCATGCGCCGGCCCCATTACCAGCGTCCGCAGAATCAGCATGTCCAGCGTGCCCTGCAGCATCTCCCCCGCCGCCGGTCCCTTCTTCAAACCACCCATCGCTCAAGCTCCCACTCGACTGTCTATGGGAAAACACAATACACCACTCGAATGACCCAGGAAAGCTTTGCTGTCAAACTTCACTTCGACCCCACGACAAACAACTCACATGTCGAGCGCGAATCCGCTCAGTGGCAGAAGTCTTCGGTGAGTGAAAGAATGAACAACTAGAGGGGGTGGTGCTTGCCCACGAAAGTCAATCGGCAAACAGTGGATCTGTCGCAATATCCAAACCTCGTCGTCATCTATCTGGGAATGCGCGTTAATCGCCTCGCCGGCCTCAAGACGCTCTTCGGATTCGGGCCGAAGATCTCTAACTCCGTCATCGCCGCCCCGGATGGACTCCTCCTCCACGAAAACTTCCTCTTTTCGTTCTTTCCCATGCACGCTGGCATGCGGCAGTACTGGCGTGATCCGGAATCACTTCTATCCTGGACACGCTCGGAGCCGCATCGCCAATGGTGGCAAAATTTCCTGCGCAACTCCGGCGGCACCGGCTTCTGGCACGAAACCTATCTGAAGCAGGGCGGCATGGAGGCTATCTACGACGACGTTCCCGTGCCCGTCGGCTTCATGCGCTTCGCGCCGGTAAAGCCCGCCCGCGGCCCCATGTTCGGCGCCGCACATCGCGCCGCCCAACCACACGAAGTAAAACCAGTCGTCAGTGAAGAAGAACTCTACGGGCCTTAGCGCGCCTAAGCAGCGAGTAACTTCAGATCACTTCCAGATCCCGCCGCCACCGCCCCTCGTTCACCGTCACGCCCCACATCGTATCCGTGCGGCGCAGCCCATCCGGCGCCCACCCATCCATCCGATAAAACCGGTCCGCGCGCACATTGCCTTCGAGCAGCCACAACACTGCATTGCGAAATCCCCGATCCACCAGCCGCGCCCGTGCTGCTGCGATCAGCGCCACGCCCACACCGCGTCCCCACCACTCCGGATCGATATAGAGGGCGCACAACTCGCCATGCTCCGGCACATCCGAGTCGCGCGCCGGTGACGTCGTAGCAAACCCGCAGATCATGTCATCGTCGATCGCAACCATTGTCGCGGGCTGGCGAACATCTTCCGTCGCAAAGTCATACCGCGCCGCCCGATCCTCCGGCCGCAGCCCATCCAGATACGCATCCGGAAGCAGCCCGCGATAGCCCGCCTGCCACGACCGCACATGCACCCGCGCGACCGCCATTGCATCCGCAGGCTCCGCCGGTCGCAGCAGCAGGGCCATCAATCCCCCATGCCGATATGCCCACCGTGTTCAAGAGAGCGCCGAGCAGTCACGCTCACAGCGCGCAGCGCGGATGCTTCCAGGTACGCGCACGCCAGCACAACCAACTCCTGCCGCACCGCGTCGATTTGCTTTTCCGCAGCCCCGGATTCCAACAGTCGCCGGCTCACCCCCGCCATCGCGCCCTGCAGCATCGAAGCCACCACCCTTGGATCAGTGGCCAGCCCTTCCCGCGCGCTCTTCAACATCTCCACTATTGCCTTGTTCGTCCGGGTCCCCGTCTGCTGTACGATCTTCGCGCCGTCCACGTCATCGCTCACCATATAGAGCGCAACGCTCGTCTTCGCACTCCTCATCTTGGCCTCAAGAAATGTCGTGATCAGAGCCGTCGCCATCTCGGAAAGCGGCTTGCCCCGCTGCTCCCGGCAAACCGCTTCCACAGCATCCGTGATGCTATCCAGGTGTTGCCGCACCACTGCCTGCAGCAGCGCGCTCTTGTTCGGGAAATATTGATAGAGCGTTCCCACTGACACCCCGGCGCGTCCCGCCACCCGCGTGGTGGTCAGCCGCTCCTTCCCCACATCCAGCAAAACCTGAACAGTTGCCTCCAGAATCGCCGTCACGCTCGCTGCCGAACGGGCTTGAACGGGCGTTTTGCGCGGCTCTAACGGTACTCGTATGCGGTGCGGCAAAATGCGAACTCCAAACGTGAAGCTTCCTTCATCTAACACGCGTAGCCTCAATTCACGCAACCAGCGGCCACACGAGAGGAAACAGAATGACCAATCCAACCAACCTGGGCGGCACCTTCACCTTTCCCGGCACGTCCATGACGGTGCACCGCATGGGCTACGGCGCCATGCAGCTTGCCGGTCCGCACGTCTGGGGTCCGCCACGCGATCCTGACGCCGCCATCGCCGTGCTGCGCGAAGCCATCGCCCGCGGCGTCAATCACATTGACACCAGCGATTTCTACGGTCCGCATGTCACCAACCAGATCATCCGCCAAGCGCTTCATCCCTATCCCGACGGTCTCGTCATCGTCACCAAAATCGGCGCCCGCCGCGGCGCAGACGCATCCTGGATCCCCGCACTCTCCCGCCAGGAAATCACGGACGGCATTCAAGACAATCTCCGCAATCTCGCGCTCGACGTTCTCGATGTCGTCAACCTCCGCGTCGGCGGCGTCATGGGACCAGCCGAAGCATCGATTGCAGAACCGCTGACTGTCCTCGCCGATCTCAAGCGTCAGGGCCTCATTCGCCATCTCGGTCTCAGCAACGTCACTCCCCAGCAGCTCGCGGAGGCGCAAACCATCACCGAGATCGTTTGCGTGCAGAACCTCTACAACGTCGCGCACCGCACCGATGACGCCTTCCTCGACAACCTCGCACAACAAGGCATCGCCTACGTGCCCTTCTTCCCGCTCGGCGGCTTCACCCCGCTGCAATCGTCGGAGTTGAACGCCGTAGCCGCATCTCTCAAGGCCACACCCATGCAGGTCGCGCTCGCCTGGCTGCTCCAGCGCGCGCCCAACATCCTGCTCATCCCAGGCACATCCTCGCTCGCACACCTCCGCGAAAATCTCGACGCCGCAACCCTCCAACTTCCTCGCGAATCCCTAGCCGCCTTAGAAAACATAGCCACCGCGTCTACTCACTAAGCAGCGACGACACACTGGGTGCCCACATCTCGCATTTGAGATGTGGGTCCATCCATCCAGTCGCGAAGCATTCCACTTACGAAGTATCTCCACCATTCCTCGGCGAAACTGCCCTAGTTCATTCATTTGTCATCCTGAGCAAAGCCGAAGGGACCTGCAGTTTCGGGATTACCCAGAACTCCCGCCGTGAGCGACAACGGAGCGAACCACCCAAAACGCGCCGCAGGCGCGCCCGCCCGTGCGGCCAGCACCCCTTGACGGGATAGGAGAGCGCGGCGTACTCTCCTATCCCGAATAGGAGAACCGCATGGTAAGGCAGGTGGAACTCCCGCAGGGCACGCTTGAGATGCTCATCCTCAAGGCCGTCTCCCTTGGCCCGCTGCACGGCTACGGCATCCTGCTGCGCATCCAGCAGATCTCCGGCCAGCGCCTGGAAATCCTGCAAGGCTCCTTCTACACCGCCATCTATCGCCTGGAGCGCCGCGGCTGGATCAAAGGCGAGTGGGGCGAGTCGGAGAACAATCGCCGCGCCCGCTTCTATTCGCTCACGACTGCCGGCAAACGCCAGCTCAAGTCCGAAACCGCAAAGTGGACCGACATGGCCGCCGTCGTCGCCGGCATCCTGGACAAGAAGGCAGACAAGCTATGAACTTGCTTTCAGCCCTCCGCAACTTCTGGCATTCCCTCGCGCCCCGCCGCGCAAACGATATCGAAGAAGAGCTCCGCTCGCACCAGCAGGCTTACCAGGAAGACCTCATGCGCCAGGGCCTCACGGCTGAAGAAGCCCAGCGCAAAGCACGCATCGATCTCGGCCAGCCCGAAGTGCAGAATGAAAACTACCGCGCCGCCATCGGCCTGCGCATCTTCGACGAGCTCGGCGGCGACATCCGCTACGGGCTACGCGCTCTGCGCCGCAATCCCGGCTTCGCCGCCGTCGCCGTGCTCTCGCTCGCGCTCGGCATCGGCGCCACTACGGCGATGTTCTCGCTCATCTATGCCGCGCTGCTGCATCCTTTCCCCTACGCTGGTGCCGACCGCATCGTGAACCCTGTCCTCATCAACGAGCAGCGCCCTGATGAACCGACTTGGTTCGCCACGATGAAGCCGCAATTCGACACGCTAAGCCACGCTAAGTCGATCGAAAGCCTGCTCGGCTTCGCGGAATCCAATATGGAGATCACCGGAGGTGACGTTCCAGAGAACGTTCTCGGCACCTATCTCACGGGCAACGCCGGAACTTTCTTTGGCGTGCGTGCGCTGCTCGGTCGCGGCATCGAGCCCTTCGACGATCAGGGCCTTGGCCAACACGTAACTGTATTGAATTACAAATTCTGGCAACGCCACTATGCCGGCGATCCGCATATCGTCGGCCGCACAATCGAGCTCGATCACGTCCCCTACACCATCGTTGGTGTCATGCCCCGCCGCTTTACCTTCAACGACACCACGGGTACCGGCGACCTCTATCTCCCGCGCGGCCTGCTGCACGACAGCGTCAATCCACCGGTGACTTCGCCCTACATCCCGTGGATCAAGCTCAAGCCCCACGTCAGCCCAGCCGCGGCCGATGCGGAACTCACTGCCCTCGTCCGGCAGTTCGCCAAAGAAAATCCAGCGCACTTTCCGCAGAAGTGGCACCTCCAACTCCAGCCCATCGCCGCGCCCTTTCAGCAGAACATCAGTCGTACACTCCTCCTGCTTCTCGCGGGCGTGCTGTTGCTGCTCATCATCGGCTGCGCCAACTGCTCCATCCTTCTTCTCGCCCGTGGCCGGGCGCGCCAGCACGAACTCTCCGTTCGCTCTGCCATTGGCGCCAGCCGCTGGCGCATCATTCGCCAGTTGCTTGTCGAGGCTCTTGTCATCTCATTCACGGGCGCCGCCCTCGGTGTGGCAGCTTCGTACTGGCTCGCCCGGCTGCCCATGCAGCTGTCGCCGGACTCTTTCCCGCAGGAATCCGTCATCCGCATCAACCTGCCCATCCTCGCGTTCTCCGTCGCGCTAGCGTTGCTCTGCGGCATCCTCTTCGGTCTTGTCCCCGCATTGCGTCTCTCGCGTCACGATCCCGCACGTACGCTCCCCGGCAGGCAGATCGGCCTTATCGCGGCTCCCGCAAAGCATCGCTGGAGCGTCCTCATCGCCGCTCAGGTTGCGCTCACGTTGTTGCTCATGGCCACCGCGGGCACCGCCATCCGCAGCTTTCTCCATCTCACGCAGCTTCCCCTTGGCTACGATCCCAATCACGTCATGCAGGTGGGCATCATGCTGCCCTTCCGCAACGCGCAGCGATGGGACAGTGTGAAATCGCGTGAAGCACGTACCGCATACATCGAAGAAATCCAGCGAAAGATCGCCGCAGTTCCTGGCGTGCGCGATGTTTCAATCGGGGTCAACGTGGCGCCCCCATATACTGGCGCCGAAGAATCCGCCGTCGACATCAGCGGCATACCGCACGGCGAAAATCAATCCGTCCGCGTCCACTCCGTCAGCCCTGACTACTTTGCGACGCTTCGCATCCCCTTGCTTCGCGGCCGTACCTGGAATCCGCCGGAAAATACTCGCGGCGATTTCGTCGCCATTGTGAATCAGAGCTTCGTCCGTCGCTACTGGCCGAAGACCAATCCTCTGGCGGGTCAGCTGCGCATACCCGGAATGCACGTTGTAGGCCCGCTCGATGCCATCTCCAGCCAAAGCAACGCATGGCGTCAGGTTCTCGGCGTCGTCGCGGATGCGCGCAACGACGGCATCGATCGCCCTGTCGTTCCCGCCATCTACATTCCCTACACCACGCTCATGCCCCCCTTCGCCCAATTCCTCGTTCGCACCCAGGGCGAGCCCCTCACCTACCTGCACTCGATCCGCGCCGCCATTGCCTCCGTGGCCTCCGATCAGCAGGTCGCCAACGGCACCTTCACCCTCAACGAAGCCATCCAGCGCGATTCCCAGTACAGCCGCCAGCGCCTGTTCTCCATATTGTTCGGCGTCTTCTCCGCCATGGCGCTCGCCCTCGCCCTCGTCGGCATCTTCAGCGTCGTCGCCTACAGCGTCGCGCAGCGCACAACGGAGTTCGGCGTCCGTCTCGCGCTCGGCGCACCACGCGCGCATATCCTGTGGGTCGCCGGACGCATCGCCCTCATCAGCACCATCATCGGCGTGGCACTCGGCCTCGCCCTCGATGCATTTTTAGGAAAGCTTCTCGCCCACTGGATGCACAGCGCCTTCGCCGCGGACAGTCTGCTCGCCGCCGCGGCGCTGCTTGCTCTCAGCGCGCTCCTCGCATGTATCTTGCCGTCCCGCCGCGCCACCTCCGTCCCACCAGCAGAAGCTCTCCGCTACGAATAACTCGGCAAAACCGAACGCTCGAGAGATAGGGATGAAGTTACGGCAAACGCCGGCACTCCCTATCTAACTCCGAGGTATGGGCCTATCCGCCCATTTCGGGAAATGCGCCTTGCTACGGGCTGTTTTCGGCTACTCGAAGTAATATCCGCATCCCTCTGACGCATTCATCCGCGCGGCGTATACTTGGCCCCATTCCCCAGGGCCTCCATATCTATCTCTCGTGGAGAATCCATGCCGCTTTCCAGGCGAATCCATCTATCTCTGTGCCTCGCAGCCACTCGCCGCCTGGCTCTTGTCGCAGCGTTCTCCGGAGCAGTGCTAGCTCATCCGGCTTTCGCCTCCGATGTCACCATCGCCAGTCCCGTGAACGGCACACACGTTTCTTCTCCCGTGTGGATCCGCGCGCACAACATCGGTTGTGAGGGTGTGCCTCCCTCGGCCTTCGGATTTTCCATCGACAACAGCAGCACCCTCGTCCGCGGCGCAACTGCCTACGACATCGACGTAGCGAAGCAGGTCTTTGCTGCCGGAACACATGTTGTCCATTTCAAATCCTGGACCAGTCGTGGTGCATGCCCTGTAGTCAACACGCAATTCACGGTAGGCAGCGGTGGCACCACCGCCCCACCGCCGCCATCCACATCCACCTATGGCGTTCCCGCCAACGCCGTCTCCACCGGCGATCTTGATGGAAAATACGGATGGCAGCAAATTCATGACGGCGGCACGCCGGGCTCATCCAGAGGTTCATCTGTATATCCCGCAACCACGCCTCTCTACGACGACGCCCGCGAGCTTTACATGACCTACTCCGATCGCGCCGGCGAACGCTGGAGTCTGAACGTCGCAAAGAATTCCGCCGTCACGCATTTCGTTTTGGACACCTATGTCCTGCTTCCCCATCCCTCCGAGGTGCTGAATCTCGAAATGGATATCAACCAGGTGACCGCCAATGGCGAAACGGTGATTCTGTCCACCCAGTGCGCGGGTACCGTTGGAAGCTGGGAAGCCGGTTATACCTCTGGAAAGCTCGATCACTGGTGGGCTTCCGGTATCAAATGCGACCCGCGAAACTGGGCGCCCAACGTCTGGCATCACGTTCAGATCGGTATGCACCGCGACGCCAACGGCGTCGTCACTCATGATTGGGTCGATTTCGATGGCGCGCACCACGCCTGGGGCTACGCGCGCGAGTCAGCGCATTTCCTCGGCTGGGCGCCAGCCACCATCGATGTTCAATACCAGATAGAAGGTTCAAGTGCCGGCAGCGGCTCGGTGACCTCCTACATCCACAAGCTCACCATCTATCGCTGGTAGTTCAGGATGCCCACATCTCGCCTTTGAGATGTGGGCTATTCCATTCAGTCACGAGCATCAGCTAGATATACGGGCCAACCACGCGATTCACAAAGGCTGCAAAGACATGCCATCCCGCGGTCATGCCGATGGGCACAGACAATGCTGCGACAGCGAAGGTCAGCGGCGCTGCCCACATCGTCGAGCGGTGAATCCGATGAAGCGAGAACAGATCGTAGAGGATCAGCAGCAACGCCAGGATGCCCATCCCGGTCACCGCACCGGCGGCGGGTGAGACTCCCATGCGGTCCCACGGAAAACGCCCGAATGCCGCCTCGCACAAGCTCGCCGTCGCCAGCAGGATCAGGCGCTTGTGAGCATCCGGTCGACGCCGCGCTCGCCACGACGCGAAGATCACCAAGGTAAAGCATGCGATGCCAATCGTCGGTATCGCAAAGGAGACCGCCGGATCCAGCGGCCCGATCCTCACCTTGCGGTGCAGCGCATCAATGGCCGCAATCACTCCCAGCACAATCATGATCGGCGGAAGACAGAATGCAACGATACCGAGCGAGCGATGCCACTTCACGCGACGCGCCGAGATCAGCGCCGACTGCACCAGAAACAAAAACATCCACAGCGTGAACACCGCGCCATGCACATGCAGGATGGGACTCGGCAGCGGAGCCCGCAGCATGCCGGCTCCAAAATAAGTAGGCGAAAATCCGATATAGACGATCACGCAGAGCAGGATCGCCATGCCGCCAAAGAAGATGCGCTCGTGTGTGCGATTGACTGGCCGGTACGCACGCCGCGCAGGCAGGGATGTCGGTGTAGCAAGCGCCTCTGTCGCCATCAAGGTCTCCAACGGGGAAATCAGAATCTACGCAAGGCCCAGGGGAGAATCTCAGCTCAAGCCGGCAGCCAGACAGACTTCTTGCCCGGACAACATACCACGCAGCGGGCCAGTCTACATAGACATTTGGATTGTGCGTGTCGAACCTGCGATCACAATCCGCTCATTGTTTGGGGCAGGAGCGAGTCGCTTACGTCACGCAACTCACTCCCGTGCCAACTGCTGACTCGTTTCCTCTGAAAAACATCGACTATGTGTTCTTGATGGTTATCGAATTGCCATCCATTTTCGTGAGCGTGACCTTCACTTTCTCCTCATACGTGTATGCCTGGTCCTGCAGAAACTTCAGCGCTACCGCCTCGCCTAGCAGCAGGGAATAGTCCGTGTCGCTGCGCCAGTGGATGCCCCCATGAATGCCATGTCCGAAGGAGATATTGTGGGCAAGCTTGTGCAGCTCGCCGTTGATCGTCATGTGTCCGGCATCTGTCCCGACGTACGGTTCAAGCGCAAGTCCGTCAGCCGATGGCGCAATCGGGTTCACGATCGGCGTTGTTCCTTCGAAGAAAAACTTCAGCACCGTAATGCATGCGCCGGCCACTGTGCCGTGGCCCGTCGGATATGCCGGATGCGCCGGCGAGCCCTCGGGAAACGCCTGCGATAAAAGGTAACTATTATTGCGCAAATAGCTCAGGTGCACGGCCGCCGAATCCAGCACGATAGGGTCCACCTTCGCGTCCGCCATCCCCGCGCCGGTCTTCTGCAAATACACCAGCCCGCCGCCCGACTCCGGACGATGACGCAGATGCACCAGCCACTTCTGGTACCACACCGCGTTGATCGCCGCGCGCGCCACTGCTCCCAGCGTCGCCACGATGTCTGGACCGCCAAATGTCCCAAATGGCTGCTGCTGCTTCAACGTCTTGTACGGGGAGCTCTGGTTCGCCGGTACTCCCAGCGTGTTCAGGCACAGATACGCTACCAGGTAGGTTTGGTACAGCTCATCCTGGTGAGTAAATGCCCCAAGCGCGCGTCCGTTGTGCATATAGCGCCGCTTCGGATCGAGCATGATCGGCGCGCTTGTCGTCGGCGTAGATACGCCGCTCTGCACATCCTGCCACTCTGCCGGATCCGTCATGTAATCCACCCCGGCGGCGAAGGATTGCATTTTCTGGTCGATCGCTTGCGCCCCCAGGTTGGTCGGCTGGATACAAAGTTGTGAGATATACGGTCCGAAATTTTCTCCGGCAAAATAGCCGGCATGGGGCCCGTTGAATCCGCCGCGAAACAGCACACGCGGCGTTACCGCGCCGCCATCGAGCGGCCCCTTATACCACTGCTTCAGCGCTGTCAGTTCATTCGCAGCGGCCTGTGCCGTTGCATTGTGCTCATATTCGCTGAATGGCACATCGCGCAGCAGTGAAGCCCAGTACAGCTCCACCAGCTCCGTCGCATACTCTTTGCTCGTAACAGAAGGTGGCGGAGGCACAATCGGATCGCCGAAGCACTGTGAGTCCGCCCCCACCAGCGTCAGCGCATAGGCCCCCAGCGGCCCATTTAGCTTGCGCGTTCCGCCCAGCAGTCCGGCAACCTCAAAATCGGCCGGGTCGCCACTGGTCAGCGCTGCCTTGAACTTGGTGAATGCCCCAGGGTCAACAACTCCAAAGCCCGCTTGCTGCAGGCACTTTGTATAGCTGCCCGAGTGATCGGCCAGGTTCTCATCGCCGTTGGTCGAGTGTGCAACGCTCCCCGTCTTGGTGGCTTCGGCGGTCGCCGTGCCAAAGCGCACCTCAAAAGCGTCCTTCCCTTGCTGATCTGTCACTCCAGCAGGTACACAAGCCGCAGACGCCTGCGGCAAGGTAGATAGATGGTGCATGGTGGACCGTCCTGTGGTGGATTGAAAATAAGATGCTCTGGGCCCATCGAGTTGTGACTCTCAAGACGCGAACGTTTCATCCATCATTCGGCATTTCACACCAGGATTCGGGAAGGAAGCGGGTGCACATCTCGCGTTTGAGACGTGGGCCTGAACAATCCAGTCGCGAAGCACTCCTTTTGCAGATTCACGAGTACCTCAACGGCCAGGTTTCTCTTGAGCTTGCGGATCGCTTCCTGATGGCCTGGAGCACACCGTCCAGCAGATAGGCGGATTTCGCTGCGCGGGCAGTCTATTTCCGGCCCGTCGGATTCGCGCGCGCGAAGTTCGCCGGCGAGTAATGTGCTGCGGGCAATTCCAGTCGATGAGTCTTCTCCCCGGGGCAGGATGGGATCGCGCCCGGGGCTTAGCTCACCCCGCGCGCCGAGCCGCAACCAGCAAAAACGCAGGCCGCTCCAGTTCCTCCGCCATCTCTGGCCGCGCCGCAATCTGGCTCTCCGTCGGCGCCCACTCCTCCACATGACTGAGAGTGAATCCGATCCGGATCAGTAGGTTCAGCGTCGTCCCCATCCTCCGGTGATATTTCACAACACCCTTCGCCAGCCAATCCGTCGTGCGCGGTCCTTCCACTGCGTAGCTGTCGACCGGCCATCGCTTGCGGCCATCTGCATCCACAAGCCATCCCGGACGGGTCGACGCCATGCCGATCGGGTGCTCGATCGAAAAGATCAAGTGTCCGCCCGGCCCCAGCGCTTGATGCACCGTCGTCAGCAGTCTGGCCAGGTCCGCAATGTAGTGCAGCGCAAGCGAGCTATACGCCACATCGAACGAAGCCTCCGGCAGTTCCAGCGAGTCCATATCCACTCTGCGATAGGTGATCCTGTCATCGGACGTGTCGGCTGTCGCCCGCGCCAGCATCTTTTCCGACACATCCAACCCCAGCACCTGCGCTGCGCCCTGCTCGCTGGCCCAGCGGCAGAACCAGCCATAGCCGCAGCCCAGGTCAACCACCCTGCGGCCATGCAGATCCGGCACCAACGCCCGCATCGACGCCCACTCCGGGGCGCCATCCAGCCCTCGAAGCGAGCGCTCCATCAGGCTGTAGTTCTCGAAGAACTCCGCGTTGTCGTAAATATTCTGTGTCACTTCTTGAGGATAACCATCAGTGGGGAAGAGCATGAGCGTACTGAGCACTTGCGTTACAAAACAGACCAAAGACATGGTTTACAGCGAAGCGCGACGGCTATGGTTCCTCAGTCCTGAGCAATTTCTTGAGTAATCTGAGGAGGAGGTTGCGTACGCTCCGGATGAAACGACGCGTGTACATTCCGATCACGCTTCTGTTCGCGTTTGGGATTGGCGTCCTGGTGTGCTGGGGAGACATCGAGCGCGGAATCATCGCGTACCGCATTTATGGCGCGGGAATCTTCACGCCGCCGACCGCCGCGGGCGAATCAGCATGGAATACCCGCTGGCGCAATGCAGTCTTCTATTGGGATTTTGCCGCTCTGCGCGTTGCGCGCGAAAGGCGACTGAAGCAGCTCAACCCGGAGCTGCGTCCGCTGATTCGCGAACTCGACCGGCACCTGGCTGCCGGCGAGAATATGCAGTTTTCCATGCACATCTACAGGGAAATCCGATGGCGGATCAACTTCACGCAGGATGTGCAGACAACCCGAGCGCGCATCGAAGATCTGCGCCATAGCCTGAACGAACCCGGCTTGCAGGCCCAAGCTGCGCAACAACAGCCAGACGACGGCAGCTGGGGTATGGGCATCGACCCCAACGTGTGGTATTTGCGGTTCTACTACACAGTTGAAGACGGACTCTCGCGCGAAAGTCAGCCGAAATATCCGTTACGCCTCCTGGACCGCATCAACTCGCCTGAGAATCTCGATGCGCAGCTCGACTCGGCTCTCTACGATGATTTCACGCGTACAGGTGACTTCAAGCGGGAAGAACTTGACGAGACCGCCTCGGCGATGATGCGACTGCTCTACGGACACAAGCAAACCGGCTACACATTCGATCCGCGCCTGGATGACGCGATGCGCCGGTATGTTGACAAGTGGCAGAATCGCGAGACTGGGTGCTGGGGACAATGGGCGGTGGACCGCTACGGGCGTGTGTGGAAGATGGACGATACGGGGATCACATTCCATGTGATCAGTGATCTTCATGGGCAGGTCCAGCACCTCGATCAGATCGCGCGGCGACTCGTAGAGCTCGACAAGCTAGATTTTCCAGCCGGCCCGCGCATGAGCGGGCATTACGAAAACCACCTGAATTGGGACTTGGTGATCGTATTTCGGTACGCGTGGCCCTCGCTCAATGAAACAACCCGCGCGAGCGTTCGAAACGAGATTCAGCAGATGCTTGACTGGTGCCTTTCGCAATCTTTAAAAAAAGACGGATTGTTTAAGACAAGCGAGATCGACGACACTCTTGGCGATGCCCAGATGTACGGAGCGTGGTTCCTGCGTGATTCGGGTTACTTTGATCCGGCGCAGCGCTTCTGGACTGACAAGAGCTTCCCCGACTCAGAAGCCGTGCGCAGCCGAATCACGAAGCAGCTTGACGCGGTTGGCCTGAACGACCCCAGCCTGAAGAGTGCCTATGACGCAGTGACTACGGGGAGATAAGGTTTTTACTAATCACGTAAACTCGCTCACCGGGCAAAACAGGCCATGGAGAGGACAGAGCAGCGCAAGGGGCTTGTAATGGATGTCTCAGGTCCACGGCGTAACGGATGTCCCGGTACACTCAAGCACGCAGTAAATCAAACCGATCACAATCCGCCAGCAAGCCGGATGAAGCATTGAAAGCCGCGCCCATCGGCTCTCAAGGGAATCTAAAAGACAGTTCGAGCCCAGCAGATGACCGACACTCTACAGGCAATCTTCGCGGCCACGTTGGTCTGTGGCGTCCTCGACGCCATCGCAGCCGCCACGCAGGCCGCAACCCTGAACATCAAACCGCTGCGCGTCTGGCAAACCGTGGCCAGCGGACTCCTCGGTCCGCGCGCCTTCGAAGCTGGCGCGAGCACCGCCATTCTCGGGCTCGCCCTTCACTTCCTTATCTCGTTCATCATTGCAACCATCTATATCGTCGCTAGCCAACAGCTGCCATTCCTCCTCCAGCACGCACTCATCGCAGGCGCACTCTACGGCATCGCGGTCTATGTCGTCATGTTCTACATCGTGCTCCCGCTCTCACGCCGCGCAAAGCGATCCTTCAATCTCAAGTTTGCGCTGACCCAGTTCGCCATTCACATCTTCATCATCGGCTGGTCCATCGCGCTTACCGCACGACACTTCCTCGCACGTTGACGACACTGGGAAGGCGCTCTCGCCCGGATGGCCAGTCCCAAAACGAATCGCCCTTGGCGCGAATCCGCAAGAATTTGCCGGTTATATAAGGTCAATTTGCTAGTCTGGAAATAGAGATTAACCACGATCCCCAAGGACAAGAAAACCCAAAAAGCCACCGTGGCCGTTCCATTCTCAAAAAGTGGAACCGCCAGGGTGGCTTTTTCTTGACCCATAACTTCAATGTTTGGACGAATTTACCGATAACTCATTTAGAAAGACGAATTTGGCTGTCGGGAGAGCACCTAACCCGATGATTCAAATGTAGATACAAGCCAGCCTCCCGGAGCGGGAGGGGGGAGGGGTAGAGGGCACATCACCCTGTTCGCGACGATTAAGAAGTTGCCGCCGGCTCACTCACCAGCTTGCGCAGTCGGGCATTCTCCGCCTCCAACTCATCCATCCGTTTGCGAATCGGCTCCAGCGTCGCCGCCAGCTCTTCCTGCGTATACCGCGGAGTGATGTGCTGCGGACAGTTCCAATCAAACGCCTCCACGCGTATCACGATCGCGCGCTCCGCCGGCGTCTTCTCCCCCGGCACCCGCAGCTTCGCCAGCAGCTCCGCCGACTCCGCATCGTTTTCATGCACCTTGGCGCGTCCCAGAATCTTCAGCCGGAGCTGGTGCGCGTAATCCATGAAGAAGAGCGCCACGCGATCATCGTGCTCCAGATTGCCCACGCTGATGTACTGCTTGTTACCGCGCAGGTCGGCAAAGCCCAGCGTCTGACCGTCCAGCACATGGAGAAAGCCCTGTGCGCCACCGCGATACTGAATGTACGGCCACCCCGTCTCGCTGGTGGACGCCATGTAGAACCCATCGCGTCCGGCGATAAACTCCTGCTCGAAATCGGTCAGCTGGTCGCCCGCCTCTCCGATCTCTTCCATCCGCGCATACTGCCGCCGGCTGCCGTGTCTCTCCTGTTGTTCCTTCACCAGAGGCGTGAAGGCAAGCTCTGCAAAACGACGGCTCATCACCCCTCCAACACCGTAGAAACACAAATTTACCGGTTATATGAAGATGCGCCACCGCTGGATACGATTCAGCCGCCTCACGGCTCCAGGCGATGCTTGTACACCAGAAACCCGGAATCCTGAGCCACCGAGTCGTATAGTCGCCGCGCCGTCGCGTTCGAAGCATGCGTCCGCCAGTAGACATTCACCACACCAGCCAGCTGCGCCTGCTCGTATACCGCTTCGATCAGCTTCCGCCCCACACCCTTGCCTCGCGCGGCCTCTGCCGTAAACAGGTCCTGCAGATAGCACGTCGGCTCAATCGTGATCGTGCTGCGGTGGAACATATAGTGCGCCAGTCCCACCAGCCGCTCATCCGACTCGGCCACCAACGCCCACACCGGCTCATACGCATCGAAGAACCGTGACCACGTCATCCGCGTGATCTCTTCTGGAAGCGCCGTCGCCTCGAAGCGCCCGTAGAAGCGGTTGTATCCCTCCCAAAGCGGAAGCCACTCGGCATAATCCGCGCGACAGACAGGACGAATCATAGTTGTCATGAATGAGTGGTGCTCATTTCCCCTCGTGAGCCCTCTCCAACGCGGCGATATCCAGCTTCACCATCCCCATCATCGCGTTCATCACCCGGGCCGCCTTCTCCCGATTCGGATCGTTCAGCATCGCTTCCAGCTTCTCCGGAGTGATCTGCCAGGTCACCCCGAACTTGTCCGTCAGCCAGCCGCACGCCATCGTCTTGCCGCCGTCCGTCAGCTTCGCCCAGTACTCGTCAATCTCCTGCTGCGTCGCGCAGGTCACCATAAAGGAGACCGCCGGCGTGAACTGAAAGTCCGGACCGGCATTCAGCGCCACAAACTCCTGCCCGCGCAGTGTGAACGCCGCCGTGATCACCTTGCCCCGCCACTTCGGGTCGGGAAACGACTCCGCGTAGTAGTGCACCGCACCCTTCTTCGCGTCCCTGAAGACGGAGATCCAGAAGTTCACCGCCTCCTCCGCCTTACCGTCGAACCAGAGAAACGTCTTGATCGTCTGCATGCGTATACCTTCCGATGAAGCTAAGTTCCATCACAAGTGTGAGCTGGAGGAACCATCTCTCCATACATCGTGCCACCGAAGAAGCTCCTGCCCGCTTGCACTCAGGATTATCCTTTGAACAAGGCAGGCAGTCGACGGAAACTCGGATCTGGGCCCCCAGACCTACCCAGGAGGAGGGACGCGGCATGGCTGCGACTCTCGAACAACGGCGAAAGCAGCGCTTCGACTTCATGCGCTGTCTTTACGAGATGAGCCGAGGCAGCGAGAGGGTGCTGCTCTACATCCATGAGGTGGGCGACGCTGTCGGCCTTGGCCGCATGGAGGCGGAAGCTGCGGCGCACTATCTCGCCGAAAAGCGCTTGATCCGGGTGGTGATGGGACACATCATCTCTATCAGCCAAGCGGGCGCCGACGAACTGGAAGCTGCGCTGGAGCAGCCGGAGCAAGCGACGCCGCACTTTCCAGCCACGCAAGGCATTGCCTGGAAGCCGGTGACCGCACAGCCAACCATCGCGCAGGGCCCGACCGGAAAACCACCGGTCAATGAAGCATCGATCGAGCCATTACAGGAAGCACCGACCACATCCATACAGGAAGAACCGATCGATCCATTACCAGCCCACCCATTACCAGCCCACATTGTGGAGAACGATAGCGACGAGCTCGCCGCCCTTGAGCTACAGAGGATCTGCGAAGCCATCGGATTGGACCCGAAAGAGATCACCGGGGAACTCGCCCCGCACCACAGCCGTCCTTTCAGTGACCCCCTCTATGGACTGGTCCCCGAACCGATCCTTAATGGACACCAAGAGAATGGACACCAAGAGCAGGAACCTCGTGATGTCAGCACCGCCGCAGACAACAGCTCGCTCCAGCCGCAACCGGACACCAGGCCTCCGTTTGCCTTCAACGAAGCCGACCTTGATGTCATTTTGGAGTCCCTGAGAGTGAAACTGCCAAAGCTTGGATTTGCGCCTGACGACCTGGCGGAGGCTGAAGCCGAAATCGACACCGCGCGTGCGCAGCTTGCATCGCCCAAACCGAAGGCGCGGATCCTCGCAGCATCGCTGAAAACGCTCTCATCTCTTCTTGAAAGCGCCAGCTGGTCTTGGACCAGCGAGACGAGCGAGAGCCTCGTCGCCATTCGCGTTTTCCAGGAGCGTCTGAGCGCGTAAGCAAGAGACAGACCTCAGCAGTACCGTCTCCCGAAACGAAATCGTAACGTAGCGACCCCTGAACCAGACGAGATATTCCTGAGAAACCGCGGCATCCGCGATTATCCTGAGACACCCAGATGGCCCGGATGATTCAACTCGGGATCGAGGAAGACGCCGCACCCTGCTCACAGGATGCGGTTCCGAAGCACTGCTCTGCATTCCTGCGCTCGCTCTACGACCGGACGAACAATAGCGACACAGCGTCTATCTACATCGAGACCATCGTGGAAGAGCTGCATCTGGAGGAAGCAGAAGCGGAAACCATCCTCCAGTCGCTGGTGGACAAGGACTGGATTAAGCTTCGACTCCAGTGCATCGTTTCCATCACGCAGGCCGGCATCGACCAGGTGGAAGCCGCGCTCGAGGCGCCCCCGCCGCTTCCCGCCATACAAACCGCCGCCCAAGCCGCAGACCACAACGCAGTCATTGAAAGCCTGGGTGCCCAGCTTCTCGGCGTATTGCATTCGAAACCCGAGAGCCCCTGGGCAGACCCCCAGACGTTGCCCAGCCGGTTCGTCGACATAAAGAAAGACAGCGATGATCTCGCGGCGATCGAGCTGAAGAACATCTGCGAAGCCATCGGACTCGATCCGGAAGAGTTCAAGAAGGAAGTTGCCGCCGCGGCCCCTGCTCGCGGCGACGAGTGGCAGATCCCCCTTTCCGAACCGGCGGGCGCCGCCCGCGCGGAGATGTCCTTCTTCCAGGCGAATGATCTGCCCGACATCCTGGCATCGCTCAAGCTTCGGCTACTGAAGATTCGCCTCCCTTCCGATGACATTGCGGAGGCGGAAGCGGAGATCGGAACTGCGATTGCCCAGCTCCTCTCCCCCAGGCCCAAGCTCCAAATCATCTCGTCATCGCTCACCACGCTGCTGTCCATCCTGGAGAAGGCCGGGACCGGAGCCTTGACCA
Source organism: uncultured Acidobacteriaceae bacterium (assembly GCA_963737035.1). GTDB lineage: Bacteria > Acidobacteriota > Terriglobia > Terriglobales > Acidobacteriaceae > KBS-83. The sequence continues at coordinate 228,852 of CAVTRJ010000015.1, read as the reverse complement.
GTGATATCGAGATGAGCCTGGTAAGGATTCGGTTCTTCCTGACGCAGCTGCCGGTGTGAGCCTCACGCTTCTCTCGACTGCCGAATCCTTTCCGCCGCGGCGGGATCTATTCAGCATGATCGATCCCTCGACGCGCAGCGCCCTGGCCACGTTCCCGCAACGGTTGGAGCAGTTCTATGAGGCGATTCCCGCTGCGTATAGAACTTGGACTCCGCTATCCTGGGAGGGCATTCCCAGCGAATCCTTCTCCGCTGTCGGGCAAATCTGCCATGTGCGGGATATCGAGCTTGACGGCTACCACGTCCGCTTCCATCGCATGCTGCATGAGGAAGTGCCGGTCCTCGACTCTCTCGACGGTTATCACCTCGCAACAGAGCGCGACTATGAGCACGCGAATGCGGAGGAGGTTCTTGCCGCGATCCGCAGCGGCCGCGCAAAGACTCTGCAAGTCCTCTCCACATTGACCCCAGAACAATGGAACCGCATCGCCGCGTTTGACGGCTACGGCACTCTCACCGTCCGCGGTCTGGCGCATTACCTGTGCAGCCACGATCAGCAGCACCTGGCTGGCCTGCAATGGCTGCTGGGCAAGATTGACGCCGCGCAGAGCGGGGCCTAGCACCGCCTGCCGAGAGTAGGAAAAGGCCCAGGAGCCCAATAACAGGATTTCGATCCCGGTGCTACCCTAGACAGTTCGCCAACCCCGATTAAAGGACTCCTGTACCTGTGTCCACCACTGCCGCGCCCGCAGCACTTCGCAAGACCGCACTCAACGACACCCATCGCCGTCTCGGCGCCAAGATGGTCGACTTCGGCGGCTGGGATATGCCGGTTGAGTACTCCGGCCTCATCGCCGAGCACATGGCCGTGCGCACCGCGCGTCGGCGTATTCGATGTCTCGCACATGGGCGACATCCAGCTCCGCGGGCCCAACTCGCTCGCCGCTGTCCAGCACATCTCCATGAACGACGCGTCGAAGCTCAAGGAGGGCCAGGCGCACTACTCGGCGCTGCTCTTTCCCAACGGCACATTTGTGGATGACGTGATCGTCCACAAGTTCTCCGAGAACGACTATCTGCTTGTCATCAACGCCGGCACGCGCGAAAAGGATGTCAACTGGGTGCGCCAGAACGTTGGCAGGATGCATGGCGTGCACGTCTCCGATTACTCCGACTACTACACGCAACTCGCCATCCAGGGTCCAAAGGCCGTCGATGTCATGCGCAAGCTGACGGACAGCAACCTCGACGGCATCAAAAATTACTGGTTCACCTGGGGCAAGGTCTGCGGCCTATACAACACGCTCATCGCCCGCACCGGCTATACCGGTGAAGATGGTTTCGAGATCTACGTGCCCTCCGACGTGCCCACCAGCGAGCGCGTCTGGAATGAAGTCCTGGAAGCGGGCAAGGAATTCGGCATCTTGCCCTGCGGCTTGGGCGCGCGCAACACCCTGCGCCTCGAATCGGCGATGGCCCTCTACGGCCACGAAATTTCAGATGAGATCAATGTCTTCGAAGCTGGCCTCGATCGCTACGCCAAGTTCGACAAGGGCGACTTCATCGGCCGCGATGCGCTCGAAACCGTTCGCGCTAGTGGGGGGCCGAAGCGCAAGCTTGTGGGGCTGGAAATGACCGAGCGCGGCATTGCTCGCGACGGTTACGCCGTCCTTTCGCCTGATGGAAGGAAAATCGGCACCGTTGCCTCCGGCTCGCCCGCGCCCTTTTTGAAGAAGAACATCGCGCTTGCACATCTACCAATCGAATTCACAGCGCAGGGCAGCGAAATCGGCGTCGAAATCCGCAATCAGGCCGTCAAAGGGGTGGTGGTGCCGACGCCGTTCTATAAGCGCCAAAAAAAGCAGGCGTAGCCCTACAATCATCTTTAAGAAACAGCGCATCCAGAGAGGATCGAACGACCGGCCATGGATTATCCCGCCACCTATAAGTACACCAAAGAACACGAATGGATTGAGCTCTCGGGCTCGGAGGGCAAGGTCGGGATCACCGACTACGCGCAGAACTCGCTCGGCGACATCGTCTTCGTCGATCTGCCCAAAGTCGGCTCGTCCGTCGAAAAAGGCAAAGTCTTCGGCAGCGTCGAATCCGTCAAAGCCGTCTCCGATCTCTACTCGCCCGTCTCCGGCAAGGTCACCGCGGTCAACGAAGAGCTGACGTCGTCGCCGGAGAAGATCAACGCTGGCGCGCACACTGCCTGGATCATGAAGGTCGAAGTGGCCAACGCCGCCGATGCCGTCGACCTGCTCTCGAAGGACGCCTACGAGACCTATATCAAGGAAGAGACGCACTGATGCTGGTCGAACTGCTTGGGCTGCTCTTCGATGCATTCGTTGAGATCGCCCTTACGGCCGGAATAGATCACGCACATCGAAGAACGGTCTCTAGGTAGAAGGAAAAACCATGCGCTATCTGCCCAAATCCGACGCTGAACGCGAGAGCATGCTCCGCGAGATCGGCGCATCCTCCATCGACGATCTCTTTGCGAGCATCCCGGCCGAATACCGTCTCGCACGCGACCTCGACATCCCGCGCCAGATGGGCGAGTCGGAGATCGTCGACTTTTTCAAGAACGCCGCCGCGCAAAACGCCAATGGCTACACGAGCTTTCTCGGTGCCGGCGCCTATCGTCATTACCGTCCGGTTGTCATTGACGCGCTCGTGCAGCGCGGTGAGTTTCTCACCTCCTATACGCCGTATCAGCCGGAGATCACGCAAGGTACACTTCAGGCCATTTTCGAGTTCCAGACCATGATCTGCGAGCTGACAGGCATGGACATCGCCAACGCCTCCATGTACGACGGCTCGACCGGCGCAGCGGAGGCGGTCATGATGGCCGTGCGCGTCACCGGCCGATCCAGCGCGCTCGTCGCGAAGACCGTCCATCCCGAGTATCGCGAAGTGCTCGCCACCTACGCGCAACACCAGAACATCGATAAGCAGGTGCTCGCCTACGGTGAAGACGGCCGAGTCGACCTCAAGGCGCTCGATGCCATGCTCACCGAAGAAACCGCGTGCGTGCTCGTCCAATCGCCTAACTTCTTCGGCGTGGTCGAAGACATTCCCGCGATCGCGGAGATCGCGCACAAGAAGGGCGCGCTGCTCATCGTCTCCATTGCGGAAGCAGTTTCGCTCGGTGCGGTGCGTCCGCCGTGCGAGGCGGACATCGTCTCCATGGAAGCACAGTCCTTCGGCGTCGCGCTCAGCTATGGCGGCCCTTACTGCGGCGTCATCGCGGCGAAAGAAAAATATCTGCGCCAGATGCCCGGCCGCCTCGCCGGCCAGACCGTCGACAAGGACGGTACGCGCGGCTTTGTCCTCACGCTCTCCACGCGCGAGCAGCACATCCGCCGCGAGAAGGCTACCTCGAACATCTGCACCAACCAGGCGCTCGTCGCGTTGATGGCGACCATCTTCATGACCGTCTATGGCAAGGAAGGCATCCGCGAGCTTGCCCTGCACAACCTGGCCAAGGCGCAGTATGCGTCGCAAGCGCTGTCCCAAAAAGTCGGATCACCGTCTGGAGCAAAGCTGCTCTTCGCAAACGCACCCCGCTTTCACGAGTTCGTACTCGTCACCGACGAGCCAGCCGACGCCATCAACGCGCGTCTGCTTGAAGACAAGATCATCGGCGGCCTCTCGCTAGAGCGCTTCTACCCGGAGCTGGGCAACGCCAGTCTGTGGTGCGCCACCGAGCTCACCACTCGCGAACAGATCGACCGTGCCGCGAAGGTCCTCGCCAGCAGCCACAGCAGCCAGCCCACGCTGGTTCACGCATAGGAGTAAGGGATGGCTACTATGTCCGACACAGCAGAACAGGGAAACGGCTTCACCGGCAATCGCCAGAAGGTTGCTGCGCACCTTACGCAGAACGAACCGCTGCTTTTTGAAAAATCCTCGCCCGGCAAGCGCGGCTATCGTCTGCCGCCGCTCGATGTGCCGGAAGCCGACGCCACGAAACTTGCTCGGCGACGCCGCGCGCACGGAAACAGCCGCGACTCCCCGAGCTCTCCGAGATCGAGATCATCCGCCACTTCACGCGGCTCTCCACCTGGAACTACGCCATCGACCTCGGCATGTATCCGCTCGGCTCCTGCACCATGAAGTACAACCCGCGCGTCAACGAGTATCGTCTCGCGCCTCGAAGGCATCGCAGAAGCGCATCCCTACCAACCTGAGTCGCTCTCCCAGGGTGCACTCGGTGTGCTGCGCACGCTCGAAAAAGCGCTCATCGAAATCACCGGCATGGAAAGCATCACGCTGCAGCCGGCCGCTGGCGCACACGGCGAGTTCACCGGCATCCTGCTTACTCGCGCCTATCACGAGTCGAAAGGCAATCCGCGCCGCAAGGTTCTCATCCCCGACTCTGCGCATGGCACCAATCCCGCCACCGCTGCCATCTGCGGCTATCAGGTCGAGAACCTTCGCTCGAACCAGCATGGCATGGTCGACATCGAGCAGCTCGCAAAGCAGGTTGATGACCAGACCGCCGCGCTCATGCTCACCAACCCATCCACTATCGGCGTGTTCGAGAGCGAGATCCACAAAATCGCCGACGTCCTCCACGCCAAGGGCGCGCTTCTGTACATGGATGGCGCCAACATGAATGCGCTCTGCGGCAAGACGCGCCCCGGCGATTTCGGCGTGGACGTCATGCACCTCAATCTGCACAAGACCTTCTCCACGCCACACGGTGGGGGCGGTCCGGGCTCCGGGCCGGTGGCGTGCAAAAAAATCCTGGAGCCATTTCTTCCCACGCCCGTCGTTCGCGAAAACTCCGACGGCACGCTCCGCCTCGACTACGACCGTCCGCATTCTGTTGGCCGCGTCCGCATGTTCTACGGCAACTTCGGTATGTTCGTCCGCGCCCTCGCCTATATCCTGGCCAACGGCCCTGACGGCCTGCGCCAAACCACCGAAGACGCGGTGCTCAACGCCAACTACATTCGCAAAAAGCTCGAAGGCTATTACGAGCTGCCTTACAAAACGCCATCGATGCACGAGGTCGTCTTCAGCGATAAGCGCCAGCAGGCGCGCGGCGTCAGGACCGGCGACATCGCCAAGCGCCTCATCGACTACGGCTTCCACCCTTACACCGTTTCCTTCCCGCTCATCGTTCCCGGCGCGCTCATGATCGAGCCAACGGAGAGCGAATCGAAGGAAGAGCTCGACCTCTTCATCGACGCCATGCAGCAGATCGCCCGCGAGGTCGAAGAGAATCCGCTGCTCGTCCTGCAGGCACCCCACGCAACGCGCGTCAAGCGCATGGACGAGACCGCGGCAGCCCGCAAACCTGTACTCCGCTGGAAGGGGCCGCCCACACCTGAGCCGCTCACCATCGACTCCGCCGCGAAGGAGTGGTAGTGACCGATCGTAATGAAGAGAATGCCCTGCGAAGCGGTGTTCCAGCAGGTACGTCAAGCGGGGTTGGGCCATATAGTGGTGCTTCTGCCTTGGCCGAGCATCGGGATTCCTTAGAGAAGCACGAGTTTATGCTCGGACTGGAGCGAGGCCGCCTCGCTGTCTCGCTCGATATGCTCACCGATGCCCTCATCCTCATCGGACAGCACGGGGTCTACTGCGTCTCGAATCGCAACCCTACCAAGCCCGCGCTCGATCTCCAGACTGTTCTCGACCAGATTAACGGCGCCAAGCAACTCATCCAGTCCACCATGAGCGAGCTCGAGCGCAAGCGCGATCAGCGCTGAGAAGCAGTGCCGGGGCGCCTTTCTCAATCCCGCTGCGGCATCTGAAAATTCTCGCCAGATCGATTGGAGCGAAGCAGAAGAGAGGGATCTGCTGCTCCCTACAGCCGCTCATGTAAAATCACAACTGTGCGCCCGTAGCTCAGCTGGATAGAGCGATTGCCTCCGGAGCAATAGGCCGGGAGTTCGAATCTCTCCGGGCGCACCACACTTCTCCTTCAGCTTCAAAGATCTCCACGCCGTCTCAGCGTCGGACTCGCGGCCTCTGGATCCACTGTGCCCGATCGTGTGCCCACTTACTCGAGACGTGGCGGTTTCACCGCGTCCTGGGAACGATGAACATACCGATGGGAGATCGCAATGGAGACATCCGCAGAGCGGAACGCTGGAGCGTCCCGCTTCTTCAAACTGGAATGATCAACATGTCCTGGAATGGGTAACTTCCTAGCTAACTCCCAACATGCATTCGGGATGGAGCGTGCTTCTTGGCGGAACCGTGTTGTATGCCGCGCTGTCCGATGTTTTGCCGCTGTTCACACGCCGGACGCCAGCAGCAGTTAACTAAGTCCTTATTAATCGATGAACGAATCCTTCATCGGTCCATAACTCACGTATTCTCGCATCGGCGGTCGATCTTTTCGACATATGCGGAATGCTGCCCGACATTTTTCCTTGACAGCTCAAAATGTAAGTGGCTAGGGTGTTGTTCACTGATTTGTGTGGGATCGTTATCACACGGAATTACCCGGGACCCACGAAGACCACCCCTAGGGTGGATCTAAAAGCAGCTATCGAATTGAACGATTTGAGCGTTTCAGGAGGCGGTTGTGACACCCATATCCAAGGACCGTGGCAGGCCACGTCTCTCCATCCACATTGCAATCCAGTTCTTGACGTTGTGCGTGGTGCTCTTTGCCGCGCGCGGTGTGTGGGCGCAGGCCAATGCCGGCGTCACCGGAACAGTGACGGACGCGTCAGGAGCGGTGATTCCAGACGCCAACGTGACAGTCACAAATGAGGGCACATCAGTCTCGACCAAGACGACGACTACTGGCTCCGGAACGTATGCCGTAACCGGCCTTACGCCGGGCGTCTACACCATCACCGTGGAAAAGACGGGATTCAAGAAGTCTATCCAGAATCACGTCAACGTCGAGGTCACGGTGACCGCGACGGTTCCCTTCACCTTGACTAGCGGTGCGACGACGGAGACGGTCGAGGTCAATGCGGACGCGATTTCCCTGAACACGACGCAGCCTCAGCTCGGCAGCACGATTGAGCCAACTGTCGTGGCATCCCTTCCGACTGCGGTTGGTGGCAGAGGCCGTCAGGTCGACCAGCTCCAACTTCTGGCGCCGGGCACCACCGGCAACACCTTCTCTCATCGCATCAGTGGTGGCGTCGACTTCGAGCAGGAAATTCTCTATAACGGTGTTCCCGCTCCGCAGCCGGAGACGGAAGGCTATACCGTCAACTTCAATCCGCCCTACGAGATGGTTTCGGAGTTCCGCGTCGAGCGCACGACCTTCGCCGCACAATTCGGACTGGGCCAGGGTGCCTTGACCTACCAGATGGCATCCGGCACGAACCGGTATCACGGCGATCTCTTCGAGATCAACCGCAACAGCTTCTTCGATTCTCCCGGCTTCTTCAACAACAAGTACCATACCTCGACTCCCGGAGTGCCGACCGATCACGAGAACAACTACGGCTTTACGGTTGGTGGACCGGTCTGGATTCCCAAGGTCTACAACGGACGCGACAGGACCTTCTTCCATTACAGCCAGGAGTGGTACAAGCAGAACAGCGAAAGCACAGATCCGAATACAGTGCCCACGGCACTGGAGAAGACCGGCAATTTCAGTGATTTCGTGGATGGTAAGACGGGCGCACTGATTCCGATCTTCGATCCGCTCACCGGGCAGCAGTTTCCCGGCAATATCATCCCAGCGAACCGCATCAGCCCCCAGTCCGCAAGTCTGCTGCAGTACTTGCCGGATCCCGATCGCCCGGGCAGCGGCGTTGGCGGATTAGACGCCAACAAGAGCTTCGCTCCATTCATCAATCCACACATCCAGCACGTGTGGGGCTTCACCATCGACCAGAATCTGAACGCGAAACAGAGCCTGCACTACAGCCAGTGGCGAAACAGCTTCAGCAACTACAGCTTTGATGGCAGCAATCCAACTCGTGATTTCGTCGTCGCGCCAAACCCCCTGAACAGTCAGAAATATGAACCGGCATTGGGGAGCGGATTCCTGCTGACCTACAACAACTCACTGAGCACAAATCTCGTGATGACAGCGGGCTTCGGATGGATTGGAGAAATCAACAACCAGTTCAACCAGAACAAGAGCACCTTCACCGGCGTGGTGGCTGGTGCTGTCCCTCCGAACATCACCTTCGACGGAAATCACGCGCCGGCGAACTGGGGATCAGACGGCTCGTGGGTGACATCGGTGAACCGCAAGCTGGGCATCGCCATCGAAAATAATTACCTGTGGACGAAGGGGCGAAATACTTACAACATCGGAATTGATATTCCGGCGCTCCTATCAGGATGACAACGAAGACCAGACGGCTGGTGGCCGCTTCCAATTCAGCCAAAGGCAGACTGCTGATCCGGCCAACCTCGGCGCAACTGGCAGTTCCTTCGCGAGTTACCTGTTGGGCCTTCCGGACTCCGCAAACCGCAGCAACTCGCAGGAGTTGCGTCTGCGTAATCTCGACGTGTCACCGTACCTCCAGGACGACATCAAAATCAGCCCGAAGCTGACTGTGAACCTTGGTCTTCGCTGGGACATCCAGGTGCCATTCACAGAAAACAACAACCGGGTTGTGTTTTTCGATCCCAACAATCCCGGGACCAATCCGGCTGCGGGCGGGATTCCAGGTGCGGCCACACGGCTGGGCACCTGTCAAGGCTGTGCTGGCTATAACCGGGCAGACATCCACTGGAGTCACTTTGGTCCGCGGTTTGGTTTCGCCTACCAGGTCAGCCCCAAGATGGTGTTCCAGGGGGGCTTCTCCATCGCCTGGTTGAACGGCGGCGCGTATGAATACGGCACCTCCAAGGTCGCAGTGAACTACGGCAACCTGCTGGTTGGTTCGTTCACACGCAACAACACCGGAAGCAACACCTCGTCGTATGGTCTCTGGGACTTAACTCCATTGCCGAACCCTGCGCCGACACCCTTCAGCCCTTCCCTCGGTGTTGGCACCCAGATCAACGTGCTTAGTAGAGACTTCGGCTATGCCCCATACAGTCAGCAGTGGAACATCAATGTGCAGCGGGAGTTGCCCTACAACACCTTTGTTACCGCGGCCTGGGTCGGCAATCGTGTTATCCACTTGCCGAGTCAATTGAATAAGATCGACCAGATGGATCCGAAGTATCTCGCCCTGGGCTCTGACCTGAACCTGAGCTTCCAAGATGGATCAGCGCAAGCGAAGGGTTACGCACTTCCATACCCTAACTTCGTCAGTGACTTCGGCGGATCGGCAACGGTGGCGCAGTCGCTGGTGCCCTTCCCGCAGTACTCGAACATCTTCAACAACTTTGAGGCGAAGGGCACGACCTACTACCAGGGCCTGCAGGTCTCGGTAGAGAAACGTTTCACCAACGGTCTGGCATTCCTGGCCGGCTATACGCTTTCTCGGCAGTACGACAACACCAGCAGCGGCTTCAGCAGCTTCGCCAATGGTGGCATTAACAAATACAACCAGAGGCCGGAGTGGGCCGTATCCACAGCTGATGAGCCGAACACCTTCAAAGCAAACGGCACTTATGAGCTGCCGATTGGGCCAGGTAAGACGTACCTCAACAACAAGGGAGCTACCGGTCAGATAGCCGGCGGCTGGCAGGTGGGATGGATCGTTGACTATGAAGCAGGTACGGCATTTGGGGTAACTGAAAACGGCACTCCATTTCCGAACGGCTTCAACCGGCCTAACCGTAACTCCTCGGTGCCGCTGAAGACTGCCTCTTACAAGCGGGCGAAGGACGCGTTCTCAGGTAAGGGCACATCTCCTCAAATATTCGACCCGACAGCCTTCACCGCCACCCCATCGCCGTTTGTTCTGGGTGATGCGCAGAGAAACTATCCCGAGCTGCGCAATCCGGCAAACTACAACGAGGATGTCAACGTTCGCAAGCACTTCTTCTTCGGTGAGCGTTTCCAGGGCATCCTGCAGGTTGACTACTTCAACGTCTTCAACCGTACAGTGCTCCAGAACCCTGACACCAATAAAAGCGACGGCACCTTCGGGCAGGTCACGACTCAAGGTGGAAACAATCAGGTGGGACCCAATAACCGACAAGGACAAGTCAGCTTCCGATTAGAATTCTGACCTCTGCAACAGACTCGTCATACTCTCTCCAACCGGACTGCGACACTGCAGTCCGGTCCTTTCTGAAGCCATCTATAATGCGGTGTGATGAAGTCGGTTCTTTGCGCTATGGTCACGCGCCGTATCTTTCGCTCCATCGTCGCGTTCTCGCTCTGCGGTGCCGCCTGTCTGGCAATGCATGCACAGCAGCGGGATGAAGTGACCCCCCAAGTGCAACAGTTGTACGCGCAGGCACAGGCCGCGCAGCAGCACCAGGATATTTCGACCGCCATAGAAAAGTATCGCGAGATGATTCGCCTGGCCCCACATCTCGCTGCTGCCTACAACAACCTTGGACGTCTCTATTTCAATCGGCGGGATTATGGACACGCTGCACAGACGCTCTCACAAGGGCTGAAGCTGAACCCGAATATGCCCACTGCTTCGGCAATGCTGGGAATGAGCTATATGGAGACCGGGCAGGTGCAGAAGGCCGAGGAGCCACTCAAAACTGCCCTTCGTGCTAGCCCGAAGGACGCTGTAGTACAGATGGCCCTGGCGAAGGTTCTCATCCGTCTTTATAAATATGACGACGCTGTCAACCAGTTGAAGACTTATACAGAAGAGAATCCGCGCGATCAGGATGCATGGTATTTGCTAGGCAAGACTTACCTGCAGTTATCGGAAAACTCGCTCGGCAAAATCAACCAGATAGATCCCAACTCCGTCGTTGCCCATGAGGTAGCGGGCGAGATCGATGAAAGCATGCACAATTACGACGGGGCGCTCGTTGAATACAAGAAAGCGATAGACTTGGCTCCAGATCAGCCTGATCCGCATATCCACATGGCGAACACGTTCTGGTCCATCAGCAAGTGGGATTCAGCGCGTACAGAATTCGAGGCCGGCCTGACTCACGATCCAAATAACTGCACGGCCCACTGGAAGCTGGGCAACACGATCCTCGAGGCGAACGGCGAGCCCGCAGAGGCACTCATGCATTTGAACAAGGCAGTGGAGTTGTGTCCAGAACTCATGCAAGCTCGAGTCGATCGCGCGCGCGCATTGATCAAGACTGGAAAACACGACGATGCACTGTCCGACCTGCTTCTCGCGGAGAAGGAGAGCCCCGACGAACCATCCATTCACTTCCTGCTTGCTTCCGTGTACAGAACGCAGGGGAAAACAGCGGCGGCGCAGGAAGAAACCCGCGCTTACGGCCGCCTGCAGCGCCGTCAAAGCGAAGGGGTCGCCGCACAGGCAAATGAATCCATCGACATCAAGAGCACGGCTCACTGATCGACGGCGGCTGAATTGGAACAGCAGATCGCGCGGCCAGCCGTGCTGATTCGCGAGCTTTCGAAAGCCGGCGCACTTGCATCCTTGATCTTCCTGTGCGGCTCCGCAGGGGCACAGCAGGATAACGCGCCTCAGGGTGGCGCAAGTACCGGCGGTGTTTACGCTCCGATACACGATGCGGAACACCGTCCCATTACTGCCGGCGGCTTTGTGCAGAATGGCCCAGTGGTCTTCGAGGACGTCTCCAAACAGGCAGGCTTAACTGCATGGCATTACGCCGGAGGTTCTGCTGCCAAAAGCTATATCGTGGAGTCACTCGGTAGCGGCGTCGCGCTGCTCGACTATGACAACGATGGGTGGCTCGACATCTATCTCGTCAATGGCATGACCTACGATGCCATCAACGGAAAAGCTGAGTCACCGCATGCAGCGCTCTTTCATAATAATCACGACGGCACATTTAGCAATGTGGCGGCACACGCAGGCGTGACCAACGATCGTTGGGGCGTAGGCGTCGCCGTCGGTGACTACGATAACGATGGCTGGCCGGATTTATACGTCACGAATATGGGTAAGAACCGCCTCTATCACAACAATCACGACGGCACCTTCACAGACCTTGCCGAGAAAGCAGGCGTCACGCTCGGCGGGTGGTCAACCGGCCCCACATTCGGAGACTACGATGGCGACGGCCGGCTGGATCTCTTTGTGCCCGGCTATACCACATATGACTTCCATAACCCACCAGCAGTCGGCTCGAACTCCGTGGTCTCAAACTACTGTCAGTACCGCGGGACCAGCGTCTTTTGCGGGCCCCGCGGACTCAGGGGTGAACACGATCATCTCTTCCACAATGATGGCGATGGAAAGTTTACCGATGTCAGCCAAAAATCCGGGGTGGCCGATGCTCCCGGCTATTACGGTCTAACATCCCTGTTCGTGGATCTGAACGGCGATGGCAAGCCAGAGCTGCTGGTAGCCGACGATTCCACACCGAACTATCTCTACCGGAACAAGGGAGATGGCACTTTCGAAGATCTAAGTTTCGAGTCAGGGTATGCCGTCAACCACGATGGCCGGGAAACCGCAACGATGGGTATTGCGGTTGGGGACGACAGAAATGTCGGACGTCTCGATATTCTCGATACGGATTTCTCCGATGACTACAAGGTGCTGTATCGAAATGACGGCGATCTGAACTTTACCGATTCCAGCTATGAGGCCGGCGTAGCCAAAGATACGATTCCATTTCTGAGCTGGGGCGACGGATTCGTCGACTATGACAACGATGGCTGGAAAGACATATTCATCGCCAGCGGTCACGTTTACAAGCAGGTGGATGAGCACGACTGGGGAACGAGCTTCGCTCAGCGCCCGCTGCTGCTGCGAAACGCCGGAAATGGCAAATTCACGCTTGTCCCTGCAGTGCAGGGAACAGGACTTGCCATTGTCGTGCCCGCGCGTGGCGCGGCGTTCGGCGATCTTTTCAACGACGGCAAAATCGATGTCGTGCTGAATAATCTCGACTCCACACCTACGCTCCTTCGCAATGTGAGCGCAGATCATCACCACTGGATCGAGTTTCAGCTAATCGGAGGCGCAGGCAAGCCGCGTGATGCCGTAGGCGCGGTCGTCTTTGTAAGTACTGGAAAGACTACTCAACGCGGCGACGTGCTGAGTGGCGGCAGCTTTGCGTCTTCAAATGATCCGCGTGTCCACTTCGGCCTCGGTGATGCCACCGCCATTGATTCCGTGGAGATTCACTGGCCCGGCGGAGGACCTGTTGAGAAGTTCGTCGTGCCGGGTATAGATCGCATACTCACCATAGAGCAGGGACGGGGTATCATGCGCGAGTACTGCCCTAAGTGCTCCCCGAAAAAAGCGAAGTGAGTTGGATATGCGGCTGACGAGTCCATTCCTGATTCTGCTGATGCTTCTGCTTTCAGCGGCAGCAGAGGCCTATCAGGCAACGCCCGTTCAGCTTGCCGACGCCGAATGTGCCAAGTGTCATAAGGAAATTTTTCAACGCTATCTCTCCACCCCAATGGCGCATGCCAGCGGCATCGCCGGAGAAAACCTGATTCCTGGCACATTCCTTCACGCAGCTTCTGGCCTCGAATATACGATCGCTAACGAGCACGGGCATCCCCAGTTGGCATTTCGTAGCAGCAAGGACGCTGGTCTGTCGGGGAGATATTCTCTTGATTATTTCCTCGGATCGGGTCATCTCGGAACAACCTATCTCTACGAAATCGATCGCTATCTATTCGAGTCGCCAGTCGCCTGGTACGCAGCGTCGCACAGTTACGACATGAAACCGGGCTTGGCAGAGATGACTCAGGTGCCTCCCTCACTCGCCATGGAAAGCAGCTGCCTGCGCTGTCATATGAGTGCGGTGCAGCACAGCGATCCGGGAACCATGAATCGATATAGCGGCCTGGCATTTCTGCATACCGGCATCACTTGCGAAGCTTGCCATGGAGATGCTCAGCGCCATATCAGCAGCGGCGGCAAGGCAGCAGTTGTGAATCCGGCGCGACTCACTCCGGATCGACGCGAATCCATCTGCATCAGCTGTCATCTTGAAGGAGATGTTTCAGTGGAACGTGCCGGACACTCCGCACTCGACTATCATCCCGGCGATTCCATTTCTGACTATCTTGCGTTTTATGTCTACTCCGGAAGCAGCCTTACTGCGCGTGGGGTAAGCGAAGTCGAACAGCTTGCGCAGAGTACATGCAAGCGCATGAGCGGGGACAAAATGTCCTGCACGAGTTGTCATGATCCGCACTTCACGCCTGCGCCGGAACAACGCGCTGCATTTTTCCGAAAGAAGTGTCTTGCCTGCCATAGTCAGCCGCAATTCGCTGCATCGCATCACCCGGAAAACCCGGACTGTACAAGCTGCCACATGCAGCGTACGGGAGCAGAAAATATCCCACACGTCGCCTGGACAGATCATAGGATTCTCCGGCTACCGCAGTCACTTGATTCCCCGCTGGAGCATCGGCAATCTACCGAACTCTCGCCTGTTCTATCGCCGGGCGCGAGCAGGCGGGATCTGGCGATGGCTTATTACCAGGCGCTGTTGGAAGGCAACCCATCAGTCGAAGGGGCGGCATGGAAGCTGCTGCAGGAACAACGTCCAGCTATTGCCAACGATGCGAAGGCGCTGGATGCTTTTGGCCTTCTGAGTGCGGAACGCGAAGAACGCCCGGATGCCGAAGAGGCATTTCAGCAGGTCTTGAAACTTGATCCGCATGATCTCACAGCACTATCGAACCTTGGCACACTGTGGGCGAAAGAGGGGAAGCTGCAGGCGTCGATTGCGTTGCTGCAACCGGCATTCGATGCGAACAAGGACATAGCCGGCCTGGCGATGAATCTGGCACGCGTGCAATGCATGGCTGGCGATGCTGCCCGCGCTCGCGCCACAATTGACGCGGCGCTCGTCTACGCTCCGGGACTGCAGGACCTGCGGCGTATGCGCAACCAGATGTCCGACTGCGATGCTCCCAAAGGCCAGGGAGCCGTACGGTGACTTGGGTCCTTACCGCGTGGCTGCCACGGTGTTTCGTAGAATGGCATTGCATCGGCACCGGTGACAAATTCTCCGGAGCGATAGGTGGGGAGTTCGAATCTCTTCGGGTGCACCACACCTTTCACTTCCATTTCGGCTCACGGATAGGTAATCCAGTCAGATGACACATCGCGTTTGCAGCAGCATTCTGCAAAAAATGAAAGCAGCGAAAAGAGAAGCAGGAATTTTCGCTGGAGCAGCGATGGTTGCGGTGATACTCTGCTCCATCAGCATGGCGCAGCAGAGTTCGTCTCATCCCGGAACCATACAGAGCAAGCGAGCCTCTCATGACGCCCCGCTGAACCTGGATCCCGAATCGACGTTCTGGCGCGAGGCTCCGCCGATCTCTTTCGACGGCGATAACTATGGCCGGCCCGTGCCACCGTTGAGAACAGAGGTACGCTCTCGCTGGACGGATTCCAGCTTGTATCTCCTTTTCGTCTGTCCCTACCAGGATTTGAATCTGCATCCGTCGCCGCAAACGACGAGAGATACGAACCAACTGTGGAATTGGGATGTTGCCGAAATCTTTATTGGCTCAGACTTCCAGCACATACGCCGCTACAAGGAATTCGAATTATCCCCGCAGGGTGAATGGCTCGATCTCGATATCGATCTGGATCAACCGCGTCGGGAAGACGGCTGGAAGTGGAACTCCGGTTTCGAAACAGCGGCGCGCATCGATGCTGAACGGAAAGTCTGGTACGGAGCGATGCGCATTCCGTTCTCTGCCATTGATCCAAAGCAACCTCACTCCGGCAGCAAGTTTCGTGCGAATTTCTTTCGAAGTCAGGGAGCCTCGCGACAACTGCTGGCCTGGCAGGCGCCCATGGGCGAATCCTTCCACGTGCCCAAGCGGTTTGGCATTCTGGAACTGATGCAATAGCGCCTACTCGTCCCGCAGCGCCTCGACTGGTGGTATCAGCGATGCTCGCCACGCTGGAATGTAGGAAGCCGCCGCGCCGATGAGGCAAAGCACGAGCAGAACACCGGCATAGGTCCACGCATCCGATGTCCCGACGCCAAAGAGGAACCCGGAGAGCAGGCGCCCGGTCAGCGCGGAGAGCACGAGGCCTGCAATGAGCCCAATCACGATCATCGTTGCTCCCTGCCTCAGCACCATCTGCAACACGGAGGCGCGCGGCGCGCCAAGTGCCAGTCGAATGCCGATCTCGCGCCGCCGATACCCAACGAGTTGCGCCAGCACGCCATAGAGGCCGGTGATGACCATCAGCGCTGCAAGTGCGGCGAAGGTGCCGGTGATATAGAGGCCGAGCCGATTAGTGAAGTCGCTCTTGTTCACCGTCTCGCTCAGCGTCTCGAAGTTGTCCAGCGCATAGTCGGGCGCCTGCTCACGGAAGACGGAGCGCGCAATCGGCGCGACCGCGACATCGCCGCGCGTCTTCACCAGGACATTCACGATCGTCTTCAGCAGCGCGGGATAGAAGAGCGACGTGGTCGGAATCTGCTGATACGGGAGCAGCAGCGTGGGAGCTGCCGGTTTGTCGATGGCCGCGTCCTTCTGGTCGCCAAGAACGCCGACGATGGTGTAGGGCTTGATCATGCCGGTGTCTTTGCCTCCGAGATCGATCTGGTGGCCGAGCGGGTCGCGTTTCTGGAAGACCTCTCGCGCCAGCGCCTGGTTGATGACGATGACGTAAGGTGCTGTGGCCGTATCGCTTTCGCTGATCATGCGGCCGCGCAGCACCGGGGTGCCTAGCAGGTGCGCATAGTCAGGGCTTGCGGCCGACATGCGCGCCCTGTAGCTGTGCGCATCATCCTTCGGTTCCCCGAGAATGTTCAGGCTGGTATGCATGTCAATGCCGGAGAGCGGAGGCGCGGTGATCAGCGCAGCGTCCTCGACGCCAGGCGCATGGCGAAGACGATCGAGCACCGGCCCATAGGTGTTCACCGCAACCGACACCGGTGCATGCTCCGTATCCGCGGAGACGGCCATGTTGGAGAACCCGGCAGCATCGGCCGGCATCACGGTAAAGCCGGTGATGCGTTCGGTGGTGAAGCCGAGATCGGTGTGCTGCAGATTCCAGAGCGTATGGAAGAGCAGGCCGGTCGCGATCAGCAGCAATGTGGAGAGCGCGACTTCTCCGATGACGAGCGCGTGCGTCAGCTTATTGCTGACGCTGCGCGTGCCGAGGCCGCGTGATGCCGTCTGCAAAGCGCGCTGCGGATGGGTACGTGCGACCAGAATCGCCGGAAGAATCGAGGAAAGTAGCGTCGCGATCGTGGCAATGGCAGCCAGCACCAGGATCACAGTCCAGTCCAGCGTGATTGATTCCGCGCGGGGGACGGTATCCGGCGGCAGCCGGTGTATTGCCTGGAGCATCAGCCAGGCGAGCGCGATCCCAAGACCGCAGCCAAATGCTGAAAGCAGCCCGCCTTCCACCAGCATGCCGCGGATGAGGCGCCCACGCGGCGCGCCCAGCGCCGAGCGGACAGCAAACTCCTGCTGCCGGCCGAGGCAGCGCGCGATCATGAGATTCGCGACGTTTGCGCAGGCGATCAGCAGCACCATGCCAAGTGCTGCGACGAGTCCCAAGAACACCGGGCGTACTTGGCCTGTGACCGTCTGCAGGTAGGGAATTGCGTACAGCGCGAGCTTGCTATTTGAGGACTTAGGGTTTGCGGCGCGTATGCTGCGTGCGGTGCGGTCGAGTTCCGCCTGCGCCTGCGACTGCGTCACGCCCGGCCGGAGCTGGCCCAGGATGTAGTCGAAGCTGTAGCCGCGGTCCTTCAGCATGAGCGGCGTAGGCTGCATAGGCAGCCAGATTCCTTTGCGGATGTCGTTTCCCATGGATTCAGGGAAGCGGAACGACGCGGGCATCACCCCCACCACCGTGCGCGCCTGGTTGTTCACCCGGATAGTCTGACCCACGATGGCTGGATTGGCATGGAATACCTCGCGCCATAGCCCCTCGGAGAGCAAAACGACCTTGGGTCCGTTCGCTTCGCCCTCTTCGCTGGTGAAGGTGCGGCCCACGAGCGGCTGCACGCCGAGCATGGAGAAGATGTTTGGACTGACGTTGGGCGAGACGACCGACGTCGGCGCGACATCGCCCTCGACCGCAGTGGACGGAGAGGACGCCGCGGCACCATTCCCCTGAACCACGCCGACGTCTTCTGAGTAGATCGCGATCTGCGAGAAGCTGTGGGTGGCCTGATCGCGAACGTCCTTGTAGTTGAGCCATGAGGTAGACGACGGCCGGAGGTCGTTCGTGAGGTTGATGAGGGTCAAACGCTCCGCACTGGCATAGGGAAGCGGCCGCAGCAGCACATCCTCCGCAACGGTAAACATCGCCGTGTTGGCGCCAATGGCCAGCGCCAGCGTGACAATCGCCAGCGCGGCGAAGCCGGGGGAAAGACGAATCTGGCGAAGCGCGTGGCGCACATCCTGCAGCAGACCGGACATGACTCACCTCAAAACAAGCATACGGAAACTCTCTTCATTGCACGCGAGAGGCCGCCCGCAATGCTCCGAAGCTGCGGCCGATTGGCTGCCGTGGAAGTCCAGATATGTCCGCGCCCGGCCAAAGCTGTCCGAAAGTGAACACGCGAGCCCGGAACAAAGCGTTGTTTCCGTGAATCAGATATCGGCGACAATATCGCCTGACGCCCGACTCAGCACGGAGCCCACATGATTTTTGGTCCCGCAACCACAGCGCTGCATGAAATCAAGGAATCGGACTATGTGCGTTTTTCTGTGCTCGCGCTATCTTCGATCTTCTTTCTAGTCGATCCATTCGCGGCCATCGGAACCTTCATGGCCATCACCGCCGGCGAGGATAAGAAGAGCCGTGGCCGCACCGCGCGGCGTGGAGCCATCACCTGCTTCATCGTGCTGACCAGCTTTGCCCTGATCGGCAAGCTGATCTTCCGCATGTTCGGCATCACCCTGCCGGCATTCGAGATCGCCGGCGGCCTCATCCTGCTGCTGATCGGCATCGACATGCTGGAGGCGAAGCGCTCGCCAACACAGGAGTCATCCGGCGAGACCGAAGAGGCGGCGGCGAAGGACGATGCCGGCATCATGCCCCTGGGCATCCCGATGTTGAGTGGCCCGGGTGCCATCTCGAGCGTGATGGTGCTGGTTGGCCAGGCCGCAAAACTCTGGGAGTGGATCGCCATCCTGGGCTCGATCGCCATCACCGCCTGGGCCAGCTACGGCGTGCTGGTGGGCGCCGACCGCATTCGCAAGGTGATGGGCGATACCGGTATCCGCATCCTGGTACGCATCATGGGGCTGCTGCTGGTCGCTCTCGCAGTGCAGTTCTTCGTCAACGGGTTAACTGATCTCGGTGTGATCGCAAGACAATAACAGTCGTGGATAGGGCCACCCTCATCGAAGTTGGAGTGAGTTGCAAGAGGCGCATCCGTGCCGAAACATCTGCGCCAGATAAACAAAACGATGAAAGCGAAATCAGTGAACTTTTGGAAGAGGAAGATGTTGCTGGCAGCCTTGCTGCTGCTGGTTCCGTTCCAGGGTTGGGCACGTTACAACCCGCGGCCCTGCAAGAACGCCTTCACCGAGCAGCAGGAGATCACGGAAGGTCAGAAAGTAGCCGCCGAAGTCTGGAAGCAAATGCCGGTGTTGCCGGATTCTGATCCTGTAAGCCGTTATGTACAACAGCTAGGCGCGCGGCTGGTGGAGTATGCCCCCGGCTACAAGTGGCCTTACAACTTCCACGTGGTGAATGTAGAAGACATCAACGCCTTCGCGCTGCCCGGCGGATCGATCTTTGTGAATGTAGGAACGATTCAGGCGGCGGAGACGGAAGCCCAGCTTGCCGGCGTCATGGCGCATGAGATCTCGCATGTGGCACAGCGTCACTCCACCTGCAATCTCACTCGGCAGCGCACACGTAGCCTTTGGGCCGGGATCGGAGAGATTGCTGCTGGTATCGCCATGCCGGGAATTGGCGGCGCTGCTGTCCAGCAGGGCATTGGCCTTACGGCGGGACTCTCGTTCCTGAAAATGTCGCGCGAGAGTGAGAAGCAGGCGGACCTGATGGGCACCGACATTCTCTATGACGCCGGTTACGATCCGCGCGCGTTGCCGCAGTTCTTCGAGGTGATCCAAGGCAAGTACGGAGAGGGCGGCTCGCAGTTCCTGAGCGATCACCCAAATCCAGGGAACCGTGTCGGTTACGTGAACGACGAAATCGATACGCTGCCGCCTCGCGCGCATTATGTAAAGACCAGCCCAGAGTTCGCCCGCATCAAGCAGATCGTGGCCGGCATGCATCCCTATACCGCCAAGCAGGTCGCAGCGGGAGTGTGGAAGCAGCAGGGCGGCAGCGCCGCACCGCCTGCTCCGACGGCGCGCCTAACGGACTCCCAATGGGCCCCCCAAGGTGACTGGCAAACGTTGCAGGGAGACGGATTCACCATCTCCTACCCAGGCAATTGGAAGGGCCAGGTCTCTGGATCCTCGGCGCTCATCGCGCCGCCTGGCGGGGTAAGCGCGGGGAATCAGGTTGGTTACGGGGTGCTGGCCGATCGCTTTCAGCCGCGGAAACTGGGCGAGCTGTCCATGGAAATGGACCAGTTGGTCGCGCAGTTGCAGCAGCAGAATCCGCAAATGAAGGCGGGACCCGCGTCGGATGTAGTCGTCAACCAGGTGCGTGGCCGCTCGCTTGAGGCGACCAACAGCGGCGCCGCAGGCGGAGGTACGGAGCGCGATTGGCTGGTGGCCCTTCCCGAAGCGACGGGAACATTGCGCTATGTGGTGTTTGTGGCGCCAGACGCCGATTTCAATGCTTTACGACCCACCTTTGAGCGCATGCTGCGGACACTGAAATTGACTTCTTGATCCGGCGAGAGAGGGGAATTTCAACAGGTCTCGGGTGTTTTCAACAGTGACGAGGTTGCGCCCGGAGCGATGGAACGGTAGTATCCGAATTGCTGCAAGTGAGTGAACGGGAATGCGACGGCGGGTGGTTGTGCCGGAAGCGAAATCTCTGGTACACTACGTAAGCAGTCGCAAGGAAACTGGGTTTTCGGGATTGGCTCTGATGAGCCGACAAGATCGAATCCAGCGTTATGTTCGCCGGGCAATAGCCCAAAACACCGAACATCTCCTGCAGTAGGCAGCCGGGTTTGAAATCCCGCTGACGGCCTCACGGCCACTCCCCGCTTGAGAGCGATACGGAGCTACGATCTTTCAGAGTTTTGTGCTGCGCGCGTTGCTATCGTCGACGAAAAGTCCCGAAAATGGGATTGACGAGAGGGTAACACTAGGATAGTGTTGGCAAGTGCGCGTAAAACGGTTCTGAGCTGCACTGAGTGCAGTGATGACCGGCAGCACGCAAGTTCGAGGGCCTGCGACGGATTCGTCGTAGATCTCGATCCAAAACGGCCCGCTTAGGCGGATCACCGGTATGGATCTTTGACAATCAGGTTGAACGTGCCAGTCGTGAGAGATCAGCAGGAATAGGTCTGATCATTCTCACAAGGTAAATCTCTCCGGACTTTCGAGCTCCGGAGAGTGCGTGACTATCCCGGACCTCCGTCCTGGGGTAGCACGGAATCAGTTTCAAACGAGAGTTTGATCCTGGCTCAGAATCAACGCTGGCGGCGTGCCTAACACATGCAAGTCGAACGAGAAAGTGGAGCAATCCATGAGTAAAGTGGCGCACGGGTGAGTAACACGTGACTAACCTACCCTTGAGTGGGGAATAACTTCGGGAAACCGAGGCTAATACCGCATAACACCTACGGGTCAAAGGAGCAATTCGCTTAAGGAGGGGGTCGCGGCAGATTAGTTAGTTGGCGGGGTAATGGCCCACCAAGACGGTGATCTGTATCCGGCCTGAGAGGGCGCACGGACACACTGGAACTGAAACACGGTCCAGACTCCTACGGGAGGCAGCAGTGGGGAATTTTGCGCAATGGGGGAAACCCTGACGCAGCAACGCCGCGTGGAGGATGAAGTCCCTTGGGACGTAAACTCCTTTCGATCGGGACGATTATGACGGTACCGGAAGAAGAAGCCCCGGCTAACTTCGTGCCAGCAGCCGCGGTAATACGAGGGGGGCGAGCGTTGTTCGGAATTATTGGGCGTAAAGGGCGCGTAGGCGGTCGGATAAGTCTTGTGTGAAATCTTCGGGCTCAACTCGAAGTCTGCACAGGAAACTATCTGGCTTGAGTGTGGGAGAGGTGAGTGGAATTCCCGGTGTAGCGGTGAAATGCGTAGATATCGGGAGGAACACCTGTGGCGAAAGCGGCTCACTGGACCACAACTGACGCTGAGGCGCGAAAGCTAGGGGAGCAAACAGGATTAGATACCCTGGTAGTCCTAGCCCTAAACGATGATCGCTTGGTGTGACGGGTACCCAATCCCGCCGTGCCGAAGCTAACGCGTTAAGCGATCCGCCTGGGGAGTACGGTCGCAAGGCTGAAACTCAAAGGAATTGACGGGGGCCCGCACAAGCGGTGGAGCATGTGGTTTAATTCGACGCAACGCGAAGAACCTTACCTGGGCTCGAAATGTAGTGGAATCCGGTGGAAACATCGGCGCCCAGCAATGGGCCGCTATATAGGTGCTGCATGGCTGTCGTCAGCTCGTGTCGTGAGATGTTGGGTTAAGTCCCGCAACGAGCGCAACCCTTGTTACCAGTTGCTACCATTTAGTTGAGCACTCTGGTGAGACCGCCTCGGATAACGGGGAGGAAGGCGGGGATGACGTCAAGTCCTCATGGCCTTTATGTCCAGGGCTACACACGTGCTACAATGGCCGGTACAAACCGTCGCAAACCCGTGAGGGGGAGCTAATCGGAAAAAGCCGGCCTCAGTTCGGATTGGAGTCTGCAACTCGACTCCATGAAGCTGGAATCGCTAGTAATCGCGGATCAGAACGCCGCGGTGAATACGTTCCCGGGCCTTGTACACACCGCCCGTCACATCACGAAAGTGGGTTGCACTAGAAGCCGGTGAGCTAACCGCAAGGAAGCAGCCGTCCAAGGTGTGATTCATGATTGGGGTGAAGTCGTAACAAGGTAGCCGTAGGAGAACCTGCGGCTGGATCACCTCCTTTCTAAGAGAGAACATTGTGGTCAGCGCATGTATCTGCGATAGCAGACTGCTCTTGAGTCTTTGATTCAGGGGTAGCGCATGCGGGTGATCACTACCCTCTGCATCTGCCAAGGTGTAGAGGAGCTTGAATCAGGCCTTCTCTGCCTGCTAAGTCTTCGGACTTTCAAAGCCTCCGGGCTTTTCAGATCTCGACATCGATGGTCATGAGCGGCGTAGCTGCTCAGCATGTTCAACCTGGTCCTCGAAACTTTTGGACGAGAAGAAAATCAAGAAAGAGACTAACCAAGTCGGGTCGCGCGCTCTTAGCGCATGAGTCCGGACTGGGGCCTGTAGCTCAGTTGGTTAGAGCGCACCCCTGATAAGGGTGAGGTCGGTAGTTCGAATCTACCCAGGCCCACCATTGTTGGGGCTGTAGCTCAGTTGGGAGAGCACCTGCTTTGCAAGCAGGGGGTCATCGGTTCGATCCCGATCAGCTCCACCAATCTTCTCTTCGTCCGAATGCTCAAAGATGAACCTCTTCCTTCAATCAGAAGAGGCTGATCTTTGAGCAGACTCCTTCGGGAGTTAACTCGAGAGCGCCTTATGGCGCGCGCTGCTAACTACAGCGTTCTGTTCTTTGACAACGAATTGCATTGGGTAAATTGCATACAAGGCTGAGCAGCTTATGTTTCTCTATCAAGTTTGAGATTCGTAAGGCTGGTTAGTTGAGTGTCTTTAGATAGAGTGCGTAAGCGGGGATCGTACCCCGTGAGGCGCACAGGCGGAAATATGCATGGAATGATCCAGCAAGAGGCAGCACGATCGCTTCCTGCGCGGAATTAATTCTATGGTCAAGCTACTAAGGGCGCACGGTGGATGCCTTGGCAGAAACAGGCGATGAAGGACGTGGCAAGCTGCGATAAGCTCCGGGGAGCCGCACACAGGCGTTATATCCGGAGATCTCCGAATGGGGAAACCCACTTGAGCAAACCTCAAGAACACCCTGCTGAATACATAGGCAGGAGTGAGCGAACCCAGGGAAGTGAACCATCTCAGTACCTGGAGGAAGAGAAAGAAACCTCGATTCCGATAGTAGTGGCGAGCGAACTCGGAATAGCCCAAACCCGTAGCATTTCGGTGCAGCGGGGGTTGTAGGGTCCGCAACAGTAGAGTTACCAATCCAGTGGTTAGTCGAATCGGTTGGAAAGCCGATCCATAGAGCGTGACAGGCGCGTAGACGAAAGCCATCTGGACTCGAAGCGGATACCTGAGTAAGGCGGGGCACGTGAAACCCTGCTTGAATCCACGGGGACCATCCCGTAAGGCTAAATACTCGTTTCTGACCGATAGTGAACCAGTACCGTGAGGGAAAGGTGAAAAGAACCCCTGCGAGGGGAGTACAAAGTACCTGAAACC
This sequence comes from uncultured Acidobacteriaceae bacterium, assembly GCA_963737035.1. GTDB lineage: Bacteria > Acidobacteriota > Terriglobia > Terriglobales > Acidobacteriaceae > KBS-83. Next base: position 204,478 of record CAVTRJ010000015.1, on the reverse strand, counting down.
GTGTGCCTACAAGCAGTGGGAGGGCTATGCGCGCAAGCGAATGCCTGACCGCGTGCCTATTGCATAATGAGCCGGCTAGTTATTCTTGTCAGCAAGGTTAAGCGTAAGCGAGCCGAAGCGAAAGCGAGTCTGAATAGGGCGTTCAGTTGGCAGGAATAGACGCGAAGCGGGATGATCTACCCTTGGCCAGGTTGAAGGTGGGGTAACACCTACTGGAGGACCGAACCGGTGTTTGTTGAAAAAAGCTCGGATGAGCTGAGGGTAGGGGTGAAAGGCTAATCAAATTCCGTGATAGCTCGTTCTCTCCGAAATAGCTTTAGGGCTAGCGTCGGGTGATTTGCACTGGTGGTAGAGATCTGGATGGACTAGGGGGCTTTCCGGCTTACTGAATCCAACCAAACTTCGAATGCCAGTGACAACCAGCCCGGCAGTCAGACTGTGGGGGCTAAGCTTCATAGTCGAGAGGGAAACAGCCCAGACCGCCTGCTAAGGTCCCCAAGTTACAGTTAAGTGGGAAAGGAAGTCGGAACGCCCAGACAGCCAGGAGGTTGGCTTAGAAGCAGCCATCCTTTAAAGAAAGCGTAATAGCTCACTGGTCAAGCGGTCCGGTGCCGACAATACAACGGGGCTAAAACTGTACACCGAAGCAGCGGATGCACACCTATGGTGTGCGTGGTAGGAGAGCATTCTCAACAGCATAGAAGCCAGACTGAGAAGACTGGTGGAGCGTTGCGAAGAGACCCTGCCGGCATAAGTAGCGATAATGAAGGTGAGAACCCTTCACGCCGAAAGTCTAAGGTTTCCTGAGGAAGGTTAATCCGCTCAGGGTTAGGCGGTCCCTAAGGCGAGGCCGAAAGGCGTAGCTGATGGACATCCGGTTAATATTCCGGACCTCCCAGACCATCGTTTGACGATGGGGAGACGCAGAAGGATAACCAGGACCTCATATGGCTATGAGGTTCGATACACGTAAGCTGGTTCCGATAGGCAAATCCGTCGGGGCTTAACAGTGAGGTGTAAAGCAGTAGGCCGTATGGCCGAAAGCTGGTGAGTTCACGCTGCCGAGAAAATCCTCTAAGGAGAAGGGCTGGGAACCGTACCACAAACCGACACAGGTAGACGAGGAGAATATCCAAAGGCGCTCGAGTGAAAGCTTGTTAAGGAACTCGGCAAATTAGCTCCGTAACTTCGGGAGAAGGAGCGCCCCGTTAGCGTGCAAGCGCGAGGGGGCCGCAGTGAAACGCGTACGGCGACTGTTTAACAAAAACACAGGTCTCTGCTAAGTCGAAAACGACGTATAGGGGCTGACGCCTGCCCGGTGCCGGAAGGTTAAAAGGAGAGGTTAGCCGCAAGGCGAAGCTTTGAATTGAAGCCCCGGTGAACGGCGGCCGTAACTATAACGGTCCTAAGGTAGCGAAATTCCTTGTCGGGTAAGTTCCGACCTGCACGAATGGCGTAACGATCGTACGACTGTCTTAACGAGTTGCTCGGCGAACTTGTAGTACCGGTGAAGATGCCGGTTACCCGCAGCTAGACGGAAAGACCCCGTGCACCTTTACTACACCTTAACTATGAATTATGGCTCTTACTGCGCAGGATAGGTGGGAGGCTTTGATACCAGGCTCTCGGGCTTGGTGGAGCCACCGGTGAGATACCACCCTGTGAGTGCTGTGATTCTAACCTGCTCCCGTAATCCGGGAGAGGGACATAGTTAGGCGGGTAGTTTGACTGGGGCGGTCGCCTCCTAAATTGTAACGGAGGCGCGCGAAGCTACTCTCAGGCTGTTTGGAAATCAGCCGTCGAGTGCAAAGGCATAAGAGTGGTTAACTGTGAGACCTACAAGTCGAGCAGATGCGAAAGCAGGCCTTAGTGATCCGGTGGTTCTGTATGGAAGGGCCATCGCTCAACGGATAAAAGGTACGCCGGGGATAACAGGCTGATCGGAGCCAAGAGTTCATATCGACGCTCCGGTTTGGCACCTCGATGTCGGCTCATCGCATCCTGGAGCTGTAGAAGGTTCCAAGGGTTAGGCTGTTCGCCTATTAAAGCGGTACGTGAGCTGGGTTCAGAACGTCGCGAGACAGTTCGGTCCCTATCTGCTGTGGGCGTAGGAGATTTGCGGGGGGCTGTCCTTAGTACGAGAGGACCGGGATGGACGAACCTCTTGTGTTCCAGTTGTCCTGCCAAGGGCACGGCTGGGTAGCGAAGTTCGGTTGTGATAACCGCTGAATGCATATAAGCGGGAAGCACGCCCCAAGATGAGATCTCCCAACCCAAAAGGGAAAAGAAGGGCCCAGGAAGACCACCTGGTTGATAGGCTGGAGGTAGAAGCGCAGTAATGCGCGTAGCTTACCAGTACTAATCGCCCGTTCGGCTTGTCCATAGAATTAATTCTGCGCAGCATTTCCGCTGTCAGAAGGACACTCAACAAACAAGCCTTGAGTGCAATGCACGCACTCCCAATGCAATTCGTTCTTGTATCGCAAGTTTGTGGCGCCAGTTTGCCGCTCAGTTCCGGGGAAAAACCGCCCGTGTGTTCAAAGAGCAGGCTGTGGGGAAACTACCACCAAGCGCCCAGCCAGCTTGCCGGTGAGCATACCGCGAGAGTCACACCCGTTCCCATCCCGAACACGGAAGTTAAGCCTCGTCGGGCCGATGGTACTGCACGCGAAAGTGTGTGGGAGATTAGGTAATCGCCGGCATTAGCATCAAAAAGCCCGCTCTTTGGAGCGGGCTTTTTTGCGTTTCAGCATTTGTCATTCTTCTGGATTGCGGGTGTCGGTCCTTACTCTGGAATCCTGAAGTCATACACCCTTCCTGCGGTGCTGCCTCCCGATCTAGCTGAGCCAGAGCCGCCCGCCATGGTTGCCTGCTGACCGGTGCCCATGAAGAAGGCATACTCCCCGGGCTTGAGGTCCTGCGCGAGTTTTACTTTGTACGTTCGAATGCCGACGTGCTCGGCTGTGATTTCAACTTGCTTATCCCGCTTGACCCCCGCTTTGCCGCCAGTGAGGCCACCGAAAGAGCCTACTTCGAACTCCCTGTGGTTGCCTTTCTTTTCAAGTTTGATCAGGAGGTAGTCAGATGCACTGCTGCCTTCGGGGACGTAGAGGTAGAAGATTGGCTGGTGTTCGTTCACGGTGTTGCTCGAGGCTGGGCCATTCAGGTATGCGTCCCAGTGCTCGTTTCTCATTCCGTAGGTAAAAAAACTTCCGGCCTTGCCGCCTACCTTCGACTGGCTGATGGCCTGGCCCTGGATGAGAGCGAAGGAGTTGCCGTTTTTCCAGTAGACGCCCACTTCTGGCGGTGGCAGGTTCGGGTCGTTTGAAATCGCAGTAGGCGCCATGACGACAGGGGCCGCAGGAGGGATGGGGTTGATCATCACTTTGATCACCGGATCGGAGACCTTGGCCGCCTTCAGGTCCTTGAGGCCAGTGAGGCTGGTATCGAATTTCAGATTGTCGCCTGCACTGGCACTGCGGATCTTCGCGATGATGACGTCATCGGACAGGCCGATCGCAACCATGTCGATGATGTCTTTGTTGGTGATTCTGTGCGCTAATTCCTGGCTCCAGCCGGTGGAGACGAGAGAGAGGAATAGCACGGAAGCCAGACAGATGAGTCGTGTCATGAGGCCCCTCGCCAAAGTTTGACTTTGGAATTCCGAACGCGGTCGCGCATCCCTCAGGGCCCCGATGTGGACGCGGCTTGAACTACGCTAGGAATTTAGCACAAAGCCACTGCCTTGGGCGGAACTTCCAGCGAACGCCGGATTTAGGTAATCGCTGGCATTAGCATCAAAAAAAGCCCGCTCTTCGGAGCGGGCTTTCTATTTTCATCACATCCCAAGAAACTCTTCCCACGCCTCCCCCCGTCCATATCTCTGGCGGCCCTCCTCGTTGAGGGCTGAGGGTTATTTACGCCTTGGAGCGTGCGCGAGATAGCGGCCTCCCCGGCTGGATTATCACGCAGTAATGCGATGCGCTCCGCAACCGGCACAGGGCATGTGGGGTTGATACGAACGTGGAGGAAACACAATGATGAAACGCCAACTCTGTAGTCTCCTACTCACCGGCATGCTCGCTACCGGCATTGCCATCGCCCAGGATCAGGCGCCTCCGCCTGACCAGAACGCGCCGCAAGCCGAAGGCGGCGGGATGGGCGGCCACCACGGCGGCCGTGGAATGATGGATCCCGATCAGCGTCTGGCCAAAATGACCAAGCGCTATAATCTCACTGCCGATCAGCAAAGCCAGATCAAGCCGATCCTGCAGGATGAGCAGCAGCAGATGCAGTCCATGCATTCGGACACCACCACCTCGCGCGAAGACAAGCGCTCGAAGATGATGAGCATGCATCAGGCCGATCAGCAGAAGATCGAAGCCGTGCTGACGGACGAGCAGAAGCAGAAATACGAAGCCGACCAGCAGAAGATGCAGCAGCGCCGCTCCGAGCACATGCACGGTGGCGCGGAAGGCGCGCCTCCGTCCGGCGGTCAACCACCTGCCCCACCGCAGTAGCCTCAGTCATCCGTTCCGCGGATGGAAGAAAGGGTCGCGATACGCGCGGCCCTTTCGTGCGCATGCGTCGCAATTTCCCATTTTGATTAGCTCTCGGCACATCGGCCGAAGAAACTGCCAAATCACTCCAGCCAATTTGCTAGGCTTGAATTAGATCTAAATACAAAAAAGCCACGGATGCCTGCCGTGGCTTTTTGTCTTTGTAACTCCTTTGTTTGGACGATTATGCGATTAAGTCTTTTGATTGGACGAATTTAGCTATCGGGAGGCAGGCTAATCTGCTGAAAATACGCGGTTTACGCAGCGGTCTTCCGGAGCGGGAGGGGGAGGGCGGAACCGATGCAGTGGTCAGCGCAGTTGTTCAGTTTGGTGGGCTGGTGTCGCGCGCCGCGGCATTGAAACACAGCACGATCCACCATCATGGCTGAGGAGCTTTGGTCTGCTCTGTCGTGCTGGCGCTGAACTTCCTGTACTGGTCGAAGCGCATCGAGAGCTCCACGTGAAAGCCGACGAACAGCGCTGCCTTGCCGTTGAAGCGGGCATCGATGCGGGTCGGCAGCCACGCTTCATTGCGAACCAGCGCCTGTTCGAAGGAGAAGTTGCTGCCCGCATCCACTGTGGCAAATAGGCCGAAGCCAATGCGCATCGGCTCGTCAAAGGTAGCCTGCATCCGCGTCACTTCACGCGCCGCTTCATCAATCCACACCGTCCCGCGTACCTTTTTCACAGCGTCCTCGTTTCGTCCGTGAGTCTTGGCATGAGGATCGCCAGTGAAATCGACAGCAATCACCGGGCGTCCTCCCTCGACGATTCGCCGCGGATTGCTAAAGCGCGTGATGGCCAGAAGGCGCGAGACGCTCACCTCGTCCTTCTCACGCCGGCCGTACGGCTGGCCTGCATATTTCACAGCCTCTTTGGTGGCGCGGTCTTCTTCCTTTTTCAGTGCGCCGGCATTCAGCGGTTTGCCGTCCTTGCTGATGAGCGTTTCGATCGGCTGGCCGTGCACGTAGAAAATATTGCTGACGCGCTCTTCGCTGCGCCCTACTTTGCCGTGCTTGTCGTAGAACGTGAGCCGCTGTTGCTGGCGGAAGGTGTACTCTTCGCGCGCGCGATCCAGCGCCTCCTGGTTCGCTTCCACGCTGTGCAGCAGTGTCGGCACATCGGGCAGCGGAGCGGCGGGCGCAGACGCGGGCATTGGCCTGGCCGAAGCCGAAGAAGGCGTCAGTAACAATGCAGCAAGGATGGCAGCGAGAATGCGCAAGGCTGCATTCATGCTAGAGCATCTCCCGCTCGCATCCCGGCCACCGGTGTACAGCAGGTAGCGAAATGCTCTACCGTTAGGTTCACGCCGGAACGGAAGAGGTGTCGAGTGCTGGGACTGCTGCTGCGTTGGATCATTGGTGCGATCACTCTTTTTGTGATTGCTTACTTTGTGCCGGGCTTTCACATCAATAACTGGGCTTCTGCGCTGATCGCGGTATTGGTTATCGGTCTGCTGAACGCGACTCTCGGCCTACTGCTCAAGATCCTCACCTTCCCGCTCAGCATCCTGACGCTCGGCCTGTTTCTGTTGGTGATCAACGCCTTCGTCCTACTCTTGGCCTCGCGACTGGTGCCCGGCTTCCACGTAGACACTTTCGGCTCCGCCTTCGTCGGCGCGGTCCTGCTGGCTCTGGTGCACATGTTGCTGGGGATGGGCACGCGAGCAGAACGCAAACCTCGCTAGGTCTTCATCGGGATCGTCGGCGCGGCGGGGTAAAGCTTACTGGTTCGCAGGAATGGTGTGCGGCGGTCGCATCGGCAGCGCGGTGCCGCGCGGCAATGGGGCACGCTCGTGTGTCGCACGATAGGAGCGATGAATGCCACGATGCCGCGTCTTGGTCGTATTCGCCTGGAACGGGTGCTCGCTGACTGCAATGCCGGCTGCAGCAGCGGCTGGCTGTTGTGCCGGTCGAGCCACATGTACAGCGATTGGCGTCGGAGTAGCGGCGGGATGGTGGCGATAGGTGGTTAGGGTGACACCGCCGGCCACAATCACGACAGAGGCCGCCGCCAGTGCCCAGCGGTGGTGGCCAGCGGGTGCAATGGCAAGCCGCCGGTACCAGGGCAAGTGCAGCTCAGGTGCAGAAGTTATGCGCGCGAGTACCCGCTGCTCCAGCCCATCTCTTGGTTTAACGGCAGCAAGTGCCGCGAGCGCTCCATCGATCTCGCGTGTGTACTCGATGGCGGAGTGATCCGTAGCAGAACCCGACGGCTTCATGACTTCAGTCCTTCCTTGCGCAGCTTCTCCGCGAGATCGCGGCGAGCGCGGAAGAGGCGCGAGCGCACCGATGATTCCGTGATGTTCAGCACCGAAGCGATCTCGGCATTCGATAGCTCGTCAAGCGCGGAGAGCAGTAACGCCTGTCGCTCTTTGGCCGGCAATTCATCAATCAGGGCAAGCACGCGCGCATGGCGTTGTGCACCAATGACAGCCTGGTCGGCGCGCATTTCCTTGGCGGGAAGGACGCGGGCGAGTTCGCTGATGTCCTCATTCTCCGGCCGGGTCTTCTGGCGCCGCTTGCGATCCAGCACCAGATTCCAGGTGATCCTGATAAGCCAGACACGCGCATCGCGGATTTCAGGAAGACGGTCGCGATGGCGCAGCACGCGCAGGAAAGTCTCCTGCACCATGTCCTCGGCCTCGGCGGCGTTGCGTGAAATAGAAAAAGCAACGCGGTACAGTGTGCCGGAATATTCGTTCACGAGTGCAGTCAGCTCCGCAGCCCGGTCCGGCGCTGCCGCGGTGGCACTCGTCGTCTCCGGCATCGGAAGCAGCCCGGTCAGATTTCCCTCATAGCTACCCATGCGCTTGCTCTCACTGACGCGCGGCGGGGTAGTTTCGCTCACAGCAACCATCCAAAATCTCGCGCCTGTCCCCTCAATACCGCGAGGAAAAGGCTCTAGTGCTGACCGGACAGCTTCTGCGCGGCGATCTGACCGGCGGCGGTTGCGGGGTCCTTGGCCTTGAGCAGGGCATAAATCTTGTTCGCCTCGGCCGAATTATTGTTGGCCTCATACAACTGGGCGAGCTGCAGTTGGGCTGTTGCGGCAGGAACGGTCGCCGTCGGATGATGGATCAAATCCTGATACAGCTTGATCGCTTCGCCGGTCTGCCCGCGCTGTGCCAGCAGGTTGGCCAGGGCGAGGTGCGCCAGAGACGCAACGCTCGCATCGTGCAGGTCGCCGGCCTTCCGGAAGTCGCTCTCGGCCTCGGCTGTGTTGCCCATCTCGGCCGCAGTCAAGCCAGCAAAATACAAGGCGTTGTGACCAGCCTTGGTGCTGCTGTAATTCTTTGCCACTTGCTCAAAGAGCGGGTTGGCAGCCTTCGCCCGATCCGCTACGGTGGCAAAGGTCTTCATGCCCGGGGGCGCCGGTTGTGTCGGGTCAGTGATTGGTGTGCTGTAGATGCTGGCGGCGTTCCCAAAGGCATTCGAAGCGGCCTCCGAGCGCTGCTGATAGAGAACCGCAGCGGCGACTGCAAGCGCGATGATGACCAGGGCCGCGATGGCGATGCGAAGCGCCTTGGCGCGGTTCTCGGCAATCCAGTCCAGCCCGGTCTGGGTGGTGTGGATGAATACGTCTTCTTTTTTCAGTGCGCTGCGGGTTTGTGCGTCCACGAAAATCCTTGCAGAAAGAGCTAGGCGCGATAGTGCCCGTTGGCGGACAAGACAGCCCGCGGCTCTCAGAAAAGTTGATAAGGAAAGTGTAGCAGTGGCGGGTTTTGAGGGTCAAAAGACGCAGATTTGTGCAGCCGTGGGCGAACGGGGCACACAGAGGCGCCCCTTCGATCCGTCAGCACTGGGGAAGCTCAGGCGGCGCGTACGGGCATCTCCAGTTCGCCGCGCTCGACCTTCTCCTGGCAGGCAATGCAGAACGGCGTCCAGGGCAGAGCCTCCAGGCGCTTGGCGCCAATGGTTTCCCCGCAGTTCTGACACTCGCCAAAGCTGCCGTCGCGCAACCGCTCGAGCGCCTGCCGCACAAGCTGCATCTGTGCGTGGCCGTTGGTTCCCTGCGAGAACAGAAACTCTTTTTGATAGGAAGCAACCGCCTGGTCGGCAACGTCCTGGGTGTCGTCTAACCCAGCGTCCCGGCCCTGCTCGACGGCCGACTTCATGGAGCGCACAAGCTCCTCCTGCTGCTGGCGCAATTTCTTCTCATAAACACTTAGGGGGCTAGGGGCTTTGGGCACGTCTGATGACTCCTCTGAATCAACTCGATATCCGAAATGCAGACTATTGGACGCAGCGAACTGCGGAAGATTTGCTATTTTTTTCCTCAGCCCCCTTTTTTTTGTTGCCGACCGTGGGTCGCCTGTGTATTGCAGTCCCGGCGGCATCCCGATAGGCTGTGAACACCATGTATGAAGAATTTGACGTCGCGGATCGCTGGACTGGCGAAACCCTCCATTGCCTGTGGCGTGCAAACATTGTGGCCATTGCCACCCGCCATGCCGACGCGATCGATGCCCGCTTCGAGGTAAACGGGCGTCCAGTATGGATTGCCATGCCCGCGCTGGCCTGGGTGGAATACAAGAAGCGAACCGGAAACGCGATTACTGACCGGCTCGCCGCCCAGATTGCCGGTCATTACCTGAAGCAGGCGATCGAAGACGGTTACGATAACGGCCGTGAAATGTACGCGATGAGCGCCGAAGAGGTGCTGGAGCATCTCGATGTGGTGATGCGCGAAGCGAAGCACACCGCCAACCTGCCCATGCTGCCGGTGATCCACGAAGTCATGGCTTAGAGCAGGTCCGTTGCTGCTGGTCGGGGATTGCCCATCAGAGGTATCGGTCCCTATTTCCGCAGAGGCAGCAAAGCGGCGAGGCGCGAGTCCCTGACGTATAGACCGGCCCACATCAACACAGCGAAATAGACAGGAAAGAGCGTGTTGCCCAGCAGGGGAGCGTTGATCCGCATCTGCGAGACGACTGCGCCACCCAGATATCCGGTGAGCAGGACTGCACCGAAGACAGAAGTGCGTGGTAAAGCGTAGAGCGCTGTGCAAATCAGCAGGACAACGCCGATGGGAACAGAAAGGTTCTGCGGGAAGCCAAGTTTCGTCATGGCCTGAGTAACCGGCAGTGGGCGAACAAGCTTCATGATGCCATCGAAGAGAAGGAAGAGGATGGCGAGAGTGCTGAGCACGCGGCCGGTCCACAGCCGGGACTTTGATGGCGATGCGGTATCGATAGCGGACTGCATATGCGGCTCCTTTCGAACGAAGGCGAAGGTGATCCGCGCCCCTCCCACAAGAGAAGCGCGGTATTGGATCATGCGGTTAGGGTCTGCACTCAGGCGGTCCGCGACTTCATTTCGGTGATGCCTTCTGCCGCCTTCTGCACGTCGGCAGGAAAGTCGGTCATTTCCTGGATCTGGCGAATCTCGATGGTCCCGTTGGGTGATCCGGGGCATCGCGAAGCCCACTGGATCGCCTCTTCTTTGGATTTCACCTGAATGATCCAGAAGCCGCCGAGGACTTCTGTAGCTTCGGCGAAGGGGCCGTCCGTAACCTTCGGCTTGCCAGTGGCGAAGCTGACGCGCGCGCCCATGGAGGGAGGGTGCAGACCTTCGAGTGCGAGCAGTACGCCAGCTTTTTGCAGCTCTTCGTTGTACTTCATCATGGCCTGCATGGTTTTGGCATCCGGCATGGTGCCGGGTGCCGCCTGCTCGTAGCCCTTCGGAATCATCAGCATCATGAAACGCATCGCGGTCTCCTTAGTTTTGGGACTGGGTGGCGAGTTCGGGTTCGCCGGTGCATACCTGGGACGGATCCATCAGCGGCCTGATTGTGACCTGACCGTCGCCGGCTACTTTGAGAAAGTTTTTTGATGACTCGATCGCAGCGTCCCGCGAAGGCAATTCGAAGAGAGCGAAGCCGCCGATGATCTCAGTGGACTCGATGAAGGGACCGTCAGTAATGGTGATGTTGCCGGTGATTTGCGTGACGCGCGCGCCCTCCTTGAGCGGTGTCAGGCCGCCGGTGGCTAGGAGTTGGCCGGACTTCATGGAAGCATCGATGAGCCGGTTCATCTCATCCATGTATTCCTGGCTGGGAGGACCTGCAGGGCGGGAGGGCGAGGGTGTGTAGAACATGAGGAACTGCATCTTTGTGTCTCCTTGTGGCTGTAATGGCCTTCCAGGCTTCGTCCTGGAAGCGCCTCTAACCATACGTCGACTGGGCTCGGCGGAAATCGACAGGTGCCTGATCTTTTTTTCGAGATGGGTTGCGACCCCGTCCGGCATTCTAGTGGTAGGGGGCTTGGGCTGGAATGTCTAATGGACGGGTTTGCTGGAGCGCCGTGACGGGACGACGCCGTCCCTTGCGCTGCGAGAGGTGGCATGGCGGGTGCGAAAACAACTCGCAGTGATGCGGATTCTGCAAAGCAGGACGTGCTGGATCTGTTTCATCCAGTGACGGCGGACTGGTTCCGCGCGGTATTTGACCGCCCCACCTCGCCGCAGGTACTGGGCTGGCCCGCGATTGCGCGCGGCGAGCACACGCTAATCCTGGCGCCGACCGGGACCGGAAAGACGCTGACCGCCTTTCTCTGGTGCCTGAACCGGCTGATGCTGGAGCCAGCAGCCGAGGGTGCGGCGGCGTGCCGCGTCATCTATATCAGTCCGCTGAAAGCGTTGGCGGTGGATGTGGAGCGCAACCTGCGCGCGCCGCTGGCTGGCATCTCGAACATGGCGCGACAGGCTGGTGTGACAGTGCGCGAGCCTGCGATCGCGGTGCGCACGGGCGATACCCCGCAGAAGGAGCGCGCGCTGTTCCGACGCCACCCGGCCGAGATCCTGATCACGACCCCGGAGTCGCTGTACCTGCTCCTGACCTCCGATGCCGCGGCCGGGCTGCGCGGCGTTGATACCGTGATCGTGGATGAGATTCACGCGCTGGTGCCGACCAAGCGCGGGGCACATCTGGCACTATCACTGGAACGTTTGCAGGCGATCACGGATCGGCCTTTCCAGCGGATCGGCCTTTCGGCGACGCAGCGGCCCCTGGAGGAAGTCGCGCATTTTCTCGCGGGAGCGGAGAGTGCGGCTGAGGGCAATCCACTCGATGCGCCGTCGGCTGCTGCGAGCGGGAGTGAGCTCGAGCAGGAGATGGAGGCGGGGTTCACGCGTGACGAGACGGCCGAAGCCGTGGCGGCACGCGAAGAGCAGGTGGTGCGCTTCCGCCCGGTGACGATTGTGAATGCGAGCGAGCCGAAGCGGCTGGAGCTGCGCATCGAGGTTCCGGTGGAGGACATGGCACGCCTGGGCCAGCCGGAGGAGTTGCCTAGCGGCGCAGCATCGCAGGGCCCGAAGCGCACCTCAATCTGGAGCGCAATCCATCCAAGACTGCTGGCGATTGTGCGCGAGCGCACCTCAACCCTCATCTTCGTGAACAACCGGCGGACAGCAGAGCGGCTGGCTGGTGCCATCAACGACCTTGCCGGTGAGGCAGTTGCGCGCGCGCATCACGGATCGCTAGCGGCGGCCCAGCGTTCGGAAATTGAAGAGCTGTTGAAAGCGGGAAGGATTCGCGCCCTCGTATGCACGTCCTCGCTGGAGTTGGGCATCGACATGGGCGCGGTGGATCTGGTGATTCAGATCGAGGCACCGCCTTCTGTCGCGAGCGGGATGCAGCGCATTGGGCGTGCCGGGCACCATGTAGGCGCTGCGAGCGAGGGCGTGATCTTCCCCAAATACCGAGCCGATCTCGTCGCGTGCGCTGCGGTGACGCGCGCGATGCACGAAGGGCAGGTGGAGTCGACCCGCTACCTGCGCAATCCGCTGGACGTTCTGGCACAGCAAATGGTGGCGACGGTGGCGCAGCCGCCGCGCGTCTCGCGTGCAACTCGGTCCCGCAAAGAGCCACCGCTGCCCGCGGAGATCACCGTCGATGGCTTGTTCGCGATTGTGCGGAGCGCCGCTCCATTTGCAGAGCTGAGCCGCGGCGCCTTTGTGGGCGTGCTCGATCTGCTGGCCGGACGGTATCCATCGGATGAATTTGCGGAGCTGCGGCCGCGCATCACATGGGACCGCGTGCGCAACCTGCTAACGCCACGCGAGGGCGCGAAGATGCTCGCGATTCTGAACGGAGGGACGATTCCGGATCGCGGGCTGTATGGCGTCTTCCTTTCTGGCACCGAGGGACGGCCGGTGCGCGTGGGCGAGTTGGACGAGGAGATGATCTTCGAAAGCCGCACGGGCGAGACCTTCATTCTGGGTGCCACGACTTGGCGGATCGACGAGATCACGCACGATCGAGTGCTGGTGTCGCCTGCGCCGGGCGAGCCAGGAAAGATGCCGTTCTGGCATGGCGACACGGCGGGGCGGCCGTTGGAGTTCGGCCGGCGTATTGGTGCGCTGGTACGGGAACTGCGTGAGATGCCACACAACGCGGCGATGTCGCGGTTGACGCGTGAGCACGATCTCGATCCGCAGGCGGCGGAAAATCTGCTGCGCTTTCTTGCCGACCAGGAGCTGGCGACGACTGCGGTGCCGGATGATCGCACCATCGTGATCGAGCGCGTGCGCGATGAGCTTGGCGATTGGCGAGTATGTGTCCTCACACCGTTTGGCAGCCGCGTACATGCGCCGTGGGCGATGGCGATTAGCGGGAGGCTGCGCGCGAGCGGCCGCGGCGACGTGGAGATGATGTGGGCAGACGACGGATTTGTGCTGCGCTTTCCGGAGACGGATGCGGCGCCCGATCCGGAGCTGATCCTGCTCGATCCTGTGGAGGCGTCGGACCTGGTGCTTCGTCAGCTTGGCTCGACGGCTCTGTTTGCTGCGAAGTTTCGCGAGTCCGCGGCACGGGCACTGCTGTTGCCGCGACGCCGAGTGACAGGCCGAGCACCGTTGTGGGCACAACGCAAACGCGCGTATGACCTGCTGAGCGTGGCGGCCCGCTATCCAGCGTTTCCCATGCTGCTTGAGGCATATCGCGAGTGCGTGCGCGATGTCTTTGACATGCCTGCGTTTCTGGAGGTGCTGCGTTCGGTAAATGCGCGAACCACACGTGTGCATGTAGCCGACTCGAAGACGCCCTCGCCGTTCGCGGCGTCGCTGTTGTTCAGCTATGTGGCGAACTACATCTATGACGGTGATGCGCCGCTGGCGGAAAGGCGCGCGCAGGCGCTGTCGATCGATCAGGAGCAATTGCGCGATCTGCTGGGCGATGCGGATCTGCGCGAGCTGCTAGATGTGGATGCGATCGCCGAAGTGGAAGAGCAGCTGCAGGCGCTCACGGATAACCAGAAGGCGCGTGGCGCCGATGGCATTCACGACTTGCTGCTGCGGCTGGGCGACTTGAATCGTGCCGAGCTGCTGCGGCGGCTCGCAGCACCGGATGTGGCGATCCACACCGAACGCCTGCTACGCGCAAAGCGGCTGCTGGAGATAAAGATTGCGGGTGAGAAACGGCTGATCGCGGTGGAGGATGCGGCGCGATATCGCGATGCGCTGGGGATTCCGCTGCCGCCTGGATTGCCGAAAGCGCTGCTCGAGCCAGTGGCGCAGCCGGTGCTGGAGCTGGTGCGTCGCTTCGCGCGCACCCATGGGCCGTTCACGCAGGGTGAAGCGGCGAAGCGCTTTGGGCTAGATGGCACGCCGGTGGAAGCGGCTCTGCGCAGACTGCTGCTCGATGGCCGCATCGTGGAGGGAGGCTTTCGTCCGGGCGGCGTCCACCGCGAGTGGTGCGATGCCGAGGTGCTGCGGCTGATCCGCAGAAAGTCGCTCGCGCGGTTACGAAAAGAAGTGGAGCCGGTGGAACAGCAGATGCTGGCGCGGCTCAACACGCACTGGCAGGGCGTGCTGCAGCGCCGCCGCGGCCTCGATTCGCTGCTGGACACGATCGAGAGCCTGCAAGGCGCTCCGCTGCCGGCATCGCTGGTGGAGACGGCCATCCTTCCGGCGAGGCTGGCCAATTACGCGCCGGGACAACTGGACACGCTGATTGCCGCGGGCGAGGTCGTATGGGTGGGACTCGATCCTCTGGGCGAGCACGACGGGCGCATCGCTCTCTACCTCGCAGACCGGCTGCGTACACTGTTGCCGCCAGTGCGGCAGAATGCGCTGGCTGCGATCGAGCCAACGGCGAAAGAACAGGCGGTACTCGAGCAACTGGAGCGTGGGGGCGCGATGTTCTTCGCCCAAATCCACGATGCTCTGGGCGGCGGGTATCCGGGCGAGACGCTCGATGCGTTGTGGACGCTGGTGTGGCGCGGCGTGGTGACCAACGATACGTTTCATGCGCTGCGGGCGTACACAGCGCGGCCCGCGGGCCGGCAGCCAAAGCGGGCGCACTCGAGTGGTGCGCAGGTGGCGGCATTCCGCTCCCGCAGGACGACTCCGCCAAGCGCGCAGGGGCGGTGGACGCTGGTGCCACAGCCCGAGTCGGCGAAGGACGCAGCAGCAGTCACGAACTGGAGCCACGCGATTGCGAACCAATTGCTTGCGCGTTACGGAGTGCTGACGCGCGAAAGTGTGGCACAGGAAAACCTGCCAGGCGGTTTCAGCGCAGTGTACGACGTGCTGAAGGCGATGGAAGAAAGTGGACGCGTGCGCCGCGGCTATTTCGTTGCCGGACTGGGCGCGACGCAGTTTGCGCTGCCATCGGCGGTGGACCTGCTGCGCTCTCTGCGGCAGCAGGCGCGGCTCGAAAAACCGGAGATGGTTCTGCTGGCCGCGACTGACCCGGCGAATCCGTATGGGTCAACCTTGCGCTGGCCCACAGCAGAAACATCGTCGAGCGAGACCTCCGACGCGGACGGCCAGCCCCGCAGTCTTACGCGGAGCGTCGGGGCGAGTGTGGTGTTGCGCAATGGAGAGATGGTGGCGTACCTGCGGCGAGGCAATCCAAACCTGCAGGTTTTTCTGCCCGCGGAAGAGCCGGAGCGATCGCATGCGGGGCGCGATCTATCGGAGTTCCTGGTCCAGACCGCGCAGGCGGAGATGGCGGCGCGAGAGGGCGACCGCGGCGCAGGATTGCTGATTGCGCAAATCAATGGGCAGCCGACAGGTGCGCATTTTCTGGGCCGATTCCTGCTGGACGCGGGCTTTCACGCCGCGCCCAACGGATTCAATGTGCGGCGCGCGCCGGCGTGGTCTCGTGATGCAGCAGAGTCCTCTGCGTCGGCCGAGGCCCAATAAGTGCCCGAAGGAGATACAATTTTTCGTACGGCGCGGGCGCTGGGCCATGTTCTCGAAGGCAAGGTAGTAAAGCGCTTCGAGACCGCGCTCGCGCCGCTTGCCAGCGCAGATGACGACACTCCGGTGGCAGGGCGAACGGTAGAGAAGGTGGAGTCGCGCGGAAAATGGCTCCTCATCCACTTCTCGGATGACCTGATCCTCGTCACCCACATGCTGATGTCAGGCTCATGGCACGTCTATCGAACAGGTGAGCGATGGCAGCGACCCCGGCGCGACATGCGCGCGGTCATCGCTACTGCGGAGTTCGAGGCGGTCGCGTTCAATGTGCCCGTGGCGAAGTTCTACACCGCAGCTACGCTGGCGCGAAACTCGACAATCCCTAAGCTGGGACCGGATCTTCTGGGCGCGAATTTTGCCGCGGACGAGGCAAGGGCCCGGTTGCTGGCACATGGCGATGAGGAGATCGCAAACGTGCTGCTGAACCAGCGGGTGATGGCGGGATTGGGGAACGTCTACAAAAGCGAGGTGCTGTTTGCCTGCGGAGTGCATCCATTCCGGCTGGTGAGCACGCTAACGCGTGAGGAGATCGATTGCGTCCTTGAACGCGCAAGACGCTTCCTGGAAATGAATGTGAAAGATGGCGCTGGCGGCGAAATGGTGACGTACACAGGCCTGCGCCGCACCACGGGGGCAGCCGACCCCGGTGCGCGGCTGTGGGTATACCGGCGGCAAGGTAAAGAATGCCGGCGCTGCGGCGCAGTAATCCGGATGCAGAGGCAGGGAACGGGTGCTCGCTCGACGTATTGGTGTCCCGTCTGTCAGCCAGAGCAGACGCGCTAGCTTGGCGACAGATTGCGAGTAGCCGGTGCTCCATCGGTCATAGAGAGACCGTGGAGGTGCAGCGCGGATGCTAGATCGGGATCCTCCGCGGTGATTGCGGCAGCGGAGGTATTGCGCAGCGGAAAGGGCTCGAAGATGGCCCAGTTCTCAATCGAATGGCCATAGCGCGAGCGATAGCAGATGCCATCGAGGCCGTGGCGGAAGACGATGAGGGAAGCCTCCTGGGTGAGCTGGCGCGGGCGCCCAGCCTGGAGCGTGGAGGCGTCAATCTCTGAGAGACCGAGCGCCACAGCAGTGGAGGCAAGCTCCCGCCGCAGCAGCGATATCCAACCGGCCGCGTAGATGTCGGCATATTCGCCCTGAGTTTGTGCGGTGCCGATAAGCCGGCCAGCAAGCCAGCTCGCAGGCACAGTGGCGAGCGGTGTGAAGTCGTCCTCGCCTTCGATTGCGGCAAACTCTGCCAGGAGCGTCAGATCGGGGCGAAAGCGGGCGAGCGTTTCCAGGAAGCAGCCCAGTCGCTGGCTGGAGCTATAGATCACGCGATAGTAGGCCTGTGGATCGTCGAATCGATTTCCGAATGTTCCGTCAGAGTGGGCGTGAGCCCAGTCGGGCGGTAGCCACGGATCCGGCCAGCGTGCGATGCGATGGACAGGTTGCTCGGCAACCCGCGATTCCAGAGGCACCGGATCAAGAGGCGCGGGATCAGGAGATGCAGGATCAGTGCGCACGAGCCTGGGAGAAAGGGGATCAGGAGACAATGGCGGATTATATCGCTTCCACCTACGGTCGGAAGGCCCAGAGCATTAGCCGCCGGCGAGGAAGGCACGGGCGGCGCGCAGGACCTCTGGCGCGACGATGTGCAGATCGCCTTCACGCATGAGCCGCAGGGGAACGCGATCGCCAAGTTCGGGGTTCACGCCAGTCATCCACGCCTGGACGACGGCCGAGGTGTCTTGCTCGCGCAGCGTGCGGGCTACCTGGAAGGCAAAGCGCAGGCGCTGCTCGGCGTCCCCGTAGATTTCGCCACCAGCCATCCAGCGATCCACCGCGCGGACATCTTTCACCTTCGCGATATAGGCGGTCAGCTTGCGGCCCAGGATTGCGACCAGCCGGCTGACGATCTCCGCTGCAGGCAGGCGAAGTGATTCGCGGTGCGCAGCCAGATCCGGACGGGGCATTGCCATGACGGCCATAGCGAAATCCTCCTGATGGACTCAAGTATCGCACAGATAACGCGTAAATACCACTCGAATCACAGTTATTTACGTCGCAAATGCCAGCAGGAGGTCACTGCGGATTCTGCTGCTGTTGTTGCTGCTGGTCGTCCTTCTTGCCGCCGCCGAAGAGGCGGCTAAGGAAGCCGCGCTTTTTGGGCTTCGGTTGCTCCTGCTCCCCGTTCTGAGCGTTCTGGACGGGATTTCCAGGCTGTTGCTGCTGGCCGGGCGGCAGGACGGTGGGTCCGCTACGCGGAGGCAGCGGCTGCTGGGGCGGGGCACCCAGTCCGAAGATCTTCTGGAAGAAGTTTCGCTGGTCGCCGTTGGGATGGGAGCAGGTGTTGTTCGGGGCGGTGCCGTCGAGGAAGGCGGCGTAGTAATCCTCGGGACAGGTTGGATCCGCCAGCAAGTTGGTGTTCTTGTCGAGCTTCACCAGATTGACGCCCTGCGGGATAGGGAAGTCGCGCGTGTCCGAGTACTGGGGAAGCTGGACAGCGTGCTTCATGAACTCGGCCCAGATGGGCGCGGCCAGTTGCGCGCCTTCGAACTTGACGTTCGAGTAGTCGTCATTCCCGACCCAGATGACGCAGATCAGGTTCGAGGTATAGCCGGCAAACCAGGCGTCATGCGAGGTGCCGGTCTTGCCCGCGGCCGGCGCTTGAAAGCCGCGCGCGCGAACGCCGGCGCCAGTGCCTGCGTTCATCACGTTCTGCAGCATGTTGGTGGTCAGGTAAGCGATCCTGGGGTCGAGGATCGGCTTCATGTCCGGCTGGTGGTCGCTGATGGGGTCGCCATTGGCGGCACGCACCGAGGCGATCTCCCAGGGGATGATGCGGGTGCCGTTGTTGGCGAAGGTCGTGTAGGCGCCGGCCATATCGATGGGGGTGGCGCTATAGGCGCCAAGAGCAATAGCCGGAGTGCCCTTCGCGTCGGAGATTCCAGCATCGCGAGCCAGCGCGGCTACGTTGTCATAGCCGACCATCTGGGCGAGCTCCACCGTGGCGTTGTTTAACGAATATTGCAGCGCAAAGCGGGCAGTCACTTCGCCCGTGCCATGGTGGCCGTAGTTGTGTGGAGAGTAGCCGCCCTCGAAGGTCTGGGGGTCGCTGTTGAGCAGGGTGACTTCGGTAAAGAGGCCGTGACGCAAACCGGGATCCGTGGGCGGCGGGGTTGCGCCGCTCTGTTGCGGGTCGCCGACGATGGTGCTGCCGTCGTTGGGATTGGCATCGGCTGCCGTCTCCACGACCGTCGGGTGGGGTGGTGAGCTGCGTGCCGGCAAGCGATGTGTTGAAGGCCGCTGCATAGACGAACGGCTTGAAAATCGAGCCAGTGGGCCGGTGAGCTGTGGCGTGGTTGAGCTGGGAGATGCCGTAGTTGCGTCCACCGACCAGCGCCAGGATTTGTCCGGTATGCGGATTGAGCGCCACCAGCGCCACCTGAGGACTGGCGATGGTTTCGGGATGCTTGGCTTTTGCGCGACGCTTTGCGACCAGTTCGTCTACAGTCTTCATGCCTTCGCCGACGGCATCGTTGGCCACTTCCTGCAAATCAGGATCGAGCGAGCTGTACACGCGGAGCCCCTGAGAGCTGTATTGCTGCTCGCCATAATTGCGGACGATCTGATCGTGGACGATATCAATGAAATAAGGGGCCAGGCCGCCGTCGATGCTGCCGGGGGCGAGGTGCAGCGGCTCCTGGCGTGCGGCTTCGGCCTGGGCCTCGGTGATGGCATGGGTGTCCACCATCGCGCCAAGGACAACATTGCGTCGCGCGATGGCGCGCTTGCCCCCGTGGTGATAGGGATTCAGCGCGCTCGGCTGCTGGATCATGCCGGCAAGCAGCGCGCATTCTGCGAGGTCAAGCTGGCGGACGTCCTTGCCGAAATAGGCTTGCGCCGCCTCGCCCACGCCGTAGATGCCGAACGAGCCCTGCTGCCCCAGGGGGATCTCGTTGACATACATCTGAAAAATCTGCTGCTTCGTGTAGCGGTGTTCAAGCTGGAAGGTAATGGCGGTCTCGATGATCTTGCGCCGGATACTCCGCGCTCGCGTGAGATCAAAGAAGTTGCGCGAGAGCTGCATGGTGATGGTCGAGGCGCCGCCGCGGTAGCGGCGGTCGCCGATCAAATCGTGATAAATCCAGCCGAACAGTGAAATGTAATCGACGCCGCTGTGGGAGAAGAAGCGCTTGTCTTCGATGGATGTGACGGCTTTGACCAGGTCAGGCGGCAGTTCGTCATAGGTGACGAGGCGGCGCTTGGCACGGTTGGCTCCCTCCGAGAGGCTGGTGATGAGCTGCGGCTCAAGTTCGTAGGCGGAGAGTTGCTGGTTCGCATCGCCGGAGATGCTGGTGACCATGCCATTCTCGAACGAGATGGTGGCGCCTTCCTGCGAATGATAGGACTGTGCGCCGGGATGCACGGCGATGTTGTTGCCGCGAAGCTCGTAGGTACCCATCGGCGAGGCGTTGCTGCCGGGCGGAGTGTAGCCGGCAGTTCGTAATTGCTGGGCGATAGAACCAGCCGTGAGCTTCTGGCCCACGCGGACCTCGCGCGGCGCGGCGTAGATGCGCGGCGTCTGGTTGAACAGAGGCTTCGCCAGCCGCTCATTCACTACCTGTTTGTACTTGCTGGAGTAGTAGCTGAACGTGATGCCCATGATGAGCAGCGTGAACGTGAAAACGATGCAGACGATGATCAGCGCCGTCTCCCAGACGGGCTTTTCGGCGATGCTGCGGTTGGGCGGGAGCTTGAGTTTCACTGCCAAAGCGTATTTACCGATCTTCCTGCCGGTGCCGGAAAAGTGCGGGCGGCACGTATCTCTCTAGAGTAGACGCAGCTTTCACCGCTGTGACGCCTTGATTAGGCACTCTTTTGGTACTCCTGGCGCAAGACGGCTGCGACGTCGGCCAAGGGCAGGTCGCGGGTGGCGGATCGGTCCCCCGCAGTAGCCCGCGCCACCAGTTCCACCACGCCTTCGGCCGCCTTCTTGCCGACATTGATTCGATAAGGAATTCCGATCAGGTCCGCGTCCTTGAATTTCACCCCGGCTCGCTCGTCGCGGTCGTCGAGCAGAACGTCAAACCCGGCATCTTCCAGGTCGCGGGCCAGCTTCTCGCCGGTCGAGAGCAGGGCGGCGTCGGTGATGTTGGTCACGGTGACGATGACATCGAAAGGTGCGATGGACGGCGGCAGCCAGAAGCCGTTGTCGTCATGGTTCTGCTCGACGGCAGCGGTGAGAATGCGCTCCATGCCGATGCCGTAACAACCCATGGTGAGGGTAACTTCCTTGCCTTCGGCGTCCAGGACGCGGGCGCCCATCGATTCCGAGTAACGGTTGCCAAGCTTGAAGATGTGACCGATCTCGACTGCCTTGGCGACCTTGAGCGGCTCACCGCATTCGGGGCAGCCCTCGCCCTCCACCGCGTTGCGGACATCGGCGGTGACGGTGGGAGTGAAGTCGCGGCCCGGGGTGACGTTGCGGTAGTGGTAGTCGAGCTCGTTCGCGCCGGCAACCATGTTGGTTCGGCCTTGGAGGGCGGCGTCCAGCACCACAGTCAGGCCGTCACCCAGAGGCTCCTTGGCCGCGGACAGGCCAACCGGGCCGAGATAGCCGGCTGGGCCTTTGAACCAGGTCTCCAGCTCCTCCGTGCCCATGTAGCGCAGCTCGCGCGCGCCAGTGACGTTGAGGAGTTTGGCCTCGTTAACGGAGTGATCGCCGCGCAGGAAGACGGCGAGAGGCTTCCATTTGCCATCCTTTGCGAGCGCCATGTAAGCCAGGGCTTTGATGTCGTGCTGGGGCAGCATGTTGAGGAAGGCGACGATGTCCGCGATGGCAGCCTTGCCCGGAGTGTGGATGCGCTCGGGCTTGCCGTCGCCGGTAGGGTCCAGATCTTCGACGGGTGCAAGCTTCGAGGTAGCCTTTTCGATGTTGGCTGCATAGTCGCACTTGGCGCAGGAGGCGATCAGGTCTTCGCCGGCGTCGGTGTAGACCATAAATTCCTGCGATCCGGAGCCGCCCATCGCGCCGGAATCGGCCTCGACCACGACGAAGGACAGACCGCAGCGCGTAAAAATCGCGCGATAGGTCTGGTCGTGCTTGCTGTAGCTTTCGTCCAGGCCGGCAGCGTCCATGTCGAAGGAATAGGCGTCCTTCATAGTGAACTGGCGGACGCGCAACAGGCCCGACCTGGGGCGCGGTTCATCGCGGAACTTTGTCTGGATTTGATACCAGATCTGCGGCAACTGCTTATAGCTGCGCAGCTCGTTGCGCGCAATGGAGGTCATGACCTCTTCGTGGGTCATGCCCAGGCACACGTCGGCGCCCTTGCGGTCCTTCAGCCGAAACAGGTTGTCGCCGAAGATGGTCCAGCGGCCGCTCTCCTCCAGGAGGTCGCGCGGCAACAGGGCGGGCAGGAAAAACTCCTGGCCGATCTTGTCCATCTCCTGGCGGACAATGGCGATGATCTTGTTCAGCGACCGCTGGCCAAGCAAGAGATACGAGTAGACACCGGCGCTGAGCTGACGGATATAGCCGGAGCGGAGCAGGAACTTGTGGCTGGCAACCTCAGCATCGGCCGGAGCCTCACGAAGCGTGGGAATAAAAAGCTGTGACCAACGGTGCATGCGGATAGGGATCTCGTGTTCTTTCGGCTCTGAATAGGTGAATGGAGCGGTCTTGATAGTGTATCGAAGGCGCGGCTGCATGGTTCAAAGCGAGGCGCTTATGATGACTGGGGCAGAGCGGCGGGAAGTCGCATCCCAATTGGCAGCTAGCGGGCGGAGGAATCTCGAACGAATGCGTGGGCGGAGGCGGAGGCGCAGTTTTTGGAATGCCTGGATCACGACGGCGGCTTGTGCTCTCCTGTTTACGCTCGCCGGCTGCGGCAACAATGGGCCGCCGGATTTTGCGCTATCGCTGGCGAGTGGTCAGACGGCTAACGCTACCATCATCCAGGGCGGCACGACGCCCATCCAGTTCCAGGTCACAGCGGTGCATGGTTCTTCGGGAAGCATCACGCTGGTGCTGAGCGGGCTTCCTCTGAACGTTGGAGTTGCGCCCGGATCTGCGACGGTAGGGATCGGTTCGCCACAGACGTTTGTATTAACTGCCGCGACAAACGCTTCCGTCACCAGCGCGCCTGTCACCTTGACAGCGACTGGAGTTTCGGGAAATCCGCTGGATTCGAGTTCCATCACCCACACCCAGACATTGACGTTGTCGATAGTCGCGCCGGCAGCACCCTAACCTTCTCAGCGTCCAGGGAACCGCTCCGGGATCTCAGTGTGCGGGAACAGTCGTGTCGGTATCCGGGAGCGGCAGATATGTGCCATCGCGGAAACGGAGCCGCTCTACGCTCGTGTAGGGAATTGCCACGGGGATGGCGGGCGGCTCGGGCTTCTGCTTGCGCCGGCCGCGCGTGAGGCTGGCAGGACTCGTCTTTGGCGGCGTCGCGACATCTGGCGGAGGCTGGGTGCCGCTGCCGGTCAGGACAAGATCGTCATAATCTTGGCCGGGAACCGGAGCGAGGGTGTCGGTGCGCTGCCAGGCATAGCATGGGTCGCGCAGCGGGCTATCCGGGCCGCAGGCATTGCGGTTGCTGTAGGCGGTCTCCCCGGTGAAGGCGCGGACGACATCCTCCTGCCAGGGCACCAGCAGGCTCAGCGTAGTGCTGGAAAAGTCGCTTGCCTCGGTATGGCTCTCCAGCCGAATGCCGTGCAGATCCGTCCCAAGTGTGACCAGCTTGATCGAGGGCGGCAGGCCGCGGCTGCCGGCCAGGTCCACGGCGTCATTCTCATCCTCGAGCAGCCACGTGTTTAGGCGGCGGGTAAAGACAGCCATGCCGAGCACTGGGCGACACGTGAAGCAGTTGAAGAGGTCGTCTCCGGGACGGCCGGGCTTGTCACTGCGATGGGGTACAGCAGCAGTGACAACCACGTGGCGCGGATGGCCAGCCTGCAGATAACCCGCGTCAAAGACGACGACGATATCCACCGGATCCTTTGGAGCGAACCACGAGCCGGCGAGATCGACCGAGGGATGATCCGGCAGGTTCGCGCGCGCGGTTTGCGTCACGGGGTCGTAGCGTCCATACCAGTGTTCGAGAGCATCGGCCAGCACGAAGGCACGCGGCGCCTCCACCGGGGCGGGTTTACGCTGGCACCCGCCGATCATCAACAGAGCTGCCATGGAGACAGCGATGGAACGCGCGCGCAGCACGCCCCCATGCTAGTGCAATTCTGCGGTTGGTGGGCAGCTTAGAAATACTTCGCTATATCAGTTCGAGTCCCCACAGATCGTGCAGGTGCAGGATGCCGAGGGCGCGCTGCTCGCTGTTGGTGACCACAAGCGAAGTAATCCGGCGCTCTTCCATGATGGCGAGCCCGCGGGCGGCGAGCTCGTCCGGCGCGATCGTTTGTGGTCTGGGGTTCATGGCTTCGCCCGCATTGAGCGTGAGCGCATTGGGGCCGCGGCCTTCGAGCAGGCGGCGGAGATCGCCGTCCGAAATGAGGCCGATCAGCCGCGCATCACTGTCGAGCACAGTTGTGATCCCGAGCTTTTTGCGCGACATCTCGTAGATCACCTGACTCATGGGTGTGGAAGCCGCCACGGAAGGCAGGGCATCGCCGGCGTGCATCAGGTCGCGGACAAAGGCGAGCTTTTTACCTAGCTTGCCTCCTGGATGCAGCGAGGCGAAGTCCTCCGCGCGGAAGCCCTTGCGCAGCGAGACAGCGATGGCCAGCGCATCGCCGAGCGCGAGCATGGCGGTGGTGGAGGCGGTCGGCGCAAGGCCGAGCCCGCAGGCTTCGTTTCGAACGGAGCAGTCGAGTGCGACATCGCTCGCTCGCGCAAGCGTGGAGCCGAGATTGCAGCAGAAAGAGATGAGCGCGTCCCCGATGCGCTTGAGCGTAGCCAGCAGGCGGAGGATCTCCTCGGTTTCGCCGGATGCGGAGAGCGCGATTACGAGATCGCCTTTGGCGAGCATGCCGAGATCGCCGTGCAGCGCCTCGGCGGGGTGCAGAAAGAGTGACGGTGTGCCGGTGGAAGACAGTGTGGCAGCGATCTTCTGCGCAATGATGCCGCTCTTGCCCATGCCAGTAACGACAACGCGGCCGCGCGTCTCACCGCAACGCAGGACCAGGTCCACCGCAGCGGCGAAGGGCTTTGCCATAGGGCCTTCGAGCCGCGTCGCGAGGGCGAGCAAGCCCTCAGCCTGCGTGCGAATCAGGCTTGCAGGCGTGTTGCTTGCGGGATCGGATGATTCAGTCATACGGTGCACGAGATGACGATGGCGGCCCAGTCTCCCCGCAAATGGTCGTCGTGTTCACTCCATTACGTAACACATCCCCGGCTCGTCTGGATCGCGTGGCCGGAAGCCATATCGGGCATAAAGCTCTGTGACACCGCGATCCGCGAACAGATTGATGAACGCTCCGGGGCGAGCGTTCCGTCGAAGCCATGCGTCGATGGCGTCCAGGATCTGCTTGCCCAGGCCGCGTTTCTGGTGTTCTGGCAGCACGGCAATGTCGGCAACCTGGAAGACGGTGCCGCCATCGCCAACGATACGGCCCATGCCCACCGTGGCGCCCCGGTGCTCGACGACAACTGCGAAAAGCGTGTTAGGAAGCGCAACACGCGCAATCTCTTCACTGCGCGGAGAAAGTCCCGCCCCGGCGCGGAGCGCGCAATACTCAGCTACAGTCGGGTTACGCATAAGGATTTCATATTCTTGCATCGCAGTTCCGCTCCAGGCGCCGGGGCAGTATAGCAGCGCCGGTTTTTTTCGCGTGTTGTAGCCGTGAGTTCGCTCTGCAGAACGTCCATATAAAATGAAGAGTTGCCGGAAGCGGCGAATCGCCTGGAAAGGTACCTTTGAAGCGCAATCTGATTGTCATCCTTGTGGTGGTTGTTGCGCTGGGCCTAATGGCCTGGTCGGGATATCAAAATCTGCAGCGCCGTCGCGCAGCGCAGAAAGCTCAGCCGCATGTCACGCTATTGGACCAATCGAACCAGACGGTGCAGCAGGATGTTGCTTCTGACGAAGGATTGCCGAATCTCCGCGGAAAGAAGGCGCCGTCTTTTGTGCTGAAGACGCAGGACGGGCGCAAGGTCTCTCTCGCGCAATACAAGGGCAAGGCGGTGCTGATCAACTTCTGGGCGACCTGGTGCGTGCCTTGCAAGCTGGAGATGCCGTGGTTCGTTGATCTGCACAAGCAATATGGCCCGCAGGGATTCGAGATTCTCGGCGTCGATGAGGATGAAGCAAAAGATCGCGGCCAGATTGGCAAGTTCACAAAGAAGATCGGGGTGACCTATCCCATTCTGATCGGCGATGATACGGTCTCCAAGGCATACGGCGGGGTCGAGGTGTTGCCGACATCGTTCTACGTAGGGCGTGATGGCAAGGTGGTGGAAGAGGCGGCCGGGCTGATCTCGCGCGACGAGATTGAAGCGAACATCAAGAAAGCCTTGGCGGCGGGGCAATGATGCGAAAGCAATTAAGTAAGCTAACAAGCGGGCGAGCCAGCTTGGCTTTCTTAGTCGTGATCGCGTGCACTCTTGCGAGCGCTGCATCGGCGCAGAAATTTCCCTGGCAGGACACGCCGGAAGCCGGCGGCAAGACGCCGCAAACGGTGCGCTTCGACGGACCGGACCAGATCGCGATTGCCGCGCGTAAGCCGCAGGTGGTGGAGCTGCGCTTTCACATCCAGGACGGCTTCCACATAAACTCGCACGCGCCGCATGAGAAGACGCTGATTCCGACGCAGCTTATGGTGGTGGATGGCGACGGCGTGAATGTTTCTACGGTCGACTTTCCGCCGGGGACGGATACCAGTTTTGCCTTTGCGCCGAATGAAAAGGTGAGCGTGTACACGGGTGCTGTGACATTGCGAGCACATGTCACCGTAACTCCCGGCGGCCATCTGCTGCAGGGAGCGCTGCGCTACCAGGCGTGCGATGCGAATGCATGCATGCCGCCGCGCAAGATCCCGGTTGCGGTGAGCCTGCTGGCGAAGTAGCTCGCGCGCGGGATGGTAGCATCCGGCTATGCTTCGCATTTCACTGGCTCTCTCGCTTGCGCTTGCGAGCGCTCTGCCGATTTGTTCCCAAACGCCGGGATCGCAATCACCGCAAGCGCGTATCGCGCGGCTGCTCGAAGCGTCGCCGGGCGCGTGGACGCCGGAACAAATCGCCAACATGGAACGGCTGCGCGATGCGGCCCTGAACGATCCCTACGCGCTGGCAGAATTGCGCCATCTGACCGACAACATCGGCCCGCGGCTCGCCGGATCTCCGCAGGCACAGCATGCGGTGGATTGGGTAGCGGGCGAGATGCGCTCGCTCGGCGCAACGGTGACCGTTGAGAAGACGACCGTGCCGCACTGGGTGCGCGGCCAGGAGACAGCAGACCTTACGAGCTGGCCGGGCATGACACCGAAAACGACGCAGAAGATCGTACTGACCGCGCTGGGCGGCAGTGTAGCTACTCCGAAGGACGGGATGGATGCGCCGGTGTTGGTTGTTGATTCGTTCGCTGACCTGAAGGCGCTGCCAAAGGATGCGGCGAAGGGAAAGATACTGCTCTTCAATGAGCGCTTCGACAAAGAGTTGGCAGCGCAGGGCCGCGGTGGCGAGGCTTACGGTCAAGCGGTGGCCTATCGTGGCGCGGCGCCAAGCGTGGCTGCTTCGTTGGGCGCGGTTGCCACTCTGGTGCGCTCGGTCGGTGGTGCGGATTACCGGCTGCCTCACACCGGCATGACGTACTATTCGCCGGGGCTGCCGAAGATTCCCGCGGCTGCTGTAACCGCCGAAGATGCCGATCTGTTGAAGAACCTCACCTCGCAGGGCGAAGTACAGATGCACCTGACGCTGACGCCTGAGACACTGGCGCCGGTGGAGACCGCGAATGTGCTCGCGGACTGGAAGGGAACGGAGCATCCGGAACAAGTTGTGATCGTCTCCGGTCACCTGGATTCGTGGGACCTGGCGACCGGCGCGATCGACGATGGGGCCGGTATTGCCGTGTCGATGCAGGCGATTCATCTGCTGCAGAAGTTGGGGATCCGTCCCAAGCGCACCGTGCGTTTCGTCGCATGGATGGATGAGGAGCAGGGCTCGTTTGGCGCACAGACGTATGCGAAGGATCATGCGAGCGATCTCCAGAATCATGTCGGCGCGATCGAATCGGATCTGGGCGCGGGACATCCGACCGGGATTTACTTTCAGGGTGGCGCGGCGCTCGATGAGTGGCTGAAGCCGCTATCGCAGGTGCTGGCGCCGATCGGCGCGCCGCTGCTGGAACGCAGTGCAGAAACCGGCGAAGACATCAATTCTGTAACGGAAAAGGGCGTTCCGGGTTTCGCGCCGATCCAGGACAGCCGCTACTACTTCAACTATCACCATACGGCGGCGGATACCTTCGACAAAGTCGATCCGCGAGAGCTGGGTGAGAACGCGGCGGTGATGGCTGTGACAGCGTATGCGCTGGCCGATGCGGCGACTCCGGCGCCGAGATAGCGAGTCCGCTCTATTGGCTGTGGTGATACGGCATCGCTGACTTGCGTCCTGGGGCCTGCTTGACTCACTGCGCTCAGACTTCCAGCCCAATTGAGCGCATCAGCTCCAGTGCGTTTGTGCTGTCGGCAATGCCGGGAGTGAGCTTGTAGTCGAAGTGCAGCTCGCCGGCGCTGAAGCGGTCCCCGAAATGCATGTTGATGGCGCGGCCGTTGAGCTCGCCGGCAATCTCGGTGAGTGCGAGATCATGCGTCGTGATCAGTCCCATGGCGTTGCGCGCCAGCAGACCACGGAGCAATGCCTCAGTGCCGACGCGTCGATCGTGCGAGTTCGTGCCGGAGAGCAATTCATCCAGCAGGAAGAGCGTCGGCTGCATGGCAGCGAGATCGGTAATTTGCTTGAGCCGCTGGATCTCCGCGTAAAAACGGGAGAGGCCGCTCTGCAGTGAATCCTGCACGGTGATGGATGCGCCGACTGCGAGCGGAGACAAAGTCAAGGTGCTGCAGCAGACCGGTGCGCCGCACTGCGCCAGTACGACGTTCAGACCGATGGCGCGCAGCAGCGTGCTCTTACCCGCCATGTTCGGGCCGCTGACGATGATCAGTGCATGCGCTCTGTCGAGCGAGACGTCGTTCGGAATCGCAATGGTGGACGGCAGTAGAGGATGGGTGAGGCCGACTGCATCGAGCGCTGGCCCGTCCCTGCGTAGAGTGGGAAAAACACATGCTGGGCGCTCGTAAGCGAAAGATGCAAGCGAGCTGAGTGCTTCGAAGTCGCCCACGCTGGTGAGCCACGCACGCACGCCGCTGCCATGTCGCCGTCGCCACGCTTCGATCGAGAGCATGCAGAGCGGCGTCCAGAAGACGAAGCGGTTCACCAACTTCACAAACCAGTTGTCGCTGGATTCGAGCCATTGGAGATTGCGCTCGAGGTTGGCGATGGCATGCGACGGCCTGAGTCCCTCGCTGCGCAATGCTGCGGCGAGAGCGGCGAGGCGCGGTGATTGAAACTGCTGTGCTTCGTAGACCGCGAGCACACGATGGAGCGGCCCGAGAAGTGGCGATATCTGGAACACGTCGACTGCTGCGCGTTTGATGGCTCCGATGAAGCGCGTGGTGAGTGCAGCGTTGAGCAGACTGAGGATCACCAACCAGGTAACGGTGCTGGTGGCGAGCCAGTAGGCGAGACTAGCTAACCAGAGGAGCGCGAGCGGCGGCGCTACATAGAGCAGCCAGCGTGGCACGGTGCTTTCGCGTGATTCAGCCCATCTAGTGAGGGTTTCCGGAGTGCCTTCATGAATCGCATCGGCGGCGAGGGCGAGTTGTTCGCGTAAATCGAGACGCGCTGTAAGTTCGCGGACTGCCTCCTGGCGCCCAGTGATCTCCGTTGGCTCGGCAGGGTGTAGCAGCCAGTCTGCAAGGGTGTGCTGGCCGGGTGCGCTGGCGGCCTGCGAAATCAGTTCATAGAGGCTGCCGGCGCCGAAGATGTCGAGATCACGGGCGTAGAGATGTCCGGAATCGAGAAAGCGCTGGCCGGCGTCACCGTGCCCTGCCCACGCATCGTCAAGGCGCGCGAGGCCGCGGCGATAGAACGCTTCGAGCCGGGCGGATTCGCCCAATACGCGCAGGAGGCGCTCGTGAGCGATCCATAGGATGGCGAAAATGAGTGCCGAAACGAGAGCCCAGGCAAGCAGCCTTGGATGCGCGCTCGCCAGCCAGATGGCGCACGCAACAGCTGCGATGGCGAACGCGAGCTTGCTGAAACCGAAGAGCCTGTCCCGATATCGCAGGCGCGCCCGCTCTGCCTCAATCGCGGCAAGCCGGTCGCTGTAGACGCCGCGCGCGTCTGGATTCGATGCGCTCAAGCAGGCTGCGGAGCCTCCGCGCTCGCGGCCGGTGTGGGGATGGATGTGGCGGATTGCAGGCGGCGCACCACGCGTTCGCGGCCGAGCGCGAGCATCACTGCGAAGAGCGAGGGCGCGACGCTCTGGCCCGTAAGCGCCACACGCGCGCCATTGATAAGCACGCCAGGCTTCACGCCCTTCTCGTCGGCGAAGGCGCGCAGCAACTGTTCGGCAGAGGCCTCGGTAAACTCTGGCGCGGAATCGTAGCGACCGCCGAGTTCGACCAGCAGGTCACGGGTGGTGGAGTCCTTGAGAAACTTCGTTACCGCAGCTGGATCGAAGCTGTATTCGTCGCTGAAATATGCACAAAATGAGCTGGCGAAATCCGTGAGGTTACGGGCGCGCGGCTTGACCAGTTCGATAGCCGCAAGCACATCAGCCTCGCTGCGCTTGGGGATAAAACCGTTCTTACCCCATTCGTTTTTAATCAGCGGCAGCAACTCGCTCCCGGTGGAACGGCGGATCCATTCGGTATTGAACCATGCGAGCTTGTCGTTGTTGAAGACGGCGTTCGATTTCGAAATGCCTTCGAGAGAAAAGAGCGTGATCAATTCTTCGGAGCTGAAGATTTCGCGGTCGCGGCCGTCGGCGTCCTTTCCCGCGGCTCCTGGCGACCAGCCAAGCAATGCGAGGAAGTTGCGGAAGGCCTCCGGCATGATACCCAGCTCTTTGTAGGAGATCACCGAGGTCGCACCGTGACGCTTGGAGAGCCGCGTTTTATCCGGCCCGAGAATGAGCGGCACATGTGCAAAGATGGGCAACGGCGCGCCCAGCGCCTGGTACTGCAGCACCTGCTTGGGCGTGTTCGAGATGTGGTCTGCGCCGCGAATGATGTGGGTGAGCCGCATATCGAGATCGTCAGCCACGACAGAGAGGTGATATGTAGGGATGCCGTCCGAACGCAGGAGAACGAAATCCTCCAGTTCGCTGTTCGCAAATTCCACACGGCCCACGACGGCATCGTCGAACGCGGTGACGCCGCTCTCGGGCACGCGGAAGCGAATGGCCGCGGGCTCCCCGGCGGAGCGGCGCGTGGCAGCGTCCGCGGGTGCGATGATGCTGCAGCGGCGATCGTACATAGGAGGCTTGCCGGCCTCAGATGCGACTTTACGGCGATGCTCCAGGTCTTCTTTGGTGCAGAAGCAGGGATAGGCGTGCCCGGAGTCCAACAGTTTCTGCGCAGTGGCCTTGTAGAGCTCGAGGCGCTGCGACTGATAGAACGGACCCTCGTCCCAGTTAAGTCCCAGCCAGCGCATGCCCTCAAGGATGCCCTCGACCATAGGCTCGGAGGAGCGCTCGAAATCGGTATCTTCGATGCGCAGAATGAGGGTGCCGCCGGTGTGACGCGCGAAGAGCCAGTTAAAGAGCGCAGTGCGGGCGCCGCCGACATGCAGGTAGCCGGTGGGGGAAGGAGCGAATCGGACACGGGGACGTTCAGGAGTGGATGACATAAACGATCTGGATTGATGCTAGAGCATTTTCACGGTTGCTGTGTATTAGGCAGACTTTGTGAAGTATGGCGTTTCTCGACGGAAAAGCCACGCCAAAGTGGTGCATGATCTGCCGACACTGAAAATGCTAGAACATTGTGCAGCACCCGGGCGGCCGCAGGCGGATGGAGGAATTGCAATGACGGAGATCGAATTCGCTGTTCCGCAAGGCTGCAGCCTGAGCGGTGCCGCATCGCTGATCGAAAAGGCGTGCCTCGGATGTGGCTTGCGGATCTCCACCAGAGCGACGCTGAGCAGTTATCCGGGATGCATTCATTGGCATGTGAAGCGCGGCATCCAGTCCGGCACATTGGAACTGACGTTATGGGAGACGAAGCGGCGGATCTGGGCGAGCGTACAGGACGGACGTCGCGCGCCCTGGATCGATGAGGCTCTGCCTCAGATGAAGGACGCCATCGAGACGGCATTGCGTATTGCCGTTTCTTGAGCTGTCTTTGGTTGCGACCGGGATCAGGTTCGCGGGTAAATGTCGTTTGGATTCGCAGGCGGCGCAGCAGGAGGGTAGGCGGCGGGCGGATACGCAGGCGGGTACGCCGTTGGAGGATAGCCGCCGGTGAGTTGCGCTATTGGAGCCACCTTCCACTGCGAGAACGCCAGCACGTAAAGAATGATGATGTTCGCGAGCGGAATGAAGAGCAGGAGCGCCAGCCACGGGGTGAAGCCGGCCTTCTTGAAGATCATCCAGAACGGGATGATATAGATGGCGATGCCAACTAAGGCGAACAGTCCAAAGAACGGTAAGAAGTAGGCAATGTGCGGATCGATACCCATGTTATTCGGATCCATGAGTGTTCCTTCCCGAGGCGAGGATGACGCGAGGATACCGGCATCCAGTTACGGAGACAACACAAATGCTCTATCGCGGTGGCCTGGAGCGAATTTCCCATAGGTGTACACCGAAGCCCATAAAGCGTGCGCGGCTTTTTCGTTAAGAAAAGCCGCTCTGCGGTGAACTCGGCGATGCATAGCAATGGGAAATCCGCTCTAGATATCACCGCGATCGATATCCAGCGGAAAGATGGATTTGAGCACGATCACGAGCAATCCCAGCACGTTGGCGGTTGCGGTTCCCAGCAATGCGATGAGTACGGCATCCGAAAGTTTTCCGTGCTGCAGCTCTTCACGAAGAACAATCCAGCCGACAAAGACCAGCCATCCCACCGTGAGCGCAAAAAGACTGGGAACGAGCCAGCGACGGAAGGCAAGAAACTGTGCCTTGCGTGCTTCGTCGAATTGATCATTCTCTTCGGCGGCCAACTCGGTGGATCGGACTACATCGGCAACGCGCGGTGCGAGTGCCGAGGCACTGGTATCCGCGATTGTCTCCGGATCGGGGCCAATGGGTGTGCCACTCATGCGGCCACCGGCTTGAGGACGGACTTGAACCAGGCGGCAATATCCGCATCCGGAATAGGTACGTATCGCTTGCCGGAGTTCTCGCTCCAGGCATGCGCCCAGGGCGTGCCGTCGGCGTGGGTCATCATGGAAAGCTGGATGGCGGAGTAGTTGCCGTATTGTTCGAGGATGCGACGGAGGATGCGGTCGGCGTAATCGGCATCCGGGTCGCTTGCCGGCATTGAGTAGCGCCGCAGACCCAGCTTTCCACCATCAATCGTGAAGTAGCGCGCCGGCTCCGTGATCGGCTGCGCGCCAAACTGCCGGAAGGCGCGGTAAACATCCGGCAATACCGGCCCGTATTGCCATGCTTCCACGGAACGATCGAGCAGTGGGCGACCGGTGAGCGCCAGATGCCATCCGTGTGCGTAATAGAGGAGCTTCTGCACCTTCATCGGATCAAGCGTGAGCTGGCGCTCGCGGGCAAGCTCGAGCAGGCGATTGGCAACAGCGCGGGGGTCAAAGGGCATGGCGGGAGATCCCTTTCTACGCAGTCCTTGAAGAAGTATAGAGCGGGCGCATCGCGCAGGCACTAGTGAACGAGGAGGCCTGGAGTCTGGTTTCCGAGGAGGTCGCGCCGCTGGTAGATCAGGTAATCCTCTAGTGGACCCATAGCCAGAATCCGCTGCAACAGATGTGATCGATGATATGTGGCGGGAACGTAATGGACGCGCCGGATGAGCTGGTAATGCGCAGCGAACCAGCGCTGCTGGTCCGGGGTTAGGGTGTAGTTCTCGAAAGTGCGGTAATGGTCGAAGCTTTGCCGCTGGACGATGTAGTCAGGCTGCACCCCAGCCACGTAGTCGAACCACCACGCGACCGGATCCTGCTTCATAAAATCCGTCACACGACTGGAGACGAGGCCGACTTCGTCGTCCGTGCGGAGGCCGGAGAAATAAGGGATCAAGCCTGCCGGTTCGAGGAAGAGCGTT
The DNA here is from genome assembly GCA_963737035.1 of uncultured Acidobacteriaceae bacterium. Lineage (GTDB taxonomy): Bacteria > Acidobacteriota > Terriglobia > Terriglobales > Acidobacteriaceae > KBS-83. The sequence continues at coordinate 170,463 of CAVTRJ010000015.1, read as the reverse complement.
CCCTGACCATGGCTGAGGGAGGCGAGATAGCGGCCGATATCTCCGCGGTAGTGGTAGTCCTCCGTGGAAGCAGCGAGCGCCTTGGTCCATTGCATGAAGATCAGCCCGAGCCAAATGATGGCGAGGAGCACGGCGCTTACCATGCGGAATCGAAACCTCATGACCATGCGAACCGCGACAGCGATGGTGACGGCGATGGCCAGCCAGTTTGCGGGAAAGAGATACCAGGCAAAGACGACGCCGCCATAGGCATAGGCGAGCGGAATGGCGATGCTGGCCACAGCGAGCATACCGAGGACAACGCGTTCCCGGCGCGAGCGCGCGAAGCGGAAGGCAAGGACGAACGCGATAACGACGACGATCAGCACGATTGGACTGAGCTTGACCAGATAAGTAGTGGGCGTCGGCAGCAGGAAGGACTGTCCGAGAAACAGATCGTGGACGCGGGCAGCCACCGCAGCCAGTGAATGGCTCGGGTGATATGCAATTTCCTTAGCTCGCGCGGTAGCGGGCAGAAAGTGCCCGGTAGTGACTCGAGTGCCCAGCAGGAAAAGGCCGCAGCCGACGGCGAGCGCTAACGTGCCGCGCAGCGCGGCGCGCCGATTGATGAAAAACATGGCGGAACAGAAGAGCAGTCCATAGGCCACCGCATCGGGCCGCACAAGCGGCAACAGCAGCACAGTGACGGCGAAGAGCGTCCAATGGCTGCCGCGGGCGAGAGCGAAAAGGGCGGCGGCAAGCACAAGCGCCAGCAGCGAAGTCTCCATGCCGGTGTAGCTCATCACCAGCGCAATGGGCCAGCAAGCCGTGAGCAGCCATACCGCGCGCTGCTCGCGCATGTTGCTGCAAAGTGCGGCGGCTATGAGGTAAGAAGCAGCTGCGATGCAGAGCGTTCCGAAGATCTGCACGCCCAGAATCATGAAGCGGTGCAACATCAAGTCTATGGCGGCAACGATGAGCGGGTAGAGCAGGCTGGTGGTGCCGGGGAAGTGCTGGTGCAGGTTGAAGGAAAAATCGCCGTTTTCGGCAAGATGCCGTGCGGCGCGAAAGGTGATGTATGCGTCCTCCTGCAGGGGATGGATGAGCAGAAAGGGGATACGGACCAGCGCGATGACGAGCAGAACCAGCCACGCCGTCCATGTGCTGATTTTAGAGCTGTCAGTTTTCCCGGCTGACGGTGAGTCTGAAGAGCTGGGTGCCGGTGAGGACACTTCGGATGAGGAGCTCATGAAATAGTTTCGACCCGGTCGGTTGCCATCACGGGGCGTGAGGGGCCGACCTGATCGAGTATAGAAGCAAAAAATCGCCGGTTGCTATCGCGCGAGTCATCATGCCGAACATTACGCGGAACTGGGCAGCCTGTGTTGTTGCTCCTGCTGCGCTTTTAACTCGCGCAGCAGCTCTTCGATCTGGTCCTCGCGTTCCATCGCGGCGAAGCGTTCTTCCAGTTCCGCTTCGCCTAATTCTCCTCGACCCAGCTCTCCGGTACCCAGATGCGTGCCTGTCTCGGAGACAAGCATCGCTTGCTGTGCCCGCCCAGCGGCGGATGCCTGGTCGATGCGGCCTCGGACCCGCGCCATAGTCGCAGAGGGCCGAGGTGCAGAACCATTCAGCTTTTGGCTCGCGCGGGCACGGCGATGCTCCACGGCCAGTAGCTCACAGCGCGACTGCGTTTCCTGTAATCGCTGCTGAAGCCGGCTGAGCGCGGTGCGCAAGGTGTCGGTTTCGGTTCGCTGATCGCTGAGCTGCTGCGCGAAGCTAGCGGCCATCTGCTGATGGCTGATCTGCTGCCGCAACGCGGCGCGCGCGAGATCATCCTGCTGGCGCGTGACGGCGAGCGCCGCTTTACGCTTCCAGTTCCCAGCGGACTCCTCGTGCTCGGACTGCTTTTTCTCGAGCAGGTGCTGGTCTGCAAGCGCAATCGCTACTTGCGTCTTTACCTGCAACAGCTGGTTCTCCATATCGAGAATGAGTTGGCGCAGCATCTTCTGCGGGTCTTCCGCGCGGTCGATCAGGTCGTTGAGGTTGGCGCGTAGTAGAGTTGCGACTCTTTCAAGCAGTGCCATGACGTGACTCCTTTACTGTTCGATGCCGTCAAGCAGTGGCTCTGGCCGAAGCCAGGGCCACCGTTCGAGTTAGCTGTTGTTTGCAGCGGTGCCGTTGGGACGGGCGCGCATGCTCTTCACGTTCGCCATCAGCTCATGCATGTCCATGCCGGAAAGCGCTTCGAAGAGCGCGGGAACCTGCGCGGCGATCTTGGTCAGATCGCCGGTCAGCTTGTTTGCGCCGACCGAGCCATCGCCGCCAGTCGAGACGATGGTGATCTTGTCCACCTTGCTGAGCGGCTCGGACATGGCACGGACCACCTCCGGCATGCTGGAGATGAGGCGATCGACGACCGCGGCCTGCGTCCATTCCTGATAGGCCTCGGCCTTCACGTTCATCGCCTTGGCTTCGGCCTCGCCCTTCTGGAAGATGACCGCGGCTTCGGCTTCGCCCTGGGCGCGGATCGCCGAGGCACGGCCTTCTGCTTCGATGGTGAGGCGCGACTTCTCTGCGGCAGCGAGATTCTCGATGCGTTGCCGCTCGATCTCCGCCCCTTTCAGCACGGTCGCGATCAGCTCCTTTTCGTGGCGCAGAATTTCCGCTTCCTGCACCTTTACCTGCTGCTCCTTCTCAATCTGCTGCACCTTCACCTGTTCAGCAATGACGCGCTGCTGCATGACATTGGTCTGAATCTCGTATGCCTTGTCCGCCTGCGCCTCCTGCTTGCGGCTCTGCTCGGTGAACTGCGCCTTCTGGATATCTAAATCGCGCTGCGCTTCGGCCTGCTTTGCGAGCGACTGCGTCTCGGCCAGCACACGCTCCTGGTCTGCTGCAGCCTTCGCGACCGCAGACTCACGGAGTGCAATAGCGCGGCGAATGGCCGTATCACGCTCCGCCTCGGCGGCGGCGACATCCGCATCGCGCTTGATGCGCGCGATGTCCGGCCGGCCCATGTTGGTGATGTAGTCGTTCTTGTCGCGGACTTCCTTGATGGTGAACGAGATCACCTCGAGGCCCATCTTGCTCATATCTTCGGCGCAGGTGGCGCGCATGCGCTCGCCCACCATCTCCGGTTCCTTCACGATCTGTTCGACGGTGAGCTGGCCGATGATGCCGCGCAGATGACCTTCCATCACCAGACGGATCAGCCCTTCCCGCTGTGGCGGTGCTTTGGTGAGGAACTGTTCGGCCGCGGTGAGAATGGATTCGCGATCGGAGCGGACCTTGATCTGCGCGACAGCTTCGACGGTGACTGCGACACCCTGCTTGGTGTAGAGGTCCTGCTGCGGCGCGACGTCGAAGGACATCAGCTCCAGCGAGAGCTGGCGGCAGCTCTCAACGACAGGGAAGATGACAGCGCCCGAGCCTTTGATGATGCGCGGACCGCGAAAGCCGTAGACGATGAGCGCTTCGTTGGGCCCGGCCTTACGAAACATCTTGGCGATGCTCGTCATGATGATGAGAAGAACGACGACTCCCAATCCGATGATGACAGTGACAATGGTTGGCATAACCGATCCTTACAGTCGAACAGCGTGAAGCCAGCCGTACTGCGTATGGCCGGTGTCGTCCCTGGCTGTGGACGGCGCGCGGTTGCGGGGTTCGGCGAGAAAGCGTCAGGTGGCGGGCGGCCCCTCCAGCTCAGACCACGGCTGTACATAGGCGACGCCGCGCTCGTAACGCAGCACGACGACCTCGATATCGCGCGCGATCGCGGCACCGGCCTCGCTACGGGCCGCGGCTGCCCGCCGTGCGCCACCCTGCGAATAGGCGATCTCTCCGGTGCCGCCTTCCCGAATCGGACTCGAGACACGCGCGAGCACGCCCGTCATCTCCGTGTCCTCCGTTGTGAGGACACGTTCACGCGGAAGCAGCACGCGCGCGAGAAACCAGAAGATGATTGCCGCACCGGCAACGCCACTGATGGCCGCCAGCGCGAAAATCCCGGCGCCCCACAGCGGACTGAAGCGGCTCAGCAGATATCCTGCTCCGCCAAACCAACATAGGAAGACAAGCAGCGTGAACCCGTTGAAAGGCGAAAGGCCGCTATCGTGTCCGGCGGCGCGCGGCGCGTGCACATGCCCGGTGTGCGGTTGGGCCAGATGAAAGTGGCCTCCGTGGAAGTGGCCCAGCTGCAGATGACCGAAACCACCCACGAACGCGAGCACGCTCAACACCAGGCCGACACCAAAACAGACGAGATACCAATTCTCCGCACTCAACAGAAACGTGTGCATAGGTCATCTCCTCTCTTTCATAGTTAGGCTGCCTTCGCGCGTAGCAACGCTGCCGTCGCGTGTGGTACGGCTACCATTCCGTGTGGTGCTTCGCTTCTCCGTGCTGCCCTTCGCGGTGGAATGCTTGCGCCGCGGCGCGAGCTCCGGCCGCAACACCTCGAGCAGCCGGTCGGCAAGCGAGGGGGTTTCGAGAATGGCTGCGAGCAGCAACAGACACCGACGCGTGTCATCGTGTTGAGCTGCTGCCAGCAGGGCGCGGCGAAGCTCCGGATCGCGACGGAAGCGCTCGGCGCCGGAGATCAGCCACAGGTCGAGCTTGTCCTCATTCACGCGCGTGTGCAGCGTCCGCGCTTCCGAGAGCAGCTCGGCGTGGTAGCCCTCCGGGTCATCGACCAGATAGCCGGGATGCACCTTGAAGAAGCGCGCCAGCAGCAGACGGGTGGTGTTGGTCAGGTGGGGTCGCGCGCCGCTTTCGATCTGAGAGAGATAGGACTGACTTACGGCTGTGTCCATCTCCTCCCGAATGGCACGCACCAGCTCCTGCTGAGTCATCGCGCGATCCAGCCCGCGGAGCGAGCCTTCGACTTCGCGGAGGTAGCGGATTTTCTCGCCTAGTTTCATATTGCAATCCGCAATAACAATATCGCAAATTGCGATAAAATCCACCACTCTTTGGTAATCGCAGATTGGTTGACCAACTTGACCAAAGTGCTTAGATTCTCTACATGGCAAAGGTACTCAACATCTACGAGGCAAAGACACACCTGTCTGCGCTGGTAGAGAAGGCGGCCGCAGGCGAAGAGATCGTAATCGCCAAGGCGGGCAAACCGATGGCGAAGCTGGTGCCGTTGGAGAAAGTTCAGTTAGCGCCCAGGGTGCCGGGTCAGAAGGTGCTGAATATCACCTACATATCGCCGGACTTCGACGATCCGCTTCCCGACGACGTCCTGCGCGACTTCAGTTACTGATGCGGCTGTTGCTCGATACACATACTTTCCTCTGGTGGACAGAAGATTCCCCTCGACTCCCGAAACGCTTTCGCGCTGCCATAGCTGAGCGCGGAAACGACGTATTCGTCAGTGCAGTGACCGTCTGGGAGATCGCTATCAAGCGACGTACCGGAAGAATTCTCTTCTCCGGAGGAATCGCCGAAGAGATCAGGAGCCAGGGTTTTCAGCCGTTGTCGATTGCCCTCGAACATGTGGAAGCTGTGGAGCACTTGCCGGTCCTGCACCGGGATCCCTTTGACCGGATGCTTGTTGCGCAAGCGATGGTTGAGGGAATGACTCTGCTCACCGTCGATGCGCAGATGATCGGATACGCTCCAAAGCTCCTGCCTTCCTAGCGCACCGGCACGCCATCCAGCTTCGTAAGTCTCCCCACCGGATATAAGCCGAGCTTCGGGTCCAGCCAGGGCGAGCGGTCATAGAAGAAGTCGAGCCTTGCACACGGGCTGGCGGCGAACTTGGGATCATTTTCGACGCGCTGCTCGAACTCTGTTTTGAGCTTCGGGTCCTTGGCCATCATCTCTCGCGCCAGCTTCTCGACGACGTAGTTTTCGCCGTACTCCTTCTGCTCGAAGATGGGATCGAAGGCGTTCCAGGCCATAGCCGAGTCGGGCGCCATCGGCTCCAGCCAGGCCATCGCCACGTGCGAGAGGCGCTGGTTCAGCTCGACGACAGCGGAGTTGGCCGGAAACGTCATCGTCTCAGTGACGAGTGTGCACTGCGGCGGCTCGCCCGGATGGCCTTTGCTGTCCTCGGCGCCGAACATCGGATGATGACCCTCAAAGGGCGGCTGCTGCCAGTTGCCGCCGTGGCAGCGGTAGGTCTCAACGGGCGCCGTCCAGGCAGCAGTGGTTCGCTGCATCACGACCTGATGGGCGGCGAGCACGTCGATGACGTGTGTCCATTGCGCGGGAATGATATAAGCCGCCGGAGGCACGGCGGAGACCGTTACCTTCGCCTCAGTCTGCATGGGCAGTGTGGCGTTCCATGGCTCGTGCGAGTACTGCACCCACACGGCGCCGGAGACGGCGCTGAGCTCGCGAGTGTATTTGTAACCGCGAAAGAGAAATGGTGTAGTCTCGCCCGACCAGCCGAGTGCAAGCGGATAGGTGACGTTGCTCAACGGGTGCGCGCCAAGCTGTTCTGCTTCGTGATCGGCTGCGGCATTCAGCGCCAGCAGCTTGTCGGCATCCCGGTTCACGACCTTGAGGAGGGCACGCAGCAACTCGTAGTTGCCGGTCACGCGTGTCTTGTAGTCCTTGAGCATATGCATCTCGACCAGCATGCTCGGCCGATTTTCCAGGTTCATGTAGCCGGTCGAAAATCGCGGAACGAAGGCATCGAAGCCCAGCCCCTTTGCAGGATCCGACTCGTCGACCAGCGAAATGTAAGTAGGCGAGGCGAGGTGCCCCGTCGCATCTACCTGGTGTTCGAGATTGGGGATGACATTCTCATCCAGCCAGTGTCCGGTATCCGCATTGAGGTTGGAAAAATGCTCGATGGTGAAGGTGACGTCGTACTGGAAGTCGGCGCCATCGGTGACATGATCGTCGACGAAGAAATCAGGCAGCCAGCGATGAAACATCGCCATAAACGCACGCGTCTCCGGCTCATCTGCCTTCATGTAGTCGCGGTTCAGATTGATGTTCCTCGCGTTGCCGCGCCAGCCCATCTCTTCGGGGCCGTTCTGATTGATGCGGTTGTAGGGCGAGCGGCGCTCGTGTCCATCCGCGTTGTACATGGGGATGAAGACGAACACCGCGCGATCGAGCAGCGCCGCATCCTTGCCGGTGATCACCATATCGCGTAGCAGCGCGAGGCAGCTGTCCTTGCCGTCCATCTCGCCAGCATGGATCGCGTTCTGCACCAGCACGATTGGACGTTTCGCTGCGTGCAGTTTATCGGGATCGAAGACGCCATCCTTCGAAGCGATCACGATGTCCAGCTCGCGGCCTTCTCCCGTCTTGCCGAAAGCTTCGATACGCACCTGATGCGGTTTCGCTGCGGCAATGCGCTGCAGGTAGTCCATGGTGGTGGCGTAGTCGGGCGTCGTGCGGTAGTTGGACTGCTCGGCGGGAGTGGCCCAGTCGTTGGACTGCGATGTGTTCTGGGCGAATAGGCCAGGAGTCAGCAGGAAGAGAACAGCCAGGAGCGGCGCGCGCATGGCCTAGAGTAGCAAGTGAGCGGCCGGCAACGATTTCTGTGGCCGTGTGCGCGCTTGCCCCTATACTGAAAAGCCCCCGCAGACATCCTTCTTCAAGCAGGTACTTCCGATCATGCTGAAGCAACTCGTCGTGTCTTTAGCCGTGCTGGTTTGTGCAACCGCCGCTGGTGCTCAGGTCTATGCAACGCTCGTGCTGGTTAACGGGCACGTCTGGACGGAAAATCCTGCGCAGCCGGAGGCTGAAGGGATCGCGGTGTATGGCAATCGCATTCTGCGCGTCGGCACATCGCAGGAGGTGCGGCAGCTTGCGGGCCCTCCCACTCGCGTGATTGACCTGCATGGCCGCCGGGTCGTCCCAGGCTTCAACGATGCGCATGTTCACTTCGTTGTCGGTGGCCAGGTATTGGCAAATGTGCAGCTTCTCGACGCCTCCTCACAAGCGGAGTTTCGCGAGCGCATTGCTCGTTTCGCCCAGTCGCAGCCTGCGGGCGCATGGATCCTTTCCGGTATATGGGATCACGAACGCTGGACACCCGCCGTGCTCCCAACCCATCAGTTGATCGATGACGTGACACCCAAGAATCCGGTCTTTGTCATGCGGCTCGATGGCCATATGGGACTGGCGAACGGGTTGGCCATGAAGCTTGCCGGCGTCGATCGCAATACGAAGGATGTGCCCGGCGGCGTGATTGTGCGCGATGCGGACGGCAATCCGACCGGCATGTTCAAAGATGCGGCCATGACGCTGATTCACCGCGTCGTCCCGCCGCTTTCGCTTGAGCAGACCGAGACTGCGATCCTTGCCGCGCAGCAGGAAGCCGCGCGCAACGGCGTGACCAGCGTGCAGGAGATGGCCGACGATCAGGACGATACATCGGGTCCGGAGCATCTTCGCGCGCTGCAGACACTGGAGCGCGAAGGCAGGCTGAAGGTCCGCATCTCGGTGAACCTGCGGCTGCTGGATTGGAAGAACCTGGCAGGCAGCGGCATGCAGGCCGGATTCAGCGACGGGCTCGTTCAGGTGGGCGGCCTCAAAGCTTTTGCCGATGGCGGGCTCGGTGCGTCTACGGCGTGGCTGTTTGCTCCCTACAACGATGCGCCCAACACCAGCGGCATCGCCACGGATGAGCTGCAGCACCCTGAACAGATGTATGCGGATATGAAGGGCGCGGATCAGGCCGGCTTGCAGATTGCTATTCACGCCATCGGCGATCGCGCCAACCGCACGATACTCGATCTCTATCAGCGCCTCGAAAAGGAGAACGGCCCGCGTGATCGCCGCTTGCGCATTGAGCATGCGCAACATCTGACGGCCGCGGATATCCCGCGCTTCACGCAATTGCATGTGATCGCATCCATGCAGCCGTACCATGCCATCGATGACGGCCGATGGGCGGAGAAGCGTCTCGGGCCACAGCGCATTCACTACGCGTATGACTTCCGCTCGCTGCTCGACTCGGGCGCACTTCTCGCCTTCGGATCCGATTGGCCAGTTGCGCCGCTCAAGCCGCTGATGGGCATCTATGCGGCTGTTACGCGCAGGACGTTGGACAATCGCAACCCGAATGGCTGGATTCCCGAGCAAAAGATTTCTGTGGCTCAGGCGGTTCATGCATACACCGTCGGCTCCGCCTATGCGCAATTCGACGACAGAATTAAAGGCTCAGTGGAAACGGGCAAACTCGCTGACCTCGCCGTGCTGTCTCAAGACATCTTCCACACCGATCCAGTGCAGATCCAGAACACGCAGGTCGATCTGACGATCGTCGACGGGCGCGTCATTTACGACCGATCTGCACCACCGGAAGAGTAATAAGCGCGGTTTGCCTATTGCTCTAGGTGATGTCCTCCGTGTCGAAGACTTTCACCTTCACCGTCTGCCGCTGTGGGCTCGTGCCGTGCACCTCGGCGAGCAGATTGCGTACCACGTCTTCCAGGTGGCGCTGGTTTTCGATCACAGCACTCATGGATTTGATCTCTTCCGGGTCTTCTACTTTTTCCAGCAGCACGGTCGCATGCGCCTGCGCGACATGATCTAGGCCCAGGCCTTCGGGCGTCTTCGCCTTGATGGAGATGGCTTTCGTATCTAGGCTCAGCAGGTCGGCCAGCCGCTCGCGAATCTCTCCCGCGATAGGTGAGATCTTCGGCTTCGCCAGCACCAGCGTCGCATCTAGATTCACGATCCGGTAGCCGGCGTGCTGAATCTCTTCGAGCGCCAGGTTGAGGAAGACGGTCGAATCGGCGTTCTTCCAGCGCGCATCGCCGGGCGGAAAGAAGGTGCCGATGTCGCCCGCGGCAACCGCGCCGAGCAGCGCATCGGTAAGCGCGTGCAGCAATACGTCACCATCACTGTGGCCAGAAAGACCCTCTGGATGCTCAATAGCAATGCCGCCGATGCGCAGCGGGACTCCGGCCTGGAAGGCATGGGAGTCCCAGCCGTGACCAATGCGAACGTTCATGAAAGCCTCTCTTTCGCGCGGCTACACCGCGGTTCTTGCCTCGCTCTATGCCGTCTGGCGGCGGGCGAGGTAGAACTCGGCGAGCTCAAGGTCGCCGGGCTGGGTAATCTTCAGGTTCGCGGGTGAGCCGGGAACGACGGCAACCTGCGTGCCGGCGCGTTCTACCAGGCTCGCCTCGTCGGTCCCGGCGAATCCATCCGCTTCGGCTTCGGCGAAGGCGCGCTTCAGGATCGACCAGCGGAAGCCCTGCGGCGTCTGCGCGTGCACGACATATTCGCGCGGAATAGTAGTGCGAATGATGGCGCCGTGTGCGGTGCGCTCCACCTGTTTAATGGTATCGATAGCGGGCAGCCCGACGATCGCGGCGCCGTGCTCGGTGACCGCTTCGATCGTACGTGCGATGGTGGCGGAGTCGATCAGGGGACGGACAGCGTCGTGCACCAGCACAATGTCGTCGCCTTCCGCCTGCACCGCTGCAAGTGCGCGCCCCACGGACTCCTGGCGGCTGTCTCCACCTTCGACCACCGTGACGCGCCCGGCGAGCTGATGCTCGGCGACGATGGACTGTACGCGCTCAATCTCGGTTGCGCGGACAGCCACCACGATTGCGCTGACCTGCGGCACGGCCGCGAAGGCGCGCAAGCTGTGGATCAGGATGGGAACTCCGGCGAGATCCAGGAATTGCTTGGCGGCATTGGGCGTGACCTGCCCCGGCGCCATGCGAGTGCCCAGCCCCGCAGCGGGCAGAATTACGAAGACGCGCATAAGAAGTTGAGTATACCGGGGCTGAAAGCAGTGCTGCCGGTAAGCGTATTCGAGCCCGCGAGCATCCTCCATAGGGACGGCCGTCTTTGAGATTGGCTGGAAGGAGAGAACCATGAGGCGAGCGCAGAGAAGACGTCTGATGCGGGGCACTCTGGCCGGCATTGCCGGTGGAGTGGCGGCATCCTGGGCGATGAACATATTTATGAGCAGCGTGGGAGACAAGCTCACGCAGTCACTCATGAGCGATGAGGACCGCCTGGAACAGCATCTGCACCAACAGGAGCAGCAACAGGAGCAAACGGAAGAACCGAAAGAACCGAAAGAAGACGCGACCATGAAGGCGGCGGAGGGCATCGTCCACGAAGTGACTGGTGGACGGCACCTTTCCCACGAGGAGCGGAAGCAGGCCGGCCCCGTAGTCCACTACGCCTTCGGAGCGCTGGTGGGCGGTCTATATGGCGCTCTCGCCGAATGCTCACACTGGACCAGTCTGGGATTCGGGACGGTTTTCGGCGCACTGCTGTTTGCAAGCGCGGACCTGATCGGAGTTCCGGCATTCGGCCTGGGACCGTCGCCAGCGGAACAGCCCATCGCGGCGCAGGCAACTCCATTGGCGGCACACCTGGTCTACGGCGCCACCACGGACCTGGTGCGCAGGGCGATTCGCGCCGCTGCGTAGCGGCGCTCCAACGCGTGAAGGCCACGCGAAGCGGCCTTCGCTCACACTGCGGGTTCTACTTTCGCCGCGAAGATGCCGGCGAACGCCTGACGCACGCTGAAGAAGACAACGAACCAGAGCGCAGTCGAGAGCAGTCCAGGCCCAATACTCGACGGCGCCATCGTGAGATGAAACAGCAGAATGTTGACGATAATGGGCCCCAGGATAACGAGGCCCAGTGGAATATAGCGACCGGAGAGCATCAGAAGACCACCGATGACCTGCAATGCGGAGACTACAAGGACGTAGTGCGAGGCAAAGAGCGCGCCGACGAATTGGCCGGCGACTCCCGGAATGGGTGGCGATGGAAGGAAGTGCAGGAGCCCATTGAGGCCGAAGAAGACAAATATCAGCCCCAATAGAATGCGTGCAATCAGGACAGCAACTTTCATGTGTGCTTCTCCTCAATGAGCAGGTGGTCTGACGGTAGATACGGGAATCTTAACCTCAGGCAGCGCTGCTGCGTATCTGCTCCAGCGCAGGTTGGAGCAAAGTGCCGCGGTCGATGGCTCCAGACATAAGTTGGGAGACGCCGCCGACAGAAAGGCTGCGGACGTCAGTGATTCCAATAAAACCCAGCACCGCTTTCATGTAAGGGTCAACGAAATTCATGGCCTCGAGTGGGCTGCCGGGCGAATACATGCCGCCGCTAGCCACCAGCAGCGTCGCTTTTTTGCCCGTCAGCAGACCTTGCGCACCGGCGGCGCTATAAGCAAAAGTGCGGCCAGCGCGTACGATCTGGTCGATCCATAGCTTCAGGGCGGCCGGGACAGAGAAGTTGTGCATGGGCACGCCGATCACGATCTCGTCGGCGGTCTCGACTTCGCGAATCAGCTCGTCGGAGGGCGCAAGCAAGGCTTTCTGGTCAGCGGTCCGGGAATCTGCGGGCGTAAAGGCGGCGTGCACCCAGGCCTGGTTGATCGGAGCCGGCGTAAGTGCGGCAAGGTCGCGGTACACAACGATTCCGTCTGGATGGTTGGATTTCCAGGTGGTGACGAATTCACGGGCGAGTTCGCGGCTGATGGAAGTTTCAAGCGGGCTGGCGTCAAGATGGAGTAGTGTCGGCATAGATTTGCATCTCCTGGACGACATATGCAGTCAAAACAGCAAATGTCGTATTCAGTAGACGACACTCGTTGTTCAGGCGATTCAGAGTTTTTTGAAAGCTTTTCAGGGATAGTTATGCCGATCTCCGATTGTGAGGTACGTGATCCTCGGATCCGCCGCACCCGCCAGCTGCTGCAGGGTGCGCTGCTGCAACTTCTTGGATCCAAGCCGTTTGACGACATTTCGGTGCAGGACATCGCCGAATCCGCGACGGTGAACCGCGCCACCTTCTACGACCACTACACGGACAAATTCGCCCTGCTGGAGGCGTTGATTGCCGGTGGATTTCACCGGATGCTGCAGGAACGTTCGGTCCGCTACGACGGCACCTGCCCATCCGCTGCCCGGGCTGTTGTCCTGGCCGCCTGCGATTACCTCGCTACCGTGCGCGGCGCGCAGGCGGGGTGTGAGCGCCGCAGCAATGTCGAGGCGCTGGAAGACGCGGCGATGATTGCCGCCATCCGGCGCGTCCTGGAGGACGGGATGGCGAAGCACAGCTCGGTCCCGGCAGAACGGCGGGCCATGCAATCCGCGGCAGCAAGCTGGGCAATCTATGGCGCGGTGAAAGAGTGGCTGAATACGGCGGATCGCCCGGCTGCAGAGGCGATTGTGCCGGAGATCGTCACCATGGTCACGCCGCTGCTGGGCATGCCGCTAGAGGATAAGCAGCTTGCGGAGCACCACGCTGTTACGACCGAGCTTACAACGCCTGTGCGGTAACTAAACGCCTGTGCGGATGACTATCGGATCAGAGGATTTAGCCTTCAACCGACTCCACATAGAACATCTCGTTCGTCGCGCGGAAGCCATTGGTTTCGTAGAGAGCGCGCCCAGCGTCGGTAGAATGCAGCGCGACCACGCGGATACGGCGACGGCGTGCCTCATCCAGAGCGAGCTCGATCAGCCGGCTGGCGATGTGCTTCCTGCGGTGCGGCGGCTCGACATACACGTTCAACAGGTAGCCGCGGTGATCCGAAGTAGGATCGAGTGGGTGTGGGGGCCAGTCGAGAATCATCAGTCCGCTGCCTCCAATCACTTCGCCGGCATCGTCCAATGCGAACCAACCCATGTACGTGCCGGACTGCAACTGGCTTATGACCCACGGCTGAAAATGCTCCTCCATCACGTCGAGAACGCGATTGTCGGAGCGGCCTGCGTCCACGAACATGCGGCGTCGGTGGCGGGTGATGATGGCAGCGTCAGCGGCAGTAGCGGCGCGGGTGGCGAGCATGCCTGTGAGTATAGACCGCTGCGTTGTTCGCAACCGTGAGCGACACGAGCTGTCGGCTCGTACACTGGGTGCGCCATGGCAGCGCACACACCGCAACTGAATTGGGCGCGCCACATGTTCCGCGCGGGGGAACGTGTCGCTGTGGCGGTGTCCGGCGGAGCGGACTCCGTAGCGCTGCTGTTGGCGATGGCCGACTCACGCGCGGAGACCGGCATTGTGCTCTCCGCAATTCACGTACATCACGGACTCCGCGGCGCCGATGCGGATGACGATGCGAAGTTCGTCGCGGAGCTTGCCAGTCGGCTCGACGTGCCGCTCTGCACAAAGCGCGGCGATGTCGCGGCGCTTGCTGCGGAGCGGGGCAATGGTATCGAGGAGGCAGCACGCGCGCTGCGTTACGGAAGCTTCCAGGAGCTGCTTGCGGCGGGTGATCTCGATGCTGTCGTGACTGCCCACACGATGGATGACCAGGCGGAGACGGTGTTGATGAAGATGCTGCGCGGCGCGTGGACCGAGGGTCTGGCCGGCATCGCGCCTGTGGTCACAGCGAGTAGCAAGGGGCGTATTGTGCGGCCATTGCTCGAAGTATCCCGGACCGAGGTTATCGCCTATATGGAGGGTCGAGGGCAGCCCTGGCGCGAGGACAGCACCAATCTGGAGCTGACGTTCACCCGAAATCGCGTGCGCCACGTTCTGTTGCCAAAGTTGCGGGAGTTTCAGCCGCGCATCGCCGTGCAACTCTCGCGGATAGCAGCCGTAGCACGCGATGAAGAGGCATGGTGGGGGCAGGAACTGGCGCGCATCTTGCCCGGACTGGTATTGCCGGGAAAGCCGGTGCGTGGCGGGGGCCGCGCGAACTCCACCCGCCCTGGCGAAGCGGGTATCGCCATCGAGCTGGAGCGGCTTCGCGCTCTGCATCCGGCGTTGCAGCGCCGTGTGCTGCGGGCTGCGGCCAGCCAATTGGGCTTTTCCCCCAACTTCGACGAGACGGAAGAACTGCGAGCGCTCGCGGGATCGGCTGAGGGCGGGGCAGGCAAGCGACGCCGATTCGAACTGGGTGCCGGGCTGACCGCGGAGCGCACCGCGCGGGAACTGCGGCTTATCCGCGGACCTGAGGAGGTGGCCTCTGCGCTGCCAGAGATTGTTGTGCCAGTGCCGGGCGCGTTGGAAGCGGCGGAATATGGCTACCGGGTGATCACCAGTGGAAGCTTACCTGGCGGCGCCACCCTGGTACTGCGAACCCCACGAGCTGGAGATCGGGTCCGGCTGCCGCACAGCAGCGGCGAGAAAACCGTGAAGGAAGTGCTGGAACGGCGCGGTCTTTCGGCGGCGGAGCGGAGAATCTGTCCGGTACTCGCTGCAGGAAACGGCATCTTATGGATGAGCGGAGTAGAAGTGGAGCCGAACCCCGGCCTGCAATTGATCGTAGAACCGTTACGGGACAGCGGAGGTGGCTCCGGTACTTTGGACGCCACCTAGGTAATAGATTTCAGTCCGTTCAGCAGGGCATTTTCTTGCGGACGGCTGCGGGCCTCGGAGTAGAATCCAGGATACGGTCATTGAAGCGTAAACGGCCGGCGGTGAGGTCTGGGTGCCGCGAAACCGGCGTTAGCCGGAAGTTGCACCGAAGCCCGGCCTTGCACGTCTAATCCCTAAGGGAAACGCATCGGGTTGCTTCGCGGGCGAAAAAGTCCGGCGATCCGCGCATCCTTCAGGGGTGCGGCTTCCGTGATGTGAGAGAAACGAGGGTTTTTCGTGAATTCGACGGTCAAATCGATCCTCTTCTGGGTATTCATTCTGGCCTGCCTGGTATTGCTCTGGCAGATCGTTCAGAAGAGCACCAGCAATGGCAAGGACCAGGAGATCTCCTTCTCCACGTTCATGGACGACGCACGCCAGGGCCAGGTGCAGGACGTGACCATCAACCAGGATACGGTGACGGGGCACTTCCGCAATAGCAAGGACAACGGCTTCCACACCACCGTGCCCGCCAACTATCCGGACATGTACAAGACCCTGCAGGACAACAAGGTCTCCATCACCATGAAGCCCACGCAGGGCAATGCCTGGTGGCCGATCCTGCTGCAGCTCTCGCCCATCCTGATCATCGGCGCGGTCTGGTACTTCATGATCCGCCAGATGCAGAGCGGCGGTAACAAAGCTCTCTCGTTTGGCAAGAGCCGCGCGCGTCTGCTCTCCATGCAGCAGAAGAAGGTCACGTTCAAGGACGTGGCAGGCGTGGATGAGGCCAAGGAAGAGCTGAAGGAGATCATCGAATTTCTGCGCGAGGCGCAGAAATTCCAGAAGCTGGGCGGCCGCATTCCCAAGGGCGTGCTGCTGGTCGGGCCTCCGGGAACCGGCAAGACGCTGCTGGCGCGTGCGGTGGCCGGCGAAGCCAACGTCCCGTTCTTCTCCATCTCCGGTTCGGATTTCGTGGAGATGTTCGTCGGCGTAGGCGCGAGCCGCGTGCGCGACCTCTTCGAGCAGGGCAAGAAGAACGCTCCATGCATCATCTTCATCGACGAGATCGACGCAGTCGGGCGCCATCGCGGAGCCGGTCTGGGCGGTGGTCACGATGAGCGCGAGCAGACGCTCAATCAGTTGCTGGTGGAGATGGACGGCTTCGAATCCAATGATGGGGTGATTCTCGTCGCAGCAACCAACCGGCCTGACGTGCTGGATCCCGCGCTGCTGCGCCCGGGCCGCTTTGATCGCCGCGTGGTGGTCGGACGTCCGGATGTGCGTGGCCGCGAAGAGGTACTGCGCGTGCACTCGAAGAAAGTGCCGATCGCGGACGACGTGGATCTCCGTGTGCTGGCTCGCGGCACACCGGGCTTTTCCGGCGCCGATTTGGCCAACATGGTGAACGAAGCGGCGCTGACCGCGGCGCGCTCCAATCGCAAGGCTGTGCATATGTTTGACTTTGAGCTGGCCAAGGACAAGGTGCTGATGGGCGCCGAGCGCAAGTCCATGCTGCTCACCGATGAAGAGAAGCGCGTGACGGCATATCACGAGGCCGGCCATGCGCTGGTGGCCGCTATGCGCGAACACGCCGATCCGCTGCACAAGGTCACGATCATTCCGCGGGGCATGGCATTGGGTGTCACAATGCAACTGCCGACGGATGACAAGCACACCGTCACCAAGGACTATCTGGAGACGCAGCTTGCCATCCTGATGGGTGGACGCTGCGCTGAGGAAATCTACCTGAAGCAGATGACAACCGGTGCGGGCAATGACATCGAGCGTGCCTCGGAGCTGGCGCGCAAGATGGTTTGCGAGTTCGGCATGAGCCGGTTGGGTCCGCTGACGTTCGGCAAGAAGGAAGAGCAGATCTTCCTGGGCCGCGAGATCGCGCAACACCGCGACTTCTCGGAAGAAACGGCACGGCAGATCGACAGTGAGGTACGCAGCTTGGTGGACAGCGGCTACCAATCGGCATACAGCATCCTCGAGCAGAATCAGCCCATCATGCATCGGCTGGCGACGGCACTTCTCGAACGCGAGACCATCGATGCGAACGAGATCAAGATGCTGATCGAAGGGCGCGAGCTGCCACCGCTCAATCCGCCGTCGAATGGTTCAGCCAGCGGCGATCCAGAGGTCAAGGTGCTCAAGCCGGAGCCAGGACGCGCGCCAGGCTTCCCCGAGGGCAGTCCTTCACCTGCATAATCCTTTTCAGACAAGGAACCGGACGGCCACTCTTCCAGAGTGGCCGTCTTCTTTTGCACGCCGATGCTTCTGCGAGAATAAGCGCAGTATGCGCCTGGTTCTCCGGTCGGTTGCCGCGTCACCGCTCTTGTTGCTTGCGATGGGGTGTGGCTATCACACGGTGGGTTCCGCGGCACATATTCCTGCGGACGTGCACACGATCACGGTACCGTTTTTCGAGAACCGAACGCAGTTTTCGCATACAGAGGTCGCACTGACCGAGGCGACGGTGCATGAGCTGAACACGCGCACGAAATTCCGCGTGCTGCCAAGCGAGGATGCTGGCGATGCGGACGCGGTGCTGAAGGGTACAGTCCTCAGTGAGTCGATTGTTCCCTACACATACAACGTCACCACGGGGCAATCTTCGAGCTACATGATCACTCTGACGGCAAGCGTTTCGCTGACAGACCGGGACGGCCGTGTGGTCTATCGGCATGATGGATACACCTTTCATCAGCAGTACGAAGCCACCTCGGACCTGGGCACCTTTGTGCAGGAAGATTCCCCTGCGATGGCGCGCCTTTCCAGAGACTTTGCCCAGTCGTTGGTGAGCGATATGCTGGAGTCCTTCTGAGACCCATGGGACATCTCCGGCACCGGGAGGCCGCGCATGGCTAGCGGCCTGCGCAGCTTCGCCTCCTCGGACCGCTTCATCGCGGAGATCGAGGCCTCGCGCCAGGGCGGCACGCTGCGCCCCGGCTATGTACTGCTCGGCGACGAAGCCTACCTCTACGACCGCTGCCGCCGCGCGATCCTGGATACGCTGATCGACGCAGGATCTGGGCCAGCCATGCGCGATTTCGCGCTGGCAGAGATCGATCTTGCCGAGACGAGCATCTTCGAGGCGCTCGATCGCGCGCAGACGCCGTCGCTGATGGCGCCGTTTCAGGTGCTTTTTCTGCGCAATATAAAAACGCTCTACACGCGCGGCGCGAAGAAAGATGAGTTTGCTGCACTTGATGCATACGGGCGATCGCCGAATCCGCAGGCATTGTTGATCTTTGTCGCCGATCATCTGCATCTGCCCTCCGACCTGCGCCGCATGGAGATGCAGGATAAAGACCGCTACGAGCGTATCCGCGAGACGCTGGGCGACTGGTGCGGCATGGTGGAGCTGGTACGCGTCGAAGAAAGCGACGCGATGCGTTGGCTGGTCCTCGAGGCAGAGAAGAGTGGGAGCACGCTCGAAGTGGATGCTGCCCGCGAGTTGGCAGACGCACTTGGCTCGGACCTGATGCTGATGGCGAGCGAGTTGGAGAAGCTGCTGCTTTATTCAGGCGAACGGCGGCGCATCACGTTAGGCGATGTGGAGACTATGGTGCTCGGAGCGAAGCAGCGCTCTCTCTATGAACTCACCGACGCGATCTCAGCGAAAGACCGTCCACGCGCGCTTGCGTTGCTGCAAGGATTGCTCAATGCCTCTGATGGTGGCGAGGAGTCGGCCATCGGCCATCTCTACATGCTGGCCCGCACCTTCCGCCAGATGCTGGTTATCCTGGAGAAGAACGTGCGCGATTCGCGCGCCATCTGGCAGGCGCTGTGGCAGGGTTTTCGCATGCCGCCGTTCGCCGCGGACGATTTGATTCGCCAGGCGCGCCGTTACAAAAGCCGCCGCGAGCTAACGCGCGCACTGCGGCTCATCGCGCGTGCGGATCTAGAGCTGCGTTCCTCGCCACCTGACAAGCGGCTGGTGCTGGAGCGGCTGGTGCTGGCGCTGGCCAGCGAAGAACAGGTGCAGCCTTCACTCGGGCTGCTGAATGCGCAGTACGCGATGGAGTTGTAGCGCAGTTCCCCCAGCCATTTACGGATTGGCAGCGCTCGTACAGGCAACATACGCGTCAAGCCGGACATCTCCGCGTTGAACGATTAATCGTCTCGTCGATTGATTGGTTCAAGAACGGAGATCTCCTCATGCCATTCACCCTCACCTGGAGCGATATCGCAGTACGCCTGGCCTTCACCGTGCTCGCAGGCTTCCTGGTTGGCTTTGACCGGGACGAACGGGGAAAACCGGCGGGAATACGAACGAACGTGCTGGTTTGTCTGGCTGCTTCGCTCTCGATGATCCTGGCGAACGGGATGCTCGGCACCGCCGGAAAGAATTCCAGCTCGTTTTCCGTGCTCGATCTTATGCGGCTGCCGCTGGGCATTCTATCCGGCATGGGATTCATCGGCGCAGGAGCCATTTTGCGCAAGGGCGAGATGGTGCTTGGCGTGACCACGGCGGCGACACTGTGGATGGTCACCATGCTCGGTCTCTGCTATGGCGCCGGAAAGATCCTGCTGGGAACCGCCGGACTCGTGCTCACACTGTTCACCCTCTGGGGACTCAAGATCGTGGAGCAGCGCTTGTCGCAGGAGCATCGCGGATCGCTGTGTATCGTCACTGCTGGTGAAGAGCTATCGAGGGAACTTCAGGGCATCGTGAAACAGAACGGAATGAGCGTCCACGCGTGGTCGGTGGATGTTTCGCGCCAGCGGGCCCGTGTTGTTGTCCAATGCGAGCTGCGTTGGCAAGCGCAGCAGCGGGAGCAGGAAGAGCCTGCTTTGATCGAGTCATTGCGGCAGCGTCCGGATGTCGAGCGTTTGCGCTGGCAGACATAATGCTGCAGTCATAAACCAAGGCGAAGAGCAAAAAATGAGCCCGGCTCCGGGTGCCTGGAATTCGATTGGCATCCGTGAAGCCGGGCCACGAAGCGGGTGAACTGATCCGCTTTACCACCCCGGCTGGCCAGGAGAGTTGGCACGTGTTCGGTGTGCTTTGTGGTCCTTGCGGCCCTGATCATGGTTACAGCCGGTTGAAGAGTCCACGAACAGCTCCGGATCGGGCAGTGGCGTCTCCGGCGGCTTCGGAACGCGACATACGGCATTCCGGGGCCTTTCCGGGAGGTCAGGATGCTTACGAATCAGCCGCACGAGCTGGCGGATTCTGTGGAGGGCGGGGGACTGGGAGAAAACCATTGGGGCACCTCTTATTCGCCTTTTGTTCGCCTAGAATAGCAGGGTCATTCCCGTTTCGGTAGTAACCTCGCCCTGTGGATTTCGGCTTTGCTCCGAGCGCGCTAAGTACCAGAAACTAAGAGGGATGTGGCGACCTGTTCCATTCGGCCGACAGGTCTGTTTCATGTGGCCGCGTGGTGAGTGTGATAGCTGCCGCAAGGATCAGGACGCCGCCGATCCAGGCCAACGGACCGAGATGATCGCCCAGCAGTTCGACGCCAAGAAACGAGCCGAGCATCGGCTCGATATTGAGAAAGACCGCCGCGCGCGAGGCTGGTACGTGGTGGATGCCCCAGTTCCAGAGCAGGGTAGATCCAGCGGTGCAGAACAGGCCGCTGGCGGCTGATGCCAGCCAAGCAGCGAGTGGCACATCGTGGATCGGAGGCGGCCCGTCATGCAGCACGACCCAGATGGCAATCATGACGGCGCCAGAGTAGACGCCGTACACCGTGATCACCGCCGGTGGATGGCGCTCCATCAGGCGCTTGTTCATCAGGATCCAGAAGAGCGAGATCAGCAGCGCGGCCAGCACGAGCAGATCGCCGATGAGTGACGGACCTGTGTTTCCTGACGAGTGACGGCCGCCCAGGACAATCAGCGCGACGCCGATCGTAGAGCTCACCAGCGCGGCCCAGCCGATGCGGTCCAGCCGCTCGCCTGCGAAGAGCGTGGCGGCGGCACCCAGCAGCACCGGCATGCTGCCCACCATCAGTGACGCATGCGAAACCGTGGTGAGCGAAAGGCCATAGAACTGCACCAGGTATTGCACGGGTATGCCGAGAAACGATGCGATGAGCAAAAGCCGCCATTCGCGCGCGTTGAGTTGAGGACGGTGGCGAAGCGCGAAGGGCAATAGCCCGATGCACGCGAAGAAAAATCGGTAGAGCACCATGTGGCCCACGCCCATGTGGGCCAGGACGACTTTGCCGAAGTAAAAACCCGTTCCCCAAAAGCACCCGGCCAACGCACACGCGCCATAGCCGAGCCAATAGGTGGCGGTGTGTGGGCGCCTCAAGCGTGTGCATAGCACTAATCTATAGGGCCAGGCTCGAGGGCAATTCTGGATGCCACATGCGGGAGGGTCCAGGCTGGCTGCAGATGTTGCAGGGGCACGGCTCGGCGGAAGATCGCGGCGAGGAAGCTATGTCAGATGCCGATGAGCCCAGAGCGAATGGCCCAGAGGGAGAGCGTGGCCACGATGATCCAGAGTGCGACGCCCTGCAGCATGGGCCGCACTCCCACTTTGCGCAGTGTGGCTTTGGAGATGCCGCTGCCAATCAGGAACAGAGTCACGGTGAGGCCGCTACGGCCAAGCTTCGCAAACGCGGCGAATACCGGGGCGAGTGCATGCACGTAGGTGTTGGCGACGGCTGCAAGGCAGAAGTACAGGATGAACCACGGCCACTGGATGCGCGTGCTGCTCTTGGAGATTGCAGCGGTGGCGAGTGCGAGTGGCACGATCCACAACGCGCGGGCCAGCTTGACCGTGGTTCCAATGGTGAGCGCCTGCGGGCCGTAGCGTGCGGCAGCCCCGACAACGGAGCTGGTGTCGTGAATCGCGAGCGCGGCCCACAAGCCAAACTGCGACTGCGTGAGGTGCAGCGCGAGTCCGATCAGGGGAAAAGCGAACAGCGCGACGGCGTTGAGCGTGAAGACCGTGCCGAGGGAGACCGCCATGTCCTCATCGCTGGCCTTGGTGATGGGCGCGATAGCTGCGATCGCGCTGCCACCGCAGATGGCGGTGCCGCAGGTGATGAGGAATGCGGCTTTGGGATGCACGCTCAGCAGGCGGGCCAGCAGAGTGCCCAGCAGCATGGCGGAGACGATGCTTACGGCCGTGTATACAAAGCCGGAAGCGCCGGCGTGGACCACCTGGTGCAGATTCATGCCGAAGCCGAGCGCCACGACGGAGGCCTGCAAAAGCAGTCGCGAGAGATCGCGGCTCTCTGGCGCGAAGGGATGCGGCAGCAGCAGGCCAAAGGCGATTCCGGCGGCGAGCGCCACGGCGGGTGAAATTAGGCCGCTGGCGGAGATGATGATACAGAGCAGAAAGATGCGCTTGGCGCCGATGGGAGTCACGTCCTCGTAGTGTCCAGGGAAAGCGTAACGGAGTCCAAGCAGAAATTGTGATGCCCGATAGGTGGGACTTATCGGCGAGACGGAGCGCGGCGCAGCTGCGAGCGGTGCTGGCGGAGCAATTCCAGCATCGCCGCAGCAGCGCCCGTAGGCTCCGGACCTGCGGGTGTCAGCAGTAGAAGATCACGCGGGATGGTGACGCCTGCCACGGGAACGATGACGAGCGTGTTCATCGCAAGCTGGCGATGGATGGCGGTGCGCGAGACGAAACCAACTCCAACGCCGGACTCGATGCAGCCCAGAATTGCTTCCGTGGAGTTGAGTTCGACTGCAATGCGCAGATCGCGCGCAGGCAGGCCAGAGGTTTCGAGCGTCGTCTCGATCACCTCACGTGTGCCGGAACCACGTTCGCGCATCAGCAGAGGCGCTGCGGCAATCTGTTGTAGCGTAATGGAGCGCTGTCCGGCCCACTCGTGGCTGGGAGGCACCAGCAGTACAAGCTCATCTTCCAGCCAGATCTCCGAGCGTACCTGGCTTGCGTGCGGCGGCCCTTCCACCAGTCCCAAACCGGCGCGGCCTGCTCCAATTGCATCTGCCACCGACTCGGTGTTGCTGCTCTCGAGTTCCACATGAACAGCCGGATGCAGGCGCAGGAATGCTCCCAGAAGCGGCGGCAGGATGTATTGCGCGATGGTGGTAGACGCCGCGATGCGTAGCGTGCCGGAGACTTGGCCCTTGAGCGACGCCAGTGCGACGGCGGCTTCTTCCAACAGCTTGCCGGAGCGGTCTGCATATTGCAGCAGGACAGTTCCGGCTGCGGTGAGCGTGACCTCTCGGCCACTGCGGTCGAAGAGCGGCAGCCCTACTAATTCTTCGAGCGCTTTGATCTGCTGGGTTACCGCAGGCTGCGTGAGGTAGAGCTGCTCCGCAGCGCGACGAAAGCTGCGCTGCGCCGCGACGGCGCGAAAGACGGTGAGCCGGTAGTTTTCAAGCATGATGCTCTGACTGCCGCAGAGGATCTGGCCGCAGGACTCCGCCGATCATCCGAACCTCACCAGACCCGGCACATCTTCTCCGGCGCCATGGGCTGACCCGCCTTGCAACCGAAGGACTGGCGGAACTCCGGCATGTTCACGACGACGCCATTGGCGCGAATGCGGTCGGGCGAGTGCGGGTCGACCCGGACGGCCATGCGCAGCATCTCCGGCCGATCCGTGGAACACCAGTTCTGCGCCCAGCCCAGAAAGAGCTCCTGCTTCGGCGTATAGCCGGTTGCCGTTTTCTGGTCCAGCGGCGTGTGGTTGCTGGCGGCATCGGCCAGCAGGGCCATCCACGCAAGCCGCAGGCCGCCATTGTCCGCGGTGTTTTCACCCAGCGTGAGCTTGCCGTTCACGTGCAGGTCATCTACAGCTACAAATCCGTTGTACTCATTCACCACGCAATCGGTCCGCTGCTCGAATTGTTTGGAATCCTCGGCGGTCCACCAGTCCTTCAGGTTTCCCTGCGCGTCGAACTTGCGGCCCTCATCGTCGAAGCCGTGGGTCAGCTCGTGGCCCATGATCGAGCCAATATGGCCATAGTTGGTCGAATCGGAGGCAGTCCTATCGTAGAACGCCGGCTGCAGAATGCCGGCAGGGAAATTGATGGTGTTCATCGTGGGCATGTAATCGGCGTTTACCGTGGGTGGCGTCATGTCCCATTCGCCTTTGTCCACCGGTCGCCCAATCTTGTGGAGTTCGTAGTCACTCTCGAATTCGCGCGCGCGCATCGAGTTTCCCAAGCCATCAGCACGGGCGATGGTGAGGGAAGAATAATCGCGCCACTTATTCGGATAGCCGATCTTGTCGACGATCGCGGACAGTTTTTCGTGCGCCTTTGCCTTGGTTGCCGGGCTCATCCAGTCCAGTTGATCGAGGTCGCGGTCCATCGCCGCTTCAATCTGCTTCACTTCCTGCGCCGTTCTTGCCTTGCTGTCTCCGCCGAAATACTGTGCAACGTATACCTTGCCCAGGACTTCGCCCAGACCGGAGTCGGTCGCGTCCACGCAGCGCTTCCAGCGCGCCTGCTGTTCCGGAATGCCTTCGAGCTTGCGCCCAAAGAAATCGAAATGCTCGTCATCGAAGGCCTTGGGCAGACGGCTGGAGAAACTGTCTACCAGGAACACGCGCATGTAGTCTTTCATCGTTTCGAGACTCGTAGACGCCATGAGCTGGTTGAGCCCGGCGAAGAACTCCGGCGTGGCGACGTTGAGTTCGCTGACAGGCGGCGTGCCAGCATCCTTCAGGAACTCGGGCACATGCAGATTGGGCGCATCAGTGGCGAACTTCGCGACTGGCTGCATGTGGTAGATATTGTTCGGATCGCGGCGCTCAACATTCCCGAGCGAAACCTTGGCCAGCGCGGTCTCGAAGGCCATGATCGCGGCGGCATTTTTGCCGGCCCCATCCGGCGATTCGCCGAGCAGCTTCAGCATATTTGCGATGTGTTGCACATATTGGCTGCGCACCTGCTCATCCTTCTCGCCGGTGCGCAGATAGTAGTCCTTCTCCGGCAGCCCGAGGCCGCCCTGGTCCATGACGGCGATCTCTCGCGTTGCATTCTTGAAATCCTGTTCGGCGCCCAGGCCGAAGAATGCTTCCACGCTGATGCGCTGGAGGTGCGCGATCTCCGGTATCAGCTCATCGCGCGATTTGATTGCGGCGATGCGGTCTAATTCAGGCTGAATGGGCGCCAGTCCAGCTTTGTCAATCGCCGCAGTATCCATACAGCTCGCGTAGTAGTCCCCGATCTTCTGCTCATCGCTTCCGGCGGCGGCATGTGCTGTGGAGGCCTTCTCCAGAATTCCGTGCAACGCCTGCAGGTTGAACTCGTACAAGTTGCTGAATTGATCGAAGGACGGCAGGTCAGCAGGAATCGGATGCAGCTTGCTGTAATTGCCGCAGGCGTACTGATAGAAGTCCACGCACGGATCTGCAGTAGTGTCCATGGCGCTCTTATCGAAGCCAGGGATAGTTTGCACCGGAGCGGGTGTTTGCGCATGGAGCGCCAGCGCAGGCAGGAGAAGCGCGCCGGCCAGCGAGCCGAGAAGCGTGCGGGAAATCAACGATGACATCAGAGTGGCTCTCCAAATGAAATGACTACCAGATACTGCAGCGATTCGCGCTGACCATAGGCTGACCGGCCTTGCACCCGAAGGCCTGCTGGAACTCGGTCATATTTTCTACGACGCCATTGACGCGGTACTCCTCGGGTGAATGCGGGTCGGTTTCGACACGAAGACGCAGCGTCTCTGGCCGCGTGCTCGAACACCAGCTCTGCGCGTAGGCAGTGAAGAACTGCTGCGCCGGTGTCATGCCGTCGAGATCAGCTTCAGGCTTCGTGCCCGGCTGCTGCCGGTGCTGCCATGCTAAATAGCCGATGCGCACGCCGCCAATATCGGCTATGTTTTCGCCCAAGGTGAGCTTGCCGTTTACGTGCAGATCGTCAACAGCGACGAAACCGTCGTACTGTTTCACCACGCATTCGGCGCGATCTTTGAATTGCTTCTCATCCGTGGGTGTCCACCACTCGCTGAAGTTCCCATCTCCGTTGAACTGGCGTCCTTCATCATCGAATCCGTGCGTGAGCTCGTGACCCTCCAGGCCACCGGCCTGTCCGTAGTTCACAGCATCGCCCATTTGCGGATCGTAGTACGGCGGCTGCAGGATACCGGCTGGAAAGTTCACGCTGTTCGTCTGCGGATCGTAATAGGCGTTGACCGTGGGCGGGCTCATATCCCACTCCTGTTTGTCGGTCGGACGGCCGATCCTGGCCAGCACGCGATGATGCTCGAATGCTGCTGCTCGCCGCGCATTGCCGACAGCATCGCCCCGCGTGATAGTCAAACTGGAGTAATCGCGCCAGCGGTCCGGATAGCCGATTTTGTTGGTCACGGCTTTCAGCTTGTCTTCGGCCTTCGCTTTGGTGGGAGCGCTCATCCAGTCGAGCTGCTGAATATCGCGCCCCATAGCCGCTTCGATGTCACTCATGATCGCGGTGGTGCGGGCCTTGTCCTGCGGAGTGAACTGCCGGGCCACATAGACGCGGCCCAGCGCTTCTCCGAGTGAGCCGTCCACCGCGTCTACGCAGCGCTTCCAGCGCACCTGCTGCTCCGGTTGCCCCCGCAGCGTCTTTCCGTAAAAAGCGAACTGTTCGTTGTCGAGCGTGGCGGGCAATGCTGTGCCGGGTGTGCTGTGCAGTAGATTCCAGCGCAGCAGAGCTTTGATCGACGCGAGATCCGTCTGGGGGAGAATTTTATTCAACGATTCGAAGTATCCGGGCGTCGACACGTTGAGCGAAGTGAAAGCCGGCGTGCCGAGAGTGCGGAGGTAGCCGTCCACGTCGAAGGCGCCAAGCTGCGTGCGGAAGCTGACGAGCTCGACGGGATGGTAGAGCTTCGCTGGATCACGCATCTCTTCGCGGCTGAGGGATGCGGTGGCCAGTTTCGTCTCCAGCGCAAGGACACGATTTGCATCGGCTGCGGCCCGATCTGCGGGCTCTCCGGCGAGCGTCAGCATGTGCGTGACGTGATCCAGGTATTGCTTGCGCAGGGCAAGTGACTTGGCATCCGTCCGCAGATAGTAGCCCTTCTCCGGAAGGCCAAGACGAGGCTGGTCGGCAGTGGCGATCATATGGCGCGCGTCTTTGTAATCCTCTTCGCTGCGGAGTCGAAAGAGCGTCTGCACGCCATTCCGCTGCAGTTCGGCTACCAAAGGGGCGAGGTCTTTCGTGCTGGAGAGAGCGTCGATGCGCTTCAACGTGGGTTGCAGTTCGCTGAGTCCCGTCTTATCGATCAACTGCGTGTTCATGCAAGTGGCGTAGTAATCGCCGATCTTCTGCGTATCCGGATCTCGATGCGCAGCGGGATCGCTCGCCTGCTCGAGGATCGACTTCAGGACAAGATTATTGTTGTCATGGAGTTGGACGTCGATGCCGTAGGAGGAACGATCCGGCGGAATGGGATTGCGCTTCAGCCAGGTACCGCAGGCGTACTGAAAGAAATTGACGCAGGGATCGACGGAGGTATCGCGCAGCGATGGATCGAGACCATGTAGCTGAGTGCGTGTCTGTTCGCTCACAGCGGTCTGGGCTTGCGAAGAAGCGGAAACGGTCAGGCCTACGGCTACTGCGAGCATGACAGGGAACGGGCGCATGGGCGAAGAGGCACTCCTGCCGTTTCAGAAGAGTTGGTGACCGAAACGCTATCAGACGGGCTTCGCCCGGCAAAGTCAACCTGCGTTTCCGGGTAAAGCGGCGGGTTGACAGGAATTAGGGGCCTGCGCGAGGTACCGCATTTGTAGGAAAATGGTGGCGTGCAATGCCGTGCGCAGTTCGCGGCCCGCTGGCAGCAGGCTTGCCTTGCTGTGCTGCTTCTGTGCCTGGTGACGGGCACGGCGCAGGCACGCGATCATGAAAGTGGCCCTCAGCCGACGCTGCGCATTCCGGTAGAGCCGCTCGGCTACCGCCCACCGGGCAAGCTGTACCTGTTGGCACGCTTCAGCTCCGGCTCCCTGGATTTTCTCGATGCGACGCATCTACTGCTCACTTTCCGTGAACCCCGCCTCCTTTTGCGGGAACAGGGTTCTGACGGCATGGAGCAGGTGATCCATGCGGCGGTCCTGGAGCTACCCACGGGAAGGCTGGTGGCTGAGGACCAGTGGTTGCTGCACGACCGTGCACGTTATCTATGGCGGTTGAGGAACAACGAGGTGATGCTGCGCATCGGCTCCCGTCTGTTTGAGGTGGACAGCTCATTGCATTTGAAGCCCCTGCTTACGTCATCGACAGCACTAGAGGAGGTCGAAACCTCGCCCGATGGAAACCTGCTGGTGGTGGAGAGCGAACTCGAGAAGCACACCCCGGAGGAGCATACGAGATTGGCGAAGAAGGCGGCTGATTCCGGCTCCGGGCCGCCGCACGAGGACGTGCAGATACGCATGATCCGGCTGGATCAGCGCAAAGTGATGTTGAATGCGCATGCGGATCTGGCTGGAGAGCTGCCGGCGACCGTCGACGGTTTCTTCACGCAGGAGCGATTGAAGGACGATGTTTGGAACATCCGCTTTCATCCATACGAGAAACCAGAGCCGACCGGGGGCGATGTCGTCGCGAAGATCGACTCTGCCTGCGAACCCTCCGAAAAGGTGCTGAACCAGCAGAGTGTTCTGGTCCTGAGCTGTCCGCACGGTCACGGTGATCGTTTTGTCTCTGCTTACTCTCTCCACAGCGAGAAGTTATGGGACGGCCGCTGGCAGTCGAATTTCACCTGGCCAGCATTCCGCATGGCGCAGGATGGCCAATCCGTGGCCATCTCCTGGCTGGCGCTCAATCATCCGGTCTCCGCAATCGATCCGATCAATGACGACGAGGTGCAAAATCAGGTGCTGAGCGTGCTGGACAGCCGGACAGGCAGCCTGCGGCTCGCTCTACTGCTGAGACCCATTGTCAGTGCGGGCGGCAACTTTGCTCTGTCGGCAGATGGAAACCGGCTGGCGGTGCTGAATCACGGCGCGGTCGAGGTATACGACCTTCCGGCACCAGCGCCGCCGACAGAACGGGCTGCAAAATGAAAGCAGGCCGGAGCGGCTGCTCCGGCCTGCTGAAGTTCGTTGCTGGGGTACTTACGCCTTCTTGGTGGAAACGGCCTTCACCCGCGCGCTCAGCCGGCTCTTGTAGCGCGAAGCGGTGTTCTTGTGCAGGGTGCCCTTCTGCACGCTCTTGTCGAGCGCCGACACGGTGGCGCGATACTGCTCTGTCACCAACTTGGCGTCGCCCTTCTGCAGGGCCTCCCGCAGCGCACGAAGGCTCCCGCGAACGCGGCTCTTGTTGGCGCGGTTAACGTCGGTCTTGCGCTCTGTCTGACGGGCGCGCTTCAGCGATGAAACATGGTTTGCCATGGGATTCCTTACAAAGATCTAAATGGGTTTGTAGAGCGATGCAGACGGTGGCACTCACGCCGCATCCTCTGCAAAATACAAGTCTACCGTGCGCTTGGCGGGGGGTCAATGGCAGGACTCCGCCCAAGGCAGCCATACCAAACCGATCGTGACCTCGCCTGCGTCCCCAGCCGCGGTTCAAGCATCGTAAATGGCAGGTGGAGAGAGCGTAACGGATATTCATCAAATCGCCGTTGACGCGCTGGCGGGGAGAGGCTAGTCTGTGCGCATCCGAGGGACGGTCCAACGCGGCAGGCACGCAGCGGGCAGCAAACTGCCCGTGCCGGGTGTCCAGACGCGAAAGCCGGCCGCCACCATCTCCAACTCAATCATGCAGCCGCTGCTCCAGGGTCTTGCAACCCACGGAGTCGCAGGAGGTTCTCTGTCCGCTTGATCAATAAAGCGCTGGAAATCACGCCCAATATTGAGCCCCTGTTCGGGACCCGCGACGAAAATCTGAGATTGCTCGAAGACAAGCTGCACACGCGTATCGACCTCCGTTCCGATGCCGTCCATGTCTCCGGATCGGAAGAGAACGTGACCCGCGTGGAGCAGATCTTCAATGACTACGAACAATTGCGAAGGGCGGGGGTAACGCTCCAGAACGGCGAGCTCAACGCCATGCTGAAGCTAGTAGCGGCGGATCCCAGCGTGACGCTCAAGGGGCTGGTGGAGAGCGGACGGCAGCGTACGACGGGCGGCATCAAGCGCATGGTGCAGCCGCGCTCCGTGAATCAGAAGCGCTATGTCGAGGCCATGGAACAGGCGGACATGGTCTTCGGCATTGGGCCGGCGGGCACCGGCAAGACTTACCTTGCTGTGGCGATGGCCGCGTCAGCGCTGATGGCCAAGCGAGTCAGCCGCATCATCCTGGTGCGGCCGGCGGTTGAAGCGGGCGAGCGGCTGGGCTTTCTTCCTGGAACTCTGCAGGAGAAGATCGATCCCTATCTACGGCCGCTCTACGACGCGCTCTACGATCTGCTGGACCAGGAGCGCGTGGACAAGATGATCGAGCGCAACGTGATCGAGGTGGCGCCGCTTGCCTTCATGCGCGGCCGCACACTCAACGATGCGTTCATCATCATGGACGAGGCGCAGAACACGACCAGCGAGCAGATGAAGATGTTCCTGACGCGGCTGGGCAACAACGCCAAAGCCATCATCACAGGCGACGTGACGCAGATCGACTTGCCGAACCCCCGGCGATCCGGCCTGCTCGAAGCCATGGAGATACTGAAGGGAGTGGACGGCATCCGTTTCATCCATTTCGAAGACGGAGACGTCGTACGCCATCACCTGGTGCAGCGGATCATCCGCGCGTATGACAGCTTTGGACGCCAGCAGGCGGAGCTGCCGCTCGGTATGGCGGAGGGGGAACGGGAAAAGCCCGCCCCGAAACCTCAGTAAGGGCCGGTACAATCGAGGCACGGACGAGGAGGGCCGCGGCCCTCCTCTTTCATTTTCGTATGGTGGCATTTTCGGTTATTGCTGGTGTGAGCTGGAAATAAACGTGATCGTGATCCAACAATGATCGTGTACGAAGCTGCTGTGGAGTTGAAGCTGCCCCGTGCTGCGCGTTTGCGCCGCCGCGAGCTTGCACGCTTCCTGCGGCAGGCGGTTGCTGCGGCTGGATTGCATGGCGAGGTGAGCGTGCTGCTCACCGGTGACGAAGCAATCCGCGCCCTGAACCGCAAGTACCGCCGCCAGGACAAGGCGACCGATGTACTTTCCTTTCCCGCAGTAGACCCGGCAGGGGGGCTTGCCGGCGATCTGGCGATATCGCTGGAGACAGCTCTCCGGCAGGCGGAGGAGCGTGGTCACACGCTCGAAATGGAAATCCGAGTGCTGCTTCTCCATGGCATCCTCCACCTGGCTGGTTACGATCACGAGACCGACGACGGTGCCATGCAGCGCAAAGAAAGACAGCTGCGCCGGGAACTGGGCCTTGCAGCGGGATTGATCGAGCGAGCGCATCCGAAGCAGAATCCGAGGCGACCGGCGCGGCATCGATCACGATCGCAGGCGGTGCGCGCATGATCTGGCTTTTGATAGCGCTCGTCATCTTCCTGCTGGTCATCCATACGCTGGCCTCATACGTCGATCGCATCTACTCCGAGCTCGGAAAGTTTCTCTCCCGCGAATTTCAGGACAACATGGAGGTGTGGGAGCAGCAGATCGAACCGACGCTCGGCTTCTCCCGCGACCGACTCGCGCTCTGTGCAGCTGTCCTTGCGCAGCTTTCCCTCGCGGCTATCGTGCTGACCATTGGTGCGATACTCTTTGGCCGCCAAGGAGAGGTTGGGTCGCCGACAGTGCTGGGTGTGCTGCAAGCCGCCCTGGGCATCGTTCTGGTTGTTCTCATCTTCAGCCGCCTGCTGCCCTATGCGTTCTTCACGCGGACTCGTGGCGTATGGGTGCTCAAGTGGCGCTGGCTGCTGCGGCTCTGCTTCTATCTGGTGCTGCCGGCGGAGTTGACCTTGGAGTTTCTGCTCTCGATCGTCTCGCTGACCGAGCCGCCGCAAGGCGAAACAAAGGAAGACGAAGGCGACGCAGTGGATGCCTTGATTGAAGCGGGCGAAGAGGAAGGCATCCTGGAGGAGAGTGATCGCGACCTGATACGGTCCGCGGTCGAGTTCGGCGACAAGATTGTGCGCGAGGTAATGACGCCGCGGCCATCGGTCTTTGCAGTCGCCGCGGAGATGACGCTCGCCGAATTCCTGGAGATGCTGGAATCGCGACCGTTCTCTCGCGTGCCTGTCTACGAGGGCACGCTCGATACCGTGACCGGCATCGTCTTCTCGCATGATCTGCTGCAGATCCCGGATAACGAGGCGCCGATGCGAACCGTCGCCAGCCTGCAGCGGCCAGCGGCCTTTGTGCCGGAGACCAAGCGCGTGAACGAACTGCTGCGCGAGATGCAGCGCGAGAAGCAGCACATGCGTATCGTGATCGATGAGTATGGTGGTGTTGCTGGACTGGTCACGATCGAAGACCTGCTCGAAGAGATCGTCGGCGCGATCAGCGACGAGCATGAAGAAGACAGCGAGGCGAACGCGCCCAAGCAGGAGAGCGAGGGTGTGTGGATCGTGCCTGGGACGCTGGAGGTGGATGCGCTCGAGGCGCTGATCGGCGATGAAGACCTGCGCGACGGCCACTACGCGGCCACAACCGTCGCGGGGCTGGTGAGCGAAGTTGCAGGCCGCATCCCAATGCCGGGCGAGGTGGTGCTGGCAGGCAAGACGCGGCTGGAAGTATTGGCATCGACCGACCGGCGAGTAGAACGCCTGCGCGTCTCTGCTTCCGAAACGCCGGCGGCTTAAGGAATCGGGCGCAATTCAGTTACGGGTTGAAGCGAGAGGATGTGGCAGTGCGATCGGGATTTGTCTCTATTATCGGCCGGCCAAATGCGGGCAAGAGCACGCTGCTGAACGCGCTCACTGGCGAAAAGGTTGCTATTGTGACCGCAAAACCGCAGACCACGCGGACCCGCATTCAGGGCGTGGTTGAGGTTCCGGCGAAGAAGGGTAAGCATCCCGCGGCGCAGATCGTCTTTGTCGATACACCTGGTGTGCACAAGCCCAACACGCAGTTGGACCGGCGCATGATGCAGGAGGTGCACGACGCGCTGGAACAGCGGGACATTGTCCTGCTGATGCTGGATGCCACACGAGAGCTACGGCTGCCGGAGGATTCTGCCGGCGGCAAAAGCAAACGCGATCGCTCATCCAGCGAGGATGTGTTCGCGCTTCAACTCATCAGTAAACTCGACTGCCCGGTCTTTCTCGTGATCAACAAGATCGATCTCGTGGAACGGGAGAAGCTCCTTCCGCTGATTACCAGGCTGAGCGCGCTCCACAACTTCGCCGCGGTTGTCCCCATCTCGGCGCGCAAACGGGACGGACTCGACCGCCTGATCACCGACCTGGTCAAACACCTCCCGGAGGGGCAACGCTACTATCCATCGGAGCAGTACACCGATCAGCCGGAGCGCTTCCTTGTAGCGGAGCTGATCCGCGAACGCATCCTGATGGAGACCGGTGAAGAGGTTCCATATGCATCTGCGGTGGTGATTGAGCGCTATGAAGAGCCGCCAGCAAACGCGAAACCGCGCAAAGACGGCAAGCTGCCGGTGACCAGCATCGCAGCGGCGATCTACTGCGAGCGCGTCGGGCAGAAAGCAATTCTGATCGGCAAGGGCGGCACCAAGCTGAAGGCGATTGGCGCTTCGGCGCGCAAGGAGATCGAATCGCTGCTGGGCACGCGAGTCTTTCTGGAGCTGCACGTCATCGTCGAGGAGAACTGGCGTGAGTCGCGGGGCTTCGTAGAGTCGCTGGACTGGCGCCGGCAGCTTACGGATCTGGGAAAGAAGCAGAACGAATAGCGACTATCGGGCGACAGCAATCGATATTCCATGTGCGCTGGGCCGGGCAATGCGCACATCGTTTCCGCAGGCCGGACAATCGATGTGAAGCTGTGTGTTGCCGGACCAGATAATCTTCACGGGATGCATGTGGCGCACCAGCACAACGATTTCCCCAAGCTTTGCGCGGCTGTCCGCGCGTTGCAGATAGATGTTTACCGTCGGCGTCGCCAGATTGCCGCAGTTCCGCACAGTGGTGCGGGTCGTCCATGCATGATCCGGTGACGTCGTTTCATCAACAATCTGCTCGGTGCAAACCGTGCAGGCGGTCAGCATGGCGAGCAGCGTCATGCTGACCGCAAGTACGAGCGGGCGGGGATTAAACGCCATCTACTCGCGGGCACTGATGCCCAGAGCTTTCATCTTGCGATAGAGATGGGTGCGATCGAGCCCCAGCGCCTCCGCGGCGCGGCTCATGTTGCCGTGGCACTCATCCACTTTCTTCAGGATGAAGTCGCGCTCGTAGGCATTGCGCGCCTCTTGTAGTGAATTGAAATCTGCGGCAAGCCTGCCTGGGTCGCGATGGACCAGCATGGGCAGATGTTTGCGCTCGATTCGAGTGACCTGCGGATTCAGGATGACCAACCGCTCGACCAGGTTGCGAAGCTCACGCACGTTCCCCGGCCAGTGGTACTGCTTTAGCAAGCCCAGCGCTTCCTCGCTGATATCGATGCGCGGACGTCCATATTCGCGGCCGAACTCACCCAGGAACTCGCGCACCAGGATAGGAATATCCTCGCGCCGATCGCGCAACGGCGGCACGTAAAAGGGAATGACATTGAGCCGGTAAAAAAGATCTTCGCGAAAGTTGCCGCGCGCGATCTCGTCTTCCAGGTTCTTGTTGGTTGCAGCGATGATGCGGACGTCTACACTTACGGGCTGCGATGTGCCCACTGGGGTAAAGCGCTGTTCATCCATCGAGCGCAACACTTTCGCCTGCGTCTTCAAGCTCATATCGCCGATCTCGTCGAGGAAGAGTGTGCCGTTGTTGGCGCGCTCGAGCGTGCCACGCTTCTCCTGTGGACCCCCCGGCACCGCGCCGTGACGATAGCCGAAGAGTTGTATCTCGATCGAGTCTTCAGGAATTGCAGCGCAATTTAGCTCGATGAAGACGCCTTCGCGGCGCAGGCTCTCTGCATAAATTTCGCGCGCGATGATTTCCTTGCCCGAACCCGACTCACCGAATATGAGCACGCGGCCGTTCGTGGGGGCCATCAGCTTGATTTGTTGCCGCAGCGCCTTAATGGGCACGCTCTCTCCGGAGATATGCGCGCGCGGCGAAAGCTGACGCTTCCACTCCTCGTTCTCCGCGCGCAGGCGGCGTGCTTCGACGGCGTTCTTCAGGAGGATGAGCGTGCGCTCAAGCGAAAGCGGCTTCTCCAGAAAATCAAAGGCGCCAAGCTTGGTGGCGCGCACAGCGCTTTCGATAGTCCCATGGCCGGAGATGATGATGACTTCCGGCCGAATCTCGCTTTCGAGCTGGCGGATATCCTGCAGCACATCCATGCCGTCCCGATCCGGGAGCCAGATGTCCAACAGCACAGCATCGTAGGTGGCGTCGCGCAGCAGCACCATGGCCTCGACGCCGGTTGCGGTGGTGGTCACGGTGTAGCCATCCTCGGCGAGGATTTCGCCGAGCGAGTCGCGTATGTCGGCTTCGTCGTCGACGATCAG
Organism: uncultured Acidobacteriaceae bacterium; assembly: GCA_963737035.1. Lineage (GTDB taxonomy): Bacteria > Acidobacteriota > Terriglobia > Terriglobales > Acidobacteriaceae > KBS-83. The sequence goes on along the minus strand of CAVTRJ010000015.1, from coordinate 134,871 downwards.
GACGTGACTCACGAACGCAGCTCCGTAGATGCCGGCGTTGCGTTCTCGGGTGCGGTCATATCAGCGAAAGGCAGCTCGATGATGAAGCGTGCGCCGGCCGGCTTGTTCTCCTCCACGCGAATGGTCCCCTCGTGCTCCTGGACGATTTTCGCGGCGATCGCCAGACCGAGCCCGGTGCCGCGCTGCTTGGTGGAGAAGTATGGCAGAAACAGACGCTCGCGCATCTCGCTGGTCACGCCTGGACCGGTATCGGCCACGATGATTTCAGCCATGGTGCGGCCGGCATTCTCGCCCGTGACCACGGTGAGCTGCCGGTGCAGAGTACCCTGCATCGCCTCTGCCGCGTTGTCGATCAGGTTGGCAACGGCGCGGCGCAATGCGTCCTTGTCTGCCATCACGAGCGGCAGATCCGATGCATAGCGGCGCTCGACGCGGATGTCATCCATGCGACCGGCAAAAATGAGCAGAGCAGCATCGGCCACAGAGTTCAGGTCGATAGGTCGCGGCGCTGACACCGGAAACTGCGCCAGCGCACCGAACTGATCGACCAGCGTGCGCACTGTTTCGACTGAGCTAAGGACAACATCGCTGCAGTGGCGAATGACCGTCGGGCTCTCCGGCGTCGGCCTATCCACGTGGCGGCGGATACGCTCTGCCGAAAGCGAGATGGGTGTCAGCGGATTCTTGATCTCATGCGCTACACGCTGTGCCACCTCTTTCCATGCGGCCTGCCGCTGTGCCCGCAGCACCTCTGTCACGTCTTCCAGTACCAGAACGTAGCCACGTTGCTGCGGCTGATCGAGCACTGCGAGGGTAACGGAGAGCCTCCGCGAGCCGCTCGATGTCGCGAAGTCGATCTCTGAACCGGCGATGCGCATGCGCTGACTGCGCCGCAGCAAACGGCGAACTTCTTCGCTGATCGCAGGAGGAAAGGCCACATCCAGCGGCAGATCGGCCAGCGCATGCTCGATGTCGGTAATGCCGGTCTCGAGGTCCAGCAGGTCGAGCATGGCGCGATTCGACAGCACTACGGACAGCCGGCCATCGAGCGTGGCCACACCGCTGGGGATGGTATCGAGGATGAGCTCGAGTTCGCGGCGGCGATCAGCCAGAGTGCGGTTCACATCGGACAGCTGCGCTGTAGAGCTCTCCGCGAGGGCTCGACTCTGCTCCAGATCGGACGCCATCGCGTTGAACGAGTGAATGACTTCGCCGAGCTCTTCGGTCGCGCCCATCGTGACACGGTGGCTGTAATGCCCGGCGCTGATTTGCTCCATGGCGTCAGCCAGGGTTTCCGCGGGACGCGTCACCTGCTTTGCAAGGTACAGGGCCAGCCAGCTGCTGGCGAACAGGGTGAGCACGGTAAGCAGCAGCATCAGCAAAAAGTACGTACCGCGGATACGATTGCGCCCACGGAAAAGTTGCCAGTAGCTCTCCGCTCCGGACCGGATGGTGCCGACGGTGCGGGCGAGCCCGGCCGGCATGGGAAGCGCCACGACCACCAGGCTGGAGGAAGGCGTGGCCGAGGTGCCCAGGACGTAGTCGATTCCTCCGAGCGTCAGGAGCGGCTGGTCTGCACGATGTGCTGCGGCCAGCACAAAGGCGGGGAGCGATTCACCGGCGGCCGGCCGGGTGGCATCGGCATCGTCCATCCAGGGCCGGACCTCAGGATTCGCGGCAGCTCCACCGCGCGGCACCGCATATTCCACGGCAGGCTCGTCGTCGTTGTAGATGATGACGAAGCCGCCGGCGAGCGTGATGCGATGGCTGCGTACGACACCCAGCGCGGAGAGAATGTCTTTCTGCTGCAGGCTTCGTTCCAGCGTGACCGAGCTGGCAAGGGATTCTGCTTCTGCGCGCGCATTCTCGGCCGCATATTGCGAGAGCTCCAGCGCGATGCGGGTCGAGTCCTCGCGCAGTTGCGCCACGGGCTGCGAGAACCATCGGTCGATGGACCGGTTCATCAGCAGATAACTGAAGAGAAACATGAACAGCGTGGGTGCGAAGCTCAGAATGAGCGCGCCGGAGAGCAGGCGTGTCCGAATGCGCGAGCCGAGCAGGCGGTTCTTGCCGTCGGCGTACAGCTTCAGCACATTGCGGCAGAGCAGAACGAGCAGCACCAGCAACAGCAGGAAAACCAGAATGGAGAGCGCAGTGAACAGGAAGATGCCGTTGCTGTCGCGCGGGTTCAGGAAGTGCAGATTGAACGCATTGAGCGCGACCAGCAGAATCGCGGCCAGAGCCAGGCATCCGGCTAACAGCGCGACGGTTACGCGGCGGCTGCGAAACACAACACTCCTCCCTAAAGGTGCCCGATCTGTGCGGGAACCCTGCGATTATAGGCGCTTCCGCGCGCGGACCGGCGCCCAGGCAAATCGGTAATGCCGCGAGATTCATCAAGATTGGCTGCATTTCGCCGTCAGGTGTGGCATCCTAGTGGACGCTATGATCCATGCCAAGCTGACACAACTCGCGATTCCGTTTTCACTGGCAGGCCTGCTCCTGGTTGCCGGTTGCAACAAAAACCAGCCACCACAGAATGCCGAGCAGCCTGCGGCGAACCAGCCAGCACCGGCTCCCACCGCGCCTGCACCGGGCACAGCAGCATCCGCACCCGGAACACCGAATGCAACGCCGGCTGCCCCCGCAAATCCACCAGCAGCGGCGCCAGCTCCGCCTCCTCAGCCAGTCACGTACACGATTCCCGCCGGAACGCGGGTGACTGTACGGCTGGCTCAGACTATCGCGTCCAACACGGCGCACGAGGGAGATTCCTTCGACGCGACTGTGACTTCGCCGATCGTCGTCAGAGGGAGGACGCTGGTACCGACAGGCTCTACCGCCAGCGGCACGGTGACTGCAGCAAATTCTCGGGGCAAGTTCAAAGGCGCAGCGATTCTGTCGCTGCGGCTGACCAGTCTCCGCGTCAACGGAGCGCGCACCCAGGTTGATTCCAGCACCTGGAGCCGCACGATCAGCGGCAAAGGCAAACGCACAGCCGGATTTATCGGCGGTGGCGCTGGCGCTGGTGCACTCATCGGTGGTCTTGCGGGCGGCGGCAAAGGCGCCCTGATTGGCGGATTGGTCGGAGGCGGCGGCGGTACTGCCGCAGGCGCCTATACCGGCAACAAACAGATCATCGTGAATGCCGAGTCGCCGCTCACCTTCAGCCTTGCAAACAGTGTGAGCACAACCGTAAATCCGTAATCGAGTACAGAGACAAAAGGGGCGCGGCTTCCGCTGCGCCCCTTCGTATTGCTAACGAGTCACGATCAGGCGAGCACGTCGCGGATAGGCCGGTATGGCTTGTTTTGCGATTGTGCTACTGCTTGGTAAGTCAGTGTGCCGGCATAGGTATTCACGCCCTCGGCCGTGCCATTGTCTGACAGGATGGCCTGTTTCGCTCCGAGCTGCGCAATCTTCATCACATAAGGGAAGGTCGCGTTGGTAAGCGCGAGTGTCGACGTATTCGGTACCGCCGCGGGCATATTCGTCACGCAATAATGCACCACGCCATTTACTTCGTAGGATGGATTGCTGTGCGTAGTCGGCTTTGCTGTTTCGATGCAGCCGCCCTGGTCGATGGCGACATCCACGATGACCGCACCCTTCTTCATCTTCGCCACCATGGCCGCGGTGACGATCTTCGGCGCGGCTGCACCGGGGATCAGCACGCCGCCGATCACCAGGTCCGCTTCCCGCGTGGTGAGCGCGAGATTGTAGGAGTTTGACGCGAGGGTGAACACGCGGCCATTGAAAATGTCGTCCAGTTCGCGCAGCCGATTCAGGTTCAAATCAATCAGCGTGACCTTCGCACCCATACCGAGCGCGATCTTTGCTGCGTTTGTCCCCACGATGCCCCCGCCGATGATGCAGACATTCGCCGGCGTCACGCCGGGAACGCCGCCCAGCAGAAGGCCCCGTCCGCCTTTGTCCTTTTCGAGATATGTAGCGCCGACCTGCACCGACATGCGGCCCGCAACCTCGGACATCGGTGTCAACAGTGGGAGCGCATTGTTGCGGTCACGGATGGTCTCATACGCAATGCCGGTGACTTTCTTCTGCAGCAACTGATCCGTTAGCGCAGGCAGGGGGGCCAGGTGGAGATAGGTGAAGAGAGTCAAATCCGGACGAAAGAATGCGTATTCTTTTTCGACCGGCTCCTTCACCTTCACAACCATATCGGCATTGCCCCAGACGTTGTGGGCAGAGCCGACGATCTCCGCGCCTGCGGCCTGGTAGTCATCGTCGGTAAAGGCGGAGAGTTCGCCCGCGTGCGTCTCCACCAATACTTTGTGGCTGGCCTCGGTCAGCGCCTTCACGCCCGCAGGCGTCACGCCGACGCGGGTCTCATGGTCTTTAATCTCTTTCGGCACTCCGATGATCATGCGTTCTCCTGGTAGCTGAAAAAAGTGTGAAGCGCAGACGTACGCGGGCACCACGCCTGCGCGTGTTACTCCGCGTTATCGATCTGCGCGCGCTGCAGCTTGTCCGAGTAGTCGATATACACCGACTTCCATGTCGTATAGAAATCCAGCGCACCGGTGCCTCCTTCGCGATGGCCATTGCCGGTCTGCTTCACGCCGCCAAAGGGCAGGTGCACCTCCGCGCCGATGGTGGGTGCGTTGATGTACGTGATGCCTGCCTCCAGGTCGCGAATCGCACGGAAGGCTTTGTTCACATCGCGCGAGTAGAGCGCCGTCGACAGGCCGTATTCAATGCCGTTGGCAATGCGGATTGCGTCTTCCACACCATCGCACTCGATGATGCTCAGCACCGGCCCAAAAACTTCTTCCTGCGCAATGCGCATCTTCGCTTGCACCTTGCCAAAGATAGTGGGGGCGAAGAAGTGTCCCTTGCTATGCGCGCCTTCCGCTAGGGCCACGCCACCCTGCAGCAGCGCCGCGCCTTCCTCCTGTGCGACCTGTACGTAACGTGTTGAGGTTTCGATCTGCTGCTTGTTGATCTGTGGTCCCATCTCGATGCTCTCTTCAAGACCATTGCCAACGCGCAGCTTCTTGGCACGATCCACTATCCGTGCAGTGAACTCGCCGGCTACGCGCTTGTCCACGATCACGCGGCTGGTCGCCGTGCAGCGCTGACCGCTGGTGCCAAATGCTCCCCAGACGGCACCGTCCATCGCAAGATCAAGATTCGCGTCATCCAAGATGATCATCGCGTTTTTGCCGCCCATCTCGAGCGAGCACGGCTTGAAGCGTGCCGCTGCGTTCTGGCCAACGATGCGGCCGACTTCGCTCGAACCAGTGAAGGAGATCGCACGCACTTTGGGATGTTCTACCAGTGGTGCGCCCGCCTCCGGGCCGAAGCCGGTGACGATATTGACGACACCATCGGGTAGTCCCGCTTCCATCAGCATTTCGACCAGGTGGAAGGTGGAGAGCGGCGTGTCCTCCGCCGGCTTGATCACGCAGGTGTTGCCGCAGACCAGCGCAGGGAAGATCTTCCATGACGGGATCGCCATGGGGAAATTCCACGGCGCGATCATGCCGCATACTCCCACCGGCATACGCACCGACATGGCGAACTTGTTCTGTAACTCGGACGGCGTCGTCTGTCCGAAAAGACGGCGCCCCTCGCCAGCCATGTAGTAGGCGGTGTCGATCGCTTCCTGTACATCGCCACGAGTCTCGCTCAGCACTTTGCCCATCTCCCGCGTCATGTCGCGGGCGAATTCTTCCTTGCGCTTCAGCAGGAGTTCACCGGTGCGATAGAGAATCTCCGCGCGCTTGGGCGCAGGCACCAGGCGCCAGCTCTCGTAAGCCTTCGCCGCCGCTTCCACCGCGGCGTCTACGTCGGCCGCGTCCGATGACGCAAACACGCCGACCACATCGCAGGTGTCCGCCGGGCTAAGATTTTCAAAGGTCTTGCCGCTCTTCGCGGGCACGAACTTGCCGCCGATCAAATTGCCATAGGTTTTTGCGGATGCCATCGACTGTCCTTGCAGAAGGGAAATTGCCAAACAGAAGAGCATAGCTGACGGGAGCGCTGGAGAGCGAATCGGCAGCGCGGGAACCGCGGCTGCAGCTTCTGCGTATCCTGAAACGAGGGAGGGAAAGCGCCGTGATTCTAAAATTTCTTCTCTGGTGTGTGTTGCTGATCCTGTGCTGGCCGCTCGCGCTCTTTGCGCTGGTGCTCTACCCGATTGTGTGGGTGCTGCTCTTGCCCTTCCGTCTCTTGGGCATCGCAGTGCATGGCGCACTGGATCTAGTGGCAGCGCTCATCTTCCTGCCGGCTCGTCTGTTGCGCGCCGCGTAACGCTTAGTTCGAGGTGGCGTTCCCGAAGGTATTGCAGGCTCGCATGTCGCCGCTGTCGAGTCCGCGCTGGAACCAACCCATCCGCTGCTCAGACGTCCCGTGCGTGAAGCTGTCCGGTGCAACATAGCCCTGCGTCATCTTCTGCAGGTGATCGTCGCCAACGGCTGCTGCTGCTTGCAGCCCCTGCCGAATGTCGTCTGTATGAATGATGTTCCTCTGCTCGCCGCTATGCGCCCACACGCCGGCGTAGCAGTCGGCCTGCAGCTCTAGAGCGACGGACAATTTGTTGCCCGCCGACGGATTATAGGCACGCATCTGCTCCACCTTTTGCTCTGTGCCTACCAGCTTCTGCACGTGGTGGCCGATCTCGTGCGCAATGACATAGGCCTGCGCGAAGTCACCTGCAGCCCCGAAGCGCTTGAGGTCATTCCAGAATCCCAGGTCGATGTACACCTTCTCGTCCTGCGGGCAGTAGAACGGTCCCGTCGCCGCGCGAGCCGAGCCGCAGCCCGAGTAGGTGGCGTTACGGAAGAGCACCAGCTTGGCATGGCGGTAGCCGGGCAGGATGCTGGTCCAGGTCTTCTGAGTGTCGTCCAGCACAAAGGAGACAAGCTGCGCCGAGCGCTGCTCATCCGCCGATGGCGGCGCGGCAGGCCCTTGCTGCTGTACCGCGCCGGAATTGCCCAGCAAATACGCACCGATGAAGTTGCGGCCGGTGATCAGGCTGATGACCAACAGGACCAGCAGCCCGCCGATGCCCAGCCCACGTCCACCGCCAAAACCGATGCCGCCGCCACCTTCGCTGCGCCGATCCTCGACATCGCCGCTCAGTCCACCCGGTGTCCAGTCCATGGCTATCTCTCCTTCGATGCATAGCTAGTCTGCATTCATCATCCTTCAAATGTCATCTCAAGTTAGAGAACAGTTGAACAAAGTCCTTCCTCTAAGTCCTTTGCGATGGGAAACCTATACCAGGTGATTATTCGGAAAAGGTTGCATCGTTAGACGATAAAGATATCGGTATCTATAAACGACATTTCGCTCTGTTAGTCGAATTGCAAGTGTCACCGTCGTTGTTCCTACTTATTCGATCTATCTCACCAACCTATGCCCTCGGATTCGCTTCTTACTGGAAGGCAGCGGAATTATGACGCATTCGCGGGTTGAATGCTTCCTCTCCGCCTTATTTCCCCATAGCTTCAATGTCCAGCCACACCAAATCCATCTGCGCGCAAAACTACCGAGGTAAAACGTGAGATCGTTCCGACGCAATATTCTTACAGTTCCGCTCTCTGGATGCCTAGGGCTCGCTTGCCTGACGATGCTGCCCACGGCCGCATTCTGCCAGGACCAGAGCAGCCCGCCAGCTACGACCAGTCCGGATAATTCAGCAAAGAACAAGGTCCACAACCATACTGCCGACCAGCAGTCGGAGGCCACTTCGGATCGCATGCTGACGAAGAAGATCCGGCAGTCGCTCGTCGCAGACAAGTCGCTGTCGACGTATGGCCATAACGTAAAGATCATCACGAAAGACGGCATGGTCACGTTGAAGGGTCCGGTGCGCTCTGAGGACGAGAAGTCCTCCATTGCTTCCAAGGCAGCAGAGGTCGCCGGTGGCCAGGACAAGGTCGCCAATCAACTCACAGTCAAACAGTAGTACTGCGGTCTCGAAACCATCGCAGGGAGGGAATTTCATGGCAGGTAAAAATACGGCAGCATTCGGCATTTACTCCACTACCTCAGCAGCAGAGCGCGCGGTCGACGAATTGACCGCAGCAGGTTTCTCGAACCAGGACGTATCGGTTCTGATGGCGGATCGTCAGGGCTCGAAGGAATTCGCAGCAGAGAAGAACACCAAAGCACCTGAAGGTGCGACTACTGGCGGCGTCGTGGGGGGCGCGGTTGGCGGGACGCTCGGACTGCTCGCGGGCATCGGCGCGCTAGCCATTCCGGGCGTTGGTCCGCTCATTGCGGCAGGCCCCATCATGGGTACGCTTGCAGGTCTTGGCACCGGTGGCGTGGTCGGCGGTCTTGTTGGCGCTCTCGTCGGACTCGGGATTCCGGAGTATGAGGCGAAGCGCTATGAAGGCCGCGTGAAGGATGGCGGAGTTCTTCTATCGGTGCATTGCGACTCGTCAGGTGAGGTCTCGCGCGCGAAGGATATCCTGAAGGCGACCGGCGCCGACGACATTTCTTCGTCGGGAGAGAAGTCGGTAAGCACACATGGAGTAGACACCGACAAGAACGATGTGGATCGTGGCCGCGTTAGAGATAGGGATGTCGAAGCAGAGCGCATCGGAGTCAGCAGCACGAACCCAAGCCGCACCGTGGTCGACAGAAGGGATCGCGAGATCGGATAAGTGCCCGATATCGCCGCGGTCTTTTGCTGGGCCGCAGTCATGCTGTAGGAAGCACGCATCCCTAGGGTGCGTGCTTTTTTGTACGCCAGGCCTGTGCCGGACATTGGATGTATAGCCCCACCCCGGGCGCGTCCGCTCGACTGCAATGTGGCGGCGTATCGTGATCGGAGATGCACGAACCGTGCAGTGACCCCATGAGCCTGCGCATCTTCACCATCGGCCATTCCACCCGGCCGATCGAAGAGTTCCTTGCGATGCTGCAGGCGCATGGAGTCCGCCGGCTCGTCGATGTGCGGACGGTGCCGCGCTCTCGCCATAATCCCCAGTTCAATCGCGAAGATCTGTCGCGTGCCTTGCACTCACGCCGGCTGCATTACAGGCACATGCCTGGTCTGGGCGGCCTGCGGCACCCGCGGCGCGACTCGATCAATACGGCGTGGCGCAACAGCAGCTTCCGCGGCTATGCCGACTACATGCAGACGGCCGAATTTGGGGAAAATCTCGATGTACTGATCGACTTGGGGAAGCAGGAACCCACGGCCGCGATGTGCGCTGAGGCCGTACCCTGGCGATGCCACAGATCACTGATTGCGGACGCATTGCTGGTGCGCGACATTCAGGTGCTCGAAATCGTTACCGTCACGCGGACCACGCCGCTCAGCCTCCATGCCTGGGCGCAGGTTCGAGGCACCTCGATTACTTACCCCGCAGAGAACGCACAACGAAGCCTTGATCTACATATCGAAGGAGGTTGATCTTCAGATATAAGTGCGGTGGTTATCAATCAATTACTAGCGTCGATAACTTGTAACAAAACTCACCTTAAATCCCACGAAAGTTCTAGAAAGTCTCGCGACTTTCTTATCTCAAGGTGTGTTTCTCTTGCACGAGCGGGCGCAACCAGGTCATCGATCAGCCCGCAGACAGAGACAGGAGAACTTCATGAAGATTACCGAGATTGTTATCGCAGCCGCTCTCGTCCTCGCGCCAGTCGCCCTTTTTGCTCAGAACACCCCCGCTCCCACTCCGACGCCCGGAAAGAATAACTACGACATCAACCAGCGTAAGAACAACCAGCAGCAGCGCATAGGGAACGGTGTCAAAAGTGGGCAGCTCACGGCCGGCGAGACCTCGCGACTCGAGCACCAGGAAGCCGGGATCAACAAGGAAGAGCGCGGCATGCGTGCGCAGGACAATGGCCACCTGACCAAGCAGGACCGTAAGACGATTCACCAGCAGCAGAACCAGGAGTCGCGGCGTATTTATCGGGACAAGCACAACGCTAAGGTTCGGTAACATTTAATCAGCTGTGTAGAGAAAGTGGCAGCGTTCGCAGGCTGCCACTTTTCTCAAGCTAAAAGGTTCCCCCCGTGTAAGAGGGGCATCGGAATCTCTTTGTAGCTTTCAGTAGCAAATCACGTTACAGACTGCAGGATTTGTGTGAACTGCCGCATTGCCTTTCCTATCTCAATTCTCTCCGGTCTGCTGCTGTTTGCCGGCAATGGTCGGGCACAAGTAGTTCCTGCCGCGTCGCATGGTGCCGGCGTTACAACGAAGGACGATTCGGATGCGGCTGACCCGGTGCGGCGAGGCTGGAGCGCAACTATCGGCACGACTGCATCTCACGATTCGTTCGCCGGCTGGTCACTCCTCGAAACGCCTTCTGCAGGTTATCGCCTGAACAGCATTATCAGCATGGACGCTTCCTTGCCGTTCGATGCCTACGTGAACGCTGTCCGCACAGGGAAGAACGGCGATCCGCGGCTCGTCGCCCACCAGGGCGTGCTTGGAGATGCGGCGTTCGCCAGTCATTTGGAGTTCAGCCCGGATGCATTTGACTATGTGGGGACGATCGCCATCTCCGTGCCTACCGGCAACGAACATCTCGGCGTTGGAACCGGCCATTTGGGCTACAACGTGAATAACCACATCGAACGATCGATCGGCGCATTTACTCCGGACATCGAGACCGGCATAGGTGATACTAGTTCACTGGTTCGCCGCAAGGCGTCCAAATCCTACACCTCTTCCGGTCTGCTGGCTTCTTTTCAGGCGGGTACCGCCGTGGCTCTGCCCGGCCATTTGAACTTCGACGCGGAGTGCTACGAACAACTCCCCCTCAGCACGCAGACGGTTTACAGCCGCACAACACGCAAACATGGAGCCGTGCTCACACAGCCGGGCGACGCGGAGGACAATGGCGTCAACCTCGAGCTGGATGCACCCTATTTCCGGCGATTTCTGCTCAGCGCCACCTTTAGCCAAAGCATCCGGTTGGACGATACGACAGAGGCAGTATCGCTGGCCTTTCTGCTGCATGTGCCCGGCGCCCGCTAACTGCGTCCGAGATCTACAGCACAGCGAGGGCTACCCCGCTCATCACATCCCGGGCGCGTAGATCTCCAATCGGGCCCCGCGAGGGGGCTCCTCAAAATTCCACTCGGAAAGCGGCGAAGACGCTATCTTGTTGCTGCAACGTGGTTACCTGCCGTTCGGCGGGGCCTTTTTCAGTTTCCGAAACGGGAAGCCGGAATGACGATTGGGGTGGGGGTAACCCGGAGGTTGACTTTCAGGGAACCACCTTTGTGTCATAGGCGTGTTCTTTTTCGGTCCCTTACAATCCTCTATAGACTTTCCCCGTAAGGAAGACCAGACAGGCCGCACTGATGGCAAGTAACGGATTTCACTCGCGTTCTTCGCGCTCGCATGGAATGCGATCGCTATTTAGCGTCTTCTCCTCCGATCTGGCGATCGATCTGGGTACGGCGAACACTTTGGTGTATGCCCGTGGTAAGGGGGTAGTGGTCAATGAACCCTCCATCGTGGCCATTAATAAGAACACCGGAGAGATCGAGGCAGTCGGCATCGAGGCCAAAGAGATGCTCGGCCGCACGCCCGGAAACATCGTCGCCATCAAGCCGATGAAGGACGGGGTGATCGCGGACTTCAAGGTCACCGAAAAGATGCTGAATTACTTCATCCGCAAGGCGCACAACCGCAAGATGCTGGTGCATCCGCGGATCGTGATCGGCGTGCCATCGGAGATCACGCAGGTGGAGAAGCGCGCGGTGGAAGATTCAGCGTATCGCGCCAAGGCAAGCGAAGTATTTCTGGTGGAACAGGCCATGGTAGCCGCTATCGGCGCAGGTCTGCCGATCACCGAACCCAGCGGCAATATGGTGGTCGATATCGGCGGCGGCACTACCGACATCGCGGTGATTTCGCTCTCCGGCATTGTGTATTCGCGCTCGGTGCGGATGGCCGGCAACCAGATGGATGAGGCAGTGATGAACTACCTCAAGCGCAAGTACAACCTGCTGATTGGCGAGCGCACGGCAGAGCAGATCAAGATGGAGATCGGCTCGGCATATCCGCTGGATAAGCCGTTGCAGATGGAGATCAAGGGCCGCAACCTGATCGAAGGCGTACCGAAGACGATCACGATTGACGATTCTGAAATACGCGAAGCATTGACTGAGTGCATTGCGGTCATTCTGAATGCGATTCGGGTGGCTTTGGAACGGACCCCGCCGGAGCTTTCCGCGGACATCAGCGATCGCGGCATTGTGCTCACGGGCGGCGGCGCGCTGATCAAGAATCTGGACAAGCGGATTCGCGAGGAAACCGGTCTGCCGGTATCCATCGCGGATGATCCGCTGAAGTCGGTGGTTCTGGGCACGGGCAAGATGCTCTCGGACTTCCGGCTGCTGCGCAAGATCAAGATCGAGTAAGGCCCTCTGGAGAACAGGCCGTCTTGGCCACGGAGTTGACACCGCACTACTGGAAGTAACGGACCATGGAAACCTTCCTCGAGCGCTACAAGAACATCATGGTCCTGTCCGTCGTGCTCCTGGCGCAATTCCTGGGGCTGGCGGTCCAGGTGCGGACGCCTGCCGCGCGCGGCAGCGACGGCAAGGGCGTGCGGCTGCTGCGCTACTGGGTCGTTGCGATGATGTCCCCGCCGGAGAAGGTGATGTCGCATACCGGACACGGTGCGCGCGGATTCTGGGGCAACTACATCGATCTGCGACACACGCGCGAAGAGAACCAGGCATTGCGCGCGCAAGTCGAACAGCTTCGCCTGGAGCAGGCAGCATTGCTTGAGGATGCCAAGCAGGGCCATCGTCTGCAGGAACTGCTCGACTTCCGCCAGAAGTACATCTATGCGACCGTGCCTGCACAGGTGGTTGGCACCAGCGGCAGCGACCAGTCGCGCATCCTCACTATCGATAAAGGCTCAAAGGAAGGTCTGAAGCGCGACCAGCCGGTGATCACCCCCGATGGCATCGTGGGCAAGCTGGTGGAGGTCTTCCCGCACACTTCGCAGGTATTGGAGATCAATGATCAGACCAGTGGCGCGGGAGTGCTGCTGGAGAAGACGCGGATGCGCGGGGTCCTGCGCGGCAATGCATATGGTCAGCCACAGATCATCAACGTGCTACCCGATGACCGCGTCCAGCCAGGCGAAAAAGTGGTGACCAGCGGCGGCGACCAGATCTTCCCGCGTGGCCTTTCCGTAGGCACGGTGCTCAAGGTCGTCAGCGATCCTGATCGCGAGCCCTATGTCGACATCGTCCTGAAACCGGCTGCGAACCTGCAGCACCTGGACGAGGTGCTGGTCGTCACCGAAACGAGCGATCAGCTGCCGTCGGCGACACAGCGTGATCTGGCGAAGAGCGAGGCGGCCGGCGCTGAAGAGGCAGAGATGCAGCGCGCTTCGGACGTTCTAGCCCAGAAACTTCCGGGCCTCGAAGATCCGAATGCGCCCAAGCTAGAAGATGCGTCGAAAGACCCCGCACTGGACCTTCGACCGCTCAAGCCGCTGACAGCAGCGCGTCCGGACCGATTCTCTCCCGCCGAAGTACGTCCGGCGGCGCAGATGACGCCGGGAAAAGCACCGGTGATCACCTCATCGGCGCGTACGAGCGAGCTTTTGAATGAGGGCGCGCCGGTAAGGCATGCGAAAAAGCCAGCGAATCCGAACTCCAGTCCCGATGGCGCCACGCCCACCGATGGAACGGCCAAGCCCGTCCCCCACGTGAATCAGGAGAGCTTCATCATTCCGGGCACCGCGACCGGGCCGGACCGTCCGCTGGTGAATCCGGAGAAGACGGCCGCTGCGCGTGCGATCCCGGAGAAGAACAGTACGACCATCACGGGTCCGGTGAGCACCGCAGGTATGGGAACTCCGGTTCGGGAGCAGCAAAAGTAATGGCCGTTTTGATGGCAAATTCGCGCCGGGAGCTGGATTCCCAGCAGTTTCCCTGGCCTATCATGCTGGCGGCGCCGCTGCTTGCGGTGTTTCTGCAGGCGTACTTGCCTCTGCGCTTTCCGCGGCTGGATGTGTTCGATCTGCCGCTGCTGGTGGTGATCTACTTCTCCGTTTCGCGGCGCAGTCCCATTGCCGGAACCCTCATCGGGGCGATTGTCGGCCTGCTGCAGGACGGAGTGACGCATCAGCCGATCGGCATTCACGGCATCGCGAACACGATCATCGGGTTTTCTCGCCGCGTCCATCGGGTTGAGGATCGACGTCGACAACCCGATCACGCGCATGCTGATGATTTTTGCTTTCACGCTGGTGGACAGCTTCCTTTACCTGGTCATCGTTCGTCATTTGATTGCCGAGCCATTAGCGTGGAGCTGGGTGCACCAGATTGTGCGTGCCGCGGTGAATGTCGCGCTGGGCCTTGTGCTGTTCGCTGCGCTCGATCGCACGCGGCTGCGGGACTGATGAGGCGACTATGAGCAGCATGCGGGAAGAGAAGATTCCGGCGCTCAAGCTGGCGGTGGTGCAGTACGTCATCGTCGCGGTCCTCGCTGTGCTGATTACCGGTCTATGGCGGCTGCAGATCCTGGGCGCTTCGAATTATCGTGAACTCGCCGAGGCCAATCGCATTCGCAAGGTACCAATCCTGGCGCCGCGCGGGAGGTTGTTCGACCGCGAAGGGCGACTGCTGGTGGATAACTATCCTTCGGTCTCCTGCTTCCTGGTGCCGGACCAATCGCAGACTGTCGATAGCGATCTGCCGAAGATCGCGCGCGGGCTGCACATGACGGTGGATCAGATTCGTGCCGCACTGGCACATTACCGTGGCGGGCCGAAGTATCAGCTCATACCGCTCAAAGCCGACATCACGCCGGATGAGAAGGAGTTCATTGAGGCCCACCGCGATGAACTGCCTGAGCTGGAGACGATCGACGAGCAGCGACGGCTCTATCCCCGGGATGGATTTGCCGCAGCCCTGATCGGTTACACGGGCGAAGTCAGCGAGGACATGCTGAACCAGTCCAAATACGCCTACTACGAGCCGGGCGATGTGGTCGGGCGCTCCGGCGTAGAGGAAAGCTATGACGCGCTGCTGCGCGGCACTGACGGCTCACGCGATGTGCTGGTGGACAGCCACGGCCGCGAAGTAGGCCGGCTTGGCTACGAACGCGCTATCCCGGGAATGGACCTCAAGCTCACCATTGACCTGGACATCCAGAGGGAGGCGGAGCTGGCCCTGGGCAATAGGAATGGCGCTGTGATCGCGATGGATCCGCATACGGGCGAGGTGCTAGCCCTGGTGAGTCACCCTTCATTCAATCCCAACGATTTCGCCGTGCGCGTGCAGCGCGATACATGGGCAAAGCTCATTACCGATCCCAATCACCCCCTGATGGACAAGGCTATCCAGGACCAGCTTGCGCCGGGTTCCACCTTTAAGCTCGTAATGTCGGTTGCGGGATTAGAGGAGCACGTCGCGCAGAATTTGAAGGTGAATTGCGCGGGAGGAGCGACCTTTTACGGCAGATTCTTTGCCTGCGATGCGCACCACGGCCTGGTCGATATCGATAACGCCATACCGTACTCCTGCGACACCTACTACTACACACTGGCGCAGCGCCTGGGCATCGAGCCCATTGCAAAATGGGCGCACGCGCTGGGCCTGGGCAGCAAGACGGGGATCGATCTCCCGAACGAGGCCTCCGGAGTGGTGCCCTCGGAGGAGTGGAAGCTGAAGAACTACCACGAGAAGTGGTACGCGGGTGAGGTAATCTCGGTCGGCATTGGGCAGGGGGCCACCGCGGTGACACCGGTGCAACTCGCACGCACGATCGGGGGCATTGCGTCAGGGGGCGCCATGCGGCGTCCGCACGTCGTAATCCAGGATCAACTACAGCCGAATTTCCGGCAGGCCATCATCGACTCTTATCCAGGATCGGGTGATGCTAACGTGCCGCTCAGTCCGGCGATTTGGGAGACGATCACGGACGGCATGGCCAAGGTGACCGATCCGACCTGCGGTTACTGCACGGGCCATCTGGTCCACCTGGAAGGCATTGATTTTGCCGGAAAGACCGGCACGGCGCAGGTCGTGAACCACAGCTTCGGGGCGAAAGCCGTCTCGAAGGACGTAAACTCCCGCGCCAATTCATGGTTCGTAGGTGTTGCACCGCGGCGAAACCCGGACATTGTGGTGGCCGTGCTGTGGGAGCACGGCGGGTGGGGTGCAGGATCTGCCAAATTAGCGGCTGAGATCATTCAGACATACGTGGATAAGCAGCGGCGGCTGGAGAACAACGTGGTGCAGGTCGAGGCTCAGCCGAAGCCGCCCACACCCCAAGGGCAGCCTACGGCCGTTGCACCGGAGAAGAAGGCAACCTCTACGAAACCGACCGAGGTGGGAGCGATCTGGTCGGACCCGGCCGACCCCAACGCGATGGGCGGCAGGCGGGTGAAGGCGAGACGGCCGCAAGATGCGAAGCAGCTGGCGTCCTTGCGGGCGGGACGCTTCTTCGTGGACGAGGCAGCTGACGATCGTGCCGCGCGGCCGGTTGTCCTGGGAGGGAGCCACTAGCCATGCAGCGATTCCTGCGACTTCGCGACTTCGACTGGGTGCTGATGGCGATGGTGTTCCTGCTGTCGGCTCTGAGCGTGCTCGAAATCTATTCGGCCACTATCAATACCAAGTTCCATGGCTTCGAGAGCAAACAGGTGCTCTGGCTGGTGGGTGGCACCGCGGCGATGCTGCTGCTCTCCTTCATCGATTACCACGTGTTGATCGATGTGATTCATTGGGTTTACGGGTTCTGTATAGTCTCGCTGCTGGTGGTGCTGGTGGCCGGGCAGAAGGTGCTGGGAGCGCGACGATGGATTCGCGTGGGCGGAATTCACTTTCAGCCCTCCGAATGGGTGAAGCTGATCCTGATCATCGCGGTAGCGCGTTACTTCACCGGACTGGCGGGCCGAGATCTGGACTGGAAGGACGTGGGCAAGGCGTTCCTGCTGGTTGGGATACCGATGGCGCTGGTGCTGAAGCAGCCGGACCTGGGCACGGCGCTGACCTATGTGCCGGTACTGCTCGTCGGGCTGTTCCTGGGTGGCATCGGCTGGAAAAAAGCCCTGATCATCGTCTGTGCCGCCCTGGTGTTGATTGTGCCCATCTGGAGGGCAGGACTGAAGCCCTATCAAAAAGCCCGGCTGACCAGCTTCATCTCTCCGGATGAAGACCCCCGCGGTTCGGGCTACCAAATCCGGCAATCGCTGATCGCGGTGGGTGACGGAGGGGTGTGGGGACGCGGCGTGGCCAAAGGCACGCAAACGCAGGGCGACTTCCTGCCCATTCCCTACACGGATTTCATCTTTGCGGCCTGGAGCGAAGAACACGGCTTCGTCGGCGCCGTCTTCGTCCTGCTGCTATACTTCTTCATACTGATGCGTTTGATACAAAACGCTCAGACAGCGCCAGACCTCTCCGGCACCATGCTGATCATGGGCGTCGTCGCAGTGCTCATCTTTCAGATAGCAGTCAATGTGGGAATGGTTGTGGGGCTGATGCCCGTTACCGGGATACCGTTGCCGCTGATGAGCTACGGCGGGTCCTCGGTGCTGTTCACGTTCCTTGCTCTGGGCATCGTGATGAATGTCCGGATGAACCGGTTCGTGAACTAGGGACAAGTTGTGCGGTGGCTGCCGAACCGGGATCGGAGGCAGCGCTGGAAAGAGTTTTGCAGGAATTTCAAGTAAAGCCGGCCAGGCGGATCACCCGGGGCCGGGCAGGAACAGGAATGAACACGCAGAGACGGGGAACGACCCCGCCCCACAATCGGGTAGGAGCGGTCACAAACTCTCTGCGCGTGGAAAGCCCCAGCACAAAATTTGATTTTTTCGGTGAGCGGCGGCACGAGACCGTCTCGTGGCAGCTCACTCCTGGAATCACGCCGGCTCTCCCTCGTCTGCACTCGTCCTCCCCGTCACACCGGTCCGGTACTCCGGGAACAGGACTCATCCTGTTCTGATCTGCCTCGTCTGCTGCCCCGGCGATTAGGGCCGTGGGCAAGAAAGAGGCAGTATGGCGAAAGAGATTTGTATCTCCACTACGCCGCATGAAACGCGGCTTGCGATCGTTGAAGACGATCAACTTACCGAGATCTACTACGAGCGCGAGAACGAATACACGCTCGCCGGATCGATTTACAAGGGCAAAGTCACGCGCGTGCTTCCGGGCATGCAGTCAGCGTTTGTCGACCTGGGGCTGGAGCGCGACGCTTTCCTGTATGTGACGGACTTCCTGGAAGAGCAGGAGGACTCCGAAGAGTTCGCAGAAGCCCCGCAGGGCGACAACCGAAAAGAGCGCTCCGAAGGTAAAGAGCGCTCTGACGGTGGCCGCGGCGGACGACGTGGCGGTGGCGGACGTGGTCCCGACCGCGGCACGGATCGAAGCGCAGATCGAACCACAGACCGACCCCAGGAGAAACCGGCGGCGGCAGCGCAACGAGCTGAGCCGACCGGCAGCGCGGCAGCCGAGGCGGAGGGAGAGCCGGGCGAGCCAGAAGGTCAGGGCGAAGAGTTTCAGCAGGGTACCCGCCGCTGGCGTGGCCGTCGTGGCCGGCGTCGCGGCGTACGTGGACAAGTTGCAGGGCAGGCGCCCGGTACCGATGCCGAAGTGACAGAGGAGCAGGGCGACGGGGAGCGGGGACGATATACCCCTATCGCTATTGAAGCCGCATCTGAGACATCTCCCGAAAGAGCGGCTCCCGAGAGCCCCCGCGGCGAAAGCAGGCGTGGTGGACGTGCCGAACGTGGGCGGTCGTCACAGCAGGGATCGCCGGCCATTACGTTGCCCGGCGAGGCGCTCCAGAAATATGGGCAGCAACTGCCCACAAGTGAACTGCAGATAACGCCTCTGGCCGAAGCTCCTGAGGTGTATCAGCCTCACGTCACGGTTCGCCCGTCGACGCTCGTGGAACACCCGATCGCCTGGGATGGGGTCAGCGTAGCGCTTCCCGGAGAGACGCTCTCGCGATATCGTGGGCAGTCCACGTCGCATTCCGAGGCCAATCCGCGAATTCCAGAGCAGCAGCAAGCTCCGGAGTTGCACGCTTCGAGTAGTGAGGCTTCCAGCGAGACATCTCTCGACGAGACAGTGCCGATTGACAGCGCCTTCCCGCCAGCCCATGAGGAGTCCGCAAGTGGAGTCGCGGAAGAGCCCGCGCCGCTGGTCTTGGAAGAGGAAGACCTCAATCATTCCGATCTGCAGGAAGAGGCGGAGTTTGAGCCGGATGCCTCTGCATCGCATCGCGTGGATCCATCCTCGCCAAGCGAGTTCCGCCTGTCATCCCTATTTGGCCGGGAGTCCGAAGCGAGCGAGAAACGGGAGTCCGAGGCCGCTCCGGTCCAGACTGCCGCGATGGAACCGGTTCAGGCCGAATCCGCTGAGATGAGCGAGCCAGAGGCCGAAAGCTACCACCAGGTTGCTCCGGAAGCTACTGCGGTAGAGCAGAGCGCTGCGTTTGAGCAGCCAGTTTATGAAGGCAACACCCTGAATGCTGCGGATACCGCTGAAGCTCGCCGGGAGCAGTCGCACGAGGCGGCCGCACTCGACCATCTCCACGCTTTCACGCCGGGCGACGGACAGGTAGAGGAGGAGGAGATCGATGAGGAGGAGTACGATTTCGCTCCGCTGCCTGAGCATGCTGCCGCGCATGACGATGAGCACGACCTGGGCGACCTGGTCGAAGAGGAGACGCAGGCATCTGGTGGCGCGGAGTTCGGAGATGTCATTCGTGAGGCGCAGATCGATCGCCAGGTGATCTCGAGCGACGACGATGACTTTGAGGACAGCGATGAGGAAGAGGGCGGAGAGGAAGAGGGGGAGCCCACGACGGCGGCCGCTTCCGAAGGAGGGACGCCGGCTCCGCGCCGTGGACGTGCCGACCGCCAGCGCGGACGCGAGCGCGAGCGCCGTGGGCGAGGGCGCAATGGACGGCGTCAGTCATCGCAGATGAGCGATCTGCCGATCATCTCTGAGCTGTTGAAGCAGGGACAGGAAATTCTGGTCCAAATTGCAAAGGAGCCGATCGCGAAGAAAGGCGCGCGTATCACCAGTCACATCGCACTTCCCGGACGTTTTCTCGTCTTTATGCCAACGGTGAATCACGTTGGAGTATCGCGGAAGATCTGGTCAGACGAAGAGCGGCAGCGGCTGAAGCGCATTTTGATCAGCGAAAAGGGCGAGGCCTCCGGCGGATTCATCGTTCGGACGGCTGCGGAGAACGCAAGTGAAGAGGAATTGCGCGCCGACCTGCGCTTCCTGATCAGCCTCTGGAATGAGATCAAGCAGCGTTCGGACGCTGCGAAGGCTCCGGCACTGATTTATCACGACCTGAATCTGGTGGAACGCGTCCTGCGCGATCAGGTGTCCGATAACTTCTCGACCATCTGGGTCGATTCCGAAGCTGAGTACGAGCGCATCGTTCGCTTCCTGAACCGCTTCCAGCCTTCGCTGGTACGGCGTGTGAAGCTGTACACGAAAGAGACGCCGCTGTTCGAACAGTTCGGCATTCAGGACGAGATTACCAAGGCACTCAAATCGAAGGTATGGCTGAAGTCGGGTGGATCGATTGTGATCAATCAGACCGAGGCGCTGGTGGCGATCGATATCAACACCGGAAAGTACGTGGGCAAGACGGCGCGGCTCGAGGACACCATTCTCAAGACCAATCTCGATGCGATTCCGGAGATTGTGCGGCAGATCCGGCTGCGCGATCTAGGCGGCATCATCGTGATCGACTTTATCGACATGGACGAGCGCAAGAATCGACACAAAGTGATGGCCGCTCTCGAAGAGGAGCTCAAGTCGGATAGGGCGCCTTCGAAGGTGCTCCAGTTCAATGATTTCGGGTTGGTGGCGATCACGCGCAAACGCGTCAAACAATCGCTGGAGCGGACGTTGAGCGTCCAGTGCAACATCTGCTCGGGGACGGGCATGGTCAAGGGTCCCACGACGGTGGCCAACGAAATCTATATCGAGATGCGCAAGATGCAGAAGCATTTTGAGCGCCATGACGTGATGCTGCGCGTACATCCAGAGGTGGTAAAGACGCTGAAGGGCAATAATGCGCGCTGGCTGAATGATCTGGAGGAGATGACCGGTCGCACGATCATTGTGAAGAGCGATCCGGCGCTCCACCCGGAGCAATTCGACATTCACTAGTCAACTGAATGAAGGGGAGGGTTCGGCCATATGTGCTGGACCTTCTTTTTTGAGTTGGTGGACGTATTTGCCACCGCAGAAAGAAACTTTTGCCTATCAATGTGTGTCCTACGTAAACAGAGCGTCAAAGCGGATTCCCTAGTAGCGTTCAGTGAGGGAAGTCTGCTTGAGCGTCTGATGCGAAAGAGGAGCCTCGCTCCTATGATCTACACAGCTGATCTACGCAATGGAGTCTGCCAATCATGAGCCGTTCTGTTGTCTGCCTCACCAGTCGCAAACTTGTCCGGCGGCTGCCGGCGCTTTTTCTGGGATTCACCGCCGCTGCATGCACCGCTTTTGCCCAGTCATCGCCGAGTACGCAGTATTCGTCGAGCGCTGATGGCGCTGCTGATGTGGCTATCAATCAGGGCCCGAACCTGCTCTCCTACCACTCGCAGGAAAGTGGACAGAACAGTGGGGGCTATGGACAAGGTGGATACAAGCGATACCCCAGCTACGGACAACCGGGCTTCCACCATATCGCAATCGAAGCCGGTGCTGGATTCGATGCGCCGGTTGGCAATACCAAGAACTCT
Organism: uncultured Acidobacteriaceae bacterium; assembly: GCA_963737035.1. GTDB lineage: Bacteria > Acidobacteriota > Terriglobia > Terriglobales > Acidobacteriaceae > KBS-83. The sequence continues at coordinate 113,175 of CAVTRJ010000015.1, read as the reverse complement.
CAAACCTTCGGCTACAACATCAAGCTCGGTGGCGGCTGGAATTTCAACAAGCATTTTGGCACGCTGTTGGAGTACGAATTCAACCACACCGGCATTCCCGATTCTGTGCTGGCCTCTGTTGGGTCTCAAGCTGGCGTCGGTGTAAATGGGAGCGTGCACCTGTGGGGCTTTACGCTCGATCCGGTCTATTACTACAAGACAACCGGCGCCTGGGGTGGCTATGTAACCGGCGGCGGTGGCTTTTACCGTAAGCTCACCACTTTTTCCACGCCGGTTTATCTGGGAATTGGCTGCGACTTCTATTACGGCTGCTATCCCCAATATGCCAATCAGACGGTCAGCCATTTCTCTAGCAACCAGGGCGGCCTGAACATCGGAACGGGAATCACGCACAACATTGGCGATGGCGGCGCGAAGATCTACGCGGAAGCACGCTACCTGTGGGTGAACTCTCCGGCGGGGACATCGACAACGCTTGGCTCCGGTACGGTCAGCATGATTCCTGTGACCTTCGGCGTACGTTTCTAACCCGGATTGATGCCGGCCACCCTCAGCGGTATAGCACCGTCAGGATGCCTGCGCCGAGGGTGGCCAGGCAAGGCAACACAGCAAGAGCGAGGGGATAGAATCCCAGCGCCTGGCCGCGCAGTTCGCTTGCAGCCACAGTTGAGACAAGCAGCACGATGACTGCCAGGATCAGCGAGTGGAGTAGCGGACTGATTGGCGCCATCAGCGCGGTGAGGCAGCCTGCTGTAGCCGAGTAGAGGCAAGTTGCCGCCAGGTTGAAGAGCTGCGCCGAGCGGGAAGGAGGCAGCTTGCCCCAACTCGGCACCAGCCAGCGCACGAGCAGCGTAGTAACGCCTGTCAGGAACGCCATGCAGGCGAAGCCAGCAGCGATGGCGATGAAAGAGTGGAACAGCCGCATCGTGCCTGCCCGAAATCAGTGCGTGGCCAGCGTAGATGGCGCGGCAGGCTTCCCATGCTGCATCAGCGCTTCGATATCCTCTGCCGTATGCGGCAGATCTGCGATGAAGTCCTGCAATTTGCCGTTCTTGTCGACATAAAAGGTGTCTTCGATGCGGACGCCGATCTTTTCCTCGGGGATGTAGATACCCGGCTCGATGGTGAAGACAGAGCCTGGTCCGAGGGGCTTCGCGAAGTCCAGGGGATCGTGCACATCGATGCCGACAGAGTGGCTCAGCCCGTGGATAAAATATTTTTCCAGTGGTTGGCCGTGCAGATCCTTTCCGTGTGTGCGGATGTATGCGCGGGCGACGCCGTCGAGGGAATCCTCCGGATGCTCGCGATTGTAGAGCGTCGATTTGCCTGAGACGAAGGCCTCCGCAGCCGCGCGTTGCGCGCCGAGCACGATGTTGTAGATCTCACGCTGCCGGTCCGTGAAGTGTCCGCTCACCGGAATGGTGCGCGTGACATCGGAAGCATACATGGAGTATTCGCCCGCGGCGTCCATCACGACAACATCTCCGCTCTGCATGGTGTTTTCGTCAGCCATATAGTGCAGCACAGTGGAGTTGATGCCGCTGCCTACGATCGAAGGATAGGAGGGACGCTCACATCCATTCGCCAGCAAAGTGCCGGTAATGACGCCAGAGATCGCGCGCTCATTGACTCCGGGGTGGATGGCCAGGATTGCGGCTTCCTGCGCCTTGATGGAGGCGTTCGCAGCCTTCCGCAGCAAGTCGATTTCCCCGTCGTCCTTGAAGGACCGAAGCGTTTTTGTTAACTCGCCGACGTCTTGCGGGGTGACCGGGTCGCCGCTTCCCATGCTGCTGGCTGCAAAGGTCAGCGCGGCCTTTGCGGGTTCGCTGTCAAGCTGGGTCCAGACCGTTCGGAGGCCACGCTCGCTCAGAATGCTGGGGAGATCGTGGATGGAGCGAACCTCGCGCACACCGGTGATGCCGGTGACATTGGGCGATGCAGCATCGAGCTTGACGCCAGTGAAGAGTTCCATGCGCAGGTTGCGTTCCGGCAGGAGGAGCACCTCGCGATACGGGAGCGCCGGCTTTCCAGCGCGGGCGGGTGTCGCATCTGCGACGATGAGCGCGGCGCCCGGTTCGTTCCAGCCGGTGAGATAGTAGAAATCCTCATCCTGCCGATAATCCTGATATTCCAGCTGCGGCTCGTAGTTGCCGAACAGCACGGCGGCGCCGCCATGGAGCTCATGCGCAAGCGCCTCGCGGCGCGCCTGGTAGATAGAGTTTGGCTGACGCTCGAGAGCCAGGAGAGGCGTCGACAAGAGACCGAGGAGCAGCAGAAGGAGTGCTACAGGATGAAGAACACGCATGCGGAACAGTGTAGAGCACAAAGCAAAGCGGGCCTTATCGCGAAGGCCCGCTTTGATGTATTTCGTGTATCTCAGGCTCGGTTGCCGCTGATGAGGCGCAGCAGAAACGTGAGGATGACCGCCCCTATGACTGCAACGAAGATGGTGTAGATGAGACCGCCGCTGCCAGCGTGTCCAAGGGCCCGCATGATGAAGCCGCCGACAACAGCGCCGATGATGCCGACGATGATGTCCCCAAGAACGCCATAACCGCTGCCCTTCATGATTTTGCCCGTAATAAAGCCGGCGATAAGGCCGACGATGATCCACCAGATGACGAACATGACGCAATCCCAACCTTTCCTAAAAAGATTGTGCAGCCGCCTGTCAGCCGGGGGGATAAGTCCTACGGGTGACCGCAGTCCAGCAACAGCGATCAGATGGTAGCACTCGCTGACAAGTTGTATGTAGGCGTTAGTAGTTACACACCCACTGGAAAGGGCTTGGGAGAGGACTCCTCCAAATTGGTCTCGCCACGCCAGCGTTCGAAGCGGCCCTGCAGCAGCGACAGCAATCCGGTGTACCAGTAACCGACAACAAAGAGCAGAAGGAAAGGGATCGTGAAGTAGTTTTCGTTAGTAATCGCATAAGCGATGGTGAGCGCGAAATAGCAGCCGATGAGTAGTTCCAGCCAGGGCACGACACCTAGGCGCTTTCGGTATTTGGCCGCCTGCGCACGCTCGCCCTTCTTCTCCACCCGGTATTTTGGCGTCCGCTTGAAGGAGCTCTTGATGCCGAACAGGGCCTCCAGGACGGCGCGGGTATTGGTGACGGTAAGCCCAATGCCGAGCGCCATGAGAAAGGGGAGATAGAGAAATGTCTTTAGCCAGCTGCGCGGGTAGAGCTCCTTCTGCGAGACGAGATAGAAGGAGGAGATAGAGAACGTAGACGCCATGAAGAGCGGCACGTCGATGAGCAGCATCTGAAACCATCCCTGATAAAAGCGGATCACCATGGCTGGCATTAGTAATAACGAAAGCACAACCATGAGCGGATAGCTGATGTTTGCCGTGAGGTGATAGAAGGCTTCAATTTTTGTGTGGAACGGAACATTACTGCGAAAAACCTTGGGCAGGATCTTCTTGGACGTCTGGATGAGGCCTTTTGCCCAACGCGCCTGCTGGGTCTTGAAGGCGGTCATCTCAATGGGCACCTCCGCCGGGCAGGCGACATGCTGCAGGTAACGAAACTGCCAGCCCTTGAGCTGGGCGCGGTAGCTCAGGTCCGTGTCCTCGGTGAGTGTGTCGTGCTGCCAGCCGCCCGCCTCCTGGATCGCGTTGCGTCGCCACATGCCGGCCGTGCCGTTGAAGTTGAAGAAGACTCCAGAACGCGAGCGGCCGCCGTGCTCCAGAACGAAATGGCCATCAAGCAGAATGGCTTCCACCTGAGTGAGAAAGCTGTAGTCCCGATTCAGGTGCGTCCAGCGCGTCTGCACCATACCGATGCGCGGCTCCGCAAAGTGGTGCACCACCTGCATAAGCCAGTTGGGCGTTGGCACGAAGTCAGCGTCGAAGATGGCGATAAGTTCGCCTGATGCCTGCTTCAACCCCGCATCGAGCGCGCCGGCCTTGTAACCGTAGCGATCCGTACGATGCAGATAGACGATGTCGTGCCCGAGCGCGCGATAGCGCTCCACCAGGCCTTTAGCTACTTCCTGCGTCTCATCCGTCGAGTCGTCGAGCACCTGTATCTCGAGCCGGTCGGAGGGATAGTCCAGGCGGCAGCAGGCGTCGATGAGCCGGTCGATGACGTACTGCTCGTTGAAGATCGGCAGTTGGACTGTGACGCGCGGCAGCTGAGCAAAGTGGCTGGGCGGTTCCGTGACGGCGCGGTCACGATGCTTGTAATAGAGATAGACGAGCTGGTAACGATGCATGCCGTAAAAGGCGAGCACGATCATGACCAGGAAATAGGGAATGAGCAACGTGGTATCGAAGGCGTTCCACTGATAGAGGTAGCGGAAGGGATTGTTGACCGGATCATTGCCGTAGTGGGTGCGCAGATAATGGCCGACGCCGCGCTGCGTATAAAGCCAGAGCCCGGCATTCACGGCTGTGTGCTGGAGGAACGCTGCAAGCTCGATTAGACGCATCTCTTGTCGGGGCCGGCACGCGGGCATGAAGCCCGCAAACGGCTCACAACGCTGATTGTACGTGTTTTGCCTCACACCATGTGCGGAATTGCTCGTCGTGCCGGCAAGGTGCGTTGCGACGGTTATCGTCGTCTACTAGAGTTCGATTTGCAGGAGTTCGCTCTAGCGCAGCAGGCTTTGCCGGAAGAGCGCATCCCGCTCCACCGGACGGAAGCCCGCATCGCGGATAATGCGGCGCAGCTCGGACTCGCCACCGTGATGGGAGGGTTCGAGACTGCCTGCTTGCGACCAGGGAACAGAGCCGGCATCATCTGCGCCGAAATGCAGAGCCAACTCCAGAACCTTGGGTCCCATCACCGACCAGTCCGTTTGCAAGTGCTCGATATTGTCAAGGAAGAGCCGCGTCACTCCCAGAGTTTTCAGGTAATCGACCGCGGTGGCTTCCTCTTCGCGGCGGGCCTCCGGTGTAGCGGCGTGATGAACGCATACCCGCACAGCGTGAATGGCACTTGACTCCTGCTGGAGAGCACGAACGAGGGCGATGGCATCGATCCGCTGGTCAAGTGATTCCAAGCCACCGATGGTGATCGAGATGGAGACGCAAAGGTCACATTCCGCGGCCGCTCGGAGGAGCGCCGTGAGACTGTCGGACGGGCCCGCAGAGTGTCGCTGGGGATCTACGTTGGCGCTGAGCGTCCGCAGCCCGGCCTCGCGCAGGCGGTGGAGCAGCTCGGTAAGCCGGGGAGTACTCCCGACAGCCTCCAGCCAGGAGATGGGCAAGTGGTGAAATGTAACCTCCGGCTGCTGCTTCCGGCAGTTCAGCAGAGATGTTTGCAGACTGTCGAGAGAAGCGTTTTGCGTTTCGTGAATTTGGGATAAATCAACGCCGTCACTACGAGACGCAGCTTCCCGGCTGGCCTCTTCAAGAGACGTGGGCAATCCGCGCAGCGCATATGTAACGACGTTTTCGGGATGCAGGTGGCGGCGTACCTGGTTGGCTGACCTACCGATTTCGAGTAGATCGCTGCTCCGTAAAGCGTCCAAGGCTGTTGCACGATTCCAAGACATTGTCTGTATCCTAACAACCTGGGCGAATCAGAGCATCCGCAGCGCTGGTGTTGCACCGTATTATGGGAAGGCAGCCGGAAATGTCGCTCCCGCAGACATGTAACACTGTGAGTTTCATTTCTAGGCAGGAGGAAGAAAGAGATAATGTATCGCCATAGAACCGTAGCGCGTTTTTATCGGGCCGGGATTACTCATATGGCCGCGGTGGCACTTATGGCACTCCCGATAGTGTTCACTTCCGCAAAGGCATTTGCGCAGGATTCCGCCAGCGCGAAGGCGGGGGTGGATGTCCTCACTTTTACGAATGGCGATCAGCTGACCGGCACGCTGCTGAGCGAGACTGGCGGGTCAGTGGTCTTCCATGGGGATATGTCCGGCGACATAAAAGTCGAATGGAGCAAGATCAAATCGCTTCACACCGGCGGAAAATATGCGGTGATCTCGCCGGGCGAAAAATTGAAGGTAGGCCGACCGGCACCACAGGTGCCGGTTGGCACGCTGAGCGTCGCAAACGATCAGGTATCTGTCTCTGGAACGGGTGGAGAGGTGAAGAACATCCCCACCAAAGAAGCCGCTTATTTGGTGAATGGAGATGACTTCCAGAAGGAGATATCCCGTGAACCCAGCTTCACGCAGGGCTGGATAGGCGGCCTCACGTTGGGTGCAACGCTGGTCGAGTCCACCCAGACAAGCGAGACACTGACCGGGGCACTGAACCTGGTCAGGAGCGAACCCAGTGTCGATTGGCTGCTACCGAGGAACAAAACGATTTTCGATGCAACGGCAACATATGGTCTGGTGACGCAGCCATTCATCGCCGGTGTGCAATCGGCATCAAGCGCAAAGACAAATATCCTGCATGGGGATATCGAGCGTGATCAATATGTCACGCCGCGCTTGTACTACCTTTTCGACGCGAGTGCCGATCACAACATCGGGTCAGGTTTGCGGGTCCAGCAGATTTACGGCGCAGGGGCCGGTTACTCGGTCATTCGCAAGAAGAACCGGACCCTGGACGTGAAGGGCGACATTCACTATCAAAGACAGGAGTTCTATCCAGCGTCGGACTTCCCGTCAGGAGAGACTCTAAATTTGATAGGCGCTTCGATCGGTGAGCTTTTCATGCAGAAGCTTCCGAAGGGGCTTGTTTTCAATGAGGCTGGAACGGTGTTGCCGGCCTTCAATACGCCTTCCGGGCAGCCGTCCGCGTGGAGTGCCCAGATCATCGCGGGCCTGCTCTTTCCGGTCTACAAGAATCTCGGATTTACGCTCGGTTCGCAGGACAACTTCGTGAACAACCCACCGTTCGGGTACAAGAAGAACACCTTCCAGTTCACGGCCGGGCTGACTTACTCGTTCAAATAAGAGAACTGATGCAGAGGCGTGGGCCGCATTGGTCACGCCCTCCGCCTTAGGGATTCGGTGTGGCGCCCGGCTTGACGGTGTTGATGACGTCCGCAGGCATCGGCTTATCGGCATTGGCCAGCAGCACGGAGACCTGCCACATCTGCGTTTCGTTCAGCAGATTGTTGAAGGCCGGCATGCCGCTGAGCCGGATCCCGTTGCGCACCTTCCAGTAGGTTTCCCCCACCGGATCGTCGCTGACGCCAACCACTCCATTGCTATGCGGAGCCCAGAGCTGGGGTGCCTCGGGGAAGAGATGCTTGCCAAAGGGTGAGGATTGCCCGTAGTAGCCATGGCATCCCGAACAGTTGTCCCGATAGAGCTGCGCGCCGATCAGCAGATTTGTAGGGCTCGGCTCGAGTGGCGCACTCTTGGGCGCCTCTCGGTCGATGCGCACATCCAGCACGCGATGGCTTATGGAGCGTTCCAGGACAAGGGGTTCGTCGGCAACGGCCACCGGTACATTGCCAAAGTACAAATAGGCCAAAACACCCAGTGGGAGCAGCAAGAGGCCAAGAATGAAACCGAGAAGAAAACGCATGCAAGCCTCGCCGGAAAAGAATTTTCGGGCAGCGAAGAGACCACCGCCTGACACGAGTGTAAAGGCCCCATCCGGTTCACAACTGTGGGCGATCCAGTGAGCACTTGGGGGAGCCGCTTTTCTTGACGAGAGTCGTCTTCCCCGGGGCTACACCCCAGCGTGAAACGGTAAAAAAAGACGCGGGATGCTTTAATACAGAGAGCACGTTTTCCGCAGTCCGCAGCAGCAGAGTAGTGGAGGCATCACCATACATGCAATGCAGTAAGAGTCTGGGATACCTGGCGTATCCGCTCCTGACATTTTCTCTTTTCGCCGCTCTTTGTACGCAGGCGCAGACCACAGGCAATCCAACACAGAGTGCACCGCCGGCCCAGAACCCGGCGCCCGACACGGAGGCACAACCGACTCCACTGCAGCCCACACAGCCTACCCCGCTGACGCGCGATCCGTTATCGCAAGCGCAGCAGCAACAGGGGAGCTCCGGTTCGCAGCCGCAGGCGAACTACCCGAACGAGCAGGAGCGCATACGGCTGGCGCGTGAGGCGCAGGAGCGCGTACGGGCGCGGCGAGCTGCGCGGACGGCGGCGGCCGTTAAAGACACCTACGGCCACAAGAACGAGATTTACTTCGGTTACGCGTACCTCCGCATGCGGCCAGGGCATTTCCTGCAACACGCCAACGAAAGTGGCTGGAATGCGGGCTTTACGCGTCTGTTTGATCCTAAGCTGGGCGTTACATTGGATCTTCGCGGCTACTACAAGAGCGTCTATGTGGGGAATAATCCGTATTCGCTGTTCCAGCCCTTCATCAGCAACTACTCGGTGATGGTGGGGCCACAGTATTGGGTCAGGCAGCGGAAAAGCTATGCCGTCAGTGGCCAGGTGCTCGCCGGAGTCACACGGAACCTGTTTTATGCCGACTCGGCAGGGCACTCAGGGTCCCTAGTCGGTCTGTATCCCAATGCGACGCGGTTTACAGCGGCAGCCGCGGTGCCGGTCGACATCAACCTGGGACCGGGCCTCGCGGTCCGAATCGCACCGACCTACGATCTGACTACCTGGGGCGGCGACATCCAGCACAATCTGGGCTTTACGCTCGGTCTCAATTACCGCTTCGGACGACAATAGCGACGCCCACGACCAAAGGCCGCGTTCCTGGGTATGCCATTCCCGGAACGCGGCCCCTTTGCCTTCCGAGGATCAGGCCTTGACGCGCTGGTCGCGTTGCCTCGCAGAGTCACGCGGATATTGCGGTTCGGTCATGCTGACGGGATCCAGGATGGCGCTGATCTCTTCCTCGCTCAGAAGATTCTTGGCACGGGCGATCTTGATAATGGATTCGCCTGTGGCGATGGACTCTTTCACGATCTCGGCGGCTTTGGCATAGCCGATGTACGGATTGAGCGCCGTAGCGAGGGAGACAGTACTCTGGGCGTAGAAAGCGCAACGGTCTTTGTTGGCGGTGATGCCGGCGACGCAGCGGTCATTGAACTGGCGCAGCATGTTGGCCAGGATGGTGGCGCTCTGCATGACGTTGTGGGACATGGTCGGCATCATGACGTTGAGTTCAAGCTGGCCGCCCTGCACCGCCAACGCTACCGCTGCGTCGTTGCCAATGACCTGATAGCTGACCATGGCGGCGAGCTCCGGCATGACGGGGTTGATCTTGCCCGGCATGATGGAGGAGCCCGGCTGCAGGCTGGGCAGGGAAATCTCTGCGAAACCAGTGTTGGGACCAGAGGAGAGGAGCCTGAGGTCATTGGAGATGCGGATGATCTCCAGCGCGACACCGCGGAGGGCCGCGCTTACCTCTCCCATGCAGGCGTTCGATTGCATGGCCCAGCGCATATCGGCGGCTGGCGTGAGCTCTTCGCGGGAGATTCGCGCCAGGTTCGTGATGGCCAGCTGCCGGTAGTCCGGATGCGTGTTGATGCCGGTGCCAACCGCACTGCCACCGAGGCCAAGTTCGCGCAGGGCGTCGCTGGACAGCAGCAGAGCGCGCTTTGATTTCTCAATGGCCACTCCGTAGGCGGCGAATTCCTGGCCGAGGCGGATGGGCACCGCATCCTGCATGTGGGTGCGGCCGGATTTGAGGATGCCATCAAATTCAACGGCCTTTTCGCGGAAGGTAGCCGCCAACTTATCAAGGACGGGATAAAGCGTTTCCAGCACGAGGAGTGTGCCGATGCGCATACCAGTCGGGTAGACGTCGTTGGTGGACTGCCCGTAGTTCACGTGATCGTTCGGATGGACCTCGGCGTATTCGCCTAATTTGCCGCCAAGAATCTCGTTGGCGCGGTTGGCGAGCACCTCGTTGATGTTCATGTGGAAGGAGACACCGGCGCCGGCCTGGAAGACATCCACAACAAACTGATCGTTCCACTTGCCGTCGATCACCTCCTGCGCAGCCTGGATGATCGCGTCGGCGCGGCGGTCGGAGATGAGGCCGAGCGACTTATTGGCCTCCGCAGCAGCCCGTTTGACCATGCCGAAGGCGCGAATGAGCAGCGGATGCGAGGGCATGTCGGAGATGGGATAGTTCTCAACGGCGCGGACAGTCTGGGCGCCGTAGTAGGCGTTCTCCGGCACTTCGACGAGGCCGAGGGAGTCTTTCTCTAGGCGGACAGCAGGCATCAGGACGTGCTCCTTGCAGGTTCGATGGATACAGCTCAACCCATCAGTATAGGGCAGTCCAGCGCCTGACTCGCGAGCTCGAGGTCTGAGGTACTAGTGAATGGTACTAGTGAATTTCCGGAGCACCGCGGCGCAGATAAAGTCCGCTGACGAGTGTCACAAGAACGATGCCGCACGCGACCAGGAAGTAGTAGGTCATGGGGCGGGACAAGCCCGGGGCGTACTGCAAATCCTGGCCCACCCAGCAGGTGAGCAGCACGGCGATGATAGTGAACATGCCGGCGAGCGTGAGCAGCATCGAGCCACGACGACGGCGCATGTCGAGCGCCTCTACCTGGTCGGGAGTCAGGTTACGCTCTTCGGGGGGCAGGCTCATGTTTGCCATAGAGTTCGGATCATCCTCGTAATGCGGCAGGCTCTACCCTGCGGCGTACAGCAGGGCAGACCCTGCGCAGCACTATTTAATCATGACTGACGAGGGCGCTGGAAGGCTGCTGAAGCTTGTCAGTCTTCACTGCGGCCCTCGCGCCGCCGTTAATCCGCAACTGAAATGCACCTAAGGGAAAGAATCGACGATCAGGCTGCTTTACTGATCGGCACCTGTATCTCCGTCACGTAGGACTCATCGTCCTGCCGGATCGGCTGCGAATTCTGCAGGTACAACTCACGGATCGGCCCCGTGACCTGATAGCCATTGTCGCTGACCCAGTGCAGCAAAGCGTTGTAAGCCTCCTGCAGACGTCGATAGGAACCCGCGTGGATCGCGCTGGCTACGGTGACGGGCGGCAACTCGTAAACGCGGACGCCTCCGGTGGCCTTAACTGGCTCCTTGAGGAAGATTCCCGCCTCGCCGTCGACGTTCGACTCGCGATGTTCAGGATCGTGCCACATCGCGAAACACGGCGCCTGTCCGACGAGTCCCGGTCCCACGCCGGCGATCACCTTTGGATAGAGCTGGCCTACGGAGGGATAATTTGCGATCGTTTCCCGTACCGAAGCCACCCACTGCTTTGGCAACTGCTTGAGAATCACTTCCTGTGACATGAACATCTCCTGTTCGATGAGGCGGATTCGATTCTGAATTCTGCTGAGACGATCGTGTTCCTCCTCAACACGCGCCTGCTGCTCGGCCTGACGCAGCAGCAGCATGCCGCGGAGCTGCTCCGCGCTGACCTTTTCTTTCAGACATGTCGCGATCTGCTCAAGGGAAAATCCGAAGTCCTTGAGCGCGAGGATGCGATGAAGCTGCGAGAGTTGGGAGGCGGAGTAGTAGCGGTACCCGGTCTCCGGATCGACATGCACGGGGGACAGCAGCCCGCGCTCGTCGTAGTACCGGAGGGTCTTGATGGAAACCTGCGAGAGCGAGGAGAAATCGCCGATCTTCAGCATGTTTCTGTTCTAGGGTCTCCAGCGGTGGGAGAGTCAAAGACTATTTTTCAAGTGTGCCGAGAATCAGAGGAACGCGACGGACTGCAGCGTGGTGACTTCGAACCGCTTGCGGCAGCGGATGTTCTTGCAGCCAACCACATCATCGCGCCGCACCATGTAAGACTGTGCTTTGGCGAAGCGAGCGCGGTCGCGCTCGTCGGCATGACGTGGAAGCGAAGCTTTCTTGCGCCGGACCAGCCATGAGACGGGATACTCGTCGGCTTTGCCGCAGTGGGGACAGGTGAGCGTGTGCGTGCGCTGCTCCGGCCGCTCATCAAAAAAGTCGCGTTCCTCCATGCGGTACCTTCCCGTCCTAACAGTTCTATCCGACCGTATACCGCTGCCACCACGTTTGCAACCTGGTGGTTGAGGAACGACCGATCCCTGAATTTTCAGGCGATGAACTCAACTCTCCGCAACTTTGGAGCGAGCAGAACAACCATCGCCAACGCAAGAAGATAAACGCTCGATGCAAGCACGAAGAGGCTGCTGTAGTTGTGCGTCCGTTGCAGGAGATGTCCTGCGTAGAAGGCGATCAGAAATCCACCCACGGAACCGGCCATGCTTCCAATGCCGGTGACCGAACCCACCGCGGTGCGAGGAAACATATCCGATACCGTGGTGAAGAGGTTAGCCGACCATCCCTGATGCGCTCCTGCAGCCAAGCCCAGTAACCCGATAGCGGCCCACTCCGACTGCAGGTATCCGATCGTGAAGACGGGCACCACGAGGCAGGCGCAGAAGAGCATTGCGGCGAGGCGCGCTCCTTCGGCCGAGAAGCCGATTTTTCGAAAGGGTGTGGGCAGCCATCCTCCGGCGATGCTGCCTATAGCGGACATGTTGTAGATGAGGATGAGCGGCAGACCGAGATGAGAAAGATTGAGATGAAATCGCGCGCTGAAATAAGAAGGCAACCAGAAGAGATAAAACCACCAGATAGGGTCTGTGAGAAATTTCGCGATCGAGAACGCCCAGGTCTGGCGATAACCGAGCAGCCGGATCCAGGGCGTAGATGGCCCCATCTGTGTCGCGGCTTCTTTGTAGATGTAACGCAGCTCGGCTCCGGTGAGCGTGGGATGATCCGTGGGCTTGCGGTAATTCCTCCACCACCAGAGAATCCAGAGCGCGCTGAAGATGCCGGTGGTGAGGAAGGCGGCACGCCATCCGAAGCGGATGGTAACCCAGGGCACGATGAGTGGGGCGAGGATGGCTCCGACATTCGCGCCGGAGTTGAAGATGCCCGTCGCCAGCGAGCGCTCGCTCTGCGGAAACCACTCGGCGATTGTTTTGATGGCGGCGGGAAAGTTGCCGGACTCTCCGATGCCAAGAAAGAAGCGCGCGAAGCCGAACTCGAGCGCGGTGTTGGCCAACGCGTGGCCCATCGCGGAGAGGCTCCAAATCCCCATGATGAGGATGTAGCCGATTCGCGTGCCGATCTTGTCCACCAGGCGCCCGGCGACCAGCAGACCGATGGCGTAAGCAGCCTGGAATGCATCGACGATGTAGCCGTAGTTTAATTCTGTGAGGCCGATGGTGTGCTGAAGCGTGGGCTTGAGCAGAGCGATGACCTGACGATCCATGTAGTTGATGGAGGTCGCAAAGAACAGCATGGCGCAGATTGTCCAGCGCACGTTTCCCAGACGGGTGCTGCTTGGGCCGCTTTCTTCCTGCTTCGGATCGGTCTGGCTAGGATTCATGCCTGTCCTGTTTTGAGGGATACGGTGCAACTGTCCATTCCGAGAATGTCTGCAGCGCAAACGCTCCGGATGGATCACGATCATTCGCGTCATCCATAGTAATGCTTTGTATGAGCTGATCCATTGAGACATCCCGCATCGCGCGACGTGTCTGAACAAATGTGCAGACATGGCATGCCGCTTCTGATACATAGAACTCGCGGACTTGCGGCGGGGTTCAATTCGCCAAACGGGTCTCCATTCAAGGCGATGCTCACTTTAATCCACTCTCGGGTTCTGCGAATCGTCAAAGGCTTCAGACGTACCATGTGGCCGATGTTGACGATTATTCTCTGTCAGGCCTTTACTTCCGCGGCGTGGCCGCAGCAACTCCCGCGGTCGCAGCGTGCAGCGAACTCGACGATTGGCAATCTCGTCGAACCTGACGCTCGCGGCGAAACAGTGATGGTAGACGCGTGGTTCAATAGCCAGCAGAGGCAGAATGCGGCGGGACAAAAGGAATACTTCCACTACAAATGGAACGACTCCACCGATAGCGGCTTTTCAATTCTTGGCGATATTTTCGCAAGTCATGGCGCAATACTCGATACGCTGTATGAGCCCCCGACGGCGGACCGGCTCAAACGCGCGCAGGTTTATATCATCGTTTCGCCTGACAACCCGGCGAAGAATCCGCATCCGCACTATGTGCAGCCAGAAGACGCGGAGCACGTTGCCGCATGGGTCAAAAGCGGCGGCGTTCTGCTCCTGATGGAGAATGATCCCGCGAACGCAGATATTGCCCATCTTAATCTGCTAGCGGACCGTTTCGGCATCCACTTTGATGAGGTACTCACGCACCACATCATTGATGAGCAGCGTGCACCGGGTTACATCGCGGTCAGCGGCGGAGGCCCCGTCTTTCAGCGCTCACATACGCTTTACATGAAGGACACCTGCGCGATTTCGCTAAAGGCACCCGCCACGGCCCTGTTGCGAGACAAGGACGGGATCGTGATGGCCACAGCTAAGTATGGCAAGGGCACTGTAGTTGCCGTGGTCGATCCGTGGCTGTACAACGAATATACGGACCCTCGCAAAGTCCTTCCCAAGCAGGACAACTTTGCGGCGGGAAAAGAGTTTGTGAATTGGCTCCTGAAGCAGGTTCCACCGGACAAGCACCAGGTACGGCCTTGAGGCGCGTCCCGCCCTACTTCGGAGATGAGCTGCGTGCTTGCGTTTGAAACATAGGTTTGCAGACCGCTGCGCCAGCATTCCATTTCCGGGCGGAAGAGACTATGGCGAAAAAGAAAAAGGAAAAGTTCTCCGTGACCAAGGCGGTGAAACGGAATGCGCGCCAACGTGTCGGTCAGCCGAAGCCGGAAAAGGTTATCGTGCCCGAGCCTGAGCAGACACGGCGTGAGCGCCGCCATAAAGAGACGCTCGCGGACCTTCTGAAGCGAGAGGAATGACACTTTATCAACCGCGGGCGAGTGCATGAGCGGCCTGCGTCGCATCGCGGACCAGGTCCGGCAGACCGACCCCGCGGAGAGCGTTGCCCGCCACAATGAGTCCATGAAGCTCCGACATGCAGAGGTGGAACTGCGCGATACGAGCGCCATGGCCGACTTCGTACTGTGGAAGGGAACGCGGCCAGCGACGCACAATTGTGACGTCCGCATGTTTAGGAATGGGACCTAGAAAAGCAGTGAGCTGATCGCGAGCGATGCGGGCGATCGCGCTGTCGGAATGATGCGAGAGCTCGTCTGCTGCGGAACTGGCGAAGAATGCTCGCAGAAGCGAGGCGCCTTCCGGAGCGCGGTGCTGAAACTTCTGATGTAAAAAAGTGCATGCGAGAAGAGAGTGGCTTGCAGTCGGGCTCGCTGCCACCAGAAATCCGAAGCCATTAGGAACGTTTGGGGCGACCGTGGTATGCGCTCCGTAGCCCAGCGCGACGACTAATCCGGAGGTTGCGTCTCGTGGCAGCAGGCCGGCTGCTCGGTGTGCCTTCGCCAGCGGGAGAGAACCGAGCAGTTGACGCGTGGTATCCAGTGGAGTCGCGAGCAGGACGCGATCGAAATGCTCGCGGCCGCTTGCTGTTTCTAGTGTCCATCCTGCGGCAGACGAATCGAGTGCCAGCACGGGACTCGAGAGTCGCACCGAGCCTGCCGGAAGTGTTGTGAAAATCCGGTCAGTCAACGTGCCGAGGCCACTTGCCAGCGTGGTGAAGACGGGAGCCTTGGATTGCTGGCTGCGCTGCTGCAGGGCTGCGATCAGGGAGCCATGATCTGCCTCCATGGTCACGAATGGGCCAAGTAAAGCCCGGGCGCTCAGCTTTTCGATGTCACCGCCGAAGACTCCAGCGAGCAGCGGTCTCGCGACGGTCTCGACCACCTCATCGCCGAAGTGACGGCGTACAAATACCGAAACACTTTCGTCCGCGTCGATTCCGCGATGCAGCAACGCACTCTCGCGCAGCTCTGCGGCACGTGAGGGCTCTGCAGCGTACGCGTGTTTTGCCGGATCGGTGAACAGCGGGGAGGCCGCTACGGCATTCAGATCGCCTGGCACCATCATGTGCATTGCATCGGGCAAAGGAGTGAGCGTTCTCTCGCGCGCAATATAAGTGCGGCGCTCATGGTCGTTGGAGGAGATCAAGTCGTGAGCGAGTCCCAGCTCGCGCGCCAACTCTTCTGCCCAGGGTTTTTCGGTCACCCAGGAATCGGGCCCGCACTCGATGACGAAACCTCCGCTGCGAACGGTTTCCATAATGCCGCCGAGACGGCTGGCCGCTTCGAAGAGAGTGAAGTCACAGGTCCCTGAGTAGTCGCGGTGGAGTATGTACGCTGCGGTGAGCCCGCTGATACCTCCACCGACGATCGCGATGCGCTTCTTCACGGAACGGGAACGGCGATTGCTGAACGGCCGGAGAGGCGCGCCAGAGCGCTTTGGGCAAGGTCGGCGAGAGCGCAAGTCAGGGTGGGCGATTCGTTGAGGGACTCGGGGCGTTCGATGCGCAGTCCGATACGTTCGCCGAATTCGCGGAATCCTATATCGATGTCATAAAGGATTTCGACATGATCACAGAGAAAGCCGATTGGGTGGACGATAACGGCGACGTGATCGGTTTGGCGAAGTGCCTTAAGAGTGTCTTCAACCGTTGGGCCGATCCATGGGCCACCGGAGATGCCCTGACTTTGAAAAGCGAAAAACCAGTCCGTGTCGCGGAGACCGTCACTAGCGAGTTGCGCCGCGATCAGAGCAGCGGTCCGTTTCGCCTCGATGGCATAGGGATCAGGTCCGGTCTGCTGTGTGTTCTGGATCGTGCGGCAGGGCACGCTATGTGCAGTGAAGAGCACGGGAACTGAGCGGCCAAGTTTCGCAGTCAGCTCGCGATATTTTGAGCGCAGCCGTTCGGCGAACGCTTCGATGAGCAGCGGATGATCTGCCCAGGTTTCTGTAAAGTCGACTCGCAGATCGTCGCCAGCCTCCGCAAGCACCGCGCGACGATAGAGCCCAACGCTAGTGCGCGAGTTCTGTGGAGCAAGGCAGATCGCCGCCACGGAGGAAATGCCACTCTCGCGCATCCGCTGAACCGCAGTCGCGATATACGGAGCCCAATTCCGCATGCCGACATAGACCGGCAACCCGATATGCCGCGCCAGCAGACGGGCCTGTGTCATCGTGATCTCCGTGAGAGGGCTCTTGCCGATGAGACCGTAGCGATGCGTGATCTCGTCGATTGCTGCCTGTGGCAACGCGCGACCGCCAGTCACGTTGCGCAGGTACTCTGGTATTTCGTCCAGCGTATTCGGAGTGCCGTGCGCCAGCAGCAGAATCGCGGTGTGGTCCATCTCTTTCATCGTGATAATTCCTGCTGCGCCGGAACATATTCGCGGACAAACCGAACGGCAGCCTGCACGTTTTCGACCGGAGTGCCCGGCACGATACCGTGGCCGACGTTAAAGATGTGGCCGGGATGACCCGCTGCTTGCGACAGAATGCTATACACGCGGTCACGAAGCAGATCCTCTGGAGCGAAGAGGGCGATGGGATCAAGATTGCCTTGCACCGCGCAAGCGTGGTCGACGCTGGCCCAACCAATGTCGAGCGGGACACGCCAGTCCAGACCAAGCACGTCCGCCCCGGTAGACCGCATCGCCGGCAGCAGGCTTGCTGTATCCACGCCGAAGTAGATGACTGGGACACCCAACGACTGCACGCGTCGAACGAATCCCGCAGTAAGCGGCAGCACGAACTCGCAGTAATCCTCTACGGAAAGGGCGCCGGCCCAGCTATCGAAAATCTGAATGACATCTGCGCCTGCCTCGACCTGCTGCTGGCAATACGGGACGAGGACCTCGATGAGCTTTTCGAGTAAAGCGCGAAATGCACCGGGATTGCGGTACATCAGAGTCTTGGTATGGATCCAACTGCGCGAGCCACAGCCTTCGATCATGTAACTCGCCAAAGTGTAGGGCGCGCCGCAGAAGCCGATGATCCCGAGCCTGTCGTTGAAGTGCGCAGCCACCTTCCGGATGGCTTCGCTGACGTAGGCAAGCTCGCCTGCGCGATCGATGCGCAGTTTGTCGACATCGTCGCCGCTGCGAACAGGCTTGTGGACAACGGGACCTTCGCCGTTGACGAATTCGAAGTCAAGGCCCATGGGTGTGAAGGGCAGGAGCAGATCGGCAAAGATGATCGCCGCATCCACATCGAGCTTCTCTGCGGCAGTGATCGTGACCTCGGCTGCGAGTTGCGGCGTGCGGCAAATTTCTAACAGCGAGTGGTGCCGCCGAACCGCCTGATACTCCGCCATATACCGGCCGGCCTGGCGCAGGAACCAGACTGGCGTGACATCGACTGGCTGACGCAGGCAAGCGCGCAGGAATCGCTGAGCACCGGTCATTGAGCTGCCGGACGGGGGCCCGCCGGACCGGCGATCAGACTGGGCATTGAGATGGCTATCAGTTTCAGATGGGACGCCGGTGGAGATTGCGATGGGATCAGTCATGAAACGGCGGCTGCAGGCGGACACAGAACGAGCGATGTAATCTCTGGTCGTATGAGCAAAGTATACAGGGAAGCCCGGGGCTGCCGTGGTTCGCGGCGACTCGATGCGAGGCTATCGGCCTGACGAGTAGAGCTGAAATGCACCCCAATAGAGCGGTTTGCGAAAGACTCCGCGGCTGTGCAGCATCTCCAGCTTTGCGTTGCGCAGCGAGACGTCCGGAGGGCTCCCGGTAGAGAGTCCATCGTAGAGATGCTCCATCAATTCGGGAGTGGAAGCGTCGCTCACGTCCCACAGCGCGCCGATGACGTTGCGCGAGCCGGCGCGGAGAAAGGCCCACGCCAGGCCGACCAGCCCCTCGCCGGCATAGGCGCGTACGCCGGAGCCCTGGCAGGCGGAGATCGTCACCAGCCTCGCATGCAATGGTCTGCTGAGTATGTCGCGCGCGTACAGTTTTGCGGAATCGGGAGCGCCCTGGGCGGAGAGAATGACCGCCGAGTCAAGTGGGACCAACTCACTGGCAACGGCATGGGAGACGAAATGGATGTAGTTGTACCGCGCAGGATCGCTGCGGATGTAAGCAGCGGGCGTGGCATACGTACCGGTCAACACGGCTCGCGCGCTGCCGGGGAAATGTGCGGCAACGCCGGCAACCTCTGCGGATGCGTTCGGCAAGGGTGCGTACTGCTGGCCGGAGTAGACCGGATTGCCGATCACGAGAAGCCCGCGCGGGGATGCTTCTGATGAGTGCGCCGAAGACTGTCGCTGAGGCGCCGAGAGGAACCGCAACGACGCGAGATTGGTGATGGTGACATCCTCGATCCAGTAGTGGCTGGACTCACCAGAGGTCAGGAGAGTCTCGAAATTCAGGCCATGCAGACCATCGTCTGCGACGATGAAGACGCGATCGCCGGGATGGATGAGGTGCTCTGCAGGCTTTACCAGCATGTCGTATAACGTGCGAGCCGCGGGCTGCTGCTCGGCCACCAGGTCTCTTGCCGCGAGCAGCGCGCGCCGGTGGTTCGCGACCTGCGCGAGAATGTCAGCGCGAGCGGGAAGCGGATAGAAGCCGGATTGCTTGCCATTCGCCGCCCACAGGTAGGAACCCTGGGGCGAAAGGGCATAGACCAGGATGACAGCGTGGGCCTGGCGAGCCAGCGTGGTCAGGGATATTCCTGGCGCGGCTTCGTCGATGCGTTCTTGCTTTCGAGATCCAAGCCCCTCCGCCAGAGTCTCTGCGCGGCCTTGGTCGATGACTTAGAGCGCTTCATCTGTCCGATGATTGCGGATGAGGTAGGCGACATAGTCCATGTAGAGGTCATGACCGTTCTGCGAAGAACGGAAGGCGGGCATCGTCGGTTCGTAACTCGGACCGTTGTGAGTGATAGGTGGCGATGGAGCGTTGGTACCAGATCTCCGCTTGCTTCTGGTCTCCGGCCTTGTCGCATACCTGGGCTAGTGTGTGCTGTGCATCCACGAGAGTCGTCGGGAATTGCGTGACTGTCGCTCCACATCCAGCAGGACAATGTTTTGGCTTGCGGCAGATCGCCGCGTTGTGCGAGGGACTGTGCCTCCAGAAGATTTCCTAGCTGATGTCAAAAGCATCCCCCTCCGTTCGAGCAAGTGTCTGGCTTCATTGATGTATTTTCTGCGCTGCTCCGGATGCGGCGAGTGCAGGAAAGAGCGCCGCGATCGCCTGATCAACTTGCGAAATTTCGGAGGTATTCTTCAAGGATCGAGCCAAGGCCAAGGCACGCTCATAATGCTTTCGGGCAGCATCCGTGTTCCCTAACACGGGCTTCGCTCATGCCTGCAGTGTTGTGCCAATTTTCCTCATCGATTGTTGAGCCGAGATTTGCGGCGCATGTCCGCGGCATCGTTGAAATTGGCAAGTGCGCGTTGGATAGTCGCCGGTGCCGTAATATGCCCAACCGGCGTTTCCCAAAGCTCTTACTAGGAGCACGTTGAGCCCCAATAGATTTTGCTACGCGCGCAGCAGCATCGGACTGTTCCAAAGCATCTTCATAGTGATCCTGATGAAGATCAAGGACACCCAAATTGAGCAGGGCACTTGCTTCTGAGAAGCGATTTCCACCGGCACGCGCTGTTGCAAGACTTTTCTGAAAAAGAGCTCCTGCCCCGACGAGGTGATTTTCCTGCAATTCAAAGCGTGCCCTCGAGCTGCGAAAACTTCTGCTTTTACGGACGCCGAAACCGCCTTAATCTTGGTCGGCTTCGGTAATCGCCTTTGTCGCTCGAATTGAGTCACCTTTCCGGCGTACGCGAGCGAAAGAATGACAAAGGCGTTGAGCCGTGAGATCCGGATCAGGGGGATCGGGCATCCTGCCCCGGTTTAGCAGTTGGATAACTTCATCACTTTGTCCTTGAACCTGACGTATCTTTGCAGCTTCGAGGCGAAAACGAGCTGCCCACAGCGGACTGGGCTCTGCCATGGCCTGATTCGCCTTCGTCTGGGCCTCGTCGAGCTGCCCGTGTAATGAACAACTCTTCGACTACGCGAATATTGTGATCTCGGGTTTTTCGTCTTTGCGCTTGACGGCACGCCGTCGGGAAGAATACGCCGACGAGGCAAACGGAGCCTATGGATAGGGATTTCCATTGGTACGCGCCGGCGGACATGCTGACGGCGCCCGATGAAGCGCAGCCCATCTCCGCGCGAAGCATCGTCAGGTTGTAGGACCCGTGGTAGACAGTTATTTCGCCAAGGAAAACATTGCCGAAGCCAGGCACGTGGATCACATGCCCGAAGGTGTTCCTGGAGTCGCCTCCACGAACCTCTTTCACCAGCGAGCACAGGAGGTGACCCCGGTCATCGATTTCCTTCGCAGACTCAAGCCAGCCATAGCGCCGTTTTACCCAATCGGGGCTGTGCGAGCTGCCGGTTACCTTGCGGCTCTGCTCGGCTGCCAGCTTTCGCACGTCCTTGTGATGATACGAGGATACCTGCAGCATTTTGGCCGATTTGCCGTTGGAAGGGCCAGGCTGTGGCACAGGAAAGGGGTGCAGGTCCAGGATTGGGTCGACGAGGATGCCGTTGATACGCAGGTTCACGAACTGCGAGCCGACGAAGGAGACAGACGCAACGTTGCCCGCCTTGGGGTGCTTGGTTGAGATCTGGGCCACGATCTTGTCGGCTGTCACTACCTCCAGGAGGTTGACGTCCTCAACGACGGCAGTCGTCAGGGTCGCCCAGTGGCTATCCTCATCGCCGCCCGTGGTGTGGGTGTAGGCCGCCCTGCAGTGGAGGACGTGGTCCAGATGATAGGGCACGGTTGGTGAGCTGTTATATCCGCCGGCGTTGGCCAACGATGAGTTAGCGGCTGTCGAGATGACCGCTTTGTAGGGGTGGGTCAGCACGCCCCCGAGCGCATTCGCATCCGCGTGGTAGTGATACACCCGCTCCTGGCTGGCATCCATAACTCTAGCTATCTCCGATTGTCAGTGTTACTGCGAAACGTGAAGCGTGAACTGGTAGCGGCCCACTTCGACAGGCGATCCGCCTGTGGATGGTACACCCAGCACCCGCAGGTCATTGATGCCTTCGGCTGTCTTATCCGTGGGCACGCGAACGGAGACGGTATTCTCAGCCTGCTGCGAAGTGACTGGAATCTGCCAAAGCCGCTCGCCGGAGGAAGTATAGAGCGAGCATATGTAGGACGCATATTCAGCTTTGGAGGGAACATCCACGGAAATGAGGAAGGAGCCGTGCGCCGGCGCAAGCACCCTCGGGACGTCTGTTCCGCGGGCGGAGATGTTTGCCAACACGATGCTGTTCATCACCGCTGGCGCCTGGGCTGCCGTTGCTGCCCGTCGCATCCCAGGTAGTACCAGGATGTTTTGATAGGCGACGACCAGGAGTGAAGCTGCCAGTGCCGGCGCAAGCCAGGGGCGAAGCCATGCCGCAGCCGGGCGCTTGGGAACCGCGTGCAGACTTCGCTGCGGCGAGCTAACGAGCTGCGGATTAGCGCGCAGACCATCTACGAAGGCTGTGCCGGCCTTAAGGTCGGTGGCGCAGATATCGCAATCGAAAAAGTGCTCTTCAAAGCGCGCGCGCGCATCTTCCGGAAGCTCTCCCAGAAGATAGCGCTCAACAGCCTGCTCGCGAATTGTCTCGTCATGGTTCATAGGCGGAATATCCCAACGAATAGATAGTGCGGCAGGGGGCTGATTTGTTTCATATCCCGCCTCAGCATGTTTGCCGGCCCGCCGTTTGCGCCATATAAACCTCACGGAATGATTGCTTTGCACGATGCAACAGCACCCGGATGTAATCCCGTGTGACGCCAATTTCCCGGCAGATGTCGTCTTTCTCGCGCTCCTCAAGGAAGACAGCTCGCAGAATGGTCCTATCGCGCTCTGGCAGCCTTTCAAGCACCTGGCGGACCATCTTCCGGTTATCTTCGGCGATAACTCGAGTCAGTGCGTCCGGTTCGCGAGCCACGAAGCGTTCCGGGGGCTGGTCCTCCAGGGCTTCGGTTCGGGTGGTGGCGCGAAAGTGCTCCGATAGCACATGATTGCAAATGGAGTTGACAAGGGGACCGAGGCGCTCCGCATTACGGACGCCGCCCTCGCTGCGCAGTAGTTGCAGGCAGCGTGCGAAGGTCTCCTGCTTGACATCGTCCACGGCCGCCCTGGAAGCCAGCCGCGAGCGCAACTTCAGCACGATCAACTCGCCGAAATATGCTACGAAGTGGCCTTCCGTGTCCCTGTCACCCGCACGGAGCCTTTCGACGTATGCGCTATCAAACGTCTGGAAGTCCACGTTGTTCCATCTCTTGCGATGAGTGAGTGGTGCAAGTGTACACCGGCTCTCCGAAGATTCCCGTGTCCGCCAGGACCAGAATTGAAACGAAAGGAGCCCAACCGTCACTACTCTGCAACACCCTGGCGCGAAGCCCGGAACGGATGGACGAGTCGATGAATTGTTCTGATGAAAACCATGATCTGCCGAATGATGTGGTCGAGCCGGTGCGCCGCAAGCGGACTATCCTGTGCTCGCTGCGTGTCGTACCCGTGAGTAGTGAGCACTTTCTGGGCCGGCGGTATGTGATGGAGCTAACGACCACAGGTCTGGCACGCGAACTTCGGGTCTATCGCTCGTTAGATGAGCTGATGCGCGGTGTCGACGATCTGGGCCTCCATGTGGAGTTACGGCAAGGTCTCTGTCGCCAGCTGCTCGAAGAGGGCGGCTGCCATTTGCTGGACATTGTGCTCTGAAAACCAAACGGGGCACCAGACGTACTGCGGCGTCGCTCAGCGATTTGCCAGCTTGTATATCTCCGAGCCGGCGAGCAGATAGGCTCCTACTCCGTAGACATAGCTCGATGTAGCCGTGAAGTCTCCTGGCGCAGCCCCGATCGGCTGAATGCAGCCGAGACGTCCATCCTTGTATACATGCGAAAGAAGACCAGCCCACGCTCGCTTCACGATCGGGAGATAGTGCCTGCGATCGAGGAGGCTTTCTCTAACCCCGTAAGCGAGCGCGTAGGTGATGAAGGCGGAGCCGGAGTTCTCGGGCAGTGGGTAGGCGTTGGGATCGAGAAGCCCGGGGCGCCACAAGCCGTCGTTTCCCTGCAGCGGTGCAACCGCCGATGCCATTTGCTGCAGTTGCTCTACATACCTAGGTCGCAGCGGATCGTCCTTCGGCAGATATTCAAGCACTCGGACCAGACCAGCCATGACCCACCCATTGCCGCGCGACCAGAAGACGCTTTTGCCATTCTGCTCGTGTTTCTGCAGAAAGCTCGCATCCCGATAGAAGAGGTGCTGGGCCGGGTCGTACAGCTTGCTCGAGGTGATCGACCATTCGCGATCGAGAAAGGCAATATAGCGCCGATCGCCCATGGCGCTCGAAAGCTCGGCGAACACGGGAGGAGCCATGAACAACGCATCGCACCACCACCACAGCGGCTTGGCTGGATCGTCCGGCCTTTGCATGACCGTATCCAAGCTTTGGCGTGTCGGAGCCATCATTGCTGGATCACGACGCTCCAGATAAAGCTGCATGTAGGTCTGCCCAATGGCTTCGTCGTCGGCGTGGCCGAGACGCGGTCCTAGCTGCCAGGAAAAGCCGCTGCCCATTTCCATCATCGCGTCTTGATAGCGAGAACCGGACACTGTCGACGGGATAGCCATGAATCCGGCGTAAAGTGCGGCGTAGGTCCAGTCCTGGTCGAAGTGAGGCCGAGCTCTCTCCAACTGCCAATCCGCGACTTTGCGCAAGGCTTTCTCTACATCTGCCCGCTTGAAGCGCGGCGACAAATCCCTGGCGAGGGGCGGGTCGTCCGCGGGAGCATCTCCAACAAGTGCGGGAGCGGGGTTTTGCGGAGTGTTCGCCACTGCGATGGGCGACACCAGTCCAAATGTGAAAAGCAGGCCGCAAGAACCAGCGAGTTTCAGCCTGCAAACGACTGCGGGCATCCAGGCATTCTCCTCGAATCAGTTTGGCTTGCACAATACATCAAGAGAGACGCACATCGAAATCGAGAGATCACGCTGCGGCATATCTGAACCGAATAGACTGGGAAGCACATGGTGGCGCCGCCTCTCTTCAGTACCGATCTTGGTCTTATTCTGCGGGAAACCCAGTCGCTTTGGGAGCCGATGCGTGGTCAGCGGATTTTCATCACCGGCGGCACCGGCTTTTTTGGCTGCTGGCTCTTGGAGAGCTTCTGCCATATCAATCGCGAGCTCGCACTAAACGCGAGTGCGACTGTTCTGACCCGCAGTCCTGCCAGCTTTTCTGCCAAAGCGCCACACCTGGCACGGGACCCTCATGTGCAACTGCTCGCGGGCGATGTAAGGGACTTCAAGTTTCCGGAGGGCCATTTCCCGTATGTAATCCACGCTGCCACGGAGGCCAGCGCGCGCCAGGCGGCAGAAGCGCCGCTGGAGATGCTCTCGACGATACTCGCGGGCACTCAGCGCACGCTGGAGTTTGCAGCGGCGCATGGTACGGCTCGCTTTCTTCTGACGAGTTCTGGTGCGGTCTATGGAAGGCAGCCTTCCAGCATGACGCATCTTCCAGAATCCTATGCAGGAGCGCCGGATCCATTGGACCCGAGCAGTGTCTATGCAGAAGGAAAGCGCGCTGCTGAGCTCATGTGTTCTCTCTATCAAAAAACGACCGGAATCGAGTGCGCAATCGCGCGTTGCTGGGCTTTTTGCGGCCCTCATCTTCCATTGGACGCTCACTTCGCGATCGGTAACTTCATAGGCAACGTGTTAGGCAGAGAACGGATATCGATTCAGGGCGATGGCACTCCGCGGCGTTCCTATCTCTATGGAGCCGACCTGGCAATCTGGCTCTGGACGATGCTTTTCCGCGCTCCATCGCTCACACCCATCAACGTCGGCTCAGATGAGGATGTGAGTATCCTTGAACTCGCGCAGAAGGTCGCCCAGACTTTAGACCCAGATACGGGCATCGATGTCGCCGGCTCTCCTGTAAAGGGCGCCGCACCCTCTCGCTACGTGCCCTCGGTCGATCGCGCGAGGCAGCTTCTCGGCCTGAGGCAGATCGTGAGCCTTGAAGAATCCATCCGCAGGACTGCGGCGTGGTATGAGTCCGCCGCCGCTCTGGATTGAGCTCTGGACTGGCTATGATTGGCCTGGACGCGGAATGTTATGCGCTGGAAGGCTTGTACGCCACGCAATCTATCTCTACTTTGCAGTCGACGACCATACTCGAGACGACGCACGCACGCGCGGGTGGATGGTTGCCGAAGTGCTCTTTGAATACTGCATTGAACGATG
Source organism: uncultured Acidobacteriaceae bacterium (assembly GCA_963737035.1). Classification (GTDB taxonomy): domain Bacteria; phylum Acidobacteriota; class Terriglobia; order Terriglobales; family Acidobacteriaceae; genus KBS-83. The sequence continues at coordinate 87,202 of CAVTRJ010000015.1, read as the reverse complement.
CGAAATCACGTGGATCCTCAAGCCACACGCCGCAGCGAACAACGTGCTCAGGACCATATCCGGCTTCACGCAGGATCGACAGGAGATTTTTGATTGCCTGCCGAGACTGAACAACAATATTTCCTGAGACCATTTCACCGTTGACCATTGGGACCTGGCCTGAGACGTAAAGCCATCCGTCAGCCTCAACCGCTCGAGCAAAAGGAAGGTGCTGACCACCCGTGCCGGTGCCTCCATCCGTGCCATACCGCTTTATGCTCATCGTGGCTCCTTATCCGTTCGTTATTCGATCCATTGGGTCTTGCCGCGCTGCAGGAAGCGTCCGCTGCGACTTCCTGTGCTCCCTTTAGCTGTATAGGAAAGCGAGCCATTCACCCAGACACGCTCGATGCCCACTGCCGGCTGTATGGGGTTTGAATAGGTGGCCGTATCGGAGATTTTTTCCGGATCAAAGAGGACCAGATCGGCATAGTAGCCCTCACGTACGCGCCCGCGCTGCGCGAGACCAAATCGTTGCGCAGGCAGCCCTGTCATTTTGTATACCGCCTCAGGCAATGAGAACAATTTCTCTTCACGGCAGTAGTGACCAAGCACGCGCGGAAATGTTCCCCACAAGCGCGGGTGTGGCCGAGGATCATTGGGCAGGCCATCGGAGCCGATCATGGTTGCCGGATGCCGCAGAATCCTGCGCATGTCCTCTTCGAAGATGCTGTGATAGATAGCGCCAGCTGGTTGCAGTCGCCTTGCAGCGTCGAGTTGCGTCACATTCCACGCATTGGCGATCTGTTCCAGAGACTGCCCGGCTACTTCGGGATGCGGTGTGCTCCACGTGATCGTGATGGTGACCCGATCATCCACCTGTCGCAGATCGAGCGTACTGGAACCGGCAGCGTAGGGATAGCAATCGCAGCCGACAGGTTGCGAAACTCTTGCATGATCGAGCGCGCCCAGGACTTCGCCACTCCGTCCCCAGTTTTCAATGCCTGCACATTTCAAGTGAGAAAGAATCGTGGGCACCTGGCTGAGACGCCCGATTTCAAAAGCCTCATTCATCGCATCGAGGATAGCGTTTGTCTCAGATCGCATGTGGCTGGTATACACGGCGCCTGCCGAGGCCAGCGGTTGCGCCAGGGCCAGCACTTCGTCCGTCGAAGCCGCATTCGCCGAGAGATATGCCAGCCCTGAGCTGAGTCCAAGTGCGCCCGCTTCCAGAGCCTCCCGCAATTGCGTACGCATGGCGTCGACCTCGCTTGCGGTTGCACTGCGGTCGAGCCTGTCCATGTAGTTATTGCGGAGAGATGTGTGCCCAACCAACGCGCCCACGTTTACTGCTGGTCGGGCGTCACGTAGCGCAGCGACATACGCCGTAAATTCTGGATAACGGAAGTCCTCCGCGTCTCCGAGCAGATTCATCGGATCGGGTGGCTCACCGTGCAACCTTACAGGCGCGGCGCTGATGCCGCAGTTTCCTACAATCACCGTAGTGACGCCCTGCGATAATTTGGGCAGCATGGCCGGTGTGCGGACGACGCTAATGTCATCATGCGTATGAGCATCGATGAAACCTGGCGCCAGCGCGAGGCCCTCTGCTTCAACCGAGCTCGATGCCTCGATCTGAAGCTTACGGCCTATCTTGAAAATACGATCGCCTAGAATCGCGACATCGAGCGGCTCCGGCGCAGCTTCGGTTCCGTCAAGGACGCTTGCATTCCGAATAAGCGTGTCACAGGTCAGCATCACAACTCTTTCAGGATATAGGCTGTATCTGTTAATTCGAGCTACCGCAATGCGCACCCATCATCAGGAGAGCATTCTCTGAGCCACAGAACACCAGTCCGAGCTGACGGTCGAGAGGGAATTGACTCATTGAACAAAGGGCTGGGCTTCTTTGAAGGTTTGCTCGAGGAAGCCGATATCCCTGGACTCAATTGGAACCTGCTACATGAAGACCTCAGCCTGCCTTCGGCCGTTCTGCTCGAAGACAGATTACGGCACAACCTTGCCTGGATGCAGCGCTTCATTGCCGCGTATGACGTCAAGCTCGCGCCGCACGGCAAAACCACCATGGCTCCCAAACTGTTCGAGATGCAATTGAACAGTGGCGCCTGGGGAATCACCTTGGCAACCGCGCAGCAAACGCACGTTGCCTACCATCATGGGGTGCGCCGCATCCTGATGGCGAACCAACTCATTGGTAAAGCGAATATGGCTGTGATCGCGCGTCTGCAGCGTGACTCAGCCTTCGAATATTACTGCCTCGTCGATTCAGCCGCGCAGGCTGATCTACTCGGGGAATTTTTCTCCCAGCATACTCAGCGCCTGAACGTGTTGTTGGAATTGGGAGTGCCCGGGGGACGTACCGGAGTACGCGATGATCAGCAACTGGAAGCAGTGCTTGTCGCCCTCGAGCGCTGGAACAAAACACTCGTTCTGAGCGGCATCGAGCTCTATGAAGGCGTCCTCGACGATGAACTGCTCATTCGTGCCTTCCTCCATCGTGCTGTCGCCATTGTTCAAAGGCTCAGGGTTGAAAATCGCTTCCATCGTGCGCCTGTCCTGCTTTCGGGGGCAGGCTCCGCCTGGTTTGACGTGGTAGCCGAGGTTTTCACTGCGGCATCTTTCGGCGAGGCGGTTGAGGTTGTCCTGCGGCCGGGCTGCTATTTGACTCATGACGCTGGTATGTATCGCGAAGCACAAGCAAAGATCATGCAGCGGAATCCAGTTGCGAACCAAATGCGGACTGGCCTCTTGCCAGCGCTCCAAGTGTGGGCCTATGTGCAATCCCTGCCCGAGCCTGGGAAGGCGATCATCGGTATGGGTAAACGTGACGCGTCATACGACGGCGGACTGCCGATGCCAGCGCTGCACTACCGGCCAGGAGACACATTGCCTCGACCAGCGCCGGCTCACTGGGTACTCACAAAGCTGATGGACCAGCATGGATTTATGCAGATCGGTCACAGTGATGATCTTCTGGTCGGCGACATGATTGCCTTCGATATCTCTCATCCTTGCCTGACATTCGATAAGTGGCGGACATTGCCAATCGTGAATGCGGAATATCGGGTGGTTGACGTGATTCGTACGTTCTTCTGAGAAGCTGTTTTGGAAAGTGAGCTGCTGACTACTTCTCTGCTGTGAGCTGTGCGAGACGGATTGCGCCCATGAGCTGGGCATCGCTTCCAAGGCTGCTGAGTACCACCTGTGGACGGAATCCGCGAGCATGGGTGTCCACTATCTTTTGGGTGCGATCGCGGAGCGCGGAATGCAATCCTACGGAACCGCCCAAAACGAACAGCGGCGTGTTCAGAATCAAAGCGATATTGAAAATGGCGCAGGCGAGCGTGTTCGCTGCATGATCCAACAAGGCATTGGCCAAAGCATCTCCGGCCACTGCGTTGTCGAAAATCTGGGTTGCTGTCAAATTCTCCGGCAGATTTGTCTGCTCGGGATCCCACATTGACAGCCATTGCAGACGCAGGCCTTCGCCTCCCACCATGCTCTCGAGCGCGCCGGGTTTGCCCAACTCAGCCGGCAGCTCCGGAACGCCCGGAACCAGCATGTATCCAACCTCGCCAGCGCTCCACTCAGCTCCTTGAAACAGCTCCCCCTTAAGGATGATTCCAGCACCCACGCCTGTGCCAACTGCAAGAAAGACGAAATTCGGTGCTCCCGTTGCCGTTCCGAAGACGCTTTCCCCAAGCGCAGCGACATTAACATCGTTGTCCACTGCAGCGGGAACATGCAGGGTATCTTCCAGCATCGCCTTCAACGGGATGTCCCGCCACCCTAACAGGTAGGAGGTCGCGATGACCACGCCGGTTTCCGCGTTTGTCACGCCTGGCGCGCCTACTCCAATCGCGGCGATCGCCTTTGCCTGAACGCCAGTATCCCGCAGAAGTTGATCAGCAGATTGCCGTATCTTCTCGACGATGAATTGTGGGTCACGCACATCCGTGGTCGTTGACGATGTGCGAGCGAGGATTGTACCCGCTGCATCGGCGAGCGCAATACGGAGGTTCGTGCCGCCGATATCGACGCCGAAGACGTACTTGCTTGCTGTCATGTCCCGGTTAGAGTACAAGGCCTGACGGATTTATGCGCTGATGCTCTCCAGATCCCGACCCTTCGTCTCCGGGATGATGAACCAGGTGAAGAATAAAGTGAGCACGCAGAAAAACCCGAGAGCGGCAAAGGTAAAGGCATTCCCAATGCGATGAATAACCGTAAGAAAGCTCAATGAGACCAGCGTATTGGAGACACCATAGCCAAGCGTCGCGGCTGCCGCTCCGCGGCTGCGCAGCTTCAGAGGAAAGACCTCTCCAACGAGTATCCAAGCGATTGGCCCCATGCTTGCTGCGAAGCAACTGATATAGACCATCAGGCAAATGATCGCCGTGATTCCGGTAGCATGCGTCACACCCGAAGCACGCCCAAAGGTAAATGTGAGCAGCAGTAAAGATATGAGCATGCCCCCGACTCCGCCGTACAGGAGAGGCTTTCGCCCGATGCGATCGACACAAAAGAGTGCGACCAGCGTGGCAAGCATGTTCACGACTGAAACCAACAGCGATGCGAGAATTGCATGCTGGTTCGAGTTGATGCCGGCGAGCGCGAAGATCTGCGGGCCATAGTAGATGATCGTGTTGATGCCGCAGAGTTGCTGAAGCACGACAAAGCCTACTGCTATGAGAAGACCGCGGCGAGCTGCTGGGGAAAGTAATGCACTCCAGCTTTCATGAGTTGATCCGGCGGCCTTGGCCTTCTGAATATCGTCAAGAAGGAGACTTGCGCCATGACCATCAGTGTATGACAGGAGCACCCGCTCTGCCTCTTCAACGCGATTGTTGATGAACAGCCATCGCGGACTTTCAGGAACTGTGAGCACCAGGGCGAGGAACACAGCGGCAGGCAAAGCCCCGATCGCGAACATGAGCCTCCAGGCTTCCCCTGAGGCGAACCAATAGCCGATGAGATTCGCAAATACAATCCCGAACGTGAGTGCAAACTGATACAGGCCGATGAGCAGTCCTCGCGACTGCGGCGGAGAAAGCTCCGAGACGTATACCGGTGCGGTGACAGAAGTAAATCCAATCGCGAATCCAAGCATAGAGCGCGCAACGATCAGAACCGCTACGTTCGGCGAGAGCGGTGCAAGGATAGAACCGAGGATGAAGATAATCGCGGACCAAAGCAGGGTTGCGCGCCGTCCGAGACGATCTGACAGAATGCCGCCCACGACCGCACCCAGCATTGTCCCAGCAGGAACCACGCTGACGACAATCTCCTGCATGTGAGTGGAGAGAGCAAAGGTGTTGCGCACGAAAAGGAGTGCTGCCGCGATGATGCCGACATCGAAACCGTAGAGAATACCGCCAAGTCCGGCGATGAACGAGACGCGTAGTAGAAAGACGCCGCGAACTACCGGCCGCTCAGCTTGCAAGTCCATACCTCATGGAGAGTCGATGTCGAATGATACCCTCGATTCGATTGAACCCAAGTGAGGCTGAGCCATGACAGTAAAGAACGACCAGCCGCAATGGATCGGCGGCGTGGAACCGGCCAGTGAGTTGCTGGCAATGAACGGCACGCAAATCCTGGAATATGAGTGCCACGAGCAACCGGGAAAATTGCGTGAATTGATTGCTGCCTATAAGGACAATCCGGAGATTCGCGAGCAACTTCGCGCCATGCGTGAAATGGCTGCGAGGAGTATGGCCCCTGTCATGTTCATAGGGATGGGTGGGTCGCTTGCCGCATCCATCAGCGCATCGATTCATCTACAGAGTCATGGAAGGCCGGCATTCTCGGTGGATGCGGGCGAGTGGTTGCACTACGCGCAACCGGTGTGGAAGGAAGCCCCGCTCTCAGTACTGATAACGTCTTCGGGTGAGAGTGCCGAGTTGGTCGAGATTATGAGCCAGTCTCCGACCGAGTCCACAGGCGTTATCTGCAACAACCAGCGAAGCCCTTGCTGGCAACGTGCAACGCATCGTCTCCCCATTCTTGCCGGACCGGAGTACGGGAATGCGACGAAGACCTATACAAACTCCACGGCTGCCGGGATCATTCTGGCTTCAGAGATCCTTGGCCACGAATGGAAGAGCAATGCCGATCAAGCCGCAGATGTATTGGCAAAGGGCATTCGCGAGACCTTCGCGATGCGTGAACGGATAGAAGAGTTCTGCCGCGGCGCAAAAAACATTGAACTCATCGGACGAGGCGGGGGATATAGCGCCGCCTGGATGGGTGCCTTGACGATTCGCGAGATGAGCGGCTTCCGCTCAGCTGCGCATACGGGAGCCGGATTTAAGCACGGTCCTAACCTGGATACGAATGACACGCACGTAGCCATCATCTTTGCAGTCGGACGCGCTGCCGCGCTTGGGCTCAAGCTGGCAGCAGAGTGCAATCGCAAAGGGGGGCGTGTCGTGCTGGTCACAAATGATGCGATCGAGCCGGCGGAAAAGCTACTGCCGATACGAATTCATGCAGTGGCTGAGCCATGGGAAGGCATCACGATGCTGTCGGTTCCACAGGCGCTGACGCTTGCGTGGATCGAGAGGAATGGATGTAACCTGCCGCCGCGCTTTGCCTATGGCGTTATGGAACAGTAGGATCTCCAACTTTCCGGCTGGAAAGGCAACTCGTCTTCCTTGTGGAGGAAAACTCTCGCTGTCAATTGCGCGTCCTAGTTGATATCTGGCAGCTGTAACAGATTCCAGCGGGAGTGTGTTTTTGTGACGAATGCATCGGATGTCCTTGTAGAGCGCCTCATCGCATGGGGTGTAGATACCGTGTTCGGTCTTCCTGGCGACGGAATCAATGGAGTCTTTGAGGCTCTGCGAAAAAACCAGGAGAAAATCCGCTTCATTCACGTGCGACACGAGGAGGCCGCAGCGTTCATGGCCTGCGCCTATGCAAAATTCACCGGACGTCTCGGAGTGTGCATCGCGACCTCAGGGCCGGGTGGCATTCATCTGCTTAATGGCCTTTATGACGCCAAGATGGACCATGCCGCTGTACTGGCGATCACCGGTATGCAGCACAGCGACCTGATCGGCACGTTCACGCAGCAAGATGTGGCGCTCGACAAGCTGTTCATGGATGTCGCCGATTTCAATGAACGGGTAATGAGTGGCGCTCACATGGAGAGCGTTACTGATCTTGCGATCCGAACGGCGCTGTCCGCGCGAGGCGTTGCACACATCACAATCCCTGTCGATGTGCAGGTTCAGGAGGCGAAAAAAGGCCGTTCGGAACGCAATCCCATTCACCACACTTCGGCAGTTCCAGCCTATTTCGATGAGTTACCGGCCAAGATTGAGTTGGAACATGCTGCGGATATCCTCAATCGCGGCGAAAAGATCGCGATTTTGACCGGCCAGGGTGGATTGCACGCGACAGAGGAACTGGAAGAGATCGCGGAGAAACTTGGTGCGCCGATTGTGAAGGCGCTTCTGGGCAAAGCCGCCGTTCCTGACGATAGCCCGTACACAACAGGCGGAATTGGCCTGCTTGGAACAGAGCCGTCTCAGGATGCACTGGAAGGCTGTGACACGCTCTTTATGGTAGGAACATCCTTCCCATATATTGAATTTCTCCCCGAGCCGGGATCTGTGAAGTGCGTGCAAATCGACATAGATCCGCAGCGAATCAGTTTGCGGTATCCGACCGATGTGGCCTTGGTGGGAGATACCAAGAGGTGTTTGCGCGCACTTATGCCTTTGCTTCAACCGCATAAGAAGGGCTTTCTGCAAAAGGCGCAGAAATCGAAAGCGGAATGGGAAAAGTTGATGGGTGAGCGCGGCACTCGCAACGATAAGCCTATGAAGCCTCAGGTCGTAGGCTGGGAACTCGGCAAGCGTATTCCACCCAATGCGATCGTGACGTCAGACTCCGGCACCATCACCACCTGGTGGGCGAGATATGTTCCCGCCTTACGTGGCCAAATGCACAGCTGTTCGGGAAATCTGGCGACTATGGCATGCGGGCTGCCCTATGCGATAGCGGCGGCAGTTGCGTATCCGGATCGTCCGGTCTTCTGCATCATCGGGGATGGGGGGCTCAGTATGTTATTGGGAGAGCTCATCACTGTGGCAGCGTACAAGCTCAATATCAAGATCATCGTGATCAAGAACAACACGCTTGGCCAGATCAAGTGGGAGCAGATGGTGTTTCTTGGGAACCCGGAATACGCCTGTGACTTGTATCCTGCCGACTTTGTAGGGATTGCACGCGGTGCGGGTATTGACGCCCTGCAAATCGACGATCCATCCACATGCGGATCTCAACTCGATAGCGTGCTTAGCCGACGCGAGCCTGTCCTTATTGAAGCGGTAGTCGATCAATTTACGCCGCCGATGCCCGCAAAGATCAAAGCATCGCAAGCGATAAAGCTTGGCGAGGCGCTGGTCCGGGGAGAGCCGAATCGTACGAAGATCGCAATCACAAATGCGCACGACAAGATCCGAGAGTTGGTGTAGCCGCGCGACTGCTGGAAGCTTCGCGGTAGATATTATCGCGCTCGAAAAAATAAAGCGGAGTTACGGCATGGAATTGCATGGCCGCCGAAAACGCATTTAAGTGTGCCAGATGAGGTGCTTATGCCCGTATCTGCAAGGGAAACTGCAGCACCTTTTGTTCCAGAAGATCGTGCTTTACCTATCCTTCGGGAAGCGGTACAGCACTGTCACGGCTGCGATCTCTATCGTCATGCTACCCAGGCCGTCTTTGGCGAGTTAGAAACAGGAGCCGACGCGAAGAAGCCTAAAGTTGCAATCATGATGATTGGCGAGCAGCCGGGCAATCAAGAAGACATAGAAGGTAGGCCGTTCGTTGGGCCCGCTGGAAGACTATTAGATAAGTGTCTTGAAGAGGCGGAAATCGATCGACGGAAAGTGTATGTAACTAATACGGTCAAGCATTTCAAATGGGAGCCGCGCGGTAAACTTCGCATCCATAAAAAACCTAGCATGAAGGAAATCCATGCTTGCAGACCCTGGCTTGAAGCGGAACTAGAAACTGTTCGCCCTGAATTGATCGTCTGCCTCGGCGCCGTTGCTGCGCAGTCCTTACTAGGCTCCGGGTTCAAGGTCACCCAATCACACGGGGAAATCCAACATGCCAAGGGATTACCGCCTATCATTGCAACCATTCACCCCTCAGCGATTCTGCGTGCCCGGACGGACGAGGATCGCGAGCGTGACACGAGCACATTCATTCATGATCTGCGCCAAGTAAGTGCTTTGTTGAAGCAGTGATCCGTTAGAAATATTTATCAAAATAAGCTAAGCATTTTCATAGCATTGCTGGCGTCTGCACTGGAAACGATGCAGCCTCTAGTTGACATCCGCTGCTCTGTCTAGGCGAAGATATGGCGAAGACGCTATGCGCTCCGCCACCCAAATCCGCAATCAAATCGAAACCGCCCTCGCCGAGAGAATTCCGGCTGCGTTAACTCCTGCCCCGCGAATGCCGCGTGCAATCGCGGCCACGGGTATCCAGAACGTAGATGCGTTGCTGGAAGGTGGGCTGCCTGTAGGCGCCATCACCGAAGTCGTGGGGCCAGAATGTTCCGGGCGAACATCCTTAGCCCTATCCTTCCTCGCTGAAATGACACAAGCTAACAAAGTCTGTGCCTGGATTGATGTGTCGGATGGACTCGATCCGGAGTCGGCAGCTGCAAATGGTGTGGAACTGTCGCGACTGCTCTGGGTGCGTTGCGGAATTTCGGATGCACCCCGCATTGTGCCGGTTTCACAGCCTGCGTTCGTGCTTCCCGAGAAATACTTTGCTCCTCCTCCGATCAAGAAAGGATTGCATGGAGGAGGCTTTGGATCTCATCCTCGTGATGAGATAAAAGGGATTTCCAGCGCTGTTAGCGGCCTTTTCCGATCCGAAGCGGCCGTTCCAAACCGCATTGAATTGCAAAAAAAGCCACTCGTCGATAGAGCCACAAAACAGCTTCCAATTGTTACAAGGCAGGGCAAACGTGTCCCTTCATCCAGTAAACCGTGGTCTAGGATCGGGCAAGCACTTCGTGTAGCTGACCTGCTTTTGCAAGGAGGTGGGTTTAGCGCAATTGTTCTGGATATGTGTAGCATCGCACCGGAAGACGCTCTACGCATACCGCTCGCGACATGGTTTCGTTATCGTGCTGCCGCCGAACGGACCCTAACGAGCATTTTGTTATTGACACAACGTTCCTGCGCAAAGAGCAGCGCAGAGCTTTTGCTTCGACTTGAGCCGGACGATGTACATCATGAGGGAAATGCAGTACTAAGCGGCATGGAGCATCATCTAGAAATAGCGCGCCAGCGTTTCATGCCGATCAGAACAAATGTCACTCCGCTACGCAAGCCGCCGCAAAATGCAAACAATACAAGCTGGTCCAGCCAAACTGCATGGACGGGTCCGCGATGACTGCGATGACGAGGCGTGCCGAATTATATGCGTGGCTTTATGTGAGTGAATTCCCCATGCAGGCATTGTTGCGTGTTAGACCATGGTTACGTAATACACCATGTGCCGTAATGGATGGAGATCCTCCGCTGCAAAAAGTGTGCTCGCTAAACATGGAGGCACAGATGCTCGGGGCGGCCAGTGACATGACACGATTGGAGCTTGACGAGTTCCACTCGGTTACCGTGCTTACACGCTCATATGAAGAAGAGGAAGCAACAAAAAGCACTCTGCTCGAATGCGTTAGCGCTTTTTCACCACGGGTGGAAGAAAAGAATGAAGCTAATGCATTCTCATGCGTCATTGACATCGTAGGAACAGAGAAGCTACATGGTTCACGGGAAACCCTGTCGCATGATCTTCTTGCACGAGTCAGAGACCTTGGCCTGCAAGCTCGCATTGTTATCAGCAGGAATATCCATGCCGCCGCCCTTCTAGTGAAGGGAATGCCTGCGCATATATCTCTGAAGAACATCACTGTAGGCGAAGAAAGTAGCGCACTTGCCATGCTGCCGCTTACAGTTCTCAACCTTACCGAAGAACAAGAAGAAACCCTCTCACGCTGGGGTATTCGAACATTGGGATCCTTGGCATCACTACCCGAGAGTGAATTGATCGCCAGGATGGGTCAATCGGGCAAACAGCTTCGCCAGTTAGCTCGCGGCGAAATGCCGCACCTGTTTCAACCAGGTGAGCCAGCTTTCGCTCTTGAAGAATGTGTAGCGCTTGATACTCCACTCGAGTTGTTAGACGCATTACTTTTTGTAATGAACCGGATGTTGGAGCAACTTATCCAGCGGGCAAAGTTCCGCGTACTTGCTCTCGCGTCCATTACCATTACGCTGATCCTCGAAGGAGTAGCAGCACATTCATGTACAGTTCGGCCTGCGCTGCCCACGAATGATAAGCAGCTGTGGATCAAGCTTCTTCAACTCGAACTTGAAGCACATCCGCCGAAAGCAGCAGTGCTTGCGCTGACTCTCGCGGCCGAGCCAGGCCGTACCGGCAAAGTGCAGCATGGCCTTTTTGCGCCGCAAATACCTGAGCCTGCGCGGCTGGATATCACACTAGCTCGCATCCGTGCCATTGTAGATGAAGAGAATGTTGGCCGGGCGGTGCTCACAGATAGTCATCAACCGCAGGGATTTCGCGTAGAACCATTCACTCTCGCTCCGGATTCAGCGTCATGCACTTCTTCCAGACGATCGAGATCCGCTGTGCGGAAGCTGTGCCCAATGGAAACCATTGCGCTTAAGATACGGGGCACTCGTCCTCAATCATTTCTGTTCCGAGAAAGGCTGTACATAGTCAAGGATGCGTATGGGCCTTGGCTGATAAGCGGCGACTGGTGGAAGCGAGAATGGACCGCTGAGCAGTGGGATTTAATCGCTCATAGCCAAGAGAGTGGCGGACTGCTTTGCTGCTGTGTGATGCGTGATCCAATGCAAGGGTGCTGGCAAATGGCAGCCCTATATGACTGATCGCTATGTGGAATTGCACGCCGCAAGCGCATTTAGCTTCCTTGAAGGAGCGTCGGAGCCAGAGCAATTGATCGAACGTGCATTAACGCTGGAGCTGCCGGCGATCGCACTCCTTGACCGGAACGGCGTCTACGGCTCTGCACGCTTTTACAGTAGCGCGAAGAGGAATGGCATTTGCGCTCATACTGGCGCTGAAGTTGCCGTGTCGGGGTTTGGTCGTAGGCTGACGCCTCCCGCCTGGCTGCCGCACCAACACGTTGCAGAGCCTGCGCGTCTGCCCTTGCTGTGCGAGTCGCAGGAGGGTTATCAGAACCTGTGCCAACTTATTACCCAAATCAAGATGCGCGAGGTAACAAAAAGCGAGGGTGCGGCGACTTTCGATGACCTGCAGCAATATGCATCAGGGCTGATCTGTTTAACAGGCGGAGATGAAGGGCCGTTAGCAGCCGCATTGGAACGAGGCGGAGAAGAAGCCGGCCGCAAAACTGTTGAACAGCTGATATCGATCTTTGGACGTGAGAACGTCCATGTAGAGTTGCAGCGGCACCAAGAGCGTGACGAAGAATGGCGAAATCAGCTTGCCTTACGAATAGCACGTTTATTAAACGTGCCGGTGATTGCTACAAATGGAGTCCGCTATGCGGAATCAAATGACCGGGAAATACTAGATGTATTTACGGCAATACGCAACCACACGAGCCTCGATCAGGCCGGCCGCCTGCTGTCGTTGAATAAGCAGCGGTACCTGCGTCCAGCACGGGAGATGTGTGCGCTCTTCCGTGATGTACCAGGAGCAATCGAAAACACACTATATCTTTCCTCTCGGCTCAAATTTGAGCTGAGCGATCTTGGCTATGAGTTCCCAACCTATCCAGTGCCGGACGGCGAAACGATGGATAGCTTTCTGCGAAAGCGCGTTGTGGAAGGAGTCCAGCGGCGCTACGGATCAAAAAGTAATACAGCTTTATTAAAACGCGCAAAGAACCAGGTCGAGTATGAACTGAAGCTTATCGAACAGCTCGGCTTTGCCGGGTACTTTCTCATAGTGTGGGATATCGTTGATCATTGCAAAAAAAATGGCATTCTCATTCAGGGCCGTGGCAGCGCGGCGAACTCCGCGGTCTGCTACGCTCTTGAAATCACGGCGGTCGATCCAATCGGAATGAACCTGCTCTTCGAGCGATTTTTGAGCGATAGCCGGGGCGAATGGCCGGATATCGATCTTGATCTGCCATCTGAAGAGAAACGCGAACAAGCAATTCAATATGTCTATAAGCGCTATGGTGAACTTGGCGCTGCGATGACTGCAAATGTCATAACGTATCGTGGCAAGTCAGCTGCACGTGAAGTGGGGAAAGCATTTGGCTTTGATGAGGAATCACTTGGACGTCTGTCAAGCCTGGTCAGCAACTGGGAATGGCGCGGGAAGACCGACACAATGGCGCATTCTTTTCAAAATGCCGGCTTTGATATTCAACATCCAAGGATTGCTAAATATCTAGACCTTTCCATACGAATACAGGATTTGCCGCGGCACCTCGGACAGCACTCGGGCGGCATGGTGATTTGCCGAAATCAGTTGAATCGAATTGTTCCGCTGGAAAGAGCTTCCATGCCGGGACGTACTGTCGTCCAGTGGGACAAGGAAGACTGTGCAGAGTTAAAGCTTATTAAGGTGGACTTGCTAGGCCTCGGCATGCTGGCTGTTATCAAGGACTGCATGGATCTCATTCCGGAGCATTATGGGGAGAACGTCGATCTAGCTCAATTGCCGGATGATAGGAATGTGTATAGAACACTCCAAAAGGCTGACACAGTTGGGATGTTCCAGGTTGAAAGCCGTGCGCAAATGGCCTCGCTGCCTAGAAATCGTCCCGAAAAGTTTTATGATCTCATTGTGCAGGTTGCTATTATTCGGCCCGGTCCGATTGTTGGACAGATGATGCACCCGTACATGCGTCGCCGGCAGGGCAAGGAGGAAGTGTCGTATCCGCATTCAACGCTAGAGCCGGTGCTGGAGCGAACTCTCGGTGTACCGCTTTTTCAAGAGCAGTTACTTCGTATGGCGATGGTTGTAGCCAGCTTCTCAGGCGCTGAAGCTGATGAGTTGCGTCGTGCTGTGGGCATGCGTCGCTCCTGGGAGCGAATGAAAAACCTGGAGGAGAAGCTCAGGGCTGGGATGACGGCTAACGGCATTGACGCTACCACCCAGGAAAACATTGTGCAGAACATCAGTTCGTTTGCATTATACGGCTTTCCTGAATCGCACGCGGCAAGCTTTGCGCTCATTGCTTATGCCTCGGCATATTTCAAAGTGAAATACCTGGCGGCTTTTACCTGCGCCATGCTGAACAATCAGCCGATGGGATTTTACTCGCCAGCAGTCCTGGTAAAAGATGCGCAACGCCATAACTTGCGCGTGAAGCCAATTGATGTACAGCGTTCAGAGTGGGCCTGCACGCTTGAGCGTGAATCTGATGGATCATTGTCATTGCGCATCGGGCTTAGATATGCGAAGCACCTGCGAAATGTATCTGCTGAAGCTCTCATCCAGGCTCGTAGAAAAGATGGCCCATTCCGTTCGGCTGAGGATATCACTCTACGTGTTCCATTGCTTGACAAGAGAGAACTCACATCACTGGCTCACATCGGTGCTATGAACGAGGTAGATGGAATTACCCACCGCCGCGCAGCCCTCTGGCAGATAGAACTTGCCTCCAAAAAGGAGGGACCGTTGTTCGTGCAAAGAGGCGAATGGCTGCAGAATAACTCGTCAACCCCTTTGCCCCTCCATCAAATGAACGCTGAAGAGCGCTTAGTTGCGGATTATGCGGGAACAGAGCTTACCATTGACAAACACCCTATGTATTACCGCCGTGCTGAGTTGCTTCGCCAAGGCATACGATCAGCCGAGGAGTTGCGGAACTGCAGCGATGGAGAGTTAGTACGAACAGCAGGGTGCGTTATCGCACGGCAACGCCCTGGCACGGCCAAGGGATTCATATTCCTCTCCATGGAAGATGAGACCGGTATTGCTAATATCATCGTCGCGCCGGATCTGTATGAGCGGAACCGAATGGTTCTGACACGCAGTAAGTTTTTAGTAGTCCACGGCTCGCTTCAGAACCAGGACAACGTCATCCATATAAAGGCTATTCGAGTCATGACCTTGCCGGATGGCGCATTGGAGCTGAAATCGCACGATTTCCACTGAGAACAAGCTACCGGTGTGCTTTTAAAGGTGGCCTCAGAGGGTGGTTATCATTCGTTGCGAGCGGAAGTGAAAGAGCAGCACAGTTGCGCGGACCTAGGTGATCATCGGGTGACGAGTCGCATCACTGTTCCACGGGAACGGGAATCACATGGCGAATATCTGCACTATAATCGTGGCGTCCTCGTGAGGCTGTGCACCTTTCGCGGCCTGTTGTCAGGTCAAAAACGCCGATTCCGTCTATTCACAAAGAACACAGTCGTAAAGAAGGCAGCTCATTTGAATTGCTCGTTTCGTTTACGGATGACATTTATCTTCTGCGCAGCTCTCGTTTCACCTGCCGCGTGGACTCTTGATACCGCAAGGGCAAATCCAGCAGCAGCGCGCCTTAACAACATTGGTGTCGCCTTCATGAATCAGCAACTCCCGGGCAAGGCGCTCATTCAGTTTGAGGATGCTCATCGCGCAGCTACGAACTCTGCGGTTCCCTTGATCAACAAGGGAATCGCTCTGATTTACCTGCGCCGCTTGCCGGAAGCCGCGGACACGCTTCACTCTGCGTCGCTTCTTGAGCCCAAAAATCCCAGGGTCTGGTACAGCTTAGGGCTGGCATTGCTCGACTCGGGAAATCAGGAGTCTGCTCTGAAGGCGTTTCAGCACGCGGCAGATCTAGACCCACAGGATGCAGACAGCCACTACTACGTTGGCAGCATTGATCTCGCTTTAAAAGATTACGATCATGCAATCGCGGAGCTCGACAAGGCGCTGCAGATCAGCCCCCTGCATGCTTCAGCACAATACGGCTTGGCCCGGGCACTTCAGCGCTCGGGAAAATCCGCTGAGGCGCGCGAGCATGTACAGCGCTTTCAGAAAATCACGCAGGAAAAGGTCGGCACCATCTTCAGTGACAACTATGGAGAGCAGGGCCACTATGCGACCGCAGAGGATATGCAAGAGCCTCCGGTCACCGCAGCTGAAATGATTCCGGTCACATTTGTTTCAACCGAGTCGCGGCCCCCGCAGCACGCTTCGATGGATGGCGCAGGAGCCTGCATTCTTGGTCTGGAAGGCAACGGGCAGAAGGGCATCGTCTCGATGCAGTCCGGTGCCAACGCAATACAGACATATCGGATTGGTTCCGATGGCATCCCAGTCATGACCGATGCGAAGGCAATGGGCCTAACAATTGCCGGAAGGGGTGTTGCCTGTGCCGTCGGCGATTATGACAATGATGGATTGCCGGATCTAGCCGTCGCTTTGGACGATCGCGTTGCAGTGTTTCACAATTTGGGACACGGCAAATTCGCAGATATGACCACGTCGCTTGGAATCCGCTCGCTGAACCATCCAGCCGGCTTGACCTTCGTCGATTTTGACCACGATGGCGATGTCGATCTTTTCATTACAGGCACCGCTTCATCATCGGGAAGCGGTCCAAATGTCCTATGGCGGAATAATGGAAATTCCACATTCACTGAATGGACCGGTCCCACTGGTCTTGCCGGCACTTCAGCGAGTGCAGGCGCCATCCTATCGGACATCAATAATGATCGTGCCATAGATTTGGTTGTGACTGGGCAAAGTGTGTCACCCACGATCTTTGAAAATCCGCGTGAAGGAGCTTTCAAGCCGCTTGCTCTCTATAGCGACAACGACCTACCAGCAACGCGCGGAGTTTCGATTTTGGACTTCGACAAGGATGGTTGGATGGATGTGGCCATCACCCATGCCGGCGCACCGGGCCTAACGTTATGGAAAAATATTCAAGGAAAGCATTTTGAACGGGTCACTCTACCAATGGGCGATGCCACCGGCGGCTGGGGACTTACGCCAATCGATTTCGACAACGACGGATGGATCGATCTGGCGGCCATTGTAGATACCCCTCACGGCGCCCGTATTCGTGTCTATCGTAACTGTGGACCTGAGGGATTCAAAGATGTAACCAAAGCCCTGGGACTCGCGGACCTAAATGTGTCCGGCGCAAAATCGCTGATAGCCGCCGATATTGACGGTGATGGTGCACCAGACCTGATCGTCGCTCGCGGCAGTCGCGCTCCGCTGGTGCTGCGCAATGTTGGGGGGAATCGGAACCACTCACTCCGGATCGCTCTCACTGGCCTCGCAGATAACAAGCTAGCTTTGGGTACCAAGGTAGAGGTCTTTTCGAACGGCAGCTTTCAGAAATTTGAAATTGTGGGAAGCTCGGGATATCTCAGTCAGGGGCCGACGGACATACTTGTGGGTTTAGGGAAGAGCGATCGCGTAGACGTTGTGCGCATGCTATGGCCCACTGGAGTGCCACAAGATGAAATCGATATTGCCGCTAGTAAGCCGCTGCTATTGCAGGAGCTGGATCGCCGGGGGAGTTCATGCCCCGTTCTTTTTGCATGGAACGGGGAAAAGTATCAATTTGTTTCCGACGTCATAGGGGCAGCCGTCGTCGGTCACTGGATCTCGCCATCATCGCGCAATGAGAGTGACCCTGACGAGTGGATTAAAGTGGACGGTTCCATGTTGAGGCCGCGCAACGGGAGGTTAAGTCTCCGGTTTGGCGAGCCGATGGAGGAGGTCAACTATATCGATCAGTTGCGTCTTGTTGCCATCGATCATCCTCAGGGGACCGAGGCGTACCCGGACGAGCGTTTCCTGAGCGAGAAACCATTTGCAAGCGGCGCTCCGATCATCGCCTCTCGTGAAACCCGCCTGCCAGCGGGAGCCTGGAATGACAAGGGTGAGGATGTTCTGCCGCTTCTTGCCGAACGAGATCACAAGTATGTTCGCGATTTCACGAATCTTAGTTATGCGGGTTTCGCGAACAGACACACTCTTACCTTGGATTTAGGAGCGTGGTCCCCTCAGCATCCTTTGCGGCTGTTTCTGCACGGATTTATTGAGTATTTCAGCGCCACATCCATGTATGCGGCCTGGCAAGCTGGTCTTCGGCCGGAACCGCCTTCTATTGAGGCGCAGATGCCAGACGGAAGCTGGAAAACAGTCATCGAGGACATGGGATTTCCTGCTGGCCTTCCCAGGACAATTGTTGTCGATCTGACCGGGAAAATGCCTCCACATGCCCGACGAATTCGAATGCGAACCAATCTGCAGATTTACTGGGACCAGGTTCTCGTCGACAATGGCGCGGATGCATCTCCATCATTGCGCATGACCGAATTACCTATTGCGACAGCCGCCGTTGCATTCCGAGGCTATCCGCAACAGATTGACGGTAAAACTCCGGGCGACCTGACATATGACTATCAGCGCATCAGCGCCACTGGACCGTTCCAGTGGGGGCGTGGGAGCTACACGCATTATGGACTGGTAACTCCTCTTCTGCGCCAGCAGGATGATGAGTACGTGATCTTCGGGAGCGGCGACGAGATTGATGCGGAATTTAGCGTTGCTGCTCTCCCTGTCTTGCCGCCGCACTGGAAACGCGATTATTTCTTCTATGCGGATGGATACGTCAAGGACATGGACTTCTACGAAGCCCTGCCGTTTACCGTGGCACAGATGCCATTTCATGGAATGAGCAGCTATCCCTATCCCAAGGATGAACATCTGCCCGAAAACCAGCGAATCTTCAGCTACCAGTTGGATTGGAACGACCGCTTTGAGTCGGGAGATCGGCTGCAATTGTTTCAGTTCCACTATGCGCCTGCAAAACTGGAACCAACAGCGGCTCATCAATAGCGCGATGTGCAGCGCGATCCGGCCGATTGTCCCCGAAATAGGCTGGTTACGCTCGGTGAGTGTGATGCGTGGTCAAGGGAGAGCTAGGTTCGTGGTCCAACCTCGCCGAGGCGCCTGCCGTGGCGCATAGCCCATGCCACGGCCAAGCCGACCGCGAGCCATGCCGCACCGAGAAGTTGCGCGCCATGGTTAAGATGCAGCCAGATGAACGCGCAGATGAGAATGCCTAATCCCGGAATGAGGGCGGGAAGTAGTACCTTTTCCTTTGATCTAAATTTATAGTGGACCAGAGCGGCCGCATTCACACCTATAAAGGCGATGAATGCTCCAAAATTGAGCAGTTCCGCTCCTTGTTCGTAAGTGAGGAGGAACGCGCCGACCAGAGCAGCGGCGCCCACCAACAGCACATTGTTCCTGGGAACATGATGACGTTCGTCTACCGCGCCGAAAAATGAGGGTAGGGAACCGCTCCGGCCCATACTGTACAGAAGTCGTGACGCGCCGAACTGCGCGGCGATACCTGACCCCATATTTGCGATGAGCAACGTGGCATTCAGCAATTGGAACAGGTACGGACCACCAATACGTGATGCGATATGCACGAACGCCGTATCGACGATGCTCTCCGGAAATGGCTGGTGGGATGGCCAAGCCAACTGAGCCGTGTAAACCTCCACAGCCGAAAGTATGCCAATCACCAGGCAAGTCAGCACCGTCGCAAGCAAGATGTTGCGGCGCGGATTCTCGACTTCCTCCGCCATTGTAGAAATGCCGTCAAAGCCGATGTATGTGAGCACGGCGACGGATGTACCGCGAAACAAGGTGGACGCATGAAATGTGGCCGGGTCATAGAACGGCAACAACAGTGCGGCTCCCGTGGGGTGAAGTGTATGCAGGATGTAGCGAACGCCTTCTCCCAGGAAAAGTACCACGACAACACTCATGAGCACCGTTAGGACCGCGTTCACGCGGCTGGAAGCTTGAATTCCTCGCGTATTGAGAAACGTGAAGGTCAGCGCAAAGGCAATGGCCCAAAATGCAAAGGGAACTCCAGGCAGGACATTGCGCGCAGCTTGACTGCACCAGATCACGCAGATAATGGGATTGAGTATATAGTCCATCAACATAGCCCAGCCAACCACATAGCCAAGCTTGGGATGGAGCTCTCCGGAAACGTAACTATAGGCTGAGCCAGCTTGGGGATAAACGCGAGCCATACGCCCGTAACTGACCGCTGTGAATAGCATCGCCACCATTGCAATTAGAATGGTGGTCACCACGTGGCCACCAGCTATATTGCTGACGACCCCATAGATACCCATCGGCGCGGTGGGCTGGATGATGATGATGCCAAAAAGGATCAGATGCCAGAGCTTGAGAGTACGGACAAGGCCAGGTGCTTTTGACGAATCTGTCATTTGTTGTCACGATCTGCGGGAAATAATAAGACGGATAACTTATCTTCGGTTCGTACCCCCGCTCTGCTGGGGATGGTGACAATGCCGGTCGAGTACAGGGAAGAGCTACGTTATTGTGATCTCAATGTTCTGGCTCTGAAGTGCTTCAACAATTTGCTGGGGTACATTTTTATCAGTAATCACTTGATGGATTGCCGCCGGCGAAACAATCCGTGAAAGACTGCGCCGGCCAAATTTTGTGGAGTCGCAGACAGCAACTACTCTTCTGGCAGCCTTCACCATGGCCCGATTTACCCTTGATTCCAAGACGTTCGGCGTAGTAACCCCGATTTCTATGTCGAATCCATCTACACCTAAAAAAAGTATGTCCGCATGCATCTCTTCGAGTACGTCTTCCGCCAGGGGACCTACCAGGGAGAAGGAGTTCTTCCGTAGCGTGCCTCCGGTAAGGATCACTTCGAAGTTGGTGCCGGCAAGCTCAGCTGCGATATTGACTGCATTGGTGATCACCGTAAGCTGCGAAAAGCGCCGGAGCGCCTGGGCGATCGCTGTTGTCGTGGTACCGGAATCAAGCATCACACACTGACCTTCCTGCACCAGCCGTGCAGCCGCTGCAGCGATTCGTTGCTTTTCATGCGAATGCTGCTTCTGTTTCTCTTGGAGTGAGGGGTCGAAGAGAGCGCCCGTCTGCACCGGCAGGGCACCCCCATGCGTGCGCTGGATCAGGCCCTTTGCCTCCAGGTGATCGAGATCTTTTCGGATGGTGATCTGGGAGATGCCAAGCTGGCTGGAGAGTTCCGCCACTAGAACCCGACCGTCGCTCTGCAGCAAACCGAGAATATGCTGGCGGCGCTCGTCGATCAGCATGTCTTCGCCGTCCAGCGTCTTCGCCATTCGCTTTTTTAAGGCCGTTTTCTTTCGCATCTCGTCATTCCATGCTTCTAGGCTTGCAATTCACTGTTCAGTGAACTCGACCCCTAGTTAATCGGAACCCGCGCCAATATGGAGCTGTGGCAACCAGCTTATCTGGTTTCGTTTGATGGTTTCGGTTGGATAATCTTTCATTCCGATATTGCATCCTTTTCCGATGCAAAACCATTGTCAAGAGAAATCCGGGTGTTCTGATGGAATGGCAGGATCAGTGCTCCTTTACAAATGTCCACGCGGCACTCCCACTGAAGCGCGGGTAACTCCAACTTCCTGTCGCCGGAGATCTGATTCTGCGCGATGGGACCGTCCGGATCAGCGTAATCCAGATCGGCCTGCCTCCGTGGCACGTCTGCGATGCTGAACGAGAGACTTCGGCAAAATGCGCATTGAAGTCACATGAGGGCGCTCCCAATGGTATTGGGTGCGGCGATCCCGCGGAGGATGAGAGTGCAGAAGGGATAGGATAAATCGAAGATCATCACTCCAACGGTGTGGCTCCGACGGTTACGGAGGGAGCGCGCGGACGCGGCGGGTCTGTAGCCAAGGCTTTGCGCCGTCCTGCGTATGCGTTCTTTAGTGGTCGCCGCGATGTGGCGAGAGAGAGGAGCCTCGTTGAGCACAATCGAAACGGTGGATGGTGAGACTCCACTTTCCCGTGCGACATCGACGAGGGTAACGGGTTTGGATCTGGCTTTACGGTCGGCCATGGAAGCTTGCCGCCACGACAGGGTATGCGGGGCTGCATGCATCATCGTGCATCGTTCGGCTAAGCGCAATAAGCTGAGCAAACTTTCCGTAATGGCTTTCGGCTGACCGACCAGAGATTCACCGGGCTTCTGCGGCAGGGAACGCCTGCCCACTCTGCATCAGCGATTCCAGGTAGGCGCGCAGAAAATCATCAATCGGCCAGCCAGCGTAGTCCTCGTTCCAAGCATGCATGGTCGTATTGGCGGCGTGGAAGCTCTGGAACGCAGCGGATTGCTCAGGCTTGATTGCGGCGAGAAAAAGATCAATTCGTGGCGTGCTCGCAGCGTCATAGATGGTGATGTCGTACAGGCCGGGAGCCGGAAGCTCGAGATCGATAGACGGCGCCGTCTTCTCAAGCGCGAGATGGAACTGCGACGAATACGCATGATTGAGCGGCCGCAGATCGTATGTGTAGCGGCCTTGCGGAAGCGCGGTAAGCCGACCGGCGACTTGAACGCGATTGCGGGCATCAAGCACCGCTACTGCTTCGTCGCGTGCCGCTTGCGATCCAATGCTGTTGCGATCTCCATTCGAGAGGTCACTGGGTCTGACGGCCAACGCTGTGCGAATACGCGAAAGCATTTCGACGGCGAACGTGTCGGGTGTGCGGATTAACGAGGGCACACGAAAACCACGGGCGCAATCTGCCACAGTGAAGCATTCGTATAGAAAGTGCTGACCGTCGGGCAACAGAATCGTGATGGAGTGGTCACCCGCTGTATCCGTAGGCTGCAGGAGGGACGCGGGCTGGATAGCATCACCCACCCGGACTGGCAGGTCGGTGCCGTTCACCTGCCACGTGCCTCGTACTTGCCACGCGAGACCTGCATTGGCTTTTCCGGTCCCGGGTGAACTTGCGCACAGGGTCACAAGGCAAAGACCGACAAATGTGACACGAGACACAATTGGCAAGAAATTGAAGGAACTCATGGCTAACTTGAGCCTGTCTGATCGAGAGACTTTAAGCAAGCAAAACTGGGGATCCAGAGATAAGCGCCTGCACGAATGGTGCGTCGGCCGTAACGTAACTATGCATTACCACTTTGTGCCATCCCCGCACTATTTTCTGGAATGAATCGGACCGGCGTCCTCTAGAGTCACACTGGTAGCGCTGTCCATAAAAGGAAACCATGGAAGTGACGGCTTTCCTTCTCATGTATCTGTAACAAGTGCTAGTCGGGAAGCTTTCGACCTCGAAGCCCCTCAATGCACAAGTCTCAATCTTGTTGTTCTTTCCGTTTCTGCCTTTCGGTGGTCCAACGCCGTAGATCAGGTTCTTCGTGAAGGTGTCCCGAATGTGTGAGATTTCCTGCCATCGTGCTCGTATTGCCCGGTCTGCGTGTTCGTTTGCCGTTGAAAGGCAGAAGCTGACGATTATCCTGGGCCTTCTTATGGCTCTGCTATGCGGTGGGCTGGCTCCGCGCCTGGTGGCGCAGGTACCCACTCCGGTGACGGTGCCCACGTGGCGTTATGACTTGACCCACGCGGGCCAAAATACCAACGAAACCGCGCTGATGCCGGCCAACGTCAACGAGAGCATGTTTGGCAAGCTATTCTCGCAGGCCGTGGATGGCTCCGTTTACGCGCAGCCGCTGTATGTGCCCGGACTGATCATGAGTGACGGGTTGGTGCATAATGTGCTTTTTGTCGCAACCGAGCACGACTCGATTTATGCCTTTGACGCGGATTCGAACACCGGTGCGAATGCAAATCCGATCTGGAAGATCACTCTGCTGGACGCAGCACATGGAGCTGGCGCCGGTGCGACCACAGTGCCGGGTGCGGACCCGGGAAATCAGGGAGATATTGGACCGGAGATCGGCATTACCGGGACGCCCGCCATTGATCCCTCGACGAACACGATGTATGTAGTGGGCAAGACCAAGGAGAGTGGCGCTTACTTTCACCGTCTACATGCCATCAACATACTCACCGGCGCGGAGCAGTCGCACAGTCCGGTGGTGATCAGCGCAACTGTGACGGGCACGGGCAATGGCAGCTCCGGCGGAAAACTCTCATTCAGCCAACTCTGGGAAAACCAACGCGCTGCGCTGAATTTTTACAACGGGCATGTTTATATCGCGTTCGGATCACATGGGGACAACGGGCCCTGGCACGGTTGGGTGTTCGCGTACGACGGAGCCACGCTTGCGCAGACGGCGGTCTTAAATCTGTCGCCGAACGGCTTTGGCAATGCAGTGTGGCAGGCCGGGGCAGGAATGCCGATCGATACGACCGTTCCCGGAGGGCGGATGTTCTTCGCAACCGGTAACGGTACATTTTCAACCTATCCCCCTTTCAACGCCAGCTCTGAATTCGGTGACAGCATCGTCTCGATCGATCTCTCAAACGGCGGACTGAGCCCGGTAGATGCCTTTACACCATACAACCAGGCCAAACTTTCCAGTGCGGATCTAGACCAGGGCTCGGGTGGTGTGCTGATGCTCCCCGACCAGCAGGGGGCGAATCCGCACATTCTGTTGCAGGCCGGAAAAGAGGGCCGCATTCTAGTTCTCAACCGCGACAATCTTGGCGGTTACGCTACCGGCGTTAGCTCGAACACAAATGCGCTCGAAGATATTCAGAATCAGGTAAAGGGATTGTGGTGCACGCCGGCATATTGGAACGGAAATGTCTATATATGGGGCAGCGGCGATTACGGTAGCTTCGATGTCCCTAAGTTATTCAAACTGAACAGTGGTTTGCTGGACACCACACCCTCAAGCCAGTCGACCATCTCATCGGGACATCCGGGTTCCACCTTTTCTGTCTCCTCGAATGGTGCACAGGATGGCATCGCCTGGGCGGTGCGGTCCGACGCGTTTACGACCCACGGAGACGAGGTGCTCTATGCCTTTGACGCGAGCGACCTTTCGAAGCTCCTGTGGGAGAGCGACACCAATGCCACTCGGGACAGCCCTGGACGCGCCAACAAATTCGCTGTGCCGGTTGTTACCAATGGCAAGGTGTATGTCGTAGCTGTGAAAGAAGTGAGTGTGTATGGGCTGTTCAATGGAGCGCCCATTGCGGCTGCGCCTGTGATCAATCCGAACGGCGGCGTGTTTACGAGTACTCAAAACGTGACGCTTTCCAGTGCAACTTCTTCCGCCAGTGTCTACTACACGCTGGACGGTACCGTTCCTACTACTGCATCTACTCTTTACGCGGGCCCAATCACGATCAGTACGGACACTACCCTTCGCGCGATCGCGAGCGGAGGCGGATTCGTCCAGAGCGCGGTGAGCAGCGCCTCATTCACCTTTTCGAACCAGACGCCAGGGGTGACCTTCCAGCCTGGTTCTGGAACATTCGCGGCCACACAGCAGGTTGCTCTTGCTGATACCGACACTGCTGCAAGCATCCATTACACAACCGATGGATCGACGCCGACTTCCACTTCTAACCTTTACACGGGCCCGATCTCCGTTTCGTCCTCAACGACAATCAAGGCGATTGCCATAGATCCCAGCCTGCAGAACAGTAGCGTCGCGACGGCTGTCTACGTGATCCAGGCTCCAGGCACATCGGTCGACTTCGGCAACGGCTTTGGATCGATCGTTGGGCTTAAGTTGAACGGCACCACAGTTAGCACCAACAACCTGCTGCAATTGACATCGACCAACGGGAGCTATCAAGACGGCAGCGTGTTCTGGACTCAGCCGATAGGCGTCCAGGCGTTCACAACGGACTTCGCATTTCAGTTATCGAGTGCGCAAGGTGATGGCTTTACTTTCACCATCCAGGGTGTCGGAGCGACGGCGCTCGGGGCGTCCGGGGCGGGCCTGGGCTATCAGAATATCGGGAAGAGCGTTGCTATTAAGTTTGATCTCTACAGCAACGCCGGTGAGGGCACCGATTCGACTGGCGTCTACACGAATGGCGCTATTCCTACGGTGCCTGCTGTAGATATGACCTCAAGCGGCGTGCTGCTGAAGAGTGGCGACGTCATGCTGGCACATCTCACCTATGACGGCACTACGCTGTCCATGACCCTCACTGATCAGTCGGCCAATCAGGTGTTCTCGCTTTCAAAGGCGATTAACATCCCACAGACCGTGGGCGGAAATACCGCCTACGTCGGGTTTACTGGAAGCACTGGCGGCCTTTCGGCGATCCAGAAGATCCTGCGCTGGACCTACTTTGCGCAATCCTCAGGACCAGTGACTTCAGCACCGGCATTCTCGCCAGCGGGGGGCAGCTACAGCACTCCACAGAATGTGGCATTGAGCAGCACAACGACCGGCGCAGTGATCTACTACACGACCAACGGCACGACGCCAACAACCTCGTCTTCCATTTATATGGGCACTATCCTGGCGGGTACGGGGACGACAACCATCGAGGCGATGGCAGTTGCGCCGGAATCTTCGCAGAGCGCGGTGGTCACAGCAACATATGTGGTGGGCTCGCCGGTAACGGCGCCTCCGACCTTCACTCCAGGCGCCGGCACGTACACCACACCCCAGAGTGTCGTGCTGGCTGACAGCACGGCGGGTGCTGTGATGTATTACACGACCGATGGAACGACGCCGACTACCTCTTCCACGGTCTATTCAAGCCCGGTCAGTGTGGCAGCATCGGAGACGATCAAAGCCATTGCTCTAGCGCCGAATGCACAACCCAGTGCAACGGCAGCCGCTGCTTACGTTATTCAGACTGCGGGCTCGACGATCAATTTCCCGAACGGTTTCTCGTCTGCGACGGGTTTGACCTTGAATGGGAGTGCCATAAATAGCGCAAATCTGCTACAGCTGACTCCGGCGACTGGAAGTTATCAGGACGGGAGCGTCTTCTGGAACCAACTCGTAGGAATTCAAACCTTCACAACTGACTTTTCATTTCAGTTATCAAGTGCGCAGGGTGACGGCTTTACTTTCGCCATCCAAGGCGTAGGAGCGACAGCGCTGGGCGCGACGGGATCAGGGCTTGGTTATCAAAATATCGCAAAGAGCGTTGCTATCAAATTTGATCTCTACAGCAACGCCGGCGAGGGCACGGATTCAACAGGCGTTTATACCAATGGCGCTGTCCCCACGGTACCCGCAGTGGACATGACTTCCAGCGGCCTGGTGTTGAAGAGTGGGGACTCCATGCTCGCGCACCTCACTTACGACGGCACCACGCTCACCATGAATCTGTTGGATCTGGTAACGAATAAGAGCTTTGTGCTGACGAAGGCGATCAATATACCGCAAGTCATCGGCTCAAGCGCAGCGTACGTCGGGTTTACCGGCAGCACTGGAGGACTTACTGCGGCCCAGAAGATACTCTCCTGGACGTACAGTACGCAGGCGCCCGGCCCGGCTGCCGCCGCACCTGTGTTTTCTCCGCAGGCGGGCAGCTACAGCACGACGCAAAACATTACGTTGAGCAGCGCTACGGTCGGCTCAGTGATCTACTACACGACCAACGGAACCACACCAACGACCTCCTCTCCAATTTATACGAGTGCGATCGCGGTGGCTGCGGGGACGACAACGATCGAAGCTATGGCCGTTGCAAGCGGATATTCGCAGAGCACAGTAGCAACAGCGACGTACGTGGTCGGCTCGCCGGTGACGGCGGGTCCGACCTTCAGCCCGGCCGCCGGCACATACTCAACTGCACAGAGCGTGACCTTGAGCGATAGCACCGCGGGTGCGGTGATCTATTACACGACCAATGGAACTACGCCAACCACCTCGTCTCCAATTTATGCGGGTGCGATCGGTGTGACGGCCTCGGAGACGATTGAAGCGATCGCTGTTGCGCCGAATGCGCAACCCAGTGCAACGACAACCGCTGCCTACACGATTCAGACTACAGGCTCAACCGTCAATTTCCCCAATGGCTTCACTTCTGCCGCCGGGCTGTCGCTCAACGGGAGTGCCGTCGTCACCAATAACGCGTTGCGGTTGACGTTGGCGGGCGCCGCGGCGAGTGCGGGGGCGGCCTGGTTTACCACGCCCGTGACTATCACAGGATTTACCACGGACTTTAACTTCCAACTGCTGAGTGCAAAAGCGGACGGCTTCACCTTCGCGATTCAGAATGCGGGTGTCACTGCGGTTGGGCCGAATGGTAGTGGGCTTGGTTATGGAGCATCTCATCCGGGTGGCACAGGTGGCATCGCGCGGAGCGTTGCCGTGAAGTTCGATCTCTATAACAACAACGGAGAGAGCCCGGACTCGACAGGCTTTTATATCAACGGAGCCTCACCAACCATCCCCGCAACGGATATGACTGCTTCCGGAGTCGCACTGAACAGTGGACATACCATGCACGCGCATATCACCTACGACGGAACGAATCTGACGCTGATGTTGACTGATACCGTAACGGGAGCATCGTTTACCGGGACATCGGCATTGAACATTCCGAGCATTGTAGGGTCATCAACCGCCTACATGGGCTTCACCGCGGGGACTGGCGGGTTGAGCATGACGGCCGATATATTGAACTGGACGGTGACCGCTGGCAGCACGAACGCTGCGATCCAGCCTGCAATCGCAAAACCGGCTCTCGTCGGAGATACAGCCACCAATGGGCGGGTGCTTAGCGCCTTCCGCGGGGCATCACCGGAAAGCCCATCTGCCAGTATGCTCAGTTTCTCTCCGCAGCAAACGCCGGAGCAGCCCCGGGCCACCGGGACTCACGCTCAAGACATAGCCGAAGAACCCCGATTCTTTCCTGATCCGGGCGTATTCGCCAAAGACACCGCGGTCACGCTGCGGTGCGACACTCCAGGTGCCGTCATCCACTACACGTTCGATGGTTCTCAGCCGGTTGCCAGTTCGCCGGTTTACAGCGCGC
Organism: uncultured Acidobacteriaceae bacterium; assembly: GCA_963737035.1. GTDB lineage: Bacteria > Acidobacteriota > Terriglobia > Terriglobales > Acidobacteriaceae > KBS-83. The sequence goes on along the minus strand of CAVTRJ010000015.1, from coordinate 58,463 downwards.
CAATTTCAGTAAAAGGGACGGAACTTACGATCAAGGCCTTCGCGAGTGTGCCAGGCGGTAAAGACAGTGCAGTCGTGGCGGGAATCTATCGCATTCGCGAGTGATTCAGATCAGAGATGTTCGGCTCCCAGCAAAGCGACCTCTACGGCGGAGCCATACGCGGAGCTCTGGTGCTTGCGCCTGACAGCCAGATTTGCACCCACATCCAAACCGCGACATAGGTGTACGTCGAGTCGCCTTGCCTCTGGCCGCAGTTTGGTCCGGCGAGATGCTTCGCCGGAAGCCATCGAAGCGGCGCAAGATTCAGCCGGAGCGAGCCCGCGCATGATATCGACCGGTCAATGGCGCTATCTGGATGCGGGACTTGCGGGGGACTTATGGTCCCCGGAAACTGTGGGCACTGATTGCGCGGTAAGTACCTATCTCGACGTGTCAATGTTGCGGTCCGTCTGCAATACAACTAATGGGTCATATCACGAGGACCGCATATCTTGGACATGGTCGTGCCTTAGCGCGTAATTACTCCGGCCATAAGCGGAGGGTTGTTGCGCACAGCGTGAAGAATCTGCGCACATGATGCGAGAACGCCTTAGAGCCGCATTTTTATTAGAGATAATTGAACACAACCGCTGTTCTCTTCTGCAGAATTGTGTATTATCCGTTTCATAAGTCATCCAAACAGTTCTGCCACGAATGTTGAGTTCGTGGTTATGAAATGACAGTTGAGCTGGAGTCACGTTGTGGAGAATCCCCGCCCCGTGTGATCCATACGGCTCTTCCTACTTGCGTCTGGCCGGCGGCTCTGGCCTGACGGCGGCTTACGCCCTTTGAAGTCTGTACTGCCGAAGGCTGTCGAGTCATTGCCGGGTATGCAATGTGCTCGACCAATCACGTAGCCGGTATGTTTGGCCCGTAGTCGATTCTTCCGCTTGGAACGCGCAGCGGAACGAGTCATGTGCAACTGCTGTATGTATCCCGTCACCCTGCTCAAGCCGAAGCAGTTTGGCAGAGACTTAATTTGTTGATGTTTTGTATCAGTAGCCTTACGGGTCCTTGCAGGTATGGTCGTCAGAAGCGCGGAAGACGGCGCGAATTGGCTCTATGCAGGCGCAGCCATGTGACCGGTTCGACGATGATGTGCGCGAACTGCACCGCATCTGTGCGCCCGCAAACTCCATCTTGTAGCTCTTCACGATGGCTTCAACTGAGTTATGTGGGTGCTGGCGTCAGGCAGGCACCTTACGCTGCCGGTAGCGCCGGTCAGAACGCATACTCATTCCCTCTATCTTTGGCTTTGAGAAAACGAAGCTTTGTGTGGCGCCAATGTGCGCTGATACAAGCAGGCTCCGCAGAGCCGACCCCAACTGTCCGAGTGAAATATCTAGTGCCGGGACAATACCGGCCGAATGCCGAACCCGTCAGAGCACTAATCCTGCGCTGGCGCGGAAGGCATAGGCTTTGAAGACACTTGGCTGCTAGGAATTTTTGCATAACTAAGTAAGAAATATCTCTAACCCCCCTTTAGGAGAATGATGTTGTTCGCAAATAAATACTCAAATGTTGGCCAGGCAAAGCGCCTGGCTCTAGTCGCTCTTGCAATGTTTTCCGGATTGATGTTTTCACGACCGGCTCTTGCGTCAGATATCACGGTTGCCAGCCCTGTTAGCGGCACGAACCACGCCTCTCCACTCTGGGTGCGGGCACATAACGTCGGGTGCGATGGTCTGGCACCCACTGCATTCGGCTACTCGATTGACAATAGCAGCACACTTGTGGGGGGCGTAACGAAGTACGACATTGATGCGACACGGGTCCCCATCGGCGCCGGAACTCATACAATTCATTTCAAATCGTGGACGAGCAACGGCGTATGTCCTGTTGTCAGCACTACGTTTACAGTAGGGGGAACGTCGAGTTCGAGCTCCACCGGCTCGAATGCCACAGTAAGTTCGATCCCATCCAACGCAATTGGATCGGCAAATCTGGATGGCAAGTCCTGGGCGTATGAGCGCGACGCAGGCACGCCGGGAAGCGCTCGCGGATCAAGCGTGTATCCAGCAACCACGCCGTTGTATGACGACGCCCGTGAGTTCTATATGACTTATTCGGCCCATGGCGGCGAGCGGTGGCATATTTCTTTTGCCAAGGATGCGAGTGCCACTCATTTTATTTACGACACTTACGTTTACATCGTCGACCCGGCGCAGGTAGCGAACATCGAGTTGGATATGAACCAGGTGATGTCGAATGGAGCGACAGTAATCTACGGTACGCAATGTTCCAGCTACACGAAGACCTGGGAGTTTACGACTGTGTCGGGTGGCTCTCACTGGCGTTCCTCTAACATCCCTTGCAACCCGAAAACCTGGGCTGCAAAAACGTGGCACCATGTCCAGATTGCGTCGCACCGCAACAGCAGCGGAGATGTAACTTACGACTGGGTAAATCTGGACGGAACCCATAGAGTGTTCAAGAACGCTACTGGCTACTCTGCTGAGAAGCTGGGCTGGGCGAAGGGCGACCTGCTCATCAACTTCCAATTGGATGGCGCGAACTCGGGCGGTTCGATAACGGCATATATCCACAAGATGACGATCTTCCGCTGGTAATTGAGTTTGTACTTGTAGCGAGTGGCCGCCTCTCGGGGCGGCCATCTTTTTGTAGGGCCTCAGCAGCGTTTCTAGGATATGGATTGCTGACTCATCGACGGGCCTGCGCGACACACAGCTCAGAGCTAGGGAATCGGGCCGCCATAATTGACGGTGGCGGCCCATCTTTATCCGGTTGCAATCGAATTCAGCCTTGATCGGGATGAAGGACGCGGTAGCCTTCGCCGCCCTTGGACCAGACCAGTAGGAGCACATCCTGTCCGTCCGGAACGGCATGAATGCTATTTACTACCTGACTTGCCGAGTCGACATCCTTTCTGTTTACTTCCACGATGACATCGCCGGGTTGGAGGCCAGCATCTTCTGCGGGACTGCCGGGCCGGACACTTTGAATGGCGCCACCCTTCACTCCATCCGGAATGTTGAGCTGCTGGCGCACATCGGGCGTCAGATCGGCCATGGCTAGGCCGAGTTTGCCGTTGTTGCCCCCCGTGCCATCTTCACCACCTCTGTTTTCAGCATTCTGAGAGTTTGCATGGAACTCACCCACCGTCAAATCGAGCGTCTTCGACCGGCCGTTGCGCAGTATGCCGAGTTGTACTTTGGTGCCCGGTGTCATATCTGCGACTGCCATCTGCAGCGCACTGCCATTCACGAGATTCTCTCCATTCAGCTGCTGGATCACATCACCATTCTGCAGGCCAGCATGGCTGGCGGGTGAATCCGGGGTGACCTGCGCGACAATTGCGCCGGTCGCATTACTGAGGTTGAAGAAGTGTGCATTCTGCGGCGTCACATCGTTCATGCTGATGCCGATATAACCGTGATGCACGCCACCGGTCTTGATGATCTGATCGGTAGTTGCCCTGGCGATCTGCGAGGGGATAGCGAAACCTGCGCCGGCGAAGGAGCCGCTGTTGGAGATGATGAAGGTGTTGATGCCAACCAGCTCACCGTGCGCGTCGACTAGTGCGCCGCCGGAGTTTCCCGGATTGATTGCGGCGTCCGTCTGGATGTAGCCGCCCAACTTCCGCGCGTCATCCGAGTATGGGTTCTGACGATTGACCGCGCTTATGATGCCGCGTGTCACCGAAAACTGGAAGTAGCCAAACGGACTGCCAAAAGCGAGCACAGTCTGACCGGGCTCCAGCTTCGAGGAGTCGCCCCACGACATGGCGGGCAGGTCACGGGCATCAACTTTGATCACAGCCAGATCGGTGAGCTTGTCTACGCCGATCACTTTTGCGCTGAGAACGCGGCGATCATGCAGCGTCACGCGGATCTGCGTAGCTCCGTCTACGACGTGATCGTTAGTCACGATATAACCACTCGGCGAGATGATGACACCGCTGCCGATGCCATGCTGCAGCTCCGGCCGCTGCGGCATCATGTGTTCGCCGCCATTGCCGAAGAATTGTGAAAATCCTGGAGGCAGACCCTCTTGCTCTCTACCTTGCGCATCAACTTGTTGCTCCTCAGCTTTGGAGGTAACAGCAACATTGACGATGGCGGGAGTGACCCGGGAGGCAAGCGACTCCATTGCGCGATCGACCGAAGTCAACGCAGCTACGCTGTTGTCGTCCAGTGGAGCAGCAGTTACCCCCGCTGCATGAACATTGTTTTGGTGGAAGTAGAGAGTTGAGCCAACGACCGCAACAGCAACCAGGCTGGCGGGCACAGTAAATCTACGAAGCTTTGCGACTAATTGATTAGTTAATGCAGGCATAGTTCTTCCTCATTGCAGTATTTTGGGTCGCTACAGTTGAATAATCAGCCAGCCGTTGTTGAATCGAACGGCGGCATAAGACGATGAGAATCGAGCGGACTGAGCAGAGACCAGAGCAGTGTTGCCCGATAGACTCCTCTGCACGGTGAAGGATGTTAACAAGAACTGTGGTTGCGAGTGGACTTCCTTCGAGATGTGGGCAACGGGTGGCTGGGCCGTGAAGCGGATCTTGGCCGGGGTGCGATGTACGTTGCGTGCCGGCAACACAGCCTTCAACAAGGTTGAGTGTGCCTGAGCGGCTGGATGGTAGACCACTGGAAGCGCGCGAGGAGCTGCCTGAATTGGAATCACGCCCGTGGGGGCAGCCGCCACAGCATCCGTGGTCGGGTTGGTGAAAGAGAAGAAATGAGGGAAGCGAGCCATCTCGACACCACCAGCGATTAACCCGCCACAGATCATCGCAACTGAGAATTGTGCCTGCAGTCGAGACAATTTGACGGGAGGGCGCAGCAGATTATGGACGCGCCGCGTGAGCTCCGATTGGCGGCCCCATGCGGAGAGCGATAGGGCAACGCTGCGCCGGTAAAGACGATGCTCCGCCAGTCGCGTCAGGCAGCGGGCGTAATCAAATGGCGCTTCTGTCGAAGCAACCACACTGGCATCACATGCAAGCTCTCGCTCAAGGCCCAATCGGCGGTTCAGCCAGAAGAGTGCCGGATTCAAGGGAAAGAGTACGAGGCCAATCTGTTGAAGGAGATTCATCCAATCGTCGTAGCGCCGTAGATGCTCGCATTCATGAAGCACAATATGCTGCAGTTCCGACGGCGCGAGCTTCGCAAATAACCACCCCGGTATGAGAAGGCGCGGCGAGAAGAAGCCGATCACACACGGCGAATCTACGTCTGCGGATGTGCAGAGTTCTGCGGCGCGCGGACCGCTCTGCAGAAGTGCGTGAATCGCGGGCTCAGAGGAGGCAGGCTTCGCGCGTTTCCAGACGCGCAGCAGATAGATCACGTGCATCAGGAGGCGAGTGCCGCGCACAAGCATAAGGATGATCCAGAACGCAGCGATGGCGAATCCCCACACTGCTCCCAGATGCACTACTGCAGAGGTCACATGCGGCTTGATGAGCGTGCCTGCGGGAAGATGCATGAGAGGGAGCGTAGCCGCAAGCGTGAAAGCTAACCCCCAGAGCGCAAATCGCACAGCGGCGCCTAAGCGCGACATGAAGTGCAGAAAGACTCCGACGGCCACGATCAGTACCAGTCCCTGCCACAAGCCGGTGATGGCTGCCTGCGCGATGAACCGCGCGATCTCAAGAGATATGTGTATCGCGGTCGGCTGCATCTTTATCCATCGCCCCTTTCACCAGAGGCTTCACTTTCAGCGATGGCTTTTTTCAAGCGCTGCAGTTCGACATGTGTGATGTCGCCATCGCCGAGGAGAGTGAGCAAAAGCTGTTCTCGCGAATTACCGAAGAAGCGATGCAGTAGATGGCTGACTTCCGAGCGACTGGCTTCATGCTCGGCGATGCAGGGACGGTAGAGAAAAGCGCGTCCTTCTTGACGGTGCTCCACATAACCTTTTTGCTCAAGGATACGAACCGTCGTTAGCACAGAGGTGTAGGCAAGAGGGGTGTCCTCTGATATCGCCGTAACCAGATCGCTGACCAGAGAATCCCCGCGCGTCCACAGAACTCGCATGATGCGCAGTTCAGCTTCGGTGAGCGTGTTGGAGCGTTTGGGAGGCAATGAGTACCTTCAGCCGGCAGTGTCCGGCGATCTGTATTCATTCAGACGAGCAACTAGAGAATTAGTTAGCAGACAAGCTGGCGGCATAGCCCCAATGCTCTGACATCAGGTTGGAGTACGCCCAAATCTGTCATTCCGAGCTTTGAGAGTCGATCAGCGCGAGGGAGCCCGATTGGTTTCCGAGGACCATTTGCCAAAATAGTTCAGTCTGGGCGGCAGGCGACAAACCCTGGGATTACCTCGATCCCAGATCGGGGCGATGATTCTTCGAACCATCCGAACGCAAGGGGACTACAGCTTTTTCGAGCATTGGGTTTGCAACTACACTTTGCAAGGCAGGCGAGACATCGAACCTGCCGTCCAACACCATTCAGAAAAGTAACTGTCACTGTTGCGTTCGGAGAATTCGGGAGCGAATGCCGGATAACCACCCGGTCATATTACGGACACAGGCCACCGCCCAGGCCGACGTGGCGATAGTACAGATCACTTCGGAACCGAGCGGTGCAGACATCGCAGTCGATGGTGACTACGCCGGTAGCACGCCCAGCCAACTTAGGCTTAAATCCGGTTCTCATTCCTTCAAGATCACAGGAAAGGGCTTTACCCCATGGGAGAGATCGATCAACGTGGAAGCGGGGGAGTCTCGTACTATAGCGGCTCAGTTGCAAAAATCAGGTCAATAGCGTTGTGGTATCGGACTCGGTCGGTCGGCGGAGGTGGTTAGATAAACGATCGGCTTGGCGTGGAGCTAGGGGTCGGGGCCGACCCGGAATCTGATGCGGCCCTCTAGAACGGCGTGCGTGTATCGTCTCCGCCTCGGCTTATTTGTGCACGGAATCGCTGTACCCGGAATGACGTGTCAGTTGAAGCGGACTTTTCCCCCAATTTCCGGAATGCAGATTCCAAGTGCAACGATAACGGGAATTCGCCGACGTGCCCATTCTGTGTGTTCGAAACGACGGGAGCGTCCCGTTTGCGACTAGAGATGACCTTCCTGTGATGGGCGCCCGATTTCGAGGCCGTTTCATTCCCCGGAAGGCAGAGTTTCTTCATAAACACGGCGTAATGGCCAAACGCAGTCAGGTGGCACGCGGTAGATCCGGCGTCGCATCGGGCATATTAAGAACAGTGGTTCGCCGAGCCCGAGTCCTCTTCGAAGTCAGCGAACAAACAAACCTGTCGGACTGCCGATCGTGTAGGGAGAGCCGGAAACAGGAGTGATGCTCGTTGGCGTGATCGCGTAGACGTAGAGCTTTCCGGTGGAATAGCTGAGGGCGTAAAGATGGTCCGATCAACATGCCCGTGTCCATTCGCATTACAAGAGCGATTCATACGGCTCGTGCGATGAATTCTAAAGCTTGCTCTGCGCTCGACGTTGCAGATTCGGGCCGATGGGAGATGCCTGTGAGACGAGAAAGAGAAACGCTATCTGAACTCAAGAAGAAAGCGCGACGAGGATCACTACGGATGCGCCCGAACGGTAAAGGAACTTGAAGGAAATATATCGGGACGCGCACGTCTTCGAACTTGGCTCCGACACCATTTCGCCAACCAGATTTGCAATGCACGATTTTCGAGATTGTGTAATCAATGCTCGACATCGACAGCGAATCCCTGTCCGTGGTAGGCACCAGCCGATTCAACTTTGTTCGAGTACATCAGTCGCAATTTGTTCTGCCGCTCCCGCGTCGAGAACAACGAGCCCATCGTTCACTCTGAGCTGCCCGGCTGCAACTGTGCAGCACATGACGCAGTAAGCAGGCAAAGCAGGGCAGGCGCTCAGTCCTCATCCCGTTAGCTTTCTGATTGATCATTGTCACTTTTAGAGATTTGCCCGTGATCTCTTTGAGCATTGCATTCACCGCGACGAGTAAGCGTTTCAGAATTGCAGCGCGGATCACTCCTGGTTGAAGGGCTATCTGCGAGTAATTCTCAGCTGGTGATAACAGGACAAAGCACGCATTGAGCGATGCAGCTCGATCTGCTGACGCCCAATTGGAATGCACAGTGATCAACGAAGGAGAGCCCCTTGGGGGAGGGATCGCCCTTGACGCCTTGAGGGCTTACGATTAGTATCATTTCCCATCGATCCGTTTCGGATAGTGCTGACCCATCGCTCCACGTGTCTTCATTCGAAAGGTTGGACTGCCATGGCTCGCTTTATCAGGCTAGTTCTGTTCGTGGGCGGCCTTCTGGGAACAGCTACCCTGTGGGCAGCCATCACCGGCTCGATCTCTGGAGTGGTCACCGATCCCAACGGAGCTGTCATGCCGGGATTGACCGTAGTAGCCACTAGTTTGACCACGAACGTGAGGACGACCGCGGTCAGCGATTCGAAGGGTTTTTACAGCTTCCCGACTTTGAACGTTGATCTTTACGACGTGAGGGTCAGCCAGCCTGGTTTCCGCGACTATGTCCAGACCGGCGTGAAGATCGATGCGAACTCCTCGCTTCGCGTCGACATCACCATGCAACTCGGTACGGTCACCAATACTGTCAACGTGAAAAGCGACACTCTGCAGGTGGAGACGCAAAGCACGCAGAACGGCGTAGTCATCGAGGGCGAAAAGATTACCTCTGTGCCGTTGAACGGACGTTCCTACATCGACCTGCTGAAGTTGCAACCAGGCGTGTCGCCCTATTCCCATAGCCAGGACAGCCAAACATCGGGAGTCGGAGCGACGCAGGTCTCGGGTGACCTCGACAACGGCCAACAATCCGTCAACGGGGGCCGCACCGGGTCTAACGCGTTCATGGTGAATGGAGCAAATGCGGAAGAAGGCGTCCACAACGGCGCCGCAATGATCCCTAATCTTGACTCCATCGCGCAGTTCCGCATTATCACGAACAACTTCGATGCAGAGTATGGAAATTACAGCGGCGGCCAGGTCAATGTGGTCACCAAGTCGGGAACCAATCAGTATCACGGCACCGTCTTCGACTTCCTGCGCAACACTGATCTGGATGCCAAAAACTACTACTCCCCGACGCGCGGCGTTTTCATCCAGAATCAATTCGGCGGTTCGGCCGGGGGGCCAATCCGCAAAAACAAGATTTTCTGGTTTGCCGATTATCAGGGAACGCGACAGATTCTGGGACAGACACAGAGCTATCCCGTGCCTTCAAATTCAGACCGCACGGGTGACCTGACGGACCAGGCGAACTCGCTCACTGGCACAGTCATCGGTGCCGGCTGGGCTAACACTCTCACCCAGACATTGGGATATCCCGTAACGCAGGGGGAAAGTTATTACACTCCGGGCTGCACGGACAGCGGAACGTGCGTCTTCCCCAATGCTGTCATTCCCCAGACCGCGTGGTCGCCCGTTGCGGTGAACTCGCTGAAGTTCCTCCCTACGGCCAACGGAGTTGTCAACAATTCCCCTAACTTCTCTACCTCTGCCTTCAACGAGAATTTGACAGACGATAAGGGAAGCGGGCGAATCGACATTCCTACGAGAATTGGCGCTGTGTTCGGTTATTACTTTTTTGATCGATTCAATACTGTGAATCCGTATAGCCAGGTATCGGTCCCAGGCTTTGCCGCAACCAATCGGGGCAAAACCCAAATGATCAATTTAGGGTTGACCACCACATTTAACTCCTCCACAGTCAACGACCTTCGTCTCGCCTACTTGCGCGATGTGAACCAGACAGGCCAACCCACCGCAGGCCAGGGTTTGGGTGTCACGCTTGCCTCGCAGGGTTTTGTTACTCCATGGGGCCCTGCTGGCGGCATCTCCCCTATCAATCCTGGGTACGAGGGTGTTGCAAACTTGATGTTCAACAACTTCAGCCTTGGTGTTCCGCCTGATGCGTTGAGGCAATACAACAACACGTTTCAGATCATCGACAACGTCACCAAGGTTTTTGGAACACATACCCTGCAGTTTGGAACCAACCTCCACTACAACCAGATCAACGAGCGGAACTACGATTGCTATAACGGGTGCTTTGGCTTTAACGGGTCCGAAACCGGCGTGGATTTTGCCGATTTTCTGATTGGGGCGCCGGACAGCTTTGTGCAGGCAAGCCAGCAACTTCTCGATTCGCGAAGCAAATACTATGGATTTTATGCTCAGGATAGCTGGCGTGCATCCCGCAATCTCACCCTCAACTACGGCCTGCGCTGGGAAGTTGCTACTCCCTGGTACGACACGCAGAATAAGCTCGAAACGGTCGTCGCCGGTGAGCAGTCACTATCTTTCCCCGGTGCTCCTCTGGGCTTGGTAGTACCTGGAGATCCGGGTATTCCTCGCACCCTTGGACCAACCAAGTACACGAACTTCGCTCCCAGAATCGGCTTTGCCTACGCGCCAGACGTGAGCGATGGTTTTCTGGGCAAGATGCTGGGCGGTGCTGGAAAAACCAGCATACGCGCCGGTTATGGGATCTTCTATAGCTCTATCGAGGACGCCACCGGTTTCGTTGAGGTGGGCGATGCTCCTTACGGCAACTACTATTCTGTTTCGTCGACTGAGTTGGCCACCCCGTTTGTCGATCGGCCGTCGGGAACTCCGGCGGGACAAAAGTTCCCCTTCGCGTTTCCCCCGACCAACGTCTCTCCTAAGAATCCCGATACGACATTCAATTGGGCGGGAGCGACACCCATCGGCGGATCAGACTATTACTATTATAAGAACAAGGTGCCGTATGTTCAGGAATGGGAACTCTCGTTCCAGCGGCAATTGGGAACCGCAACTGTGCTAAGCGTGAACTACGTCGGCACCGTCGGCCGGCAGTTGTTGACATTTGAGGAATCAAATCCAGGCGACCAGGCCCTCTGCCTGCAACTTAGTAATCCAGCCAATGTCGCGCCCGGTACGACGACTTGCGGGCCATTCGGGGAAGACACGACCTACACCACGGCGAGCGGCCAGACAGTGAACGGAACCAGGCCGAACTTCGGGATTAACTTCAACAGCAATCCGTACATGAAGACCGCGGTCAGCTCTAGCTTCAACTCGCTGCAGGTAACCGTGGAGCACACTGAAAAATATCTCAATTTCTTGATTGGCTACACCTTTGAGAAGTCGCTGGATAACGGTTCAGATTCCTTTGACGCGACCAATCCCTTAAATCCGGGCCAAACCCGCGCATTATCGAGCTTCGACGTTCCGCATAACCTTGTCGCCAGCTATACCGTGCAGTTGCCCTTCGATCACTTCATCGGCGGAGGGGATATCGCGAAGCGGTTCACCGCGGGTTGGGAGCTTTCCGGCGTAGCTACGTTTGCCAAGGGAGAGCCGGTCACTCTGAATGAGAATGACGACAATTCACTGCTTGGCGCCTTTAATGCAAATGTAGATGTGCCAAACTACGCGAACAACGGCAGCCCTCTTTATATAAACCGGAACCCGCGAAAAGGGCTCGCATATTTCAACCCGAACTACTACGTCCCGGAGACGATCGGGCAAGTTGGCAACGCAATGCGGCGATCCTTCCCCGGTCCTGGCATCGATAACTATGATATGGCGCTGCTCAAGACTACTGCCATCACCGAGGCCACTAAGCTACAGTTTCGGGCAGAGGCATTCAATGTCTTCAATCATGCACAGTTCATGAATCCGAATGGACTCGTCAACAACAGCGGCCAAGGTGGTTTCGGGTATGTAACTAGCGCCCGCGATCCTCGTATCATGCAGGTTGCCTTGAAGTTCCTATTCTAAGAAAAATTTGTTTTAAGGTCCGCAATTTGTTACCACGTGGCGCGGCAGGGTGGGTGTGATTCGTGTCAAACAGGTCTTTAGCGAACGCTGAATCGGCGGCAAGTGTTCTCCACCACTTTTTTGTGCTTGGACTGATATCGATCACTGCACTGCGTGCACAACACAACCAGCAGGCCCTAGGGCAGCTGCAGTAGGAAGGGACGATATGCTGCCCGAGCATGAGCTCGAAAATAGCCCGAACGATAGACGCTCTTTCCTTAAATTGCTGGCCGCTGCTCCTCTTTTTGCCACCCTTGCCTCGCGAAGTTTGGCGAGCACCGTGGCGGTTACTACAGGAAGATCTTCCTCCGCCGATGTTTATACCCGCCTTGGGGTCCGGCCGTTGATCAATGGGCGAGGAACGTGGACCTATCTGAGCGGGTCCCTGGAACTGCCGGGGGTGAGGCAAGCGGTCGAGGCTGCATCGCGACAGTTCGTTGACTTGTTTGAACTGCAGCGGGCAGCAGGCAAAAGGCTTGCGGAACTTTCCGGTGCCGAATCCGGAATGGTCACCTCTGGCTCGGCTGGCTCCATGGCTCTGGCGACCGCGGGCTGCATTGCCGGGACCGATCCAAAAAATGTGTGGCAACTGCCCGACACAACCGGTTTGAAACATGAAGTGGTGATGCTCGGAGGACGGAGCGCATTCGACAGTGCGATACGCCTCGCCGGAGGCCGGCTGGTGCTTGCTCATGGAGTAGACAATCTGCAGTCCGCTATCACTCCACAAACTGCCATGGTCTATACAACCTGGCGGGATGACCGCTTACCGAATGCGCTGAAGATCGCGCGCGCCGCCGGCGTCCCCCTGCTGCTGGACGATGCGGCGGGCATTCCCCCCTTTGAGAACTTCAGACGCTACGCAAAGATCGGCGTCGATCTATATTGCTTTAGCGGCGGAAAGGGTTTGGGCGGCCCGCAGTGCTCTGGGGTGTTGCTAGGCCGGAAGGACCTGATCGATGCCGCAATGGCAAATAACAATCCATGGGAGGGCGCCGTATGTCGGGCCATGAAGGTCGGCAAAGAAGAGATTATAGGAATCCTTGCAGCGATCGACTACTGGTCCCAGGCGGATCTCGCTGCTTTAAACAAAGATTGGCAGGGCCGGGTTGAACGCATCCAGACATTGGTTCAAACCGTACCAGGAGTCACTACATCAATCACCATCCCTAAAGAAGAAAACAGCTATCCGACCCTGACGGTGAAGTGGGACGTGCAGCGGTTCGGTTTGACGGTGGATCAATGCGCTGAACAGCTACGGGAGGGCGAACCTCGTATTGAGGTGCTCACCAACAATAATCCAAGTGGGGTACCCGCAGTCCGCGAAGGCGATGACCCCAAGGAAAGCGCGGAGGCGCCTCCGAACGAGTTGCAAATTGTCTCCATGACCTTACAGCCGGGTGAAGATCTGACGGTAGGAAATCGCCTACGTCAGATTCTTGATAAGGCCCGCAAACAATCGGCATAAGCGCCTTCGGCCATAGAGCTCTGATTGCAAAGTGCGGGGCTTACCAAATTCAGATGAGTCGACTGCAGTGAACAGATACCTAGACCCCGAGAGAGTTTCTTTGATCGCAATATGCCATGGGGAAGATAGCCGGCGCCGTGTACTCGGGCTCGTCGCTCTGCTCATAGGAATTTTTGGCGCACCCCTGCTCCACGCGAACGATCGCAAGATCGATCCTACCTTTCTTTATCGTGACACTCCTGCCGTTGGGGAGAAGAAGTCAGATATCACGACGAAGACGTGCCACTACCGGGCGCTGTTCGGTCAGGGAGACTCGGATACATCTGCAGTCGTCGGAGTTGCGCGTTATGGAGAAGCGGTGATCGATCCGAATGGCGTCTGCGGATTGGTCCAGTATCCAGACGAAGACCAAGTGTACGTCGTACTCGAAGGTACGGGCTCCGTGAAGTACGGAGATGCAACCGTCTCTGTCAAGAAAGAAGACTACTTATATATCCCATCAACGATTGCGCATGCTCTGAGCAATAAGTCTGACGTGCCACTAACCGTGATCATCATGGGATTCTGTACTAAAGGCTTTGAGAAAACTCAGCCACCGCTGCAGGCATTGAAGGCCAACATTGAGGATGTGCCGACAAGCAGGGTGAGCGGCCACCCTGATTCGACTCGTTACCGTCTACTGATGGGGGATGTCGATAGTAAGCGCGACCGCATTGCAGCCGGCCGCGTCTTGACCAGTCTCTTCCTGATGGAAATCGCACCAGGCGGTACTAACTTTCCTCATCACCATGAGCGCGAAGAGGAGATTTATCTGGTCTTGAGTGGCCACGGCGTGATGGTCGCAGGGGGAGGAGTGGATGGAATCGCAGGGCAGCATCCTGCCAAAGCAGGGGATGCCTATTTCTTCCGGCTCAACTGCACTGTCGGATATTACAGTGCCGCGCACGTCAAGTCCCGTATTCTCGCCGTGCGCTCGTGGTATCCGGGTATGGTGCAAATGGGCGCAGAACATTGAGGCTCTCAGCGCGACCTTGTTGCTAGCACAGTAGATATCGAACGTTGAAAGAGGTCTTAGGCGAATGACGAGTCGTTGGCGCACGATCTCGATCCAATATTTGCTGCTTGGATTAGTATCGATCACAGGCCTGCGCGCACAACAACGGGCAAAAAATACTACTGCAGCGGATGGTAAAGGCTCGATGCTCTTCGCCTCCAACTGCGCGGGCTGTCACGGGTCCGATGGACGCGGCGGCGAACATGCGCCCGACATCGCAACTTCTCCTGATGTGCGGCGGCTCGCCGACTCAGACCTGATCGCGATCGCGCGAGATGGAATTCCTGGTATGCCTGCCTTTGGGTGGCTCGGCCCAGAGAAGTTGACCGGTATTGTTCGGTACTTACGAACTCTGCAAGGGCGACAAACCGCCATCAAACTCCCCGGAGACCCAAAGGGAGGAGAAGCTCTTTTCTTCGGCAAAGCGCGATGCTCAGAATGCCATATGGTCAACGGGAAAGGCGGCTTCATTGGCAGTGATCTTTCGCTTTACGGAACCCACGAAAGCGCCGGCCAGATCAGAAGCGTAATTTTGGATCCTGAAAGGAATTTGCCTCCCCAGGAGAAGGCTACAACGGTCGTGACGAACACTGGACAGAAGTTCACTGGCCTGCTCAAGGTAGAGGATAATTTTTCCGTTTCGATTCAGACTATGGATGGGGAATTTCGTCATTTTCAGAAGTCACAACTCACCGACGTAGATGTGGGATCTCGCTCGTTGATGCCGGGTAATTACAGGTCGATGCTGAATGACACGCAGATAAATGATCTGGTCAGCTATCTCGTTCATACAGGAAGCCAAAATTCCAAGCGCTTTCCAAAACAAGCCTCAAAATCTCGCGATGATGATGAATAAGCACTTACCCTTTTGCTTCAATGAATCGTGGCTCAACATCGCCATCGCCAAGGTTACGACAGTTGGTCTGACCTTGCTGCTGATCGGCGGAGCGACCCACCGCCTAAGTCATGGAGAAATGAACAAGCCGGCGGTCGAACTTCAGGCCCTTACACCCGAGTTTTGGACTCTCTTCGATCGGAAAGCACGGCTGACCAAGCTGGCTTCGGGCTTCGGTTTTACTGAGGGGCCTGTTTGGGATAGCTCAGGTTATCTCTGGGTGAGTGATGAAACTCTCAACAAAATCTTCAAGGTGAACACGTCTACTGGTGAAAAACAGGAAATCATCTCTCTGGGCGACCCCGATGGCAACTCCTATGATCCGCAACACCGTCTTCTGGACTGCGCCAGCGTACTGCGGGCAATCATCCGTCTATCGCCCGACGGTAAAAGCTACAAAATCGTAGCCGACCATTTCCACGGGAAGCGTCTAAACAGTCCCAACGACGTGGTACTTGGTCTGGATGGCGCTATCTACTTTACTGATCCAACTTCTGACTTGCCCCGCGGGCAGAAGCAGGAACTCCCCTATAAAGGCGTCTATCGCATCGCTCTGGATGGCCAACTTCAACTGCTGACAAAGGATCTGGAAGATCCGAATGGACTCGCGTTCTCGCCAGATGGCACCAGGTTGTATGTGGATGATTCCACCCAGCGAAATATCCGCGTATACAAATTTCACGCCGACGGTAGCTTGAGCAATGGACGGATTTTCGGTACAGAGCCCGGTGGTCCAAAGGACGGTGTACCGGACGGCATGAAGGTTGATCGAGATGGCAATCTATATGTGACAGGCCCAAGGGGTATTTGGGTATGGTCTCCGAAAGGCCTTCATCTTGGGACCATCGTAGTTCCCGAGCAACCGGCAAATCTCGCATGGGGAGACCCCGACTACTCAACCCTGTACATAACAGCAACGACATCTGTGTACAAACTACGAACCAAGGCACACGGATTCGTCCCCTATCTACAAGCGCACTAATCGCCCGGAGGAGAAATGATCGATCGGTTCAAATGCTGCCTCCCTTCCATTGTCTGCCTTTGTTTCTGCCTGTTCGGGCTCAATCTCGTTGCCCAAGACTCCGGAATGAAAGTCATCCAACCGCAGGGCCATGCAACGGCCGCCGATTCGTTCCACAGTCCTGGCATTCTGACCGAGGGCACCCTCTACATGTCTGGTCAAGGAAGCCGTAAGTCGGACGGTACCCGTCCCCCGGAGTTCGCCGGACAAGTCGCGCAAGCCCTAAGCAATGTCCAAGCTGTGCTGAAGTCTGCAAGCATGAATTTTGGGAACATCGTTTCGATGAACATCTATCTCGTGAATCAGCAGGACGTGTCAGTCATGAACGAGGTTTATTGGCGGACAATCGGCCAAGGCCCTCCGGCACGGACTGTTCTCATGGTTGCAGCTCTTCCGGATGGGGAAAAAGTGGAACTCAACTGCATCGCCGTGGCAGACAGGATTCACAGAGAAGCAATTTGGCCGCGAGGCTGGGCGCGAGCCCCCCACGCAGATCCGCCTGCAATCCGGGCAGGTGAAATCGTGTATCTGTCGGCGCAGGAGGGTCGGGATCCGATTACCGGGAGACAAGCGTCTGATTTCCCGGGAGAAGTTAGGCAAGCTCTCGAAAATGTAAGTACAGTGCTCAACGCTGCCCGGCTAAGCATGAAGAATGTTCTATGGGTGAATCCCTACATGAGCGTCGCTGGGCAATACGATGTCATGGGCAAGATTTACGCAAGTTATTTCGAATTTGGCAATACACCGGGCCGTGGTACCATCCAGGTCGCCGGTCTCCCTGAAGGAGGGCACATTGTATTTAGTTGCATCGCCGGAGCAGACCTCAGCAAACGCAAAGCGATGCGGCCAAGAAATATGCCCCCGAGCCCCACCGCCAGCCCCGGCATTCTCTATGGCGACACTCTGTATCTCTCTGCTAAAGACGGCTTCATTCCAGATCAAGGAATAGTCACGCCCGATCTTGAGTTACAGCTGCGACAGTCCATGCGCAATCTTTTGGATGGATTGCAAGAAGCTGACATGGAATTCTCCGACGTTGTTTCTAGTACCGTCTATTTGCGCCAGATACAGGACGCAGATCGAGTGAACGCGCTATATGGCAAGTTTTTTGCGGGCCGTTATCCTGCCAGGTCGGTTCTGCAGCAGAACTTCGAAGTGCACGATGAAGCTGCCGAACAAATCTCCTTCATCGCGGTAAAACGCTCACTCCCTGGCCAGACGGCCAAAGGCATTCGCACAACACCAAGCAACTAGATCCCTGGCCATGAATGGAGGCGAAGGGAGGCTCACCGACTCTCATCACGATCCATTCAGAAGAAAATGTTCCGCTGAACGAGGGCGCACGTAGATGAAATTGACTGCCGTCAGCTGCTTCCTTACCTTTGCTCTAGCGGTCTCCTCGGGGGGTGCTCAGCAGTCCGCACCCACTCCATCGACTTCGTGCCAAATCCATGCAGTAGTCTTTGATGGTTGGCAAGCCCAGGAGGTGACGAACGAATGGGTGAAGTTGACCTTTGTTCCTCAGTTGGGCGGCCGGCTGATGCAAGTCAGTTTCAACGGACACCCCTATTTATTCGTCAACCCGGTTTACAAGGGCAAATACATTTCCCCGGCCGAGGCTGCGGGCCGCTGGATCAACTATGGGGGCGACAAGATTTGGCCCCTACCCGAAGGCAATGATGACGAGCAGCACTGGACAGGAGCTTCTACTCCTCTTGACGACGGCGCATATGCCTTCTCGATTCTGTCACAAAACGATCGCTGCACGGTGCGGCTGGAGGGTCCCCCAGATCCGCCCACGGGCCTTCGATACACGCGTGAGATAACTATCGGCAGCGATTCGCCTGAGATCTTCTTCCATGCGATTACCAAGAACATCACGGGCCACTCTATCGCCTGGTCTGTGCAGTCCGTGTCTCAATATGATCTGTCCGACGCCAGCGATCCCAACCAGTACAACCATGACTTTTGGGCCTTCGCGCCGCTCAATTCCCGCTCCTCATATTTGAATGGCTATCATGTGCGCGATGGGCTGGCTAACGATCCATCCTTCAGCGTCAAGGATGGACTATTTCGGCTGAATTGGAGATATCTCGAGAGCGAGGTGTGGCTCGACTCAGCCGCCGGTTGGATAGCGCTAGTCGATGGAGCAACTCACTACGCGATGGTGGAAAAGACCAAGCATATCGAAGGTGCAGATTATCCCGACAAAGCTTCGGTTATCTTCTACAAGAACGGACCCACGGTGCAACTGAATGCCCAGGGTATGCCCTACCTGACCTCAAGAAACCTCGAAGAGACGCCCTACTATATGGAGGCAGAACTCAACAGTCCCATGGCAGTCTTGACACCAGGCGAGACATACGCAATGGAAACCTACTGGTTTCCGTCCCGTATGAGTTCCGATTTGACAACGGTTACCGAGGCGGGATTGGTAGGGCGACCTCTCCTCGCGAAGAAGAGTGCCGGGAAACTCGAGCTTTCGGGCACTTTTGGCGTCTTCTTCCCGGGCGCGCTTAAGGCATATCTTTATGATGGAAGTGGCGCAGAAACGGGGGAGGTTTCCCTCCAATCGGTTCAACCGCAAGACCCGGTTCAACTCGCACAAACGATAACCACGACCAAGAACGTGGCGCGAGTCTCGATTCACCTGATCGATAGCAGCGGGCTCGATCGAGGAGCCCTCGGCGAAGTATTTGTAACTGAAATGGATGAAGGACGTTGACCGCATGAGGCTACAAACGAAATGGCTAATCGCCCTCTGCGCGTTTATCTTGTCCCTTCCCGTGAGCGGGCAGGATAGTGATCCATCCCTCGCACGTGCTCCAGGTGTACAAGCCTCACATCTGCTCTCTCGAACCATCAAAGACGACTGGCCTTCTTACAACGGTGATTACACAGGAAGGCGCTTTAGCAGCCTCACGCAAATCACGCCACAAAATGTCAATCATCTTCAGGCTCAATGGGTCTTCCACAGCAAGAATGCGGGGATTCTGGAAGTCACGCCCGTGGTTGTCAACGGGATCATGTATGTCACGGCTTCTAATGATGCATATGCTCTCAACGCACAAACTGGACAGATCCTGTGGCACTATTCCCGGCCAGTTTCCCAGGGCTTGATTGATGACGCCTCCGGACATATCAGCCGAGGCGTTGCTCTCTTGGGCACGCGGATCTATATGGAAACCGACAATGCTCACCTCTTGTGCCTGGACGCACGATCTGGAAACCTGATCTGGGATGTGGCATACGCCGGCTGGAACAAGAACTACGGAGCTACGAGCGCCCCACTGATCGTAAAAGACAAGGTACTGGTAGGAACCTCAGGCGGGGACGACGGAGTTCGCGGCTTTCTCGCGGCATTCGATTCTATGTCCGGTAAGTTGGCATGGCGTCTGTGGACGATTCCCGGCCCGGGAGAATTCGGCTCTTCAAGCTGGCCTGGAGATAGCTATCTGCGCGGTGGCGGGACCGCTTGGATGCCGGGAACATATGATCCAGAGCTGAATACCCTGTATTGGGGTACCAGCAATGCAGCGCCAGATTACGATGGCAGCGTGCGGCCCGGCGATGACCTTTACACTGCCAGTCTACTGGCGATCGATCCGGATACCGGAAAATTAAAATGGTACTTCCAATTCACACCGCATGACTTATACGACTACGATGGTGCGGAGACACCCGTCCTGGCAGACATGCAATATCAGGGAAAACCGAGGAAGCTTCTCATCGAGGCAAACCGGAATGGTTTTATCTATCTTCTTGATCGAACCAACGGCAAATTCCTATCGGCTACACCATTTGCAAAGAAGATCAATTGGGCGACAGGAATAGATGCTAATGGCCGTCCGATGGTTACGGATTTAAAGCCCACCCCGGATGGAACCTTAATCTGCCCGGGCGTTGTAGGCGCTACCAACTGGTTCTCGCCTTCTTACAGCGAGGCGACACACTTGTTCTACTTTTTGGCTTTCGAGGGTTGCTCGGCCTATTTCGTAAAGCCAGCCCCATTTGAAGAGGGCCGAGAGTATTACTCAACAGGAACGAAGCACAATCCAAACGACAAAACCGAACGGATCCTTCTTGCATTCGATCCCCAAACCGCGACTATTGCATGGCGCTACCCACAATTAGGAGATTCTCATTCCTGGGGTGGTGTCATGACAACCGCGTCCGGTCTGGTCTTTTTTGCCGATGATGCAGATTTTTTTGAAGCGGCGGATGCCGAGACCGGAAAGTCGCTGTGGCACTTTAACACCGGACAAACTTTTCACGCATCCCCGATGAGCTACGCGGTACGGGGCAAACAGTACGTCGCGATTGCGTCCGGCTTCGATCTATTCAGCTTTGCTTTGCCGGAGTGAATCGGCCGGCTATTTGGATACGAAAGTCCCCGCGCCGCTTTCTCTTCACCACTAGGTTGGCGCTACGAGCAACTTAGTCGCTGGATCTGCGCCTAATCTTTAACACCTTCTTGACATGAAACGCTTGTCTGCAAAACCGAGCTTCTCGGATGTAAGACCTCGTAGGCGTCGGCAAATTCGGCAGTTTGGCGGATTTGTAAGTCATGCAGAGTGCTCGTTGGGCAGGCCGCGGGCAGCTAGTGCGTATCGCGATGGAAAGCACTCCTTAGACTGGCTCGGTCGCGACAATGAATACCGGCGCCACGAAAACGCTTGTTCTGGATCACCAGTTCTCAGGCGGAACAAGCACGAAGCAGTGGTTTGAGCCCGGAGCGTTCTCGCCGGCGCCGGTGGCACCTTCGCTCCACGCGGAACCCGAGGTTTGATCTACGGGCCCGGTTTCCAGAGGCGTCTGGGGTCCTGAAAACTGACGTGAAGTGACCTCATTCGTCAATTGCAGGACACCGAATGGGGCACTGAAACGGATTGATTGCGGCCCGCGCGTTGACCCCACATCCATTTCCGTCCGATAGGCGCCAGGTGAGGCGAGGGCTAGCAATGCTCAGCCATCCTGCTCGAGACTGCCGCTTGTTATTCGCGCTGTTCCCGGTTCCGATGGGAGACGTCTTATCGCTCCGTGAAATTGCCGTCCGTGCCATCTGAGCCAGAGATGCCGCAACTATCGCGCTCAGTCGTCGAGCCATGCTGCCAGCGTAACAAGCGCCCGACTATGCGGAGGAGGCGTGGCAATTGCGCACAAAGAAGACGTATCCGCGATTGGCGCGGTCATTGCACATGCCGAGTCTCAGATCCGAAGAACATGACGGGGCAAAAATGTGTCCTGTGCGGGGGCCACCCCGACGACAGAAAGCATGGGAACAGGAGACCATCGCCTTTAAGTCACCGCATGATTGGAGTGGAGAGCGATGTCAGCAAGGTGGATAACCTGCAAAAGCTCCTTGCTTCTTCTTTCTTTAACTTTCACCCAAATAAAAGGATGACAGAGTCGTGACGAGACCATCCCCTATGGTGCAGCAACTAGCACGGGGTCTGCCCGAGTTGCTCGCCTTCTTCGCTATTCCGAAGCATCTGTGGCGCAAGCCTGCACCCTCCGCGTTCTTACCTGAAGCGAGGCGACCCATACTTCGACGCTCTGATCGTGGGACAAAAGAGGGGCGATCAACTGCACTATAAAGAGAAGGTGCGCTTCGGGTTTGACGACGATAAGAAGCATGATCTTCTGGAGCGTATGAGTCACCTGCAGATCAGAGAGTGCCCGTTCTCAAACTTGCCCGAACCGCGCCGACGCGGAGCGCTAGACAAGGAGCAGATGCGCGAGGCGGTCTGGGTACAACCTCTCCTCCACTGCACTGTGAAGTACACCGAGCGAACCCAGGCGGGCAACATTCGCGGGCATGGACGCTTCGGTCAACTGCTGTAAGGATCCCAACGGTTCACGGATCGGGAGTGGGGCGATGATCGTAGCGACTGCAGGAATGCCTCACTATCGCGCTCAGTGGCCCTCTGGTGCGTTCCTTCGCTCATGGGGCCCTCGGCCCTCCACCAGGCACTCATCGATCGTTTAGAGCCGACGTTCGTAATTCAAATCTGCGATGAGCTGCTGAATCACGCTGACCTGTTGCCTGAGAAGGCTCTTCTTAGCGGGTCCTTCGGTGCCAGCCTGTTCCCAAGTTCCGTCGCCAGTCGTGTTAGTAGCAAAGAGGTAGGACGCGGCCGTGCCAACTCGGCAAGAGATTGTCTCGGTGACAGAGTCCTGGCTCCGACGTTATTTTCGCGACCTTGCACGGTTACATTTTCACAAATCTTTCCACGTTCTTTTCTCAGTTGTTCGCGTTGATAGGGATAAGCTCATTCTGCCAGTTTGGAGCTACATGTTAGCTAACTAGCCGCCCGGTTTCTTAGGCGAATTGCTCATTGTGACTCTAGTAGGGCTCCGCATTCGGGGACATTACGTCTTTGGGCGGCGAGCTTTCCTTCTGAAAACAATTGATGCGTCCGTTTGGGTTCACCCAAAGATGCACTGGCTCTGGGCACCTCTTGGGAAACACTACCCCTGGTCCACGGCGTCCCCCTCCGGAGGGATCGCTGTCCCACATCAGAGTCTCCACCGTCCCCACCTGAGTGCGAACAATGGCCACAGCGACCAAAGAATCAATGCCTTGGAGGTCGTAGCGAACGCGAAAAGGCTTCCCGGCCCTTTGGGCCGCCAGGGCACACTCGGTTGCAATTTTCGGGTCCCCACTAATCAAAACCCTTCCACAATCGAGAGCCCCGAGGCCGGCAAAGTTGCTAGTCTGCACTTCCAGATCGCCAGGCAGGAGGACACTTCGATGAGTTCCAGGTCGCGCTGAAAGCGGGGTCGATCTTCTCCGCACAGCCAGGGTGGCCACACCAGCAAGAATGAGCAACGCCAGCGCAGCACAGACAGATTGTCCAATCCGCCCCATGGAAATTGGACTGTGCCTGCTGAGTTTCGTCTCGTCCGATGAAACTCGAATCACGATGGGATCTTCCAAAGCCACATCTCCGCGTCCGGAAGACCAATGCTGATGCATCTTGAGTCGTCAACTGTGAGGCAATGATCGAACGCCAAACGCGGTAGATGGTTTCGATTGCTAATTGAACGTCGACCTCAGATATCGCCGTTGCACCTTTGGCTCGGAAACCACTGCTCATGCCTCCAGCTATATGATCGTGCCTTAGGAGGCGACCCATGAGGGCGCCGAAGATGTTGATCGTTGACAGTCAACCGACCATCGCGGAGACGATTGCAGAAATCTTTGTGCGTTCTGGGTATGAAATGAGAGTCAGGTATAACGGCGAGTCGGCGTTAGAGGCAGCCCTGGAATGGCAGCCAAGTGTGGCCATCATCGAATTCATCCTGACAGGAATGAACGGTCTGGATTGCGCAAACGAGCTGCTTGAGGGCCATCCAGACTGTAAAGTGATCCTCATCTACGCCCAGGTAGCGGAGCATCTGATTGATGCTGCCGGGCGCGCGGCTTTGAGGTACTTGCGAAGCCGATTGATCCGAAGAGCTGATCGCCACCGCTGGCGCGCTTCTCAACGGACGGACCCATTCAAAGTGAGACTACTGGAGCAAGCGAACAACTCACTGAAGCTGCGCGCTCAAATACCTCTCAACGGACAACAAGTGCGGTAGGGCCGCTGATTGTGTAGGGCGAACCGGCGGGTTCTGTGATGCTCGTTGGCGTTATCGTGTAGACGTAGAGCTTTCCGGTGGAGTAGCTGAGGGCGTATAGATGGTTCGCGTTGTCCCAGTGAACGCTGTTTATCGGAGTCTTGGTAAGCGTTGCCGTGTAATGAGTGATTGGCGAGGCCCCATTGAAGTGGAATACCTGCAACCCTGCCGTTCCCCAGCTAGCACTTCCACAGTTGCAGGCAGAGTAGTCAGTAGGACTGGCGACCGCTAGCAGCTTTCCGGATGGGGACATGTTCATGACTCCTGGATACACCGACGGTGCAGGCATGTTCCTGTATGTGTTGGTGGTCGTGAGATTTCCGGAAGAATCCATCGTGAAGCTGGCTAACTGCGGGTAAGCGAACGGGCCATACGGGAGGCCTTGCTCCTGGATTTGGAAGACGGCGACGTGGTTTGTGGGATCGGCGGTCACACCGAATTGCATCCATAACCAGCTAGAGTCATAGGTCGCGGGATTGGTCACAGCAATGTTCCATTGGTCCAGAGACCCGGTGCTTGCTGTCCGCTTAAAACCCTCAACAAAGACGGATTCATAACCCATGGCGTCAGTGTTGATGTTGTAGGCATAGATGTTCTGACCGCTGATGGTCAGAGGAGAAGGAGGACCTGTATGCAGGTCGATCAAGCTCGCCGTGGTCCCGATGTAGGTGAGCTGGCCTGTGCTGCCAATCTTGAACGACTGGAAGGCAGAGCAGACGTAGCTGCCGCTGCTCAAGGCGTTATAGTGCTGGACATACAGACTTTGCCCACTGTGGTCTAGAACCGTTGGACCAGTCGTGCCGCACTCCGCACCCGAGTAGAGGGCAGTGTTGATGTTGGAAACTTCCTTCCCGACGGCACCGGTCGACGACATAGCGTAGACGTGAACATAGTTCGTGCCATTGCTGATGAAGTACTTTCCGTTCGTCCCGACCATCAATCCGACAGTCTTGAACGGTGACCCGGCCGCTAAGGTAAGTTGCCCCGTTGGAGAGGTGTTGTAGAGATTGACTCCCTGGGGCGTTTGCACATAGACGTGTGCTACGGGCGCCGGAGCTGTGGTAGCTGGTGTGAATTGGGCGAGAGCAGCCTGGGGAGAAGCTACGACGACGAGGCAGAGAAGGTATTGCAATTGGGACGTCACTGGACTGTTGTCCGATCGGAGAGAGGACCCGACGTTAACCCCGCGACCTCTGAGCTTGCAAGACAAAAATGGACAGCGCTCGAGCCAAGAAATTGACTGCGAGTCTGTGCCTCGCAACGGCTGTCAGTGTTCATATGCGTTGGGGGGCAGGTGCCTCATACGCTGATCGATCATGTAGCCGCACTCAGCTTTAGATCTCGAATGCAAGAGCGAGAACAGAAGGTCCGGCTCCTACAAGCGGTCAGGGCGATTTGGCGGGTGGTGAGGGCTATCTGGCCAAGCAGAGGCCCTGGCCTGGCCAGAGAATGTCTGGTGGGCGGCCACCGGTGAGAACGCCTGCCGCCCGGACACAATGAAAATCCAGACTGATGCGACCTTCATCATCACAGCAATCGTCCAGGTTCGTGCATCTTGGTCGGTGATCTGCACTGCTGGATAGTGACACTGCTGGGAACAGGAGAAATGTGTGAAACGAAGAGAAGTACTGAGCCAAAGCAAAAGGTAGAGACGCCGGCCCCTAAAGCCAAAACGGCGGTCGCCCAGGGATCCCGTGAAACGACGAGAGTCACGGGCGGAATGATCATCATCGGAGAGCACATTGCCAAGATGTGGGAAGCAAGCCAGACGAGCAAACCTAAGGGGCAATTATGATGAGCTGCTTCAACTACTCCGCGCGCAGTGCCTGTGAAGGGGTCGAGGCGGGCGTAGTTCGATGCCTAGGTAGTGAGAAGTTGCTCAAGCCGCTGCAAACCTGGGCGTTCGCCCATGACGATCAGAAGGTCACCAGGTGAGATTTCGGATTCAGCGGGAGGGTTGAAGATCGTTTCACCCTTTTAACTGCGAATCGCGAGTACGATGACTGCGGAGTTTCGCAACTCCGATAACTCGCCGAGGGTCTTCCCGGCGAACGCAGTCCCGGGGCCGACGCAGAGCTGTTCCGTTGTGACTTTGATCCCATATGGCTTCCTGCGAAGTCCAGGAATTCTACGACATGAGGCCTAAGCAACGCATCGGCAAGCTGGCGTCCCGCCATGGCATACGGAGTAAAAACGGTGTCCGCTCCGGCACGACGCAACTTTTCGCCGGCTTCTTCTTCAGAGGCACGAGTGACAAAGGTGAGCTTCGGATTGAGAGTTTTCGCCGAGTGCTCGTCCCTACTTGCGTTCATTGCATCCGATTCAGCGCGCGACCACTCAATGACGGTGAAAACCCCCGCCGCTTGGACACAATGAAAATCCAGACTGATGCGACCTTCGCCATTGCAACATTTTCGATGATGATGCTTCTGTTCGTAAGAATCCTACCGCGGCTGCAGCATGCGTTTGGCATCGCGAGCGCTCCAGGTATGCCTCGCCATCGTGCTCAGTGGCCCCCTCGTGCGTTCTTGTGCTCATGTGGGCCCTCGGGTCCACTCTGGCACTCATCAATCTCTTATAGCCGACGGCCTGAAAAGGCGCGAGGATGTGCTCGGGCGGCAGAATATCGCCTGAATTCCGTGCAGTGCTCACTTCTTTTTTACGAAAAAAATGCCTACGCTGCCTTGAAGCCAGAAGTATGTCTACAGTTAGAAGAGTAAGTGTAGTGAGAGAGCAGATAAATCGATAGACCCAGACTGCGCGTTCATCAACTCTAAGTAATTAGTCCTCCATCTCATCTGATCCTCTCCACATGGTCCCAATCGCTCACATTTGTCCCGGCAGGAACTCCCGCGAACCAGGGAGAGCAAAGGGACTCCGGCAGGGCATCATCATCACCCGAGAACACGTTGGCAATTCACAAATGTCCCCACGTCCCCACTGTCCCCCAGAGCGCAGCAGCTGTATGCTCCGACATGCGGCCTTGTAAAAGGCATTACCCCAAACAGGGTACGCAACTTCGAGGAATCAGTCCTGGATTGCCTGCGATGGAATGTATCTTTGACCGAAAGTGTGAGGGGAAAGCGGGACATCCGTCGTCGGTCACTTGCATGCATTGGAATGGGACCGATTCCATGCCGATGAGAGAGATCCTCACAGCACTGTTACGATGGCCAGCCGACAGCGGCACAAACAGTTTCCGAGACAGCAGCTGCTTTGCATAACGAAGGAAAGAAGGTGAACGTGAAAGTCTTACCTCTTTTGGTGCTGTTGGTGTGCTTCTCCAGAGCTTTTGCTCAACCCAACTCTTCGTTCTACGTGTCGACGACGGGAGATGATTCGAATCCCGGCACCGAAGCTGCGCCTTGGCGCTCAGTGCAACATGCCGCAGACACCGTGCGTGCGGGCAGTACCGTCGACGTGCGAGGAGGAATTTACGAAGAGCTGGTAAGCATCCATGCATCCGGCAACGCGAGTGATGGCTACATCACCTTTCGGAGTTATCCAGGAGAGATCGCGATACTGGACGCAGGACGTTTCACGCCCGCTGGTAGAACCGGCATTCTCACGATTCACAACCAGAGCTATGTGAGAATCGAAGGCTTTGAAATCCGAAATTTCCGCACCGCTGAACATCAGCTGGCTCCATTGGGTATAGACGTCTCAGGAGCCGGCTCCCACATAGAACTTCTGAAGAACAACGTTCACCATATTGAGCAGACTTTTAATGGCCGCGACGCCCCTGGACGAGGCGGTAACGGGTTTGGCATAGCCGTATATGGAACCGACGCCAAGACTCCTATTACCGACCTGATTATTGACGGAAATGAAGTACACCACCTCAAGACCGGTTCGAGCGAATCGCTGGTGGTCAATGGGAACGTTAAAAGTTTCCGCATCACGCACAACGTCGTCCACGACAACAACAACATCGGAATCGACGTCATCGGTTTTGAGCGCACGGCCCCGAACCCTGCGGTCGACCAAGCCCGCGACGGCATTGTGAGTGGCAATTTTGTTTACAACATTACGTCGCGCGGTAATCCCGCATACGGCAACGATCAGTCTTCGGATGGGATCTACGTGGACGGAGGTACCCGGGTAGTGATTGAACAGAACGTCATTCACGATGTGGACTTCGGAATCGAACTAGCCAGTGAGCATCAGAACCGTGCCACCAGTTACATCGTCGCAAGGAACAATCTTATCTATCACTGCAATACCGCTGGTGTTTCTATCGGCGGCTATGCGCCGGAACGAGGACGCACTGATCACTGCACGGTGGTCAACAACACGCTCTACGACAACGATACGGCGGGAACGGGATCCGGTGAGTTCCAGATGCAATGGAACATGGCGGCCGATATTTTTGAAAACAATATTGTGTACGCTGGGCCACGCTGTCTTCTCGCGCTGAACAAATCTCAGATCGACAAGACTCGACCGCCCAACACTATCGATCACAATCTTTATTACTGTGTTTCCGGGGCGCAGACGAGCAAATGGGCGGGGGCTTCCGAAACCGTGAGCGGATTCGACAAATACGTTCACTCAACGGGGAGTGACCATAATTCCAGTTTTTCGGATCCGCTCTTCATCGATCCTACAAAGAAGAACTTTCATCTAGGATCGGGTTCTCCTGCGATAGCTGTGGGCACCCATGCCGGATTGCCAGTCGGAGAACTGGATCTGGACGGCTCATTTCGAGTCACATCCGGGAAAATAGACATTGGCTGCTACCAACGAAAATAGGGGAATCTATGTCGGGGTTAGACGTGAAGCGCCGCGATTTTATGAAGATCGCAGCGGGAAGCAAACCGAACAACGGGGAAGTAGGGTGCGTCGGCGTTTAGAGACGGAGCGCCGCGGGCCGTGATGTGATCTCTCATGGGACATCAGCGGGACACCAAACCAAGGCAGGCGCTAGAGGCGAGTCCGCTGCGACTGGCGCGCGACGGACATCGCTGGTGGATTTCACGCATGGCGAGCAACGGGCCTGCCGATTGTGCCGCCAATCCAACCGTCCTACGATCGATCCCGATTTGGGCCGTTGTTCGATTTCGAGCTGCAAAAGTGGGCGCGTTTGCTGTGAGAATGTTGCCGTGCATATGCCGGTTCCGACGCTGCGCAGATAACAACGCCCGGATATCGTGGCGACCGGAAAGTTCCTGAGCCGACCTGCGTCGGCGCGCCAGTGCAGGCTTTCAGTGATCGAATTTGCAGAGAGCTTGCCTCTATCCAACGCGTTTTCTCCAACGTCCAGCGAAAACTCAAAGGTCGCTAAAACTTGTAGGACACATCTCTGCAACAATGTTTGCAGGAACGACAACCAGTTGGAACCGCTGAAGCCGGCTCGCTCGCCATTCGGCGGGTCCAACTAAGCAGTATCCGATCCGATCACAGTCGAACATCGAACGCCTATTCACAGTCTGAGAAGAGAGTCTTTGGATCTCATCTCGATATAGCACCGGCAGAGTCACTTCATGCAGGCGCTTCGAGGATCATCATGCGTTTTAAGGTCCTCCGATCGCATATCGAACAAAAGGTGGGGAAAGTATTCAATCGCTGGATGATTGTGCATCGGGCGACTCATTCGCGAGTCTTGAGGCTGGATTGCGGGCTGACAACAGCGCCCCAATCTGGGCCCGGAAGCTTTATTCCGTGTGTTTCAGGAACATCAAAGGCAACTTGCGACTCCACCACCTGCGCCGTTGGTCGGCGGACCGGTTGATCGGAAGGGGATTTGCTTGATCGACAGCAGAAAACTGAGGCCAAAGGCATCTCTTTTCTCGGATTCAGGCCACGCGTTCGCCTTTTGGGCAGGGTGCGTATCGGTGACCATCGGCGTCCTGCTTCATATTCCCATGTTCCTTATGGGTCGCCGAACGCATTACGAGCTGGTCGGAATGCGAATGGACACGGGCATGTTGATCGGAATGGCGTTGATCATCGGCGGGACGTTGGCGACCGCCTTTGGCCTTTTGCCGTCGCGCAGAGCTGACCAGACGAAGTTCGAAGAGCTCGCCCCACCCGAGGACGCGCCTCTGACGCGCGCTCACTGGGTGCAGATCATCATTCTGGCCGGAGCTCTGATTATCGACGTCATGAAACCGGCGACGCTCGGCTTCGTGGTTCCTGGAATGCGCGCGGAGTACGGTCTGACGTTCGCAGAGGTAGCTGTTTTGCCGTTTGCGGCGCTTCTGGGAACAACGATGGGCTCTTTTATATGGGGCATTTTGGCCGACATCTATGGCCGTAGAGCGACCATTCTGCTGGCCTCAGTCATCTTCATGGGAACTTCCATCTGCGGATCCATGCCATCGTTTGCATGGAACATCTTCATGTGCTTCATGATGGGCGTGGGTGCCGGTGGATTACTTCCGGTCGCTTATGCGCTGTTGGCGGAGATCATGCCTACCAAGCACCGCGGGTGGTGCTTGGTGCTGGTTGGCGGTATCGGGTCTGTGGGCGGCTATTTCGCTACCAGCGCGTTGTCTGCCTGGTTGCAGCCTTACTTCGGTTGGCGAATCATGTGGCTCATCAATCTACCGCTTGCGCTCATCCTGATTGCCGTCAGCCCCCTGCTTCAGGAATCGGCGCGGTTTCTCGAGAGCGTGGGTCGACATCAGGAAGCGCGCGAGACGCTAGCACGCTTCGGGATAGCCATCGACCGCATGCCGGCAAAACTTGCGACTCGGCTGAACGCTGCGGGCCCATCCATCGCACGCCGCAAACTGGTGGGGCTCACATGCGCGCTAACGCTCACCGCGCTCTGTGTTGGCTTTGTGAACTTCGGGGTGTTGCTGTGGCTTCCGGGGAGCCTGATGCGCGAAGGTCGCAGTGTGGGCACAGCCAGCAAACTGATCGCGCAGTCCTCACTCGTCGCGGCGCCAACCACGATCCTAATTTCGTGGCTTTATAGCATCTGGAGCACGAAGCGGACGCTTGTTCTCACTGTGGGCGTTACAACGCTCGGATTGATCGCGACTTTGCTGCGCGACTTAAAGGAGCTGCCCATTTTCTCAAGCCCAGTTGTTCCCGTCGTGCTACTGATCGTCGGCACAAGCGGAATCATCTCTGTGCTTCTGCCCTACGCGGCGGAAAGCTATCCTCTCCGGGTGCGGGGGCGCGCAACAGGATGGGTAGCCGGTTTCAGCAAGGGTGGGGGCTTACTTGCTCAGGCGCTCGGTACTTTAGCGCTGGTCCCGGCCCTTGGTGTTACCGCGGGCGTCGTAGCCCTTCCTTGTCTGCTTGCGATTGTGCTGCTTGCCAGCCTCGGGCACGAGACGCATGGGCGCGATCTGCGCGAGTTGGAGGAAGTGACCTAGTCGAGGCTTTGGCCGTTATTCCTCAATCTTTCGATCGATGTCTCCTTCCTATGCGTTCGTTAAAGTTGCCGGTAGGCTGGGGAAAGATGATATCGCCCGGCGCAAATTGCTCCAACCGCATGGCAGAGCCGCTGCAGGGGAAACCTCTCATTATTGAGACCGATGTTGTTGTTATCGGAGCAGGCCTTTCGGGTACTGCTGCGGCCATACATCTCCGGCGCAGCGGTTTTCGTGTCCTCTGCATAGAACAGCGGAAGAACATTTCGAAGACCGTCGGTGAATCCCTGGATTGGTCGGCGCCTGACCTCTTCGCGAACCTTGGCTTGCCGGCGGAAGAACTGGTTGCGACAGGGGCGGCAACCTGGAAGCGCCATATAACCGTCGCCAGGATTGGCGGCGAAGAAGAGGAGTTTTCGCCAGGAGGCTGGCTGTCTGAATCGCCGTGGAACGTGGAGGTCCGCACCCTGCATCTGGATCGGGATCGAACGGATGCGCGGCTTCGCCATACGGCACAGCAACTCGGCGTTACGACACTTCATGAGCGAGTGGCAGACTTCGCAGTGATGGATGAACACAACCCCAGGACTCGGAGAATTCTTGGGCTGCGTACGGCTCAGGGCACATTTGTCCGTGCTTCGTGGTTCATCGATGCATCCGGCTCCGATTCAAGTCTCATGGGAAGGCGCTTCCAACTCAAATCGATCGCGTTTGGACCTCGAAAAGTCGCAATCTGGTCACAACTGCCGACAGAGCGACGGGTCGAGGGAACGACGCTCTACATGGTTCCCTCGCAGGGCAAGTATATGGAATGGATTTGGGAGATTCCGATCCGACCGGGGGTGAGCAGCATCGGGTACATCGCCCCCGGCTCGAGCGTAAAGAGTCAGCGTGCAGCCGGGCTCGGAACTCAAGACATCTTATTGCGTCAGTGCCGGAAATTTCGCCGGCTGAAGCAAATCGTCGACCAGAGCCCCGTGCCCGAGAGTGCCACGACTACATTCCTCTGCCGAACGTATGAAGGCGTGTGCGGAACGAACTGGATCATCATCGGCGAGGCCGCATCTCAATCTGATCCGATCACCGGCAACGGTGTCACGGCTGCGCTAAGGCATGCGGAAGAAGCAACTGCGTTCATCCGCCGGCACCGGCATCACGGCACGATTCCCGTGGTGGCACGAGCGTTGTACAACCACCGCATTTCGACAGTTGGACTCTACTTCAACAGCCTGATCGAGAAGCTTTTCTATCAGCCGATGTTGCGAGATCGCCTCGGCTTCTTCAGTACTACACGGATCTACACCGTACCGGCGTGGCTGATGAATCTTGTCTATACGCGGATGCGACCAGCCGGCTCGCTGATCCGAACACTGACAATCTCATCGATCCTGAACGCGATTCGGCTGACGACGTGGTCAGCCTTCCAGGTCGCGATACTTCTGCCGTCGTACTCAGGTGGCCAACCGCCGGAAAACAGCAGCGGCCAGGAAGAGAACCGCCACGTAGAGGTCTAGTTTTCCAAGAGACGTTCTCCGGCGCATTGGGAACCGTCGAGACTGATATGCCTGATACGGTCGTACTTCAGAATCTCCCATCGATCGTGAGAAAGCAGTATCGTCCTCGCTGCTGATTCACGGCACGAAATTTGGCCAAAGCCATTCGCCGACGGTATGGGCGGAACTGATCGCAATTCCCGGCTGCTTGAGGTCGATTCAGATCGCATGGAGCCGAGATCGCGACGAACTCGGACGCCTCTGATCAAAGAAGCTTAAGAAGAGGAGCAGCGAAGCCGGATCTTATTCCAGTTCCCGCAGTTCGTTGCGCATTGGCCATGACTCAAGCCCGAATAGGAGAACCGAAGAGCTTTAGGCGCCTGATCAGTCGCGAACCTTGCAACCTCGCGCTTTGGCCCACACCGCGACTCATCGGCTAAGCTGGACTAAATTCCCACATCTCGATCCCACAACACTTCGGAGATCGGTTCCTACCTGTCGTTCAGCAAGGCGGACGCGCAGCGGGGAAATCTTCCAACGCGCCACCGCTCATAGCAGCGCATGATTGGGCAGCGGGACCGCACCCCCATCAAGATCGTCCATCCGTTGCCCAGAACAGATTTCATGCATAAACGTATAGCAGTCAGGCTGAACCGTTGCCCTCAACCTTTCGGTTGATTCGTATGCTAGTTATTACAAGAGCAATAGAAGCGGTGCGAAGCTTCGGCATCTCAACCCCGAGAATCGAGCTGATCGGCTTCCAGTCGTTAGCGTTCCAGCGGTACGCACTCGCCTGCGATCACTTCCCGCTCAGACGGAAGGCTCTCGCGCCCGGATTGCAGAAAGGCGACGGCAAGTACACCCCCAGCCGGGATATCGAATCGAGGTCTCCGTCTATAGGATGGCGATTCGTTTTCATTGCTCAACGCGGCTTCGATGCGCTCAAGTCAGCACAGGCTTTGAATCACACTGACGGGACTCCAGGCACACTCTACGATCGCTCTGAATGGCCTTCGACTCGATCCCCAGACTGGATGTTCTGTTCCATTACCGCGACAATCTTCTGCCGACACTCCCACCTTTATTCATTCGGACCTACTAATACATAAATTTCAACGCAAACTGCACCTGGCGGGGAGCCTCTGCCGCAAGGACATGGTTGAATGTAGGCGAACTGATGTCGCTGTCGGGCAGCCGGAAGTTGGCGCGGTTCAGGATGTTAAACAGCTCCGCGCGGAACTGGAACTGCGTTGATTCTGTCACTTTGAAATTCTTAAGGGCAGCGCAATCCCAGTTCGAGTAAGCGGGGCCGACATTCACGTTGCGTCGTTCCGTGCCAAACTGCCCCGCGTTGGCTGTGGGATCCAGTCGGTGGAAAGCGCTGCCGTTGAGCCAGGCGTTGACTGCGCGCGGCCCGCTATTGGGGTTACCGACGAGATCGGGTCGCTGCGCGGAGAATCCGGTGATCTCCGGCGCGGTGCCTTGCGCCGCCACATCGTTCGAATCAAAGATGGTGAACGGCGTGCCGCTCATAAGCGTGCCAATACCATTCAAGCGCCATCCGCCAAGGCCCCACTGGTACCAGTTCTGCGCGGTATTCCAGAACGGCAGTGCCCACTCATAGCTCCCAACGAACCGGTTGCGCGCATCGAACAGCGAAAGCCCACGCTCTGCTGCGAGATTGAACGGATCCTGCGCGAGGTCGTTTTCGCCCGCAACCGGCTTCGCAGCCGATCCGGTTATGTTGAACGACGACACATCGTCAATGGCTTTCGACCACGTGTACGACGCCAGGAATGACAGCCCGTGGCTGAACCGCTTGCGCATCGATGCTTCCAACGCGTTGTAGGACGAGTTGGCGATGCCCGCGATCTCGCCGGTTGATGAGTACTGGCAACTGCTCGGCGAATCCGCGAGCGTGCAGCCGGAGTAGAGTCGCCGTTGATCGGCATTGCTGGAATTCGAAATCGGCTGGCCGTCCACGGTTCCGGGAACGAATACTGCTGGGTTCGCTTCGATAAAGCGCGGCAGGCGTGTGCCCTTGGTGCCCACGTATCCGATCTCGAGCAGCCAATCAGACGCAAACGAGTGCTGCACGTTCAAGTCCCAATCCTGCGTGTAAGGGAGCGTCAACGTCGGCGACAGAGTCAGGTTCGTGAGTGGCTTGGAAAACGTCCCTACGGCTGGTGGATTGCCGTTGAACGGATTCGCGAAATCCGGCAGGCTAACCTGCGGTGTTCCCAGAAAAGGAGGCGCACTGACCGGCGCCTGCAGAGGGCCACCCTGTCCTGTGTAATAAGGCTCATAGAAGATTCCATATGCCGCAGTCACCAGCGATTTGCCATTCCCGTTCGGGTCCCACGCGACGCCAAGGCGCGGCGCAAATGCCTTCAGATCGGTGGGAATCAGGCCGGCGGGCACACCGGGATCGCCCGGATACAACAATCCCGCCGGTGCATTCGGTAAGACCTGGGACTTCTTCCCCGGCTCAAACAGCGATACCCGGTTATGAATCTCCGTGTACGGTTCGGGCAAGTCGTAACGCAGTCCGGCATTGATTGTGAGTCGCGATGTGACCTTATACGTATCCTGCACGTACCCGTTCGCACTATTACCGCGAATGCCACGCGAGAAATCACCGATACCTTGCAGGAAGACGACCGGCTGTCCGGTGAGAAAGCTGGCGAATGCGTCCGTCACTGGGAATGGCGCGAACACAAAGAACCCGTTGGTCGCAATCCCTTGCAGCACGTTGATCTGCTGATGTTGATATCCGCCGCCGAATTTCAGCGTGTGCTTGCCGCGCACCCAAGTCAGCGATCCGGAGTAATCGAAAACGTCTTCGTAGGTATTGCGCGGGCCGGTGATCGGATCACCCACTGTGGAATAGCCATTTACTTGGATGAATGGCGGTCCAGTAGCGATATCCAAGCTCGGCTCGTATTGGAATCCAAGGCTTGAGGGCGACTGATGGTTTTCGTGCTCGCCGAAGAGAAACTTGTTGCGGAGAAACGAGAATCGCGCCACACCGATAAGAGTCGGTGAGAAGGTGTGCGTCTCTTGCGCGACGAAGGTCTGCGCGCGCTGGTCTTCGCCAACGGGAAAGCCCGGAACGCTGGCGCCGCCCGGTGAGAGCGGGTCCACCTGGGAGAGCTGGAGGAAAATGTAATTGAAGTTCAGCGTGTCACGCGGATTGAGGTAATGGTCCACCTTGATGCCGAACTGATCGGTGTTATTGCTTAAAGTTTGGGTGGTAGAGAACAGATTGGTGCCGGCGTTTGGGAGCGGGAAAAAGCTCAACAGATTCTTCGAAACCGAGTTGATCTGGGCCGGGGGCAACTCGTTATTCGGGTACGGTGCATTGGCAAAGACGTTGAAAAGTTGGTGCGCCGGGTTTTTGCAGAAGCCTTCCGCAAAGCCCTCCGGACAGAGTTCGGAGAAGTCGCCGGTACGCTGCTTCACCGACGGTACTGTGGTCAGCGCTGTCTCACCCTGGCGATTGCGAAAGCCTTCATAGAACCCAAAGATAAAGGTCTTATTCTTTTTGATCGGCGCGCCGATCGTGGCGCCAAACTGGTTTTGCTTCAGCGGCTCCTTCGTCTGTGCGAAATAATTATTTGCATCCAGCGCGTCGTTGCGCAGGAACTCCCACAACGTCCCATGTACCTGATTCGTTCCCGACCGTGTGATGATATTTGTCGTCGATCCCAGCGCGCTTCCGAACTCGGCATTCGCGCTATGCGTGATGATGCGGAACTCGCGGATCGCGTCCACCGGCGGCTTGAGGACGAATCCACCGTCGATGCCGTTGAAGTTGTTTGCGCCGTCGATGAGAAAGTTGTTTGATTCAGGCCGCTGGCCGTTGACTGCATATGCCTGTCCGTTGCGCAGGGATCCGCCGGCTTCGGCGATCCCAGGGGTCAGGGGAACGACGCCTGGCTGTAGCAGGCCAAGTTGCGAGAAGTTGCGGCCGTTCAGTGGAAGGTCCTCCAACTCGCGCTGTTGGACTACCTTGCCCATGCTCGTGACGGTTGGTTCAATCAGCTCGGCATCGGCGCTTACCAGCACCTGCTGCTTTTCCGATCCCACCGCGAGATGTGGCGAGACTGAAGCTGTCTCGTTTACGTTCAGCGTGATGCCATCCTGAACGTATTCCTGGAAACCCTTCGCTGCGACCTGCAGGCGGTAGTGTCCGACCGGGAGTTCCAGCAGGACATAGTTACCGTTGCGATCGGTAGTCGCCTTTCGCGACAGGCCCGTTTCCGCCTGGAGTGCTGTAACCGCGGCGTCCTGAATGACCGCACCGCTTGGGTCGATAACTGTTCCGCGAATATTTCCGGTGATCTGCTGAGCAGACAAACTGAGGCAAGCAAGCATTGCAAGTGCCAGCACATTGCGAACGACGGTCATAGTATTTTCGAGTCTCCCAAAAGTCTTGCCCGACAGACAGACAGAGCGGTCCTGGTGGTTCGCGTGACAACCTGACTTGGATCGCCGTGGCGTATGCGCCAGAACATGCCGCATCGCCAAGGGTTTCCGTGAAATTGGAGAATTCTGGCCGGGGAATACCAGTAGCAGGCGTCCACGCACGTTCCGGGGGGAAGAAACCGCGCGGCGGCCGGCTCGAATGAACAGTACTAGCTAAGTTGATCCAATGTCCTGCACCGGTCGATGGGGAGTTTACTCAGTCCTTCGGTGGGCTCTCACCATTGCCGCCAACGCATGATCGCGCAAGACTCTTCGCGATCTCGCTGGGTGCAGACGAAGAACGTATTATGCCGTCACCGATCTGAGTTATCGGTCCGACCCGATATTGTCACGGATCGCAGCGGCCAGATCTTCTGACTGAAATCCGAATGACCCGGCTTGCTTTTGTACCGCACTCGGCAAGCGTGGCCTACGAAATAGTTTCGATCCGGCGCCGGAGCGTGGCACGCGGAGACCGCCAGGTAAGCGGACATTGAAAAAACCGTCTACTGAAGTCTTGATTGGAAACTGCGGGAAAGTGGCCTCCACTTCGGCATCCAAGCGGGACATCGAACCTGCGGTCGACTTTCACTCAAAAAAGTAACTGCCACTATTGCGTTCAGAGAATTCAGAAGTGAATGCGGGATCGTCGCAGTGACTCTGATTCTCTGATTGCGCGAAGAATCGTGGTTTTCCGGCGAAATGCGGGTTATTCGCGACGCATAAATGGCAGATTCTAAAGGAGAGCGAGTATGTGGCGGAGAGAGAGGGATTCGAACCCTCGATAGAGCTTTTGACCCTATAACGGTTTAGCAAACCGCCGCCTTCAGCCTCTCGGCCATCTCTCCGTTCTGACGGGACGCTACGTCGGATTATAGCTCACGAGTCGGCGGATACCCGCTGCGCACAATGATGCGTTTACAGTAGACACGATGCATCAGGAGCTGCGGCACCCCCGCCGAGCAACTCGATTCCGCCGGATGCGCCTGCTGCCGTTAGTGGCCGCGACCTTCTTTATGGTTTCGGGTGGCCCATACGGTATCGAGGACATCATCGGCGGCGCGGGATACGCGTGGGCCTTCGTGCTTCTGCTGTCTCTGCCCGTGCTTTGGAGTCTGCCCACCGCCCTGATGATCGGTGAGCTTGCGAGCGCATTGCCGGCTGAGGGCGGTTTCTACGTTTGGGTACGCCGAGCCCTGGGTCCTTTCTGGGGATTTCAGGAAGCATGGCTCTCGCTGGCGGCCAGCATCTTCGACATGGCCATTTACCCAACGCTCTTTACGCTCTATCTCGGCCGCCTCGCGCCCTCGCTCACTGCAGGTCATCGCGGAATATGGTGGTCGCTTGCGGTGTTGGCAATTTGCCTGCTCTGGAACCTGCTTGGCGCAGCCAGTGTTGGATCAGGATCGATATGGCTGATGTGCCTGCTGATGGCCCCGTTCGCCATCTTAGTCGTCGCCGGTATGCGGCACGGCGTATCCACGGCCACATCGCCGACAAGCCATACTCTGGATTTCGCCACAGCCTTTCTGGTCGCCCTGTGGAACTACATGGGTTGGGACAACGCATCCACGGTGGCTGCCGAGGTGGAACGCCCACAGCATAACTACCCGCGTGCCATGATCGGCGCCGCAGTGCTTGTGGCTATCTGCTATATCGTTCCAACGCTGGCAGCGCACGCAGCCGGACTCTCATCAACGACCTTTTCTACCGGCTCCTGGGCGGACGCCGCGCGCATGCTTGTTGGCCCATGGCTCGGTCTCGCCATCGTCGCTGGTGGCATGGTCAATGGCTTTGGTATGTGTAACGCACTCATGCTCTCTTACACCCGGCTGCCAGTGGCCCTGGCCCGGGACGGATTTCTGCCTCGCCTACTTGCTCGCCACAATCGAGCCGGAGCGCCGTGGGTCGCAATTATCCTCTGCGCCTTCGGGTGGGGGCTCGCCCTCAATCTCACCTTCGAAAGGCTGATCTCGATCGATCTGGTGCTCTACGGTGGCAGCCTCATTCTGGAGTTCGTAGCCTTGGCTGTGTTGCGGTGGCGCGAGCCGCAACTGGCCCGCCCTTTCCGGATTGCAGGTGGCACGACGGCGTGTGTGCTGTTGGGAATCCCGCCAACAATATTGATCGCCGTGGCTTTGCTCATGGCGCGCGGTGAACGCATTGCAGAAATGCCGGCCCTCGGTCTCGCGTCGGCCATTGCGCTGCTGGGGCCGGTCGCATATGCCATCCAGGCGCCCTGGTCGAGAAACCGGCGCGCTAGTTTCGGAGAAGCCCGCGAATCACGCGAGACAGCGGGCTGATCTCGTCCGGTTAGACAATGACCTCGGTCTTCCTCTCGCGGTGCTCGAGAAAGCGCTTCGCGGAGTCCGTCACGGCGCGGCGCCCCGCTTCCGCGTCCTTCCAGCCTTTGATTTCCACGCGCTTGCCTTCCAGATCTTTGTAAATAGAGAAGAAGTGGGTGATCTCTTTCAGAATGTGCGGATAGATCTCGGAATAATTCCAGACGTCGGTGTAGCGCGGATTGTTCTTCCCCACCGCCAGGATTTTCTCGTCCGGCACACCCTGATCCAGCATTTCCAGCACGCCGATGGGCCGCACCTGCATCACGCAACCGGAAAAACTCGGTGCGTCGACCAGTACCAGCACATCCAGCGGGTCCCCATCCTCGCTGAGCGTGGAAGGAATGAAGCCGTAGTCGCCGGGATAATGCACGGGCGAATACAGGTTGCGGTCCAGGCGGAAAACGTGAAGCTTCTTGTCGTACTCGTACTTGTTAATGCCCTCGAAAGGGATCTCGATCACTGCCTCAATCACTTCAGGGGAGCGGTCGCCGATGGGCAGTTCCAGATAATTGATCATTCAGATATTCTCCGGCCGATCGTCACCTACGGCCAACGTTTTATAATCAGGCACGATGAAGGCACATGTCTACGTCACACTGAAACGCACGGTGCTCGATCCTCAGGGCCAGACCATTCAAGGAGCCCTGAAAAAGCTGCAATTTGGCAGTGTCGCTGATGTCCGCCAGGGAAAATATTTCCTGCTGACGCTCGCCGATGGCACCAGCCGCGATGCGGCGCAGCAGGAAGTCGATCGCATTGCGCGTGATGTGCTGACCAACCCTGTAATCGAAGAGTACAGCTTCCGTCTGGAAGAGTAAGCCCTGCGCTCCTCGATACAGGTAGCGGCGTGGTCGCCCGTACAATGACGGCATGTGCGGAATCGTCGGCTACGTAGGCAACAAGCGGGATGTGGTTACAGTCATCCTCGATGGATTGCGCCGCCTCGAGTACCGCGGTTATGACTCGGCGGGCATTGCGGTAGCCGGAGGCCCGAATGGAATGGAACTGCGTCGCGCTCCGGGTAAGCTGCGCAACCTCGAAGAAGTCATTCGCCAGCAGCCGATCCACGGCTCGTATGGCATAGGCCACACGCGCTGGGCCACGCACGGCCGCCCCACAGAAGAGAATGCCCATCCTCATCGCGACTGCACAGGTCGCATCGTGGTGGTACATAACGGAATCGTTGAGAACTACCTCGCGCTCAAAAAGGAATTGATCAAGGAGAGGCACACCTTCGTTACCGAAACGGACACTGAGATCATCGCGCATCTCATTGAGCAGGAGATTCGCTCTGCCGCTGGCTCAGGCAAGACGCTGTCATTGGAAGATGCAGTGCGCAGGTCCGTGCGGCAGCTCACCGGCGCTTTTGCGCTGAGCGTGATCTCTGCTGACGAGCCGAACAAGATCGTTGTCGCGCGAAATGGTCCACCGGCGGTGGTGGGGCTTGGCGAGGACGAATATTTTGTAGCGTCGGACGTGCCGGGAATCCTTCATCACACGCGCAATATCTATTTCCTTGCCGACGGCGATATGGCCATTCTCGAGCCCTCAGGCGTCACCTTGACGGATTTTCATGGAGAGCCGATCCATCGGGACATAACCCGGGTCACGTGGGATCCCATTCAAGCGGAAAAGGGCGGCTACAAGCATTTCATGCTCAAGGAAATATTTGAGCAGCCGCGCTCCATTCGCGACACCACGCTGGGCCGCATCTCGCTTGATACCGGGACTGTGTACCTGAGCGAGATGAAGATCTCGGACGATGAGTTTCGTGCCGCATCGGGCATCAATATCGCGGCCTGCGGCACCAGTTGGCACGCCGCGCTGGCTGGCAAATACATGATCGAGCGCTTGGCCCGGGTGCCGGTGGACGTCGACTATGCCAGTGAGTATCGCTACCGCGATCCGATTGCGGACCCCGGTGCTATCGGTCTGCTGATCACGCAATCTGGAGAGACCGCAGACACTCTGGCCGCGCAACGCGAGATGGTCGCCAAGGGCGCGAAGACCATTGCCATCTGCAATGTGGTGGGCGCGGCTGTGGCTCGCGAGGCGCACGGCACTATCTACACCCATGCTGGACCTGAGATCGGCGTCGCATCGACGAAGGCGTTCACCGCGCAGTTGACGGCGCTCTTTCTCTTTGCCATGCATCTGGCGCAGAAGCGTGGCGCACTCAACGAGGCCGACAGCAAAATGTTGATGGACGCGCTGAATCACATCCCCGGGAAAATAGAAGAGATCTTACGAACGCGGGCTAGCGACTGTGAGCAACTTGCGCTGCCGTACTCCACGGCGCGCGATTTTCTCTATCTCGGACGGGGCATCCACTTTCCCATTGCGCTCGAAGGCGCGCTCAAGCTTAAGGAAATCTCTTACATCCACGCTGAAGGCTACCCGGCCGGAGAGATGAAGCATGGGCCGAACGCGCTCATCGACGGCACCCTGCCAGTCGTGGTGCTTGCCACCAAGGACGAAGCCAACCCCGATTCAGTCCTGCGGTACGAGAAGACCCTCTCCAACATCCAGGAAGTGACCGCGCGCTCCGGACAGGTGATTGCCGTTGCTATCGAGGGCGACACTCATATCGGACAGCTGGTCGAGCACGTCCTCTTCATCCCGCCCGCGCCGGAGCTGCTGTTGCCAATACTCGAGGTGGTGCCGCTGCAACTTCTCGCTTACTACATCGCAGTGCGTCGCGGATGCGACGTGGACCAGCCCCGCAACCTGGCGAAATCCGTCACGGTAGAATGAGACGATAAACCAACTATGGCACGCGAGCTTCACACAGCAAAACTTACGCAAAAGACCTGTATCTCTGATCCGGCGCAGTGCTTTCACCTTGAATTTGCAATCGACGGCGTCGATCAATTCGCATTCAAGCCAGGCCAGTTCGTCTCTCTCGTCCGAGAGGACAGCCGGAGCAAGATGCAGACGCGCGCCTACTCCATTGCTTCTGCTCCGCGCGCGAACGCTTTCGATCTCTGCGTGAATCGCGTGGAGGGCGGGTTTTTCTCGAATCTGCTGGCTGATATGGAGCCGGGCGATACAGTCAACTTCCATGGTCCGCACGGTCTGTTCACGCTGCGCCAGCCGCTGACTGACGCGATCTTCATCGCCACCGGCACCGGGATTGCGCCGATGCGCGGCTTCATCGAGCACCTCTTTCCCGATAATGGTCCATCACTGAGCGGCGGTCGAAAGATCTGGCTGGTCTACGGCACGCGCTATCCGACGGAGCTCTACTACCAGGATTTCTTCGCGCGCAAGGCCGCCGAGCACGAGGATTTCGAATACATCACCACGCTCAGCCGTGCGGAGGCCGATTGGACCGGGCAGCGCGGCTACGTGCAGGAGCATGTGGCGAAGATCGCCACAGAACATCTGGCATCGCGCTCGGAGGAGAAACCGACTGCTGCCGAAGGGACACCCGGCTTCAACATCCACGCCTATATCTGCGGACTGAACGATATGGTCTCGGCGAATCGGGACCGGCTCACCAGCCTGGGGTGGGACAAGAAGCAGATCATCTTCGAGCGCTACGACTGAGGCGCAGTCGCCTTACAGCTTGAAGAGCTCGCGCAGGCGGCGCGTCTGCGCGCGGCTTACCGGAATCTCCGTGTTTTTGCGGTCGTTCATGCGCAGTTGATAGCTGGACTTGAACCACGGCACGACTTCCTTGATGTGGTTGATATTGACCACATAGGAGCGGTGCGCGCGCCAGAAGATCTGCGGGTCGAGCAGATCGAGCAGCTCTTCCAGTGTGCGGCACTTCGACTGGCCCTCGATCGTCGGTGTGGAGACGGAGATG
Source organism: uncultured Acidobacteriaceae bacterium (assembly GCA_963737035.1). Lineage (GTDB taxonomy): Bacteria > Acidobacteriota > Terriglobia > Terriglobales > Acidobacteriaceae > KBS-83. Next base: position 15,161 of record CAVTRJ010000015.1, on the reverse strand, counting down.
ACGCCTTCATCGATGGCAGCAAAGCATAGCTCTTTCTGATCAACCAGCAGCATTCGGGTTCCCGCCTGGACAACGATCTTGCTGCTTCGTCCATTGCTGGGCGTGCCTCCGCTCTGCTGCTCGATCAACCGGATGAGCGACTCTACTTGCTCGCGGGAGAGTTTGGGCGCGCGGGGGGACGTTGGCGCATCCTCACCAGCAGCTCCGGGGCTGCTCTGGGCCGCGTTCGGCGCTGCGTTCTGGGCCGGGCTCTGCAGGCGAGCCCGGACGCGCTCGAGCGCTTGTTCCAGGCGCGTGCGGTCGAAGGGCTTCAGCAGGTAGTCGACCGCGTTTACCTCGAAGGCGCGCACGGCATACTTGTCAAAGGCGGTGGCGAAGATGATCTGCGGCAGCGTCTCCGGCCCGGTCTTCTCCAGCAGCTTGCGTAGCACCGCAAAGCCATCGAGGCCAGGCATCTGCACGTCCAGGAATAGGACATCCGGCTCCATGCGAGGCACCAGCGCGATGGCTTCTATGCCGTTCTTGCCCTGGGCAACCACCTCCACATCATCGATAGAACTTAGCAAGTACTGGAGCTCATCGCGGGCGAGCTGTTCGTCATCGACGATGAGGGCTTTGATGGTCATCTGCCACAAACGAGTATAGGGAGCGGCAAAGAGCGGGGTCAACGCGGGACTGGCCGCCTAACGCCCCCCTGCGGCTCGCCTCGTTTCACTCCACGCGGATCGGTGGCGGCGTCAGGAGAGGGAGGTGCGTACACGCGCGGGCATGCTGTCCGAGGTGAGGTCGTGTCCACAATGGACACAGAAAAGATCCGTGGGCCGCGCGCTGCGATAGCAGTTGCCGCAGGCGGCAGAGACCTGGCATGCGCACTGCGGGCAGAAGTGGTAGTCACTCTGGATGGGAGTGCCGCAGGCCGGGCAACCGGAGACGATGGGCTGGCGTAGCAGGAAGTAGAGGACGGAGCCGACACCTGCGGGCATGACGAAGCAGATCACCATCCAGATCTGCGCGCTCATCATGCGGCGCGGCGCATCCTTGCTGACGTAGCCGATCATCAGCATGTAAAGGGCGGCCAGGGCGCTCCAGGTGATGGCGAAATATACCCGCACGCCCACCGGAGGGCCGGGATGGTGGCGATAGTGCGGAAGCACCACCCAATAGAGATATTGGACGCCGACGAAGGAAGCGGCCGCCAGCACCACGGACCACAGAGGGATCAGCTTAAGTTCGGAGCTGAATTGCGCTGTCTGGTTTGCGCCCTGGTTGTTCACGGTGTAGTTCATAAAGAGCGTTCAAGACATGTGACGGCACAATGTCCCCTGAAAGTTTCGCTCAAAGCGGCGAATTCCGCCGCAGAAATCGTCAGTGATCCTGCCGAAATCCATCCCGGCCTGACCGGGTGCGCCAAATGGCGACCAACGCAGCGACAACCGACATCATCAACAAGGTTGAGATCAGAGCCACTTGTGTGGGAAGGTCACCGAAGTGCTCACCACCGATGAAATCGTCCAGACTGGTCCAGAGGACCGGGGCAAGCAGCACTAAGAATGCAGCGAATGCGAACAGCGAGATGCCAAGGCTTCGGCGTCCGTACTCATCCTGCGCTCGTCGGCTTTCATCCGCAATGCGGACGGCGCGACGTGTCCGTGCGACCACCGGCAACTGCGCGTTGGCGTCGTGACCGGCGATTGCCCGCAGCAGGGCCTGGTGGATTTCTTCTTTGGGAGTCCGGGTGCGATTCGGCATCAACGGCCCTCCTCGTGCGCAGTCTTCGGCTGCAGGATGCGGGGCTTCAACGCGGCTAACCCGCGATATAGGCGCGATTTCACGGTCGAGAGGTGTGCGCGCGTGACCTTGGCGATTTCTTCGAGCGACAGCTCCTCATGGAAACGCAGCACCAGAACCTCACGACTAAGTGGGTCCAATGTCAACAGCGCCTCGGCGACACGTTCGCCGTTTTCGCGCATGAGGCATGTGTCCAGCGGGGTGGGCTCGTTGGCCGCTGGCTCGAAGGGGCGTTCGTCCTCGCTGGTATCGCACATCTCTTCCAGGCTCGCCATAGTGTGTTTGCGGCGCACATCTATGACGAGGTTGCGCGCAATGGTGAAGAGCCAGGTATCGAAGCGCGCGGCTCCGTGGTATTGACTGCCGCGCTGTAGCACTCGCATCCAGGTCTCCTGGAAGAGGTCTTCGGAGAGCTCGCGATTCCCGGTGAGGTAAAGCAGGTACCGGAAGAGGCGGTGTTGATAGGTGAGGATCAGAGTGTCGAGCAGCTCGACGTCCCGATTCCTCAGGCCGCGTGCAATCGCCAGGTTCTCCTGCTGTTGTGCAGAGCTAGCGAGCGGTAGAGCAACGCTGTGGGCCACGGGAGAGCCTCCGCCATCTTTGACGACTGAAAGCAGCGGTGGGACGCGATCTTTCGTTGCCTTTGTCACAAAAACTCCATGAAAGCCGGCCCCGCCGCTTGGAAGCGGAATCCATCTATGATACCGCCGAGGCCACCCGCGCGTGGCGTTCTGGAGGATGCTCCTTAGAGGAACCTGACGTAAGTCTTTCGGAATCTGATGGTTGCCGCGTCCATATGTGCCAGCCTCATAGCCAAAAACTCAAAGTGATGGCGATTGTCAGATTTAGAACTAAGAGGGCCCGGGTGGCATACAGGGGAACTGCATGGCACCCGTCCAAAGGGCCAACGTAACGAGACAGGCTGTTTCAGCGCGCTGTGTCACTGGCCGCTTTACATGGTAAGAACAACGCGGAACTCGGCTTTGCCGCTCATCATGCGTGCGTACGCCTCGGCTGCCTTTTCGAGCGGATAGGTTTCGATCATCGGACGCACGCCGCTTAGCTCGGCAAAGCGCAGTGTGTCCTCGGAATCGGCTGGCGTTCCCGCGGCCCATCCCTGAATGGTTTTGCTTCCCGTGATGAGCTGTACCGGCGCAACCTCAATGGGATCGAATGTGGCGCCGATTACTACGAGTTTACCGTTCGGCCCAAGACCATTGATCAGCTCGGACATGGCTTTTGAGCTTGGCGCTGTCGCCAGAATGACCCTCGCGCCGCCCAGCTTTTGTAATTCCTCTGCGGCGTTGGTCGCTTTACTGTCGATGTACACGTTCGCGCCAAGTTTCTTGGCGAGCGCCGCGTTTTCGGAGCCGCGCCCGATCGCCGCGACCTTGTAGCCAAACTTGTTTGCGAATTGAATGCCGAGGTGACCCAGGCCGCCGATCCCCTGCACAGCGACGAGGTCGCCCGGGAGGGCACCACTGTGCCGTAGCGCGTTGTAGGTGGTGATTCCGGCGCAGAGCAGCGGGGCTGCTTCAACGTCATTCAGACTGTCAGGAATCGGCACCAGGGCCTCGATGGGAGCGACCATGTATTGCTGGTATCCGCCGTCGTAGCTGATGCCGGGAATCTGCAGATTCTGGCAATTACGAAAATCGCCGCGCCGGCACTCCCGACAGGTGTTGTCCTGGCCGCCATGCCAACCAACGCCGACGCGCTGCCCCTTCTTCCACGCGGAAACTTCGGCGCCGACTTTGTCGATGACACCTGCGACTTCGTGTCCTGGAACGCGGGGATACTGTATTCCGGGCCAGGCGCCTTCCACCGTAAGCGAGTCACTGTGGCAAACGCCACAGGCCTGCACTTTGATCCGCACCTGTCTTGCGCCGGGCTCGGGAATCTCACGCTCGACGATCTGTAAAGCGGCTCCCCCCTTGGGAACCTGGGCCACCTTCATGGTTGTTACTGCGACTGCCGTTGCCATATATCCTCCTGTGAATTTCCGTTGGTGTTGAACGCAGTTGCTGTTGCTGGCTTTACTCCGCGACTGAGAAGATGAGTTTGATGGGCATCCCGAAGGAGAGCTGGCGATGCCGGTCACCAACTAGCAGATTTTCTCCGGCCGATATACTTCGGTTCGCCACAAATATTGCTCATATCTCCTAATTTTGAGTCTTCATGAACTGACGTACCAGCGCAGCAATCTCATCTGCTTTGGTGTCAAGCGCGAAATGACCTGCATCGAGTACGTGGACCTCAGCGTTGGATACATCCTTGCGGTATCGTTCCGGCTCCCCCGGATCGAATGAAAGATCATGCTTGCCCCAAATGACCAGGAGCCTTGGCTGCGTCTTCTGCATCCAGGCCTGCCACTTTGGGTAAGCATCGACGTTGGTGCGGTAGTCATAGAAGAGATCAACCTGTATCTGTGACTGACCGGGCGCGTTCAAAAATGCGTACTCATCTGTCCAAAGGTCCGGATCATAGAGCTCGACGTTAGGGTCATCTCCGACGTGACGCGTCCTGGTGGATGCAAGCGAAAGCAGGTTTTTGCGCAATGCTTCTTCATGGGCGGTTCGATCGGCCCAAAATGCGCGCCTCGTTGCCCAGTTCACCCCCAGGCCTTCGGTATGGGCAACTGCATCCTGAACGATGAGATTCTGTATGCGCTCCGGGTGTGCCAATGCCATGCGAAAGCCTACAGGGCCGCCGTAGTCTTGCATGTAAAGCGTGTAGCGCGACAAACCCATCACCTGTGTAAAGTCGTTCATCACGGAAGCGATGTGATCAAAGGTGTAATCAAACTGTTTGGAGTCCGGCCAATCGCTATGCCCGAAGCCCGGATAATCTGGGGCCACCAGGTGATAGGTGTCCGCAAGCCTCATCAATAGCGGCTGAAACATCCGTGATGATGATGGGAGGCCATGCAGCAAGAGAATGGTGGGCGCGTCTTTCGGTCCCGCCTCTCTGTAGAAGATCGAGAGTCCATCGACCTTCACTGTGCGATAGAGGACCTGTTGTTCCATTGCCTTGTCGCCTTTCTGCGCATTCACACTCGAGACGGTTGAGAACACGATCATGAACGTCACCAATGCGCTAAGGACTGATTTTGTCGTACTCATTACAACCACCGCTCTCGTGCGGCGACCAGATCGTACCTGTGGCATCGCCTGCGTTCGCTATTCCGCGACTTCAAAGATGACTTCGAGTTCTATCGGCACGCCAAGAGGAAGGCTGGCAACGCCAATTATCGATCGAACCGACGCCTTCTCAACGCCGAAGATATCTCGAAACAAGTCAGAGACGGCGTCTGCAACTCTGGGCTGATCGAAGAAATCTCCGGAGGTTGCGATGAATACGCCGAGGCGAACGACGCGAGTCACTCGATCGAGCGAGCCAAGGTGCTTTTTCGCGGCGGCGAGGGCGCTCAGAGCCGCAGTGTAGGCGGCGTCGCGTCCGGCCTCGACATCGAGTTCCTTCCCCAGCCGCCCAAGATACTTCGGCTCGTGATCCACGACCGGGAGCATTCCGCTCAGGAAGAGCAGATTGCCCGTCTGGAGCGTCTCGACGTACGTGCCAAACGGCGTTGGCGCAGCGGGAAGTTGAATGCTTAGTTCCTCGAGCCGGCGTTCTGCGCCGCCCGCCTCCGAATTTTTCGCGCTTACCATCGGCCGGCGTGTGCACCGCCGTCCACGTGCAGCACCTCCCCGGTTACGTAACGAGCTTCCGTCAGATAGACGACAGCGTCGGCGATGTCTTTCGCATTGGAGATTGTTCCCATCGGTGACAGGGTCTTCAGATAATCCTTCGGATTTGTCTCGTGCATCGGGGTATCGACGACGCCCGGCGCGACTGCGTTGAAGCGGATGCTTTTCTTCGCGTATTCGTTTGCGAGGCTGAGGATGATTGCATTGAGACCACCCTTGGTGATCATCGCAACCGACGCCGGAACGCCCGAGATGGGATTGTCGGCCAGTGCCGCTGAGATGCTGGTCACGCTGCCGCCGCTACCCTGCGACAGCATCTGCTTGACCGCAAGCTGGGTGATGAAGATGAATCCTTCGAGGTTAGTGGATACCAGAGTGCGAAAATCCTCGGCGGTGTAGTCCGTGAAAGGCTTGGAAACGAAAATGCCCGCATTGGCGACAACATGGTTGATCGAGCCGAAATTCTTGATTGCCGTCTGTGCGACTTTCTCGGCCGTTGCCGCCTGAGCGATGTCTCCGTCGACCAGCGCGAGATTCGATGATGGCGCGAAGCCCGCCTTGGAAGTGCTGCGCGAGGTCGCAACTACGTTATAGTTGCGAGCCAGGAAAGCCTGGACAACGGCTGCTCCGATGCCTTGCGAGGCGCCGGTTACGATCAATGTCGGATTTCCGGTCATACCGCTCCAGCTACCTTGTCGTAAAACTTTGGAGAACACTGGCTCATGGGTGTTCCATCCGGGAGCCGCTCTATGTCGAGGGCTACCATTACACATGGCCGGATTCTTGAATGGTTGTAGGGATTGTTAAAACGTTAACTTCGTAAGCGTGGAAAACTGCGATTTCCTGACGTCGTCGCGAGGAACGCGTTGTGCAGGCCCTGCCGAGGTCCGATTCCTGTTTGGCGACGCTAGTCTCCGCATGAGCGTTTGTCAAATACCGCCGGCCTACTTCTTATTGATTTGACCGCGAAACAATTCCGCATTAGGCGCTCGGTGGTCGGTGGCCGGTACACTTGAAATTGATGGAGATACTGTACGGTCTGCACTCGGTGGAGGAGGCATTGCGCTCCGGTAACCGGCGTTTTGACCATGTTGTTGTGGCGCGAGAGCGGCAGGACCAGCGGCTGCTGAAGATTGTGGAAGCGTGCCGCGAGCGCGGGGTGCGTGTGCGGAGCGAGAGCCGGGAGCAGTTGACCCTGCTCGCGCGCAACCCTGGACATCAGGGCGTGGTGGCGTTCGCCCGGGAACGGTCAATGCTGGAGATTGAAGACCTGCTGGGCGCAAATGGCGTGGCAGCAGGCGCTCCGCCGCTCATGCTGGCGCTTGACGGCGTAGAGGATCCGCAAAATCTGGGAGCGCTGCTGCGCTCGGCAGATGGCGCGGGTGTGACCGGCGTGCTGATGACGGAGCGGCGGTCCGCACCACTGAGCGCGGTTGCGCTGAAGGCCTCCGCCGGTGCGGCGGAGCATGTGCGGATTGCGCGGGTGGTGAACCTGGTGCGCGCGCTGGAGCAGGTGAAGGCGGCGAACATCTGGTGCGTCGGGCTGGATGAGCGCGGCACCATGGATTACACGGACTATGACTTTACGACTCCGTGCCTATTGGTGCTGGGGCGGGAAGGCGCGGGGCTGCACGACCTGGTGCGGCGCAGCTGCGATCACCTGCTGCGCATTCCGATGGCGGGACGAGTGGCTTCACTGAACGTCTCGGCGGCGGGCGCGGTGGTGCTGTATGAGGCGTTCCGGCAGCGGCGGAAGGCGCAGCAAGTATCTGCGGTTGCCGTGCCGGAAAGTGGCAAGCCCGCTAGGCCGCGCAAGGGCCTGGGCTCCTGATGAGTTTTTTCCGGATGCCCCGTTGTTCCGCTGCGACTCTGCCGCTCGTGTTGATGTTCGTACTCGCTGCTCCGGGTTACGCGCAACAGGGCGCCGTAGTTGCGGATAGCGCGGGGCAGCGTGCGCCGCAACCCGTTGCGGCGACTCCAGAGACAAAGTTCGACGTCAGCGATGCGACACGTCGCGCGATCCTATTCACGAAGTACGCACTAGATGTGAGGTTGGAGACCCGGGACGCTACGCTGCACACGCGTGCGATCGTCACGGTGAAGAATGAGAGCGCTGCTGCGCTGGATGCGATTCCGCTGCAGATCTCGTCATCGCTCAATTGGGAAGCGATTGATGCGAACGGCAAGCCGCTGCGCTTTGCCCACCACACGGTTGCGACCGATGCCGATCACACCGGCGGGATGGACGAGGCACTGGTGACGCTGCCAGCACCGCTCGCGCCGGGCGGCGAGCAGACGCTGACCGTCTTTTACAGTGGGTCGATATCGCCGACCGCGAAACGGCTGGAGAGCATTGGAACACCGCCGGATTTGGCGCAGCACGCCGACTGGGACGGCATTCGCGAGGAGTTCATCGGGTTGCGCGGATTTGGCAATGTGCTGTGGTATCCGGTGTCTCACGTTCCGGTGGCGCTCGGCGAGAGCGACCGGTTCTTCCGCGAGATCGGAATGACCAAGCTGCGCGAGAGTGCGGCAATGGTATCTATGACGGTGACAGAAGAGTTTACCGGCGCGCCGCCAACAGTGGCCTTTCTGGATGGATTGCCGGTGCCCCTGGAGACTACGGGACCCGCGGCAGGCAGCGATCTGCCGGGTATCACCACGGCGAAGCTGGCGGAGACGAAGCTGGGCTTTGCGACGCCGACGCTCTTCCTCGCGCGACGCACGCTCCAAACCGGCAATCATCTGAAGCTTTACGCACGGCAGAGCGATGCGGCGGCGACGCAGTCGTACATGACGGCTGCATCGATCTTGACGCCGCAGATGACCGATTGGTTCGGCGCACGGCCGACGCGCGAGTTGAGCGTGCTCGATCCGCCGGAGGCGGAGGACAGTTCGTTTGAAGCCGGAGCGCTACTGGTGACCAATATCGCGAACGTGGATCCGAAACGGCTGCTGGGCTCAATGAGTCATGTGCTGACGCATGCGTACTTCCAATCGCCGCGTCCCTGGCTTGAGGAGGGCGCAGCGCAGTTCATGGCATCGGTGTGGACAGAGCATCAGGACGGCCGTGAGGCGGCGATTACGCAGATGGACAACATGCGCGGAGCACTGAGCCTTGCGGAGCCGGCAGACCTCGATCGCGATGCGGGTCAGGCTTTGGTCACGGCTCACGATCCGATCTTTTACCGGACGAAGGCGGCGTATGTATTTTGGATGCTGCGCGGCATCGTGGGTGACAAGCCGCTGGCGGCTGCGCTGACGCAGTACGACCCAACGCAGGACACGTCGACTGATTATTTCGAGCGGTTGCTCGAGGGGACAAGCGGACAGAAGCTCGACTGGTTTTTCAATGATTGGGTGAACCGCGACCGTGGGCTGCCGGATTTGAGTATCGAAGCGATCACGCCCAGCAGGGGCACGGAAGAGGGCAGCTACATCGTCGCAGTGACAGTATCTAATTCAGGAACCGCGGTGGCCGATGTGCCGGTGGCCATCTACTCCGCAGATGCCACGGTGACCGAACCCATGCGGATTGCGGCGAAGGGCCGTGCGACGCGGCGATTCCTGGTGCACGGAAAGCCGCAGCAGGTGCAGGTGAATGACGGCACAACTCCGGAGACCGTGGCAAGTGTCCACCGCAAGGACATCACCTACACCGCGACTGATTAGACAGGACGCCAGCTCACTGCGTTTCGACGACAGGCGCATTGAGGGTGCCGGACATGGAAACGGTGCTCGCCGCGGCTGTCTCTGTCTGGCGCGTGTCTTTCGCAGGGCTGGCGACCTTGAGGTCAAGCGAGCGGTCGCTGCTGATGGTGCCGGTGACCGCGGCAACCGCGCTGCCGCTGTTTACTTCGCTGCCGGTGATAGCGATCGCACCTTTGGCCACTTTGCCATGGCCACTCCAGCGATCGAAGCGGCGCAAGAGGGTGGTCGTCAGCTGGGGCAGCGCGCCGCCCGTCCAGTTCCATTGCAATGTACCTTTGGCAGAACTGCTGAGGTCGGAGGCACTAGAGCCGCTTAGTGCGAGATCGGCGGAGAGGTCGATGGTGCCAGGACCCCAGTGCTCCTTGAGCAACAGCGCCAGCTCTGGCGCGCCGGCGTGACGTATTTGCACATTCGCGTCGTAGCTGGGAATAGAGGCGAGTTCGACTGCGCCGGTGGCGTGCAGCGTGCCTCCGAGGGTGTGACCATCGAGGGATCGCACCTCGAGGTTGTCATCGCGGAGCGTGACGTCCGCTGAAGTATTGGCGATTTCGACTTGGCCCAGACCCAAGTGAGCGATATGGACGGTGCCATCGAGGAGCGGCCAATCCTGGCCGCGGGAGCGGACGCGGCTGATGAGCCCCCGGACCACGCCTTCGTCTTCGCCCCGAAGCGAGTCCGCTAGGGCACCAAAGTTGACGGTTGTGGCGGTGAGATCGAACCTGCGCTCGCAGCGAGCGGTGCAGGGTAGCGGAATGTGGAGGTTTCCGGTGAATTGTGTGGTGCCCAGGGTGGCAGCGACCCCGTTCCAACGCAGCTCGGTAGGCGATATTGTCGCTGTAGCGGTGGCAATATGAATGGGTTCTGCCAGATAGGAGGGTTGAAAGTCGGCGTTGTGCAGGCCTACTGCACCATTGAGAGCGGAGAGCGGGGCCGCGGGATCGACCATCGGCGGTAGCAACCAGTCGCCCTGGACAGTGAGGTTGTAGTCGGCGGTGCCATTGCCCTGCAGGCCTTGGAAGGCGACGGGAACGACATTGAACGCGTGCGCGAGGGGAAGCAAATGTCCGAGCAATGCGCTGCCGCCGTAGTGGAGCTGGTAACCCTGGCGGGTGAGGCGGGCGTTGGCGACCAGCGGTTCGGACCCGCCGAGGTCGATCGTTGCCGGCTCAAGCACGAGCGCCAGCGGCTGCGTAGATTGCGGCGACGGCTGGGTCTGTAACGACGGCGTCAGAGACCGATGGGCTTGGGATGGCTGGGTGTGGGTTGGTGCGGGGGATGGGGCGGGGAGTTGAAGGTTGAAGCGGAGGTCGGGCAGGAGCTGCTCCATGCCATCACCGCGTACGAGTAGATTGCTGGCGAGAAGTGTGCCACCTGCGATGGTGTGATAGCCGCCGTCGACGATGCGCGGCGTAACGGGCAGCGGCTGGCGTGCGTAGGCGAGCTCGCCGTCGATGGTGCCGCTGACGGTGATGTCGCTGTTGAGGCGGCCGCGCGTGTGGCGCAGCAGCTCGAGTACCGCGTCGGCTGGCACGTGCTTGGCGATCAGCTTGAGATCGGGCTGGGGCTCGGGGGTGTGGATCTGCTGCATGGTGCCGCTGAGGGCAAGGCCCCCATTGCCCACCGGGGAAATACAGTGAATGCCGTCGATAGAGCCGACACCGTGACGATACGTCGCAGTGCAGGTGACGTGAAGGCTGAGCGGACGCGCGGGCTCAAAGCTCTCACGGTGAAAGTCGCTGGCTTCGGCGGAGAGCTGAACTCCGAGGGCGGTGGGCACGCCGGTGATGTGTGCTGTCATGCTGGTATCGCCGCGCCAGCCCAGGTCGTGGGCGACGAACATGCGCGTCACCTGACCGAGCGGGGCGCCACGCCACTCGACCTGAAGGTTGAGAGGCAGCTCATTCGTGGAGGATGCGCGATGGACGCTTCCGCTTACCTGTACCTGGCCCGTATCAGCGAGGGAGAGATTGATGTCTGTGCGCATCGGCTGGGCAGCGAAGCGAAGCTGCCACTCATCCGGATTTTCCAGCCAGATGGAGACGTCGGCGTTGAGGAAGGAGAAGGGCAGCTTCTCATTGCCGTGCTTGAAATTGATGCGCGCGTTGGTGGCTTCTATATAGGGAAAGCGGTTTTGACCGCGCGCGACTGTTCGACCGGTGGGGGCCTGCGGGGTGCGCGATGCCTGAAGCAGCACGGAGGCAAAGTTCCATTGTCCGTTGGGAGCGCGCTCGAGGTTCAAGCTGGGCTCGTCAAGCGAGATGCGGGCGATTTCAAGGCGGCCGCGCCAGAGCGATGCCATGCGAAAGGCCGCCGTGACACTGGAGCACTGGAGCATCGGCTCGGTGCTAAATCCGCTAGTCGAGTCCACCACAAAGTTGGCGATCTGGACCCCGGGGCGGGGCAGTAGGTGCAGCTTGATGCCGGAAACCTCGACCGGATGCCCGAGGCTGGCGGCGAGACTGGCCGCGATCCGGCGCTGGTAGCGGCCTATATTGATGAGCGGCGGCAGCACCAGTGCTGCGATCACCAGGAGCGCGAGTGCGATGGCGAGAAAAAGATGCCGCCGGCGCGACCGTTTCGGGGCGGCCGAGTCTGGATCGGAACCCAGATAGTCTTTGAGCTGCGCCCGAGGTACCGGAATGACGTTTGGACGCATGGACGAATGCACTTTCTCCAGTCGAGTGTATCTCCGCTCTCCAAAGCAGGACGAGAGATGCTTCAAAGCAGTTTCGGTACTCGCGTATACGGTCCCATGATTGCTACTGTGGCTTTTCTTAACGGAAGAGCCACGCCTGCTGAAAGTCCGCAGGCCAGAGTCTTACCGGAGATGCTTCAGCGGACCAGATCAGCGCACCAGGTGGAAGGTCCTGCGCCAGCGCGTCTGATCGAAAAAGTGCACCAGCACACGACCGAATTGCTGTGCACGATCGCCCATGCTGGTGCGGTCTTCGTCTTCTTCCGGCGAAATGAAAGACCAATAAACGAAGAGTGGCCGACCGACGATGTTTTCACGCGGCACAAAGCCCCAGAAGCGGCCGTCGAGGCTGATCAGCCGGTTGTCGCCCATGGCGAAGTAGTAGCCCGGAGGCACCACCAAATCGCCGTTCTGGATGTGGCTGGGCAGATCGTTGGCCCAGACGGGTTCGACGTTCTGTCCCTGGGAGGTGGGCACGTTGGGGAACTCGTCGCGATACGGAATGTAGTTGCTGTAGTCCGGATGGCCAGCCTGCGGCTCATCCTGCCGCACACCGTTTAGGTAGACGTAGCCCTCATGGAGGTGGAGGTGGTCGCCGGGGATACCGATGACGCGCTTGACCAGATTCGTGTCCGGGTAGCCGGGCTTGAGAAAGACAATGATGTCGCCGCGGTGCACGGTGCGGTAGCGCACGAAGGGTGCCCAATGCGCGGGAGGCGCCAGGTTCACGCGGTCGACCAGGACGTGGTCGCCGATGAGCAGGGTCTTCTCCATCGAGCCGGAGGGAATCATGAAGTTCTGGAAGATGAAGGTGAGGATGAAGAGACCCACCACGATGACGGCGCAGTAGGATGCCAGTGCTTCGAGCGGGTTTTCGTTAAGCACCGGAGCGTTCGCCGCGGAGTCTTTCGCAGGCGCGGGGCCCGCGGTAACGGTGGAGGGATTCGTTGTTGTCTCGGCCATCAGTGTTTGCTGCGATTTCGGTGCGATCGGAGCCGCTCAGCGGACGACGCGCAGGATGCGGTCCCACCGCGCGAAGTCGATCAGTCGATCTTAACGCCGTTGCCGAGTCTACCACCCGGCGGCGGGGTATCGGTGGCCGAGGGCTCGCGCACGGAAGTTCTTCAACGCACCAGGTGGAAGGTCCTGCGCCAGCGCGTCTGGTCGAAAAAGTGCACCAGCACGCGACCGAATTGCTGTGCACGATCGCCCATGCTGGTGCGGTCTTCGTCTTCTTCCGGCGTAATGAAAGACCAGTAAACGAAGAGCGGTCGGCCGACGATGTTTTCGCGCGGCACAAAGCCCCAGTAGCGGCCGTCGAGGCTGTTCAACCGGTTATCGCCCATGGCGAAGTAGTTGCCGGGGGGAACGACGAGATCACCATTCTGGATGTGGCTTGGCAGATCGTTCGCCCAGGTTGGCTCGATGTCCTGGCCCTGTGCGGTGGGCACGTCAGGGAATTCGTCGCGATAGGGCGAGTAGTTGCTGTAATCGGGATGGCCAGCCTGCGGCTCATCCTGTCGCTTGCCGTTCAGATACACATACCCCTCGTGCAGATGAATGTGGTCGCCGGGAATGCCGACCACGCGTTTCACGAGAAACATATCCGGATAGCCGGGCTTGAGGAAGACGATGATGTCTCCGCGGTGCACATTGCGATAGCGCACGAAAGGCGCCCAGTGCGCGGGCGGAGCAAGGTTGGTGCGATCGACCAGGACGTGATCGCCAATCAGCAGCGTGCTCTCCATCGAGCCAGAAGGAATGACGAAGTTCTGAAAGATGAAAGTGAGGATGAAGAGGCCTACGACGATGACGCCGCAGTAGGAGGCCAGGGCTTCGAGCGGAGTTTCGTCATGCCGCGCGTGAGGGGCTGGGGCTTCCTTCGTCGGCGGCGCGGGCGCGGTTGCGGTGAGAGGATTCGTTGTCGTCTCGGCCATCAGTTTCTGCTGCGGTTTCGATGGGGATCGGGGCGCTCAGCGGACCGGACGCAGGATCCGGTCCCACCGGGCGAAGTCGATCAGTCGATCCTCAACGCTGTTGCCGAGTTTACCACCCGGGAGCGATGCGGTATCCGTTGCCGAGGGCTCACGCACGGAAAAGTAGATGAGCAGAGGAGTGCCCTCGATGTTCTGGCGTGGAACGAAGCCCCAGGTACCGGCTGTCGCGGCTGTGATTGCGATTATCGCCAAGCACGAAGTAGGTAGCCGGTGGCACGCGGAGATGAGCATTCTCGATCAGGCCCCGCATCTCGTCGCGCCAGTGCGGATCGACCGACGGATCGTCGGTGGTGTAACGCGGGAACTGATCGCGATATTCGTCGCGATCGGCGCCCTCGAAGACATCATAAGATTCGCGCTGCGGGGTGTTGTTGACCACGGCGATGCCATTCTGCATAGCGACTTCATCGCCGGGCACGCCGATCACGCGCTTGACGACGTGTTCCTCGGAATCGAGCGGAAAGTGGAAGACGACGATGTCCTGCCGCGAGACGTTGCGATAGGGCGGAAGCCAGCTCCATATGCCGGCGGGAGCGAAGGCCACCTTATCGACAAGAAGAAAATCGCCGACGAGCAGAGTGCGTTCCATGCTCTCGGAGGGGATGCGGAAGGGCTGCACGACAAAGGCGATGAGGAAGAGTGCGACGATGATCACCGTCAGGGTGGCGCGCACCGTATCGACCAGGTGCGGCAGCACGAAATGCATGTGATGGTGCCGCGGGGGTGCGGACTCCATAGGAGACGCTGCCGCCGGAACACTCAAGCGCTGACACTCTTCGACGAGGGCGCTGAGGCCGACGCTTCCTGCGATCCTTTCCGCTCAGTGATATTTTCGAGGGAGGCGGTAGGTGCGGTGGTCTGCTCCTGTAACTGCAGGAAGGCGACGCGCGCGGCTTCCTGCTCGGCGCGTTTCTTTGTGGTGCCGGTGCCCTGTGCGGTAACTGGCGGAAGTTGCGGTGCCGCGGGAATCACCACTTCCACCAGGAAGCGCTTTCGGTGGTCCGGGCCGCTCTCCGCCTTCACCTCATATTCCGGAGGCGCGGCACCCTTGGCCTGCAGCATCTCTTGGAGCGCGGACTTGTGGTCCCCTATGCTGTCGCCGCGCTCCAGTTCTTTGCGGAGACGCTGCGCGGTCGGATCGATGACGGTGCGTTGTATGAACGCGTGAGCGATATCAATTCCCGCATCGAGATACAAAGCGGCAAGTACCGCTTCAAAGCAGTTGGCCAGCAGGACGGCTTTGCGCCGGCCGCCATTGCGCTC
>CAVTRJ010000014.1:0-511929 GCA_963737035.1 uncultured Acidobacteriaceae bacterium | reverse complement strand
AACCGATGTTGCAATGTGTCACTAGATAATCACAAGTAACGACATTATGCAACACCTCAAGAATGGCAGCCGAAAGTGCCGCCATGAACCAAACTCCCTTACTGACGAGATCGCGTGAGCCTGAGAATTGCCTGTGATCAACTCTCAATTAATGCTTTGGCCTGTTTTCGCTAGTTGAGACAGAATTCGTCAACACAAGCCGACTTATCGCTACCGAAGCTGCCATACAGCCTCAGGGGAAGGACCCGCTGGCCGAGGTGGCGATCATCCTCCAGTCATCGCCCCCAGAAACCTGCTCTTTGTCAGCCTTCACCTTGCCGAGCAGTGCCGTCGTGTCGGTATCGAATGTGATTGTGACCATCAGATTCGATAAGCGGATTTCAAGAGGCGGGTCCTCTAAACGAACTTCGAAGTTCACTGATTCAAAGCCCAGAATCTCGGCGGCGCCCGCCGCAAAACTGTCCGATCGTGGAGCCGCCAGGAATAGAACTCCCGTCAACCTGACCGGCGCGATCGTCGTATCGAATTTGCTGGCCGAGATAATCTTGGCCATGCCCAGCCTCCGTTTCGGAGCGCACCCGTACTCAGACAGGTGGTCGTCAGTATTACTCCATGCCGGATGCCTGAGCAAGGCATTCATCATCTGGATTGACATCAGACTCTCGGTCTTGAAGTACTCGTGCAGATGTGCAGGCACCAACCCGCTTTAGGCGAATTCCAGTATGAGATGAACATAGACGTGATTCGAATGGAAGAGCACCTTGTGAACCCACGTCCCGGTAAAACTGGTTGGTCCGTATCCTTGGGTGTGGAGAGGTGCGCCACGCTTTCGATGATCTCCTCATCCTTCGCGTATTTGAGAAACCATATTCCTAGGACGCACATGTCGATCAGACTGCGGAGCAGCGCCGCCAGCGGCATGAGTTTGTTGTCCAGTGTTGCGCGGGTTCATCGACTCTATCGACCATGCCACGCTTTTGACTAAATCAACCCCAGTCGGTCGCTCATCTCGATATCAACCCGGGGGCTCGTATTCGGGGTATATATTCCCGCACAGAGCGCGGCTCCCAACAGGCGGGTAAGAGATAAACGACAAAAGGTCCCTCTTGACGTATCCTTATGCCACGCATCCGAGGTCCGATTCGATACCAAGAATTTCAGTTGAGATCTGAGCGGGAGTCGTTCATGTACAAAACCGTCTTTATAGCGTTGGTATTGGTCGCATGCTGTGTGACAATAGGATGCCCTTCCTCAAAGGTGGATAACGCGACGAACAAACCCACAAATTCCGGCGTCCGGGCCAGTTTGAAACCAAGGCAGTTAGTTACTACCTATTCATGCACCCAAGCCGAAGCCGTCATCATAGACCAGCAAAAAATGGCGCAGTTGAGTGCAGATGATCTAAATGAAGTGACTGCCGTGTGGGAAACTTGCGCAGCCGCACTTCACAATCAACTGAATCCCAAAAATCCGCGAGTCGTAGTCGTCATGCCAGCCGCAGATGTACCTGGAAAAGTGCAAGTTACGACCGTAGACCAAAATAATTTGGACGATGTAAAGCAGACGTGTCATAAGGTAACATCCTGGTATTTTAGGTCAACAGAAGCGGCAACTACGGTTGCTCCGGTAGCCGATGCCGTTGTGGTGGGCGTCGACGTGTTAACGGACAGCGGTCACACCGATTGCGATTCGTTCATTCACGGAGCACAAACCAAAAATCCGCTAATTGTGCTTGCGCCCTCCATTATTGCCGGAAGTGGTGTGACCACGCATATACTTTCGGAGATAGGTGCTGGAACACCCGCAGGTAAAATCCAGCCGATGGTCGACCAACTTGGAAAGAATCTTGCTAAGGTTGGTACTGGCTTGGCCACAACGAGCTCCGCCATATCCCAGAATCCCATTATCTTTGCGATTCTTCCGCTTCCACGAGTCGTGACGATCCCGATAGTAGGGGGCCCATTGCCGGTCCTTCCGACTCCCCCGATTCCTGTGATCCAGCCGATAGTTCAATGTGCCACCACTCCGTGGACGTGCATGGGAAGCGGCGGTAATCCAGGAAATTCGCGCACAAATCCATTGGCTCCGGTTCCCGCTGGTCTTCCTCCACGCCCCAGGTAGACTTGGCTTGTCTTTCCACGTCCTCAGTTCTCCCCCTTTTTTGCGGATGCGGTGGACCAGTCGCGAAATGGGTTCGTCTGGGAGAGTGTTCCTGCGCCCTTCTATGCCAAGATCAGTAAATGTTGAGCCCCGAAGAAGGCGGGATCGGTAACGGCAAACGCGCTTCTCGGAAGTTGCCGGTCGGACCGAGCCGAGATTCAATCGAGATCGATGCCTCGGAACGACAGAAGTCGCGCGCTCGAACGTGATGGGAACACATTGGTTCGAAAGATTTAGCGACGAAGCCTTCACCAGCACGGACTGAATAAGGGCGACACTAGGCTTTTTGTGAATACCTAACCTGCGCAAATCCTGCTCGATGAGCGGTTTGACCTGTTTTCGCTAGTTGAGATCAGAATTCTCGTCAACATAAGCCGACTTGCACTAGGACTTGCCGGGAGTAATCCACGTGAGGTAGAGCTGGCGGCAGCCATTTATCGCGAAGCTATGACTTTCCTCGAACAAACACGCAAAAACAATCCGGTTGGAGGCTCGACTCCAAACCGCGCGACTTCGTTCTCGATATCGGTCAGGCAGCGAAGCCCGTCCTCGTCGGTCACCACAAGAACACGTTCATACTCGCCCAGAAGTTCACGGATTGGATTTGCGATGGAAGTCGAACCACCTTGCTTCTCAACGATTGCGGCAAAGCCTTCTTGGTCCGGCGGCCAATAACCCACCACCGACGTGTCGATGGCTGCAAACTTTGCAGGGTGTTCTGCAGACAGCAAGGAGAGAAGGACCTCTCCATGGCTTGCGTATTCAACAGCGAACTCATCGAACTCGAAACGTCGAAGGCAAATACTGTTCCTGCTTTTGGCGTCATATCTGGCAGAGGCCACGCAGGTATCGGCTGCCCAACGCATGTCTGTACAGCCTCCTCAAGCGTCTTTCGCCTCTCGGTATTCGAAGGGGTCAGCTGTTCCAGCGTATGGCATCGGTCCCGCAATTTTCGATCTACATCCATCCTTATGTAGCCAACAGGTCCGTAGTTCACCAGGAAAACCTCGGCCTGCGGAAAGGCGCGTGCATACATCTCGAGCACATCGAGAAATCTGCGCTTAGCGGAACGAAGGTAGTGCTTGACCTCAATGACCATGCGGCATTCGAGATCTTCTCTAGCGCGGTCCAAATTCCGAAATCCGGCTGCACGCCTCCCATCCGTCCATCTCCGATGGGGTCATCCAACTTGGATCGCTTCTCGCTGATGAGCCGAAACGTTCCGGATGACGAGCGGACGGTTGCAATCTCCGTCTCCCTGAAGGCAAAAGCAATACGACCGTTCTCGTGATGGAGCTCTACATTGTGACCGGCCGACGTGAGCGATCGGACGATTTCCGTTCCAATCCAGACGGAGTAAAGTTCGTAGCGTTGTTTCCACATAGGCAGAGAGAGAACGCTTTCAAGATCCCTGAAAGAGCGATGGAAATTCATCGCTCTCGTTGGGAAAGGGCTCAGTAGCTGATTCAGTTGCTCGCCCAGCGGTTCGAGTTCCTTGGACGGCAGGAGTGTGGCCGCGGCAGAAAGGGAAACCACCAGCGTTCTTAACCAATAGTCCGTCTCGTTTTGTGCAATGGTCCAGAAAGCCAGTGCATCTGCTTGATTGGGGCCTTCGCGTTCAGGGCTCCTATTCGCAACCATCATACGTTCGCGGTTCATATCGAGGTCCGCGATCACGGAGATGGCCGCGTCAGCGATAACGGCGGTGTTTTCGGATTTCTGGCGGGCAACGGCCCGTCGTAAACAGGCAGCGCGCGATATTCGCCGGAGTTATATGCGCGCACCCATTCCCGAACATCTTCAGGCAGATTCAAGGAACCAGCGTCGAAATCCTTTCCCCAGCTGGCGAAACTCTTCGGCAACTCCTCTTGGACAAGCTCTTTTGCCCGCAAAATCTCCCATATTTTCCCTTCCGTCCGGAAGTCCACAGTGGCCACCTGAAGCGTGACTCTGCCCGCAGGCGTCATGGTCTCGATCCATTTGCGAAAGTGTTCGAGGTCGATATCGAGATCACCGGCCTTCAGCACCCACTGACTTTGCCCCTCGGTCGCACCCGCCTGCTCGAAGAAGGCAAGAATGTCCCGAAAGATTGCGACAAAGGGTTGAACGACCTGGAAAAGTGCGCCCAGGAAGGACTCCATGGTTGCCGTTGAAAGTGCTTCCTCCAGCGTCTTCTGGCTCGCATCGAGCAATATTCTTAGTTCCTCCTGCAGTGTTTCGTCGCGTCGGTCCACTTCCATGCCTGCATGGGTGCGCAGATACTTCCAGGCCGCAAGTGGAGTCGTGAGGACAGTTCCGTTCTGTGCGGTAGTCTCCTTAGAGCTCATCGCTACCTCCTCGCTGAATTAACTAATTCGCAGAACAGTCAGGTTCACCGTGCCGGAGTTGTTGAAATAGAAACTGCGCAGGTCGTTCGCGTAGCAATACAGGGGGCCATCCTCACTGACCACCCACCGCGGCAGGCTCTTACCGATGGTGAAAGTTTTCTTTTCCTCCCGCCTGATAGCTCCGATGAGCGCAAACCATGGATCCTTCGAGCGCCGTCTGAACTGACTTACGAGACGCATCCACAGCGTCGGTGAAGGGTATCCCTCAGGGCCCGCAGAATAGCTTGCGTCATGCCAGGTGCCGGTCGCGGACAACTCGTATACTTCTCCGCGCCGGACCTGCAAAGTAGTGTCGTTCCACTTCAATGCGGCGAACACAGCGAAGGCGGCACTTTGTCCCACAGCGAGTGACACCTGGCTTGGAAGGCTATCTACGTCCGGCTCGACGTTGAAGGACGTCGGCAGATTGGTCGGTCTGTAGCTGGACTGTAGGGCCATTCTCTTCTTCACGCTCTCATGAATGCATGAGTGCTCCGGGACGAAGCGTCGCCGAAAGAGATTCAAGCGTGGCCGGCCTCGATACTTCGGGGGAATGACTCCGGGGCCTGAAACCTTCTTTTTGGTAAGCTTCGGCCAGAACTCGCCCGCCCACCATCCGACGGTCAGTGAGTTGTGCATCGGAGCGCTGGCAACTGCTTTCGCCCGGTCGTTTCTGTCAATGGTCGCCCAGACTGCCGCCGGCTCAATTAGAAGCCCGTTCAGGCTGGCTTCGCGCAACATCCATTTCAGCGTGATCTTCGAGAGGCCGCTTTGAGCTTCGGGGTAGCTGCCGCCAACGTCGGAGTGGACGCCCGCAAACCACACCTGTTTCAGATCGCGTCCAGGCTTTTCCTCAACAAGGTTCGAGCGAAAGAACGCTCGCCTCTCGTCGAGTGAAACGACATGGCGAATGATGGACACTTCATCGAGGCCATACGTGTGCGGCAGACTTCCGGGTTTCAACCCGATCGGGTCAAGAATCCATCCGACCGAACTGACCGTGTCCCATACCCCAAGGAAGTGCGGTTTGCATTCGCGTCCGAAAGTTTTCTTAAAGCCGGCGGCAACGCGAAACTTGTTCGGAGAGACCCCCAGCTTGACCTTCAATCCATCTCTTCGCTTGAACAAGCGCATGGCGTAGGGAATCAATCCCTCGTTGCCGGGACACAAAAGCCCCATCATTTGAAGCATTCCGCACAGGGCCCTCGCGGTATAGGCCCCGCGGCTGAACCCGAAGATATAGACAGCGTCCTGGGGTTGGAACGTCTGCATCAGGAAGCGATAGGCATCGGCGATGTTTTCGGACAGGCCATAGCCGAACGCCAAGCCTCGCACTTTCGTCCACACCTTTCCTACTTCAGAGAGGGCACGCATGTCGCCCATCGTGCCGACACCCGGATGGTAGTAAGAGATCCTCTGGCCACCTGCACCATCAAGGCACTGAAAGAAGCTGATCACATCGACTTACGGTCCCCATCCTCATTCCCGTACCGCCGCAGCAGATGACGATGTTTTTCATGGAAGCCTCTTCATGTAACTGGGACCCACGAATCTGAAGCTGTTTTTTGGCAGTGAATAATGATAAACGCTTATCGGAAGAGAGTTTTCGTCAACGAGTGCCAGATCGGCGATGTACTCCACTGAGGCGTGACGTCCCTTCGGTAGTCGTCTTGTCGGTGATCGAGTCTGTACGATCCTTGGAGCCCGCGATCGTTGGATAAGCCCATACCCGTCTGAGAATTCAGGTACTCGGGCCACACCCACAATGCACTGAAGGCTTCGGCTAATAAAATGAGTCATTGACCCAATGCCAGCCAATGCTCAGTCCGCCGTCGATCAAGCTGCAGCTGCCCGTACGAAAACGTGCACGGCGGATTCTTGTACCAGCATCTCTATACGGCATCTGTTCTTCTGCAGTCAGCCTTGCTGAACTGGACTTCCGTCAATGTTGAACACGACGAAGATCTCGAAATTCTCTCCGCGGACCTCCACCTTTACGTCCAGGTTAAGAAGAGATCCGACCGCTTAACATTCTCCGATATCGAGGATGCGATCAAGCGTTTCAACGCGATTCGGGACCTACACACTGAGCAACAGCGATCCGGCATCCCTCAACTCTGGATTGTTTGCAATTCGATGTTAGGTCCAGACCTGGCGAGCCGGCTCAAGCGTGATGACTGGCCGACTGACGTTTTTCTCCGCACCCCGGCCTTTTGCAGCGGCAACCGTGATTTGTTGCCTGAGCCCGCGGCTGACATCGTCGAGGCTGTCGCAACATGCGCGGCTCTGGCAAGGCAGGTGCCACACTCCTCACTCTCGCCGGACACCCTCGTCTGGAAACTCGCGGCCTGGGTCCAATTGATTGCCTCAGGCAGCGCGAACGACCACAAAATCGCAGCAGCTGAACTGGTTCCTCTTTTTGAGCAGCTTGTCATCCAGTTGCAACAGTTCCCGACCGCGGTGGTGAACTACAGGCCACACGAGAATGAGCCTCGGTTCGTGAGCCCGGCTCCCGTCCGACTGATTACCGGGTTTTCCGGTTCCGGAAAGACGTCATGGGCTGCTGAAGTCGATCTACATCAGGCGGGCGTGCCCGTTTATTTCGATGTGTCCGATTTGCCCAGTTCGGGTGTGGCCAGTTCACTTGTACGGGAACTGGCGGCGAGTTACTGCCGAAGGATACCGACGAAAGGCAGGCCATCCTTTTGCCGGGTGTGATCGGCCTGCAGGCGCTGCGCCTGATCGATCGGTACATATCGTTCACAAATGCTAATGTGACAATTTTCCTAGACAATGCGCACCGGATGTCGAGCACTGACGTTGCGGAGTTGATTGCGACTCTCCCCCGCGTTAAGTGGATCATGCTGGCCCAGCCCTGGCCAGGAATGGCTCACATCGAAGGCCGATTCGGAATCGTTCAGGAGAGACTTTCCGGGTGGTCGATCGCAACAATTTCCAAAGAGATTGAGATCTCTGAGTGTTTTGCTGTACCGACCACATGCGAACGCCTGCGGGTGATTACCGGGGGACTCCCACTGTTTGTGCGCGACACCTGCAGGATAGCGAAGTTGGAATACAGCGGCGATATTGAGGCGTGCTGTCGCGCAATCGCCGACCTTGTGACCGTGCAGACGACCTCGCAAGAGGTGATTGCTACCGAGGTTTTCCGGAGGCTCTCGAGACCGGCTCTTCAATGCGCAGCCATTTTGTCTCTTGCAACGATGCCCCTTGATCGCGAGCAAGTGTTCTCCATGATTGCTGCGGGATCTTCGGAGAACCCAAGGTGGGTGGCCAAATGCCTACGTGAGCTTTCCGATTGGGGCGTTGTGCAGCATCTGCGTAACGGAGAGGTTCGCCTACATGACATGTTCAGCGTTCTTGCTGCAGGGGAACAGGACCAGCTGTCTTCAGATGTTCTAACGCGCAGCCGCGAGGCGCTGCTGACGCGACTTCTTAGAATGGAAACAGGTGGAGGAATTGAGCGGTTTCGCCTCATTTGCCGCCTTCTTCTTGACATTGGACGCATCGAGGAGCTCGTAGATGTGGCAACCGGTAATGCCGAAATGATCAATGAGTATGGCGTCGCCGAAGAAACCTCCGAACTAATTCAGGAGGCCGCTTCCAACCCAAACCTCTCATCTGAGAATCGATTTTGGGCTCAAGATACCCTTGTCTTCTGGGCGATTCAGGCGGGTGAGTTTGACACTGCTGCAGCGCTCATTGATGAAATGTCGGCTGAAACGAAGCGATTTCACCCGACCGTCCGGGCAAGAACTGCCCTTGCCGTAAAGAGCCTCATGATCACCGGCCTACGTGGAGAGCTCCGTGCCCTGCGGGCTGCATATCGAGCATTCGATCTGCCAACCGCAGACGAGGAGACTTCGCGCATTGTTCGCTACAACTACGCGCTCGCACTTCGCAAGTGTGACCGGCCAGAGGAAACGGTTGAGCTTACCGGCGAGCTGATTCATGAGTACTATGACGCTTTGGAGATCGGGCTCGAAGACGTGATGTTTAAGAACTTGCCCGACATCGCCGAGAGCCTTGGCGACGTGTCCTCAAAGGCGGATCACCTGAAGCATCTCGCGGATTGCCTGGACCTTCAGGCCGCCGCGCTCCTCGACCTGGGGCGCGGTTCCGCCTTCGCAAGGATTCACGCACACAAATTCTATGTCCTCGCCGATGCTTTGAGTTCGGCTGTGCGCGTCGGCCAGGACTTCGTCGATGAATGCCTGCGTGTCGGCTCCGATCCGGAAGGTGCTCGCATGTTTATGGAGCAGTCGTTGCTTCCCGTCATACGTGAACGCAAGCTCCTGAGTTGGCTGGTCCCGGTTAGTTGTCAGTATGCCATGGTACTAGCCTATTGTGGCGAATACCGGGCCGCGCGCCGAACGCTTGCTGAAATGCGTCCTTTTATCGTTCCTGAGACACATCAGGCTGATGAGTTCGTCGAACAGAGCAATCTTGTCGAGGCTATTGCCAGCCGAGAGGTCACGCTTGATGGTTTGAATGAGGAACTCTTACTCCACGAATCGCTGAGACATGCACCCGTGCGGGGCCAGAAAATTGGTCGCAATGACCCATGTCCCTGCGGTTCGGGTAAAAAATACAAGAAGTGTCACGGCGCCTAGTTGTTCGACGAGTTGGAAGAATACGGCTTTCTCCTCCGAAGCGCACTAAGCTTCGGTTCAGCCGGCGTTACCTGAAGGAATCGCAGTCCCTGGCCGTATTCCGGACATGGGCTCCCAGAATGGCGCGTCATCCGTCGGGTGAGACTTCCAGGATTGTTACGGCCTAGGTGTTTGCAGTGGTCATCAATAAATGCGGCACAATTGTGCCCGCGTGGGCACGTTTTAGTGGGTTTGTAATTTTCGGCTCCGAAACCTCTGCCGCTACGACGCAAAGGAGCGGAACGAAAAACGACGACTAATGCCGCAGGACGGCAGAGGTCTCTGGCCGATTTTCGGTCAAAATTGAGGGCACAATAAGGCCACAATAACGGTTCCTCGGTATGCCTTTTAGCGCCAAATGGAGCCATCCATTGCCCGGCGTTTCTATAAGTTACGGGTTTTAGGCTCACTGTCACGGCAGAGGTCGCGGGTTCGAGCCCCGTCGTCCCCGCCATAGATTCTAAAAGACTTAGAAGCTATGGCGACCTACAGTGACAATCAAATCATGGCCCGATAAAGGTCTAATAAGCTCGCTACTGGTGCCGTTCCAACTTGTTTGTCCGGCTCGTTCAACTGAATAGAATAGATCGCATCCATTCTTTTCACGTCAGCCCTCACGCACCACAAGAGACGCAACAGGCGATATACCACCAAGTCTCCACGGGAACTGCAGTTGCTAGCTTGATTGGTACCCTTTTGCCAAAGCCGAGCTTGCCCAGCAAATGCCGTCAGGCCGGCAGAGAACACTGCATCCAGCGATGATTGCTCCACCCCAAGCGCACAGACAACTTCTCCGCTTTCCAAACCCCTTTAGGTCGATGACACCAAAGGCAGAAGCCAGCGGCGCATCGAGTCGCTGACCTTCCGGACCATTGGTAGAGATCAGACCTTTCTGAAGCAGTTTGTGGATGAGGTCGTGGCCTGTCATCACAGAAAGCGCCGGCTGGCATCGTACCTGTACCAATATGACGACGGCTGGGATTACGTAGAAGCGTATTCTCCTCGCCTGCTTGAGTCCGTGCTGCTGAAGCCGGGCGAGAAAGAGCATCTGATTCAGGATCTCGATAGATTCAGGGCATCGCGGCCTCGGTATCAACAGCTCGGAGTGCCCTAGCACCGTGGGTACCTCCTCCACGGTCCTCCTGGAACTGGCAAGACATCTCTCGTCTCAGCCATTGCGGCCAAATTCGGCATGTAGATCTACGTTGTCAATCTCACCGAGCTGAATGACAGGATGCTGAAGAAGGCAATGAATGCAGTGCCGGAGAACTCCGTCATTCTGTTTGAAGACATTGATTGCATGAAGGCCGGAAATCGTCGGCGTGAATTGAATGAGTGTAACCAAGCGCAGGTGCTGACAAAAGACACTGCGCCAAATCAAAGCGCTGATCGGGGTGGCGTCACGCTTTCTGGATTACTCAATGTTCTGGATGGATTTCACGCGCCGGAAAATGTGATCTTTGTCATGACCACGAACGACGTGGATGCGCTCGATCCAGCACTTCTGCGGCCGGGCCGGATCGATTACCGGCTTTTCCTGGGAGAAGCTGCCGAGTCGCAGAAGGCTGAGCTGTATCGCAGGTTTTTTCCTGACGCAAAGGAGATCGAAGCCAGGGAATTCGCCGAGTCGCACAGCGGAGAGACAATGGCGGAGTTCCAAGGTCTTCTACTCGCTTTGGAGCAGCAAGATCATGCTCTAGAGCTGGCTTCGGTCTGCCATTAACTTGCCACCATTTCTCATGATCTATCGCCGCGGGTCCGGCTAGAGTTAGTGACTATGGAAGCAGTCAATAATCAAACGTATTGACAAGCGCCTCCGCTTCGCGTACTTTGCAATGCAAAGTGAAGACCCATGAATGACCTGAACCGAGCGCTCGGCGAGATCAGCAGCATACGCAGGCAGATGGCGCGTAGCACGGAGTTTCGTGGTTATGGCCCTGCGACGCTTGCAACGACAGGGCTTATCGCAGTGCTGGCCGCGGGTCTCCAGGCGCGATGGGTGCCCGAGCCGGTCGCGTACGCTTCCACGTATCTGAGCATCTGGATCTGGACTGCAGTGCTTTCGGCTGCTTTGACCGGTGTGCAGATGTATACGCGTGCTCGCCGCATGCATTCGGGAATGTCAGACGAGATGATCCGTATGGCCGTGGAGCAGTTTCTGCCGTCAGTGGCAGCGGGAGTGCTGACTACGATCGTGATCCTGCGCTTTGTCCCATCCGCGCTCTGGATGCTGCCTGGAATCTGGCAAGTGATTTTCAGCCTGGGAGTATTTTCGTCCTGCCGATTTCTGCCACGGCCAATGCTCGCGGCAGGCGCGTGGTACCTGATGACGGGCCTGGTGTGCATCGCATTGGGCGATGGGCGGGCGCTCTCTCCATGGGCGATGGGCATTCCGTTTGGAGCGGGACAGCTGCTGGTTGCGGGAATCCTGCTCTTCACGACGCGGGAGGGTGGCGATGCAGTCTAAAGCTCGGTCCAGCGAAGGGAGATTCGCGTATGAAGGACTCGATCGCGTGATCCATGAACGTGCCCGCCTCAGCGTTCTTACTTCTCTGATCACAAATCCCAAAGGGCTAACGTTCGGAGACCTGAAACAGCTTTGCTCTCTTACGGACGGCAATTTGAGCCGGCATTTGAGCGTGCTGGAAACGGCGAAGATGGTCGAGATAGTGAAGGGGCATGACCGCAATCGTCCGCAAACCATCTGCCGGATCACGCCCTCCGGCCGCAAGCGCTATCTCGAATATCTTTCCACGCTGGAGCAGGTGGTTCGCGACGCGGCCAAGGGAGCCAAGGATGAGTCCGCCGCAATCCTCCTGCGCAGTCTAACGCCTTCGCGAGCCTGACTTTTTTTTGTGAGGTAACTTTACGATGCAAAGTAGCTCTTCGCCCAATGGCTTTGCGATACAAAGCACAAGCTGTGAAGGATTGCATGTCGCGATCATCATGGACGGCAATGGCCGTTGGGCGGCGCGACGCAGCTTGCCGCGTGTCGCAGGCCATCGTGCCGGAGTGGCGGCGGTGCGGCGCATTGTGGAGCATGCTCCCGATGTGGGCGTGAGATATCTCACTCTCTACGCCTTTTCCTCCGATAACTGGCGTCGTCCGGCAGCGGAGGTGCGAAGCATCTTCTGGCTGTTGCGGGCGTTTCTACGGTTGGAACGGGAAAGACTCCGGGCAGCTGGTGTGCGGCTGGAGGCAATCGGCCGGCGTGATCGCCTGCCGAAACTGCTGCTGCGCGAGATCGAACAGGCCGAGTTTGTAACCGCCTCCTGCCGGCGACTTCATCTGCAGGTCGCCATCGATTACTCCTCGCGTGATTCCATCGCACGCGCTGCTCTCGGTCTGTCCATGGTTTTTTCTGATATGGGGTCACGCTCCGCGGAGCTGCTCGGACGCTTGCTTGGCAAAACGCTGACTGCGGAGAGCGGGGACGTGGATTTGCTGATCCGCACCGGCGGAGAGAAGCGTCTCTCCGACTTCTTGCTGTGGGAGTGCGCTTACGCCGAGCTCTGGTTTACCGATCGGATGTGGCCAGACTTTGATACCGGGGATCTGGATACCGCGTTGCAAGAATTCAGTGGCAGGGAACGCCGCTTCGGTGGGGTTCCGGCGGCCGCCGCATGTTCATCGTCATCTTGTGCTGCGCGCAAAACATCACGGTGAAAACAAGTAGGAATCGGTTGTCGCGAGATGAGTTTTAGGAGCCTTGGCAATGAACAAGATGTTGGTGCAAAAGGCGTTGGCGATTTCTGCGCTTGCATGCGTGATTTTGATCGCGCTCTACATGGTAAGTGGCGTCATCGATGACAGGCAGAAATATCGCGACGCGGCAGTGCACTCGATTGAAGCTAGTTACGCGGGACCCCAAACGGTCATTGGGCCCGTACTGGTACGTCCCTATACCCAAACTGTAGAGACAACCGAAATCAGCGAAACAGGAACCAAGAAGACGGTCACGCATAAGCGGGAGTTGACTGCCACAAGCTTTCCACGAGAGTTGAATGTGAGCGGCGAGATGATACCGAGCGAGCGCCGACATGGTTTGTACAAGGTGGAGGTTTATGAGTTTCAGGCCGCGGTGAGAGGTGGTCTGGACGTGGTAGATCCCCCGACAGAAGGGACAGTGGTGTGGGGCGAGCCCTATCTGGCGCTTTCTGTTGCGGATGTACGTGGAATCGTCGGAACGCCAAGGGTTCTTGTAAATGGAATTGCGGAGACGATGCTGCAGGGAGTGCCGGACACAACGGGCTGGCAGCCAAACCTACGGATCCCGTTGCATGGGATGAGCGCTCTGAAAGGGCATTTGGATTTCACGATTGAAATGAATATTGCGGGAACGCAAACGCTGGGCATCGCTCCGATTGGAGATTCCAATCACTTGGAGATCCGATCAAGCTGGAGGTCACCACTTTTTGGTGGACAGTTTTTGCCGCGAGCACGCGATGTGGGGAATGGTGGGTTTCACGCGGCGTGGGACGTGTCATCATTGGCAAGCGCGACGCAGACGCAGCTGGATATCAGTCCATTTAAAACGATTGACCTGATGAATGTGAGCCTGACGACGCTGGTGGACCCTTATACGCTCAGCAATCGGGCAGTGAAATACGGGATACTCTTTGTGCTGCTGACCTTCGGCGGCTTTCTGATATTCGAGCTGATGAAGCAACTGCCCATTCATCCGGTGCAGTACCTTCTGGTCGGCTTCGGGCTCGCGATTTTTTTCCTCCTGCTCGTGAGCTTCTCCGAACACATGGCCTTCGGACCGGCTTACCTGATCGCGAGCGCCGCCTGCATCGCGCTGCTCACGTTCTATCTTTCGTTTGTGCTACGAAGCACGGGACGTGGATACGCGTTTGGTGCGATGCTGACAACCTTGTACACCGCGATCTATGGCTTGCTTATCTCAGAGGATAATGCGCTGGTGCTTGGCTCTCTGATGCTATTTTGTTTGCTTTCGCTGGTGATGTTCGTTACCCGGAAGGTGGATTGGTATAGGGGCGCGGCTGAATCGCTCCAGGCCAAGGTGGGTCTGGCACGAGATCCACC
Organism: uncultured Acidobacteriaceae bacterium; assembly: GCA_963737035.1. Lineage (GTDB taxonomy): Bacteria > Acidobacteriota > Terriglobia > Terriglobales > Acidobacteriaceae > KBS-83. Next base: position 497,684 of record CAVTRJ010000014.1, on the reverse strand, counting down.
ACCACCGCACGCATATTAGGAGAGCCTGCCAGGAGAGGAACTGGTCCATGTCAAAGCCGAACCATTTGCACGCCATTCGCTTCTGGCTTGCGGTCGTGATCGCGGGTTTGGTGCTCAGTGGAGTGACCGCATTTCCTCTCGAGACGGAACTTCGCGGGTTCCACTCCGTTCTTCAAACCGCTGTACTGCGCCCAATCGCCGAGAGTACCGGACTGTTGCCATGGGTCGCGCGTGTCTACGATGCGCTCTCTAGCACGAACGCGCGCTATCCTTTCCTGGCGTATGGGACCGATTGGCTCGCATTTGCTCATCTCGTTATCGCTGTCGCATTCCTCGGCCCGTATCACGATCCCGTGCGCAACAAGTGGATGATCACGTTTGGACTTATTTCTTGTGCCGGAGTCATCCCGCTCGCCCTTATCGCAGGACATATCCGCGGCATACCGATAGCATGGCGATATATCGATTGCAGCTTCGGAGTCTTCGGCGCTATTCCTCTTCTGCTCTGCAGGCAGCATATTATTGCACTCGAGCAGATTGACGTAGAAGAGCAGGTCGGCAGTGACCGATGAACTCGGAAAACGATGCTGTCAATACCATTCCGTAGTGGAACGATATTGACATCTCAAGTCTCCTATCGGCTCATTTGGGTTGAACGGAACAATCTGGTATCCCATTTCATGGGTTCGGGCGTTCCGGCGCTAATCGGAGCGAACTGCGGGTGTGACGCATTTAGAACAGGTTGTTTTCTAAAACCCTTGCGTGATAACGCTCGCCACTCTCAGAACTGCGGTGGATGCGGATCCACTCGGTCTCCAAATGCGCGGGATGCTTCGTAAACCTGTCACCACCGGAAGATTGAAGTCATTGTTCATGGTCTCCTCGGGATGCTAAGATCCTTCACTTCCGGGAAACTTGAGGAATTGGGAGTGGCAAACGTCGACACTTTCGCCCATACGGCGGTGGATGCACTCTCAGCTGACCAATGTGAAGAGCAGGTCCGCCGCATACTCCAGTCTGCAACGTTTCGTAACGCTGCGACCCTGCAGGTCTTGCTTCAGTTCCTGGCCGCCAAGACTCTCGCCGGATCCACGGAGAGCCTGAAGGAGTACACGATCGGCGTGGAAGCGCTCGGCCGTAAGGCCGATTTCGATCCGAAGATCGATCCCATCGTCCGGGTTCAGAGCCACCGGCTCAGGCTGAAACTCAGAGAGTATTACGACCTCGAAGGCTCTGGCGATCCGATCCTGATTCAATTTCCGAAGGGCCATTATGTGCCCACTTTCGTGCCGAAGCCGGTTCCTGCGCCGATGAGCAGCAAATCAAGCGGCATGGACCTCGACACTTCGGCGGATTCGTCTGACGAGCATTCGCCTGCGGGCACCGGCTCTGCAATTGAAGGAACGATTCCGCTGGCTGCACGATCGCCGCGCCGGCGGTGGACGATTCTGGGAGCGGCTATTGTTCTTCTCGCGATCGGGTCTCTCGCCTACTGGGCGGGAGGACGGAATGCTGAAAAGGGATCCAACGAAACGATCACGACCGCTTCGAGGTCTCCAGCCAACGTGAATGAGCGCAGGGTTGAGGCTTTCTGGAGTCGTTTCCTCGCTGGCGATACCTCGCCCGTGATCGCGTATCCAGATGCGGTTTTCTTATTGGATGATTCGAATGATCTCTTCCGCTTCCGCCACGGCGCAACGGACAACCGCGGTGCGCTCGTCGATCCCCATGTCGCTCGCCAATATGCGTCCAATCCGAAAATTGTGGCGCAGGCCGGTCCGCTTTATTACGAGAACGGGTATACGGGCACCGGTGAGCTTGAGGGCGTAGCGATGCTATTCGGTTTGCTGGGACGCATGGGCCTGCGGCCCACCATCAAATCGAGCCGAGACATCACGCCCGATGATTTAAATCAACATAATGTCATTCTGCTGGGCTCTCCGTTTCAGAACGCTGCCGTAGCGCAACTGTTCACTGCTGGCGACTTCAGTTTCCAGAACCCAGACCAGCATCTTGAACAATGGCGAGCTCAGATCCTTGATGCACACCCTCATACGGGCGAACATTCGAGCTACCGTACCGAACGCGACTCGGCAAGTCAGGTGTTGAAGGCCGACTATAGTCTGATTACGATTGGCCCGAGCGTAACGCCGGGACGATCGATCGCCATCCTGGGCGGACTCGATACCACGGGAACCGAGGGCGCAACGATGTTCGCTACCTCGAGTTTTGGGATTGAGCAACTGGAGAAGGCGCTCGATAGATTGGGAAGCGGCGGCAAGGGAGACTTTCCTCCATTCCAGGCACTCGTTCGCATTGATCTGGCGAAGGGCTACCAGGTATTAGGGGCCGACCTGGTTTCGCTCCACTTGCTGCCATCAAAACGCGCTACAGATCCCGCGCCCGCCTCGCACTAACCCGGCGGCCGCATGGCGTCCGGGCCAATCCTCGCAGTCTCCTTTGTTCTTTGCGCCTCGGTTTCGCGCGCTGGCGTAGCACCCTTACGGGCAAACCGGTCAATACAGCGCCCACCCTTCCAACCTAAGCCTCTGGAATCCGCCCGGAGGAAGCTGTAACAAGCCGTGTAACGTGGTGAAACACAAACAAAATACAGGGAAAATACACGATGTCGCGGTCACGTATCCCCCGGGTAACTAGCTTGCGGCACGCCTGATCTTTAGCGTTGCGACGATTCCAGGCACTGGTAGCACATTGAAGTTTTTTGGAGGTCAAGATGAAGTTGCATCAGAGTTTGCGGGGCGGAGCGTTTGATTTCCTGAATACAGCAGCTCGCGGAAGCAGAGTGCTGGCGCTCCTCTGCCTTCTGGCAGCGGCGGCACCGGTACTGGCGCAGGGCGTCAGTGGCCGCATCGTGGGAACGGCGACGGACTCGAGCGGAGCCGCGATCACGAATGCGCACGTGACCGTCACGAACCAGGACACGGGAATCAGCACCTCGACCGTGACCGATCCGCGTGGCGAATACCGTGTCAGCAACTTGCCGCCGGGCAACTATCAAGTGCAGGTCGAGGCACCTGGCCTGCAAACGCTCATTTCCAAAGGCAATGTGGTCACGGTGGACAATGCAACCGTCGTGCCGCTCACGTTGCAGGTCGGTTCTGCGTCTCAGTCGATCACGGTCACGTCGGCGGCTCCCTTGGTCGATCCCACCAGCTCGTCGCTGGGTGAGGTGCTCAGTGCACGCGACGTCACGAATCTTCCTCTGAACGGCCGCGTCTTCTCTCAGCTGGTGCAGACGGTTCCCGGCTCCGTTGCGGCTGGCTTCGGCAGCGCGCCCGAGGCAGCGGCAGGCGCTGGCTCTTCCGGCTCCATCACCGCCAGCGTGAACGGCATGCCGTGGGGCGGCACCACCTACACGCTGGATGGCGTCAACAACATGGAGCTGCTTAACGCCTTCATCAACGTCACGCCGCCGCTTGATTCCATCCATGAGATGAATATCTCCACAAATAATGCCGACATCACCGTTGGCACGTATGGAGGCGCGCAGGTGAACGCCTTCATCAAGTCCGGCACCAATTCGTTCCATGGTTCGGCCTATGAGTTCTTCCGCAACGACACGCTGAATGCCTACCAGTGGCGCGCCAGCAGCAAGGCTCCATACCGGGCGAATCAATTCGGCGGATCGCTCGGCGGGCCCATCCTCAAGAACAAGGCCTTCTTCTTCGTCGATTACCAGGGCCTGCTGTTGCGCAATGGCATCAGCTACATTCTCAGCGTGCCGACCGATTTGATGACGCAAGGCACCTTCCTGAAGAGCCAGTTCTCCGGTCCCATCTACGATCCCATCACCAAGGCGCCGTTTCCCACCGTCAGCACGCCGCAGGGGGACGCCTGGCAGATTCCGGCAAACCGCTTCGATCCCGTTTCGGCAAAGATGACCTCTGGCAATCGCATCTGGCCCGCTGCCACCGACCAGTCCAACATCAGTAACAACTACAAAGCCAACACGGTCGAGCCCGATAACAACCACCAATTCGACATCAAGGCCGACTATCAGTTCAGCAACGGCGATCGCTTCTTCGGCCGCGAGTCCTATCAACGGCGCGACCTCTCCGCCCCATCTCCCGGCACACCCTTCATCCAGATCGGTGACGTGAACGCGATGACGCGGGATCACAACGCCGCGCTCGGCTACAATCACACATTTTCGCCAACCATGGTGAATGAGCTGCGCTTCGGTTTCAACCGCTTCTACACCAAAGACTTTGGCAATGATCTGGGCACGAACGAGAACACCGCTCTGGGCATTCCCAACGGCAATGATGCTGCGTTCGGCGCCACCGGCATCGGGAACTTCAGCATCGGCAACATCGCATCGACCGGTTCGCAGGGCTGGACCAACTCGCACCGCATCAGCAACTCCTACCAGATCACCGATAATCTGACGAAAGTCTGGGGTAAGCACACCTTCACCTTCGGTGAGGACTTCCGTCGTCTGGAGGCGTCGCTGACCAATTCCGACGCGAACAAGAACGGCGACTTCACCTACGTCTCGGACTACACCAGCAGTTGCACCATGGATCCGTCGTGCGACGCGCCGGTCGGCGGCAATCAGTTCGCAAGCTTCCTGCTTGGGCTGCCGTCGAACCTCGATCGCGGCTTCGTTGCGACCGAACCTGCGACGCGCGCCATCCTGCTCGGCATCTATACGCAGGACCAGTACCGCGTTACACGCCGCCTCACGTTGAACCTTGCGCTCCGCTGGGACCTCATCACCGCAGCCATTGACAAGCACAACCGTCAGTCGAACTTTAATCTCGCCACCGGGGTACTCGACTTCGCAACCGACGGGAACCGAGGACCGAACGTAGACAACTACTATGGCGGTTACTCTCCGCGCGTTGGCTTCGCATACGCTCCGGGTAATGGCGACACGACCCTCTCAGGTGCTTTCGGTGTGACGCACTTCCCCGGAAACTTCGGCGCCATAGGCGGATTCCTGGAGCGCAACTTCCCGTTTTTTGAGGTCTTCACCAGCCCCGCGCAGCAGCGCAACTTGCCGCTTGCGCCGCTGAGTGCAGTCGGACTGCCGCAGTACGTTCCCACACCGACGACCGCGCCCATTGCACCGCCACCGGGTATTTCAGTCAGTCTCATGGCGAAGAATATGCAGCCGGATGCCGCGTACGCATGGAACTTCGGTGTGCAGCAGAAGCTCACCGACAGCATGGCCTTCAGCATCACCTACGTCGGCACGCGCGGCATTCACCTCTTCCGCCGCTACAACGTCAACACGCCGCCGCCCGGTGATACGCCCTTCAACTCGCGCCTTCCATACCAATACTTCACGGCCGGAGGAGATCAGTACGCCACGAACATCGGCTATGCTGCCGCGGATGGTTCATCCATCTATCACGGTCTGCAGACCGAATTCAAGATGAACTTCACCCGCGCCCTCACCGGCCGGGTGAACTATACGTGGTCGAAGGTGATCGACGATATGAGTGTCTGGTGGCCGCTCGACGACCGCGTGAACCGCGGCGAGGGCACGAACCAGGCACCGAACATCCCGCAGAATTTCATCGCCAGCCTCGTCTACCAATTGCCCTTCGGGCGGGGCCAGCGATGGCTCGCCGCAGGGCCGAGGCCGACGGAACTGCTCCTGGGCGGTTGGCAGCTCAGCACAATCTCCAAGCTACAGTCGGGCAGCCCGCTCACTTTCAATGCTGCCTACGACAACCTTGGTAGCGGTGTGACGAATCGTGCCGACGTCACCTGCGATTCGGTGCGCACCATCGGCTCGGTTTCACAGTGGTTTGATACCAGCTGCTTCACTACGCCTGGCCCGTTCCAACTGGGCAATTCGGGCTCCGGTAAAGTGCACGGCCCTGGTTACTACAACGCAGACGTTTCCCTGTCGAAGGCTGAGACCATTCGTGAGCAGATGACGATCGGTGTGCAGCTCGACGCCTTCAATCTGAGTAACACGCCACATTATTCGAATCCAGATACAAATCTCGCCGATTCGAACTTCGGCCAGATCGGCGGCACAAACGGCACGCCGAGACAACTGCAGATCGGTGTGCACTTCACCTTTTAACCATCTTTCCCGGCGCGTGCTGCCCTGACTGAACCACATGGCGGCACGCGCTTCTTTTCCTGCGCAAACCATGGGTTTCGCTCCATGCTAAAAGCACAGAAAGGGTTACGTATGAACAGGAGGGCCTTCGTCCTCGGTGGGACAGCAGTGGGACTGGCGTCCTGCCTGGAAGGGCTGCCTACAATCGCATCGGTATACCCGCCGGCACGGGAGAATCTGGTGCCGGATACCCCGTGTACAGCACCGAATTACTGGTGCACCTGGGCAGTCCAGAACTACATGTATGGTCATCACCTTAAAAGTCTTCGGCCAGAGGTCCTCGAGGGATCGTCTGGCAGCCAGCTCGCGCATGACGCAATGTCGGAGCAAATGCTGTTTGGCAGCAAGGGTTGGGCCGACCGCTTCTTTCCTCGCGTACGGAAGGACCTTTACCTGATGCTGGACGATGGTTGGGAATCCGGCGGCACTGCCACCTTTGAGCTGGATGCGCGGAAATTTCCCTCCTTCTCCGGTCGGCCCGAGGAGCGGCTTGCCAAGCTGAACCGCGCCATCTGCGATGCAGATTGGCGGGCCGCAGCTCTGTGGTGCCGCAACACACCTGGGGGCAGTCGCGACGAGCAGCTCGAAAAGCTGAGTGCAGCGGCGGGTATCGATTACTGGAAGATCGATATCGGCGACCCCGCATTCCATCTCATCGATGTGCGCGGCAGGGATCACACGCAACTGCTGCTGGAACATGTGCACGGCGAGATGCCGGTGAACGGAGATTGGCATCGCGATGGCCGCTTCGGCCCCCAACCGCCGCGCTCCCGCCGTCAGCAGATTCTTGCCCGGACCGATGTCTATCGCACCTATGACGTGACCTCAATCCTGTCGCTCCCCACCACGCTCGACCGGCTCGCGGAAATGTTGAGAGGTGCGCAGGGGAGCGGGGTGCGCGGATTGCTGAACGTCGAGGACGAGGTCTACGTGGCTGCCGTGATGGGCTGCACGATGGGCGTGCTGCGTCATCCGCTGGAAGGGCTGCGGCCTGGACCAGACATGGACCTGTTCTTCAACGGACCGAGGCAGGCCAAGCGCCGCATGGACGAGGTGGTGCGTGCATTGCGCTGGCAGCGCATCGCACCGCCCTTTTCCGCCGGCAGTGGCACCGTCCGCATCAGCGAGGAAGTGCTCACGGATAGTTGGACTTTCGAGCGCGGGCAGACTTGGCAGAACGATCTGGTAGACCAGACGGTGAACCAAGGAGCACCCGCTGTCATTTCGCGCAATATTGCACTTCCGCGTATCACGTCGACCGGCGAGAAGCCCTTTCTCTTTGCATCGCGTTTTCCCGGTGGCGCCGTCGCCATCGGCATACAAGAACGCACGAGGCCCGCCCGCGCATGGACCACGCCGTCCGCAGATGTCGAACTGCACGTCGGCGACGCGCCTGGACCGTTCGGAATCTTCGGGAGTGCCCGGTCCGTCACGCTGATCTTTGATCGCCCGCTCAGCGGCCGTCGCGTGCTCGCGCAGGACCTCGCCGCCGACCAAGCCGCCGATGTCACGGGTCAGGTCCGCATTGAGGGACGCAGTCTGCAAATGCGCGAGGTAAATCTGCGAAGCTTGGGATTGCAGGCAGCGACAGACGGCGATCTGTCGTCGCCGGGCCTGGTTCTCGCATTGAGTTAGCCACAACCAAGCCCTCCGTTTGCACCCGAGGAGACCTCACGATGATGAAAACGCGACATGCGCTGGCTGCACTTCTTCTCGCATGCAGTGGATTCGCAGTGGCGCAGCAGGCTGTGGTCTCCTCGCCACTCGGCTTCACATCATCGAACTCGTCGCTGCAGCAGTCCTTCGAATGGGCGAAGCAGCAGGCTCTCGCCTATGCCCACCCCGCCTCCGGCGCCATGGGGCCTTGGTACGAAGCGGCACTGCCCGGGCGCAATGCCTTTTGTATGCGCGATATATCGCACCAGACCGAGGGCGCGGCCGCGCTAGGCCTTTACGCCGCCAATCGGAACATGCTCGACCTTTTTGCGAAATCAGTTGCGAAATCGCGCGACTGGGCTGCTTACTGGGAGATCGATGGCGAAGGACATCCCTCGTCCGCCGACTATGTCTCCGATACCGATTTCTGGTTCAACCTGCCGGCCAACTTCGACGTGCTGGATGCCGCGACCCGCATGTGGCGCTGGACCGGAGATGACAGTTATCGCAACGATCCTGAGTTTCAGCGCTTCTTCCGCATCACGATGAGCAATTACATGCAGTCCTGGCAACTCACGCCGGACGCCATTCTCACCCGTCCCCGTATCGCGAACCAGCGGCAGACGGAAGGCCGCTTCGTGCACTCCCGAGGTATCCCAAGCTATACCGAAGATTCGAAGGACTTCATCTTCGGCGCGGATTTACTCGCGTCCGAGTATCGCGCGATCCTGTCTTTCCAGGAGATCGCTTCCACCGCCGCCGACCGTAAGCGCGCGAAGCAGATGCAGCCAGCCGCGGACGCCATCCAGGATCTGCTGGAACGCGTCGCATGGTCGAAGACTCAGCACCACTACCTCGGCACGATTCGCAAGGATCTGAGTGGCTCCGGATCGGGCGACGCTCTCGTGCTGTACTTCGGAGCGGCGAAAGATCCCGCGCACCTTCGCGGGGCGCTCGACTACATCTCTTCGCCGAACTACTGGAAGCACATCAACATTGAAGCCGAGAGCTACCTTCCGCTCCCGCTTTTTCGCTACGGCAGGGCTGCGGCCGCTTACCAGGTGCTGGCGGATCTAAGCAGCCCCTACAAGAATCGTCGCGAGTACCCCGAAGTCTCTTACGCCGTCATCGCCGCGCTGGTTGGCGGAGTCATGGGACTCGAGCCCTCGCACTCCGGTGAGCCGTTCGATGTCCGCACTCTTTCGCTCCTGCCCGCTAGTGACCGCGCGACGTTGTCGAACGTCGCAATTGGCAGGAATCACCTCGAAATCACCCAGGTCGGCCAGTCGGAGACGCGCCTGAAGAACAATGCCGGCCCCGCGTTGCGGTGGCGCGCCGCGTTTATCACGGGGGGTGATCATCTCAGGATCAATGGCAAACCCGTCGCTGCAAGGCAGGCAATGCTGGCAAGCGGCGAGACCATCATCTGGACTGATGTGCCCGTTCCTTCCGCCGCAGAGGTCGTCGTCAGCCGGTGAGCCCCGCCGCCCCACTTGAGGAGCGCCTGAGTGGCAGATCGTCACGGGTACTCTGACCTCGACGTTGATGTTGGCGCGAAAATCAGCCACGGATTGTTCTGCATCCCGGCGCAGTGGCAAATCTGTCACGGTACCCAAGAGGTTGCCGTTGAATTGACCAAGCTACCGAAAGCCGTGACCACATTCGCTGTTCGACCCATACCCGGGCTGCGGCCCTCATTGAAAACCACCCCGAGCCAACACGAATTTCTGCGACCACGGCCGGTTTTGATGCCCAAGCAGATCCATTAGGTGCTGAATCTTCAGCCGCTCGTCGCGTCCCGGTTTCTCGAAGATCGACAGGTCGGTCGTGTAAGGAGTGCCGATGGAGTGGCTGCGTCTGCCCAGCCGCGTCATTCTGATATGTTCTCTCATGCCCGCGACTAAGATCACCTGGGCTAGATAGAATTAAGAGGCGGCTTAAACTAGATCGCCTGTTGCCCAGGTTGGTACGTTTAAACTGCGGACGTGCCTGCAAAGTGCATTTTCTTGCAGAGCAGCAGGAAAGCGTGGAAGTGAGGCTACAACGTTGATCGATCGAATTTGCAATACTCTCGTTCTCTTGCTGGCAGCGGTCGTTGCCATCGGCTGTGGCAAACCAGCTGCCAATCCTGCTGTGGCTGGAGGCGGCCAGGCCATGCCTGTGCAGACGATCACGGTAAAGGCCGCCGACGTTCCGCAGAGTGACGATTATGTGGCAACCATCAAATCTCGCCGCTCCGCCACTCTGACGCCTCAGGTGGACGGCAATCTTACAAAGATCCTCGCTCGTTCGGGTGATCGCGTAAAAGCGGGCCAAGTGCTGATGGTGATCGATCCGCTGAAGCAGCAGGCTACCCTTGACGCACAGGCAGCCACGGAGAATCAGAAGCTGGCGGTATATCAATACAACCAGGTTGAGGTGGAACGTCAGCGCAAACTGTTCGATGCCGGGGTGACAAGCCGCGACGCTCTCGATCAAGCGGAGCAAGCGTATCGAAACTCCAAGGCTGACTACCAATCGGCCGTCGCCTCACGGCAGACCCAGGCCAGCCAACTCGGCTATTATCAGATTCGCGCGCCGTTTGACGGCGTCGTGGGAGACATTCCGGTTCATCTCGGTGATTACGTGTCTTCCACAATCCCTCTCACCACCGTGGACGAGAACCGGGATTTCGAAGCGTACATTTATATTCCTTCGGAGCGTGCGGCCCAGGTAAAACGCGGGCTCCCCGTCGACATCCTCGATAACAGCGGCAAGCTTATCGAGCGTGCCCACATCGACTTTGTTTCTCCCCAGGTGGATAACGGATTACAGGGCATTCTGGCAAAGGCCATGCTCCGCTCCGGGGCCGAAGTGGTGCGCAATGCCCAAATCGTAAAGGCCAGCGTGATCTGGAGTACGGCTGCTACTCCAACGGTTCCCGTGCTCGCCGTTTCACGCCTCGGTGGGCAGGCCTTCGTCTACACCGTGCAACATGAGCAAGGGAAAGCAATAGCAAGGCAGCACCCGATCCAACTGGGCGACACAGTCGGCAATGATTATGCCGTTGTGTCTGGGCTGCAAAACGGGGACCAGGTCATCGTCTCCGGAACGCAACTGCTTGCGGATGGGGTACCGGTGCAGCCCGCCAGCTAGGTCTAGACTTGGCGCGATTGCGCGTCTGACTCAACAGGATGTTCTAGAGAGGATCGCTCTGCTTGTTTGTTAACTTCTTTATCCGACGGCCAGTCTTCGCTACGGTTTGCGCGCTCCTCATTGTCCTTGCCGGCGCGGTCGTGATACCCAGCCTGCCCGTTTCGCTCTATCCCCAGCTCGCGCCCCCGCAGGTTACGGTCACCAGCAACTATGTCGGCGCCAACGCGCAGGTAGTCGAATCCGCCGTCACCATCCCTCTGGAGCAACAGATCAACGGCGTGCCGGGCATGCGCTATATCCAGTCCACCAGCGGAAGCGACGGCACGAGCCAGATCACTACCACGTTTAATACAAACTACAATCTCGACATCGCCGCGGTGGACGTGCAGAACCGAGTCTCGACGGCAAGCGGACAGCTACCCGCCGAGGTCAACTCCACCGGCATCACCATCACCAAGGCCAATAGCAACTTCGTTTTCGCGGCCGGCTTCTACTCAGACAATGGCGAATACTCCAACCTGTTCATCAGCAACTATCTCGACGTTTATGTGAAGGACGCCCTCAAGCGCATACCAGGCGTTGGCGATGTTCAGATATTCGGCGAGCGCAAGTACGCTATGCGCATCTGGCTGGATCCCGCACGCCTGGCCGCTCGCGTTCTCACTGCATCCGACGTGGTCAACGCATTACGGGAACAGAACGTCGTCGTAGCAGCGGGTCAGCTGGGACAGCCTCCCTCGAATGGGAAACAGGATTTCCAGATCACCGTGAGCGCTGCGGGACGTCTGAGTACGCCCGACGAATTCAACAGAATCATCATTAAGAACACGCCGAACGGCATAGTGCAGCTCAAGGACGTAGGACACGCCGAGCTTGGCGCAGAAACCTATGGCGGGCAACTCAAGTTCAACGGAATCGATACTGTTGGCATCGGCGTGCAGCAGCTCAGCAACGCCAATGCACTTGAGGTGGATCGGGAAGCCAAAGCCGCCCTCGCCAAAGTATCGAAAACTTTCCCGCCCGGAATGAAATATGTAATCGCCTTCGATACCACCACGGTGGTGGGCGATTCCATTCGAGAGGTCGTCCGAACGTTGGGCGAAGCCGTTGTCATCGTCATCATCGTCATCTTCCTGTTTCTGCAGGATTGGCGCGCCACCATCATCCCGGCCGTCACCATCCCCGTCTCGCTGGTCGGAACCTTTGCGTTTATCAAGGTGTTCGGTTTTTCCATCAATTCGCTCACCCTCTTCGGTATTACGCTCGCTACCGGGCTGGTAGTCGACGACGCCATCGTCGTCATCGAAAATGTGCAACGGCATATCACGGAGGGCGACAGTGATCCCCACCATGCCACGTCAAGCGCCATGGCCGAGGTGACCGGCGCGGTTATCGCGACGTCATTGGTACTTATCTCCGTGTTCATTCCAGTTTCATTCTTTCCGGGAACCAGCGGCATTCTCTACAAGCAGTTCTCGCTGACCATCGCGTTTTCGATCGCCATCTCTGCCTTCAATGCGCTCACGCTCTCCCCGGCATTAGCCGCGTTGCTGCTGCGAAAGCCCACGCTTTCTCACGGACTTCTCCATGCCATCGACCGCGGCATTAAGGGGATGTCCAGCGCTTATGCGCGCGCTATCCACGTAGTACTCCGCCTGCGCTACCTCATGCTGCTTCTCTTCTTTGTCGGGCTTGCGGCCACCGTCTACATGTACAAACATGTGCCCACGGCCTTTGTGCCGCAGGAAGATCAGGGCTACTTCATCATCCAAGTACAGGCTCCGCAAGGCGCCTCCCTCTCCTACACCGGGCGACTCGTGGATCAGGCACAGGCGGTACTTCGCGACTACAAGGACATCCAGGGCTCGTTCGCGATTACCGGCTTTAGCTTCGCGGGTAGCGCGCCTAACTACGGGATCATCTTCGCGAGTCTCAAACCTGTAGACAGCCGGAAGGCCAAGGGCCACTCTGCGGCAGAGATCGTCGGCGATCTTCGCGGCAAATTAATGATGATTCCTGGGGGGCTCATCATTCCCTTTGAGCCACCGGCCATCCAGGGTATCGGCAGTTTTGGCGGCTTCCAATTCGAATTGCAGGACCTTGGTGGGAACACGCTGCAGGACCTTGATCGTGTAGCCCACACCATCGCGGCAAAAGGCAATCAGGATCCCAGACTCGCCGGACTCTTCACCAGCTTCACTTCGACCGATCCGCAATTGATCGTCGATATCGATCGTGAAAAGGCGAAAGCGCTCGGCGTCTCCTTCGGACAGATCACCGATGCTCTGCAGGTCTACATGGGATCGGAGTACGTGAACAACTTCGACTTCAACAACCGGTCCTACCGGGTCTACGTCCAGGCCGATCAGGGTTTCCGTCAGACCGCCAAGGACATCCGCCAGTTCTACGTGCGTTCCGATACCAACCAGATGATCCCGCTCGACAACCTTGTCTCGCTCCGCAATGCATCTGCGCCGCAGGTCATCAGCCACTACAATCTCTTCCGCTCAGCGGAGATTAATGGTTCAGCCGCGCCCGGCCTCTCTTCCAGTGAGGGGCTCACTGAGATGGAACACCAGGCCAGGCAGAGCATGCTGCACGGGATGACCTTTTCCTGGACAGGACTGGCACTGGAAGAGATCGAGTCGAGCGGAAAGGCTCTCATCATATTCGGGCTGGGTATTCTGGTTGTCTATCTCACCCTGTCCGCTCAATATGAGAGTTTCGCTCTTCCCTTTATCATCCTGCTTGCTGTTCCCATGGCCGTTCTTGGTGCCCTGCTGGCACAGACGATGCGCGGTCTTCCTAACGACATCTACTGCCAAATCGGGCTGGTGATGTTGATCGGCTTGTCTGCGAAAAACTCGATTTTGATTGTTGAATTTGCTGAGCAGCTGCGGAAGCAAGGACGATCGATCGTGGATGCGGCCATTGAAGCTGCGGAGCTTCGCCTTCGACCTATCCTCATGACCTCATTCGCCTTTATTCTCGGCGTGCTTCCTCTGGTCTTCGCGCAAGGCGCCGGCAAGTTGGGCAGGCACTCTGTCGGAACCTCGATTGTTGGCGGCATGCTGCTCTCCACGGTACTCAACCTGTTCTTCATCCCGGCACTCTACGTCATTCTGAGCACATTGATGCGAAAGGCAAGACACCCCGTGAGCGCGGACAGGCCCATACACACCTCCGCATCGTAGCTCAAGGAATGGTAACTCCGTCGGTTAGGAGGGCGAGGCGGTCTCCCGGCCAAAGCGTGAGGGTCTGCAGCACACCCCGGGAAGAAGCCCGCGAAGTTGAAGGGTCTAGAAGCGGCCAAAGAAGAGCGCGTCCTCAACATTGGCGGACGCGTGACTTCACAAACGCAACTGGATGCCGTCCGGTTAGCCCTGTTCCTACGGGCTGGGGTTCACGAGCGACGATCGCTATCCTTCGCGGCTATCGACTTCTATGCCGCCTTGATCGTTCGCTCCAGCAGATGCATCAATCCAACCTCCTCCTGAGCCAAAGCGTGGGGCGAGGCAGCGGAGCTTTTTCTTGCATGGTGGTTGCGATTACGCTTCAGAATCCCGGACATGGTTCCTGCGATGTAACACTCCAGCAGGGTAGGGTGGACATAGCATTTGCGGCAGACGGAGGGCGTGTTCCCCAGCCGTGCCGCGACATCCTTGATCATCTGCACCACATTCTTCTTTGCCTGGCTAGCCGACTCAAATGGCTCCAGATCTTTCAGTGTGGCGTACGCCAACACCGACCCCGCCCAGGTGCGGAAGTCCTTTGCAGTGAAATCCTGCTCGCTGATTTCGCGTAAGTACTCATTCACGTCTGCTGAGCCGATGGTGTGGTGCATGCCATCTTCATCCACATACTGAAACAACTCATAGCCGGGGATGTCCTGGCATTGGCGAATAATCTTCGCCAGCCGCCGGTCACTAACGTCGATCATGTGACGCTTGCCGCTCTTTCCCTTGAACTTGAAGGTGACGGTCCATCCATTCACTTCTGCGTGGTGGTCGCGCATCGTGGTTAGGCCATAGGAATGATTTGCCTTCGCATACTCCTCGTTTCCAATCCGGATCAGGGTTGTTTCCATCAGGCGCACGATGGTGGCCATGATTTTGTGCCGGGGCAGCCCAGGCAGTTTGATATCTCGCTCCACCCGTTCGCGGATATTAGGAAGCGCCGCTCCGAAGATCAGCATCCGTTCGTACTTCGTCTCGTCCCGTACTTCACGCCAACGCGGATGATACCTGCTTTGCTTTCTGCCTTTCGCATCACGTCCTGTCGCCTGCAAATGTCCGTTTGCACTGGGACAAATCCATACATTCGTCCACGCCGGCGGGATCGCCAGCGACTTGATACGCGCCAAGACTTTCGCGTCGCGAATGGTTTCCCCATTCACTTCAACATAGGTAAATCCCTTGCCACGCCGTTTTCGCAGGATGCCCGGATCTGCATCCGAAACATAGCGCAGCCCTGCCTCTTTGGCTGATTCGGCAGGAAGAGTAACAATCGCTTCTGACATTGTTAAATAGATACCTGTTCGCTTCCGGATCGCTGGGTGCGTATTCAAGCCACCGTCACGGTCATCTATCGCTTTGGATGCATTGAAGGTCTCGTTTGTAAAGGTTCAATCTGTTTCACTCCCACACTGCGTCGGAGACGCAGATCGCGTCCGCAGCGTCTTACGAGCATGTCCTCGCTGCCGGCTGCGCCCAATTCGGGCGAGCGTGTCTACTCCAAGCCTCGTTCATGGTTGCGCTCCTTCGGCCTGGGGGTCATCACCGGGGCAGCCGACGATGACTGCTCTGCCGTCGGCACGTACTCCCAGGCAGGCGCCTCCTTTGGCTACAACTTGCTGTGGACCGCTCCTTATCTTCTTCCAATGATGGTGACGGTGGTGTATCTGTCCTCCAAGCTGGGGCAGGTCACAGGAGAAGGGCTGTTTTCCGTAATTCGCAATAACTACTCGCGCAAATTGTTATATGTTGTGTTGGCCGGCGTGATCGTCGGCAACACCATCGAGGCCGGAGCAGATATCGGCGGTATCGCTGCGGGCCTGCAACTGCTGATACCGCTGCCTCAGAAGTTGCTGGTCCTGGGCGTTGCTGCAGCGTCCTTTGCGCTCCAACTCTGGGGATCGTACCGGATGATCTCGAATATCTTCCGCCTGCTGGCGCTCTCGCTGCTCGCTTACGTGCTGTCCATGTTCCTGGCCCATCCCGATTTCCACCAGATTGTCCTTGCCATCGTGCATCCGCGGCTGAGACTGGATCGTGAGACGCTCTCTATACTCGTCGCCATGATCGGTACAGCGCTGTCGGCATATCTTTTCACCTGGCAATCGAATGAAGAGGTGGAAGAGAAGATCGCTGCCGGCAAGGTACGACTGCGTGACCGCCGTGGCACCACGGAGCGCCGTCTTAACCGGACGCTGCTCGACGTCATCATCGGAATGTTCTTCTCTGCGCTGGTGATGTACGCCATCATCGTTGCCACAGCCGCGACTCTGTTCGGCGCCGGTCAGCACAATATCCAGACCGCCGCCGACGCTGCAAAGGCGTTGGAGCCGGTGGCCGGACACGCAGCGAGCCTCCTGTTCGCACTGGGGATTGTTGGGGTGGGCTTTCTTGCCCTTCCAGTGATGACAACGGGTGCGGCATACGACGTCTGCCAAACTTTTGGTGCCAGAAATGGTTTGAACCTGAGGCTGCGTGAAGGAAAGATTTTCTACGGGACCATTGCCGGAGTGATGATCGCTGCGGCAGCGATGAACTACCTTGGCGTGAATCCGATGAAGGCGCTCGTCATTGCCGGAATCGTCCAGGGTTTTTCGACGCCTCCCCTGCTGTTGCTCATCGTCCTGATGACCAGCAGTCGGCGTATCATGGGTGACAAGACGAACACGTTCACGGCGAATCTCTTTGGGTGGAGCACGACGGCAGTCATCTTTGCGGCGTCGGCAGCACTCCTCTACAGCTGGATCGCCTGAGCGCCGCGGAGCCCGGAGCACGACGGCTGGCGCGGATACAACACGGCAAATTCGCCTGCATCCAACCTCCTTGGAGGCCGGGAGTGGGCTCCGAAACCTTGTTCGCGTCCAATCTGTCCCGGCGCTCCACAACAGGGGAGATACAACATCAATGAGCCACCCGGTACACGGCGCGATGGCTGGAGTGTGAGATGGGACAGGAAACATACACAGGCGATCCTGCAGTTCTGAGTTGCTGGAAAGATATTGCCAAATATCTTGGTAAGGGCGTTCGCACCGTCCAGCGCTGGGAGCGCGAGTTCGAGCTCCCCGTGCGGCGACCGAAGGGTGCAAATCGCAAGAGCGCGGTGACCGCTCATCCACGTGACCTCGACGCGTGGCTGACCTCGCGGTGGGCTTTGCGCGCCGCTAAGGAAATGGCGGAGCCGCTGGAAACCGCAGCGGAGTTGCTTGGTCTCAAGACGGCAATTAATGAGAGGATCCACGCAGCGCGTGCGTTGCGCGAGCAGCAGAGTCATCTTATCCATGAGCTCTCCGCGGCGATGCAGATGCTGGTCCAGAACTGCGACCTGCTTTCGAGGGGAGCAATGCTGAACAGTCCGCAGGTGCGGGAGAGCAGATCAATTAAAGAAGGCTACTCAGGATTGGGCTCCGGACTGGTCTCTCTTCCGGCGTTGATAGAAACGCAGCGACAGTCAAGCGAAGAGCATCGACGGTTGATGCATTCCGCGGACGCCATTTAACGCCACGTCTCCAGAGCCACTCTGAATCGGGGCCGACGTGAAGGCGAGATGATTCACGTTCGTATCCGGCTCGGCTGTTTTTTCGATTCTGCGCATCCTAACTGCTTGTGAGAAGGTTACGCAGAAATGTTATAGCAGCGAGTGCAGCGCTCGTAGGCGCAGGTGTTGCATGCGCCAGCGTCACGCCGCTCGCTGGCCGCGCACTCAGACGGAAACGGCTCGCGGACAAAATCGTCGTGATCACCGGAGGCTCACGCGGGCTCGGACTTGCCCTCGCGGAGGAACTCGGCCGAAACGGTGCGAAACTGGCGTTGGCTGCGCGGGATCGTGACGAACTCGCCCGGGCACGAAACCTGTTGCTCAAACGACATTCCGTCCGCGATCCCAACGACATCTTTCTATTTCCCGCGGACCTGCGGAACGCACAAGATGCCGAAGACTTGATTCATCAAACGGCGCGGCGCTTCGGCCGGGTCGACATTCTGATCAACAACGCGGGCATCATCACGGTAGGCCCGGTGGAAAGCCAGACCGTCGCCGACTTCCGCGATGTGATGGATACCAACTTCTTCTCCGGTCTTCACTGCACTCTGGCTGTTCTTCCCGAGATGCTGGCGCGGAAGGACGGAGCAATCGTCAACATCACATCGATCGGCGGCAAGGTCGCTGTTCCTCATCTACTTCCATATACCGCGAGTAAGTTTGCCGCTGTAGGCTTTTCTGAGGGGCTGAGTGCCGAGTTGCGAGGCAAAGGAATCCGAGTCACGACGGTATGCCCAGGGCTCATGCGGACGGGATCCCACCTGAATGCGGAATTCAAAGGTCAGGCCGCGCGCGAATATTGCTGGTTCAGCGCCGCAGCGGGAATTCCGGGCCTCTCCACATCAGCGCGCGGCGCCGCTCGCAAAATCGTGGCCGCAATCTCGCAAGGGAAGCGTGAAATTGCCATTACGCCCCAAGCGATATTTGCAGCACGTCTCAGCGATGTCATGCCTGCTGTGACTTCCATGCTTCTGGAGCTCATAAGTGTGACACTGCCCTCCGCACCGCACGGACTCACAGTGAAATATCGCGGTGCGCAGGTACGTGACATGGAGGTGAAGTCCCTGACAGTTCTAGCGAATGCCGCCGCTCATCGCTACAACCAGACGGGATAGTGCCCATAGGACTAGCTAAATGATTTCGTAGAGGAGAAAACGCGTAACCGCAATAACTCGCCGCTTTGGAGCCAGAATGCATTTCGTCGTTTTTGGGCTTTCCGTTTCATCGTCATGGGGCAATGGCCATGCCACATTATGGCGGGGCATGTTGAGAGCAATGGTCGAGCGTGGCCACACCGTCTCGTTCTATGAGAAGAACGTACCCTATTACGCCAATACTCGTGATGGATGGTGTTGTCCTGCGGGTGTGACCTTGAGCTTGTACGACTCGCTTGAGGAAGTACGGAGCATGGCAATGCGCGAGTGTGCTTCCGCTGACGTGGCATTTTGGACCAGCTACTGCCCGGAGGGTGCACGCGTATCGCAGATGATTCTGAGTTCAACTGCTGCGATCAAGGCCTTTTATGATCTGGATACACCGGTTACCTTGAGTGCGTTGCGTTCGGGAGCAACTGTAGAGTATCTGCCGCCGGAGGGTCTGGCTGAATTTGATTTAGTGCTGAGTTATACGGGCGGACGAGCTCTCGACGAGCTCCAATCTCTTCTCGGTGCCGCTCGAGTGGTTCCATTCTATGGGTCCTTTGATCCCGAGACGCATTATCCTGTCGCAGCCGTAGACGAATTTCGCGGCGCACTGAGCTATCTAGGTACTTTCGCGGTGGATCGGCAGCGTGCGCTGGAAGAATTACTTATAAGGCCGGCCAGCCGCATGCCGGAGCAGCGGTTTGTGCTGGGTGGCGCGCAATATCCGGCGAATTTTCCGTGGACCAACAACATATTTTTCGTACGCCATCTTCCTCCCTCGCTTCACCCGGCCTTCTTCTGCTCGGCGCGCGCGACTTTGAACGTCACGCGCAGCTCCATGGCGGAGTATGGGTACTGCCCTTCGGGACGGCTGTTCGAAGCGGCCGCCTGTGGAGCCGCCATTCTCAGCGATTGGTGGGAAGGCCTGGACAACTTTTTCGCTCCCGGCGAGGAGATCCTTCGCGTCGACTCGGCTAGTGATGTTGTCAATGCATTGGCACTCTCCGATCAGGAGTTGCGCTATATCGGAGATGCTGCAAAGCAGCGGGCGCTGCAGGAGCATACGGCCGCGAGCAGAGTTGCTGCGCTCGAATCGATCTGCGAGAGCGTGATTTCCGAACGTGGGCACACAGCTCTCCATGACGTCTCTGAAGTTGCGTGAAAGGTGGATATATGTGGGGCATTATTCCAGCAGCGGGAGTAGGCAGCAGGATTCAGCCGCTGGCATTTTCGAAAGAGCTGCTCCCGGTGGGGAGCCGCGTGGAGAGCGGAACGGAACGCCCGCGCGCCGTAAGCGAATATCTGGTGGAGCGGATGATTGCAGGGGGCGCGGATAAACTGTGCTTCGTAATCGCCCCGGGAAAGACGGATATTCTGGAATATTACGGGTCGCGTGTGTGGGGAGCCGATATCGCATATGTGGTGCAACCCGCGCCTGGTGGGCTGTGCGATGCATTATTTCGGGCTCTGCCATTGATCAGCGAGGATGAATCCGTTGTGATCGGATTGCCGGATACAGTGTGGGCGCCTGCAGATGGCTTTCGCTATCTCCCCGATGACGAGCTTTCTTTTTTACTGTTCCCGGTACAGCATCCGGAGCTATTCGACGCCGTCGTTACGGACCGCCAAGGGTCGGTGCAAACAATTCAAGTGAAAGAGCGTGGAGCGTCTACCAACTGGATATGGGGAGCTATAAAAATGCCGAGTGCTACCTTTCATGCCCTGCACAAGCTATGGCTACGTCCTGAGCGGCACGATGAATATTTCGGAACTCTGGTCAACGCGTGGCTCGCGGAAGGTGGGACGGCGAGGGGTGTACCGGCAGGTCAGCAGTATGTCGATGTAGGGACATTGCACGGATATCGATCGGCTCTGCGCATTCTTGAAAGGGATGGCGACAGTGCGGCGAACTCCATAGAAAAGGGAGAGGGGGCCAGTCAAAAGGATGAGTGCGTCACGACAGCTCGTGCCTGAGGGCCGGGCGCTGAAAGATGATATCGATGCGCTTGGGCCGTGGTTCCACAACCTGCGGCTTCGCGGGGTGCAGACCGCGCCGGATCACTTTCTCGGCGACTATCCGGAGATAAAATTCGCGCGATTCCGCCACGCGATACCGGAGGACTTAACCGGGAAGAGCGTATTGGATATTGGGTGCAATGCCGGCTTCTATTCGCTCGAGATGAAGCGCCGCGGGGCGGCGGAGGTGTTGGGTATTGATACGGATGAGCACTATCTGCAGCAAGCGCGATTTGCGGCGGAGATTGAGGAGGTGGATGTCGAATTTCGCCGTATGGCCGTGTGGGACATAGCGAGCCTGGGAAGGAAGTTCGATCTGGTCATCTTTATGGGCGTGCTCTACCATTTGCGGCACCCCCTCCTAGCGCTCGATTTAATTCACGAGCATGTAGCGAAGGACCTCCTGTTGTTTCAGAGCATGCAAAGAGGCAGCAGAGACATTATCCTGGTGGACAGGGATTACGACTTCAACGCGGGTGCACCCTTCGACAGCCCAGGTTATCCGAAGCTTCACTTCATCGAGCATCGATATGCACATGACGAGACGAACTGGTGGATACCGAACCGCGCCTGCGTAGAGGCGATGCTGAGATCCTCCGGATTTTCTATCGAGGCGCAACCGGAGGAGGAGGTATATCTGTGCCGCTGGCGCCGATTTCAATCTCCGCCAGATGGGCCGCACTGCGTATATCCGCTTCGGAACACTTCAGTAAAAAGTCGCGATGATTCCAAGTAAAGCGCCTGCCGATGCGTTATTGAGCAAGGCAGAGGTTTTGCTTGCTGCCCGAAAGCTACCCTTGGCACTCGAATGCTTCTATAGCGCAGAGGCAAACGGCGGCGATCGGGATCGCTGCGCGGCGGGGCGGTGGATGGTCCATATGCTGCGCGGGCACTTCGCAGCAGCCTGGGAGGAGAGCGACGCAATTCGCGCAAGGGGTACTCCAGACCCTCATCGCTTCTGGAATGGCGAAGCTATCTTGGGCAGGCGCGTGATTGTCCGTTGCCTGCACGGCTTCGGCGACACTGTGCAGTTTATCCGCTATGCTGCCCAGCTAAACGACTGTGCGGCGAAGGTAATCTGGGAAGTCTCTCCAGCGATGAAGCATTTGGTTCCTTACTTTCATTCGGTAGAGCACGTAGTGAGCTGGGACGACAAGTGCCAGGAAGGCCGTCACTGGGATATGCAGATAGAGGTGATGGAGTTGCCGTATATCTTTCGCACTACGGTTGCAGAACTCCCTATCGCTTCGAGATATCTCACTCTGCCGATCGGTACGACCCGAAAGGCGGCCTGGGAAATGGGACCGAGAAACGTTCCACGCATTGGTGTGGTGTGGGGCGCGGGCTCATGGAATGCCGCGCGCTCCATTCCGTTCACGCTTCTTCGTCCGCTCTTTGAAACTACGGGCTGCGAGTTCTGGAACCTGCAAGGCGGTGCTCTTCGATGGAGCTGGCGCGGAGCTCGCACTTGGAGTGACGCTACGCGAGTCGGCGGCGTGTCATGACGGCGTGTTACGTCTCGCCGCAGTCGTATCGCACCTTGATCTAGTTATCACCGTAGATACGCTTGCCGCCCATCTTGCTGGAAGTCTTGGAGTCCCGGTGTGGCTGATGCTTCAGCACGCAGCTGATTGGCGGTGGATGGAGGGTCGGAACGATAGCCCCTGGTATCCATCGCTGCGGATTTTCAGACAGCCGAGAGCAGGGGATTGGGCGGATGTCGTCCGCACCGTCGAGGACAAATTACAGCAGTGGCTGCACGCAGAAAATAGGAAGCAATCCGCATGAATGCCTGCATCAATACGCTCTCACGGCCATGGGATGCATTTGATGCATATCTCTTCGACATAGACGGGACCCTGATCTGTTGTGAGGATATTGTGCATTACTCCGCATTTTGCGAAGCGATGCAGTCTGTCGCCGGCAGGCCGCTTACCCTTCAGGGAGTGGTGGCGCATGGCAATACAGATGTGGGGATTCTCCGTGATGCATTCATACTTGCAGGAATAACCGATGACGCCTGGCGGCCGAGACTTAAGCCTATTCAGCAGGCAATGTGCCGCTTCGTTCACGAGCACGAGAGCGAACTGCGCGTTACTGTGCTGCCTCATGTACATGACGTGCTGAATCATCTACTGTTAAGGATGGCCGTATTGGGCGTGGCCACCGGTAATCTGGAGGGCATCGGTCAGCTCAAACTCAAACGCGCCGGTCTGCTGGAGTACTTTTCCTTCGCTGGATGGAGTGACGGCTTTGAATTTCGGGCGGACGTATTCGAACAGGCAGTGCGGAAGGCGAAGGCACTTACCGGCCAAGACGCAGCTATCTGCGTCGTCGGAGATACGCCTTCGGATATCTGTGCGGCGCGTCGAAACGGCCTACCGGTTATTGCAGTTGCAACAGGCATCTACTCGTTCGAGGATCTCAGCACAGAATCTCCGAACATGTGCCTGCGGTCGCTGAGCGACCTGTGCTGCAGTGATCAGTCCCGGCCCGCATAGCATTGGGCCACCACATTCTCGAACTGAACCGCGCGATGCCGCGAGGTGTGCTCCGACAAGATACGCTCCCGTGCCCTTTGTCCGAGACGGAGTCGATCCTCGTCCGTCACAGTCCGCAGGATAGAAGCAGTCTCGTATTCGTCACGCGGAACAAGAATCTCTTCTCCGGGAGTTAGAAAATCTTCCAGACCATCCCAGGAGTCGGAGAGGATCGCCGCGCCGCAGGCGGATGCTTCGAATAACCGCACTGAAGGTGAGTAGCCAGCCACCACCATCTCGGCGCGAGTCAGGTTCAGTGTGAATCGCGATGACGAATAAAAGGAGGGATGATCACTTGGAGAAATGTGGATGATACGGTCGACGTTGGGCGCCCACGTGGTTCCGGCGGGGTACTGCGGACCGGCAACCAGAAACCGGCTCTCCGGCAACAGGCCGGCGGTACCGTTGATGAAACAGGTCAGCTTGGCCTGCCGGTCAGCGGCGTAAGTGCCGAGATAGCTCAGATCGCATTGGTATATCTCGCGGGGGGAGAGCGGTCGATATAGCTCGGGGTCCACGGAGCAGTAGAACGGCACGGCATGCGGGGACCCAAAGCGATCCTCTAACTCACGCAGAGCCGATCCTCCTGTGAAGCTCAGATATGCGGAATAGTACGGAATCATTGCAGCTTCCAGATAGTCCGTTCGGCCGCTGGC
The DNA here is from genome assembly GCA_963737035.1 of uncultured Acidobacteriaceae bacterium. Lineage (GTDB taxonomy): Bacteria > Acidobacteriota > Terriglobia > Terriglobales > Acidobacteriaceae > KBS-83. The sequence continues at coordinate 473,665 of CAVTRJ010000014.1, read as the reverse complement.
CCGCAGATGTGACATGGTTATCGGTGTGTCGATGTCGTAAAAGATGAGTGGCCCGAGACCAGCATCGAGCAACTCCCGCGTTGCCGCGACCGCATCAGGAAAATAAGAGCCGATGACGATCGCGTCGGCGTCTTTGCTTGCCTGCAGCAAGGAGGCGGCACTCTCGCTCCACGACTCATAGAATTGCACCGAGCAGAACGCCGGCTCAGGAAGATCGCGGTTGCTGCGATACCACTCGACGTCTTTCTCAATGAAATGAATGCGGTGCCCCATGGCGGCTAAGGCCTTGGACAAAGAACGATAGGTCGTACCGTGGCCGTTGCCCCACGACGAAGTGATGGTAAGGCCATAGATGACAATCTTCACATCGGCTCCTGGCTCTTTAGGCTGCACTTCCCGCGATCACCGCGGCTCTAGCATCGAGGCAGTCGGTGAAGATGCGTTCCGCCAACTCTGCGCGTTGAGAGTAGGTATGATCCCGAAGGGCGCGAGCGCGGAATGCAGCTCCTATCTGCTTCCGCGCGGCAGAATCGTACTTGTCGAGAGCATTCGCAACATCCTGTGCACAGCGAGCGACAAGGATCTCGCGTCCGGCCTCGAAGCAATCCTCCAAGCCGGGCCAATCATCGCAAAGCATGCAACCTCCCGCGCCAGCTACTTCGAAGACCCGTGTTGGCGGCGAGAAACCGAAGGTTGCCATAGAGGAACGGTTGATATTCATCACTATGCCTGCCGAGCAGTTCAGCCGGTTGTGATCGTCTGTAGAAACGTGGCCGATCGAGCGAACGTTCGAGGGCAGCGACTTATCGCCCCAACCTTCTCCCCCCAGGACGAACTGCTTTCCGGGAGCGAGTTGTGCGGCCTGCAGGAACAACTCGTCGACGCGCTGCTCTCGATCTGGAAGACGATTCCCGAGAAATAGGACATCGCACTGTAAGTCGGGGCTGGGCGGCACCGGGTGATGTGTATCTGGATCAAGACCGTTATAGATGCTGTGATAGCTCCGTGCTCCACGCTTCAGATACTCATCGCGAGCAACCGGGCCGCCGCCATAGGTCAAGATTGCGTCATAGCGAGGAATCTGTGTTAGGAAGGGGTCATTCGCATTTGCATGCAGGCGCCCAATCGTTGACGGTGCGTCCACATCCCAGAAGAAGACAGCGCATTGATCTCGCAACTTCGGCACCCGCAATTCGAGCAGATCGTCGTCCACTCCGAGGCCGCTATGTTTGATGACGACGTCGGCTTCGGCCGCGCGGTCCAGCATGCGGTCAATATCTGCATGCGGTGTGTAGACAATGGAATGAACATAGGAGTAGTCCCCTCTGTCGCGATGTTCCTGGCGCCCATAGGCGTCTGGCTCGGCGAAAGTGATATGGTGGCCGCGCTGCGCAAGGTACTTGTATATACCTCGATAATAGGTCGCGGCGCCGTTCCAGTAAGAGGAGAGAATGCTGGACCCAAATACGAAAATGTTCAATGGAGTAGCTCCTCGCAGATGAAGGTTAATTCCTCTGCCCGGTGGGCACAGGTGTGACGCGAAAGAATCGTTTCTAAGCCTTGCAGCGCCTGAGCGTCGGCGGCGGCCTTATCGCGAAATAGCTTCTCGATCGCGTGCTTCATTTCTTCTCCATTCTTAACAACGAGGAAATCGCCCGTCCCAAAGAGATGCTCGGTATCGCGCCATGGCGAACAGATAAGTGGAATCCCGCATGCCAAAGCCTCGAAGACGCGAATGGTCGGAATGCCAGTCATCGCGCTCGAATACTGCTGGCGCGGAATGTGGACGGTTAACCGCGCAGTGCCGTACTCCGCCGGCGCATTGAGGTTAGGAAGATAACCGCCATATTTCACTCCGGCATTGCGCAACGCGGCGAGCCCATCCTCCGGGTAGCGTACGCCGTAGACGACAAAGCGTCGATCGGGAAGAGCCGCCGCTGGCTTGAGCAGAAATTCATGGATCTCGCGGGCGCGTTCGTCATCGCCCCAATTTCCGATCCATACGACATCTTCAAGCTTTCTGTCATAGGGATGCGGGCGAAAAATGCTTATATCCGCGGCTTCATGCAGCGTCCAGGTGCTGCGAATCTTGAACTGGCCTTCATATATCTGGCGCAGCGCTTCACCAAAAGCCAGCACGCCGTCAAACTGCTCGATGCCGAAGGTTCGAATCTGGTCGGGTGAGGAAGAAGCCCGATGGTGAGTGTCATGGAACAGCAGGCAAAATCCAAGCTGATCTCGTAACTCCAGAAGCATATGCGCCAGCGCTGGAGGGTTCCATTCGTGAAGAATGACGATCTCGCAGTCAGTCAGCGCGGAGCGCCAGAAAGAGGGATCCGTGCTCTGCGTAGCGGTATATGTAGATATGCGCAGGTCAGGATAAAGTTCTAAGAAACGGCGCAGGGCCCGTTCGCCCTCTTCCTCCTCGCGCAGGTGTTCGATGGACCACGCAGTGCATGGTTCGAAAATGCGAACATCGTGTCCCATCGAGACCATGCTGCGCATGAGGCCCCGCAGAAAGTGAGCGTTGCCGTTGTTCCAGTCGGAACGCAGCGAGTGCGCAAGATATGCAAGGCGGAGGCTACGAGGCATAGAGTACGTCCCCATATGCAACGAGCGTCCGCTCAAACAAGCGATAATAGTCACCCGACATACGTTCTGCGGTAAAGCTGCGAGCCCGCGCTATAGAGGCGTGCCTTGCGGCGAGGACTTCGCTCGGCGCATCGCATAAGCGCTCAAGTAGCGCACTTAAAGAGGCGGTGTCGTGGAAGTAGAGTGCGCCATCATCCCAGACCTCGCGCAATGACGGAATGTCGTAAGCCACCACGGCACAACCGCAAAGCGCAGCTTCGAGCGGAGCCAGGCCAAAAGGCTCGTACTTAGAGGTGCAGATATAAAGTGCGGTTTCGCGAAAGAGCGCGAACAGTTCGTCCGAGGAAAGGTGCCCGAGCAGAATTGCTTGCCCCAGGGCAGCCGCCATCCTGGTTGATCCATGGCGCGTGTCCCCGGCCACGAAAAGCGGAAGAGGGGCTTCTACCGCCGCAAGCATCGCAATGTTCTTGCCCTCATCCCAAAGTCTTCCTGCCGTGATTGCCTGCAGCTTGCGCGTCCTGCGTTCTGCAGATGGTAGCGATCTTCCGTTTGGAATCACGATCGGTTCGTGGGAAAGCGTGAAGTTAACAGAGAGGGAAGTAGCCATCCATTGCGTGGGAGCGACGATCGCATCCGCGCCTCGCAATCCTTTTGATACAAGGGAGGAGTAGCGAGAAAGCCATTCAGACTGTTCGAGCGCGCCGTCGCGACAAGCTTCGGCCCAGCTGAAGACGTCGCTATGCGCGGTTACTATCTTTGGTATGTCCAGCGGGAGTGCGCCAAAACAGAATTGGTTGCTATGGACAAGCTCCGCACCAAAGTCCCTCGCCAATTCAAGCAGACGAGGTGAGGCGTCTCGATAAGCGCCCTCGTTGTTCTGCATCCATTCGAGCGGACCGTCGACGGCCTCGTAGTGGAAACTGTCGTCCCACTGGTGCTTCATCCGATCACACCACTCTTGCTGCGTTTCCGACGGAGTTTCCCCAACACTCGCCAAGTAGACGGCACACCCGGCGCTGAGCAGGCCGGTGGCAAGTTCCTGTGTGAATGTCCAGACACCGCCGACCGTATCGGTGGTCATCAGGATGCGCATTCGAGCTCCGCCAACGAGAGTGGATTCTGCTCCTGAATGTCGCTATAGCCCTTATCTGCGAAAAGGTTCAAATAGAAGGAGTGGGCCCGTTCCCAGGCCTCGTCATCCGGCGCCGTGCCGAAGGTCTGCACATACTCAGGGCTGCCGGGGAAGGGGAACATCGGTACCGGCTCGCTGACCCACACGCCATGCTCTTTCAATCGTTGCTGCCATGCAGAGACGAGTGCCGGATCATCCTTTGGTGTCTTGATCAGGTTCGCCTGTACCCAGGGAATGCATGTTCGTGCATAGATCAACAGCTCCGAAATGCGGTCGGTCGAGAGACGGCAGTTCTTATTCATCTCCTCGCGGCCTTCTTCGGTAATGGATTCGATGCCGCATTCAAAGGAGACGCAGTGTGCCCGCCGCAGCAGCTCGAGGGTCTCTTCATTCCACAAATCGATGCGCGTTTGGAATCCAATCGAAATGGGCCGCCTGGCTAGCTCTTCCAGCAACACGCGAACGTTCTTCCCGACGCCGAATATCTCATCAATAAAGTAGATGTAATCCACCCCGCGTGCGATCAGCTGATCTATCTCGGCTAACACCGCGGAGAATGTGCGCTCGCGGAACTTATTCCGGAACAGAGTCTTGTTGCAGAAGCTGCAGGAGTAGGGACACCCGCGCGCAAACTCTACTTCCGCGCCCAGCCTCAGGTGATCCGCGCCGTTTCCCGGAAAAACGTGGTGACGGTGGGAATGGCGCTCCACGGGATAGTCAGAGTAGTCGATCGCCGGGATCGCCTTCATGTCCACAACTCCGAGTCCCTGGCCAACGCGAAACGCGCCGTGATCGTCGTGCCAGCAGCATCCGGCGATCATCTCGAAGGGCGTGTCCGACAATTGCGCCAGCGTCTGGTCCGGTTCGCCGCGCATCACAATGTCGGCGCCCGTCTTTAGCAGAGTGGCATGCGGCGTCACTGAACCGTGCGGGCCAATCACGACCTTCGTCGATGAGCGGTTGAGTGCGGCGATCCATTGCCGCGGAACGCGTAGCTCCGGCTGCGGGCACCGCCAGAATAGATAGGAAGGCGCGGTAGGGATGACGAGAAAATCTTCGTCGAACGCATCGAGCCGCTGCCTGACCTGGTCGGGAGTCAAATCCTCCATGAATGCATCGATGAGCAGCGCATCGTGTCCGGACGCGCGAAGCATCTCCCGCGCAGAAAGCAGCTCCAGCGGAAAATGCGGATCGGGGCAGCCGAAATAGGTTGAACCGCCAAATGTCCATTGCGGATTCACCAGTGCATACCTCATGCCACCTCCATTTCTGCTGCTTCCGAAACATGGCGAGTTCTGATCGCCAAAGGCCGCTCTATCGTTTCCCGGTTGTGTACCCAGAAATCCTGGATTGCGCCGAGCGTATCCGCGAGAGATCGGCGCGCGCGCCAGCCGGTGAGCTTCTCAAGTTTGGCGGTGTCGGAGATATAGAGGGGTTGGTCGCCGGGGCGCACTTCGCAGAAGTGTCGGCGTGGCGGTTTGCCGGTCTGCCGCTGGATCTGATCGAGCATCTCGATCACGGAGACGGCACGCTTCATCCCGCCGCCGACGTTGAAGACCTGGCCCCGTGTGCGATCGATCGAAGCACGTACTTCGATCATGGCGTCGATCAAGTCATGCACATGCAGGATATCCCGCACCTGATAACCATCCCCATAGATAGTGATTGGGCGGCCGCCTAAGACGGAGTACAGGAAGTGCGCGACCCATCCTTGATCCTCATTGCCAAACTGCCGCGGACCCGCAATGCATGACATACGGAAGACCACGGTCGGCAAGTTATAGATACGGGCATAGTCGCGCACATATTGGTCGGCTGCTCCCTTGGAGCAGCCATAGGGAGAATGAAAGTCCAGCGGTTCGTTTTCATCCACTCCTTGGAAATCGGACACGACGGCAGCGTAGTGCGAGCCGCACACTTCCACGGGCAGTCGCGACAGGGCCCCGTACACCTTGTTGGTCGATGTCAACAGAAGGAACGGTGAATGATCGGAACGACGCGCAGCTTCGAGTACGTTGAAAGTTCCTTTCGCGTTCACCTCGAAATCGTGGGCGGGATCTGTGACGGAACTAGTCACCGCAACCTGTGCCGCCAGATGATAAATTGCGGACGCATCATACACGGCGCGCTGTACGGCGCGCGCATCTCGAACATCGCCGGTCACCACTTCCAGTTGATCGCCGCCTGAAAGCGAGCGTAGCCAGCAGAGATTGTGCTTCACGCCGGCGCGCGAAAAATTATCGAAGATCCGAACCCGCGTGCCCGGAACCGCGAGTAGGCGTTCGGCCAAATTCGAGCCGATAAATCCCGCACCACCTGTGATAAGAACGGTGCGACCTGTTGACTTTGCCATCGGTTCTGTTCCTTTCATTCGGTGCCAATGCGCTTGGTTGAAGAAAATTCGAGGAGTCTCACGCAAGCTAAGCCGTCAAACCATACGCACTCAGCTCCTTCAACATGACCTCTGCCTTGTCCTCCGCCTCTTGTTCACTCAGCCATTCGGCCAGCTCGCGGAATCCTTCCTCATGCGTCACCTGCGGCTCATATCCCAGCAAGGTGCGCGCCTTGGTAAGATCGGCATAGCAGTGACGGATGTCTCCGGCGCGATATTTCCGGGTGATCACCGGCGGTATGTCTTTGCCGAGCGCGCGCGCAAGGATCTCCGCAACCCGCCGGATTGAAATCGGAGCGCCGCATCCGATATTGATGACCTCATCATCGGATTCCGAACTCTCCATCGCGAGCATGTTCGCGCGGACGATGTCATGGACACTGACGAAGTCCCGCATCTGGCAGCCATCTTCAAAGACGAGGGGCGCTTGCCCATTGAGCAGGCGGGAGGCAAAGATGGCGGCGACTCCGGTGTAAGGATTCGAAAGCGCCTGCCGGGTTCCGTAGATGTTGAAGAAGCGAAGGGCAGTCACAGGTAAGCCGTAGGTCCGGCCATAGATAAGGCAGAGCTCTTCCTGGTCACGTTTGGAGAGCGCATACACGGAGTTGATCTCTGAAGGCTTGCTCTCGTCTGTGGCACGAGGCTGCAATGTGGCTCCGCATTGGTCGCAATGCAAATCCCACTGGCCGTCCTTCAGTTGAGCAACGGAGCGCACCGGCGGTGCGGCGTCGATGTTGCAAACCGGGCACGAGTATCGCCCCTCTCCATAGATGGACATCGACGACGCGACCACCAGCTTTTCCAGATTCAGTCGAGCGTCGAGGATTGCCTGCAGCAGCTCTGCCGTCCCTTGTGTGTTGACGCTCATGTAGCGGCTGATCTCGTACATGGATTGGCCTACGCCCACATTGGCCGCGAAATGAAACACCACATCCACGCCGGCGAGTGCGCTTTTCAGCCGTTGTGGATCACGAACGTCCCCCGTGATGAGTTCCACTTCCCGCGAGAGATATTCCGGAACTCCCGACGGGTGTACCTGTGGTGTCAGGTCATCCAGGATGCGGACATCATGCCCCGCACGCAGCAGTCCGTCTGCCAGATGAGAACCAACAAAGCCGGCACCGCCGGTAATCAGGATCTGCTTGCTCATGCGGTCATTGCTCCCCTTTCTCCGTGAAAACAACTAAGTTCGGCAGCCGGAGGCGCATAGCGCTTCACCGCCCACTCTGCAAACTCTGCAAACTGTCTGTTGTCCTGCGGCGGACTTGTATGATGTGCCTCCAGACCCAGATGGGCCGGCGTGAAGCACAGTGTCAGACTGACATCGAACGGCTCCAGCACCGACATCATGTGGTCGAACCACGCAGCCGCATTCGGGCGATACGAGTCCGCCCAACTTAGTCCGGTCCGCACATGGCGAACACCGTGACGGCGCATCCAGGCCACCGCATCATCGAGCCGCGGATCTTCAAAATGGAACCATTGACAGAGCCCAACCGAGCCGTCGGTAGGGAATAGGTCCGCCGCCAGCTTCGGTGTGCCATCGCTCTTCAACAGTCCCAGATGGTAGTGGCGATAGTAAGACGACCCCTCCGCTTCACGGTGACGCGTCTCCGCAGGCCATGCGGCGGGCAAATCGAAAAGGCTGTACCAGTGGATTCGTTCCGTCTTCGAGCGCAGCAAGTCGATGGTCCGCTCGAACCCAAATGCCTGAACCTCCTCTGCCCCAAACGAGGATGCGCCCACTTCGAGCACCCAGACCGGCTTGCCAGAGACCTCCGCGGCTTCTGCGACGCGGTCCGGCCAGTCGGTGAGTTGCCAATGGTTCCAGTCAAGCGGAAACCCATGAACGCCTACCACGTCGACGTACTCCATTACGTCGTGACTCGCCATCAGCCGCAGGAAGTCGCAATCGCATGAGGAGACTCCGCCGAGCACGATCGGCAGCTCGGGATTTGCATTTCGGATGGCGACAGAGGCGACTTTTACCATGTCGCTGAAGCGAGTCCAATCGCAATCGAGATGAAAATTCCAGTGAGACAGATTATTCGGTTCGTTCCAAAGCACGACAGCTTCTACCACAAGCATCTCCAAGTTTCTAAAACTAGGGACCGACGCCCCGTGCAGTCGCTGCTGCCCAACTTCAAGGTCAGAAGGTACAAAGAAGGCGCGAGTTGCACCGTGCAGCGGTGCTTCCATAGCATTGGTATTGCTGGCGCAAAATGGCGTTATTCGACACTTGCAAACGCAACATGCTTCGAAATTTCAGGCTGAACTCAGGCGATTGCTCAATGGAGTTTTCAATCGACATTTCTTGATAGCCTGCAAAAGACTTTGCGATCAAGCGCGCCGGTATCTCGGGTACGTGAGTGGTATATCGACGAGCAGTCCGTCACAGTTACAGATGGGGTAGGTACAATCGCCAGAAGAAGCCAGGACGGTCAGAAATGTGGTGCCTGAGCCGGGATGCGGGTTCGATTGTGCCCATCGGACGGGCGCTGAACGTGACAACGACGGCCGCGGCGTAGCTCTGAGGCGTGCCGCGTTGATGCTGACGCTCTCTCGGTTTGCCAGCCCAGCGTATTCTAAGGAGCAAAGGATTCCGCGATCTTGTCACAGAAGCGATTCACGCAGCTCACATTCTCCGTCCTGTTTCTTTTCGTCCTGACCTTCTGTGGAACGGGGCAGCTCCACGCTGCTGCCAAGAGCTCGCTGCCCGCCAAATACGCGGTCTGGCTGAACGAAGAAGTTCCTTACATCATCACCAATGCAGAGCGCAGCGCCTTCCTCGCGCTCAGGACTGACACAGATCGCGAGGCTTTCGTTCAGAACTTCTGGGCAGTCCGCAATCCCGACCCGAACTCTCCCACAAATGAGTTTCGCGACGAATACTACCGTCGGCTCGCTTACGCGAACGATCACTTCGGCTCGCCGGGCCAACACGATGGATGGCGCAGCGATCGCGGCATGGTCTACATCACGCTCGGGCCGCCGCAGCAGCTAACTCCGTATCGCTCCAGCCAGTATCTGACGCCGCTTGAGATCTGGTTCTATCAAAGCCCCAGCCCAAATCACGCGCTGCCCCCATACTTCTATGTCGTCTTCTATCAGCGGAGTCTGAATGAGGATTACAAGCTCTATTCACCATTTCTCGACAAGCCTGAGCGGCTGGTGCAGAGCACGAATGCCGTCAACGATGAAGCGATGGCACTGAAGATCATCAAAGAGGACCTGGGAGCAGAGGTCGCGCACATTGCCTTAACCCTGCTGCCAAATGAGCCGGCCGATTTGGACAGCCCCAGTCTCGAATCCGAGTCGCTCTTGAACCGCATTCGCAACTACCGCAATCTTCCGGAGAACATCGAGCTTCTCGATGAGCGCCGCGCCATGCATGAGAGCGTGAGCCACCGGATTGTCCTGGGAGAATCCTTCAGCGATCTCAGCACGATGGCCACTCGCGATGGAGACGCGTTGGCGAGCATCTCCTATCTCTTTCAACTCTTCAATCCGCAGGATTTTTTTGTTGGGCAAGGAGATGATGGACGCTACTACTACAACGTGGAAGTGGACGCGTCTCTGAAGAACCGCGATGGGCAGGTCATCTATCGCGATACGCAGAAAATGAGGAATTATCTGACGGCGGCCGATGTTGCGGAGCGGCGCCAGAGGCGGTTTGCACTGGAGGGACGGCTTCCCGCATCGCCGGGTTCCTACGCGCTGGAACTCACGGTCACCAATCAGGTGACCCATCAGGCGTTTACCCAGTCGCGCAATGTTGTTGTGCCGCCGTTCGATTCGCAACTCAACCTCAGCACACCAATGCTGCTGACGCTCGACAAGCCCAGCGCCGATCCCGCTGATTCGCTGCCATTCACTCTTGCCGGCGTACAATTCGCGCCTCTCGGAAGCGACAACGCCTCTCTCCCACACGGCTCACCCGCCCGCGTGATGTATCAGATATGGGACAAGGCTCCCTCCGCGTCATCGCCTGAGCAAGGCAATCTCAACATCGTCTACACACTCGGGCAGCTAGGCCGGGCGGAGAAGCAGCAGACCACGCAATCTGTGGAGAGATCGGGATTTGATCATTATGGAAATCTGCTCATCGGGAAAGATCTCGATACCAGCGATTTGTCACCCGGTCCCTATCGTCTGGTGATTCAGGTCACCGATCCAGCCAGCGGGATGCATGCATCCCAGGCGCTGAACCTCACTATCGCCACTCCCAAACCGCCGCTTTGGACAGTGATCAGTCCCTCGTTTCATCGCCACAACGATCCGCTGGACGCCTTCCGCCGCGGTCAATGCGCATTCAGCCAACATGATCGCGCGCTAGCCGTCTACTACCTCAGGCAATCGCTCGCCGCCGGGTACCCTGCCCGGGAAGCCTATACAGCGCTCGCCGCCGCCTATCGCGAAGCAGGCAACATCCCGGCGGCGGAGGAAGCGGCAAAGCAGGCAGAACGAAACATTCCTGTCACTCGTCACGATTAACCGTGCGGTCGTCAATTATCGTTGCGTGTGGTCAAGTTTCCGTCGCCGCTCCTGGCCGCCGCGAGAGAATGAGACATCCTAAATAAATGTTGTGAAACCACGCTGATCAGGGACGAGCCTCGAACCGTCGCCTCTTACTTGATCAGGTGCGGCGGCCCCTCAGTTACTCGGCCCATTGTTTGTCTGCAGGCGAGGCGGCTTACGTTCCAGCCAGAATAGCCACTGGACAGTCTTATTTCGGGGGAAGATATGCGTCAGGCGGGGTATTTGGGGCGCGAAGGAGCAGGGAACCAGCAATCGCCCCTGAATCCGAATTCGACACTGTTCAATGTAGGCTCGTCAGTTTATGATTGTGGGTTCTGTCGATGAGGCGATATACCGGTGAGGAAATAGGGGTTCAAGCCACATCTGTTTGGGACGAACTGCAGTCCACCTGTTTGTAAGGGCGAAATCGCGATTGCGGATGGCCACGTAGCTATTCGCAGCCGAGTTCAATGAAGTTTTTTGGGAGGAAGTGTATGCATCAGATCTGGAGAAAGAGTCTCCTGCTATCAGCCCTTGCGCTGACAGCCACCGTCACCGTCCCCACGTACCTGCATGGGCAACAGCTCTCCGCCACGCGGGGCGGCCTGGCCGGCGTCATCACAGACAAGTCAGGCGCCATCATTCCCGGAGCGAAAGTGACGGTCAACGGAGCGGCCGACCATCGCGTCGTGACCACTGATTCTGCTGGCCGGTTCATCGCATCGGACCTGACACCCGGCATGTACACCATTTCGGTGGAGAAAGCAGGCTTTCAAGGCTCAAACAGCTAAGAACCTGGAAGTCGTCATCAACAAGACCCAAAGTGTGGACTTCTCGCTGGCAACCGGCAACGTCGCCGAGACGGTTGAGGTGAACGCCACCACGGTCAGCATTGACACCAGTTCTACCGCGGTGAGCGACAACCTTACGGCGTCCTTCTACCAACAAGTGCCAGTCGCCAGAAATGTCGGCTCGCTCTTTTACGTGTCGCCCGGCGTGGTCGATGGCGGCCAAACGGGCAGGTCCAACCCGTCGGTGGGTGGTGCAACGGGTCTTGAGAACCTCTACCTCGTCGATGGTGTTGTGCTGAACGATTCCGGCTACGGCGGCCTGGGCGTTTTCAGCCCGTCCTATGGCTCCTTGGGTACCGGCATCAACCTGTCCTTCATCCAGGAGGTCCAGGTAAAGACCGCAGCCTATGAGCCGAAGTACGGCGGCGTGAATGGCGGCATTCTGCAGATCGTCACCAAATCCGGAGGCACCCAGTTCCATGGAGCTGTTGCGGCTTACATGGCTCCAGAAGCTACAAGTGCGGCGTTTAATTACCAGGACAATTACCGCCTCTCCGCCGGTCCCAGGCTTCCAGCGCGGGAAGATATACTCGCAGCCTGCGTATGACGCCAGTGTCGAACTGGGCGGCTTCATCCCGGTGATGGGCCATCGTGACCGGCTCTTCTTCTTCGGCTCTTTCAACCCTTCGCTCAACCAGGTCAATTACCTCGCCCCGAACACGCCTTTTGCGGCCGCGGTCTTTAACCACGGGCCATTCTCATCGTCGGCCACCACGCGCAGTTGGGCCGGCAAGCTGAGCCTGAAGATTACCGATGGCACAACACTGGATGCCTCTGCCTTCGGCGATCCCGCACACAACAACTACAGCTTCAACGCAGTCAGCGCCAACACGTTCGGGTACCCCAACATCCAGGTAAAAAACACCTCAAGCTTCAGCACCTGGAACTATGGCAGCCGCGCTGTCGTGCTCCATCTCGCGTCGTCGGTTAATCCGACAACACAGGTCAACCTGGCGGGGACCTACAAATCCAGCGGATTCACGGAAGCGGGATTCGCCACTCTCCCCTTGATCAGTGATCGTACAAATGGTGTTGCCGGCTTTCAGGGACTCGGCCAATACCAAAACCCCGATCAACACATCGTATGGCGTAAACCTCGATGTGCAGAAGATTGCTACCCTCTTTGGCCCGCACACGTTCTCCGTGGGGGTGGGCTTCAATCGCGCTCTTTATTCAGTCAATCAAAGACTACTCGGGCGGCCGTTTCCCCTTCCCCGCAACCAACATGGCCGGACTGCCGATCCAGTCTGTAGGTGGTAATGACGCTCTTGTCGGTGCGTCGACCAGCGCCGGCTTCTATCTCTCGAACGCGCCCAAGGGCTGTCCCACCACACTCTGCCCTTTGTACCTGAGCTCGGATGGAACAGAACATCAGGTCTATCTGCGGCAGGTGCGCGGCTTCTTCAGCCAGACGCATGACACCTCGAACGAGAGCTATCTTTCTTCCTATGCCAATGATTCGTGGGCGATCAATCGTCGCGTGACGATCAATGCCGGCCTTCGCTGGGAGGAAGAGCAGCTCAACGGACCGAATCAGCAGTATGTCTTTAACGACAATTGGTCTCCGCGGCTCGGCATCAATATCGATCCGTTTGCCGATCGCAAAACCAAGGTCTTCTTCAACTGGGGCCGTTACACCCAGGCCCTGCCTACCGACGCCGCCATTCGTGAGCTGAACCAGGAGCTGGACATCCTTTCCGCTCGCTGGGCCGCCCCGTCTGACGGTACAAATCTTGTTACCAATGCTGATGGCACCATTACTCCAATCTATGACGCTGCTCATCTGCTGAGCGGAACCCCCGGATTCAGCAAGCTCTCTGTATCCTCCGCAACCCCCGAACTCTTCCACGGAGGAACCAAGCTGAACTTTGAAGAGGAGTATCTGCTTGGCTTCGAGCGTGAAGTTGCCAGCGGCATGGTACTCGATGTGCGCTACTCGGATCGACGCCTTAAGCGCATCGTGGAAGACATGCAGGGTATCTCACCGGAAGGCTCCAATGCGGGATTGGCGAACCAGATCTATCTGATCGGTAATCCAAGCCCGAGCGCAGACTACTTCACCAACGAGATCGAGGAGAAATACACTCCGATCATCGCGCCGGACGGCACCGTCACCGGCCAGCCGGCGAATTGCGTGGATGACTATGGTCCGCAGTATGACAGCATCGGCAATCTGATCGGTGCAGCCTGCGGCCAGAATCCCGACACCGCCGGCCTCACAACCCCGGATGGCAAACCTGATGGTTTTGCGATGCCCGTGCGCCGCTATCAGTCGCTCGAAGTTGAGCTGAATAAGAACTTCAGCCGGGGCTTCCTGATTCGCGCGAACTATCGCTTCGCCAAACTATGGGGCAACTATGAGGGCTTGTTCCGCAATGACAACGGCCAGTCCGACCCTGGCATCAGTTCGCTCTTCGACTTTACCCAGGGCGTCGTTGGCCTGCTCGGCGCTCAATTCCAACCGGGCTATCTGAATACCGATCGTCGCAACGTCGGCAATCTGTACGGGTCGTATAGCGTCCCGAACGGTATGTTCCGGAAGCTGACCGGCGGCATCGGACTGCGTGGTCAGACCGGCACACCGATCTCCCGCCTGGCATCCCACCCGGTCTATCAGAATACCGGTGAGATTCCCATCGGCGGCCGTGGCACGGCGGGCACCACTCCCACGACGCTGCAGCTCGATACGCACCTCGACTATCCCTTCAGCTTCGGCGACAAGGGCTCACTCAAACTGGCCTTCGATGGCTTCAACGTAACGAATTCGAAGTTCATTACGGCGGTGAACCAGAACATCGACACCGGCTTCCAGACTGCAGCCGATCCAACCTTCCGCAGTCCTCTCTCTTTCCAGAGGGCCTTCTACGGCCGGTTCTCGGTTCGCTACGAGTTCTGATCGTTAGTCGTTCGCAAACCAAAAGGGCCGGGGCGTCATGCTCCGGCCTTTCCATCTCTGCATACTGAGGCATATTCTGTGCGACATGCGGCATGCCCCCGGGACATGAGGAGAGCCTTCGCGATCATCCTGCAGCATGGTGCTTTGTCTCTCCCAGAGTGCGCGGCCAAAGGGGCATTCCGCCGCCGCTGCATCACCGGACACAACGCAGAACACGCGCGCCAACTATGTCGGCGATAGCGCCTGCCGCTCTTGTCACGCTGGCACGTTCGATTCCTATCACCAGACAGCGCACCATCGAACATCCATGCTGCCGAGCCACGATTCCATCCTCGGTTCCTTCACACCCGGCGACAACATCCTGAAAACCGCAAATCCGGATCTGTTCTTCCGGATGGAGCAGCGCGTTGACGGGAAAGTGGACGGCTTTTTTCAGACCGCGGTAGCCGGCACACCGCCGCACAGCAACGCGCGCTCGGAGCGCTTCGCAATCGTGGTCGGATCGGGCGAGAAGGGTCAAACCTATCTGTACTGGGATGAAGACCAGCTCTTCCAGTTACCAGTCTCGTATTGGACAAGGCTGGGATGGGTCAACAGTCCCGGTTATCGCGATGGCTTCGCCAACTTCGACCGCCCCATCATTCCGCGCTGCCTGGAGTGTCACGCCAACTATTTCGAAGCTGCGCCGCCTCCGATTAATCGATACAGTACTGCGGGCTTCACGCTGGGCATTGAGTGCGAGAAATGCCACGGTCCTGGCCGCGAACACATAGAGCGGGAAAGATCGAAATCGGCGCCTCCTGCGTCCGCCTCGGCAATCCTGAATCCGGCGCGCTTCTCCCGTGACCGGCAAATGGATCTTTGCGCATGGTGTCATGCCGGACACGGCCGCCCCTTGCGTCCGTCATTTTCGTATCTTCCCGGCGAACCGTTGGCGGAGTCCATTGATCTTCCACCACCCGATCCCGGCGCACCGCTCGATGTTCATGGCAACCAGGTGGAACTGCTGAAACAGAGCCGTTGCTTCCGCTCCTCGGCCATGACCTGCATTACCTGCCACGACGTCCATACCGCTCAGCACAATCTCGTCGACTTTTCGCAAAAATGCCTGAGCTGTCACAAACCGGATTCTGCGACCTTCGCTCGGGCAGATCATCCGCTCACAAAGAACTGTATCGATTGCCACATGCCCAAACAGCAAACCAACCTTATCGTGTTCGACTGGAAGGGCACGACGGTAAGACCAGAGATGAGAAACCATTGGATCAAAATCTATCCAGAGAGCAAAGCGGCAGCGGTTACGATGCGTTAACACAGCAGCGCTGAGGGATTACGCTCTCTTGATCCCTTCGCCTTCGACGATTGAGATATATGTGTCGATAGGCAGGTTAGTGAACTTCTCCGTGGTGCCGCCAGGCTCCGGCCACTTCACTTCCAACCAGTCGATCTTCGCCCGTTTGCCGAGGCCCAGCACCACGCGCGGATCGTGCGACGACAAAAAGCTTCCGCCGCCCACCTTCATTCTGGAGCGCTTCAGGTCTCCCGCCTGATAGGTGATGCGTGCGCCAACCGCATCCCGATTCGCTTTCCGGCCGACCAGCTTTATTCCCAGCCAGTGATTGCCCTTGGCCGCGGTATTGCGCAACAGCAGCGGCGCTCCGTCATTGACCGCGACCAGCACGTCGACCGCGCCATCGTTATCGAAGTCGCCGATAGCCAGCCCTCTCGCTGAGTAATTCCTGGCAAAGACCGGACCGCTGTCTGCACTCACATCTTTCAACGTTTTGCCCTCGCTGTGGAAGAGCAGCAATGGTTCGCGATAGGTCACATCGTGCTGCAGAGTTTCGATCAGGTCGTCAGGGTTGCCGTTAGCGAGAAATAGATCAAGGTTGCCATCGTTGTCGTAATCGAAAAACTTCAGCCCCCATCCACTCATCAGGTGCGTCGCGGCGCCAATTCCGTCAGGGCCGGCTTCGTCGTCAAAGGTCTCATCGTGATTGTTCCGATAGAGAGCAAATCTCTCGTGATCGAGATTGGCGACGAACAGGTCCATCCAGCCGTCCTGGTTGATGTCAGCTGAATCCACACCCATGCCGGAGCGCGTCCGCCCTGACGCGCTATACGCCACTCCGGAGAGCGCGCCAATCTCTTCGAATCTGCCGTTCCCCCGATTCATAAAGAGGAAATTCGGCATGGTGTCATTCGCGACGAAGAGATCCATCTTTCCGTCGTTGTTAACGTCGGTCGCCACTACGCCCCAGGCCTTGCCGAGATACTTTGCGATTCCCGACGACTTGCTGACATCCGTAAATGTGCCGTCGCCATTGTTATGAAACAGCCAGCTCGCCGTCGGATGGTAAGGCTTTGGAATGCAATAGCCAGGCTTGTTATAAGCAACGCAAGGAAGGTTCTTCGCCTTACTGAACTCGACGAACTGGCAGACGAACAGGTCGAGCCGACCATCGTTGTCGTAGTCAAACCACACCGCGCTCGATGTCCATCCCGGAGCCGCAACACCGGCCTTCTCCGTCACGTCAGTGAACGTTCCGTTGCCGTTGTTGTGATACAGAATGCTTCGTCCATACTGCGTCACGTAGATGTCAGGAAAGCCATCGCCGTCGTAGTCGCCCACGGCAACCCCCTGCCCATAGCCGCCCGCCCCGACTCCCGCTTTCTCCGTAACATCCGTGAAAGTGCCATCGCGATTGTTACGATAGAGCGCGTTGCGCAAAGGCGGAGTGGGATTGTAAAAATCACATTTGCCGCTGTTGACGAGATAGATGTCCATCCATCCATCGTTGTCGTAATCCAGAAAGGCGCAGCCCGCCCCGGTAGTTTCCGGCAGATATTTCTCAGCCGATTTTCCGGCGGTATGCACCCAGGTGATCTTGCTGGCGGACGGCGGCACTTCTTCAAAGGGATACGCCGGTGTCGCAAGCGCCTCCGGGAAGCCGCGCAATCCAGCCAATCCAGCGGCGCCGGCCAGCGTCCCCAGAAAGTGCCGCCGTGACAAACGCAGGGTGTCTGTGACTGAAAGATTCACTGCGGTTGCTGTGGCCCCTGTGGGCTCGGCGAACTCGGACCGCCCATGTGTTCCGCAGCCTGCTGCTGCAAAGCGAATTCACGCTGTGCATCTTCTCTCCGGCCCGTGCGGCCGTACGCGGTGGCCAGCCCATAATGCGCAGTTGGATTCCCCGGCTGCAGTTTGACCGCAGCTTCCAACGGAGCAACCGCCTCGGCATAATTTTTCTCGGCCAACTGAGACATACCCAATCCCAGGTATGCATCGCCGAACTTCGGATTGAGCTGTGTCGCTTTCGTGAAATGCCGGACAGCCTCCGCGAAATCCTGACCTTGCCGCGCCAGTTCACCCAGCACATATTCCGCGCCTGCATCCGTCGGATCAATCACCAGCTCTTGCTGCAGCTCTTTCTTCGCTTCGTCCTGAAAGCCGGGCGCGGGATTTGGCTTCGAAAGCAGCAGCCGCGCCAACCGGAAGTGAACGCCTGGATAACGGGGATTCTCGTCCAGGATTTTGCGATAGTCCTTTTCCGCCTCGTCCCATTTGCCCTGCACCTCATTCGCCTCAGCATCCATCTCCAGCCCGGGAATTGACCGCGGCGCCGTCTGTGCGAGCTCCCGCGCGGCATTGCTGGACAGGTCGGAGTAGGCGTGCACCGTCACGTACAGCACCTCCGGATCATGGGGAAAATGCTGATTCAGCACGCGCAGCAGATCCAAAAGCGAATCCTGCTGCTGCAAAACTGTGGCGCAGCGAACGCCATCGAGGGCGACGCGCTTCTGCAGCTCTTTATCCGTGATGTGCGCTGCAGTTCTGGTCAGCAATGGCAGTGCCTCGGCGCAGTGGCCACTCTCCGCGAGCGACACAGCGTGCTCTGCCCCGCCCGCGGCGGCCGGAGCGGTTTTGCTGTGCGCTGCCGGCGTGTTGACCTGCGCACCAGCCGCAACCGCAAGCATGAAAGACGCCAGACAAATTGAGGGAATCAATCTACGCATAATGAAGAACGGGGCAGGCGCGGTGAGCGTCTGCCCCGTGAGTCTATCAGCGCGCCTAGAAATATACCTTGAGGGCGAACTGAATGTTTCTGGCTGGTTGTGAAATGGCTTGGCCGGGAGCGGTTTGGGGCCCGATCTGACCGAATGTACTAGAGGTTGTGCTGAAGTTGGTATCAGGGTGGCCCAGGTTCACGTTGTTAAAGGCGTTCAGGAAATCCGCGCGGAACTGCAGATAGGCCGCTTCTGTGAAGTGGAAATTCTTCATCAGCCCGATATCGGCGTTGAACAATCCCGGCCCATTCACCGGTCCCTGCGCCGGACAGTTTCCAAAGTGACCTGGTGCAGGATTGGAGTAGCCCGAAGCGCTCATCCATTGATAGCCCCCATAATCCGGGGCCAGCTGGCTGCGTTTGAGTACCACTTGAACGCCGCAGTCCGGACGAGCACCACGCGAGCCGGTTCCTGTGGCATCGCCGCTACCATAGACGGCGAGCGGGAAGCCGGTGCGCGAGGTAACGATCGTAGATGCCTGCCAGCCACCCACTACCTGGTTGACGGCGGAGTTCATGTTGGCGCCAAAATGCTGACCTCTGCCTACCGGCAGGTTGTAGGTTGCGTAGGCGGAGATGTAATCGTTGGCGTTGGAGTAGCAACTGGCATAATCCGCCCGAGGGTTATATAGGTTCTGATAATAGGGTGAAGCGGTTGTCGATCCAGCAGCTGATCCCCAAGTTCCGTAGTAGCCACTGTTATTGGTCAGGCAGTGCTGCCAGGTGTAGGCTAACGATCCTTCTAATCCGTAACCCATCCGCTTCTGCAGAACTGCCTGCAGCGCGTTGTAGTTCATGTATCCCACCGAAGCAGTTCCGGACACCTGGCCAAGGTCGCTAATCAGCGCAGGATTGTTATTGAAATAAAACGGTGTCGTGGCCTTTCCATCGACGAGTTGCTTCTGCAGATAGGGCATTGGGACCATCAGGTGATCTACCTTCTGGGCGACATATCCGATCTGGAAGGTGGTCGTGGGAGTGACCTGCTGCTGCAAGGTCAGATTCCACTGCTGGTCAAGCGCCGGCTGGACCGTCTTGTCCCAGACGTACATGGTGGCATTGTGGAACGGATCTCCTGGAACTGCGCCTCCAGGGCCTTCCTGCGTCTGAACCGTCGCACTGGTATATGTCGCCGCAACCTCAGGAGGAGTGAAAGGCGGGTTCCTGGGAAGTCGCAGGTTGGTGCCTGTTCCTTCCAGGTAGGAGGAGATGGTGTAGGCGCCGCGCAGCACCGTTTTGCCGTTCATAGCAGCAGGTGACCAGGCGAAGCCGATGCGGGGTTGGATAGCCGGAAGCCCGTACACCGAATTGTAGAGCGCACGGCTGTTGCCGTTTTGTCCTGCAAGCTCGAGTGCACCGGTGGTCAGGTCCAGGTTGGACTGCCGATTGTTAAGTTCCACCCACGGCGTGTGGGCTTCATAACGCAGTCCCAGGTTCAGCGTCAACGTCGGAGTAATGTGCCAGTCGTCCTGACCGTATCCTGCAACCATCCAGGACAATTGATGCCAGACAAAACCGACGCTCACGCCGATACCTCTGGCTTCCGGGTAGCCAAGGAAGAAATCGGCTGCCGGGTCGCCGACGAAATCGACGTTACCGACTGACGAAGGGCCGAAGAGGATATCGCCGTATTGGCCGGTGTTTCCTGTGTAGCCGGTGTTGATGCGATAACGCCACAGCTGGAAGCCAGCCTTGAAGACATGTTTGCCGTGCGTGATCGTGACGCCGTCATCGAACTGAATGACCGTGTCAGCGAAGTCCTGCTGGACAATCTGACTACCGATATTGGTAAGGGTAGTGCCGCCACCGGGCGAGGGTGGCAAACCGCCGCCGAAGCCGATCAATAGCAGGCCGGGGCCGGCGCTGTTGGCGTTCGCAATCCCGAGTGCTGTCCCGAGATTGCCGATGCTGGGATCGAAGGTGTTCCCGTTAAAAAGCGTGACCCAGCTTGTTCCCAGACGAGCTTCGTTCAGAATGTTTGGGCTGAAGGTGTGCGTCCACGTTCCAACCACGTTGTGGATGGGAGCTTGCGCGAACGGATTGCTCTGGATCAACAGCGAGTTGCTTCCGGGATCGTTCTGATACGCCTGCGAATACCGGCCCTCAAAACGATCGTTCGGGGTGATGGTGTAGTCGACCTTTACATCTCCCTGGTCGGTGTCATAGGCCTGGGCGGTCGTCTGAATCGCGTTGTTGGTGATCTGATTGTTGATCGGTGTTGGGTAGTACTTCGAAGCAAACAAGTTCGCGGCAACCGTATTCAGCCTGGACATGGGAATTTGGTTGTTCGGGAACGGCGCCCCGGTAAGCGGATCGACTAGCTGCGTTGGTTTCGTCTGCTGGAGCAAATATGAAAAGTCGCCATTGCGCTCCGCATTCGTGAAAACAGTAATGAAGTTGCTGGTTCCGGGGTGGTCGAAGCGCTGTCCCTGGTAATCCACAAAGAAGAACAGCTTGTCCTTGAAGATAGGGCCGCCAAGTGTGCCGCCGAACATATTCCAGCGTAGCGTGGGCTTGGGCAGCACGTTGCCCGGGTTCAACTTGTTTTCCCACTGGTTGGCATTCAGAACATCATTGCGGAAGAATTCCCAGGCATCGCCATGAAATTTGTTCGTACCTGATTTGATAGATGCGTTGACGATGCCGCCATTGAAGTTGCCGAACTCTGCTGAGGCATTACTGCGTGATGAGGTTGAATTCCTGTATGGCATCGGGCGAGGGCGTGTACGCCAGCAGGTTGTCCGACGTCTGGTTATTGTCCATTCCGTCGAGGATGAAGTTGTCCGACTGCTCGCGATTTCCGTTGATGAACGGGCGCCCGCCGCTTGCCGTGTTGTCGCCCTGGTTGAACGATGAAGCATCCGGATGAATGCTGCCTGGCGCCAGTAGTGTCAGTTCGACATAGTTACGAGTCGCCAGAGGAATATCCGTAACTGTCCTCGAGTCAATCAGCGTGCTCACCTGCGTCGTCTCCGACTGCAGCTGCGGAGCCTCCGACGTAACCTGCGCAGTAGTAGTCACAGCGCCCACGTGCATTTTGAAATCGAGACGCGCGGTCTGATTCAGCACCAGGGTGACACCGGACTGCACAGCCGACTGGAAGCCGGGTGCCTCGGTCTTCACCTGATAGTTGCCGATCGGCACACGTGAGAAGTTATAGCTGCCACTGTTATCCGTTTTTGCGGTGTAGGTGGTACCCCGATCGGTATCGGTGACAGTGACGGTAGCGCCGTTGATACTCGCGCCGCCCTCGTCTACCACCGTGCCTGTAATGGCTGCCGTCGTCTGCTGGCTCCAGGCGGGCCTACTGATACATAGACAGCCCAGAAACATCCCGACACTGACGCCCCATAAAATAATTCGCTTCATACTCGCCTCCAGAAACAGGTTTGCAACGGACAACGAATACCGCGTCCCAAAAGCGCAGAATGCGGAAGGTCGTATCCCAAAAGGCCCCGACTTCGCCGAAGGAGAAAATCCTGTACAACATTCCCAAATGGGAACCGAACCTGAAGGGGAATTGGCATCCATCCGATCGCGCGGTCAGGACTTACAGCTCTTGCTCAGGTTCTTCGGCAAAAGTTGGGCTCAAGCGTAGGACAAAATCACGGCAAAGGCAATGAATAAATCTGGAGAATTTTTCCAAGCTGCGCAGATATGATCATTTTTTCCTCGAGCATAGGTCCATATGATCATTTTTTGTGATCATTTTGGATGTGTGATGGATCCCGGCTCCGGCGCACCGCAATTTTGATTCTGCAACTGCCGGCGGGATCCCCCCAGCCAGTACGGCGGATTCAGCATCTGAATCCTTCAGAAGTTCTGGAGGCATCGTGCTCATAGTCATTCTGATCATTCTTATCGTGCTTTTTGGTTTCGGGGGATACCGCATGGGACCGGGGATCGGCTATTACGGCGGGGGCGGCCTTAGCCTCATTCTGCTGATCATCCTCATCCTTCTCCTATTGAAGGTCTTCTGAGGGCGACTGCGTATTCCGGTATGTCGAGGAGGGGCGTGCTGCGGAAGGCGGCGCACGCCCCTCACTCGTAGACGGAGAAGCGTTGCGGCTGCGGCACAAATCCTGCGTGCTGCGGCGCATCGTCAATCACGGCCGGCGAATCGAGGGTGCTCTCGATCAGGCGGCTTACCGCTTCGCGCAGGAACGCCTCTGGCGAGCGGCCGGAGGAGATGGCCACGCGCGAAAGCCGGGACGCAAGATCGTAGGGCACCTGCATAACATGAGCTTCTGACGCGCGGCTGCTCGCGGCCATACCACGTTGTGGTCTGCTGGCGGGCTTCCGTGATACATCGATCCCAATCCGGGAAGCAAGAGCCCCTCCCAAGTGTCTGAAACGAGAGTCTCTCGGCGTGCATTTTCCATTTCGGGCAAAAAGGAACGGCATGAGTTACTAACGGGCGCTGAAGCCCTCGCGAAAAGTACTGTTCGCTCGATATGATCACCCCAGCGAGGCAGCTTATGACTTTAATGGTCTTTCTCGGGGTCGTAGTCGGTCTGCTGATTTTGCGGCTGGTTCCCGGTCTGCTGTTGCGGATCGTCCTGGCCATCCCACGCCATCGCGTCACCTCAACCATGCACTGGGTGCGCGCCCAGCGCATCAGCATCGCGCTGCCGCGAAAGACTTCGAATGTGCTGGCAGACGCCGCAGGCACCTTCCCTCGTGCTCACGCCGGCGGCCGTCTGAAGCTGGTGCTCGTCTCATCGTCACTGCTGGTCCTCGCCGTTCTGGTCACCACTGCCTTCTGGACCTGGCATTCCAGCGGCCTCATGATGCTGCTCCACTAGTCCATCCGGAATAGAAAAAGGGCGCTTTCGCAACCGCGGGAGCGCCCTTTTCCTGCGCTTCATCTCCATTTTTCTTGACTCACTTCTGGTGCAGTGCAACCATCGATCCACCCCGGGCCCATCGGGTGTTCACCCTCCGTCTCCGTGCCGGGGAGGGTGAGCACAACCGTAGATCGTTCGACTGTGGAGGATGCGATGTACCGATCGATCGCTGCCGGGCTTGCACTGTTGCTGCCGGCGATTGCGGCCTTTCCCGCACAGAAGGCAGTACCAAAGACGAATGCATCGGTAAAGTTGTGGGTCGATACCAGCCCGGACAATCCCTGCGAACAATCCACGCCGGCCAGTGGCGGTTGGACAATTCGTAACAACGAAGGGCGCAATGTCCTGGTCACGTTGCATCGCACGACCACCAAGGATGGCGCGACCAAAGAAGATCAGATACATGACACCATCGGCCCGGCGGAAGCGCGCCAGCTAGGCTGCGAAATCTCCGACGATGGCCATCAGACGCTCACTCTGGTCAGGGCGATTTTCTAGCGCTTATATCGCGGCGTCAGTTGCGCGCACAGACCACCAGCACACCGATACCAAACAGCAGCACGACAAACGGCACCCAGAAGTGAAGGTCTGTCAGGATGGTGAGCGCCAGCGATTTCGCCGGCGTGTCGCCGTTCTCCGCCGCCATCACCAGGCAAGCTTTCCCGGGAAGAACTCCGCGAAGAGCTCGTCATAGAAGGGCTTCAACTCATTCAGATCCGGCTTGGTGTGTCCTTTGGAATAAAGATCGTACGGATTGAATTTCTGCACCCACGGCAGCATGGCATGGTCCTTCTCGTTCATCAGGTGCTGGTACGCGCCGTGCTTGTGCCACGCGTAGAACGAGTGGAAGCGCAGCATCGCAAGCCCCTCATCCGGAAGATTGTTCTTCAGCACTTCGGAGATGTAGCCATCGTGGCCGAAAGACATGTGGACATTTTCGAGTCCGCAGTTCGGCTCGTAGATACCGTATTTCGTCTGGTACTCGGGCACATTGCGGTCTGGGTTGGCGGCGAAGTACTCAGGGAAAACGATCTGATCGGACCAGGCGCAGCCAACCGGGAAGGTGTCGCCGACAACGCCCCACTGCGGCTCACCGTAAAGGCACAGGCACTTGCCGAGATCGTGCACGAAACCGGTGGCGATCATCCAGCGCGGATGGCCGTCGCGGCGGATCGCCTCCGAGGTCTGGAGCAGGTGCTCCATCTGGGTGAGATCGGTGTCAGGATCGCTGTCATCGACCAGCGTGTTCAGGTATTCGCCCGCCTCCCAGATGGTTTTCTTGCCGCGGGTCAGGCCGAAGTACTCCTTCTCCTTGCCCAGGACATAGGCCACCGTCTGCTGCTCGTGATTGAGGCGGTAGAATTCCGCGACGCCCGGATTGGCCTGCTTGTCGTACTGGCGAAACTCCTCCTCCGACTTGCCTTCCTTGTAGCGCCCTTCCAGGAATTCATCCCAATTTTCAAGACTTTCCATGGGAGCTGCGGGCTGGTGTGTCGTCGCCATACTGATCACCTCCGGTGAAGGATCGAAGATCGTTTCAGTAAACGATTCCGCCTGACACCCCAACGATAGATTTATTGGAGGGCCATTGGCAAGCGCCCAAAGGGTTACGAAAGGCGAACCCAACCAATAAGCCGCGGCTATTCGGTGACGGTCAGCGAGACGGCCACCGGTTGCGCGTCGATTGCACCCCCTGCCGATGAGGTGACCTGGATCGAATAGCTTCCCGGAGGGGTAGCGGCCGCACTCGGCGTCCCGGCTGATGCACTTCGGGACCCACCGCAGCCCAGCATCCCGGTAAGGCAGAGTGTGAAGAGCACCAGTGCTGCGCCGCCTACCCAAGACCTACGACGTACGCGCGGGATGCCAAACAACACGAGGGCCAGCACTGCGCCACCGCGGGGAAGCCAGTCAGAGTACGGTCCAGTTCGTCTGTTAAGTGCGGCCGAAGCCGCGCCGGTGGTCTGCACTGTGAGGGTCGTCGTCACCACAGTGCCTCCATTTGGTGTGACCGATGCCGGAACGAAGCTGCACGTCACACCTTTGGGCAAGGTCGTGCTGTCGCAACTAAACGAGACCGCCTGGTTGAAGCCGTTGATCGGCGTGAGGCTGAACGCAATGCTGCCGGAAGAGCCTTGCTTGATCGTGAGCGATGCCGGGTTGGCCGAGATCGTGTAAGACGGCGCCAGCGTCTTAAATGTGATCGTGGTCGTGTCGGCGGCGTAATGCGTGTCGCCGCTGTATTGCGCCGTGACAGTCGCGCCATTCGCAGGGAGCGATGTGGAATTAGCGCTAGCCAC
This sequence comes from uncultured Acidobacteriaceae bacterium, assembly GCA_963737035.1. Classification (GTDB taxonomy): domain Bacteria; phylum Acidobacteriota; class Terriglobia; order Terriglobales; family Acidobacteriaceae; genus KBS-83. Next base: position 448,070 of record CAVTRJ010000014.1, on the reverse strand, counting down.
GTAATTGCCGGAGCCATCCGCGGCCGCGGCAAGCGTGCCGGTGCCGAGCGAAGTGGAGCCACTCAGGAAGGTCACCATCCCGGTCGGCGCGAAGCCGAAAGAAAGCCCGGTGTAAGTCGCGGTGAAGGTGATGCTGTCGCCGGAAGCAGACGGCCCTCCGCTATACGCCAATGTTGTATTCAGGTTCGTCGGGTGCAGCACCACCCGGCGCACGCGGTTGTTGTCGGTGTCGGCGATTATGAGATTGCCGCCCGGATCGTAAGCCGTCGCGTTGGGATAGTAGAGCATCGCAGCGGTAGGGGACGCTTCGTTGCCACCGAAGCCAGGAGTGTGACTGCCCGCAACTGTGGTGATGATGTTCGTTGTGAGGTCAATCTGGCGAACAACGTGGTTGCGCGCATCGGCAACCGTCAGATGTCCAGCCCCGTCATAGGCGAGCCCCCTCGGATAGTTGAACGTTGCTGACACCGCCGGGCCACCATCGCCGGAATATCCGGAGGTGAACGGGTAGTCGGGATGGACGCCGGCTACGGTCGAGATGATGCCGGTTGCGAGGTCGATCTTTCGGATATCTTCGAAGCCACTGTCGGCAAGGTAGAGATTTCCCTGCCCATCGAGCGCAAGTCCTTGCACGTCGTACAAGCCTGCCTGAGTTGCGGGTCCTCCATCTCCCGTCGGCGCAATATCCGAACCACCGGCGATGACCGTGGTTGCGCCAGTGGTGACATCGACCGCCCAAACTTCACCGTTCGGGCCGCTGTTCCCTCCGTATTGGCTCGCGTAGTAGAGTGTCCTGTCTCCGTCGAACACCATCGGGCCGGCCATCGACGTGAGCGCCACGAGTGTCTTGATCGTGCCGATCGTTAGGTCGACCACCTTCAACCCGTTGTATTGATCTCGGATATAAAGGTGGTTGGATTGATCGAGTGCCACGTCGAAGGGAACCAGGATGACCTGCAATGCTGGTGCGCCCTCGGCAGCAGCCCAATATAAGTTTCCTCCGCCCGCCACCGTTGTAATCACTCCGGAGACGGCATCGATCCTCCGTACCACACGGTTCGCGGTGTCAGCGATATAAAGATTGCCCTGCGCGTCCGAAGCGACGCTCTGCGGATGATCGAGGCCAGCCTGCGTTGCGATGCCGCCGTCGCCAAAGTCATTTGAAGAGCCGTCGCCGGCGATGGTTGCGATATTGCCTCCAATGGGGAACGAGCGAATGCGGTGGTCGTCGACAAAGACCACCTCGCCCTTGGGAGAGAGACAGATGGCCTCGGGGCCTGCCATCCCAGCCTTCGTGGCAAGATCACCGTTACCGGAATACCCATTGTGATCGCCGTTTCCGGCAATCACGTGCAGACTGTAGTCAGAGGCCAGTAGCTCGTCCACGGAATAGATGAAATCGCTGGCCTCCGGCGTGGGTCCGCTGCCGGGTGTCTGGCTGTTGCCGGCGATGAAGACGTTACCGGCGGAATCTACCGCAATCCCCTGTGTATCCAGCTGCAGTCCAATGGCGGGATAAGCAGCGGATGTGCCGGCCTGAGTTCCGCCGCCGGCGAGCAGCTGCATGGTGCCGGAGGAAAGGCCGATGCGCACAATGCTGGCGGACACCCCTCCGGAGGCGTTAAAGATAAATTCAGGCGCTACGTAAAGGTATCCGTTGCTGACAGCAATGGTTGAGCCAAGGAAGTAGAAATTCGTCTGCAACGCCGCACAGGTCACAGAAGCAGAGGGCTTGCAGTTCGTTGTTATGACGTCACCCGTGCCCGCGAAGGTCTGGATGATCCCGCTGCTCAGATTGAGCCGCCACACGTAGTACAGATCCTCGATGAACAGGTTTCCCTGTCCGTCGAGCGCGAGTCCGGTCGGGTATTCGAGCAAAGCAGCGGTGCCCGGACCGCCATCCCCCGAATGTCCAAACTGACGGGGTTTTCCGGCGATGGTGTGGATGATGCCGGTGGTTCCATCTACGACTCGAACCGTCCCGATCTCGTTGTCCGTGATGTATAGATTGTTCGCCGCGTCCATTGCCAGTCCGGAGGGGCAGGGCAGCCGTGCAGAAATCGCGGGGCCGCCGTCTCCGGTCGAGGTTGCCGGTCCCTCCGGCAACGGCTGCCCGGCGTAGACGGTGGTGTTGGACGACGGGTCGATCTTGAGCACAATTCCGAGATCGCACGATGCGACATACAGGTTTCCCGCACCGTCTTCCACGATGCCCAGCCCCCAGCCGAATCCGGTTTGGAGCGCATTCACCGGTTTCTGGAATGGCACGGCCCCTGCAATCGTTTCAATGATCCCGGTTGCGGCGCCGCTCGCATCAGTGGGTTGCGGGTCGTTCGGCTGGAAACGTGTTGCGCGGCGAGCCTCCAGTTGCGCCTGTACGCGTTCGCGCCACGTCTGCCAGGCCTGCGGATCGCGTCGGGATGGCAAAGGCACGTCCAAGGGGCCCAGGCTCAGTATTTGCCGGGTTTGCCGCGCAACGGCAGGGGCCTGATTGGAACCAGCGTCGACTGCAGAAGAAGGATAAGCAGAACAGAGCACGGCGACGAACAGCACAACGCCACGAAGTGTCACGGAACAGGCCCTCGAACATGGAACGACCGGGCACTGGGGGCAGGGCGCCTCGGTCAAAAGCTTAACAGGGAGCGCGGGCGGAGAGTGCCATAATTTGTAAAGCTGCGCACGCGAATTTCACGTCGGCCCGATGCGGGAATTGTCTTGAACATCCTCAATTGCGACCACATCTTTCCTTGCACCTCAATTCCGCGAATCAGGCAGAAGCTTCCCTTCCACCGCAAAACGTAAACTGACCTGTGATCAGGATGCGACGAGGAAAGTCCGCGCTATGGACGATAGTAAGCGTGCTCGCGGTCATGACGATACCGGCTGCGAACGCACAGGTGTTGCGGCAGCGTTATCCCGGCCGCACCGAATGCCCGGACACTCACCTGCGGCTGACAGCGCGCCATCAGGACGGCTCACCCGCGTCTGGTTTGCGCCCGCAGGATCTCTATCTCTGGCTGAGCCTGGGGACGGCGGAGATCCGCTCCATGGAAGCTGAAAAGCCGGAAAGTGAAAAGCCGCAGACTGGAAAGCTGTCGCGCACCTCCGTGCCGGATACAAATGTGCTGATCGTCATCCGCCCCCAGGCTGCGGTAGACGGCGGGATGCCGGATGCAGTGCTCCGCAACCTGCAGACAGCGCCAAATTTCCAATGGAAGATCGCCGTGCTGGCACCGGATGGAACTGTTTCTCCCTTCCTGACCCGTACGGATCAGGCTGCACTCCGGACGGCCCTGACGCACGCCACAGCCACTCCGGGAGCGCCGAGCATCGCGGACTGGGCGGCCGCTGAGCGCAATGCCTTCCGCCAGTTGCAAGCGCGTGCGGGCCGACACGTGATCGTTGAGTTGGCGCCACCGGCCGCGGCTGACCAAAACGCATTCGCGGACGATCGCACACTCGACCTGCTGGCGCGCGATGACATGGCGCAGATCTATCGCTTGGTCCCCGGAGGAAAGGATCAGGTGGAAGCTACCGGAGGACGCAGCGCGCCTACCATCGACGCGCTCTTCCGTGACATCGTCGCCGACGCGCCCGGAAGCTATGAGTTGGTCCTACACCCGATGTTTTCCTGCGAGCCGGGAACGTCCTACTCCCTTCGCATCACATCGTTTCGCCCGGAAGTGCAGCTCTTCTATCCCAGCACGATCCGCATGGCGGCAGCCGAGCCGCACTGAGCGGCCGGCGCTTCTACTCCGCTCGGAGCGCGCGCATCGGATCGATCGATGCAGCGCGCCGTGCCGGTAGATAGGCAGCAAGAACAGTGACGGCAACCAGAACAGTGCCCGGCAGGAAAATGCAGCCGACCTCACTCCGGGCAACGCATTCATCCGCCTGGTAACTTCGTCGACAAACATGCGCCTCGTGGCCGGGTCTGTTTCAGGGTAGCGGTTGGAGGGAAGAAAGACCTGCAGCGAGAGAAGATGGTGAGACGAGGCGCTCGAGCCATTGCATTGGTCACTCCGTGCGCAGCGCGTTCATGGGTTCAACCGATGCTGCCCTTCGCGCCGGTAGATAGCACGCCAGAACGGCCACAATCAGCAAGGTCGTCGAGACGATAAAGAATGTGATCGGATCGCTCGCGCGTACTCCGTACAACAATTGCGAAAAGCCGGACAACAGCCGCGCCAGCAACAGTGCAATCATCGCGCCAACCGCCACTCCGACGACCGCCAGGCGAAGTCCCTGCCCAATCACCATATGCAAAATCCTGCTCCTCTCCGCACCCAGCGCCAGACGGATTCCTATTTCGCGGGTACGTTGCGCCACCGCATACGAGATCACGCCATAGATGCCGATAATGCCGAGTACCAGTGCCATCGCGCCGGCAACCCCAAGCATCACGAGCGTGAACGAAGTGCGCGCCAGCGATTGGCTGTAGATCTCCTGCATCGTCTGCACCGATGCCAGCGGCAGGCTCGAATTTACCGACCAGACCGCCTGCCGAATCTCGTTGAGAAAGCTTTCGGTTCCGGCCCGATCACTTCGCACGACAAACGTCACGTTGCGTATTGCGCCGAGGGAGCCAGGTCCATAGAGGTCCTTCATCATTGAGGGCCAGTACACGATCATGGGGGCTTGCTCATGCACGCCGTTCTCGTGGACGTCCTCGACAACCCCGATCACCTCATGCCAAGGCATGCTTGGAAATTCGCGGAATCGCTTGCCGAGCGCAGAAGCAGGCGTGCCCCAATATTCACGAGCCAGGTTTTCGGAAATGATCCCTACCGGCCTGACGCCGTAAATCTCGGGCCAGGTGAACTCGCGTCCCGCGACGATCCGTGTCCCGGCCGTGTGAAAAAAGCCCGGAGACGCGTTTTTGAAGAGTCGAAGCGGCGTTGTCTCGCCAGGGTGAAGCTTTCCTTCGAAAAAAACCTCATCCCAGTTGGGTGGGCCGCCTTCCATCGGCATCGTGCTCGCGAATGCGGCCGAAGTCACCCCGGGAATTGCAGCCAGCTTGTCGACAATGTTGTTTTGTATCCGGGTCACCATTTGCGGATTCGCGACGAGAGACGCTGGAATCGAAATCCGCATGGTCTGCAGATGTTCTGCATCCGCGAATCCCGGTTCGATGGTGCGCAGCGCCTCGAATGTGCGAATCATCAGCCCTGCGCTCACCAGTAGCACCAAGGCCATTGCCACCTGAGCCACCACCAGCACGTTGCGGGAATGATGGCGTTCCCGGCTTATGCTTGCAGTTCGTCCAGCGCTCGCCAGAGTCAGCGGAGTCCGCGGTCCGGCATATTTCAGAACCGGGATCAATCCGAATAACAGGCCCGACAACAAGGAGAGGACCAGGGTGAATACAAGCGCCCGCGCGTCGAGGGAAATTTCACTCAAGCGCGGTAGATCGGCCGGACCAATTGCCACAAGCAGCCGAAGACCGGCATATGCGAATCCGATTCCAAGCGCACCGCCCAAGGCTCCGAGCAGCAGGCTTTCGGTTAGCAGATCCCGCGCGATCCGCGCTCGGCCGGCGCCGAGCGCAGCGCGAATAGCAAGTTCCTGCTGCCGGGCCTCGGCTCTCACCAGCACCAGATTCGCCACGTTGGCACAGGCGATCAGCATGACCACGCCGAGTGTGCCCATCACTACCCAGAGCAGATTGCCAATGCTGCCAATCACCTCCTCCTTCAAAGGACGAAGAGCAGGCGTGATTTTCCAGACTTCGTAAAAATGGGAATTGGTTCCAGGGCCGTTGGACCAGGAGTCCATCCAGATGGGCAGCATGCGCGTTACATCTGCGTTGGCCTGCGCAATCGTGATTCCCGGCTTTAGCCGCGCGATTCCTTGGAAAGCGAAACCGGCGAGGACTTGTTTGTTGCGATCGAACGCCAGCGGCACAAGCAGATCGACATCCGCGTTCACCAATCGAAATCCTTGCGGCATCACTCCGACGATTTCTCTCGGTTGCGAATCTATCGTGATGCTGCGTCCTATCACGGAGCGCTCGCCTCCGAAGCGCCGCTGCCAATAGCCATAGCTGAGCACCACTGCCTTCGCACCGTGCGGGTTCTGGTCGCCTTGCGTGAGCCACCTGCCCGCCGCCGGCGGAACATCGAGCGCCTGCAGCACGCCGTCGCTGATCAAAGCAATGTGGATTTGTTCCGGCTGCGCAAGACCTGTGACGTTTGCGGTGCCTCTGAGCCACACGCCAATCGATTGAAATGTCCGATTCTGCTCGGCGTACGTGAAATACATGGAAGGTGAGAGCCGAAGGCCATCTGTAAAATTCGTCAGGCCGGCAGCACCGGGAGCGATCAGTCGCACGCTCACCAATTCTTCTGACTTGGGATAAGCCAGGGGTTTGATCAATACACTGTTGAGCACGCTGAAGACTGCTGTGTTGGCGCCGATTCCAATGGCAAGCGTCAAGATGACAGTAGCGGCAAATCCGGGCGATCTCGCTAGCCGCAGAGACGCGAACTTCACGTCCGCCCAGACGCTTTCGAGCGTAGGCCACTGCCAGGCTTCGCGGCTGCGCTCGGAGATGACAGTCACATTGCCGAATTCGCGGCGAGCCTTTTGCGCAGCTTCTTCCCGCGACAGCCCGTCTTCCATGAGTTCGTCTGTTCGCTCTTCGAGATGCTCCTGGATCGAGACAGCAAGATCGTCATACCGGCGGTTACGTGAGAAGAGTTGCCATCGCATGGAACTTCCTATGCTTTCTGCAATGCGAGCACACGGCTGATGCCCGCGAACATGGTTTCGAAGCTGGAAACTTCCTGTTCAAGACGACGCAGGCCGGCTACAGTCACGCTGTAGATCCGCGTAGGCCGTCCTTTCGCAGAGACGCCTTCTTGCGATTTGAGCCAGCCCTCGCGCAGCATTCGCTGCAGCGCCGGATAGAGCGAGCCTTCCTCAATCTGCAGCAGATCGTCGGAGATCCGCTGGATGTGCTTGACCAGCGCATAACCGTGCATCGGCTTCAGCCGAAGAGAGTGCAGGATCATTAGTTCCAGCGCGCCGGGGAAGAGATCGCGTCGTTCGGGCTTCTTAGCCATGCCTGACACTATAGGTCCCTGATACCTATTTTGAAAATAGCTATGTTATGAAAATCAGGGAAGGCGCTTCCGGCCATCGAAATCGAATGCCCAGATCCTCAGGAGAAGCCGGTCTGGCGGCGGAGCCGAAGTCCGCAGTACAGCAGGCTCACGATCAGTAAGACGACCAGCGCGAACAGCCATGCGTGGTTCATGGCGATCTCCGGCACGCGCGCCTGCACTCCGAGCCAAAGGAAGACCGCCACCGCCGCTGTGACAATCGCGTAATCCCACCAGCGGCGGCGCTCGCTGGCATCGAATTCACTGCCCGCCTGGGCGGCGAGGACTGCGCCGTAATCCAGGCTGTATCGATTGCACTCCCGTTCGATGGCGAGATTGCGCGAGTGATGCTCCCGCTCGCCCGCAACGGCCGTCGAGATCGCGAGCGCACCCAGGATCATGATCACCGAGCCGCCCAGGACCATCAGCTTATGCGTGAGGTCTGTCCCGGCCAGCTCGCCGAAGACCAGCGCGCCCCAGGCAAGGCCCCAGAGCTGATTCGTATTGGAGAGCGGGATGCCACGGCCGATGCCGAGATACTTCGCCGTGAACTGCTGGAAGAGATCGCCGATCACCCAAACAAAGCCGCCAAGAAAGAGCCAGAAGAGGACGCCGCGAAACTCCGAGAAGTGGAACGCAGTCGAGTGCACGCCGCCATCCAGCCACCACACCAGCGCAAGCACGGAGCCAAGCTCGCCGAAGGTGAACGCAGTCACGAAGGAGAGCGGATTCATGCCGCTGATGTAAGCCTTGCGGTAAGGCACGTACATAGTTCCCCACAGCGCGCTCGCGCCAATGGCGGCGGCAATGCCGCGCGCCGCATGCGAGCTCGTGTGCCCGCCACCGTGCACTGTGCTGAAACCGAGCAGGATGGCGGCAGCCACAATGGCAATCGCGCCGAGCAGCACCTTGGCGATCCCCCCGCGGCTAGCGCCCTGCAACTCACGGAAGAGCACGCGGCCCCAGAGCAGGCCGAATAGGGAATTGGCATTCCACAGCGGAAAGGCGATAGCAAGTCCGACATCCCGGATAGCGAAGACGGTGAGTGTGTTGGCAACCGCCCAGAGCGCACCCGCAAGCAGCGCCCACACGATCAGGTGCTTCTTCTCTGACAGGTCGCGGACAACGTAGCTGGTGCCCTTGAGCAAGGTAGGGAATGTCCAGCGCGCGGTGAAGACGCCGGCCACCATCCACAGCGAGACCGCGAAAGGCGAGAGTCCGACGTTAACCAGCTTGGTCGGAGCTTCGGCGGCGCCCAGCCACACGCCTGCGGCGAGCCCGCAGGCTACTCCGAGCCGGTGGAGCGCGTGCGTGTCGGCGGCTGGAGAGCCCTTGACCGCGCTTGGAATATTTGTCTGCAAGTCAGAGCCGACGATAGAGGGCGGGGGTTAGGGCGTCAAGGCGGGGATGTTTCAGCTAGGCGCGGATGATCGGGATCTTTAGCTTTTGAAAAGTCCGAACGACTGCAGCATCTGCGCTGCGCTCCGTAATGATGCCGCTGACGGCATCGAGCGGGATCACCGCGTAAGGCGATGCAGCATTCAGCTTCTCCGACGATGCCAGAACAAATGTGTCCGCGGCGGCTTTGCTCAAAGCGCGCTTGACGGCTGCTTCCTCAAAGTCTCCAGTCGTTAGTCCCGTCTTCGGATGGACGCCGGTCACGCCCATGAAATACGTGTCGGCATGCAGCTTCGCGATCGCTTCCATTGCTGCCGCACCTACGGCAACGACGGAATGTTTGTAGAGGCGACCGCCGATGAGGATCACCTCGATCTCCGGGTGATGCAGCAGTTCAAGCGCAATGGTCGGACTATGGGTGACGATCGTCGCCTGCAGCTCACGCGGAATGTGGCGCGCTATCTGTCTCGCCGTAGTGCCGCCATCCAGGATCACAACCTGGCCGGGCTGAATCATGTGAGCCGCCGCTCGGCCGATGGCGACCTTGCCCTCGGGAGTGATGGACTCCCGGCCCGCGAAATCGGCCATGGCTGGCGATGCGGGCAACGCTCCGCCATGCACCCGCTGCAGCAGGCCCTCCTGGGCCAGTTCTCGCAGATCCCGCCGGATCGTGTCTTCGGACACCCCGATCGATCGGCTGACGTCTTTCGCGATCACCTGACCGGTTCGTTTTAGCAGTGCGAGAATCTCCCGTTTCCGCTGGCTGGTGAGCATGATTCACGATATTACTTGAAATTGCACGAAACTGCACGATAGCATCGGTTCATGCCAACCCACGCGCAATACCTGCCGATGCACGAACGCATTCGCATCAGGTCCGTCGAGACTCTTTCCGATGATTGGTACGTATTGAAGAAGACCACGTTCGACTTCCTGCGTAGCGACGGCACTTGGCAGCAGCAGAGCAGGGAGACCTACGATCGGGGAAATGGCGCGACGCTTCTGCTCTACAACCGGGAGCGCCGGACGGTGGTGCTCACACGCCAGTTTCGTTTTCCGGCATTCGTCAATGGTCATTCCGGCGCCCTGATCGAGACCGTGGCTGGTTTGCTCGATGACGCAAGCCCGGAAGAACGCATACGCGCCGAAGTCGAAGAAGAGACGGGCTATCGCGTGAAAGAAGTGCGCAAAGTCTTCGAAGCGTTTATGAGCCCTGGCTCGGTGACCGAGAAGCTGTATTTCTTCGTAGCCGCATACGATGCCGCAAGCAGGGCGGCGGCGGGCGGAGGCAATTGCGCCGAAGGAGAGGACATCGATGTCCTGGAACTCTCCATTGACGACGCCATGGCAGCAATCCGTTGCGGCGAAATTGTGGACGGCAAGACCATCATGCTGTTGCAACATGCCTTTATTTCCATCTTTTCGCAGACAGGAGACATATCCCATGCCGGCTGAATCGCTCATGATCCTCATCGCCGGTCCGTATCGCTCTGGCACCGGCGATGATCCTGCTCTAATGGAAAGGAATCTGCGCACACTGGAGTCCGTGGCTCTGCCGCTTTACCGCGCCGGTCACATACCCATGATTGGAGAATGGATCGCTCTTCCATTGCTGCGCGAAGCCGGTTCGAAGCATCCTGGAGATGCGGTCTATGAAGAGATTCTCTACCCTATCGCGAGGCGGCTGCTAAGCCGGTGCGACGCGGTGCTGCGGCTTCCCGGCGCCTCCAAGGGCGCGGATGACGATGTTCGACTTGCCAAGGAGCTGGGACTGCGCGTCTTTCAGACGCTTGCCGACGTGCCCGGCTGCAAGTAAACGAATACCAGGCCGCTCGACGCTATACTGGACTGTTCCGACGCGGTATGGAGCGCGGCCCGTGAATCGCCGAAGCTTGTGCCAGCGTTCAACGGCAAGACCCAATTCCGACAGGCGGGTGTATCCGAGCAAATGAGCACAAAAGCGGCAGTGCCAGTCCAGACAAGCTTTTCCGAAGAAGTAGCCGAGTGGATCGAGGCCTTTGACGAGGTCGTCGTCGCCGAGGGCGCCGAGCATAGCGCCGAGCTGCTGACCGCCCTGCGCCAGCGAGCGCGCGAGGCCGGAATCAATACCACCGGCGAGCTGATCACGCCGTATCTGAACACCATTCCCAAGCACGAGGAAGTGCCGTATCCCGGCAATCGTGACCTGGAGCGTCGGGTCGAAAGCCTGATCCGCTGGAATGCGATGGCCATGGTGCATCGCCAGAACAAGAAAGATGCGGGTATCGGCGGCCACATCTCTACCTACTCGTCGCTGGCCACGCTGCTTGAGGTGGGCTTCAACCATTTCTTCCATGCCAGCTACGGCGAGCAACCGGGCGATTTCATTTACTTCCAGGGTCATGCATCGCCGGGCGTCTATGCACGCGCGTATCTCGAAGGCCGCTTCGAGGACGAGCAGGTGCTGAATTTCCGTCACGAGCTGCGCGACAAGCCGGGGCTCTCCTCGTATCCGCATCCGTGGCTGATGCCGAACTTCTGGCGCTTCCCGACAGTGTCGATGGGCATCGGCCCGCTGAATGCGCTTTACCAGGCACGGTTTATGAAGTACCTGGAAAGCCGCAAACTGATCGAGAAGACGGATCGGAAGGTGTGGGCCTTCGTCGGCGATGGCGAGACGGACGAAGTCGATACCCTCGGCGCGATCTCGATGGCGACGCGCGAGAAGCTGGACAATCTGATCTTCGTCGTCAATTGCAACCTGCAGCGGCTGGACGGGCCGGTGCGCGGCAACAAGCGCATCATCGACGAGCTGGAAGGCATGTTCCGCGGCGCGGGCTGGAATGTGATCAAGGTGGTTTGGGGTGGAGACTGGGACAAGCTCTTTGAGCGCGACCACACCGGTCTGCTGCTGAAGCGCATGGAAGAGTGCGTGGACGGCGACTATCAATCGTTCAAGGCCAAGGGCGGCGCGTATCTGCGGCAGGAGTTCTTCGGGAAATATCCCGAGCTGCTGGAACTGGTCCGCGACATGTCCGACGATGAGCTTGCCCGGCTGCATCGCGGCGGTCACGATCCCGTGAAGATCTACAACGCCTATAAGCGCGCGACCGAGCATAAGGGCGGACCGACCGTGATCCTGGCCAAGACGGTAAAGGGCTACGGCCTGGGCAGCACGCAGGCGCGCAACGCCAGCCACCAGGAGAAGAAGCTCACCGATGACGCGCTGACCGCGTTCGTGAAGCGCTTCGATATCCCTGTTCCGGAAGAGGCGGCGAAGGACGCGATGCCGTACCGCCCCGCGAAAGACGCGCCGGAAATCGCCTACATGCTGGAGCGGCGCAATGAACTAGGCGGTTTCATGCCGCGGCGCGAGACGCCGAAGCTCGACTTCACGGCGCCACCGCTGGACTCCTTTGCGGAATGGACGGCGGGATCGAAAGGCCGCGCGGTCTCGACGACGATGGGCTTCGTGAGTATCTTGCGCCACCTGATGAAGGACGAGAAGTTGGGCAAGCTCATCGTCCCCATTGTGCCCGACGAGGGCCGCACCTTCGGCTTGGAATCAGCCATCCGCCAGGTGGGCATCTACGCCAGCGAAGGCCAGAAGTACAAGCCGCACGACGTCGATATGCTGCTCTACTACCGGGAAGAGGCAGACGGCCAGATTCTGGAAGAGGGAATTACCGAGGCCGGTTCGATGGCCTCCTTCACCGCCGCGGGCACCGCGTATTCCAACTACCGCCTGCCCACGATTCCGTTCTACATGTACTACTCAATGTTCGGCTTCCAGCGTATCGGCGATATGGCGTGGGCCTTTGCCGACTCGCGCGGCAAAGGCTTCCTGATGGGCGGCACCGCCGGACGCACCACTATGCTGGGCGAGGGATTGCAGCACCAGGACGGGCATTCGATCGTGCTGGCCTCGACCGTGCCCACCTGCGCGACCTACGATCCGGCCTTTGTCTACGAGCTGGCCACCATCGTGCAGGACGGACTGTACCGCATGTACGAGAAGGGCGAAGACCTCTTCTACTACATCACCATGTACAACGAAGACTATGCGATGCCGGAGATGCCTGAAGGAGCACGTGAAGGTATTCTGCGCGGCATCTACCGGCTGCGCCCGGCAGCGAAAGGCGAGGCGGTCGCTCAACTCTTCGGTAGCGGGCCGATTCTGAACGAGGCCCTCCGCGCCCAGCTGATCCTCGCCGACAAGTACAACGTGCCCACGGATGTCTGGAGTGTGACCAGCTATAACGAACTGCGCCGCGACGCGCTCGCGGTGGAGCGGTGGAACCGTCTCCACCCCGCTCAGCAGGCGAAGCAGCCCTATATCGTGAGCGCGGTTGGTGCGGCGCCAGGGCCTATCGTTGCCGCCACCGATTATATGAAGGCGGTGCCGGATCAACTCGCACCCTGGCTGCTCGATCGTCTGGTCTCGCTGGGCACTGATGGCTTCGGCCGCAGCGACAATCGCGAGCATCTGCGGCGGCACTTCGAAGTCAGCGCGGAATCGATCGCGGCGGCAACGCTCTCGCGGCTGGCCCGCGACGGCAAGTTCGATGCCAAGCGGGCAGAGAATGCTTTTGCCGAGCTTGGCGTGGATACGGAGCGCGGCGATCCGGCCCGTGCCTAGGGCGAATAGTGCGGCATGATGAAGGCCGGAGCATCGTTGCTCCGGCCTTCCTGTCTGCGGAGAACTAGTCGGAGGCGTCGAGCAGCGCAGCGAGCTTTGCATCGATGCGCGGGTGCGGTGCTCTGGCGCGCGGCCGGTCACTCAACCGCTGATATTCGGTGGCGGAGAGCATCACGGCAATATCCCGGTCATTGCTGCGGATCATCAAGGGTTCGCGTTGGGCCCTGGTGAGCAGCGTCGCCAGCTTGGCGTCTGTGGCAGAAATAGCTTGCATGGTTCACTCCAGTGCCGCTCATTGTCTCGAAAAGGTTGCATTTGCGAAATGAATCGTTAGTCGTACGCATCCGACCTGCCAACATGTCCGGAAACGGACAGTGCGGCCACATGACCGGACAGCGGCGAGCGAGTCCCCATGATTGATTCATGCCGTAAGCGATTCGTTTACCGGAGGTTAACGGCGGAGCGTATCTTGGGCGTGCAAGTGCATTAGAGTCCATTGATGGACATTGCCCGCCCTGATATCAAAGCCAAGAAGAACCGCCGCCGCGTCGTGACCATCGCGGTAGCGATTGTCGTCCTTGCCGGTGTGACTTTCGCCGTGATGCGGCTGAAGCCCGCCGCCCCAACGGTCGAGCGCAGCGTCGTGTGGACCGACACAGTGAAGCGAGGAAACCTGATCAGGCAGGTCCGCGGTAACGGGACCCTGGTACCCCGCGAAGATGCGATTCGCCAGATTCCCGCCCAGACCGCCGCCACCGTCACTCGCATTCTGGTGCTGCCCGGTTCCAACGTGAAGGCGGACACCGTGCTGATGGAGTTGAACGACCCCACGGTGACGCAGCAGGCATTGGACGCGAAACTTGCGCTCAGCGAGGCCGAAGCGGATCTGAAGAACACCCAGGTGCAATTGCAGAGCACGCTTTCCACCCAGAAAGCGACCGCCGCAACCACCAATGCCGACTACGAGACCGCCAAACGCCAGGCGTCCACGGACAATGCCCTTTACAAGCTTGGCGTCATCTCGGGTTTGACGGCGCAAGCTTCACAAAGCAAGGCGCAGGGGTTAACTACCCAGAACCAAATGCAGCAGAATGTCGTATCCATCAACGAGAAGGCCCTGGAGACACAACTTGCTGTCGCGCAGGCGAAGGTAGATCAGGCACGAGGGGTGTACCAGCTCAAGCAGCAGCAATTGGATGCGCTGCGAGTGAAAGCTGGCATCACTGGCGTGCTGACGGATCTGCCTGCGGCTGTCGGACAGCAGGTGACGGCGGGGACCATGCTCGCCAAAGTGGTGGTGAAGAATCAATTGAAAGCAGCGCTTAACATTCCCGAGACGCAGGCACGCGATATCCAGACCGGCCAGCCTGCCGCGATCGATACCCATAACGGCATCATCGACGGCACGGTGCAGCGCATCGATCCCGGCGTGCACAATGGCACGGTCACCGTAGACGTGGCATTGAACGGATTTGTCGAAGGTGAACGGCCGGACCTGAGCGTGGACGGACAGATCGACCTGCAGCGGTTATCGAATGTGCTCTACGTCGGCCGGCCTGCCTTTGGTAACGAAGACTCGACCATCAGCTTGTTTAAGCTGAGTCCCGATGGCAAAACGGCGACGCGCGTTCCGGTAAAGGTGGGCCGCGCTTCGGTGAATGCTATCCAGGTGCTCAGCGGGCTCAACGAAGGGGATACCGTCATCCTGTCCGACATGTCCCGCTGGGACCAGGTGGACCGCATCCGGCTGGAGTAAATCAACGAACTTAGGAAGGAAAGGAACACGAGGCCAACTATGGACGAAACAGCACAGGCACTGATACAGATCGAAGCGCTGACCAAGGTCTTCTACACGGATGAGATCGAGACGCACGCGCTCTCCGGCGTGCATCTGGCCATCATGCGTGGCGACTACGTTGCGATGTCCGGCCCCTCGGGATGCGGCAAGTCCACGCTGCTCTCGATCATCGGACTGCTCGACACGCCGACCAACGGACGCTATCAGTTGAACGGCAAGCCGGTGGAGAACCTGAGCTTTGCCGAGCGCTCGCGCATCCGCAACCAGGAGATAGGCTTCATCTTCCAGAGCTTCAACCTGATCGGCGACCTCACGGTGGCCGAGAATGTGGAACTGCCGCTGACCTATCGCTCCGGCATGCCGGCAGCGGATCGCAAGCGCCGCGTGCAGGAGTCGCTGGAACGCGTGGGCATGGCGCACCGTATGCGCCACTATCCCTCGCAGCTCTCCGGCGGTCAGCAGCAGCGTGTTGCTGTGGCCCGCGCTCTGGCCGGTTCGCCGTCCATCCTGCTGGCCGACGAGCCCACCGGAAACCTGGACTCGAAAAATGGCGAAGCGGTGATGGAGCTGCTCTCCGAGCTGCACAAGGAGGGCGCGACCATCTGCATGGTGACTCACGATCCGCGTTTTGCCCGCCACGCTGACCGCCAGGTGCATCTGTTCGACGGCAAAGTCATTGCCGAAGGAGAGTTGTCGCCGGAACAATTGCTGCAGGTTCAGTAAGGGACGGCGCCAACCAGGCCGCGTACGCGAGAACGAAGCCGAAGTGTGTCAGCCGAAGTGTGCCTAGGGAAGAGTGTCCGGGGCCCGGAAACAGAGATGGCGGGACATGTCCAGCATTGAGGGAGAGCTGCGATGGGGAAGTTGCTTAAGGACGTGCAATACGCATTGCGGCAGTTCCGTCGCAGCCCCGGATTCGCCATCACGGCGGCGCTGACGCTCTCCCTCGGCATCGGTGCGACCACCGCGATCTTCACGCTGATCTACAACACCATGTTGAAGGCAATGCCCGTTCAGCATCCTTCGAAACTGTACATGGTGGGCAGGGAGCCCACCTGCTGCAACTACGGCGGCGTCCAGGGCGATGACTGGCGGATCTTTTCCAACGATCTCTATCTGTACTTCCGCGACCACACCAAGGGCTTCGAGAGTCTGACGGCCTTTCAGTCGTTTTCGACTTCGTTATTGACCCGGCGGGTGGGCGATTCGCAGCCTCCGATTACGCTGCAGGGACGGTTCGTCGCGGGCAACGAGTTCTCCACGCTGGGCGTGCCCCTGGCGCTCGGGCGGCCGATTCAGCCGTCGGACGACACGGAGAGCGCGACGCCGGTGGCCGTCATCAGTTACCGGATGTGGCAGCGTCGTCTCGGGCTTGACCCGCACGTCGTCGGCTCGACCTTCACCATGAACGGCGTGATCGTGACAGTGGTCGGCGTCACAGCGCCGGAGTATCAGGGTGAGATCGTCCAGACTGATCCGCCTGATCTTTGGCTCGCCCTGAATCAGGAGGCGAAGTTCACCGGCGCAGATGCAGCGCACACTCATCATCAGGACACACACTGGCTGGATGTGGTGGGCCGCGTTGCTCCGGATGCCAATCTGGACAACATCACGGCTCAGCTTAATCTCGAATTGCGGCAATGGCTGCGCGGCCGCGACACGCTCAGTGCCGCGGAACGCGCGCAAATCGGTCGCCAGAAAACGCAACTTTCCTCAGCAAGGACCGGCGCCAACACGATGGCGCGCAATTATGGCCGCGGGTTGAAGCTCCTGATGTGGGCCGCGGCTTTCGTCCTGCTGATTGTCTGCGCCAACGTGGCGAACCTGTTGCTGGTGCGCGCGACTGCAGAGAAGCAGCAGCAGGCGGTGCGGATTGCGCTGGGCGCGACGCGCGGTCAGCTGGTGCGGCAGGCAATGATTTCCAGCGTGCTGTTGGCGGTGGTCGGCGCCGCTGGCGCGATCGCTATCGCCTATGCGGTGGCTCAGTCGGTGCTGCGACTGGCCTTTCGTGGCGCGGACTATGTGCCGGTGAACGTCAATCCGTCGCTTCCGGTGCTGGGCTTTGCCGTGCTGGCGGCGCTGTTGACCGCGGTTCTCTGCGCGATCATTCCCGCTTGGATGATGAGCAAGACGGATCCGGCGTCGGCAATCCGCGGCACCTCGCGGACCATGAAAGATTCGAGCTCCACGGCACAACGTGTGCTGGTGATCACCCAGGCCGCGCTTTCCGTGGTGCTGCTCTGTGCCGCCGGTCTGTTGCTGCGCAGCCTGAACAATCTGCAGAAGCAGGACTTCGGTTTTCAGACGCAGGACCGCTACATCGTCGGCATCGATCCGTTTCTTGCGGGTTATAAGCCCGAGCAGCTCGACGATCTGTATCGCAAGTTGCATGACCGCCTGATGCAGATTCCCGGCGCGCAGAAAGCTGCCTTTGCCCTCTATACGCCTTTAAGTCAGGACAACTGGAGTGGCGGCGTGTTCATCCCCGGGCAGCCCGATCCGCAGCCGGACAGCGACTGGTATGAGGCCTCCTGGATCCGCATTTCGCCGGAGTATTTCGATGCTGTAGGCGCGAAGCTGCGGGCAGGCCGCTTCTTTACCGATGGCGACGACAACCACACGCGCAAGCTCGCGATCGTGAATCAGGTTTTTGCGGACCGCTACTACCACGGCAGGGCCATCGGCCAGCATTTCGGCATTGAGCGCGAGCTGCGCTCGCAATTCGAGATCGTCGGCGTCGTCGAGAACACCAAGCATCAGGACCCGAATGTACAGCCGCCACCGATGTATTACGTGCCATTTGCCCAGACCAGTGAGGTCTTCAAGCCAAAGGACAAGCCTTTCGAGGCGTTGGGACATTACGCCGGTCAGGTTGTGCTGTACGTGAAAAGTTCGACGCCCGCGACGGTCGAAGCGGAGACCAGGCGCGCGTTCACGGACGTGAATCCTATCTTGACGCCGCGGTCCTTCCATACCTTTGCCTATCAGGTATCCACCAACTTCAATCAGGATGAGCTGCTGGCGCGGCTGACGTCGCTCTTCGGGCTGGTGGCGCTTATCCTGGCCTCGATCGGGCTCTACGGCGTCACCTCGTACTCCGTCGAGCGGCGTACCGGCGAGATCGGTGTCCGCATGGCGCTCGGTGCCGACCGGCGCAATATCCTCCGCGATGTGCTGAAGCGCGCGCTCGCGAACTGCGGCATCGGTCTGCTCATCGGTGTGCCGCTGGCTTATGCAGCCGGCCGGCTGATGGCGCAGCACCTGTTCGGTGTTGGCGCCTTCGATGCGCAGGTCAGCGTCGTTACGCTGCTCGTGCTCTCCATTGCGGCGGCGGTAGCGGCGCTGGTGCCCGCCAGACGCGCGGCCTCCATCGAACCGATGGTGGCGTTGCGCATGGAATAACCAAACCGAAAGGAGGACTCGTGCAGTTCATCCAGCAGCTCTTGCAGGATCTTCGTTACGCTTTCCGGCAACTTCGCCGCACCCCCGGCTTCGCCATCACGGCAGTGCTAACTCTCGCGCTCGGCGTCGGCGCCACCACCGCCATCTTCACCCTGATCTATCAAGTGATGCTCCGGCCTCTGCCGGTCACAGCACCCGAGCAGCTCTACAAATTGGGAACGCGCTACGACTGTTGCTTCAACGGCGGCAGCCTGTTCGGCGACTGGACTCTCTTTTCCTACGATCAATACCTGATGTTTCGCGACCACCTCGGTGGCTTCACGAGCATGACTGCCGTTGAAGCGGGTCAGCGGTCGGTGGGCATGCGCCTGCAGGGAAGCGGGCAGTCAGCCGAGCCGGCGCGCGTGCAGTTCGTCGCCGGAAACTACTTTTCGACACTCGGCGTGAAGGCGTTCGAGGGACGCGCGCTTGCGCCCTCCGATGATCAACGCGGCACACAGCCGCAGGTCGTGCTGAGCTACGAGATGTGGCAGCGACGCTTCGGCGGCTCACCCACCGTGATCGGCTCGACGCTGATGATCAACAACCGGGCAATGACAGTTGCCGGGGTGATGCCTGCCGGCTTCTTCGGGACGCGGTTGGATGCGGATCCACCGGAGATCTGGGCGCCATTGGCCTTTGAGCCGATGCTCACCAACATCGATGCGATGGACCATCCGGGCGAGTACTGGCTGTACATCATCGGGCGCGCACCGGCCGGATTCAACCCGGCAACTGCCAGCGCACAGACCAGCGGATTGCTGCAGGATTGGCTGCATGCGCACCCGGAGACGCTCCATTCCGGGCAGAGCGAGGTGATTGCCAAACAGCGCACAGAATGGGCGCCGGCTGCCGGTGGCATTAGCCAACTGCGCGACAACTACACCTCCGGATTGCAGTTGCTCTTCATGATTGCCGGGTTCGTGCTGCTGATCGTATGCGCGAATCTTGCAAACCTGATGCTGGTGCGCGGCATGGCGCGGCGGCAGAATACTGCGGTGCGTCTGGCGCTGGGCGCGCCGCGTGGCCGTGTTGTCCGGCAAACGCTGACCGAGAGCCTGATCATCGCTGTGGTTGGGAGCGCCGTGGCCATCCTGTTGGCCACCCTCGGTTCACGAGCGATGCTCTCCATGGCTCTTACCGGTACTCACTCATCGCCATTTTCAACCTCACCTTCGCTGGCCGTGCTTGGCTTCGCACTGGGCATCGCCGTGCTTGCGGGTGCGCTCTTCGGCTGCGTGCCGGCGTGGATCACCTCGCACTTCGATCCCATTGAGGCGCTGCGCGGCGCCAGCCGCACCGCAGGCGACAAGACTGCGTGGCCGCAGAAGGCGCTGGTCGTGCTGCAGGCGGCGCTGTCGCTGGCCTTGCTCTCCACGGCCGGATTGCTCACCCTCAGCCTCCGCGCGCTGGAGCATCAAAACTTGCATCTGGCGACCTCCGGCCGGCTGGTCATCGGTATCAACCCGGTCGCTGATATCGGCTCCGACGTTCAGAAGCTCGGCGGGCTGGAGCGTAAGTTCGATACGCAGTTGAAGCAGACCCCAGGTGTGATCGACCTTGGCTATGCGACCTTCAGCCCTCTCTCGGGCGACGGCTGGCACAATCTGACTTATCTTCCCGGCGCTCCTCCTCCGCCCCCGGAGTTCACCAACAACTACTACCGGACGACCTTCGACTACGTAAGTCCTGACTACTTTGCTGCCGTGGGCACGCATGTGCTGCAAGGCCGCGGGCTGCAGGAGTCAGATACGCCTACCACGCGGCGTGTCGCGGTAGTGAACCAGGCGTTCGTCGCGCATTTCCTAAAAGGCAAGCCGCCGCTGGGCGCGCACTTCGGTCTGGACCCGCATGATCCCAACGAGTTCGAGATCATTGGCGTGGTCGATGACACCAAGTATGAAGATCCCGACGAGCCGCAGTTGCCCATGGTCTTCATGCCCCTGGCGCAGCCCGCGGAGGTCTTTGCGCAGCGGGATCTCGTGGGCGAGGCGCGAGTGCGCTATCCCGAGGACATCGTGGTGCATTATCAGGGCGGTGAGGCGGAGATGGCAGCCGCCCTGCGGCGGGCGATTGGCAACATCGATCCCAACCTGCCCATCACCCGTATCGATACGCTCACAACGCAGGTCAACGCCAACTTCAATCAGCCGGAGATGCTGGCGCGCCTCACCATGACCTTCGGACTGGTTGCGTTGCTGCTGGCCGCGATCGGCATCTACGGCGTCACTGCATACACGGTGGAACGCCGCACGCCCGAAGTCGGGCTGCGCATGGCGCTGGGCGCCGACCGAGGCGACGTGTTGCGCGACGTCCTGAAACATGCATTGTCCCAGGTGCTGGTCGGGCTCGTGCTCGGTGTGCCGCTGGCGCTTGTCCTGGGGCGCCTGATGGCGGCGCACCTTTACAACGTCAGCAGTTCCAACCCGCTCATTCTAGGCGGTGCATTTGGCACGCTGGTCATCGCGGCGGTCCTGGCGGCGTTGGTGCCGGCGCGGCGCGCAGCATCGATCGAGCCGGTGCAGGCGCTGCGTAACGAGTAGGCAATAGCGAGTACCGATCTATAGAGAAGGAGGACGGCCATGCAGTTGGCACAGGATCTTCGTTATGCGTTCCGGCAGCTTCGCCGGAATCCTGGATTTGCGTTCACGGCGATTCTCACGCTCGCGCTCGGCATCGGCGCCACTACGGCCGTCTTCAGCGTCGTGGAGCAGATGCTTTTGAAGCAGCTACCGTACCGCAACGCAGATCGCATTGTGGCACTGGAGACGCTCTTCAAAGACAGACAGCACCAGATTCCCCGTGTGCCGGGCGGTGACTACGCGGACCTGCGCGCCAGCTCAGCCTTTGCAGCGACTGCTTATTACGAGGCGTATGAAGAGGGCGTGCAGCTTCCCGATCACGCGACCTTTACGCATATCGCCGTGATCAGCGCGAGGTTCCCTGAGGTCTTTGGGGTGGTTCCTCAGCACGGCGGGCTCTTCCGCGCGGGCGACGCCTCGCATCAGGCGCTGGTGAGCGAGGCCTTTGCTGATGCGGAGCTGGGCGGTGTAAGCGCGGCGGTGGGCAAGCTGGTAAACGTCGAAGGCGAGTCGTTCGAAGTCATCGGCGTGATGCCGCGTGGCTTCGATTATCCGCAGAAGACCTCCCTCTGGCTGGGCCGCACTGCACTACCGTGGGATCCCGCGAGTCGCGACTCGTACAACTACCATGCGGTCGGGTTGTTGCAAAATGGACTAACCGTTGAACAGGCACAGTCTCAGATCGACACGCTCTCGGCGACGCTGGCGAAGCAATTTCCCTTGAGTCATGCACACGTCAGCCTGCGTGTGGTGCCGCTGCGCGATGAGCTGACTGGCGGCGTGCGCACCTCCCTCTGGCTCTGGCTGGCGGCAGTCGGCGTGCTGCTGCTCATCGCCTGCGCGAACGTCGCGCACCTGCAGTTAGTCCGCATATCCGCGCAAGGGCATGCGTTGGCCGTGCGCGGTGCGCTGGGCGCAACTCGCGGGCGCATTGTCGGCTCGGTGCTGATGGAGGCGGCCGTTGTGTCATTGCTAGGCGGTCTCGCGGGGCTTCTATTTTCGATTCCTGCGACCAAGCTGCTGATGCATCTGCTGGCTGCCGAACTTCCGCGCGCGATGAGCGCTACGCCCGACCCGCGCCTGCTTGGCTTTTGCCTTCTACTCGCGATGCTGGTCACCGTACTCAGTGCAACCCTGCCCTGCTGGTGGGCCGCGCGTCGCAATCCTGCGGCGGCCTTGAGCCGTGGCACGCGTTCCGGCAGTACGGATCGCACCTCCGCCACTCTGGCGCCGCGCTCTTCTGGCAATCGAGATCGCTTTGAGCTTTCTGCTCGTCACCACCTCGGGGCTCTTGCTGCGCACCATTCAACACATTCGCGAGGTGCCGCTCGGTTTTGCCGCGGACAACCGTCTCGTCATTTACGTGGAGGGCCCCGCCAATGGGCTCGCGGGGCAGCAAAAGCAGATCGTCAAATTGGCACAATTGACCGAACAATTGCGCGCCCTGCCAGGGGTTGTATCTGCAGTAGACGCCTGGGGCGTGCCCACGGGCGCCGACGGCTCCGACGGCGGCTACGCAATCCCGGATTACGGGCAAAATATGGATCAGGGTGCACTGCCCGATGCCATCTTCAGTCTGGCCGGCCCCGGATACTTCCAGGCCATGCGCATACCGTTCTTGCGCGGGCGGGATGTCACAGCCGCGGATACCTATGGCTCGCAGCCGGTCGCACTGATCAGCGAGGCGCTGGCGCATCGGTCTTTCGGCAACGAAAATCCAATCGGGAAGCGGATCATCTGCGGCATGGATGAAGAGAGCATGCACGGAGCCACCATCGTTGGCATAGTCGGCGATGTGCGTCAGGACTCTCCGGCGGACGATCCGTCGCCCGCGATCTACTTCCCGCTCGCACAGCATCCTAACCGTCTCATCACCGGAGCACAGATCGTTCTGCATACCGTAACCGCGCCTGCGGCATTGATTCCTGCGGTGCGGCAGCGCGTGCTCGCCACGGACGCAACCATCGCGACCAAGTTCACCACCATGGACGATGCGCTCGCGGCAGCGACCGAACCGCAGCAGTTACGTGGTGAGCTCCTCACCGCATTTGCAACACTTGCCCTTCTGCTCGCAGCGCTCGGCATGTACAGCGTCACCAGCTACACGGTGGCGCAGCAGACGCGGGAGATTGGCATCCGTATGGCATTGGGCGCCGACCGCGCCGTAGTGGCACGCGAAGTGATGATGACTGCCGCGAAAAGCGGTCTATTGGGCATCGCGCTGGGCGTGCTGGTCAGCCTTGAAGCGTCGCGGCTGCTGAGCCGTTTTCTGGTCGGCGTCCCGGTGCTCGACCCGGTGAGTTACGGCCTCGCTGCGTGTGTGCTGGTGGCTGCGGCCGCGCTGGCGGCATTCTTACCGGCCAGACGCGCGGCTTCCACTGAACCCGTGGTAGCGTTGCGGACGGAGTGACACGATGCACCTGGCCAAAGATATCCGTTACGCATTTCGCCAATTGCGCCGCAGTCCGGGCTTCACCATCACGGCTGTGCTCACGCTCGCCGTGGGCATCGGCGCCACCACGGCCATCTTCAGCCTGATTTACGTCACCATGCTGAAGCCGCTGCCGGTGCGGAACCCCGCTGAGTTGTATAAGGTCGGGCGCGACAGCACCTGCTGTGCCGCCACGGAGTTGCTGGGCGACTGGAGCATGTTCTCGAACGATCTGTACGAGACGCTACGCGATCACACCCAGGGTTTCCAGGGCCCGCTCGCCGCGTTTCAAGCCGGACAGACGCCGCTGCTGGTTCACCGCCAGGGCGATCCGCAGGCAGGGATGGCTCTGCTCGGCAAACTGGTCTCCGGCAACTACTTCAGCGTGCTGCAAGTCCCGCTCGCCATGGGTCGCGGTCTGACGCCTGCCGATGATCGGCCGGGCGCGCCGCCGGTCGCGGTCATCAGCGATCGCATGTGGGATCGGCGCTTCGGGCGCGATCCACACATCATCGGCCAGACACTGCTGATGAACGGCACGGCCGCCACGATCGTCGGTCTCACAGCGCCCGGATTCATGGGGGAGACGATCAACGCAGACATGCCGGAGCTCTGGATTCCGCTGCGGCAGGAGGCCAATTTCGTTCACGAGGGCGCAATGGGGCCTCGCCCCGACCGCTACTGGCTGGATATCATCGGGCGCGTCGCACCCGGCGCTCGGCGCGAGCAGATCGATGCGCAACTGAATACCGAATTGCGGCAGTGGCTCGAGAGCCGCAGCGCAGACATGCAGCCGGACGAGCGGGCAGCGATTGGCCGTCAGCATACAGAGATTGCTTCCGCTGAGCCCGGCATCAACATCGTAGGACTCTATTACGGCCAGCCGCTGAAGCTGTTGATGGCCGCTGCCGCGTTCGTCATGCTGATCGTTTGCGCCAACGTAGCCAACCTGCTGCTGGTGCGGGCCATGGCTAACACTCAGCAAACCTCGGTGCGCATGGCACTGGGGGCCAGCCGGCGGCAATTGCTGCAGCAGGCGATCGTGTCGAGTATCCTGCTGGCCCTGCTGGGCTGCGTAGGAGCCATCGGCGTCGCGTACGTGCTCTCCGATTCAGTGCTGGCCCTGGCCTTCCGCGGCGTCGATTACGTGCCCATCACCGCGCGGCCTTCACCCGCCATGATGGGATTTGCATTTGCCACAGCTATTGTGACAGCAATCCTGTTCGGCGCCGGTCCGGCGTGGATCTCCACCAGAAACAACCTGGCCAGTGTGCTGCGTGCGGCCTCACGCACCACGCGCTCCAGCGGCACGGTTTCGCAGCGCGCCCTGGTCATCCTGCAGGCGGCACTCTCCGTCGTGCTGTTGTGCGCTGCAGGCCTGTTGATGCGTAGCCTCAACAAAATGCAGCAGCAGGACTTCGGGTTTCAGACGAAAGATCGATACGTCATCGGCATTGACCCGGCACTCGCCGGCTATCGCAGCGTGCAGACGAATGCGCTCTATCAGCGGCTTCGGGAAAGCCTTCTGGCCATTCCCGGCGCGCAGCGGGTTGGCATTGCGACGTATGCGCCGATGTCTGGCGATACCCGGTCGAGCTTCACCTATTTTCCCGGGCAACCCAATCCCTCCGTCGATACCGAATGGGGCGAGGCGGCCTGGAACCGGGTAAACCCGGAATACTTCGATGCCATTGGCGCCAAGCTGCGCCAGGGCCGCTACTTTACCGATGCGGATGATGCACAGTCGCGCAATGTCGCGATCGTGAGTGAGGGATTTGCGCGCCGCTATCTGAAGGGCGACGCGCTCGGCAAACACTTCGGAATTGACCCTGAGCTGCGCTCGCAATTCGAAATCATTGGTGTCGTACGCGACATCAAGTACCGCTTTCCCGACCAGCCAGTGCCGCCCCTTTTCTTCCTGCCGTTCCGCCAGACGACACATGTCTTCAATCCATTGCGCCAGGGATGGGAGGCTGAGTCCCACTTCGCCGGCAACATCATTCTGGAACTTCATGGCAGCGATCGTCCGGCAGCGGAAGCAGCCATACGCAAGGCGGTGCGCGGTGTCGATGCAAACCTGCCCATCACTTCCTATTACACATTCAAGGAGCTGGAGAGTTACGGGTTCATTGAAAGCGAGCTGATGTCGCGTCTCTGCGGGCTCTTCGCGTCCATCGCGCTGGTGCTGGCGGCGATTGGCATCTACGGTGTGACAGCCTATTCGGTCGAGCGGCGCACCGGAGAAATCGGTATACGGATGGCGCTGGGAGCCAGCCGGGCACGCATTCTGCGGGACGTGTTACTGCAATCTCTCTTGTCCTGCGGTATTGGCCTGGTAGTGGGAATACCGCTTTCCTATCTTGCCGGGCGGTTGCTTTCCGACCGGCTCTTCGGCGTGGGATCGTTCGATCTTCCGGTACGTGACGATTGCGGTGCTGCTGCTTTCGCTCAGTGCAGCGGCGGCTGCTCTGCTGCCGGCACGGCGGGCTGCGTCTATTGAACCCATGCAGGCCTTGCGGTCGGAGTAGGAGAGGAAAGGAAATGGAAATCGGCAGCGATCTTCGCTATGCATGGCGTCAGTTGCGGCGCAACCCGGGATTTGCCGCCGCCGCAGTGCTTACGTTGGCGCTTGGCATCGGTGCTACGACCACGATGTTTTCTGTCGTGGATCAGCTGCTGCTGCGTCCACTTCCGTTCGCGCATCCCTCCCAGCTCGTGCATATTGCGGAAGCTGCTTACGATAAGGACGCAGCCGCGAGCGACGGCGGCATCTCGCTTGGTGATGCCCGTGACTGGCAGACGCGCAGCCACACGCTACAGTCTGTCGCCTACTTCACCTTTAATGCGCCGATTGTGGGAGGTATTCCGAAGCCCCAGTCTGAGTCGCAACTGATCACCAGCACTAACTTTCTCGATATGCTGGGCGTGCAGCCGGCCATGGGCCGCGGCTTCGCTGCGGATGAGAACAACGGCGCTCGAACGCACGTCCTCGTCCTGGGCGCAGAAGCGTGGCATACCCTCTTCGGTAGCGACCCAAAGATCATTGGCCGCGTGGTCCCGCTGAACGGCACGCCGTATATCGTCATCGGCGTGATGCCGGAGAGCTTCCGTTTTCAGGGCGGCAGCGATTTTCTGTTCTCGCCACTCGACATCAGCGATAAGAATCTGCAAGACCGCGCCGGTGGCATGCTCAGCGTGCTCGGGCGGCTGCGTGCCGGCAGCACCGTTGAAGACGCCACGCACGAGCTGGCGGGCATCAAGCAGCAGAACCTGCGCGCCTATCCGGGCAAGGAGCGCGATAACCGCATCGTTGTCGAAGACTATGCGCACTTCCTCACTCGAAACGTGCGGCCGGGACTGCTGGCGCTGAATGGTCTCGTGCTCGCCGTGTGGCTGCTGGCGACCATCAATGTAGCCGGCCTGCTGCTGACCCGCACGCAGGGACGCAGGCGGGAGATCGCCGTGCGAGCCGCAGTGGGGGCAGGCAGCGCGCGCCTGCTGCGGCAGTTTCTGGTAGAGAGCCTGCTGCTGAGCCTGGTGGGCGCTGGCATCGGTCTCGCCATCACCTCAGCCGCCCTGCGCATCTCGCGGACCTATCTGGCGAACACATTCCAGAACGGCGATCTGGTCCACATCGACGCAACCGTCTGCACCTACGCTTTACTTGCGTCCTGTATTTCGGCGCTGATCTTCGGCATCATCCCGGCGTTGCAGGCCGCGCGCCTGCCGATCTTGAGCGGGCTCCGCGAGGGCTCGGCCGGCCAGCGGCACCAGCCGGACTCAGAGCCTGATGCGCGACACAATCGTCACCGTGGAGGTGGCGCTTTCGCTCCTGCTGCTGGTAGCCGCAGGTGTGATGGCCCACACGCTCTACGAGATGCAGCGTAAGCCGCTTGGCTTCAATCCGGACAAGGTCGTCACCGCCGAACTGATGCTGCCGCAGAAGAACTACTGGTTCGTCAGCGCGGGACCGTCCAATGGCAAGAACATCGTTGCCACTCTCATCGAGCCGATGCTCGCGCGCATCCGGGCGCTGCCCGGCGTCACCGCCGCGGGCGTAACGACTGTACGTCCTCTACGAACGAACTGGACGTTTCTGGACACGATCGAATTCGCCGGCCGCCCCAAGCCGGATCCACGCCATGAGCAGAGCGCAAACGCGCGCGCGGCCACGCCGGATTATTTCCGCGCCATGGGCGTCACCCTGAAGCAAGGCCGCCTCTTCAATGCAGAAGACAGCACAGGCGCACCGCTAGCGGCCATTGTGAACGAGGCCTTCACTCGCCAGATCGATGGAGCGCAGTCGCCCATCGGCATGCAGGTGAAAGCATCGGATGCCGGGCCGCACAAGTACGCAACCATTGTCGGAGTGGTGGCCGATGCGCGCCAAGGCATGAACGACTCCGTAAAACCGGAGCTGCTGCTCAACCTGAGCCAGATGTCGCCGGCTGACGATATGTATCCGATCCTGGTGTCTTTCCATCTTGATCTCGTTGTCCGCGCGCAGACACAGCCCGAATCGTTGATTCCGGCCATCACCCGCATCGTTCACGACCTGAACCCCGACATCGGCCTCAACCACGCCGAGCTGATGCAGACCTCCGTCGATAACACGATGGGCAGCCAGACCCTGGCCGCGCGTCTGCTCACGCTCTTCGCACTGGCAGCGCTGGTCATCGCAGCCGCCGGTCTCTATGGATTGCTGGCCTACCAGGTCACCCAGCAGCTGCGCGATTTCGGCGTGCGGCTGGCGCTCGGCGCACAGCGCAACGATGTGCTGTGGCTGGTGCTACGTCGCGCTGTGACCTTGCTGATTACGGGTGCGGCGCTCGGCATCGCTGCTTCGCTTGTTCTCAGCCGTGTGGCTGCCAGCATGCTCACTGGCGTCGACATCCACAACATCGTGCTTGTGATTGAGGCGGTCACCCTGATCCTCGCCGTCACCTGCATCACCGCCAGCTATCTGCCTGCCCGCCGCGCCGCGCAGACTGATCCAATGCAGGCGCTGCGTCACGAATAAGGAAGGAACAAAACATGATCGATATACGCAATCTGGAACGCAGCTATAAGACCGGCGCCGGTCAGACATGGGTGCTGCGCCGCATTGACCTGAAGATTGAGAGCGGCGAATTTGTCACCCTGATGGGACCGTCGGGAGCAGGGAAGTCGTCGCTGCTGAACGCAATCGCCCTGCTCGACGATCAGTGGCTCGGCGAATACTACTTCGAGGACGAGCCCGTCCACGCGATGGGGCGCAAGCAGCGCGCAGAGCTGGCCAAGCGCAAAATGGGAATGGTCTTCCAGAGCTATCACTTGCTGGATGAGCTCACCGTTGCCGAAAACATCGACCTGCCGCTGAGTTATAAGAACATGCCCCGTGCAGAACGGCAGGCGTTGGTGGCGGACACGCTCGACCGCTTCAACATCGTCGGCAAAAAGGACCTGTTCCCTTCGCAGCTTTCCGGCGGCCAACAGCAACTCGTCGGCATCGCGCGCGCTGTCATCCACAATCCCGCGCTGCTGCTGGCCGATGAGCCGACCGGCAACCTGCATTCCGAGCAAGCCAAGGAAATCATGGAGCTCTTCAAAGAACTCAATCGGCAAGGCACGACCATCCTGCAGGTCACGCACTCGGAGACCAATGCCTCCTATGGCAATCGACTGCTCGAAGTTCGCGATGGCTGGCTGGTAAGCGACAGCTCCAACCCTCGCCTCAACACTGCACAGGAGTCCACTACTCGATGAATCTTCGCCAAATTGCCACCGCAGCAATTGCGCTCAGCTCGCTGATTGTCTCCCAGAGTGCGCCACTTTTCGCGCAGAACGCGCAGCAACAGGGCTTTCACATTAAGCTGCCGCAGACCCACAATCCGTTCTCCATCTATACGCCGATCAATGTGCCGGCGCCCAGTCTCGCCAATTCCGCGCGGCTGGACCAGTGCATTCATGACGGCAAGCTCTACCTCTCGCTCGACGACGCGATTGATCTCGCGCTCGAAAACAACCTCGATCTGGCGGTCTCGCGCTTCAACCTGCCTATCGCCAGCATGGACGTGCTGCGCACCGCAGCCGGCGGCCAGAGTCTCGGCGTCAATACCAGCGTGGTGCAGAACACGCTGGGTGGTGCCGCCGCAACCAGCGTTGCAAGCTCGTCAGGTGTCAGTGGTATCGGCGGCGGCGGCGGAGGCCTCGTGCAGAACACCTTCGGCCTGGGCCCTCCGATTCCGAGCTTCGATCCGCATATCGTCGCGAGAGCGAGTACAGAGCATCTGACCCAGCCGCAGGTGAACCAGGTCACTTCAGGAACAGCGTCCCTGAAGCTCAATACCATTATTGCCAACGCCTCCTATCAGCAATCGTTCCCTACCGGCACCTACGTCGAATTTGATTTCAACAATCAGCGTCAGACCATCAACAGCCCTTTCTCCACGCTCAATCCGTCCCTCAATTCGAATTATCAATTCCTGATACAGCAGCAATTGCTGTCAGGCTTCGGCTTTGCACCAAACTACCGTTATCTGCGGCTCGCGAAAAATAATCGCAAGATTTCTACCATTGCCTTCAAACAGCAGGTCATAGCAACGGCAACCCAGATCGAAAACATCTATTGGGATCTGGTAAGTGCCTATCAGGACGAACAGGTAAAGGAGCGCTCTCTGGCGTTTGCTGAGAAATCTTTGGACGACGAGCGGAAGCAGTTGCAGTTGAACTCGGTGCCGGCGATGGACGTTATGAAGGCGGAGTCGGAGGTCGCCCAGCGCCAGCAGGATGTCACCATTTCAAAGACAACCCTGCAGTTGCAGGAATCCTTCATCAAAAGCGCGTTGACAAAGCAGCTCGACCAGACGCTGGAAGAGATGCCGGTGATCCCGACAGCCTCTCTTGATGCTTTCCAGCCGGAGGCTACGCCATCGGTCCCGGATCTGATCGAGGAGGCGTTGAAGGATCGGCCCGACGTGAATCTGTTGCAGATCAACGAGGACGATTACCAGATCTCACGGAAAGCAGTTCGGAATGCGATGTTGCCCACCGTCAATGTTTTAGGTTATTACGCGGGTTATGGTCTCGGCGGTGTGCCGAATCCAAATTTTCCCGGCGGTACTCCAGTCGTGAACACACCAACCGGCTATGGCGGCACGCTGCAAAATACCTTTAACAACTCTTCACCTGATTATCTCGCGGAAGTGCAGCTGAATATTCCATTGCGCAACCGGCAGGCACGAGCCGATCAGTTTCGTTCGGAGCTCGAATATCGTCAGGCTCAGCTACAAGTCGTGCAACAGAAGAAGAATCTACGTATCGAAGTGCGTAACGCCGCATACTCGTTGGAGCAGGGCGGGGCACGCGTAGAGGCTGCACGCAAAGCGCGCGATCTTGCGCAACGCACGTTTGACATCATGAGGCAGGAGCAGCAACTGGGCGCTGGATCCAACTTCCAAACCCTCTCCGCAGAGCACGATCTTGCCATTGCCAGCTCCGCATTGGCCGCAGCCGAGACCACATATGAGAAGTACCGCGTAGAGTTGTACCAGACCACAGGACAATCACTCACCCGGCTTGGTATCTCGCTCGATGATGCGCGCTCGGGAGTCGTGAACAAGCCAGTGTCGCCCGTACCGCCATCGGCATTGGCTCCCCGTCCGATCCAGACGCCGCAGCCCTCAACCTCCCAGCCGCCAACACCACAGCCATAGAGTAGAGTGACAACCAGCATGAGCAGCGCACGGCAACGCTCCACCGCAAACGGTACGCGCACACAGGAAGGGCAGTTGCCGCGTCTGCTCATCGCAGACGATCAGCCCGCCATCCTGGATGCGCTGGACATACTGTTGCGCCCGGAAGGCTACAAGCTGGACCGCGCTGCGTCGCCACGACAGCTCATCGAATGTCTTGCGAGTGAGAGTTACGACGCTGTCCTGATGGATATGAACTACACGCGCGACACCACATCAGGCGCGGAGGGCATCGATCTGCTCGCGGAGATACAGAGCTACGGTCTGCGCGTGCCCATCATCGTGATGACCGCATGGAGCAGCGTCGAACTCGCCGTCGAAGCGATGCGGCGCGGTGCTGCCGACTTTATCCAGAAGCCGTGGGACAACGCGCGCCTGCTCACCGTGCTGCGCACGCAGCTCGATCTGTATCGCGTCCAGCGCCAGGCGGACATGCTGGAAGCGGAGAACCGCTTCTTGCGTGCCGAGGGCTTGCCCACGCTGATCGCCGAATCGCGTGCCATGCAGCCGGTGTTGGAGATGATCGCGCGCATCGGCCCCTCGGACGCCAACGTGCTCATCACCGGCGAGCACGGCACGGGCAAGGAAGTCATCGCGCAGACGCTCCACATGCTCTCGCCGCGTGCGCAGCGATCACTGGTTGCCGTGAACACCGGCGCGCTCCCCGAAGGCACTTTTGAGAGCGAGATCTTCGGCCATGTGAAGGGCGCCTTCACTGATGCGCGCACGGACCGCATCGGCCGCTTTGAGTTAGCCGACCATGGCACGCTCTTCCTCGACGAGATCGCCAACGTGCCACTGCGGCAACAAGCCAAGCTGCTGCGCGTGCTGGAAACCGGCGAGCTGGAACGCGTCGGCTCCTCAAAGACGCGCAAGGTGGATGTGCGCCTGCTCTCCGCTACCAATGCCGACCTGCATAAGGAAAGCGAAGAGGGCCGCTTCCGCCAGGATCTACTCTTCCGTCTGAACACCGTGGAGATCCATCTGCCGCCACTGCGCGAGCGCCGCGAGGACGTGCCGCTGCTGGCCGGTCACTTCCTCGCGCGCTGGAGCAAGCGCTATCGCCGCCTGCTCTCCGGCTTCGCGCCGCGCGCGCTGGAGATGATGATGCAATATGCATGGCCCGGGAACGTGCGTGAGCTGGACCACTGCATCGAGCGCGCCGTGCTGATGGCGCGCACAGAAAAAGTCGATATCGGCGACCTCAATCTCACGCAACCGCGTTCTGCAACAACCTCATCCAGCCTCGACGATATGAGTCTGGAGGCAGTCGAGAGTATCCTCATCCGCAAGGCGCTGGCGCGTGCCCAAGGCAACGTGAGCCAGGCGGCGGAGGCCCTGGGCCTCAGCCGCGGCGCCCTCTATCGGCGGATGGAAAAATATGCCATCTAGGGAGCCATCGTCAGAACGGGCACCTGGAAATCGACGCATAAGTATTCATGGATCGCGCCGCCGCGCCGGACGTGCGCGTCCCTCGCACGGCCTGAGCTTCGAAGCGCGCCTGCGGGTGCTCGCGATGGCCATCGCGCTACCCGGACTGCTGGTGTGCTGCGGGCTGCTCATCGCGCAGCACGCTTCGACCAGCCTATGGCTCACGTTGCTTGGCGTCGTCCTCTTCGTGTCCCTCATCGTCTTCGGCCTGCTGGTTGAGCACGTCGTTCGTCCGTTACAAACGCTCACCAACGTAGTCAGCGCACTGCGCGAGGACGACTATGCCTTTCGCGCGCGTGGCTCTAGCACAGGCGATGTGCTGGGCGAGCTGGCTATCGAGATCAACGCTCTGGCCGACATGCTGCAGGATCAGCGCGCCGGCGCGTTGGAAGCCTCAGCGCTGCTGCGCCGCGTCGTGGGCTCGATCGACGCTCCGGTGCTCGCCTTCGATCCCGCCGGTGTGCTCCGTCTGATGAACCCGGCGGCGGAGAGCGTCCTGGCATTGTCGCCCGATGAGAGTGTCGGCCAGCCTGCGGCGCAGATTGGGCTCACTCGCTTGCTGGAAGAGCCGGACGAGGGCATCGTGGAACTGGAACACGACGGCCGCAGCACGCGATGGATGGTCCACCGCAGCACCTTTCGCCAGCGCGGCGTGCCCCACGCCCTGCTGCTGCTGACCGATGTGAGTGCGGCATTGCGGGAAGAGGAGCGGCAGGCCTGGCGGCGCCTCATCCGCGTGCTCGGGCACGAGATCAACAATTCGCTCGCGCCCATCAAATCGATCGCCGGCACCCTGCGGACGCAACTCATCTCCGGCGTTGCCACCGATGAGGATCTTGATCGCGGTCTCCACATCATCGAGAGCCGCGCCGAATCCCTGTATCGTTTTGTGCAGGCATACCGTCAGCTCGCCCAATTGCCACCGCCAAAGTTACAAAAGACACCACTAGCGCCCCTGCTGGAACGCACGCTGGCGCTGGAGCAGCGGCTACGTGCGGAGATCATCGGCGGTCCCGAGGTGACGCTTACCATCGATCCCGATCAGGTGGAGCAGATGCTGATCAACCTGGTCCGCAATGCAGTGGAAGCTGCGCTAGCGACGCGAGTCGGGAAGCCGCGCGTGCAGGTGGGATGGCAGGTGGACGCCGGTAACGTGATCATCGGCATTGAGGACAACGGTCCCGGCATTGCCAATGATTCGAACCTGTTCGTTCCCTTCTACACCACCAAGAGCGGCGGCAGCGGCGTGGGCTTGGCGCTGGCTCGGCAGATCGTGGAAGCACACGCTGGCTCAGTCCGGCTGACGAACCGCAGAGCAGGTGGGGTCCGCGCGGTGGTCACTCTGCCGGTGGTCATGCCGGTCACACCGCACGCGCAAGCCCTCGACCCCTCGAACCGCTGAATCGCAAACCACTGCGTCACGAACCGACTCGCGAATCATTCTCGCGCATCACTGACCAGCGCTGAACTTTTCAGCCCGGGCCGATCTCCGCGGTCTTCCGTGTCTGTGGTTCCTTGCCCTGAAAAAAATCCACCATGCGGGGCGCGATCCGGCTGGCGCACTGGCCTGGCGCCAGGTGTCCGCATCCATCGTAGATCTCGAGCACGGACTGCGGAATTTGCTCATGCAGCGAGATGCCGGTTGCCAGCGGAATGAGATGGTCCTGTTTGCCCCAGATGATCAGCGTCGGCATTTGCAGCGCGCCGAGCTTGCCATCCAGCAGATCGTCGCCGCGGAACATGGACCGCGCGCTGCGATCGACCACCCAGTTCAGTCGCTTGAATTTGCTGACCATGTCGCGCGCCAGAAAATCAGGCAGGTCGGTGGGTTGCGGCATCAGCAACCGATACAAGTGCTGCACCGCCGGAATCGTCGTCGGCTCGAAGTCGAAGATGGTGAATGAAGGCACGAAGCGAATGCCCGCCGCGTTGCACAGCACCAGCCGGCCAATGCGTTCCGGCTGATCGAGCGCTACCCGCATCGTCACCCATCCGCCCATCGACCAGCCGACCAGGTCGACCTTCTCGAGTCCGCGTTGCGCGATGAAGTCCTCGACGTACTGAGCCTCTTCGGCGATCGAGTACGCGGCATCTGCCGGACGCGCAGAGCGTCCATAGCCCAGCAGGTCTATCGCGTAAACGTGAAAACCTGCCTGCTTGAGCTGCGGCATCAGGTTCGCCCAGTCTTCAGCACGGCTGCCCAGCCCATGCACCAGCACCACCGGCGCACCGCTGCCGCCCTCGTAGTAGTGAATGCGATTGCCGCGGATCGTCGTGTACTCGTTGTGAAAGCCGCTGTATGCCAGGCGCGCGCGTGTCACTGTTCCCAGCACCTCAAGCGGTTGCTGCCATACGACCAGCGCTCCCAGCAGAAACAACACCAGCATCGCCAGCACGGCATACCCATAGGTCTTCCAGCTCAATGCTGCCGGATCCTTCGGTTCTTCTATCTGCACATTGCGCATCGCGCGTCCGCGATCGCTGCGGCTGCCCGGTCGAGCGCCGCTCCGCCTTCGGCTCAAGGGAAGGGCTCCTCTTGCCTGGCGGCTTGTCTCTCGGCTGCTGCCGGATCGCGCGTGATGATTGCGGCCTCTCCGGCCGCCGGACGCTTTGAGCTCACCTGATCGAGCGCCTTGCGAATCACGCTGAGCGTGAACGGCCTTATCGCCAGCGCTCCATGGCCGGTCAGCTCATTCCAACTCGCCCAGCGGGCTTCCGTCGCATCCGTAGCGCTCGCCAGCATGCCGCCCTTTAGGCGACAGCGATAATCCACCAGAACGTAATGGAAGCGCACCCGCGCCGGGTCGCCATCAGCGTGAGAGATGTGGTCGAAGACCGCCACAATCTCTTCCGGCTCCACATCGAGTCCGGTTTCTTCCTGTACCTCACGGCGCACGCCGTCTTCCAGCCGCTCTCCAAGTTCCAATGCGCCTCCCGGCAGGGACCACTCGCCCAGCAGCGGCTGCTGACCGCGCCGCACCAGCAACACCCGTGCGTCCCCGTCCAGCACAACCGCGCCTACGCCCGCGATGGGGGCCGTTGGAAACTCTCTCTGCATAGAGTCAGCTACTCGCCGGCGCGATCGGTTGGCTTATCCTCGGCCAAAGGCCGGCCATACTCCTCGCCGAACACGATGCGCGAAGTTGAAAAGCGGCCACCCCAGAACTTGTCTGCGCCGCGTCCCCAGCCGATAGCCAGCAGCGCGACCGTGACGTAGCTGAGCGGGAGCTTCAGCACCTCACTCACCTTGTCCGGCTCATAGCCTTCCATAGGCGCCGTGTCGTAGCCCAGCACCTCCGCCATAAGCATCATGTGGGTAAAGGCGATCATGACGTGGCGATTCAGCCACATGGGCATATTCGGATGATTCGATAGATACGCCGGGATCGCGGCCTTGGCCTGCTCGGCGTAGTTCTCCGGCATGCCGTTCTCGCGGCCCATCCGCAGCATCTCTTCCAGGTCGCCGTTGCGCCAGCCGTCGGCGTCGCCGCAGGCCACGATCACTGCGGAGGCCTCATCCACCTTGGGCTGGTTGTAGCAGGCGCTGCGCAGGCGGTGTTTCTGCTCCGGCGAGCGGACTACGATAAAGCGCCACGGCTGCAGATTGTAGGAACTGGGGGCACGCAGCCCGGCATCTAGAATCCGGCGCAGATCCTTGAAGGGCATCGGGCGCCCGTCGAAGCTAGGGGTAGCCCGGCGGTCCTGGATTGCCCGGGAGAGAAGTTTTTCCGTGCTCATCGGCTTCTCTAGTGTAGTGCCTGCAACGCACTGTAAGTGCGCGTGCCGGATCGCTGGGCAGCACCGCAGGCGCAAATGCCTAAGCCGGGCATGCTTTCTGTTGATGACAATGGAAGCGTGTGTTATGGTGCGGTCGCTCTTTTCGGAGGTGGATATTGAGTGCTGCCGCGCAGCCGGGGCCGGATCACATCATGCAGGTAGGGCTCGGCTTTTGGGCGTCAAAGACGCTGTTGAGCGCCGTTGAGATGGGTGTTTTCACTGAACTCGCCCGCGGCCCGGAGGAACTCAATGCGCTGGCTGGCCGCGTAGGGCTGCATCCTCGCGCCGCGCGCGACTTCCTCGATGCCCTGGTAGCGCTCGGGTTCCTGCATCGCTCGCAGGGGCACTATTGCAACGCTCCCGACTCGGACCTCTTCCTGGACCGAAACAAGCCCGCCTACATCGGCGGCATACTCGAAATGGCGAACGCCAGGCTCTACGGCTTCTGGAACCATCTGACCGAAGCGCTGCGAACCGGGCAGCCCCAGAACGAGGCGAAGAGTGATACCGGCGTCTCGCCCTTCACGGCTCTGTATGCAGATCCGGCGCGGCTGAAGGGCTTTCTAGCCGCCATGTCCGGCATCAGTCACGGCGCAAACCTCGCGATCGCTCGCCAGGTGCCCTGGGCGAAGTATCAGACCTATGCCGACCTGGGAACCGCGCAGGGAGATCTCGCAGTGCAGATTGCGCTCGCGAATCCACACCTTCAGGGCATTGGATTCGATCTTCCCGAAGTGGCGCCAGTCTTCGAGGAATATGCGGAGGCGAATGGCGTGAGCGCTCGTCTTCGCTTCCAGCCCGGCGACTTCTTCCGCGACCCGCTTCCAGCAGTTGACGTGCTCACGATGGGCCACATCCTGCACGACTGGAACCTCGCCGAAAAGAAGATGCTGGTGCGCAAGGCTTTCGACGCGCTCAATCCCGGTGGGGCACTGGTCGTCTACGACGCGCTGATCGACGATGATCGCTCGAAGAATGCCCTCGGACTCTTGATGAGTCTCAACATGCTGGTCGAAACGCCTGGCGGCTTTGACTACACCGGCGCTGACTGCATCGGCTGGTTGAAAGAAGCCGGCTTTCGCGAGGCGTACGTCGAGCACCTGGTTGGACCCGACTCGATGGTCGTCGGTTTCAAATGAATGGGCGTATCTTCGGCAGTCCAGACTTGAAGTGAAACTTTAGCTTTTGGGAAGCTCGCTCATCGGCTGCTCCAGCGAAAACGCCTGGCCGCCCGGCCCGGCGTCGGCGAAAACCCACAGTCCGTGAAAGGCCTCTCGTAGCTCCGGGTGCATCATCAGCAGGCCGCGCATCACCGCGATGGTGCGAGCGCGGTCCGCTACCGGGTCGCTGCTGGTTGAGTCGTAATGAGCGACCAGGTCCAGTCCGCCCAGCGCGTCGTCCGTACGAAAACTCGTCACCTTGTAGGCTGTCCCATCGGCATTGACCGTCAGCGGCGTTGTGCCGGGAAGATCGCTGGGCCGAGCGGCCTGCTGCTCATCGATCAGCTTTTCAAAGTTGGTGCTGGAAAAGAAGCCAGCCGGCTGAAGCAGGGAAGCCGCAGTGGAGTAGTAGAACCAGGCATTCCACATCTGCTTCTTCTGCGCGTAGGTGCGGGCCTGCTTCCAGTACCAAAGGCCATCGTGCCCCGCCAGTGTAAGGGGCTTCGGGAAGAATCCGGCAAGCTGCCACGGACTGCCCGGGTTCAGCGATTGCAGCAGCAACGCAAGTTGCTGCGGTTTGGCAACGCCCGTCGCGTGTACCAACGCGAAAGCGAAGAGTCCCGGTGGCAGGTGCTGAATGCTGAAAGTAACGTGCGAACTGTTGTCACCAGCATCGCAGAAGAACTGTTCCTGCTCATCGCCCGGCTTCGCGTCGGATGCGTCCAGTTTGTAGACAGCATCAACCGTGATGGTGGCGCCCGTCATCAGCGGCGTGAGTGCGGTCGCGGATTGCGCGATGCTGTTGAAGTTCGCGGCCACCGCGGGAACCGTGGCGGCTTTCAGGTCGGCAGTGCGGCCAGCTTGCACATCCAGCGCAATTTGCCGCGCCGCCTGCACGATGGGCGCGCGTTCCGCCTCCGTCATGGCGCCCTGCGTCTTGCAGGAGACGGCAAAGGCAGGAAGAGCGAACGCAAGCACGCAGGTCGCGGCAAGGACCCGCGGCAGGACGGAAAGACTCATCGCGCTATCACCCATCGCGGCACGCCCCTACTTCAACACAACAGCCGCATATCGCGCAAAGAGGAGTGTTATGGCCGCAGCGTGCGCCGCTGCAGATAGGTATTGATCTTGCTCTCCCAAACCGGCCCCTGCTCGCGGTCGTGCTTTCCTATTGCAATCACGTGCTCATCCGCTTCCGGCCGGAGCGCGGTCCGGGTGTACCTGACGTCGACCTTTGTGTGCGTCGGGCCCATCGCATGCAGCCGCACATCGATTGTGGTCACCAGCAGATCGCCCAGCACATAGACGTATTGCATGCGGCCCGCCTCGACATCGAAACGCGTGTTCACCCAGACGGCGGTGTGTTCGCCATGGCGGATAGTGAAGACGGCGCCCTCCACATCGCGCGCCGGAATCGGAAAGACGAACTGCGGATCCCAATCATCCCCGGCCCACACCCGCTCGCCCTCCGGCCCAAAGAGCGGCGCGGCATCGCGCATCGAGGCATTTACAGTGAGAGCAAAACTGTTGCTGACGTGCGCCAGCGATTGCGGCGTGTTCATCGATTGCGGCGTACTTGGCAGGGTAGTCTCCGGTTTCTGCGCCAGCAAAGATGGGGCGCAGAGCAGCAGCACAGCCCAAAGAGCCCGCTTCATCGGAGAGCCCGCCTCATCGCCGTTCCCGCAATTGATGGCTGTCCTGCGCGCGCAACGTTAACCCATAGAGGCTGCGGAACTGCTCGATGTCCTTGAGTGTCTGCGGCGAAAACGGTGCTTTGCCTTCAAAGGCGTGCAGCACAATACCTTCCAGCAAATCGCCCAGGCTCATGTCCTTCTGCTCCGCAATCGCCTTCAGCACCTTCAGCATTCGCTTCTCCAGCCGAACGCCCGTTTGCACGCGCTCGACTTCGATCGGGCTAGGGTCTTTCTCTGCCATCTAGGTACAAATGTACCACGGTAAGCAAGCGGGACCGATGAATTCATGCGATGGCATCGCAATATTTGCGATCGTCTTTCCTGCACGATGTGAGCGAAGCGCCTGCTGGCGTAGTCTATGGAGTGATGGGGAAAGTGTGGATGAGGGCCATGCGCGCGAGCAAAACGGTAGGAAAACTGCCGATTTCTGGACGACGGCGGGATTTGCGGAGTCAGTCTTTGCAATCGCTGCTTCTCTGCGGGGCTTTTGCGCTGAGTAGCGCGGCCGTGTTGCCGCAATCCGCTCTCTCTCAAAACACACCCCAAGGTAGCCCGTCTCAAAGCACGCAGACAGCACCGCCTCAGGAGCCGCCTGTGCGTGGCCGCCATAGTAAGAAGCCCACGGCGGTTGCAGCTGCGGAACCCGCACCTCCTCCTCCGCCGACCGTCGCGCCGAGCCTGTTCCAGCAGCCGGCCGTTCCAGCCACCGTCACCGCAGGCAACAACGAGCTCACCGTGAAGGCTGACAACTCCAGCCTCGCTCAAATTCTTCACCAGGTCTCGTCGAAGACGGGCATGAAGCTGGATGGCCTGGGCGGAGATGAGCGCGTCTTCGGCAGCTTTGGGCCGGGAGCGCCGCGCGAGGTTTTGACCGCGCTGCTGAACGGCACCTCGTACAACGTGATGATGGTGGGTGATCTGCCGAACGGCGCGCCCCGCGAACTGCTGCTCACCAGCAGGGCTTCAGGTGCAGGGTCGCCGCCGGCGAATGCGAATCCGGCGCAGGCGCATAACCCGGATGAGGAAAATCCGGACGAGAACGGAAACGCTGACGATTCTTCCTCAGACGACGCGCCACCGATGCAGTACACGCCCCCGTCTATCGCGCCCTCTACGCCTCCCCAACGGGCCACGCCGCAGATGCGGAACATGCCCAGCCCACCGCAGGAATAATTCCGGCCGCCTGACAGTCAAGATCGATCGGACGGGGAATCAGTGCGCGCAGCGCAGGAGTGTCACCGCAAATGACCGCTCTGCAGGGCACAGGAAAGCCGTTCGGGCCACCGCAGCGTAGCAACGGATCAATAACGGATCAATGAGGGTGTTTCAGGAGGCCTGAATCTGCGCCTCGACCGCCTGGCTCTGTCTTGTGGGTTGCAGTGAATGTGAGTGCACGCGCAACAGAGCGAAAAGTGCCTGGCAGCAGCTATAGGCCAGGAGAACGCCAAAAGCGAGAGCAGCAAGTACGGCACAGGTAAGACCTAAGAGATTCATCGTGTCCATGGGGGATTCCTATTCGTCTTCTTCCAGCCAGTCTGTGTTGCGGATGAATGTGCGATCCAAAGGAGCGCGCTTCATCTCTTTCACTCACCCCAGCGCTGCTCATTCTCGCAGAGCTGTATGAGCGTTGACCCTCATTTCTATTGCCGATTAAGATACGTAGAGGACAGAACGTTGTCTCGGTCTTTCCTGCGGTATCCCATTACTTTCGCGTCATGTTTCCCAGGCAACCCTCACAGCCAATCCTGGGCGTTACTTTTCAACTCTCAAAATGCCCATCACCAACATCACGGTTCGCGGCGCGCGCCAGCACAATCTGCAAGACATCAACGTCCAGATCCCGCGTAACACCCTCACCGTGATTACCGGCCTCTCCGGCTCCGGTAAATCTTCACTCGCCTTCGACACCATCTACGCCGAAGGCCAGCGTCGTTACGTCGAAACTCTCTCTGCCTACGCCCGCCAGTTCCTCGACCAGATCGAGCGCCCCGACGTCGACTCCATCGAAGGCCTCAGTCCTGCCATCTCGATCGAGCAGAAGACCACCAGCCGCAGCCCTCGTTCCACCGTTGGCACCATCACGGAGATCTACGACTACCTCCGCCTGCTCTACGCATCCGTCGGTACGCCTCACTGCCCCAACTGCGGCCGGCCTATCTCTCGCCAGTCCGCCGAGCAGATCGTGGAGCGTGTCCTCGCTCTCCCCGCCGGGGAACGGCTGACTGTCTTCGCGCCCATCGTCCGCGGTCGCAAGGGCGAGTTTAAAGATCTCCTTGACACTCTTGACCAGCAAGGGTTTAAGGCCCGCATTGATGGCGAAGTCCGTGACCTCGCCGATCCCATCTCACTCGAGAAGCGCAAGAACCACACCGTTGAAGCCATCGTCGATCGCGTCGTGCTCAAGCCGGGCGTCGAGAAGCGTCTGGAGGCCGCCGTTGCCAAAGCGCTCCAGTTGGCCAATGGTCTGGTCCTCATCGGAAACGCCGCGGGAGAGCAGTTGTACTCCTCGTCCATGGCGTGTCCCGATTGCGGACTCGATGTTCCTAAGTTGGAGCCTCGCAGTTTTTCCTTCAATAGCACCTACGGTGCATGCCCGGAATGTCATGGGCTCGGCAGCATCTACGACTTCGACGCGACCAAGGTGGTTATCGACTGGTCGAAGCCTTTGCTTGAGGGCGCGCTCGGTCCCGGCTCCGGGTCGCAATACCTCGCCCGCCTGGTAAAGCTGGCAGCGCAGAAGTACAAGATCCCTATCCAGAAGCCCTTCGAGGAGTTAACCGAGAAGCAACAGGAGCTGTTACTGTACGGCCCCGGAGCGGAAGCGCCGCGCACTGGCTTTCATGGCGTCTTCTCCTGGCTGCGCGACTCGCTCGAAGAGTCGAAGTCCGACAGCTACCGCGAGTGGCTGCTCGGCTACATGTCCGCCACCATCTGCCCCGCATGCCACGGCAAGCGGCTACGCCCGGCGTCGCTGGCCGTGAAGGTGAACGACCTCTCCATCGCCGACTTCACCGGCCTGCCCCTGGGCCGCGCTCTGAATGCG
Source organism: uncultured Acidobacteriaceae bacterium (assembly GCA_963737035.1). Classification (GTDB taxonomy): domain Bacteria; phylum Acidobacteriota; class Terriglobia; order Terriglobales; family Acidobacteriaceae; genus KBS-83. Next base: position 405,861 of record CAVTRJ010000014.1, on the reverse strand, counting down.
GCACGCGCGCTCAGCTTCTCGCAACGCGACGCGCTCATCGCCGATCGTCTGCGCCGCGAGATCATCGAGCGCCTCGAGTTTCTCAATGCTGTTGGGCTGTCCTATCTTTCGCTCGATCGCAATGCGGCGTCACTCTCCGGCGGCGAAGGCCAGCGCATCCGCCTCGCCACGCAGATCGGCTCCCGGTTGCGCGGCGTGCTCTATGTGCTCGACGAGCCCTCAATCGGTCTGCATCAGCGCGACAATCAGCGGCTCATCGCCGCGCTTGAATCGCTGCGTGATCTCGGCAACACCGTGCTGGTCGTGGAGCACGATGAGGACACCATCCGCAGCGCGGACTATGTTCTCGACCTCGGTCCCGGCGCAGGCAAGCTGGGCGGCCACGTCGTGGCGGAAGGCACGCCGGCAAACATCATGGAAGCGCCCGGCTCGCTGACCGGACGCTATCTCTCCGGCGCTACCAGCATCCTGCACCGCCTCACGCCGCGCCCCGTCAATGGTGCCTGGATCACAGTCGAGGGAGCGCGCAGCCACAATCTGCGCAACATCACCGCGCGTTTCCCGCTCAATGTCATGACTGTCGTCACCGGGGTCTCCGGCTCCGGCAAGAGCACGCTGGTGAACGACATCCTCTACCGCTCGCTCGCCCGGATGCTCTACGATTCGCACGACACGCCCGGCGAGCACAAAGCTATTCAGGGTGTAGAGCAGATCGATAAAGTCATTCGCATCGACCAATCGCCGATTGGCCGCACACCACGCTCGAACCCCGCGACCTACACCGGCGTGCTCTCCGCCATCCGTGACATCTTCGCCATGCTGCCCGAGGCGCGCGAGCGCGGCTACAAGCCCGGGCGCTTCTCCTTCAACGTTGCCGGCGGCCGCTGCGAGGCCTGCCAGGGCGATGGCCAGAAACGTATCGAGATGAACTTCCTGCCCGACGTCTACGTGCTGTGCGACGTCTGCAATGGGCGCCGCTTCAATCAGGAGACGCTTGCCGTCAAGTTCAACGGCTACTCCATTGCGGACATCCTCGACCTCGCGATCGAAGACGCATTGCCCGTGCTGAAGGACATTCCGCAGGTCCGGCAGAAGCTGCAGACGCTGGTCGATGTCGGTCTCGGTTACGTGCATCTCGGCCAGGCGGCGACGACGCTCTCTGGCGGCGAGGCGCAGCGGATGAAGCTCGCGCGCGAACTCTCGAAGCGACAGACGGGCAAAACCCTCTACGTGCTGGACGAACCCACCACCGGGCTTCATTTCGACGATGTGCGCAAGTTGCTGGAAGTCCTGCACCGGCTCACCGATCTCGGCAACACCGTCATCATCATCGAGCACAACCTCGACGTGATCCGCAACGCAGACTGGATCATCGACCTTGGTCCCGAAGGAGGCGAGGAGGGCGGTTCCGTCGTGGCGGAGGGCACACCCGCCCAGGTGGCCCACGTCGCCGGCTCACACACAGCGGAGTTCCTGCGCCGCTATTTTCCGGCTAGCGAGTCCAACAACCGCAGCGCGGCGTCCATTGCAGAATCGAACATTGGTGTAGCGAACAACGGAGTTGCGAGCAGCGCGGCTGCGAATGGGCAACCAAAGAAGAGCACGCGCCGCCGTTCTGCTACAGTCCTCCAGTAGAGCGAATGCCGATCGATCCTAGCTTTCTGCCGCCTGCTTCCTCGCCGGATGAGCTTGCCGCCCGGCGCGAACGGCTGCCTGTCTCCCATCTGGACGCGACGCCGCTCTCCGCCGCCACGCCTCACTTAGGCCACACATTGCTCTTCGGTCTGCTGGTGGCAGTTGCCGGCTTCCTTGTCGGCATCGTCTTCGAGCTCGCACTGATGCATTTCGGCGCGCATCTGCGCGAGCCGGCGGAGCAGATGCAAACCGATCCGCTCCTGGTCATCCCGGTCGAAGCCGTCCTTTACGCCGTGGCTGCGGTGGCCAGCTTCCTGATCTTCCCGCTCTTCTGGGGCCGGCCCTTCAGCCAGGGCGTGCACTGGCGCGCCTACATCGTGCGCCGCCGCTGGTGGGTGCTGGTCGGCATCGGCGTGGCCACCAGCGTGGTGGTGCAGATCCTGTCAAACTTCCTGCCCATCCCGAAAGAGCTGCCCATCGATAAGTTCTTTACCCACCGGCTCGGCGTCTGGCTCATCGCCATCTTTGGCGTCACCGTTGCACCTGCATTTGAAGAGTTGGCCTTTCGCGGCTTCCTGCTGCCGTCGCTCGCCAGCGCGTGGGATTGGGTAATGCAGCGCGCACGCAGCCCGCGTGAACTCCTGGCCAGCCCAGGCGCACATCAGATCCCGGAAAGCGAGTGGCAGCAGGAGGCGGCCCTCTATTCGTCACTTCCGCCGGCCGGCGCCAGCGTCTTTCATCACCTCGGGCCTGAATCAGATTCCGGCGCAGGACAAGGTTTGGGACATCACCCGGAGCATGGTTCCGGCCCTCCCGATCCTGCCTGGAGCAAGATGGCCATCGTCTTCGCCACCATCATTACCAGCATCGGATTCGCGATGCTGCACGGCGCGCAACTTGCTCACTCCTTCGCGCCGCTCGCGGTGCTTTTTTCCGTCAGCGTAGTTCTCTGCGCCACGCGGCTGCGTTTTCATTCGCTAGCGGCCAGCACGCTGGTCCACTCCATGTACAACGCGACCATCTTCATCATGCTCTTCATCGGCACGGACGGCTTCCGCCATTTGGATAAGCTGGGGAAGTGACGCGGCGCCTCTCACAGCGCACGCATATCAGAAGTGATTTCCGGATTTAGAGGGACACGATGACGCAATCCTCCACCCCCCGCCAGCAGCTCCTCACCCTGCTCGCTCGCCAATCCTTCAAGCTCGGCGACTTCCAGCTCTCCTCCGGCAGCCGCAGCGACTACTACATCGACTGCCGCACCACCACACTGCATGCCGAAGGCGGCCGGCTCACCGGCCTGGCCATCCTCGACCTCCTGCACCAACATCATCTCGACCCGCATGCCGTCGGCGGCCTTACGCTCGGTGCCGATCCTGTCGTCTCCGCCGTAGCCATCGCCAGCGCGCAGCGCCACGCCGATGCCGGCAAGGGCCGTCTCATCCATGGTTTCCTCGTGCGCAAGACCGAGAAAGCGCATGGCACGGGCAGAAAGATCGAAGGCTTTTGTGAAGAGAACGCGCCGGTGCTCATCGTGGACGATGTCTGCACCACGGGCGGCTCAACCGTCACTGCTATCGAAGCCGCTCACACCGCAGGAATGCGCGTTATTGCTGTCGTCTGCCTGGTGGAGCGCACGGAAGCGAAGGGAAGGCCGGCAGTCGAAGCAGCGGCCAATGGCGCACCATTTCTGAGCCTCTTCACCGCAGACGACGTCCGCGCCGAGCATGTGAAGTTCATGCCGATGTAGTTATCTATTTCGTTGCGTCCGGCTTCCAAACAAACGCGCCGGGCTGCGGCAGCCCGAAGTGCGCCAGCACCCGATCCACAAAATTGCGAACCATATCGGCAGTCGTCGTAGGCTCGTTATAGAAGGCCGGAATGACGGGAAAGATCGTCGCGCCCGCATCCGCCGCAAGCTGCATATTGCGCAGGTGAATCTTGTTGAACGGCGTCTCACGCACGCAGAGCAGCAGTGGCCGCCGCTCCTTCAAGCAGACATCCGCCGCGCGCTCGATCAGGTTCGCCGCCATGCCATTCGCAATGCCCGCCAGCGTCCCCATGGAGCAGGGAAGCACGATCATCCCTGCCGATGGATAACTACCGCTGGCGATCGAGGCGCCGATGTCCTGCTCGGCATGTGTGCGGATCTTCTTCGGCGTACTGCCCAAAAGCTTTTCCACCAGATCGTTCCGCCCGGAGAGCCGCAGCTCCTCTGCGATTACGCGTAGCGCGCCTTCGGAAACAACGAAATCAACTCCAGAGACCCGCGCATCCGCTTCCAGTGAACGCAGAAGCTGCTGGGCCAGCAAAGCGCCGCTCGCTCCTGTCACCGCGACGGTGACATTCATGCAGGCACAGCCTCGCTCTGCAGAACTCTGGCGAAGATCGCATCCACATTCCGCAACTGCCGCTGCAGGTCAAAGGTGCGGGCCAGCTTCTCCGGCGAAAGCCGCGCCGTGATCTCCGGGTCCTCGGCCACCAGATCGCGGAAGACCAGCTCCTCACGCCATGCCCGCATGGCATGCGACTGCACCAGACGATACGCATCCTCTCGCGACATGCCGGACTCCGCCAGGTCGAGCAGCAACTGGCCGGAAAAAATCAGCCCGCCCGTGCTCTCCAGATTGCGCATCATGCGTTTCGGATACACCAGCAGTTTGTCGATGACCGATGTCGTCTTCGCAAGTAGATAATCCGCCAAGATGGTCGAGTCGGGAAAGATAACGCGCTCTACTGACGAGTGCGAGATATCGCGCTCATGCCAGAGTGCGACATTCTCGTACGCCGCCTGAGTATTCGCGCGCACCACACGCGCCAATCCGCTGATCTGCTCGCAGGTGATGGGATTGCGCTTGTGCGGCATCGCGCTCGACCCCTTCTGCTTCTCGGAGAAGAACTCCTCGGCCTCGCGCACCTCTGTGCGCTGCAGGTGCCGGATCTCGGTCGCGATCTTGTCCAGCGTCGCAGTCAGCACTGCCAGCGTGGAGATGAAATGCGCGTGCCGGTCACGCTGGATCACCTGCGTCGCCACCGGCGCCGGCTTCAATCCCAGCCGCTCGCAGATGCGGATCTCGTGCTCCGGCTTCAGATGACCAAACGTGCCCACCGCGCCGGAGAGCTTGCCGACGCGCATGTCCTCTGCGGCTGCATCGAAGCGCGCCAGGTCGCGCTCGATCTCCGCATACCAGTTCAGCAGCTTCAGTCCAAACGTGGTCGGCTCCGCGTGCACGCCATGCGTGCGGCCGATAATCGGCGTGTGCTGGAACTCGAGGGCGCGCCGCTTCAGCACCTCCCTCAGCCCGAGGATGCCTTCGCGCAGCAGCCCCGACGCCGCCTTCACCTGCAGCGCCTGTGCGGTATCCACCACGTCGTTCGAGGTGAGTCCGTAGTGCAGCCATCGCGCCTGCGGGCCAATCTTCTCCGCGACCGCCGTAGTGAAGGCGATGACGTCGTGCTTCACCTCGGCTTCGATCTCCCGGATGCGCTTCAGATCGAAATCGCCCTTGTCGCGAATAGCCGCCGCTGCCTCCCTGGGCACGATGCCGTCTTCGGCCAGCGTCTCAGAAGCGGCGGTCTCCACCTTCAGCCACATGCGGTACTTATTTTCGTCGGTCCAGATGGCGCCCATGCCGGGCCGCGTATAGCGTGCGATCAAGCCAGTGTCTCCCTGCTCCCCCTGTCATTCCGGAGGACAACCTCCTATTCTATTGTGGATTTCCCATCCGGCTGTCCCATCCGGCCTTTCTAAGCAAAGCGGTGTACCGCTTGGGAAATCTTCAAGAGCGGGCGTGCATCCTATCAACGCACAGGGGGAACAATGGCAGAACAGCAAGAACAGTCGGGCGAGGAGATGGTCACGATCGAGCGATTCAGGGATATGCTGCAGGCGGAGCTAGCCAAAGGGCGGCTGGATTCGGCCGGCATCCGCTGCTTTCTCGCGGGCGAGAACGCGGGCCTGCTCTACGGCAATGGTCTGGATGGGGTGCTGCTACAGGTGAGCGCGGCGGAAGAAGCCGACGCGCGGGCCATCCTGAACGATCCCGGACCCGCTGACGGCGATGTAACCACCGTCGCGTGAGGGGCTGAGCGCGCCGCCTACACTCCGACGCCCAGCAGTTCGCACATTTCCTGGTACAAGAAGCCGAAGCCGGGCCGGTAGGGCTGCACCCACTTACCGTCGATGACGAACTGCGGGATGGCGCGCTTGCCCACGTGGCGCATCACTTCTGCAGCCGCGCCGGGAACCCGCTCGATATCAATCTCGGTATAGGGAATCTGGTGCTCATCGAGGAAGCGCTTCGCCTCGCGGCAATCGCGGCACCAGACGGCGGAATAGACGATGACCTGCATGCCCGGCATGATACTTGGTTGATGAAATGATTGGGAATGAGGGTTGGCTGGGTCGTACGTCACGACCGGCGACGCTGGAAGAACTCTCGTAACAGCAGGGTACTTTCCTCACCCAGCAACCCCCGCTCGACCGCCATCTGATGATTCAGGGCGGGATGGTTCAGCACCGTGAGCACCGAGCCAGCCGCCCCGGCCTTGGGGTCCTCCGCGGCAAACACCAGCCGGTCGATGCGCGCGTGGATCATCGTCCCGGCGCACATGGCACATGGCTCAAGCGTCGATACCAGCGTGCATCCGGCAAGCCGGTAGTTGCCGATCGCCTGCGCCGCCGCCCGCAGCGCAACGATCTCCGCGTGGGCTGTAGGGTCATTGTCGCGGAGAACCCGGTTCTGCCCGCGCGCGATGATTCGCTCTTCGAACAGAACGACCGCACCGACGGGAACCTCTCCTGCCGCCTCGGCAGCCCGCGCCTCATCCAGGGCCGACCGCATCAGTTCCAGGTCCGTCATCGCCTCAGACCGCCGGCTGCTGCTGCGTCATGCAGTGCAGCGCGCCCAGTCCCCAGATGAAGTCCAGGCAATGGATGCCCACAATGCGATGCCGCGGAAACACCTCTGCCAGCGTGTTCAGTGCATGGCGATCGTTCGCGTCGTTGAACGTCGGGACCAGCACCAGATGGTTCGCGATATAGAAATTCGCGTAGCTCGCCGGGAGGCGTTGTCCCTCGAAGATCACGGGTGAGGGAAGCGGCAGTTCGACAATGCGAAACGGCTGGCCGTCGCGATTGCGCGCGGTATGCAGCCGGTCTAGATTCTCGGCCAGCGGCTCGTGATTATCGTCTGCCCGATTCGCCTCTACCGCGGTGACGATTGTGTTGCGGTCCACAAAGCGGGTGATGTCATCAACATGACCATGCGTGTCATCGCCTGCAATGCCGCGATTCATCCACAGCACCTGGTCAATGCCCAGATATTCGTGGAAGGCCTGCTCCAGCTGCTCCCGGCTCACGCCCGGATTGCGCTGCTGCACCGTGCTCAGCAGGCATTCCTCGGTGGTCAGCAGCACGCCGTCACCGTTGGTATCGATGCTGCCGCCTTCCAGCACCAGCTCCTGTCGCGTGCCATCCGCAAGCGTCACGGTCGGCGTGAACGACGGCAGTTGCAGCAGCTCCGCCACCCGGCCGGGCAGCACATTGTCCAGCTCCCAGTCGGGATACTTTGCCCACGCGTTGAACTTCCAGTTCGTGATGGCAAGGCCGCCATCTTTCTTGACGTCGTGGCTTGTGCTACGCCGTATAAAAATCGGACCCGAATCGCGCGTCCACACCCGGTTTGTCGGCCACTGGTGGAAATGTACCTGCGCAGTCTTCACCTGCGCGCGCTTCAACACGCCGCGCGCGCGCTTCTCCGCATCTGTGTTCTCGACCAGGATGTGCACCTGCTCCACCGCCGCGAGTTGCCGCACGATCTCGGCGTACACCCACGGAATCGGCTGGAAGCGTCCCGGCCAGTCGCTGGCGTTATGCGGCCACGCGATCCACGTCGCGGTGTGCTGCTCCCACTCCGCGGGCATGCGATAGCCCAGCGCACGAGGCGTCGCATTCTGTATTTCGAGTGCCGCGCTCACTTCACATCCGCCTTCGAGTTGAGCGGCGGATCTAGAAACCGATGCACGATGGGCGCGTATGCGTCGATGCGGCGATCGCGCAGGAAAGGCCAGTGGCGGCGCTGTTCCTCAATCGCAGTCGGATCGACCTCGGCAATCAATATGTCCTCGCGGTCGTGCGGCGCTTTGGCGATAATCCGGCCGAACGGATCAGCGATGAACGAGCCTCCCCAAAATTCGAGGCCAGGCCCTTCGACACGGTTGCCGCGCACGTCGCCATTCTCCCAGCCCACACGGTTCACCGCGCCCACATAGACACCGTTGGCTATCGCATGCGCGCGCTGGATGGTCTGCCACGCGTCATACTGCGCCGCACCGTGTTCGTCCTTCTCCGCTGGGTGCCAGCCAATGGCCGTCGGAAAGAACAGCACGTTTGCCCCCTGCAGCGCGGTGATGCGCGCGCCCTCGGGATACCACTGATCCCAGCACACCAGCGTGCCCACGCGGCCGAGCGACGTTTCCTGCGCGCGGAAGCCAAGATCTCCCGGCGTGAAGTAGAACTTTTCGTAATAAAGGGGATCGTCGGGGATGTGCATCTTGCGATACATGCCTGCAAGCGTCCCGTCGGCTTCGATCGTCACCGCGGTGTTGTGGTAGAGCCCGGCAGCGCGCCGCTCAAACAGCGATGCGATCACCACCACATGCTCCTCACGCGCCACCGCGGCCAACCGCTCCGTGCTGGGGCCCGGGATCGGCTCCGCTAGATCGAACAGCGCGGTATCCTCCCGCTGGCAGAAATACTGCGCGCGAAAGAGCTCCGGCAGGCAGATCACGCGGGCGCCGGCACGTGCTGCCTCACGCACCCGGTCAGCAGCCTTCTCCAGATTGGCATCCGGGTCCGGTGAGCAGGACATCTGCACCAGGCCGATGCGGTATTTCAAAGCAGTGGGCATGTCGTTTTCGAAATCCTCGATAGTTCTTGATGCTGCACGCAAGAGAAAGGCGCGAGACCGGAGCCCCGCGCCTTTGAATTTGTCGAGCGAGCGGGCTACTCGAAGATCAGGATCGCCGCGGCGATCACCGTCGTCCAGCGGCCGCGTTTGTCGCCAATGGCCGACTGCGTCACGTTGGCCGTGCGGACGATCTTGTTGGAGATCCGATAAATCTCCTTCTTTTCGTCCCAGCTCTTGTCCGGATCGAAGTCCACATCCAGCGTGGTAGCCAGCATTTCAGCCGCCAACTCTTCCGCGTACTCGCCGGCCTGCTCCTCGGTCTCGCCAAAGCTGTGGTGCTCGCTCAGGTAGCCGTAGGTATTGCGATCGCTCGGAATAGCCACGCCGATGCTCGACGCGACCAGGCGGTGCGGCTCGCGGGTAGAGTTCTCGGCCACCACGGCAAAGACCACCTCGCCCGGCGACAGGTATTCGACACCTTCTTTGCGAGGGACAAGCTTGGCATTCGGTGGGAAGATCGATGAGACGCGAACCAGGTTCTGCGCAGCGATACCGGCATCGCGCAGTGCCAGCTCAAAGGAAGTCAGGCGCTCCTTGTGCCGTCCCGCGCCCTTCGTGAAAAACAGGCGCTTCGGCACCATACTCTTGGACAATGTACTGTTCCTCCGGATGGGGGCGGCAGCGCCGGTTTCCCCAGTGAAAAGTATCTCAGCAATGGAGACTACCCTGATGGTGCATCTCGCGAATTTATGCTGTTTTCACAGAATACGATAGAACTCGCTTTCCTGTAGTTGCGGTGGCGAGAAGAAAAACGGTGTAACCGGCGGTCGCGTAGGAGGAACATCAGCACGATGGCGGAAGCTCTCCCGGAAGAATCGCTGGAACGCCTGCGCGTCCTCTACGTCTCCAGTCTGGCGCCGGATTACTACGGCGAATACCGATTGCGCGCGCTGCGGCGCTTGGGGCTTGGGCATCTAGCGGCGGTGGACACGAACGCGTCCGCCAGGATTTCGGGCATCGCCGGCAAGCTGCAGTTCCGCCTGCAGGCCGGCCCGGACGTTGCGCATCTGAACCGCGCCATCCTCCAGGCAGCCGAGCGGGAGCGGACGAACATCCTGTTGGGCGACAAGGTGCTGAGCCTGCAACCAGCCACGCTGCGCAAGCTGCGGCAGAGCGGCATCATCACCATCGACTACGTGAATGACAATCCTTTCGGCCCACGGCGCGATCCGGGATGGCGCCTCTTCCGCAAGGCTATTCCGGAATACAATCTGCACGCTGTTCCGCGCAGCTCGAGCGTCGCTGATTTCCGCGAGCGAGGTGCGCGTGATGTGATGGAGATCCGCTTTGCCTTTGAGCCAACAGTGCACTACGCGCCTCAGCAGGAGTGGGACGACCGCCATCGTGACCGCAACGTTTCGTTCATCGGCACACCGTACGACAAGCGCGGCGACTTCCTCACTGCTCTCTGGCGTGCCGGCGTGCCCGTGGATATTTCGGGCTCGCGGCCGCATTGGCAGGCTGCACTTCCCGCCGACCCTTTCGACTCCACCTTCCGGCAAGGCGAGCTCATAGGCGCGGCCTATCGCGAGGCCATTTGGCGCTCACGCATCAATCTCGCCTTCATCACCCACAGCAATCGCGACCAGGTGGCGCACAAGTCATTCGAGATCACAGCCTGCGGCGGCTTTTTGTTAGCGGAGCGCACGCCGGAGCACCAGACATGTTTTCGCGAGGATGAAGAAGCCGTTTTTTTCTCGGATTTCGAGGAGTGCCGCGTAAAGATCGATCGCTATCTCAACGACGAACCGGCACGCACCCGCATTGCAGCAGCAGGGCAGCGCCGCGCCCAAAGTTCCGGCTACGACAATGACAGCATGCTTCGAGGATTGCTCGGACGGGCAGCAGAGCTGCTTGCCGGCCGTTAAGCGGCTGTCTTCATTTTCGGCTTGCGAGTCAAAAGGTAGAGCATCGCCCCAAGCCCGAAGAGCGACGCCATGCCCGCCAGCCCCATCACCCGCAGTACCGAAACCGTATAGCGGCCTTCGCCCGGCGAATAGCTGCAGCAGTAGAGGAGAATCAGGTCGGTCGGCGAACCGATCCGGTGATCGCTCGCCTCCAGCAGGGCCAGCCGCAGATCGCGCGGCTGATACTCCACACCCGTTAGATACTTCGAGAGCTTGCCGTCCGGCGTGGCGACCATGATCACGCTCGAGTGAGCGAACTGCGTCATCTTGCCGTCCGGCCCCGGGACGCGCACGTAGTGAAAACCAACCGAGTTCGCGAGCGCCGTGATCTCCGGCTGGCCCCCCGTCAGGAAGTGCACGCTTCCCGCAGGCACCTCGCCGCCAAGCTGTGCGTCGAACTTCTGCTGAGCGGCTGCAGCGTCCGCCGGTGTATCGGTCGGATCGATGCTTGCCACCACCACGTCGTAATCGCGCGCCGGCGCGTATCCGGTCTGTGCCAGCGAGTTGGCCAATCCGTGCAGAACCTGCGGGCATAGCATCGCGCATTTGAAGTACACCAGCGCCAGCGCGACGGGCTTCTGCGCGAAATATCTCCCCAACGGCGCATCGGTGCCATTGCTGTCACGGAAGTGCAGGTTGAGCGGGATCTGTGTTCCCAGCCGCTGGTCGAGTCCAGCATTCTTCAGGTAGGCGGGCTTGGACTGCGCCGACGCTCCAAGTGGTTTCTCAGCGGAATACTGCGCGAACGCGGGGACGGAGAGTAAAACGGCAGCCAGCAGCAGGAAGAGACGACGCAAAGCAGACCCTCTGCTTTAAGATTACGCCTCTCCTGCCAATTTCCGCTCGTCCTACTCCGTCCGCAACGCCTTCACCGGATTGATAGAGGCCGCTCGCTGCGCCGGGATGATGCTTGCGAAAAAAGCGCAGATAGTGAGCGCCAGAATCGATCCGCCGAGCACCAGCGGGTCCCATCCCTTCACCTGGTACAACTGTGCGGAGATCAGGCGCGAGCTCGCGATCGAAATCGGAATGCCGATCAGCAGGCCGATCAGAATCTGCAGAAACGCCCCACGCAGCACCAACCGGATGACATCCATGCGATCCGCACCCAGGGCCATGCGCACGCCAATCTCACTCGTGCGGCGCTCGACCGTATAGGCCGTAACGCCATAGAGTCCGACCGCCGCGAGCAGCAGCGCGAGAACCCCGAAGAGCCCCGTCATGCGCGCAACAGCGCGCCGCTGGTCGAAGTTCGAATCGACCTGGTCCTGCAGGCTCTGGATGTCCAGCAGCGTCAGGTTCGGATCTACGTCACTGAGCACGTGGCGCACCTCGGACTCCAGCCCTTCCGTGCTGCCGTGAATCTGCAGCACGGCGCCTTCGATGTAGTGAGTCATATCGTCGATGGATTGCATGAGGGCGGCGTCATAATGCACACGCTGCGCGAGCGGCAGGAAGAAGAGTGGGCGCTGTTCCGTGCTTGCCGGGTCGTTATATTTCGCGTTCCGCACAATCCCGACGATCTCGAAGGTATTGCTGTATTGCGGCAGATCCAGACCGAAATGCGACCCCAGCGGCTCTTCACCTGGCTTGAAAAACTTCTTCACGAAAGCTTCATTGACCACGACGACCTTCTGCGTCGTTGCGGTGTCCTGCTCGGTGAGCGAGCGGCCGCGCAAAATCGGTTCGCCGAGCGTCTCCAGGTAGCCAGGGTTCACGTGGTCCCATGAAGAGCCGATGCCCTGCTCGTTCATATTCGGCATGCCGTGCCCCTGGCGAATCACGATCTCGCCCCAGTTGTCCTGCAGCGGTGTGTACTGCGCAAGCGCGGCACGCTCCACTCCCGGAATATGCGCGAGGCGGATCTGCAGCTCCCGATACATCGCATCCAGCTTCGGCTGCGAGTAGGAAGAGTAAGGCGCCGTCAGGCTGATGGTGACGCGATGATCGGTCTCGTAGCCGAAGTCCTGATGCTGCAGCTTCTGCAGGCTGTGCGTCAGCAGGCCTGCGCCCGCCAGCAAAACCACCGAAAGCGTCGCCTGCACGATGACCAGGATCTTCTGTGACAGCGACGACCGGTCTCGCGTGGTCCGGTTCGCGCCGCGCAGCGCCTCCGCAGGGTCGGCATGCGACGCGTGCCATGCCGGTGCGGTGCCAAAGAGCACGCCCGTCACGAGCGATAGAGCGAAGGCAAATGCCAGTACGGGCAGCGAGGGCGCCGCATCGATCGGCACGTACTTCGCTCCATGAAAGGCCAGCGCGACGATCGCCTTCACACCCAGATACGCAACTGCCAGGCCGGCGGCTCCGCCCAGCACGGATAAGGACAATGCTCTCGGTCAGCGACTGCCGCACCAGCCGCGAACGATTCGCGCCTAGCGCCAGTCGCACAGCGGTCTGCGCGCGCCGCGCCGTTCCGCGCGCCAGCAGCAGATTGGCGATGTTCGCGCATGCGATCAGGAGCACCATGCAGCAGACGGCGAGCAGAATGTGCAGACTGTCTGCGTAATTGGCCTTCATGACGCCAACGCCCGCTCCGGCAGGAACCACCTTGATGTTCTGCTTCGACAGCCCGGCCTTGATGCCGGTCATCCACTCCGCCGGCATGCCGCTCTCGCTCACCAGCCAGACACGCAGCAGATTCGTCAGGCGCGATGGCAATGCATTCGGCGTCGCCCCAGGCTTGAGCCTCCCGATCACGCGCAGCCACCCTGGGAAGGTGTGCAAAAGCGAGCTCTTCCCGCGGAAGACCGGCTCCTGCTGCATCGGAATCCAGATCTCCGGTGGATCGCTGCGCAGCGTCTCTCCGAAAAATCCGGGAGGCGTGATGCCGATGACGGTCATCGGGTGCCCGTCGAGGATCATGGTTGAGCCCACGATCTTCGGATCGGATCCGTACTGCTGCTGCCACGCTCGATAGCTGAGCATCGCAACCGGAGCCGCTGTCACCTGGTCATCAGAGGGGACAATGGTGCGACCGGAAAATGCGCCAATTCCAAAAGTAGAGAAGTAGTTGCCGGTAATGAATTCGCCGCGTATGGGCTTCGCGGCGCGGTCGCTCTCGCCGCGTCGTACGCTGAACTCCGAGCCGCCCGCCTGAAATGCGGCCAACTCGGCAAACTCCGGCGTGTTCTCCTTCATCCGCAGATAAAACGGATACGAGAACATCCCCCACTCATCCTGCGGACTGCCTTCCACGCAGCAATCCTGTCCCTCGCCGATGCGGTAAAGACTGGCAGGGTCCACCACGGGTAGCGATTTCAGCATCACCGAGTTGATCAACGAAAAAATCGCAGTCGTCGCGCCGATGCCCAGTGCCAGCGTCAGCATCGCCGTCAGCGTGAAAACAGGGGACTGGCGCATCTGGCGCAGCGCGTAGGCGACGTCCTGCCGCAGGGTTTCCATGAAGGACCTCTGCGCCGGAATACGGACAGCGAGCGCTGCGGGTTCCCCAAAACTCTCGACAGCTTTATGAAATGGCGATTATTGCTTCGGCAGCCGCGTCAGCTTGATCGTTCGTCCCGTCTGCGCGGAGGTGCGCGCCGCATCCAGAATCTGCATGACGATCACATTGGTATCCAGCGCCGTCAGATCTCCCTGCGGCTTCAGCTTGCCGTTCAGCACCGCGACCAGATAATCCAGCGAGCCATCTTCCGGCGGCGCCAGCGGCGTGGCTTCGCGCTCCGTCGCTTCCTTCTCGCCTTGCGTGCGTTCCCGCACCTTGTCCTGTTTGATGGTCATCAGCGACCCAGTCGCGCCGTAGACTTCCATATCCTTGCGATCGAAGGGCCAGTTCCACGAGCCTTGGATGATGGCTTGCGCATGCGGATAGGTCAGGATGATCGTGCCTTCGTCATCCACACGCGGATACTTGTCCGGCTTGAGCGTCTGCGTCACCGCCGTCACCGTCAGCGGCGTCTCGCCATGCGTCAGCCAGGTCGCCAGGTCCACGCCGTAGCAGCCAAAATCGAACAACGCGCCCGCGCCATTCTGCTGCGGATCGGTCAGCCACTTCAGAAACTCCGGCTGCACGCCAATCTCCGCCGGTCCCTTGTGCCCGTCGTGCACCACCAGCTTGCGCAGCGGCCCCAGCCTGCCCGCTTCCAGCTCGTCATAAGCAGCTTTATTCGACGCGTACCACGTCGTCTCATAGTTCACCAGCACCGGCACGTGGTCTTCCTGCGAAATTCTCCGGATGGCCAGCGCATCGGCCAGCGTGGTTGCCAGCGGCTTCTCCACCATCACGGCAACGTGATGCCGAGCCGCCTCTTCAATGGCTCTCCGGTGTCCCAGGATCGATGTGTACACCAGCACCGCCTGCGGATGCGTCGCCTCGATCATCGCCTCTTCCGTGGGGAAGAAGATCTTCGGGTCCAGATGATATTTGTCTGCATACTTCTGCCGCAGCGCGGCGTCGGGATCCGACACGCCAACCAGTTGCACCTCTGTATGCTTCGGCAACTGGTCCAGAAATCCCGAGACGTGCCCGTGCACCAGACCAACGATGGCCACGCGCGTCTGCGCGGACGCAGCAAGGCTAACGGTAAGGGCAGCAATCAACAGGCAAAGCACACGTCGGCAGGCAGGCAGCATCGTCACCCCTTGAGTTCATTTCTTTTGAGGAGACGATGATACCGTCCTGTTCATGATTTGGCCCGCGTTGCGGCTTGTCTGTCAGGATGTTAGCGTGGACGGTTGTAGGTACTGACACACGCATTCCACTCCACGGAGCATCCGGTCCTCATGCAGACAAGCTACAACGGCGTGGCCCTACCCCAGGGCGGCGAGGCGATCCAGTATGTCAACGGCAAGTATCAAGTGCCGGACCACCCGATCATTCCCTACATCGAAGGCGACGGCACCGGCCGCGACATCTGGCGCGCCTCGCAGCGCGTTTTCGACGCAGCTGTCGAAAAGGCCTATGGCGGCAAACGCTCCATCGCATGGTTCGAAATCTTCGCCGGCGAGAAGGCCTACCGTCAGTTCCAGAATTGGCTGCCGGATGACTCGGTGAGCGCCGCGCGCGACCTCCGCGTCTCCATCAAGGGACCGCTCACCACGCCTGTCGGCGGTGGCATCCGCTCGCTTAACGTCACATTGCGCCAGGTGCTCGACCTCTACTCCTGCATCCGCCCGGTGAAGTACTACAGCGGCGTCCCCAGTCCGGTGAAGCATCCGGAGAAGCTCGATGTCGTCATCTTCCGCGAGAACACCGAAGACGTCTATTCCGGCATCGAGTTTCGCGAAGGCACGCCCGAAGCGAAGAAGTTGATCGACTTCCTCAACAACGACATGGGCAGCAAGAAGAAGGTGCGCGCCGATTCCGGCGTTGGCATCAAGCCCATCTCCATCACCGGCACCAAGCGGCTGGTGCGCGTTGCCATTCAGTACGCGATCGACAACAAGCGCAAGTCGGTCACGCTGGTGCACAAGGGCAATATCCAGAAATTCACCGAAGGCGCCTTCCGCGAGTGGGGCTATGAAGTCGCGACCGAGGAGTTCCGCGACCACACTGTAACCGAGCGCGAAAGCTGGATCCTCGGCAACCTCGAATCCAATCCCAACCTCACCGTCGAGCAGAATGCCGCGCTGATTGAACCCGGCCTAGAGTTCGGCAACGACGCCTTCAGGAAAGAGCTCTACGCCGAGATTAAGTCCGTCATCGACAAGATCGGCAAATCGCACGGCGGCGGCAAGTGGAAGCAGAAGGTGATGATCAACGACCGCATTGCCGACTCCATCTTTCAGCAGATCATCATTCGGCCGGAGGACTACAGCATCCTCGCCACCTCGAACCTGAACGGCGATTACATCTCCGACGCCGCAGCAGCGCAGGTGGGCGGTCTCGGCATCGCGCCCGGCGCAAACGTGGGCGATGGCTATGCTGTCTTCGAGGCCACGCACGGCACAGCGCCGAAATACGCGGATAAGGACGTCATCAACCCCGGCTCGGTCATGCTTTCCGGCGTCATGCTGCTCGATTTCCTCGGCTGGAGTGAGGCCGCGCGGCTGGTCGAATCGTCTATGGAGAAGACCATCCAGCAGAAATACGTCACTTACGATTTCGAGCGCCAGATGCAAGGCGCCACCAAGGTGAAGACCAGCGAGTTCGCCACGCGAATGATCGAAAACATGAAGTAAGCGCCCGCGGCCGAACCGAAGGGCGAATATAGACAGGAGAGACATGCGTAAGAAAGTAACCATCGTTGGAGCAGGAAATGTCGGCGCGACCGCGGCGCATTGGATCGCCGCCAAGGAACTGGCGGATGTGGTGCTGATCGATGTAGCGGAGGGCATCCCGCAGGGCAAGGCGCTCGACCTGCTCGAAGCTATGCCCATTGAGAAGCGCGATGTGCACGTTATCGGCGCAAATGACTACGCCGAGGCCGCAAACTCCGACATCGTCGTCATCACCGCGGGCATCCCGCGCAAGCCGGGCATGAGCCGCGACGACCTGCTGCAGACCAACTACAAGATCATGTCCGACGTGGTGAACAAGGTCACCGCCGTCGCGCCGAATTCGATCCTCATCATCGTCTCCAACCCGCTCGACGCCATGGCGCAGGCTGCATTCAAGCAATCGAAGTTCAATCGCGAGCGTGTCATCGGCATGGCCGGCGTGCTCGACTCCGCGCGCTATCGCACGTTCATTGCCGAAGAGCTGAAGGTCTCGGTTGAAAATGTAACCGCCTTTGTGCTCGGCGGCCATGGCGACACCATGGTGCCCCTGCCGCGGTATTCCAGCGTAGCCGGCATCCCCATCTCGGAACTCATGGACGCAGCTACTATCGAGCGCATCGTGCAGCGCACTCGCGACGGGGGCGCCGAGATCGTGAAGCATCTCAAGACCGGCTCAGCCTACTACGCGCCTTCAGCAGCAGCAGTCGAGATGGTCGAAGCCATCCTCAAGGATAAGAAAAAGATCATGCCGTGCGCAGCGTATCTGCAGGGCGAGTACGGCATCTCCGGCTACTACATCGGCGTGCCGTGCAAGCTGGGCGAGCGCGGCCTGGAGCAGATCATCGAGATCAAGCTCACGCCCGAAGAGGAAAAGGCGCTCAAGAAGAGCGCGGATTCGGTGAAGGAACTCTGTGCCGTCATCGGCGTGTAGCGGTTCTTCAATCTCACGAGAAAAGCGAGGCTACGGCCTCGCTTTTCTCGTGCTCTTCGACTGCGTTTCGCGTGGCTTCCGGGGAGGAATGTAGTGAAATCGAACCAGAAAAATTCTGTCGCCTTTGCCATGCTTCGCAATTTTGAGCAGATCGACCACACCGAGGAAGCCTGATTCCCGCGCCAACTCTGGAGTGATGTCGGGAAGACCGATCGGTGTAATGGAGTCGATCTCGATCTCGCCTTCGTCCATGCGATATCGATTGCCCACAATGACATGAGGCCGTGTCCAGATGCGTACGCTGCATCGGATGCGACCCTCGCGGACTCCATCGCGTAGCCGTTTGGTAAAGATCATCTGGCACTCGCTACTGCTGGCAATCCATGTCTAGCTTCAGTTGCTTCGGATCTCCATACGACGATATCTGAATCTTTAGATCGTCTGGAGAGGCCATGCGCGAAGGCTGAATGCGAGACACATAGATCCCACCCGGGCCGGCCTTGACCACCAGCCCCGCAATCTCCTGAGCCGTCACGTCATGCAGCACCGGCGGAAGAGAAATCTTATGCGCATCAACCGAGCGCGTATCAACCGAGTGCGCATTAACGGAGTGATGGACCGATCCACCATAGCCGACAGCAGCGGGTTTGTTGAACGCAGCCCAGAGCGCCTCACTCAAGTGCACGCTGATCACTTGTACGATCGATCTCCTGCCGTTGCGGTAAACGCGAAAGCGATGTTCCAGAACATCGCGCTGGTGCGGCGTGATATCCGGGGCAGCCAGCACAAACACGCCGTCCTCCTGGTTAAGCGTGTAGTGGAGTTGCTGCGCTATCGCATCCAGAGCTTTCCCCGGATCCTCGCCAAGAAAAACGAAGGTGGTTTTCGTTCTGCAGAGAGCACCTGGATCTTTGCCAGGAACAATGCCGATCGGCACTCTGGTTTGCAGTCCAATCTCGCCAAGAACCTCAAGTGGCGTTGCCCGGGCGGACAAGTTGACGAGCGCTGGAGCCGGGGGTGGGGCCGGTGGACCGGCTGCCTGCTGCATTACATTGCGTGCGGTCCCGGGTGCGAACAGGCAAAGCATCACCAGTAGGAAACGTGGTCCCATCGCCGCCTTTGCTCCCCAACGAGCTTATGCTTCTTACATGAAAAGCCAGAAGAGGCGAAGCCGCAGCCTCGCCCCCCTCATGCCAGCGGCCTAAGCAACCCGCTCGATCGTAACGCTCTCCAGCACCACGGGCGTCTTCGGCTTATCCTGCGCGCCGCGCGGCAGGCGGCTGATCTTCTCCGCAATATCCTGCCCTTCCACCACCTCGCCAAAGATGGTGTGCTTGCCCGTCAGCCACTCCGTATTCGCCGTCGTGATGAAGAACTGCGAGCCGTTCGTGTTCGGCCCGGCGTTGGCCATCGCCAGTTTGCCCGGCTTGTCGAAGCGATGTGCTGAGCCCTTGGTCTCATCCTCGAACTTGTATCCGGGGCCGCCCATACCGGTACCCGCCGGATCGCCGCCCTGGATCATGAAGTCCGGAATCACGCGATGGAAAACCGTTCCGTCAAAGAGCTTGTTGCTGGACTTGGCGTGCGTCGTCGGGTGTGTCCACTCACGCTTGCCCTCCGCAAGCTCAATAAAATTCGCCACCGTCTTCGGCGCTTCCTTCTCAAACAGCCGGCACACAATAGTGCCCTCGCTCGTCTTCAAAGTCGCATAGGTGCCTGCGGTACGTGCCATTCGCTCTCCTTTGTGTTGGTTGGCAGGGCGGCCAGGCCAAAGCGCCGGCCGCGAAGATAATTTCAGAAGTCAGTTCGGCTTGGGCGTCAAGGCCGGCGATGCCGGCGTCGTGGCAGGGCCAGAGCCCGTCGGTGGCGCAGTCGTCGGTGCTGGCGAGGTTGGTGACGGCGGCAGCGGCTGGCCCACCGGCACGATCGTGACCTTCTTCAGCACCACAGGCGTCAGCGGCTTGTCGCGTGCATCGCGCTCCACGCGCGTGATCGTCTTCACTACCAGCACCGAGGAAGGATCGCACTGGCCGAAGATGGTGTAATGCCCGTTCAGGTCGGGCAGAATCTCCTCAGTGACGAAGAACTGTGAGCCATCCGTGTTCGGACCGGAGTTCGCCATCGCCAGCCGCCCCGGCACATCGAACATCAGCGACGGATCGATTTCATCCGGAATGAAATAGCCGGGATCGCCCATGCCATTGCCCATAGGGTCGCCGCCCTGCGCCATGAAACCGGGAATCACGCGGTGAAAGGTCGTGCCGTCGTAGAGGGGCTTGCCATGCTCCTTCTCACGCGTCGCCGGGTCAGTCCAGTCCTTGGTGCCCTCCGCCAGCGCGATGAAGTTCGCCACCGTCTGCGGCGCCTGTTTGTCGAAGAGCCGGCAGGTGATGCGCCCCATGCTGGTGTCCAGCACCGCGGTGGGCCCGGTTGGCTCGACTGTCGGCTGCGTCTGCGCGCCCGGAGAATCGGGCAGCTCCTGCGTGGCGCTCGATGGCGGTGCACTGGGCGCCTGCTGCGCAGCGGGTGGCGCAGGTGCCTGTTGGGCGGAAGCGAATCCTGTAGCGAAGAGAAGGGCAACGGCGAATCGGAAGACAGAGGGCATGCGTAGATCCAACCCGTCAGACTATCGTATGCGCTTCCAACCACGCCACCCGAGCCGCCCCAGCCGGCCGCGAGACAAGCTCTCCAGCGGCTCCATCCTGTTTTGCTGCATCTCACCCGCAGGAGGCTTTCATGGGATACATCAAGCGCACCATCATGTTCTATGCGTCACGCTGGCTGATGAAGCGGCGTTGGGGGCGCCGCCTCCTCTTTGTCTGGGCCATGCGTGCGATGCGAGTGCGCGTACGCGAATTTCTGCGCGACCTCGCAGCCCTCTATCCCGCGCTGAAACCAGCAGCCGCCTGGGTCTAGAGGAGGCGCTCACTGAGGCATTGGCGAGCGTTGCAGCGCAGTAGCTGCCCAGAGCGTTGTCGGCAATAGCTGTGAGAGCGGTGTGAGCGATTTAGATTCGGCCCGCCGCTCGCAGTGCAGCGATCTCCTCATCCGTAAACACACGCGAGCGGATCAGGAAACGTACGCCCTCCGGTCCCTCGAGTGAAAACATGCCGCCGCGCCCCGGCACCACGTCCAGGACGATCTGGGTGTGCTTCCAGTACTCGAACTGGCTGCGGCTCATGTAGAACGGTGTCTCCCCGAGCGTTGCCAGCAGCACATCGCTGTCGCCCACCAGGAACTCTCCCCGCGGATAGCACATCGGCGAGCTGCCATCACAGCAGCCGCCGGACTGGTGGAACATCAGCGCGCCATATTTCGCGGCAAGCCTCTCCATCAGCGCGGTAGCTGCTGCGGTCGAGACGACCTGGGCCGGTGCCTCCGTTTCCGTTATCTCACTCACGTCCATCACCTCTTCTCCAGCTCGCAAGCACCAAGCCAGCCAGTAGGCGGCGACCAACGGAAGCCGCCCGCCGGAACGCACGTGAGTGCGTCTGCCTGCATGGCAAAATGCCTAGAAAAAGCCCATCGCGTTCGGGCTGTAGCTGATGAGCTGGTTCTTCGTCTGCTGATAGTGATCCAGCATCAGCTTATGGTTTTCACGCCCGATGCCTGACTGCTTGTACCCGCCAAAGGCCGCGTGCGCCGGATAGAGGTGATAGCAGTTGGTCCACACGCGTCCCGCCTGGATGCCACGGCCCATGCGATACGCGCGATTGATATCGCGCGTCCACAGTCCCGCACCCAAGCCGTAGAGCGTGTCGTTCGCCAGCGCCAGCGCCTCTTCTTCATCCTTGAAGGTCGTCACCGAAACCACCGGTCCAAAGATCTCCTCCTGGAAGATGCGCATTTTGTTGTGACCCTTGAAGATCGTCGGTTCGATGTAGAAGCCGTCTGCGAGCTCGCCATCGAGTGAAGCGCGCTTGCCGCCGGTCAGCGTCTCCGCGCCCTCCTGCTTGCCGATATCGAAGTACGACAGGATCTTCTCCATCTGCTCCGTCGACGCCTGCGCGCCAATCATCGTCGTCTTGTCCAGCGGGTTCGCCTGCTTGATCGCCTTGACGCGCTTTACTGCGCGCTCCATGAACCGGTCGTAGATGCTCTCCTGGATCAGTGCGCGCGACGGACAGGTGCAGACCTCACCCTGATTCAGCGCGAACATCGCGAAGCCTTCGAGAGACTTGTCGAAGAACGCATCGTCCGCCTGCAACACATCCGCGAAGAAAATGTTCGGCGACTTGCCGCCTAATTCCAGCGTGACCGGAATGATGTTCTGCGAGGCATACTGCATGATCAGCCGACCCGTCGTCGTCTCGCCCGTAAACGCGACCTTGTTCACCCGCGAACTGGAGGCCAGCGGCTTGCCCGCTTCCAGGCCAAAACCGTTCACCACGTTCAGCACGCCCGGCGGCAGCAGATCGTGGATCAGCTCCATCAGCACGAGAATGCCCAGCGGCGTCTGCTCTGCCGGCTTCAACACCACGGCATTTCCAGCCGCCAGCGCCGGAGCAAGTTTCCACGTGGCCATCAGAAGAGGGAAGTTCCACGGAATGATCAGCCCCACCACGCCCAGCGGCTCGTGGTAGTGATAGGCGACGGTGGTCTCATCGAGCTCGGAGATGCCGCCCTCCTGCGCGCGAATGCAGCCTGCGAAGTAGCGGAAGTGATCGATTGCCAGCGGCAGATCGGCGGCCATCGTCTCGCGGATGGGCTTGCCGTTGTCCCACGTCTCGACTGTGGCCAGCATCTCCAGGTTGTCTTCCATGCGCTGCGCGATCTGCTCCAGAATGCGTGCGCGTGCCGCGGGCGAGGTCTTGCCCCACTCCGCCTTCGCCGCATGCGCCGCATCCAGCGCCTTGTCGATATCCGCAGCGTTCGAGCGTGGAATCTCGCACAGCACCTGCCCGGTGACCGGCGTCACATTTTCGAAGTAGGTGCCCGAGGCGGGTTTGGCCCACTCGCCGCCAATGTAATTCTGGTATTGCTTGCGAATCGAAACCGGGAAGCCATACGTCCCCGGCCGCAGCGCCGTAACTGTCGCCATAGTGCTCGCTCCTTTCCAGAGAACGGTTCTAGAACCCATCCTCCGGCACGGCGGGATTCTAGTCCCGCCGCGGGAGCTTTGTCGCCCGCTGCAAGGACTGGGAACATTCTTCTGCGCCTTAGGCTGGCCTGTCATTCACGCTTCAGGGTTACACTTGACCGATTCACTTTCGATGCCGCTCTCTGCCGGAGGACCGGATGAAAATTCAAGCCAACAGCGACAAGACAATTGGTGTGGACGCCAGCCTGACGCAGTTTGTTGAAGATGAAGCGAGCCGCCTGCTGGACCGATTCGCTGCAAAACTCACGCGAGTCGAGGTCCATCTCAGCGACATCGATAACAAGAGGACTGGCCGAGCGGACAAGCGCTGCCTGGTTGAGGTGCGCCCCGCGGGAGACCGGCCTGTGAGCGCGAGCGCAACGGCAACGACGACGGAAGCCGCCGTAAGCGATGCGCTGAAGAAAATGCAACGGCTGCTCGCCACGTTCTTCGGGCGAAGGGGAAGGTCAGCCGAAGAGGTTTCCGCGCCAGTCCCGGCGGCCCGGAAGGTCGCGGCAAAGAAGACGCTCTCACGCACCACAAAGAAGACAGCGGCGAAGAAGACGGTCGCGAAGAAGCCGGCAAAGCTTAGCCCAAGGGGTCCAAAGAAAAAGGGAATCTATCAGGCTCGGCGGAAGTCCTGGCCTAAGTAGCCCGAACCCGCAGAACATACTGCCGCGCAATTCAAGGTCTACTTGTCCTTCTTCAACTCAACCACCATCACCTCAATCGGCTGATCGCCGGCATTCACGTCCGCGTGCATCGTGTTTGGAGCGTTTGCGGGCAGCCAGTAAGCCTTTCCCGTCTCCCATACGTGCGCCTCGCTCGCACCGCTCTGCTCGACGATCTTCATGGTGCCGCCGCGAAGAGCGATGATCACTCTTCCGTGCTCGTGGCGATGCATGGTCAACGGTGCATTCGGCACGACAATTGACTTCCACACCTTCACGTCGTCGTTCTCGAACTGCACAATGCGCTGCGTGCCCGCTGCGCTCTGCTGTGAGTGCATTGCGCCGGCGGCCCCCAGAAACACGCCCACCACGAGCGCACTAGCAGTAAGTAGATGTTTCATCTGTTTGTAAACTCCTTGCCATCATTTTTGAGGTTAGGGCTATTTTTGGTTTGTTACCTTGTGCGGCCCTGGTCGCAGCATTAACATCATCGGCGGTCCGAGTTCCCCTAATATCCCATTCTTTCCCCAGTTTCAGAAACAACATTGCAGGTAAGGAGAAATCCATGTTTCAGGGCGTGAGCTTTATGCGTTGTCGAGAGATCCAGGGCAGTTCTGTGCGATATCTCATCGGAGTTGGCTTGCTTTCCATGTTCACAGCTTCCAGCCTGGCCGCCACTCTATGCGTCAATCCAGGCGGCAAGCACGGATGCATGTCCTCGATCTCCGCGGCGGTCGCGGCAGCATCTCCCGGCGACACCATTCGCGTCGCGGAGGGCACTTATAAGGAGCAGGTAGTCATTACCAAATCCCTGTCGCTGATCGCCGAGGAAAAAGGCGAGTCCATCATCGATGCCAAAGGATTGTCGAATGGCATCTTCATCAACGGCATGGCCGCCGCTCCCAATGCAGGCGTCAACGGAGTCGTGGTATCGGGTTTCAAGATACGCAATGCGAATTTCGAAGGTATCCTCATCGCGAATGCCTCCGACGTGACCATCCTCGAGAACCACGTGCTGGACAACAACAAGGCACTCGATATTGCCACGCCGGCCTGCCCCGGCATTCCCGCCTTTGAGACCAACGAAGGTGAAGACTGCGGCGAGGGCATTCACCTCATGGGGGTAGATCACTCCTCGATCGTTCGCAACGAATCCGAGCACAACTCGGGAGGCATCCTCATCTCCGATGAAACCGGAGTTAGCCGCAACAATCTCATCAGCGGCAATTCGGTCCACGACAATCCCTACGACTGCGGCATCACCATGGCCTCTCATGGCCCGGCCACCTCGGTGATACCCACCGCGAAGGGTCCGTTCGGCGTCATGCTGAACACCATCGCCCACAATGACTCATCGCACAATGGCTTCCAGGTTCCCGGCGCGGGCGCCGGAGTTGGCATCTTCGCTCCATTTCCTGGCACCACAGCCTGGGCCAATGTGGTTTATGACAACGACCTCCACAATAACGGCCTGCCCGGCGTCACCATGCACAACCATGCCGCGGCACCCGCCCCGGCGCCACCGGTCAATCTCAACGACAACGTGATCGTCGGCAACCGCATCTCCGGCAATGCAGCAGACACCGCGGACACGGCGACTCCCGGGCCCACCGGCATCAACGTCTTCAGCGTGGCGCCGATCACCGGAACCGTCATCTCACAGAATGTCATCGAGGATGAAGCGATCGACGTCGCCTTCAACGCGCCCTCCGGCCAGTTGAACGTGCATCTGAACGACTTTTTCGGCTGGGGAGTCGGTGTCGCTAACTACGGAACCGGCACTGTGGACGCGACGCAGAACTGGTGGAACTGTCCACGTGGCCCGGGAAGCAAGGGATGCTCCAGCGTCGTCGGCTCGGTGCTCTTCACGCCCTGGCTGACGTCTCCCTTTGAGGACGATCACCACTGGTAGTCGCCTCTCTTAGACAGAAAGCGGCTGACGCCGAGACGTCAGCCGCGTTTTTTTTGGCGGTTTTTGTTTATTTATGAAACGGCTGCGTCTCGGTGATCTTCGGGCGCTGTTTCTCTTCAGCCTGCAGCTGCCGGCTCACTTTCTCCACCTGCGCGAAAACCCGCAGCAGATTCCCGCCCATGATCTTGCGGCAGTCCGCCTCGCTGTAGCCGCGCTGCTTCAGTGCAGCGGTGATCTTCGGCAGATCCGCTGCGGAGTCGATGCCCTCCGGCGCCGACGGAATGCCATCGAAATCCGATCCAATGCCGACATGGTCGATGCCCGCCACCTTCACCATGTGGTCGATGTGATCGATCAGATCGCTCAGCGGCGGCCGCGGAATCTTCGCCGCGAACTCCTTGTCCATCGCCTCTTCTTGCGAGTAGACCCACGGCTTGCCCTCAGCCTTGGTCTTCTCCTCGGCAGCCTTTTCCGCGGCCTCGCGCTCCGGCTGCTGAGCCACCCACGCCTGGCGCCATTTCTCAGATATGAAGGCGGAGAAGAAATTCGCCTGCACCACGCCGCCATTATTAGCCAGCGCCCGCAGCATCTCATCCGTCATGTTGCGCGGCGCATTGGTCAAAGCCCTCGCCGACGAGTGCGACGCAATCACCGGCGCGCGGCTCAGGATCAGGGTCCGGTAAAACGTCTTGTCCGCTACATGCGAGATGTCCACCATCATGCCCAGGCGATTCATCTCGTACACCACGTCCTTGCCGAACTCCGTCAGTCCTTCCTGCGTGTGGTGCACCTTGGGATCGGTGATGTCGCCGGAGGAATCCGCCCAGTCGTTCGAGTTCGACCAGGTCAGCGTCATATAGCGGACGCCCAGCTTGTAGTAGTAGCGCAGCAGGTCGAGCGAATTCTCGATCGAATGGCCACCCTCGATGCCCATCAACGCGGCGAGCTTGTGCGCACGATGAGCGCGCTCAATATCGGCGACGGAGTAGGCCATCATCATCTTGTCCGGATGCTTCAGCGCCGCCTGGTGCACAGCATCGATCAGCGCCAGCGTCCGTCCCGCGTACTGGTTCTGGTAAAACTGCGGTTCCACCCAGATGGAGAAGAACTCTGCACCCAAATGGCCCTCTTTCGCAGCCTGGAAGTTCACATGCCCGCCATTCAGCGGGTCGGCCAGGTCGAAGTGCTCATCCAGCATGCGCTGTGTCGTGTCGGCATGCGTATCGATAAAAAAATCAGGCGCGTAAGAAGCAGTCGTCATAGTTGTGGTTGCATGCCGGTGCGGTTTTGGGCTGGTTTGCGCAAAGATGCGCGTGGTGTTCTGCGCAGTGAAACAGGAGGCGGTCAAAAGGAGAGCAGCTACCGGCAGCTTCATGGAATCCGAGTGTAGCAAAGGACAACCTCCCGCCCGGCACCACCCATCTCTCTAGGGGAGAGGTGAACTATGCAGCCAATCGTGAAGGACACGAAAAAGGACGTAGCACGCCCCGCGCATCCGGACACCCACGCCAAATCGACGCCTGATCGCAGCTCACACGACCGCATGAACAGGATTGCTGATGAAATGGCGGGTCGTGGAATGGAGCGGCAGCGCAAGGATGAAGAAGGCAAGGACGTGATCGTCGAAAGCGATCCACACGGCCACAACGTTTAACCTGCCTTCATCACCGCGAAAAGCGAGAGCAGATTTCCCAAACGTGTACAGGGAGCTAATAAAGATTGCGCGGCTTTTCCGTCAAGAAGAGCCGCTCTGCGGTGAACTCGGTGACGGATAGCAATGGGAAATCCGCACCAAAGAGCCCTGGATAACCCAGGGCTCTCTCATTTGCTTATCGCTTGTCATCCCGACCGGAGCCATCTCAGCGTGAGCGAGATCGGCGGAGCGGAGGGATCTGCTTTGCGTTCGCTACTCAGCTAGTAGCGTGTGGATCGATCTTCAGCTTCGATCCCGTGCTCCACTCGGTCATCGGCTTCACTGTCCGGACTTCCTGGTCGCGCCGCTTCCAACTCCCGCGAATGTAGTCGCGATTCATGGTCGCAATGACCTCCAGCTGAATCTCCTTGGGACACGCGCCCGTGCACTCGCCGATATTGGTGCAGCCGCCGAAGCCCTCGGTATTCATCTGCGCCACCATCGCTCGCGCGCGATGATCCCGCTCCGGTTCGCCCTGCGGCAGGATGCTGAGGTGCGCAATCTTCGCGCCCGTAAACAGCGCGGAGGACGCATTCGGACAGGCCGCGACGCACGCGCCGCAGCCGATGCACGCTGCCGCATCCATCGCGCGATCGGACGTCTCCTTACTCACCAGGATGGCGTTGCCATCCGGCGCATTGCCCGTCGAGACCGAGATATACCCGCCGGCCGCAATTATGCGGTCAAACGAGCGCCGATCCACCACCAGATCCTTGACAGCAGGGAAGGCCGCAGCACGCCACGGCTCGATGACCAGCTCCTCGCCGTCCTTGAAGTGCCGCATGGTCAACTGACATACCGTCGTCGCCGGCAGTGGTCCATGCGGGATGCCGTTGATCATGAAGCCGCATGATCCGCAGATGCCCTCGCGGCAGTCGTGCTCAAAAGCTATCGGCTCTTCGCCGCGCTCGATCAGCGTCTCGTTCAGCACGTCCAGGCACTCCAGCATGGACATCTCGGCGTTCACATCGTCGACCGTGTAGCTGACGAACCTGCCCTTGTCGTTGCGGCCCGTCTGCCGCCAGATCTTTAGCGTCAGTTTCATTTACTTGTAGCTCCTCTGGCTCGGGTGCACGTATTCAAACTCAAGCGGCTCCTTCGTGAGATCCGGCTGATTGCCCGGCCCGCGATATCCCCAGGCCGCTACGTAGGAGAAGTGCTCATCATCGCGCTTCGCCTCGCCGTCCGGTGTCTGATACTCCTCGCGGAAGTGGCCGCCGCAGCTTTCATTCCGTTCCAGTGCGTCGATGCACATCAACTCGCCCAGCTCCAGGAAGTCCGCAACCCGCCCAGCTTTCTCCAAACTCTGGTTCAGATCGGCGCCTGTTCCCGGCACAGTTACGTTCTGCCAATACTGGTCCCGTAGCTCCCGGATTTGCTCAATAGCCTTCTGCAAACCCCCGGCCGTGCGCGACATCCCGCAGTATTCCCACATGATCTTGCCCAGCTCGCGATGGAACGAATCCACCGTCCGCTTGCCCTTGATCGACAGCAGCTTCGCGATGGTCTCGTTCACGCACGCCACGGCATTGCGCACCTCGGCATTCGTTTCTTCTACCTTTCCCAGTTTGTTCGTCGCCAGATAGTTGCCGATAGTGTAGGGAATGACGAAGTAGCCGTCGGAGAGGCCCTGCATCAGCGCGCTCGCGCCCAGCCGGTTCGCGCCATGGTCGGAGAAGTTCGCTTCGCCCAGCACGAACAAACCAGGAATCGTGCTTTGCAGGTGATAGTCAACCCACAGCCCGCCCATGGTGTAGTGAATCGCCGGATAGATGCGCATCGGCACCTTGTACGGGTTCTCGTCCGTAATGCGCTGGTACATGTCAAAGAGATTGCCGTAGCGTTCGCGAATTGTGTCTTCGCCCACGCGGCGGATCGCGTCGGCGAAATCCAGGTACACGCCCAGCCCGCTCGGGCCCACGCCGCGGCCCTCATCGCACACCGCCTTTGCATTGCGCGAGGCCACGTCGCGCGGGACGAGATTGCCGAAGCTCGGATACTTCCGTTCGAGAAAGTAATCGCGCTCTGCCTCCGGAATCTGGTCCGGTGGCCGCTTGTCGCCTTTGTTCATCGGCACCCAGATGCGTCCATCGTTGCGCAGCGACTCCGACATCAGCGTCAGCTTCGACTGGTAGTCACCCGACACCGGAATGCACGTCGGATGGATCTGCGTGTAGCACGGGTTCGCAAACAGTGCGCCACGCTTGTGCGCGCGCCAACTCGCCGTCACATTCGATCCCTTGGCATTGGTCGACAGGTAATAGACGTTCCCGTACCCACCCGTCGCCAGTACCACAGCATCCGCAATATACGTCGAGATCTCACCCGTCACCAGGTTGCGCGCCACAATGCCGCGCGCCTTGCCGTCGATCACGATCAGGTCCAGCATCTCGGTGCGCGCCAGCATCTCTACCGTGCCCGCGTGCACCTGTCGCTCCAGCGCCTGGTAGGCGCCCAGCAGCAACTGCTGCCCCGTCTGGCCGCGCGCATAGAAAGTGCGCGATACCTGCGCTCCGCCGAACGACCGGTTGGTCAGTGAGCCGCCGTACTCGCGCGCAAACGGCACTCCCTGCGCCACGCACTGGTCAATGATGCTTCACGCTGATCTCAGCCAGCCGGTAAACATTGGCTTCGCGCGAGCGGAAGTCGCCGCCCTTTACCGTGTCATAGAACAGCCGGTAAATGCTATCGCCGTCGTTCTGGTAATTCTTCGCCGCGTTGATGCCGCCCTGCGCCGCAATCGAGTGCGCCCGCCGCGGCGAATCCTGGAAGCAGAAGCACTTCACGTTATAGCCAAGCTCACCCAGCGTAGCTGAGGCCGAGGCACCGGCCAGCCCCGAGCCCACCACAATGATCGTGTGCTTGCGCTTGTTCGCCGGGTTCACCAGCTTCAGGTCGAATTTCGTCTTCTCCCATGCCTGCTCGATGGGGCCGGTGGGGACTTTAGAATCGAGTGCCATCTATTTCACCACCCCTAACATGACGCTGATCGGAATCGAGATATATCCCAGCACAATCACCAGCGCGATCACCCACGCCGCGCTCTTCAAAATCGGCGTATGCCGCGGATGATTCATGCCGAGGGACTGAAACATGCTCCAAATCCCGTGCCGCAGATGCAGCCCCAGCAGGATGATCGAGAAGATGTACCAGACCGAAACCCACCACACCTGAAAGCCAGCGACCACGTTGTGGTACACATCGCCTTCGATGAATGCGGCTCCTGGGTGAATGTACCCGGCGGTCAGGTGCAGCAGGTGGAAGATCACAAACGCCAGCACGATTGGGCCGCTCCAGTACATGGTGCGCGAGGCATAGGAGGATGAAATCGCCTTCTTCGCCGAGTAGCCAACCGGCCGCGCCCGCTTCTTCAGCAGAGCAAGCTGTACGGTCGCCCAGATGTGCAGCACCACGCAGATGAGCAGGATGATGCGCACCGGCCAGAGCAGCTCGCCCACGTCATGCAGCAGCTTGCCGTAGGCATTTAGTTTCGCAGGCCCCTCGAAGACCTGCAGATTGCCCGCGAGGTGTCCGATGACAAAGATAAACAGGATGGCGCCCGTCACCGCCATCACGGCCTTCTTGCCGTTGGTCGATCCCCAAAAACTCGGCGCGCGCTCGCGCACCCCTATCGCACTCGTGCTCATGATTTCAACCCCGCCTTACCTGTCACGTCTTGCCCATCCCATGGAAGATCACCTCATCAGCAGCAGCTACGAATTTCCCGCAGGCACAACCCACATCCGGGCGCGAACGCGCGCCTCAGCGATCGCCAGTGACGCTCGAGAAAAAGGCTCAGGGATTCGGCGGATCGGTGTGGGAAGGCCACCTATCATTATGGGTGGCGCAAAGAACGACCGTCAACCAAGGCACCGCCGTCGCGATGGGTCATCATAGGTGCTGCGGGCTGCGCATCCGTTGGAGCAACGCCTGAAGCGCGCGCCCGCGATGGCTCAGCCGCTGCTTGGTTCCGAGGTCGATCTCTGCCATCGTCTTCCCCAACTCCGGCAGCCAGAATAGCGGATCGTAGCCAAACCCCCCCGTCCCATGCGGCGTAGCGATGATCTCGCCTTCCACCACTCCGGCGGCAGTCTCGAGGATCACGCCATCCCGCGCCACTGCCAGCACACAGCGATATCGTGCTGTCCACGGCCGGGGATGCCCGCGAAGCTGACCCAGAGATAGAGATTGTTCCGCCCATCCGCGTCTTCCACCTTCGATCCGCATCGAACCCCGCATCCTCCGCATAGCGCGCGGAGCGAACGCCCGGTGCACCGCCCAGCGCATCTACTTCCAGCCCGGAATCGTCGGCCAGCACCAGCAGCTCAGGCCGCGCGCGGCTGTACTGCCTCCGCCTTCAGCCGCGCATTCGCCTCGAAGCTCGCGCCGGTTTCCTCCGGCGGGGGAATCTCCTGCAGCCCCGGCAACACGGCGATCTCGACGCCAAAGACCGAAGCCGCCACGGCAAAATCCCGCAGCTTGCCTGCATTTGAGCTGGCGACGTAGAGAGTTTCGTGCGCTGTCTCCCGGGAGGTCGGCTCGTTCAATGCATTGCTCCATGATTGTGCGGACCGTGCGCTGCCCCCTGATCATGCGCCGCATGGTGCATGCTATGGGCGCTGTGATCTTCATGACTCATCGGCTCATTCATATGCCGCAGCATCTCCGCGCCGCCGGCAGCGGAAGAACCGCCACAGCAGCACTGCCGCCATCGCAAGGAAGATGACGTTTAACACCGCTGTGTGGCCCCAGCGAAAACTCATGTCCATCGCCATGCCACCTTTGTGGGCGTGTGGCGTCAGGTGCAGCGCCAGGAAGAGCCACTCCACCGCCAGCGCCGCGGCTGCCATCGCAACATAGAACAGCACCAGCAGCACCAGCGCGGCGCGCCAGCCATAGTATTTGCGGTGAATGTTCACGATCGGCAGGATGATCAGGTCGCCGAAGAGGAACGCGATCACGCCTCCAAAGCTGAGTCCGTGCTGCCATAGCACCGCCGCCAGCGGCACATTGCCCACCGAGCAGACAAACGACACCAGCGCTACCAGTGGCCCGGCCAGCGGTCCCCACCAGCGCGCCAGTGCCGGATGCCCCACTAAAAAGAATCGCTGCCAGAACGCAGCCGGCACCCACGCCGCGATGCAGCCGGAGAGCACCAGGCCCAGCACAATATCGCCCAGCACTGCGGCCCACTCCATGACGAAGATGTTGCTGATGGCAGTGAACGCCTGCGGCGATCGCAGCCGCGCCAGCCACGTGTCGCCCTTCGCGGCCATGTCCATCGCGGCATGGCCTTCCATCCGTCCCAGCAATCCCCGTTCCGCCTGCCGGCGTGCCTCGTCCGTCAGCCGCTTGCTGAAGAACAGATTCAGCAGCACCACCAGCAGCACGATCATCACCGGGCCGCCGACGAACTCCGCCGCCGCAAATCGCCACCCCATCAGCACGATCAATGACAGCCCGAGCTCAAACACCAGGTTGGTCGAAGCGAATTCAAAGGCCATCGCAGCGCGGAAGTCCGCGCCCTTGCGAAAGAGGGTGCGCGCAATCGCCACCGCGGCATACGAGCACGAGGAAGAAGCCGCGCCCAGTCCGGACGCGATCGCGATCGAGCGCGGGCCGCCGTCCGGCATCAGCTTGGCCACCTTCTCACGCGACACCGTCGCCTGCACCACCGCCGAAAGCCCGAAGCCCAGAATGAGCGCCCATAGCATCTGCCAGCCCATCATGGCTGCCATCTGCAACGCGCGTCCGATCTCATTCAACCAATGCATGCAATATGTAGATGCAATTGAACGTCAGCGTTCTGGCAGCAAAGCAGGGAAGCACGCCAGCGGACACCCCGCACATCGCGGCTTCGGCCCGCAGTGCTCCTTGCCCACCATCACAATCAGCGCATGGAACTCATTTGCGTGCCGCACGCGTTGCTTCCGCGCTCACCGGCAAAGGCGCTCCACGCCAGCTGCTGGATCGCCTCATAGCTAGACCGCTCCGGCGTAAGGCCGTGCCGCACCGTGACGCGCCGCAGGTACTCATCCACCACCATCGCCTCGTGCCCCAGTGCGTACAGCAGGATCGCATCCGCTGTCTCCGGTCCCACGCCGGGCAGCGCCAGCAGCTTCGGCCGCAAGACTTCGCTGCGTATCGCGGCCAGCCGCTCAAATGAGCCGCCGGCCTCCGCAAACAGAAAGCCAAGGAACGCGCGGATCGCCGCCGTCTTTCGCAACATGAAGCCGGACGGCCGCAGCAGCACCCGCAGCTCCTCCTCCGGTGTCGCCAGCAGCGCCGCGGCGTCGAGCACCCCGTGCTCGCTCGCATTCCCGATTAGCCCGCGTTGACGCAGATTCTCGAGCGACCGCTCCACCGCCCGCCACGAGGTGTTCTGTGTCAGATAAGCTCCCAGCGTGATTTCGAGCGGCGTCTCCCCCGGCCACCAGTGCTGCGGCCCATAGGTTGCCATCAACCGCTCATACATCGCGCGCAGCATCGCCGCCTCGCGCGTCGGCGGTTCGGATTGAGCGGCGCGCGGCATCAGACAATAAGAATCCTTTCCATTGGAAGTTTCTGTCAGGAGTGAAGCACATGGCAAAACAGCCCACGACTCACGCAAGCAACTGTGGCTGGCGCACCCACACCCGCTATCTCGAAATGCATACCCGCAAGCGTTACGAGATGGTCCACATCACCGACGAGGTCGAGCGCATCGTCCGCGAGAGCGGTGTCGACGACGGCCTCTGCTTCGTCTCGCCCATGCACATCACCGCGGCCATTTACGTGAACGACAACGAAAGCGGCCTCATCCATGACATTGGCGAGTGGCTGGAGAAGCTCGCGCCCGCCAAGCCCGACTACCGCCATCACCAGACCGGCGAGGACAATGCCGACGCCCACCTCAAAGCGCTGCTCCTGCATCACGAGACCACGCTGCCCATCACCGGCGGCCACCTCGACCTCGGCACCTGGCAGCGCATCTTCTATGCCGAATTCGACGGCCGGCGGACCAAACGGGTCATCGTGAAGGTCCTGGGCGTCGGCGCCGCCCCAGAAAAGTAACTCCTCAGAAAAGTAACTGTTGCCGAGCGGTTTCCTCGGGAATGCGAGCAATGGGCATAAAGTTGCCTGCGCTCCTGCCGATAAATGGTCCAGTAAGAAGTTCAGCAAGAAACGGTTCCCTTCACCAAGTGCCCACGGGCATACGTGATCCAGGAGCCCGCGCCACTTCAGGACCAACAGGAGCCGACCGCTATGTCGATGGGTGTATTGAATAACATCGCTGCAACTTATGCTGCGAACAACCTGAGCAACACGCAGACCAGCCTGCAGAACGTGCTCACGCAGCTCTCTTCCGGTTCGCGCATCAACTCCGGCGCGGACGATGCCGCTGGCCTTTCGCTGGCCGACGGCCTGCAAGCCAACCAGTCCGCGCTCACCCAGTCCGCCAGCAACGTGAGCCTGGGCGTGGGCCTGCTGCAGACCGCCGATGGCGCGCTCTCCCAGGTCAACAACCTGCTCAACCGCGCAGTCACCCTGGCCACCGAGGCCGGCAACGGCACACTGAACACCGCGCAATCCGGAGCGGCCAACCAGGAGTATCAGTCGATCCTGGCCGAGATCAACAATATCGGTTCTGCCACCACTTATAACGGGCAGGCCGTCTTCGGCACAGCCACTACTCCGGCAAGCTTCTCGATCTATACCAGCGATGGCACGGCTACCGGCACATCAACGGACACGCTCAGCATTGCGGCACTCTCCAGCGCAAAGGTCGGCGATTCAGGGGGCACCATCGCCTCTGGCGCCGGAAACGCCATCACCTACACGGTTGGCACCAGCACCGATCTGAGCACCACAAGCCTCACCGGTGCCACCACTGCACTAGCCACCGCAAACGCGCAGGCGGCGCTCACCGCCATCACCGCCGCTATCAGCGGCGTGGCCGGACAGCGCGGCTACCTCGGCTCGCAGATCAACACGCTGAACTCGATCGCCAGCGTCGAGACCACGCAGAGCGAGAACCTCGCATCGGCCTCGAACTCCATCATGGCCACCGACTACACGAAGGCCACGTCGGAGCTGTCGAAGTACCAGATCCTGACCCAGACCGGCATCAGCGCTCTGGCGCAGGCCAACAGCACGCAGCAGGCCGTCACCAAGCTGCTCCAGTAGTCGTCGCAGTCGTCGTCGCTTCGGCCGGCGTGTAGCAATGCAGCTGCGCGCTTGCCAAAGCGATCTCCATCCATCTCCATACCCCCTTACTTCTGCGGGTGGTCGATTTTGGGCAAGCCACCCGCATTTTTTCCGCATCGGTCTGCAACATTCAGGGAGCGCAGCATGGGAACCATCGGCCTCAGCTTCGGCTCGCCCAGCAGCGGGCAGGGTATCGACGTCGCGAGCACGGTCACCCAGATGGTCACGCAGTTGCAAGGTGCCGAAAAGCCTTACAAGAATCAGTTGACCGCGCTGCAGTCGCAGGATACCGTCATCTCCAACCTCGGCAGCCTGCTCTCCACGCTCTCCAGCGATATCACCGCGCTCACCGATCCGCTCGGCGTCCTCTCCGGAAAACAAGGCTCCAGCTCAGATACGAATACGCTCGAGCTTCTTTCCGCCACCTCGGCGGCCACCGCCGGCAGCCATACCGTCACCGTGCAGCAGCTCGCCCAGACCTCGACCGAAGCATCCAGCGCCGTCGCCGCAAACGACACTCTCAGCGGCTCGTTCACCTTCCACATCGGCAGCGGCAGCTCGCAAAGCATCTCCGTCGATCCCGCGAACAACACCATTGCTGGTCTCGCTGCCACCATCAACCAGGCCGGCCTCGGCATTGCCGCGAGCGTCGTCACCGACAGCAGCGGCTCGCGGCTCTCCCTCATCAGCCAGACCACCGGAGCAGCCGGCCAGATCAACATCGACAGCAGCTCGCTCAGCGGCTCTGCCAGCGGCACCGTATCACTCGTTGCCGGACAGCCCGGCCAGGATGCCCAACTCACCGTCGACGGCATCCAGACCACCAGTGCCAGCAACACCGTCACCGGTGCCATCTCCGGTGTCACCATGCAGTTGCTCGGAGTCTCTTCCTCGCCCACGACTCCGGTCCAGGTCCAGATCGATAACGACACCGCATCGGTTACCAGTTCACTCTCGACTCTGGTCAAGGACTACAACTCGGTCGTATCCGCGCTTTCCGCGCAGGAGGGCAAGGACGCAAGCGGCAACGCCGAGCCTCTCTTCGGTTCAACGATCATCTCGCAGTTGCAGCAGACACTCTCCGGCGCGCTCACCACGCCCTCCGGCACCTCGCTCACCTCTCCCACGCAGATCGGTCTCTCGCTCAATAGCGACGGCACGCTCTCGCTCGACACCGACCAGCTCACTGCCGCGCTGAACGGCAATTACTCCGGCGTGCAGGCGCTCTTTCAAAGCACCAAGAGCTTCGGACTGAACCTGGAGCAGGCCGTCAACAACGCGGGTACCGGCTCGACCATCAGCATTCTCAGTCAGGCGCAGAAGGCCAACAGCACCGCGGAATCCAACCTCAACAGCACCATCAGCACCATGGATACGCGCATCGCCACGCAGCAAACCAGCCTCACCGCAGAATTAAACGCCGCTAACCAGACGCTGCAGGAAATTCCCATGCAGCTCAACATGGTCAACGAAATCTATTCCGCCATCACCGGCTATAACCAGGGCCAGAACGGCTAAAGGACTCGCGATGCGCCACTACCATCAAGCAGCGATCGAAAGCGCCAACGGCGTGCAACTCATCGTGGCTCTCTACGACGGCATGCAGCGTTTTCTCACCCAGGCCGCCGTCGCCTGCGAACTGGGCGACGAAGCGGCACGCCGCGAAGCGGCGCGCCGCGCTCTCAACATCGTCATCCACTTGCAGGCGACTCTTCGCATGGACGTCGGCGGAGCCTCTGCCGAACGCCTCAGCGACTTCTACGCGTCTGTCTTTGCCGACATCCTCCGCGCTTCTGCCGCCGCATCGCGTCAGCTCTTTCTGGATACAGCGCGCGAAGTTCGCAACGTGCGCGAAGCCTGGAAGGTCGCCGCCCAGGACCCCACCGCACTCGCCATGATCCCGCTCGATCTGCAGACCAGGCAGGAGCAGCTCTCGAAGACCATAGCCATCCGGCCATCGGCGAAGGACGACACAAAAGCGCCAGCCTGGATCGCTTGATCAATTCCTGAATGTCTTGGGGCGAAGCCGGGTGCGCCACATCTCGCAGAGATGTGGGTCAAGCTGAGTCGCCCACTGCACCCAAACGTGAGCGACCAAAGGAAGCGAGCCGCTGGAAGCTGGCGCCGCAGGCGCGGCTGCCTGGACGGCCAGTCCCGCCGGAGGTGCGGTTGCCTGGACGGCCAGTCCCGCCGTAGGCGCGTGTGCCTGGATGGCTAGTCCCCGGCGACGGCTAGCTCTTCTTCGAGCAACTGCTTCTCGTAGAGGCTCGCGTAGAAGTGACCCAGCGACAGCAGCTCCTCATGCGTGCCCAGCTCCGCGATGCGGCCGTTCACCAGCACCGCGATCCGGTCGGCATGCCGCACCGTCGAGATGCGATGCGAGATGAAGATCGTTGTGCGGTCCCGCATCACCTCACGCAACTGTCGCAGGATCGTCTCCTCTGTGTAGGTGTCCACGCTGGCCAGCGCGTCGTCCAGGATCAGGATCGCAGGATCGCGCACCACCGCGCGTGCAATCGCCGTGCGCTGCTTTTGCCCGCCGGACAGCGTGATCCCGCGCTCGCCCACCGCGGTATCCAGCCCGTGCGGGAAGTCTTCGAACTCGCGCCGGATGTGCGCTGCCTCCGCAGCCGCCAGCACATCCTCGCGCGAAGCCTGCGGCGCGCCGAAGGCGATGTTCTCGCGGATCGATTCGCTGAACAGGAATGTCTCCTGCGGCACGAAACCGATATTCGCGCGCAACGTGGCCAGCGGGTAGTCACGCACCGGCCGGTCATCGATCAGCACTGTGCCCGGTTCGGCATCGTGCAAGCGCGCGATCAACCCCACCAGCGTTGACTTGCCCGAGCCGGTCGGCCCCACCAGCGCCAGGCTGGTGCCCGCCGGTATCTCCAGGTTGATGTCGTGCAGCACCTCCACTGGCTTGCCGTCGGTATCCGTGTACGCGAAGTTCAAGTGGCGAAATTCGATCTTGCCCTTCAGCCGCGTCTCCGGCCCTAACGTCGTATCCGCCGCCGCATCGTCGATCGTCGGCTTTTCCGTCATCAGTTCGTGAATGCGGATCACCGACGCCGTGCCGCGCTGCACCAGGTTCACCACGTATCCCAGAGCGATAATCGGCCAGATCAGCATCAACATGTACGTGTTGAACGCCACGAACTGGCCCACGGTGATGCGGTGCGACAGCACCTCATGCCCGCCTACCAGCAGCGTCACCGCCAGCGACAGCCCCAGGATGAACTCGAGCGTCGGCCACAGCATGCCCATCAGCTGCACCAGCCGCAGCCCGCGCCGTACGTTCTCCCGATTTGCCGTTTCAAAGGAGGCAATCTGCGCCTCCTCCTGCGCAAAGGCCCGCACCAGCCGCGCGCCGGAGAAGTTCTCCTGCGCCTGCGCGGAAATCTCCGAGAACATCGCCTGGATGCGTTCGAAGCGGTCCTGAATCTTGCGCCCCAGCGTCTGCACCAGCACGCTTGCCAGCGGCAGCGGCACGAGTGCCACCAGCGTGAGAAAGGGGCTGATGCGCAGCAGAAAGAAGACCGCGCCTATCGTGAAGAGCACCGTGTTGGCGCTGTACATGATGGCCGGGCCCAGCAGTTGGCGCACCGCATTCAGGTCGTTGGTCATGCGCGCCATGATGTCGCCGGTGCGATGCTCGGCGTAATAGCTCGCCGACTGCTTCTCTAGTTGCCGGAAGAGATCGTTGCGCATGTCGAACTCGATGTCGCGCGAAATCCCGATCAGGATCCATCGCGTGAGAAAGAGGAAGATGCCCTTGGTCAGCGACACCAGCACAATCAACCCTGCGTAGTAGAGAATCTTTTGCTGCGTTACCCCATGGTTCAGGGCATCGACCGCGGCGCGCAACACCTGCGGAAGCAGGATCCAGATCGCGTTCGACAGCACCACCGACACACCGCCCCAGAGGAAGGCGCGCCGGTACCGCTTCAGATAGGGAACCAGCGGTTTCAGATCAGCAAGCATTCGCTACCCTCGCTTCGCTCCTCAATATCCAGCTCATCGCCCGTCCTGCTTCTGGGATGCTTGCTGCCGGGCTGTTTCCTGCTGTTCCGCCTCAACGTACTGCGCGACGCCGCTGCCGAACGACCAGTCCGGCGTCTCGTTCTCGTGCAGCACAATCAGCAGGTCCTCGGGCCGCACCAGCCCGGTTGCGCTCATCCGCCGGGCAATCTCGCGGTAGAGCGCCTGCTTCTTCTCGGCCGGCCTGCCGCGCCGCAGCGTGATCTCCACAAATACCGGATGCTCGCTCCGCGCCACCCCCAGATATCCCGGATCGGCGATTAAATCCCCGGCGGCATGCTCGCGAATGGCGACAAAGCGGTCATTCTCCGGGATCTGAATTGCGGCCCGCAGCGCTTCATAGACCGCATCGGCCAGTTGGCGCTTCTGCTCGCGGGTGCGTCCAGCTTCAAGGGAGAGGGTGATGAGGGGCAAACTTCCTCCAAACAGGGTTGATCAACAGGGCGATAGCATCCATCGGGGCTGATTCGGCAGGCCAAATGCCGAAAAGTGCTCTTGCGCCACGCCCGCATTTTCAGCATAACTCTCTGAGACAAACGGAGTTCCTGCATCGGCAGGCGGCCAGACGCTTGAAAAAGGGTAGAATGACATTTCGATTACAAAACGCTGGGAGTTTGGCCTCACCTTGGTGCCTGCGGTTGTAGTCTCGCCGCCTGCGCTCTTACGCCGCCTATGTCTGACTCGATTCAGGACCGTGTCCTCAAGATCATTGCCAACACCCGGCGCATCCCGCTGGAGTCCGTGCGCCCCGACAGCACCTTCGAGGAATTGGGCATCGACTCGCTCGATCGCTTGAATATCCTCTTTGATCTCGAAAGTGAGTTCGACATCGAAATTGATGATGAAGAGGCGAAGAAGGTTCAAAACATCCCGGAGATGATCGCCGGAATCACCCACCTGGTCGAGGCCAAAGCCAAGGCCTCCCCGGAAAGCTGACGTGCCGCGCGTCGTCATCACCGGAATCGGTGTCATCAGCGCGATCGGGCTCACTCGGGACGTCTTCTGGCGCTCGCTCACCGCTGGCGTCTGCGGCATCCATGCCATCAACTCCAGCGATTTCGAGCAGATCCGCTTCAAACACGCCGCCGATATCGAGGGCTTCGTCCCCGAAGATCACCTGCCGGCCAAAGACCTCAGCCTCATGGACCGTTTCGCCCAGTTCGCGGTCGTCGCGGCAAAGGAGGCCATGGCCCATTCCGGCCTCGAACTGACACCGGCCATGCGCGAGGACGGCGCCGTCGTCACCGGCTCCTGCATCGGCGGCCGCTCCGCCGAGGAAGTCGGTTACCGCGAGCTCTACATCCACGGCCGCAACCGCGTGCATCCACTCACCATTCCCCTGGGTATGGCCAACGCAGGAGCCAGCCACATCTCCATGCAGCTGGGCATCCAGGGTCCGTCTTACACCATCTCCACCGCGTGTGCTTCTTCCGCGCACTCCATCGGCCAGGCCTTCCACATGGTGCGCTCCGGCGTAGCGCCTATGGCCATCGCCGGCGGCAGCGAGGCCCCACTCTACTTCGGCAACCTCAAGGCCTGGGAGGCGATGCGCGTCATCAGCAAGGACACCTGCCGCCCCTTCTCTGCCGACCGCAGCGGCCTGGTGCTCGGCGAGGGCGCCGCCATGCTGGTGCTCGAGCCGCTGGAGGCCGCGCTCGCTCGCGGCGCCAAGCCCATCGCAGAGATAGTCGGCTTCGGCATGTCCGCAGATGCCTGCCATATCACCCAGCCCTCCGCCGAAGGCCCCGCTCGAGCCATGCGCATGGCCCTGCGCGACGCAGGCCTCGCCCTGGAGCAGGTCGGCTACATCAACGCCCACGGCACCGCAACCGAGGTGAACGACCGCACCGAAACCGCCGCCATCCGCCTCGTCTTCGGCCCGCACGCGGACAAACTCGCCGTCAGCTCCACCAAGTCCATGCACGCCCACACGCTGGGCGCCGCCGGAGCTATCGAGGCCGCAGCCTCCGCCCTCACCCTCGCCAACGACGTCATCCCGCCAACGGTGAACTACACGACGCAGGACCCCGCCTGCGACCTCGATGTCGTCCCCAATACTGCCCGCGCCCAGCAGGTAGAAGCCTGCCTCTCCAACTCCTTTGCCTTCGGCGGCCTCAACGCCGTCCTCGCGTTCCGCAAGTTCGCCTGACGCAGTTCTGTTGCGCAAACTCCTATTGCCACGCCATAGGGCACTCAGCTACCTTCTTATGGGAAACCAATAGAAGATGCTCTGCGATCCTTGAGCTGCTTCTGGGAGGTCCTCGTGAGACATCTGCGTGCGTGGCTGGTTCGTCTGTCCGGCTTCCTCCGCTCTGAGCAGGGAAGCCGCGACTTCGCCGACGAGATCGAAGCCCATCTCCAGATGCATACCGATGACAACCTTCGTTCCGGCATGAATCCGCAAGAGGCGCGGCGGCAGGCGCTCATCAGGCTCGGCGGCCTGCAACAGACAAAGGAACATTACCGCGACCGCGCAAGTCTTCCTTGGCTCGAAATGCTATGGAATGACATCCGCTTCGGCACGCGTGTGTTGTGGAAGGACCGCGGTTTCACCATCGTTGCCATTGCCACGCTAGCGCTGGGGATTGGCGGCAACACAGCGATCTTCTCCATTGTGAATGGAGTACTGCTGAATCCGCTGCCATTCCCTCATCCCGAACAATTGGTCGCACTGCACGAGAGCAAGCCGAACTTCGACCAGGGCTCTATCTCCTATCCCAATTTTCTCGACTGGCAGAAGGACAACCGCACCTTCTCTTCGCTGGCTATTGCTCGCCGATACGCATTCAGCCTTACCGGCAAAGGCGAACCCGAGCAGGTGAAGGCCGAGTTTGTCTCTCGCGACTTTTTCTCGGTGCTCGGTGTGAATCCCATTCTCGGTCGCGCCTTCACGCCTGAAGAGGAGCAGCCTGGCGCCGCCCCGGTTGCGCTGATCAGCGAAGGGTTCTGGCGCCGGAAATTCGATGCGTCGCCCACCGTGCTTGGCCGGAACATCACGCTTGATGGCAAGGCCTTCATGATCGTCGGCGTCATTCCCGCAAGCTTTCATCTTCGCCTGCCTAGTTTTCGCGAGCGTGATATCTATGCTCCCTTTCGCCAGTGGGGCAATCCGCTGCTCATGAATCGCGATGCCGGTCTCGGAATCCACGGTATCGGCCGCCTCAAACCGGGAATCTCCCTCGGGCAGGCGCAGGCCGACATGGACCGGGTCACGCACAATCTCGCCGTTGCATTTCCCAAAGCTGATAAAGGCATCGGTGCCAGCGTCGCGTCCATGAAGGAGCAGATCGTCGGCGAGGCGCGTCCATTCCTCCTCGTCCTGCTCGCCGCCGTTGGTTTTGTTTTGCTCCTTGCCTGCGTGAATGTTGCCAGCCTGCTGCTGGCCCGCTCGTCGGCGCGGCGGCGCGAGTTCGCAGTGCGCACGGCTTTAGGCGCAAGTCGGCGTCGCATAGTCTCTCAGTTGCTTACCGAAAGCATTCTGCTTGGCATGACAGCAGGCTTCGTCGGGTTACTCCTCGCAGCCTGGGGGACGCATGCCGCGATCGGGCGTCTGCCCACCGCCCTCCCGCGCGCTGAAGAGATCGGCCTGGACTTCCGCGTCCTCGCCTTCACCATGGCGATCTCGCTGCTCGCCGGTGTCCTCTTCGGTCTGGTGCCGGCATGGAAAACTTCACAGGCCGACCCTCAATCCGCACTCAAGGACGGTGGCCGCGGCGCAAGCAAAACGCACAATCGGGCGCAGAATACTTTTGTCGTCGTGGAGATGGCGGTTGCGCTGGTGCTGCTCATCGGTGCCGGCCTCATGGTCCGTAGCCTGATGCGGCTCGCGGATGTCGATCCAGGATTCGATGCGCACAACGTCCTGACCTTTGGTCTCTCCCTTCCCCCCTCGATGATGCACGCATCTCCCGACAGACTCCGCGCGGCATTCCGCGATCTCGAGGATCAACTACTGGCCACTCCGGGCGTCACATCCGTCTCCCAATACTGGGGCGCGTTGCCCATCGCCACCGACGACGAACAACTCTTCTGGCTCGACGGCAAGCCCAAGCCGGCTAACGAAAATGGCATGAGCTGGGCAATCGACTACATCGTCGGTCCCGAATATCTCAAGGTCATGAAGATCGCGCTCCAGCGCGGTCGCTTCTTCACCGCACAGGACGACAACCACGCCCCGTTGATCGCCGTGGTCGACGACGTCTTCGCCCGGCAATATTTCGCCGGCCAGGACCCCATCGGCAAACGCATCGTGCTCAACAACGGAGGCCGCACGCTCCAGATTGTCGGCGTCGTCAACCATGTCAAGCAGTGGGGCCTCGATCTCGACGACGCGAACTCACTTCGCGCACAGCTATACATTCCCTGCATGCAGATGCCCGACGACTTCATGGGGCCCAGTTCCGACGTTGTCCTGCGCTACCAGGGAAGCCTCGCGGCGGTCGTCGACGCTGTCCACGCCACCAGCCGGCGCATGAGCAGCCAGCAGCTGATCTATGGCAATCAAACGATGGAAAGCATCCTCTCCGATTCCATGGCCTCCCGGCGCTTCGCAATGGTGCTGCTCGGATCCTTCGCCGTCCTCGCCTTGGGCCTCGCCGCCATCGGCATCTATGGCATCGTCGCTTACGTGGTCGGCCAGCGCACGCAGGAGATCGGAATCCGCATGGCGCTCGGCGCACAACGCAGCAACGTGCTTGGTCTGATTCTGTGGCAGGGAGCGCGCTTGGCATTTTTGGGTGTCACCATCGGCATTGCTGGCGCACTCGCTCTCACCCACCTTATGTCTGACTTGCTCTACGGCGTGGGTGCCACCGATCCCATGACCTTCGCTCTATTAGCCCTGATCCTGATCGTCGTCGCCATGGCCGCATGCTACCTGCCCGCACGCCGGGCGATGCGTGTGAATCCAGTCGCGGCATTGCGTTCGGAGTAGTGATCGGGAGCGCGCACCCTGCGAATCAAACCTGCCTGCTGCTCCGGTGTCGAAGCAGCAGGCAGTTGGTTCTCCAGGTTTGGCTCTCCAATCCGGGGCGCCCGCACTTATGCAAACTACTTTGCTGTAGGGCCGAAGTGCAGTTGCTTGCGAACCATCTCGCGAATGTTGTCGGACATTTGCATAGGCCCGTCCAACGCCGCATCATGATCGTCTCTGTCCCCTCTGGGAGTGAGGAGATAGCCATGGGATGCTCCGTTGCTGTCCACCGCCAGACCGATGATCTCGCCGCTCTTGTTGATGCTGCATGCGGTGATCAGGTAGAGAGGCGATGTGCTGGGAATCATTCCGTTGAGATCGAACGCCTTTTCGTGATGCCATAGGACGGCGCGCGGATTGAAGTTTCCATCGAGAGAAATCCCGGTCACGTCACGCTCGTCATTGATTGCCAGCGCAAGACTGGCGGCATCCGCGCCGAACGGAAGAAGGCCTTGCATTTTGCCTTTCTCCTTCGTCCATAGAAATCCATAGAAGGGAATGTCGTTTGATACGCCAGAACTGCCAACCACGTCCCCCCGATTGTTGATGCCCTTAGCGAAATTGTTGGAACTTCCACC
The DNA here is from genome assembly GCA_963737035.1 of uncultured Acidobacteriaceae bacterium. GTDB lineage: Bacteria > Acidobacteriota > Terriglobia > Terriglobales > Acidobacteriaceae > KBS-83. The sequence goes on along the minus strand of CAVTRJ010000014.1, from coordinate 361,103 downwards.
AAGATTTCCCAGGTCGATCGCCTTGCCGTTGTCCCAAAGCACGGCATGGGCAAACTGGAGATACAGGCCGAGGTTGGTATTCAGGGCTGTGCAGGTCCCAGTGCCTCCGGCAAACTGCCCCCTCTCATTGATCGCAAACACATTCCCATCTGGATCGCCGCCGATCGCCGGTAGTTCATAAACGTGGCCCTCCCGCCACATCACAGGTTTCTGTTGCACCTTCTGGCTTTGAGCCTTGGAAGGATCGTACGGCGGGCAAGTCGGATCGAGCGTCGTGTTCTCTGAAACCCCGACGATCTCAGCACGGCTGTTGATGACATTGGCAGCCCCGTTGTTCCCGTGTAGCCCATTTTTGTCTTTCAGCGTGGGAAGCGGTCGCGTGACGCCGTCTTGCCAGAGAAAAGGCAGGCACCTGGTCCCAGAAGCAAAGCCAAAGGCGGCAAAGCCGCAGAAGTCTTCACCCAGTGGATCCGGCTTTGCGGTGTCCGCTTCGCCTACCGCTTGCGCCCAGTTGTTGACGCCGTACGCGCTGCTGTTTTGCCCGCCGAGTCCGCGAGTGCCGATATCCAGGCTCAGGCGCCGATACCACAGCATGGCATGCTCTGCGTTTTTAACTGCGGCGCTGCCCGCGATGATCCCATCGTTGGAGATTTGGAGCGGTTGGCCGGGGTTCGGGCCGACCATCCCTAGGTCGGTGAGTTTGTAATGAGGCGGTGCCGTTGCTGATCCAGCCTGCGCGATCAGCTGAGCCGGCATCGCCGCCACGGAGAGCAAGCTCAACCCTGCGATAGATACCAGTGTCTGGTGTTTCATTGGAATTTCTCCTTTCGGCTATGCCGTCAGTGCGTGTTTGCCCTGCTTTCGTCCCGGGCAGACGCATCAAAACGCAGCCATCCATGCGGGTCAAAGAAACTTGCCGTAAAACCTCTGTGAACAACTAAGTCGTGGCGAATGAGATAGGTCGAATTGGGTCGTAAACTGTCGCGCGGGTTGCTACACTCGGCTACGCTCGGCGTGAACGCTCGCGTCAACGCTGCTATGCCGGGCGAGATCGGGGCGAGACGTGCAGACGCCTCTCGGTTCTCTCTTTCGGTTCGGCCCGTTCCAGGTGAATTCCGTCTCCGGCGAACTCCTGAAAAACGGGAACCGGGTGAAGCTGCAAGAGCAGCCATTCCGGCTTTTGGTAGTGCTTTTGGAAAACGCGGGACAGGTGGTCACCCGGGACGACCTTCGCCATCGCATCTGGCAGGACGATACGTTTGTCGACTTCGACAGCAGCCTCCGGGTGGCCGTTCGCAAGCTGAGGGAAGCACTTGGGGATGACGCCGAGAATCCCCGCTACGTCGAGACCATTCCCAAGCGCGGATATCGCTTCCTCACTCCCGAGATCTATTCGGAACTCGTCACGCAGCGCGTCGGCGATCTCGGTACCAATCAGGCCTCTACCGCGATTGTGACTCCTGCTGACGACAGCGGCACACGCCTCGCGCGGCGCTCGACTCGGCGTCGCCGGTGGATCTTTGCATCAGTCCTGTTTCTCATTGCCCTCGCTGGCGTCTTGATAACGTTTCGTGCCTTCGGCCACCGCAAGGTGCTCACCGAACGCGACACGGTGGTTCTTGCCGATTTTGCGAATTCGACCGGCGATCCGGTATTCGATGGGACGCTGCGCCAAGGCATGGCGGTGCAGCTTGGACAGTCGCCCTTTCTTAGTCTGCTTTCAGAGGACCGCGCCCAGCAGGAGTTGCGCCTGATGGGTCAGCCGGCAGACGCGCGGGTCACTCCCCAGATAGCTCAGGAAGTTTGCGTGCGGACCGGCAGCGCCGCCGTGCTGGCCGGCTCGATTGCACGAGTCGGCACTGAGTATGTGCTCGGGCTGCATGCCAAGGACTGCCAGACAGGAGCCATGCTTAGCGAAGACCAGGCGCAGGCGGCGCGAAAAGAAGATGTGCTGAATACCCTGAGCAGGATGGCTGGTAATTTCAGGACCAACATCGGCGAATCGCTGGCGACAGTCGAAAAGCACAACACCCCGCTCGATGAGGCTACGACGCCCTCACTCGATGCGCTGAAGGCCTACAGCGAGGGATGGAAAGTGATGCGCGTGCAGGGCGAGGCGGCCGGCGCGCCCTTTTTTAAGCACGCCATCGAGATTGATCCCAAGTTTGCCATCGCCTACGCCTGGCTTGGGGTAATTCACAGTTCAATAGGCGAACCAGAGCTTGCCGCGGCCTACGAGAGAAAAGCCTACGATCTGCGTGACCGAGCGAACGACCGTGAGAGATTTATGATCACCGCTTATTACGATGGGCGGGTCACCGGAAATATGGAAAAGGCGCAGCAAACCTGCGAGACCTGGGCGACGATCTATCCGAGGGACGACGGGCCGCCTTCCTTCCTGTCAGGGTTCATCTACCCCACGCTGGCTGAATACGAAAAAGGCGCTGCTGCAGGCGAAAAGCTCATCGAATTCAATCCGGATTATGCCGTCGGATATTTCCATCACGGCTTCAATCTGCTTGCGCTCGATCGTCTGGAAGAAGCAGAAGACACATTCCAGAAGTCAAACGCGCGTGGACTGGACGCGCCGCACTCGCTGATACTGCAACATGAAATCGCATTCTTGAAAGGGGACAAAGCTGAGATGGACCGGCTCGTGGCCAAGACCCAGGGAAGGTCAGGAGCGGAAGACTGGATGTCGGATCATCAGGCGGCCGCCCTAGCCTTCGCCGGCCATCTGCAACAGGCAAGAATGCTGTCACAACACGCAATAGACATGGCACAGCATGCCGGTTATGAAGAACATGCAGGTTTTTATGCAACCAGGGAAGCCCTGCGCGAAGCTTTTTACGGGAATACGCACGTGGCAATGCAGCGGGCAAGAAAAGCGCGAGAACTGGCGAAAGGTCGGGAAGTAGAGTATGGCACCGCATTTGCGCTGGCGCTATCCGGAGACTCTTCAACGGCGGAAGCGATGGCGAATGATCTGGAAAAGCGATTCCCTGAAGATACCGCTGTCCGCTTCAGCTATCTGCCCGCTCTGCGCGCGCGTCTCGCGCTCAACCATCGCGACCCATCCGGAGCGATCGAATTACTGCAGGGTGTCCGTTATGAATTAGGCTCGCCGCGCAGTGCACTCAACGCATTCTTCGGCGCCATGTATCCAGTGTATGTGCGGGGCCAAGCCTATCTCGCCGCACGCAAAGGAGCCGAAGCCGCAGCCGAGTTCCAGAAGATCCTCAATCACCGCGGAATTGTAGTCAGCGATCCCATAGGTGCTGTGGCGCGCTTGCAATTAGGCCGTGCCTACGTGCTCTCGGGGGATACAACCAGGGCGAGGCTCGCGTATCAGGATTTCCTGGCTCTCTGGAAAGACGCCGATCCCGGTCTTCCGATCCTGAAGCAGGCGAAAACGGAGTACGCGAAGTTGCAATAACGAACGATACCGCGAGCACTACTCCGAACGCAGAGCCGTCAAAGGATCGACATTCGCCGCGCGTCTCGCCGGAATCATGCTCGCGGCCATCGCCACGCAGGCGATCCCCAGCACCGCGAACGCAAAGGTCGCCGCATCCTCCGGCTTCACTCCGTAGAGCGACGACGCCAGCGCCCGGCCCGTCAGTACTGCGAACGGAATGCCAATCGCCACGCCGATGGCTGTCAGCATCAGGCTGTCGCGCAGCACCATCCACACCACCTGCCCGCGCTGCGCACCCACCGCCATGCGAATACCAATCTCCACCGTGCGATTGTTCACGCGATAGGCCAGCGTCCCATACAGCCCCGTTGCCACCAGTACCACTCCGAGAATCGCAAAGAACCCCGCAAGCCGCGCAAACAGCAGTTGCTGCGAGATCGTCTCTTCATACTGCGCACGTTGCGCCATTGGCTTCAGCAGCGGCAGATTCGGATCCATCTGCTGCAGCACCTTCTGCGCCGCGGGCAGGATCGCCAGCGCGTTGCCATGCACCCGCAGCTCGATATGCTCGGGTCCGATGATCGGGATCTGCGCGTACATGTACCACGCCATCGGAATCGGCTCTTCGTCGATGCTGCGGTACTTGTGGTTCTTCACCACGCCAACCACCGTCATCTGATATTTGCCGTTATCGGTTCCGATCTGATGCCCCAGCGGATTCTGATTCGGGAAGAAGCGCTTTGCGAACTCCTCGTTGATAATCCCCACGGGCGCTGACGTTGCAGTATCGGAATCCTTGAAGTCGCGGCCCGCCAGCACTGGCACTCCGAGAGTCGTGAAGAAATCCGGTCCCGCCACATTGCTGCGCACCGTTCTTGATCCGCCATTCGCAACCTGCGGCAGCTTGCCATCCACCATCATGTCGCTGTTGTCCGACCACCACGAACCCAGCCGCTCCTCCATCAGCGTCACAGATTCGACACCCGGCAACGCGCGCAGCTTGCTCATCAGTTCCCGATAAAACGCTTTGCCCTGTGGAATCGAATCGATGTGTGGACTCACGCCGAAGACCACCAGCCCATCCGTGGGAAAGCCCAGGGGAATGCTCTGGAGATTGCGCAACGTGCGAACCAGCAGCCCGCCACCCACCAGCAGCACCACACAGAACGCCATCTGCAGAGTCACGATGACCTTGCCCGTCCGCGTCTTGCCTGCATCCGTGTTGGCTGTCGCTGCAGAGGTCTTCAGCGCCAGTCCAGGTCCAGCAGAGAGCGCAATACGCAGCGGCGCCAGCCCGAACAACAAAGCCGCCAGCACCAAAATGCTCAGCGTAAAGAAGAGCACCGTCGTGTCCGGCGCCAGGCTTGACTCGATCTGCGCCCAGGCCCCCAACGCCTTGGTAGCCAGCGCGGCAAACAGCCACGCCAGCTCGCCGCCAATCGCCACCAGCAGCAGGCTCTCCATCAACAGCTGTCGGAACAACTCCCTGCGTCCGGCACCCAGCGCCAGACGCAGCGAGAACTCGCGCTGCCGCGTTGCATTGCGTGCCATCAGCAGCATCGCCACATTGCTCAGCGCAATCAGCAGCACCAGTCCCACCATCGCCATCAGCATCCGCAGCGGGCGTCCGTACTGTGCTTCGGAGCCGGGGAAGCTCTTTGCCGCCTCCATGCTCAGCGTGGGCCGCTTCTCGCCTGCCATCGGACTCCCCAGCCCGACATACGCCGCTTGCTGAAACGTAGGCTGCAACTGCGCAACCGCCTGCGCCTCGGTCACACCGGGAGCCAGACGTCCAATCAGCCGCAGACACCACCATGTCGGATTGTTGATATACGTCTTGCCATTCTCCGGCGGATTGCCCCACGCGTTCAGCTCCGGCCGGCTCTGCAGCGGAATCCAGAAATCCGCAGATACGCCGCTCTCGATCCCTTCAAACCCCTCCGCCGCAATGCCGACAATGGTGATCGGTGTGCCGTTCACATAGAACGTCTGACCCAGAATCTCTGGATTTCGCGCGAAGCGTTGTGTCCAGTAGCTGTAGCTGATCACCCCGATCGGCGCATGGCTCGCCTCATCCTGCGCAGTAAAGCCGCGACCGCGCGCAAGCTTCACGCCGAGTCCGGAGAAGAAGTTCCCGCTCACCATCTCGCCTTCGGCCACGCCAGGTTGCGTGCCATAGCGCACCGCCACCTTCTGCGTCGAAAGCGGCACATAGGCCATCACGTCCATCGCGGCTGTCTGTCTGCGCAGCACGTCATACACCGGATACGAAAACGTCTGATTGCTATCGATCGTCCCCGTGCCCCGCGGCGGATTCGATGTCCGTAGATAGAAGACACGGCCCGGATCAGCCACCGGCAGCGACCGCAGCAGCACCGCATTCATCACGCTGAACACCGCCGTATTGGCGCCAATTCCCAGCGCCAGCGTCAGCACGCAGACCAGCGTAAATCCCGGCCGCTTTCTCAGTTGGCGGATCGCATAACGCAAGTCATTGAAGAGTGCGGGGAAGAGTGCAGTCATCCTTGCCTCCGAATCGGATGGAGAACTTCCGGCACACTGCAAGTGCAAGCGCCGCACCAAAGGCAGCACGCTCGCAGCACTCTAATTCATTAAGGATTCAGCGACTATCGCGAATTGGGACGCCGCCTGCTGTCCGGTTTCGCAAACCACGCGTTCAGATTCGGACAGCCCGCGCCACACGTGGATGATCTGCGACCTCATGGTCACGCGATCAGGTTCAGGAATTTGCGAGGCTCCAGGCCAGCACCCGGAAAAGTCAGGTTCAGGTCTCGCGCGCCAATCTGCCGGAACGCCGCCTCCGCCAGCACCTGCCGGAAGTCCGTTGTCACCGCCAGGTCGCGTCCTTCATTCAGCAGCTCCGGAGCCAGCCCCGGCCAGCGTCCGTAAACGCGGCCGCCCCTCACCGGTCCGCCCATCACGAACATCACATTCGCGTGGCCGTGGTCCGTGCCGCGCGTGCCATTCTCGCGTGCCGTGCGGCCAAACTCCGACATCGTCACCACCACCACGTCTTCCGCGTGCGTGCCCATATCCATCCAGAACGCCGACAGCGATTCGGAAAACTCTCTCAACCTTCCGGCAAGCTGCCCCTCTACACTGCCTTCGTTCTGGTGATGGTCCCAGCCGCCAATATCCGCGAACGCCGCTTCCACACCCAGGTTCGCCTTCAGCAGTTGTGCAATCTGTTTCATGCTGTCGCCGAATGCGCCCTTCGGATACGCCGCTCCCGCAGCGGGAACATAGTGCGCTGGGTCTGTCGCTTTCAGCATCTTCGCCGCTTCAAACATCTCCGCGCCCGCGCCACGCAGCGCCGGATCGCTCGACTCGTCATAGATCCCTTCAAAGCTGCCTGCAAAACTCGCATTCGCCGCCGCCGCCCCGGCTCCAACGTGAAAATCCCGCAGATTGTTTAATGCAAGCGCGCGCACTCTGCCTTCGAGCGTGCGCGGCATCTGCGCCGTCAGCGCCACCGCGCGAAACGGAGTCTCCGCCTCGCGTCTCCGCTCGTCCTCCGCCTGCAGCGCGCGGTTCAGCCATCCATCTTCTGTCGCCTTCACGCCCGGCGTGCCGGACTCCATGTAATCCTGCGCATCGAAATGCGACCGCGACATGTCCGGCGAGCCCGCCGCATGCACAATCGCGAGATGCTTCTGCTCCCACAGCGGCTTCAGCGGTGCCATCGCTGGATGCAATCCGAAAAATCCATCCAGGTCGAGAATCTGTCCGCGCGGAATGGCAATCGTCGGCCGCATCTGGAAGTACGACGGCTCGCCATGCGGCACGACGATATTCAAACCATCCGCGGCGCCGCGCTGAAAGATCACCACCAGCTTCTTGCGGCTCGCGCTCGCCGCGGTTGCCTGCGCCATCACCGCGCGTGTCAGAAAGCTTGGGATCGCCGCCGTTCCCACCAGCGCCAAGGCTCCGTTCTTCAAAAATGCTCGACGGCTTCTCATCGTCTCCACCTGCTCACCTCGTTCGATCATCACTATCGCCGCTGAAAATCCGGCGACCCCAACAACAACGCCGCGGCCAGCGCCGGTTCACTCACCGGAGCGCCGCGCGGTGCGGCCACGAACGGGTCGCCTCCCTTGCCTCTCGCTCCCTTGGCGAATGCAGCGGCCATCACCGGCGAAGCCCCTGCCGACTCCATCTGCTTCAGCACCACCTCATGCGTATGCGGCGCGACCTGCCCATCCAGCAACGTCGCCTCCAATTGCTGTTCGTTTTGCTCTGCCGTTCCGACACCCGGCGCAATTGCGACGGTCACTCCCGGCATGCGATTCGCCGTCAGCGCCAACGCAAAGTTCATGCGCGCCAGCAGCGCCTCTGCCCCCAGCCACGGATCGGCCTTCAGCGAATAGCCATTCGGCTGCTGCACGCCATAGAGCGGCATGCCCAGCCGGTCGAGCGCCGCGGCCAGCGCCGTCGCATTCTCGACATCCGCGTCCGTCGCCCGCAGCGACGACACGACAAACTCCAGCGGCGTCTTCAGCTTTGCGCGATACGCATCGCGAGACCAGAACTCCGGCGAGCGAAACATCGTGCTCAGGACCTGCCGGATATCGCCGTGCGTCTTCAGATATGTCTTTGTCATGCGATCGATCAGCGGCTTCGGCGGCGTATCGCTCACAAACTCCATCGCCAGCTTGGTCGAGAGGAAGCGCGCGGTGGCCGGACTGTTCGCCAGAATATGCAGGACCTCCATGCCCTCCGCTTCACCTTTCTCCTCGATCTTCTGTCCCAGCACTACCTTCGTCCCGGGCTCGTGCCGTCGCGCATTGAACTCGAAACCATAGCCCTGCTGTTTCGTCTCCGTGCCCCAGCCCGTCAGCACCTTCGCCAGCTCCACCACATCTTGCTGCGAATAGCCGCCATTTACGCCCACCGTGTGCAGCTCCATCAGCTCGCGCGCATAGTTCTCATTCAGTCCCGGCGAGGATTTCTTCTGATTCGGATTCGCGCCCGCCCGCATCGCGGCAACAGAATGCGGCCCGATGCTCTGCTGATTGTCGAGATACACCAGCATCGCCGGACTGTGTGCGACCGCAACCAGCAGGTCTTCAAACCTGCCCATTGCATGCGGACGAATGACGTCCCGCTCGTACGTCGCCAGATACCACGGCATCTCGCCGTTTTTACGCAGATAGATATTGAAGTGGTTCGACCAGAAATTGGTCATCACTTCTTCAAGCTGCCGATCGCTATACACAGCGCGAATCAACTTCTCTTCCTGCAGTTCCTCCGTGACCACGCGGTTCGGCTCCACCAGCGCCAGCAGCACCTCTTTCTGCTGCGGCGTCATCCCGGCAGCAAGCTGCTGCCGCTCCGCCGGAGTGAGCCGCTGCACAAACGGCCGTACCGTCCCCGCCTGCATACCCAGCACAGCATTCCAGCGTGCGTCTGGAAGCATCCGAAGCAGGCTCGCGACGTTGAACGGTTGGTTGAGGTTTGGGTCCGTAATCGCAGGTATTTGCGGCATGACCTTTGCGTCCGATGTGTCCATCTGACCAGCCTGCGCTTGGTCAGCCTTGGCCTCTTTCCTCTGCCGGAAATTCGCAAGCGCATTAGCATAAATCGCCCGCTCCACCGGATCGCCGGGCATGCCAAAACGCCCCGCATCCACCTGCCGGATTATCGCAGCGGGCGGATATCTCCAGATCAGTTGCTCGGTGCTCAGCCGCATCGCCGGCAGCGCATTGAGCTTCGTCTCCAGCGCCGAATCATCGATCGTCTCCGGATGAAGCTGCTGCGCAATCCAGCGCTCCACCCCCATCTTCTCCGCGCGCTCCACATCGCCCGGCCTCGCACCGAAGCTCAATCGATCGACGGCATGCTCGGCGCGTTGACGCTTGGTCAGCGGAGCAGGTTTCGCCGGAGCATGAGTCTTCCCAACCGCCTCACAGGGAAGCGCGAAACAGACGACGCTCAACACCAGCGCGCCAGCGAGATTCTTCGAGATCGCCAAAAGGGATGTCATGCGTGTTGCCGCCATGGGAATGCAGAGGGGCTACACGTCCAGACCGGCGTTTGAGGACGAAAGTTGCGGTGTTACGTACTTTTTAAATATCGAGTGCCGATCAGACCCGATTCAGGACGGCGGAAAAAATCCGGGAAGCTCCCGACGTACAGCCCGATGCCCGCCTAGGAACGCGACCGCAACCACGCAACCGATAGCGCAATGCCCTCAGCCAACGGCACCTGCGGCGCAAACCCAAACTCCTCCCGGGCGCGTATTGTGGGGAACTCCTGGTCCTGCCCCAGCAGATGCACCGCATGCCGCGTCAGCAATGGCCGTGTCTTGGCCCGCAGCAATCCGAACGGAACCTCCATCGCTGCACCAAGTGGGAGAGCCACGCGAAAGGGAAGTGAGAGCCACGGCCGCCGATAGCCCAGCGCATCCGCCAGCGCATTCGTGTATTCGCGCCAAGTCGTGCCCGCGCCGTCACTGATGTTGTAAGCGCGTCCCAGGGTTGCCGGGTGCATGGCCGCCTGCATCATCGCCGTCGCGACATTGTCGACATACGTGAACCCGCCGCGAGCGCGTCCGCCATCGATCAGCAGCATCAGCCTCTGCCGCAGAAGCGTTGCGATCTCAACGACGAAGTCCTTGCCGCGGGGCCCATAGATTGTCGCCGGCCGGACGACGGTCACTGGCAAACCACGCTCGCGGTGCGTCCGCCAAACCGCCTCTTCTCCCTGGATCTTCGTCCGGTTGTACGGCAGCCCCACGTCGCGCATCGCCGCGCTCTCATCGCACGGCACCCGCGGATATCCATACACATCCGTCGTGCTCACATGCAGAAACCGCTCGACCGTCCTCGCGCGCACCGCCGCATCCAGCAGGTTCTGCGTGCCTGCAACGTTTGCGGCGCGATAGGCCGCCAGTGGCGCCCAGTCCGTCGAACAGGCGGCGCAGTGGTAGACAACCCGTACGCCGCGCATCGCCAAGTCCAGCGCCGCCGCATCGCCCAGATCGCCACGCTCAACCTGTATCTGCAATTGTGACAAATGCCGCAAGTCGGACGACGCCCGCGCCAGCACCCGGACGGCATCGCCGCGCTCAACCAGCATCTGAGCCAACCGCCCGCCCAGAAAGCCGCTCGCCCCCGTTACCAGCACTGTCACAGAGATTAGTGTCCTGAGTGCGAGTGTTGTTTCATATGGGGTTATCGCAACGAAGCGCAGCGAAAACGGATGTCATCGCGACCGGAGCGCAGCGAAGTGGAGGGATCTGCTGTTTCACGAATGCAAATTGAAGCGGGTGTCCCATCCTACCGCAGGTAGGATGGGGGTGTTCCCAACCATCCAATCGGAGCGAAGCGACCTTCCGAATCCGAACCAGCTCCCAACTCCGTTTAGCTAGCCAGCTTGCCGAAGACATCCAGCGCAAACTCCAGTTGCTCGCGCGTATGCCCGGCCGTCACGCACAGCCGCAGCCGTGGCGAACCCTGCGCCACCGCCGGAAAGAGCACCGGCGTCGCCAGAATGCCGAAGTCGCGCAGCCGCCGCGCTGTCAGCGCCGCCGAGGGCTCGTCCTTATAGATCACCGGAATCACCGCCGTCTCCGACATTCCCGTGTCATAACCCAGCCGCTGCAAGCCCGCGCGCAAAAACTGCGCATTGCACTGCACCCGTGAGACGCGCTCCGGCTCATCCTTCAGCACTGCCAGCGCCTCTTTCACCGCCGCAATCGACGGAGCAGCCATTGCGCCGGAAAAGATGAACGGAGCTGAAGCATGCTGCAGGAAGATAATCAACTGCTGCGACCCGGCAACGAACCCGCCATTCGAAGGAATCGCCTTCGCCAGCGACCCGGTCCAGATGTCCACGTCGTTCGTGTCCACGCCGAAGTGCTCGTCCGTGCCGCGGCCATGCCGCCCCAGCGTGCCCGAGGCATGCGATTCGTCCACCAGCAGGAAGCAGCCAAACTCCTTCTTGATCGCAATCAGCTCCGGCAGAATGCAGATGTCGCCGTCCATGGAAAACACGCCGTCGCTGATGATCAGCGTGCGGTTCGCCGCCGGCCCGTTCTGGATCTCCTGGCGCAGACTCTCCGGATCGTTATGCCGGAAGCGCTGCATCTGCACGCCCGCCATCCTGCACGCATCGAGCAGACTACGATGCGACAGCGTGTCCATGATCACGCGGTCCGCCGGCCCAAACAGTGAGGCAATCACCGCTACATTCGCCAGGTAGCCGGAGCTATACGTGATCGCAGCCTCCGTCCCCTTGTACTCGGCCACCGCGCGCTCCATCTGCGCGTGCAGGTCCAGCGTGCCAGTCAGCAGCCGCACGCCACCAGTGCCCGTGCCGTAGTGGTCCAGCGCTTCCATCGCGGCGCGCTGCACCCGCGGATGCCCGATCAGCCCCAGGTAGTCATAGGAGGACAGCATCAGCATCTGGTGGCCGTCTGCCGTCACCATCGGCCCGGGCCGGCCCTCCAGCGGAATCTGAAATGGGTACGCATCCACCGAACAGGCCAGCGCCGTCGTCTCAAACAGCCGGCGCGCCCGAGGATCGAGTAGCTCGTTCTTCTTGAAGCCGCACTTCGAACCCTGCGTGAAGTACTGATCGAACATCTCCCCCGAGGAAGAGGGGAACGTTTTGGCCGGCGTTTCGTTGATGGAGACCGCGGGATTGTCCATGTGTGGTGTCCGATTCTAGTGCAATCCCCCCGGATTGCCTAGCCTGATAGGAGGTGCAATTCCGTATGCACTTGAATACGTGGGGAAACATCTAAGGACTCGCTCTCCATCGCAATCGGCGCGATCCATCCATCACGTCCGAAAATGGCCAGACATAGTGCACCACCCAGGAGCACACTGAACAAGTGATGCACTCCGTACTCGCCCATTCCGCTTCCCCAGGAGCCATCGGGCCCGATCCCGTTCTGTTGGATCCCGACGTTTGCTATCGCGCCCTTCAGACCCGCGATGCGCGCTTCGATGGTCACTTCTTCACCGCCGTTACTTCCACCGGCATCTACTGCCGACCCATCTGCCCGGCGCGCACGCCGATGCGCAACCACTGCCGCTTCTTCGCGAGCGCCGCGGCGGCACAGCAGGCCGGCTTTCGCGCCTGCCTTCGCTGCCGGCCGGAGATTGCGCCGCAATCCCCGGCATGGCGCGGCACAGCAAGCACCGTCAGCCGCGCCATGGCCCGCATCGCCGAGGGCGCACTCGACGGTCCCGGCGCATCGGTCGAGCAACTCGCCGACTCGCTCGGCGTGGGCGAGCGCCAGCTCCGCCGCCTTTTCGATCAGCACATCGGCGCATCGCCCCTAGCCGTCGCACAGACGCGCCGCGTGCTCTTCGCCAAGCAACTCCTGCATGAAACGCGCTTGCCCATGGCTTCTGTCGCGATGGCGGCGGGCTTCGGCAGCATCCGCCGCTTCAATGACACCTTCCTCGCCCTCTACAAGCGCCCACCCAGTCAGCTGCGCCGCCGCTCCGTCACCGCATCCGCCGCCGCTCCACTGGTTCTGCGTCTCGCCTATCGGCCGCCATTCGACTGGAGCGCGCTGCTCGCCTTCTTGACTCCGCGTGCCATTCCTGGTGTGGAGGAGGTTCGCGATGGCATCTATCGCCGCGTCGTTCGTGTGGACGATCACATCGCCCTCATCGCCATCAGCCATCACCCCGAGCGCAGTGCGCTTCAGGCAGAGATCGCCTGCGATCACGTCCCGGTGCTGCCCGTCATCGCCTCGCGTCTCCGCCGTGTCTTCGATCTCGACGCCGATACTGAGACCATCGCCAAGCACCTCTCGCGCGACCGCGCCCTTGCCCCCACGGTGCGCCGCCACCCCGGCCTGCGTACGCCCGGTGGATGGGATGCCTTCGAGGTTGCCGTCCGCGCCATCCTCGGCCAGCAGATCAGCGTCGTGGCCGCGCGGGGTCTCGCTGCGAAAGTGGTCGCATTCTGTGGCTCGCCAATCGCGCTCAGCGACGCGGCCCTCACCCACGCTTTTCCCACCGCGAAGCAACTCGCCGCAGCCGACCTCAGCGCAATCGGCATGCCCGCCGCCCGCCGCACTGCACTCACCTCGCTCGCACATGCCGCACTCGCCGAGCCCCATCTCTTCGAAGCTGCGAACACTCTCGAAGAAAGCATCGTCCGCCTGCGCCGCATCTCAGGCATCGGCGAGTGGACCGCCCAGTACATCGCGCTCCGAGGCCTTCACCATCCCGACGCCTTTCCCGCATCCGACATCGGCATCCTGCGCAACGCGGAACGCCTCTTCGGCGCACCGCTTTCACCCGCACAACTGCTCGCGCGCAGCGAGCAATGGCGTCCCTGGCGCGGCTATGCCGCGCAGCATCTCTGGTCGGCAAGCAACACTGCCATCACGCCGCAACGAAAACAGCGCCGCGTGAATGTTCCGCCGGCCTTGCGCATCCGCCCGCTCACTCCACCATCCGTCATCGCACCGACAGGAGACAGATTATGACCGCACCACTCAAGTTCCTTTCAGACTCGCTCGCCACACCCATCGGCCAGCTCATCTACGTCTGCGACAGCGACGGCGCGCTCCGCATGGTCGACTGGTCCGATCACGAAGCGCGCGCTCTCCGCCTGCTCGACATTCATTACGGCAAGGGCGGCTACACCTTCGCGAAACAGCGTGACCCCTTCGGCCTCACCACGCGCCTCGCCAACTACTTCGCCGGGGATATCCATGTCATCGACGACATCCCGACTGCGACGGCAGGGACCGCATTCCAGCGCGAAGTCTGGCGCGCCCTCCGCGCCATTCCCGCGGCCCAAACTATCAGCTATGGCCAACTCGCCCAGCGCATCGACCGTCCGCGCGCCGTACGCGCCGTCGGCCTCGCCAACGGTTCGAACCCCGTCGGCATCGTCGTGCCCTGCCATCGCGTCATCGGAGCCAACGGCTCACTCACCGGCTACGGCGGAGGCCTCCATCGCAAAGAATGGCTGCTAGCCCACGAGCGCGCGCATACATCGCAAACGGATTCAGATGCAGCTCAGTCGCAGCTAAGCTTCGCGTGAAACAAGGTTGAAGAACAAGCATCGTCATCCCGACAGGCGAACCCACCACACCCTCGTCATCCCGACCGGAGCAGTGACGCGAAGCGTCACCGCGAAGTGGAGGGATCTGCTGTTCGCTCCTTAGCGCAGTCAATCGGGTGCCCCACATCTCGAAGCGACGTGGGACTCAGCTCGGTCATCTACATCACCCAATGTGAGCGAGCGAAGGAAGCGAACCAGGTGATCTGCGCCGGAGGCGCGTCTGCCCGTGCGGCCAGCACCTAGCGGCTGATCCGCAAAGCAAACTGAGCGACCCGCGGATCAGTAGTCGTGCTCGTGATACTCCCAAACGCCGGTGAGCCAAAGCTCCCATTCGGCTGCGAAAACTCCGGCGTATTCGTCACATCGAACAGTTCCGCGCGAAACTCAATCTGCGCCTTCTCCGGCAGTGAGAAGTGCTTCACCAGCGCCAGGTCCAGGTCGCGATACGCAGGCCCACGCACCGGATTGCGCGACGCATTCCCCAGCACAAACCGCGGCGCGGTGCTGAAGGCGTCAATGTTGAAGAACTTCGTCGGCTTCCGCTCGCCCGCCGGCAGCGCCGTTTTGCCCTGTACAAACGGACGCTGCAGCGCAAAGCCAGCGAACGCATTGTTGTTCGTTGCCTGCGTCACCGTCACCGGCATGCCCGATTGCAGCGACAGGATCCCATTCAGATCCCATCCGCCCAGCAGCGTATTCGCAATGCCGCTCGACGCAAAACTGTGCCCACGCCCTGCCGGCAAACTATACACCGCGCTCAGCGCCACCACATTCGGCATATCGCCATTCGATGCATCCCGTTCCAGTCCTGGGTGAAACGTATCCGCCGCCACCAGGCTGCTCGAGTTTGGCGACGACAGCACCGTCGACGAGAACACCGACGACGCATCGTCAATCAGCTTCGAATACGTATAGCTGAACAGCAAGGTCAACCCATGGCTGGTGCGCTGCTCCACCTTTGCTTCCAGCGCGTTATAGTTCGTCGTTCCGCTGTTGTGCCGGTAAATCGCCACGTTCTGGAAGCGCGCATACGGCTTCAGCAACTGCGCCGCCGCGACCGTCTTCCCACCAATCGGGCTCGACGCTGGCAACTGCCCGTAGTACGGATTCGGCACCTGCTTCAGCAGCGACGCGCCCTGCGCCAGCTGGTCTGTCGTCAACTGATTCAGATTCGAATCCGGAATCCCCACATGCACGATATGCGATCCCACATACGCCACATCGAACGACAGATTCTGCGTGATAGCGCGCTGCACGGCCAGGTTCCACTGCTCTACATAGCCAGACCCCGCTACGCGATCCGCCGTATACACGCTCTGCCCCAGGCCCGCATCCGGCGTCAGCGGAATCGGCGCCACCGTCGGCCCATGCGCAAGTTGAAACGCGGCGTTAACGCTGTCCTGCGTCTTCTGCTGCACATTCTGGATGAAAGGGAACTGTGGCGTCGTGAATGGCGTCGTGATCCCCGACTGATCGATGAACACAATGCCGAACCCACCCCGCACCACCGTCTTCGGCGTCGCCAGATACGCGAATCCGACGCGCGGCGCCACGTTGTCCCAGTGCAGCTCGCGCGCGGTATTCGGATATCCGTTCACGCCCAGATAATCCAGTTGCTGCGTCGCCAGGTTGAAGACCGCGCCCTGGTTGTTCTTCTCCGTCGAAGGATGATGCAGCGTCCACCGCGCCCCGATATTCAATGTCAGACTCGGCATCGCTTTCCAGTCATCCTGCACGAAGAACTCTTCAATATGGTCGCGTGGTCGTAACTTCTGCTGTTGCAGATCGATTTGGAAGGTATCCACCTGCCCCAGCAGAAAGCTGGCAAACGAGTTGCCGCTGTTGGTCGCGCTCGGCAGATTCGTGCCCGTAGTCGTAAACGCAAATGACCCCGTCGGGTTCGGCGGAGACACCGTATTCAGCTGGTACCAGCGCGCATCCACGCCCGCCTTCAACGAATGCGCTCCATGCACCCAGTTCACCGTGTCCACCAGTTGCCACACGGAAGTCTGATACTGCGAATTCGTGCTCGCCGAAACACCAATCTGCTGATAGCCCGTAAAGGTGAACAGCGGCAGCGCATTGTTGAACGCGGCATTCGACGGAATTCCCGGAATCCCCAGCGCCTGCGATGCCGGCTCGCTCAGCGAAACTCCATCGGTCGTGTTGCCGCGCCGCGTATACCCCAGCCGCAGATCGTTCACCAGATGCGACGTGAACGTGTGCGTCTCGTTGAAGACCGCCTGTTGCCCCAGCACGTTCGTCAGCCCGGCATAGTTGAACGAGCCCAGCACCGACCCCGAGATCAGCCCGCTTCCATCCGGCAGCGGCGACACCGGCTGCGCGACCTGGTTGTAATACGAATATCGCCCAAACGCGCGATCGCTCGTCCCCAGCGCGCCATCGACGCGAAAATCAAACTGGTTCTCATGGTCGACATCATTCGCGATGCGCGTGTAGTTGTTCGCCGTCCCGCTCGAGGTTGGCGCCGGCAATCGCGACAACAGCGCCACCGCTGCCGGGTCGAGCGCTGTGTCGATCACATCGTTCGGAAACTCTGTCCGTGTATACGTTGTCCCGTTGAACGCGGTTGTCGCCGGGTCATAGATCTTCGCCACACCCGTAAACACGCCTTGCCGCTCCGCCACTGTCGGAATCGTCGAGGTGCGCACCACGCCAATCGCCTGCCGTATCCCCTGGTAGTCGCCGAAGAAGAACAGCCGGTCATGCAGTACCGGCCCGCCAATCGTCCCCCCATACAGGTTGCGCCGGTACTCCGGCTTCCGCGCCGGCGGCCGCGCAAAGTAGTTGCGCGCATTCAGGTCTTCGTTCCGCAAATACTCGAACAGGCTTCCATGAAATGTATTCGTGCCCGAGCGCGTCGTCACATTCACCACGCCGCCGTTGAAGCGCCCAAACTCCGCCGGCACATTGTCCGCTTCGATCGTGAACTCCTGGATGTCGTCGAGAATCGGAAAGAAGACCACCTGTCCCGGCTCCGGTTGCAGCGCGGAGATGCCATCGAACAGGTACTCATTCGTCCGCGGCCGCCCGCCATTGATGCGTGGTAGCAGCGTGCCAGGCGGCAGCTCCACCCCCGGAGCAAGCGTCGATAGCTGAATGAAATTACGCGTATTCAGCGGGATCGCCTGCACCGTGCGCCCCGGAATGTTGGTCTGGATATTGCTCAGCTCCGACTGCAGCAGCGGCGCGTCCTCTGTAACCGTGATTGTTTGTTGTCCGCCGCCCGGCTCGAGCGGCACATCCACCCTTACGGCCGCGCCCGTCGTCACCGTCACGCCCTGCCGCAACACCTTCGCGAAGCCCGGCGCCGCAATCTTCACCGAATAGCTACCCGGCAGCACCTGCGCAAATGTGTAATAGCCGTCGGCCGTCGACTCCGTCTTCCGCTCCACGCCCGTGCTCGTTCGCGTCAGCGTCACCTGCGCACGCGTAATCGACGCGCCCGAGGGATCGCTCACCCGCCCCTGGAGCGCCCCCGCAATCTGCGCCCATGCATGTGCTGTGATGAGGAGGGACAGCAGCAGAAAAATCGTGCGGCGCATCGTGCTCTCCAGCGAAAAGAGTTCACTCGGAGCTGCGCCGGAAGAAGTCCCTCAGCCGCGTCGGCCGAAAAAATGACCAGCCAGGCGCGAGCCGCCGGATAACACGAATTTATATAGATAGAATCGTTTCGTCAAAACGAATGCAGCCAACGCATCATATTTGCGGCTGAAATACCAATCGCCCCTCCCGCTCCGGCGCATTCCATAGCGCCTCCACATCGCGCAGCGCCGCCGCCTTTACTTTTGTCGCAAAGGGAGCCTTCGCCGCCGCCTGGAAGAATTCCGCGAGCGCCGCGAAGATCTCCTTCATCGACGCGCTGCCGAATCCGCTGCCAAGAATCTCCACGCCAGAGCTGCGCAGAGTCGCAGCCGGAAGCGTGATTGTCGCCCCCGCGCTCTGCCCGATCTGCACAAACCGGATCCGCGGCGCCGCATGACTCAAACCCTTCTGCGCAATCGCCGCCAGCACGCTCTCAGCCGGCTCGCCCCACAGATAATCGAGCACCACATCCACGCCATGCTCCACAATCTCGCTGCGAAACGCCGCCACCAGCGCATCGCGCGATTGCTCGAGCCCGATCACCGCATCCGCACCGAGCGTCTTCAGCGACTCCAGCGCCTGCGGATTCCGGCCCGCCGCCACCACCCGCCGCGCGCCCAGCCGCTTTGCAATCTGCACTGCAAGTTGCCCCGCCGCGCCGGTCGCGCCCAGGATCAGCACACTTTCGCCCGCACGAAACTGCGCTCGCATCTGGAGCGCCACCCACGACGACATCCCCGGATTCGCAATCCCCGCCGCAGTCAGCGCATCCAGCCCATCCGGCAGCGCAATGCACATCTCACGCTTCGTCACCGAGCGCTCCGCAAACGTTCCGAAGGGAGGTCGTGACGCACCGAAGTACACACGCCTCCCATCCGCAAGCCGCCCCACGCCATCCACACCAGGAATAAATGGCAGCGCGCCCGTGCTGCCATAATGCGTGCCTTTCGCCAGCGCTTTCACAATCGGGTGCAATCCCGCCGCCTCTACGTCGACCAGCACCTCACCCGCCTCCGCCACCGGATCGGCAAACGATCCATAGCGCGGCGGCCAGGCAAACGACTCCACTATCGCAGCGTTCATCGCAGTCTCGCTGGAGCGTCGTTCCATCCGACGATCTCCCAGCGCAAGCCTACATCGCGCTTACGTCTGCCTGGGCTCAGTAGAGGCGGAAGTTCACTTCAATCGAGATCGCAACCGCGACAGGCTTGCCGTTCAGCATGGCGGGCTTGAAGCGGTATTGCCGGACCGCCTCGATCGCCTTCTCGTCCAGCCCCATCCCCAGCTTGCGTACCGCGCGGACCCGCTGCGGCATTCCCTGCGAATCCACGACGCACGAAACCACAACTACACCCTCGTGTTTCGCACGCTTTGCTTTCTCGGTAAATTTGGCATCCACCGCATGAACCAGCACCGGCGCACTAACGTCGCCGCCGACCTTATAGACCTTCTCCGCCGGCGCGTTCGCTGCTGCGCCGCCATCTTGCGGCGTTACATCAAAGGACAGCGCCGCTGCCGTCGCCGCGCCGCCCAGCAATGCACACACCGTCAGCGCCACCATTCCAAACCGCTGCACCTTGCTCACCTTCGGCAGATCCGTCGTCAGTCGCATAATCCGTTCCTCCAATATGTCTCCGTCAAAAACTCCGATCGCCGGTGTCCCTCGCCAGCCCGGCGCAGCCAACGCCGTGGCCAGCCGCAGCAGGGAAGCGGCATACTCCGGCCGGCCACCCATCGCCCCGGCCGCCATCTCGTCGCATATCAGCTCGCGCGTCTCCGCAATGCGCCGCCGCATCAGCCAGCATGCCGGATGATACGCAACCACCGCAGCGACAACTTCATAGATCAGGTTCTTCGTAAAGTCGCGCCGCGCAATGTGCGCGCACTCATGTGCGAGTGCTGCGGCAATGTCCTCCGCATTCATGTCCGCAAAGAAAGCCGCTGGCGTCAGCAGCATTGCCCGCCTTGCGCCAACCACCACCGGCCCCTGCGTCTCGAGAGAGCAGCGAACCTCCGGCGCCGCAATTCCCAATCGCCGCGCCGCCCGTTCCACCAGCATCCGATCTGCTGGATCGAACGGGAACGCAACGGAGCGTCGCGCCATGGCGGCCGCGCGCCGCCATCGCCACAGCAGTCGCGCCATGCAGAACAGCACCGTCAGCAGGTAGAGCCCGGCCAGCACCGAACAAAGCAGAGGCGAGACCGCCCACCGAGCCGCCGCCGTCGCAATCGCATGATACGTAACCGTCGCTGTCCCCAGCGCCGCGCTCGAATCCGCCGGCGCTAAACGAGTCCACACCCCAACCGGTAGCAGGGGCACCACAACTCCGGCGAGCAACGCCCCAACCCACATCCGGTGCTGCGCCTCGGGCCCAACTCTGCGCAGCAAACGATCGCCGACCCAAGCCACTCCACCGAGCACCGCCAGCGTCACAGCGGAGTGCGCGAGATAATGCAGCAGGCCATGCAGCACACCGGCGCTCGTCGTCGACAGAAACTCATGCATGGCGGTCCCTCCTGTTCTTCGCGGTGTCTTTTCCGGCTGCGCTCGCGCCTTTGGCGGCCTTCGCTGCCTTCGCCGTATCGACGCGCTCGGCCAGCTTTGCCAATCGCCCTGCATCCAGTTGCCGCGACTTCACCAGGCTCATCACCAGCTCCTCCGGCGATCCGCCAAACATGCGGTCCACCAGGTCCGCCACCGCCGTGCCCAGCGTCTTCTCTTCGGTCACGGCAGCGCGATACTCGTAAGCCCGCCCGCGCAGACGCCGCGTCACCCGCCCCTTGCGTTCGAGCACGTTCAGCATCGTCTGCACCGTGGTATAAGCCAGCTCACCTTCCAGCTCCTGCTGCACCGCCTGCACCGGACTCGGTCCCAGCCGCCACAGCACCTGCATGATCTTCAGCTCCAGCGGCGTCATCCCCGCCGAGCCGCTCGTAGATCCACCCCTGCGTCCCGCCATGCAGTCTCCTAATAAAATAGGAATTTAGACCAGTCGGCCCGCGTATGTCAACTAATAAAATAGGAGTTGTGAAAAGGTGCGGGGCCCCCGCATCCCCTCCCCTCCAGCCTGTGTCGTCCCGACTGGAGCGAAGCGGAATGGAGGGACCTGCCGTTTCCTGTGCAGCGCGACAAAACCGGGTGCCCTACTCTAGCCGAAGGCCAAGGTGGCGGAGTTCCCCGCAATTTCAATGGATCGAAGAGTCCACGGATTCCACCACAACCGGAGCGTTCTCGGCATCTGGTACCTTCGTGCGGCCGCAACACAAAAACCTGCCAAATCACCCCAGCCAATTTGAAACAATAAAAATAGCGATCAACAAAGCAGCACAAAGGGCGGACCTTCGGGTCCGCCCTTTTCATTTCCCCGCATTCTTCATTCCCAAGGAGCAGCCCATGACCACCCCTCTGCAGGACAGCTTTCTCCGCCAGGCCAGCGCCGCCGCACATGCCGCCGGCCACATCTTCCCCGAATACGCCGCCTGCGAGGCCGCACTCGAATCCAACTGGGGCCAGTCGCGCCTCGCTCGCGAAGCCAACAACCTCTTCGGCCAGAAGCAATCCGCGAATGACAGTGCCGGAGTGGCCACCATCGCCATGCCCACTCAGGAATTCCTGCGCGGCCGCTGGATCACCGTCGTCGCGCATTGGGCCCGCTTCAGCGATCAGACAGCGTGCTTCCGCGCTCGCATGGCACTGCTCCACCGTCTCCAGCAGAACTATCCCGCCTACGCGCGCGCCCTCTCCGCCGCCGACGGCGAAGTCTTCATCGAAGAAGTCTCCCGCGCCTGGTCCACCGATCCGCAGCGCGCCGCCAAGGTCCTCGCCATCCATCGCCAGCACTCGGCAAGCTTCCTGCCACTCTCGCCCGCGACACTCCTCGTCGCGTCCGATAGCCGTCCTGGCTCACGCCTAAGTTCATTGGTTAGAGGAATTTAGCGATAACTACTTTGGATGGACGAATTTAGCCCACGGGAGAGTGCCTAAGCAAAAGAAACAAAGGAAGTTACACATCGCGATTCCGGCACGGGAGGGGTTAGGGAGGGACCGCAACGTTACGCCACGCCAGTAGATGGATGCGGTATCAGAGAAGCCTGAGGAATGAGGAGGAGGAATGAAGGGCAGCGTGAGTCTGATCCCTGTTCCCTAATTCCCTTCGTTACGCCGCCGAACGCTTCTTGCCCGACTCCTTATACTCGGCCAGCAGCAGCGACTCGCGAATCGGCTTCTCGTGCAGCAGCAACTCGGTCGCCTTCAGGTTGGCATTTGCATGGAACCACTCCTGCACAACGTTGTCGTGCAGCAGGTTGAGCACCGCCAGCAGCGACATGCCCTGGTGATGCGCCATCCACTCGCGCACCAGGGCAGGCTTCTTCAGTGACTTCTGATAGTCGCCCGCCTCATAGAAGCCATAAGCGCCCACCCAGCCCATGCTTTGCATGCGCTTCAGATTCTTCAGCGCTTCCATCTCGTCGATCATCAGCGCCAGGAACGTCGAGTAAGGCGAGATCACCGGTCCAGCAATCGCGTCCCACTTCAGCGCAATCGCCGGCATACCGAAGGCCAGATAGTGATAGTGCCCCTGGTCATCCTTCTCCGCATACCCGCACTCGGAGATGCCCCAGGGAATATTCCCGTGCTCTTTCGCATACGCGCGTTGGATGGCAACCACGTTGTTGAGCGTGCGCGTCACCAGCGTGTCCGGATACGAGCGCATCCACAGTGCCGGCATCAGGTATTCGAACATCGTGCCTGTCCACGCGATCAGCGCCGGCCGCCCATACGCCACTGTGTGGATGCGGCCCAGCTTGAACCAGCTCTGCTGCGATGCATCGCCTCTCGCCACAGCGACGAAGGCGCCAATGCGCGCCTCCGAGCACAGCAGGTCGTAGCAGGCTTTGTGCAGCTCCTCCTGCTCCACCATGTAGCCGATGGAAAGGATCTGCCGCGACGGCTCGATCAGCCACGCAAAATCCATTGCTGCAACACACTGCTCCGCACGCTGTGCCAGCAGCGTCAGCTTGTCCACCAGTGCCACCCGCCGCTCCCGCGCCATGGCCAGCAGCGCACGCAGTTTTTCAATCAGATAGATCTCCGCCTGGTCCACGGCCTTGCCGCTCCACGCGCGCTGCAACCGCCCATCCAGCTCGTCGATTGCGGTAACGCTGCGCGCAATCGCAATGGCACCAGTGTCTTTCAGCACCGGCTCCAGTGGCTGATACTCACGGTCCAGCCATGGGCTGTAATCGTGCACCAGCGTGCACACCGCGTCGATACGGCGCAGCAACTCGGCCAGCCACCACTCGCCCTCACCGTGTGCCTTGTCGGTCAGCGGGAAAGCCTGCCCATTCGATTCCCGCACCCGGTCGAAGGCCGGCGATAACTGCGCCGCATAGCACCAGTCGATCCACTGCCGCAGCTCGTCATTCTGCGGGGCGGGCGCCAGCTCTGCAGGCAACGCCTCCAGCGTAGCCAGCAATGCAAGCTGATCGCGGATGCCGCTCCACAGTCGCGTGTCCAGCAACGGCTGCAGCAACATCGCTTCCGCGCCCGAGCGCAGGGTGTAGAACGATGCCGCCAGGTTGCCGCTGTCCACCGACGAGACCACCCGCGGCAGAATCGGCTCCAGCGTGCGCGTGTCGTACCAGTTGTAGATGTGGCCGTTGCGCTTCTCCATGCGGTCGAAGGTGTCCAGGCTGCGGTGGCTCAGCTCGACCAGCTCAGGTGCCGTCAGGTAGCCGAAGGTATGTGCGGCCTGCCGCGCATTCAGCAGCAGCCCGAAATTGGTAGGCGAAACGCGCGCCGCTTCGAACAGCTCGTCCTCCTCCACGTTATCCGGCACCAGATAGTTGTGCCCCGCGCCGCCGTACTCGTAGAAGAAGCGCCACGTCCGCAGCGCCATCTCGCGCAGGAACTCCTGCTGCTTTCCCGTCAGGCTTTGCCGGTCTTCCTGGGGCGGTGCATTCAGCCATGCCGTGATCGCACTCTCGAATAGCCACAGCACCAGCAGCGGCGCAGCCACCACCAACGATTGCTTGTGCACGATCGCAATCACGAGCGCGAGCGCGATGGTGAAGATCGGAGTCGCCTGCAGATAGCGATCCACCGGCGTCGTCTTGCCTCCGGTCGATTCGGCCTGCGCTGCCGTCTCCCACTCCAGCAGCCGCTCCCCGGTGATGAAGCGCCGCACCAACGAGCGGGTGATCGCGTCCAGCGCCATCAACATCTGGTGCGGTAGAAACGCCAAATTGATCAGCGTGATAGTGAGGTTCTGCCCGAAGCCGACAAATGCCTCCTGCACCTCGCCCTTCTGCGGGCTGGCCCACGCGCGCCCTACGCTGAATATCAGCGACACCAGGCTCGGCGCGAACAGCAGAATCACCGTCACCAGCGTCCAGTAGAGCGGTCCGCCCGGCAGCCCCAGCCATCCCGCCACCAGCAGGATCAGCGTCATCGTCTCCACCAGCGAGCGCCGCAGGTTGTCGAAGATCTTCCAGCGCGAGATGTTGGAGATCGGGTTCTTCACCATCCGCCCGCTCTCGTCCGGCACCTTGCTGAAGAGCCACTGCGCAATCTGCCAGTCGCCGCGCACCCAGCGATGCTGCCGCCGCCGGTACGCACTGTAGTGCGACGGATAATCGTCGATCACCTCGATGTCGGTAGCCAATCCGGCGCGCGCATACGAGCCTTCAATCAGGTCATGGCTCAGTAGCGAGTTGCGTGGGAAGCGCCGGTCGAGCACCGCATGCAGCGTATCGACCTCGTAGATGCCCTTGCCCGTGAAGATGCCTTCACCGTACAGATCCTGATATGCGTCGGAGACCGCGCGCGTGTAGATGTCGAAGCCGGTCTGGCCGGAGTAGATCGCCGCCAGCCGCGAGCGCGACGCCGAACGGACGCTGACCCCGACCCGCGGCTGCAGGATTCCGTAGCCCTCGGTCACAATGCGCGAATCCGGATCGATCACCGCGCGATTCAGTGGGTGTGTCATCGCCCCTATCAAGGCGTGCGCCGTGCCGCGCGGCAGTTGCGTATCTGAATCGAGGGTGATGACGTAGCGCACCGAATGCAGCACGTCCATGTTGCCGACCTTCACCGGGAAGCTGTCGAACTCGCCCCGGATGAACTTATTCAGGTCCAGCAGCTTGCCGCGCTTGCGCTCCCACCCCATCCACACGCCCTGCCGGGCATTGAAGATGCGGTGCCGATGCAGCAGATAGAATCCACCGCCACGGTGCTTCTCCTCACCGTCCGTGCTCTCGGCGGCCTTACTCCCGTAGCGCGCATTGAGGTTATTGATCAGTCCCACCGCCAGCTCTACCAGCGGGTCCGTATCGTTCGGCCGCGGCCGCGAGACCGAATCCGGCAGATCACTCAACAGCGCGAAGTGCAGATTCCGGTCCTGGTTGGCCAGGTAACGCACTTCCAGGTCTTCGATCAGCTCACGCACCTGCTTCTCGTTCAACAGCAGGGTCGGAATCGCCACCAGCGTGGCGAATTCCTTCGGCACTCCCTTCGGGAAGTCGAGCTTGGGCAGTCCTACGGCCTTGAAGATCGCGGCCACCGCATTGTTCATCAGGTCCACTGCGCCCTGCGCCGTCGGGATCAGCAGGAAGAGAAATGCTGCCGTCAGACCACCCAGAATGGAGTAGTTCGGGACCAGCGGCACCATAATGGCGCCGATCAAAACTACCGTCAGCAGCAGAATTCCCAGGATGTACACGTCGTCGGCATGCCGCTTCGCGAAGATGCGGATGCGATCGATCCATCGCGGCCGGTAGGCGATCTCGGCTGCCAGCAGGGGAAAGCCCTTGTCGATCAGGTAGTAGCCCACGTGCGCCCGTCGGGCCGCCATGCGCGGCACAGCGTTCGGCGGAGCCGGGCGCTCGGCCAGCCGCAACGCAGTCTGCGCCACCTCCAGCTCCGTCTGATCGGAGTAACGCGCGATCTCCGATACCCGCTCGCGGTAGCGCTCCCGGCTGTCAAAATCCATCTCCGGATAGGCGCCTATGGGGTCTTGACGCAGCACGGCATTAAAGACCACCAGGCTCTCAATCATCTGGGCCCAGTTGGCATAGATCGCGTTGCGAATGCCGTCGAAGCGCGCAGCCAGCAGCCCTTGCGCGTCCCGATCAAACGCATCCGGTTCTTCGATCTGCGCCTTCGCCTGCGTCAGCACCTCTTCTACCAGCAGGAACTTCACGGCAGTAGGGAAGGCCCACAGCTCCCGCAAGGTCAGCGGGTCGGCCTTCTGCACCTCTTCCAGGAACCACACCACCCAGTCGCCATCCCATCGCGAATCGGCGGCCTTCAGATACGTATCCGCTACCGTGACAATGCGCGGCTCGTCGCCCTCGCGTGGGCGCACCACCACCGGCAGATGCGACAGCCGCCGGCGGATGGAGTACATCTCGTCCAGCGCCGACTGCAGCAGCCGCGGGTTCTCGCGCAGCTCCAGCAGCGGGTCCAGCGGCTCGCCCGGCTTGTAGGTCGGCATGGGCCGCCTGTCCAGTTCGTTGAAAACCTGCCGGTAGGTCGTCTGGGCGGCAGAGATGCGCCGGCTGAAGATGTCGCCCTGCGGTGCGCGCGCCACGTGCCACTCCTGCGATGCCGCGAGCGCTGCGTGGCGCATCTGTTCTTCCGTCCGCTCGATCTTGGGCGCCGGCACTTTGGCGACAACAGGAACGTCTACCGCTTCCGCCGTCCCGCTATCGGCGATCTTCGACTCAGCAGCTTCCTCCGGCAGCGGTGGTGGTGCCGTCGGTGCGATTTCTTCTGGAGGAACCGTGGCGGCATTCTCTGCCGCCGGCAGCGTCGGTTCTCTCGCGTTCGTGAGATCCTTCACTTTTTCCGTCATCGATAGCTCGCTGCCTGCATCTCGAACATTCCTGCGTAACGACCGCCCAGCGCCATCAGCTCCTCGTGCCTGCCCTGCTCTACCAGTCGGCCGCCCTCTAGAACTACGATGCGGTCAGCCATGCGCACCGTCGAAAAGCGGTGCGAGATAAGGAGTGCCATCTTGCCCTCGGTGAGTTCGGCGAAGCGCTCGAAGACCTCCAACTCGCTGCGCGCGTCCAGTGCCGCCGTCGGCTCGTCCAGGATCAGCAGTTGGGCGTCGCGCAGATAGGCGCGCGCCAGGGCCACCCTCTGCCACTCCCCGCCGGAAAGTTCCACCCCGGTCTCAAAGCGCCGGCCCAGCATCTGGTCGTAATGCCTCGGCAGCTTGGCGATCACGCTCGCCGCCAGACTTTTTTCCGCCGCGCGCTCGATCTCGTCCTCGGTGGAGTCGCGTTCCACACGACCCACCCCGATATTGTCTCGCGCCGTCATCTCATAGCGCATGAAGTCCTGAAAGATCACGCCCATCTCGTGGTGCAAGTCATCCAGGTCGTACTCGCGCAGGTCCACACCATCCAGCAGAATCTCTCCCTCGGTCGGGTCGTAGAGCCGGGTGATCAGCTTCACCACCGTTGTCTTGCCCTGGCCATTCTCGCCGATCAGCGCGATGCGCTCGCCCGGATGCAGATGGAAATTGAAGTCGCGCAGCACCCGCCGTTCCGTTCCGGGATAGGCGAACGACACATTGCGAAACTCGAAGCCCTGCCGGATCGGCCGCGGCACGCGCAATCCGCCCACCTTTGACTCCACCGTCGGCTTCATCTCGAAGAAGGCCAGCAGGTCGGTCAGGAACAACGCCTGGTCTGCAACCCCTGAGGCCAGCGAGAAGACCTGCTGCAGGTTTGAGCTCGCCTGGATGATGGCGTTCGTCAACAGTGCGTACACGCCAATGCTTGTGTAGTGGCCGCCAACGGCACGCCAGATCACGAAGACGTATGCGCCGTAGTAGCCGAGCGTGGCAATGATGCCCAGCAGTCCGCCGGCAATGAGTTTCCGCCGCGACAGCGCAACGTTCTCCTCATAGATCCGCTTCGAGAGTGCATCGAACCGGCCGGTAAAGAACTCGCTCAGGTTAAAGAGCTTCAGCTCCTTGGCGCCCTCGCGGCTGCCCGCCGTTTGCCGCAGGTAATCCATCTGCCGCTTCGCCGGCGTCTGGCGGAAGTTCAACGCGTAGCGCAGGAAAGCAAAATGCGTCTCTCCGAGAAAGGTAGGCAGCACGCCAAGCGCGAGCAGCAGCAGCAGCCACGGCGAAAAATAAAAGAGAATGCTGGTCCAGATCACCGTGGTCAGGATCTGTTGCAGCAGCCGCCCCATCTGCTGGATCATCGCCAGCCGATCCGTCGCCTGCACCCGTGCCCGCTCCAGGCGATCGTAGAAGACAGGATCCTCATAGGTGGTCAGGTCAAGCTGCGCTGCCTGACGCATCACCTGCACGCTCACGAAGTGCGTGTAGCGGTCGGCCAGCAGGCTGTCGGAATAATCGATGCCGCGGCTCAGCAATCCGACGATCACGTTCAGCACAACCTCGCCTGCAACCGCCCACCAGAAATATTGCGGCAGTCCTTTGTGCAGAATCGCGTTCTCGACGCCATTGAGGATCCAGGCCGCCACCACGCCGATGCCGGCAGGCAAAGCAGCCACAATAATGCGGAGGATGATGCCCCACGCCACCACCGCGCGTCCGGATTCCCAAAGGATGCCGAGCACGGGCGGTACATTGCGCAGGGCGACAAGTCGCTCGCGCCACGCGCTCGATGTGGAGTGTGGGCGGCCTTCCGTCATAGAGGCAGATACTGCAAGAACTTGCTAAATAATGTGCTGTAAGTGCTTTGCCATGTGATGCGGCACGTACTCACTACGTTGGCTCGCATCCGCGCCCTCAACTGCTCCTCTAACATCGTAACCATATGGAAGCCAGCCCTCTCCCGGCCGAGTCTCAACCTTCGCCGCCTGTAATAGTCCCAAGCCAGCGCCTCATTCCTCTGCTCGGCCTCGCCTGCGGCATCACCGTATCCGCCCTTTACTTCAACCAGCCGCTGCTCATCGACATGGCCCGCAGTCTCCGCGTCACTGAAGCGCAGATGAGCCACGTCGCGGTCGCCGCCCAGGCAGGTTACGCCATCGGGCTGCTCTTCTTCGTTCCCCTCGGCGACGTCTTCGAGCGTCGCAGTCTCATCCTCAAGATGATCGGCGGCCTCGTCCTGGCCATGCTTGTCACTGCAGTCGTGCCGGCGCTGCTTCCCATGGTGCTCATCACCCTCCTCACCGGCGCGATGGCCGCCGTTACCCACGTTCTGCTCCCCATCGCCGCGGAGATTGCCGCACCGGCCAACGCCGGCCGGGCCGTCGGCTCTGTTATGACCGGCTTGCTATTCGGCATCCTGCTCAGCCGCACTTTCTCGGGATGGATCGCCGAATGGCTCAACTGGCGCTCCGTCTTCGTCATCGCGTCGGTGATGTGCATCGCGCTGGCATTCCTCCTGCGCCGCGCCCTGCCTCTGCTACCGCCGCAAGCGCCCATGCCTTACGGCCATGCCCTCCGTTCTCTCTGGACACTCCTCCGTACCCAGCCGCTGCTGGTTGAATCCGCCACCGTCGGTGGACTCCTGTTCGCCGCCTTCAGCGCATTCTGGACCACGCTCGTATTCCTTCTCGGCTCGCCCCACTACCGCCTCGGTGCAGGTGTCGCGGGCAGCTTCGGCGTGCTGGGCGCGATCGGTGCCTCCATTGCGCCCTTCGCCGGCCGGCTCGCGGACCGCTATGGCTCGCGCCACGTCATCTCCATAGGGCTCTCGCTGCTCTTCCTCTCGTGGGCTGTCACTTGGGCCTTCGGCTATCACATGGCTGGCCTCATCGTCGGCGTCCTGCTCATGGATGCCGGCGCCCAGACTACCCAGGTCAGCAATCAGACCCGCATCTTCTCCCTCGCGCACTGCCCGGGCACGGCATACGGCGCACGCAGCCGCATCAACACCGTCTACATGACCACCTACTTCATCTTCGGCGCGCTCGGATCGTATCTCTCCGCCCACGCATGGGAGCGCTGGCAGTGGAACGGCGTCTGCAGCCTCGCGCTGCTGCTGCTCACACTTGCAGCGCTACGTCACGCATACGGAACCTGGCGCAATCGCGGGAAAGAAGAGCTCTGCCATGATGAAGTGGATGTAGCGTTAGCCGGAGAGGTGATCGGCGGCTGATGGTGGTGTTCCGTTTGCGATCCCCTAACGTGTCATCCTGAGCGAAGCGAAGAGCCTGCCCTGAGCCTATCGAAGGGAACTGCAGTTGTTCGGCAGTCCACCGAGGCGTGCACTGCAATTTATAGCGAAGCCGAGGTCAACCGCGCGCACGCATCCAGCAAGGCCTCATCCTGCTTCGCAAAGCAAAAGCGCAGCAGCTTCTCGCCGCGTCCCTTGCTGTAAAAAGCCGATCCCGCCACCGCCGCCACACCCGTCTTCGCCAGCAGCGCCCGTGCCTTCTCCCGCGCTGTCCCTCCCGGCAAAATCGTCGCATCGGCAAGCACATAATAGGCCCCGTCCGGCACGGAGGGCGTCAGCCCCGCCTCGTTGAGCGCCGCGCACAGCATGTCGCGCTTCTTCTGATAGTCGTTCGACAGGTGCCGGTAATAATCCGCATTGAGCTGCGCCAGACCCGCCGCCGCCCCATACTGTGCCGGCGATGGCGCACACACATACGTCAGATCGTGAAAGTAGCCAATCGACGGGATCCATCGCGCGTCTGCTGCCAGATAGCCGATGCGCCATCCCGTAATCGCGAACGTCTTCGAAAAGCCGGACATCGTGATCGTCCGCTCCGCCAGCCCGGGCAGGGAAGCAGCGCTCACATGCTTCGCGCCGCCGAACAGAAAGTATTCGTAAATCTCATCGGTCAGCAGGAAAAGATCATGCTTCACCGCAATCTCGCCGATCGCCTCCAACTCTGCCCGCGTAAATACCTTGCCGCACGGATTCGAGGGAGTGTTGATCAGGATTGCTCGGGTCTTCGGTGTGATGGCAGAGCGCAGCGCGTCCACATCCAGCTCCCAGGTGCCCGCCGCGAGCGGCTGCGTCACCGGCTTGATGCGCAGGGTCAGCATCGTGTTCAGGTGATAGCCATAGAACGGCTCAAACAGAATCACCTCGTCGCCCGGATTGAACAGCGCGAGACACGCCGCATACATCGCGCCCGTCGCGCCTGAGGTCACCAGGACCTGGGTATCGGGATTGGCGTGAACCTGGTTGTACTCCGCCAGCTTGCGGCTGATCGCCGCCCGCAGCGGCGCTATCCCATCCAGCCGTGTGTAGATATTGTGGCCCTGCTCAATCGCGGAAATCGCCGCCTCGCGCACCGGTGCCGGCAGTTCCGTATCGCACACGCCCTGGGCGAGGTTCACGCCGCCTACCCGGTCGCACTCGACCGTCATCGAACGGATCTCGGATTGAACTAGATGCGGAGCGATTTCGCTTAGGTGCAGACGGCTGGCAGCGGCTTGGGGCATAGCGCTATTAGAGCCTCTTCCACCGCGCCCTGTCATCCTGTGTACAAACGCAGGTGGAGTAAAGGACCTGTAGCAATAACAGGGTCGGCGCGAAGCGCCATTGCCGTTATCCGGCGCGTGTCAGCCGGAACGGGTCGATTCGCGGCTTGATCGAAGAATGCTTGGCAAACACACTCCGCAGCATGCCGACCTCGGTCTGCGTCGCATGCGCCGCTTCCTTGCGGTCCGCATAGCACTGTCCCGCAGTAGCAAAAGCCACCCGCGCCTCCAGATTGCGCTGCCCCAGCGTTCGCACCAGGTGCGGCGCAAAAACATCGTCACCGAAGTATGCAAGCGCGGGCTCTTCTGCCGTGCTGCTCGCATAGCCGATTGCTGCCGCTGTCACCACCGCATGGGTGCGCACTGCGGGCTCGAAGAAGCGGGAGTGGAAGCGAAGCGCGGATTCCCCATTGCTCGAAGTGCCTTCCGGGAACAACACCACTGGCACGCCCGCCTGCAACGCCGCCTCGATCAAGGCAGCCGCGCCGCCATTCCCCGAGCGCCGCTCACGATCGACATAAATCGTGCCTGCCATGGTGGCAAATGCCCCGAAGACCGGCCACGCCCGTACCTCCTGCTTGGCCACAAACACGCAAGGCGCGATCGAGGCATACGCCAGCACATCTAGATAGCTCAGATGATTTGAAACCACCATCCCATGCAGCGGCGGATCGCCTTCCGTCACTACCTCCATACCGATACGCGCCAGCACCGTGCACGCTGCATCCTGCAGCCAGTTGGCGCGCGCGCGGGCGGTGAGGTTTTTTGCCCCGCTCTGCCGCAGCGATTGCAGGGCAAAGCTCGCGGCTACCTCGGCCAGCGCCGCGCCTAAGAAAGCTGTCTTCAGGCCCGAGCGAAGCGGATTGCGATAGGGAACAGTCGTCATGGCCTGCATAGAAACCGGCTCCGCGCCGCAGATGTCAGCTCGTTCATATCCTGCAGCGTCAGAAAATCGATGGTCCCAAACGCGCGGTCCCAGGCGGGCTCGCTGCAGATGCGCGCCCCAACCGCGAGATACGTCTTCAGCAACTTCGGCACATTCGTCTCCGGAATCGCGGTATCGCTTGGCGGCGCCGGTAGTCGGTAGTCTCGAACCGGCTGCGTCCGCATATGCGGCGCCGCCAGGAACGGAGCAAGCCGGTGATACATAGCCCAGCCAGTCGCCGCCTCCTGCGATGGAACGGACGAGCAGCCGATCAGATACCGCAGTCCGTGGTGATCCGCGTATTGCGCGATGCCCCGCCACAGCAGGGTCAGCACCTCGCCTGAGCGATGTTCGCGCTCAATGCATGCGCGTCCCAATTCCAGCAGATGCGGCCGCAGCCCCTCGTATGCCGCGAATTCAAACTCCTGCGCACTGTAATAACCCAGATGCGACCGGGCAGTTGCGCCACTCTGCATCCGATATGTACCTATGATGCGACCCGTGGCCTTCTCCTCCACCAGCAGGTGCTCGCACACGGCGTCGTATGCATCCTGATCCAATCCGTTTGCATACGATTCGGACAACCCTTCACCCAGCTCCAGGTTGAAGACGCGAAAGCGCAATCTGCATGCTGCGGCGCGTTCCGCTTCGGTCTCGGCCAGCCGTAGTCGGTAGCTGCGCAGGTCGCAGCCAATCCAGTCCGGCTGGACGCGTCCGACCCTCGTCTCAAAAACCGCACCGGCTACAGCATGCGGCAGCAAACCAGCTTGCAGATGGTGAGCGTATGCAGGGTTCACACAGCCATGCTGGCCGGTGTCATCGAAAACGGTGCAAATGCCCGATGATTTTTCTGTGAAGGAGATGACACTTCTGGTGCATGCCGCGCCCGCACCCGTCGCGAAGTTGTGCGACTGCCGCCTTCCCGGCACATCGAAAGCCTATGATCCTTCAGGTGCTCGCCATCGTGATCTTAGGCCTGATGTGTGGCAGCGAGCTGAACGTCGCCGCCTTCGCACATCCCACGTTCAATCGCCAGTCACTGGACGTTCACATTCCGGTACGCGCATCCTTCGCCACTCTCTTCGGACGCGTGATGCCGTTCTGGATGGCAACCTCCACCCTCCTGAACCTTCTTCTTCTGCTGCCTTTTGAACACCTGGGTGTGCTCGCCGGCCATCTTGCTGCCACAGCTTTCGCGATTCAGGTCTTAGCCATCATCTTCTCGCTGGGCGGCCCCGTCCCCATCAACAACCGCATCAAGCTCTGGACCCCCACCAATCTTCCCAGCGACTGGAAAGCCCAGGAGTGCCGCTGGGATCTCTATCACTGGCTCCGCACCTGCGGCCTCATTGTCGCTTTCGCGTTGCTCGTCGTCAGCGCTTTGCGATGAGCCCATGAACTCTTCGCTCCACAGGTGAAGCTTTCCCGAGAGTCTGTCATCCTAGTCTCTGTCATCCTAGTCAGTGACCCCGAGCTGCACGACCGCACAAGGATCGAGAGAGCCAATGGCAAACGCATCGACGAGCACCCTTCCCGCAGACCTGCAATCGTCCACCTCACTTCTCGAACTCCCCGCGTGGAAGGCACTTAACCAGCATTCCAAGGAAATCGCGAAGACCACGCTGCGTCAGCTCTTCGATCAGGACCCGGAGCGTGGCACGCGCTACACACTCGACGCGGTCGGCCTCTTTCTCGACTACTCGAAAAACCGCATCACTGACCAGACACTGAAGCTGCTCGTTGAACTGGCTGAGCAGCGCGGCCTGAAGCAGCGGATCGAGGCCATGTTTCGCGGCGACAAGATCAACGTCACAGAAAATCGCGCGGTGCTGCACGTCGCACTCCGCGCGCCCAAAGGCGAATCGATCCTCGTCGATGGCGAAGACGTCGTTCCCGGCGTGCACGCTGTGCTGGACAAGATGTCTGCCTTCTCCGACAAAGTGCGCAGCGGCGCATGGAAGGGGCACACCGGCAAGCGCATTCGCAACATCATCAACATCGGCATCGGCGGCTCCGATCTCGGTCCGGTCATGGCCTACGAAGCGCTGAAGCACTACAGCCAGCGCGATCTCACCTTCCGCTTCGTCTCGAATGTGGATGGAACCGACTTCGTCGAAGCCGTGCGCGACCTCAGCGCCGATGAAACGCTGTTCCTCGTCGCCTCCAAAACCTTCACCACGCTCGAGACTATGACCAACGCCCACGCTGCGCGCGAGTGGGCATTGAAGGGCCTCGGCGGCGACGAGTCCGCCATTGCCAAACACTTTGTCGCCATCTCCACCAACGCGAAGGAAGTCGCGAAGTTCGGCATCGATACGGAGAACATGTTCGGCTTCTGGGACTGGGTCGGCGGCCGCTATTCGATGGACTCCGCCATCGGCCTCTCCACCATGCTCGCCGTCGGGCCGGACAACTTCCGTGCCCTGCTCAGCGGCTTCCATCAGATGGACGAGCACTTCCGCACCACGCCGTTCGAGAAGAACCTGCCCGTGCTGCTAGGCCTGCTCACCGTCTGGTACACCGACTTTTTCGACGCTCAGACTCAGGCAGTCCTGCCCTACGAGCAGTACCTCAAGCGTTTTCCCGCGTACCTGCAGCAGCTCACCATGGAGAGCAACGGCAAGCACGTCACACTCGCCGGCAAGCACGTCGAAACCGAAACCGGTCCCGTCTACTGGGGCGAGCCCGGAACCAACGGCCAGCACTCCTTCTATCAACTCATCCATCAGGGAACGCGTCTTATCCCCTGCGACTTCATCGGATTTTTCAAGACGCTGAACCCGCTCGGCCAGCAGCACGCCATGCTCATGGCCAACGTCTTCGCACAGGCAGAGGCACTCGCATTCGGCAAGACCGCGGAGCAGGTGAAGACCGAGGGCACACCGGACTGGCTCGTTCCTCATCGCGTCTTCGAGGGCAACCGCCCCTCCAACACCATCCTCGCCGAGCGCCTTACGCCGGAAATCCTGGGCAAGCTGGTCGCGCTCTACGAGCACTCGGTCTTCACCCAGGGCGTCATCTGGAACATCGATTCCTTCGATCAGTGGGGCGTCGAGCTCGGCAAGGTCCTCGCGCAGAAGATCATCGGCGAGCTCGAGAGCCCCACCGAGCCCAAACTGGCCCACGACAGCTCGACCACGAACCTCATCCGCAAATTCCGGGCTGCCCAATAGCGTTCCGAAACCCCCTTGCATCACCCACTTGCGCCATTGTTGTCCCAATAGGAGCGGTCCTAAGCTCTCGGGCAAGCTGTCTCTGGAAAGGCACACTAGCGACGCAACTATCTGGCTGCAGTGGTGTTTGTCTAATCGAACGGACGCCCCGCCCATACAGGAGCGTGGAAGCGTCCCAATAAGTATTGAAAAGGGAGTACAAGCCCTATGAATTCCTCCAAACGAGCCTTCCAGTTATCCCCCTCGGCGGCGGTTCGTCTTTCTTTTGTTCTTAGCCTTGGTCTCACAGGCGCTGCGACGCTGGCCGCAGCGCCAGCTCTCTATGCGCAGCAAAGCAGCACACGCACCGACGTCGCGATCCAGGCTGATGTCCTCAGGGCGCTCTCCAGCTATCCGGATATCAGCGGCGAGCACATCACCGCCAGCACCCAGAACGCAATCGTCACCCTCTCCGGTAGCGCCTCATCCGACACTGCAAAGAATCAGGCACAAGTCGTTGCGGCCACGGTAGAAGGCGTTCGGTCTGTGGTGAACGATGTAACCGTCACCGGCGGCTCGTCGAATCAGCAGGCCAGCGAACAGGATCCATCCGACCGCAACGAGGCTCAGGCAGACGAGCAGGAACCGGTCCAGCAGGCCCAATCCACCGATCCCAATCAGCAACAGGCCCCCTACAAGCCGCAGGATCAGCCGCAGCCCGGTGCCGGTGGCAACTGGGGCAAAGCAGGTCCGCCTCCCGATGCGCAGAACGGCCAAATCCCCCAGCAGCCCCAGGCCAGCCAGTCTTCAGACCAGTACCCGATGCAGGACCCCGGCCAGGAGCCAGCTGCGAATAACGGCGCTCCGCCGCCACCCCAGCAGCAACGTCCGGCATACAACGGCCAATATCCGCAGCAAGGTTACGGCCAACAAGGCTACGGCCAACAGGGCTATGGCCAGGGACCCTATGGCGGCCAGAACCACCCGTACGTCGCGCCGCATTTGTCCTCTGCGCCGCTCACCATCCAGCCGGGTACGCTCTTCAGCATTCGCACCTCGGAGCCGCTCGATAGTCGACGCCTGAAGGGTGGCGAGACCTTCCAGGCGACCCTTGCCCAAGACCTCTATCAGGGGCAATATCTCGCGATTCCGCGCGGAGCGGTTGTGCAGGGTAGCGTCATCGGTGTGAAGAAGCCCGGCGACATCCGCGGCTCAGCCGGCTTCGCCCTCCAGATCACGTCGCTCACCCTCGGCGGTCAGACCTACCCCGTTTCTACCGATACCTTCGCCACGGACACGCGCGGCAAAGGCGGCTACACTGCCGCGAACACCGTCGGCGGTGCGGCCATCGGCGCGCTCATCGGAGCAGTCGCGGGAGGTGGTCCAGGTGCAGCCATCGGAGCAGTCGCAGGCGGTGGAGTCGGTCTTGCCGGATCCGCGGCTTCGGGCGGCCCGCGTTCCATCATGCCGCCGGAAACGCTTCTCACCTTCCATCTGAAGGCGCCGCTTACCGTCAGCCCCATCAGCATGGCCGAGGTGCAGCAGTTGCAGGCATCGGCAGCCCCGCTGCGCCGCGTCTCGCGGCCACGTCCGCCGTACCCGCCGTATCCATACGGCTACTATCCTCCTCCACCACCGCCGCCGCCCGGCTATTACTACCCCTATCGCTACTGGCGCTAAGCGCTGCAGCAATTCGCGACAAAGAAATCTCAAACAAAAGAGGACCAGCCCATCCAGGCTGGTCCTCTTTTTCTCCCTCTCGCTCAATGGCTATTGATCACCATGCTCGCAAGTGACGCGGGTGTTCCAGTCTACAAATGCGCCAAGCGGATTCTCCCGCCAGGCCCATACATGCAGTTCAAAGAACGTTGGCAGGTTGAACCGGTTCGGACTCGGCACTAATTGAAAGACCTGGCCCTCCAGCACCGGCGGCGCCGGGTTGTTCTTGAGCCACGTGGCGGCGTCCAGGATGTACTCGACGCCCACCAGCCGTAAACGATTCCCATCGGGCTCATAAATCAGCGCGGGTGGTTGGTCGGCACTGAGCGTGCCATTCAACAGCGCGCCGTTGACGTAGTGAATGCCCATGGCCCCGTGATCCGGGCCAGTCACGCAGCCTAGAAACGGTCCATACCCGGCGCCTCTGGCGTTGTTCACGTTCAGGTACTTCTTGGTCGCGTCCTGAACGATTTGCACGAGTTTGGCGGATACATGGCTATCAGCGCCATGATCCATCGTCTGGGTCTGGGCAAAAAGAGGCGGCGCTGCAACGCCGCTTACCAGAGCGATACAGAGTAGCCTTCCGGCGAACTGCCGGAAGCGATTGCTGATGCTAATTGCGACATCCTTGCATACTGACATTGCGGTACTTCCTTTCTCGGACAATGGTTTCGGGTTGGTAGGGGCCCATTCGTTACGCAGGCGTGCGTCTGCGCACGCGCGGTTGCGTTTCACTCGTAGTGCTGGAACGGGGACTGTAGCGTCGAGCTACTGGAACGGAGCCGCGAAGGTGAGCCCTCTATCGGGTCTCTTCAAAAGAACTGCTTCAGATTGCAACGAGAGTAGCGGGCGGTGATGTCAGGAACAAGATGGCGCATCTGCCATTTCAGGGGGACAATTCGGCCAACGGGCTCCTGCCTGCTGTTGCGCTCGGAACGGGCTGTTACGGCCATCCCGGAGCAACACAGTCAAACGGCAGTGGTGACGCAAGCAGCGACGAGGAATGCGGCACACGTTGCCGGTCGTCCCTAAATAGATGTCCCTATATAATCGAAAGAAATCCTTACCAGGCGCGCCGCTCTCAGCTCACGACCTTCGCCGTAGAACCGTGATCTCCCCGCCGCGCTTGAGACTGTCTCTCCTCTAAAGGTCGTCATCGTTCCATGATTCGTTTCCTGCAAAAAGATTCCAAAGCCATCAAGGTCGTCTTCTGGATCATCATCCTCGCCGCCTGCATCAGCATGGTCGTCTTTCTGGTTCCCGGCATCCTTTCCGACCAGGGCGGCGCCGGCTCCAGCAACTACGCTTCCATCCGTCCCGCCGGTTTCTTCGGCCGCTACTTGCCGCTGGGCACCTCACGCGATATCACCAATCAGGAAGTCACCCAGGTCGCCGGACGCATCGCGCAGCAGCGCCACTATCCGGAGCAGGCGATTCCATTCTTGGTGCCGCAGGCCGGCCAGGCGCTCATTCAGCGCGAGATCCTTCTCCAGCAGGCTGACAAGCTCGGGCTGAAGGTTACCGCGAACGATATCCGCCGCGAACTGCGCGAAGGCCCTTGGGCGATCTACTTCTTTCCCAAAGGCCAATTCATCGGTCAGGACCGCTACGCCGACTGGGTGGACCAGCAGCTGCATTTGTCCACTAGCGCGTTTGAAAAGCAGCTTGGCACCGAGCTCGAGATCAATCGCCTCGAAGCCCTCATTACCGGCGGCGTCTTCGTCTCGGATAAAGACGCGGCCGAGAGCTATCGCCGCGACAACACCAAGATCAAGTTCGACTACGCCGTGCTGAATGGCGAAGATCTGCGCAAGCAGATCAATCCCACCGACGCCGACCTGCAGAAGTTCTTCAAGGAAAACGCTGCTCGGTACAAGAACGCCATCCCGGAATCCCGCAAGATCAGCTACATCGCCTTCACTCCCGATCAGGTGCCTGGCGGCGCGCCGCAGATCACCGATCAGCAGGCCCGGCAGTACTATCAGGCTCATCTCAAGGACTATCAGGTTCCCGACCAGGTGAAGGTCCGCCACATCCTCATCTCTGTGCCCAAGGGCGCAGACGCCAAGACCGACGCAGCGGCAAAGGCAAAGGCGGAAGATGTGCTCAAGCAGCTTCGCGCCGGCGGCAACTGGGCTGCGCTCGC
This sequence comes from uncultured Acidobacteriaceae bacterium, assembly GCA_963737035.1. GTDB lineage: Bacteria > Acidobacteriota > Terriglobia > Terriglobales > Acidobacteriaceae > KBS-83. Next base: position 321,649 of record CAVTRJ010000014.1, on the reverse strand, counting down.
CAAGAAATACTCAGAGGACCCGGGCTCCAAGGATCAGGGTGGCGAGCTGGGTTTCCTGCAGCACGGCGTCACTGTTCCTGAATTCGACAAGACCGCTTTCTCGTTGAACCCCGGTCAGATCTCCGAACCGGTCAAGACCCAGTTCGGCTATCACATCATCCAGACCGAAGAGAAACAGACGGCGCATACCAAGTCCTTTGACGAGGTACGCGGCACCATCCTCGCCAACCTGGTGCGCGACAAGGAATCGCAAGCCGCCCAGGCCTTCGCGCAGTCGCTCGCCTCGGAGGCGCAGAAGACCGGTCTTGCGAAGACCGCTGCCACGCATCACCTCCAGGTGGTCAGCACCGATTACCTCGCGCAAGGAGCTATCGCTCCCGGTCTCGCCGACAGCTCGAAGCTGATGAGTGAGGCCTTCACCGCGAAGAAGGATGGTCCGCCCGCCGTCGTCTCTACCGGCGAAGGGTTCGCGGTCTTCCAGGTCGCAGACATCCACGCCGCCCACGCTCCCACCTTCGACGAGTACAAGTCGCACCTCATCGAAGACTTCCGCGATCAGCAGTTGCCCCAGTTGCTCGCGTCCAAGACCAATGCGCTTGCCGCGGAAACCAAACAGAAAGGCGATCTGAAAGCCGCCGCTAAGAGCGTGGGCGCCACGGTCAAGAGCAGCGACTTCGTCGGTCGCGACGGCCAGGTTCCCGACCTCGGGCAGATCGGCCAGATGGCTCCCCAGGTCTTCAATCTCAGCGACGGACAGGTCTCGAACGCCATCAACACCGGCCGCAACGGCATCGTCATCAAGGTGACCGGCAAGCAGGAGCCTGATGCTGCCGCCATCGCCAAGAACCTGCCGCAAGCCCGCGAGCAGATGGCCAACGAGCGCCGCGAGGAGCTGTTCGCCGTCTACGTCACCAACATCACGCAGCAGTACGAAAAGTCCGGCCGCGTGCTCATGAACAAGAAGTCGCAACAGCAGCAGCCGCTCATCCCTGGATAATCTAGAAGCCATAGAGCAACACAGCCCGCGTTCGCGGAATCTCTCCGAGGGCGCGGGCTTTTCCGTCTCTCTACAGATTGGACACTTGCTGAATGCCTCTCGATCGCTCCTCCGGCCTTCTCCTTCACATCTCGTCTCTTGACTCAGCAGGCGGCATCGGCGACTTCGGTCCCGCCGCCTTCGCCTTCGCCGACTTCCTCGCCGCCGCCAAGCAGCGCCTCTGGCAGGTGCTGCCGCTCAACCCTGTCGGTTACGGCTCCTCGCCCTACTCCTCCATCTCCGCCTTCGCCGGCAACCCGCTGCTCATCTCGCTTGAAGTGCTTGTGGAGTGGGGCTGGCTGACCGCCGCTGAGCTCGGGTCATACGTCACCGCGACCGGCACACATCCGGGACGTGTCGACTTCGAGCAGGTCCGCGTCGCCAAAATGCCGCTGCTCGAGCTTGCCGCTACACGCTTCCTCGCTCACCACACCCCCACCCAGTGGCAGGCCTTCGAAACCTATCGCAGCGAAAATAGCTCCTGGCTCGAAGATTTCGTCCTCTTCAACGTCCTGCGCCGTCAGTATGCCTCCGCCGCCTGGACGACCTGGCCGAAGGAGATCGCGCACCGCCGGCCCGAAACGATCGCGAAGCTCCGCGCTGACCTTGCCGCTCAGCTCGAAATCGATCGTGTCATCCAGTTCGCCTTCGATCAGCAGTGGGCAGCGCTGCGCCGCTACTGCGGCGAGCGCGGCATCCGGTTTATCGGCGACGTCGCCATCTTCGTCTCCTACGACAGCGCCGACGTGTGGACCCATCCCGATCTCTTCGAGTTGCACGAAGACCTCTCGCCCATCCGCGTCTCCGGCGTGCCCCCGGACTACTTCAGCCAGACCGGCCAGCGCTGGGGCAATCCGCTCTATCGCTGGAACATTCTGCGCGAACACAATTTTGACTGGTGGGTCGACCGCATCCGCCGCGCCCACGCCCTATACGACATCATCCGCCTCGACCACTTCCGCGGCTTCGAAGCCTACTGGGCCATTCCGGCTGAGGAAGAAACCGCCATCCATGGCGAGTGGGTCAAGTGCCCCGGCGCGCAGCTCTTCGCGCGACTGATCGAAGCGCTCGGCCCCATTCCTTTCATCGCGGAAGATCTCGGCCTCATCACGCCCGAAGTCGATCAGCTCCGCCAGCAATTCGACATGCCCGGCATGCGCATCCTGCAGTTCGGCTTCGGCGACCGCGGCGCGCACAACTACCTCCCGCATCGCTACGAGCCCAATACCGTGGTCTACACCGGCACCCATGACAATGACACCACTGCAGGCTGGTGGGCCACCGGCGCGAACCAGCGCGAGCGCGACGCCGTCCGCATCTACACCGGCACCAGCGGCAGCGAGCCCGTCGTCTGGCCGCTCGTCCGCGCCGCCGCCGAGTCCGTCGCCGACACCTGCGTCTTCCCGCTGCAGGACATCCTCTCGCTCGGTTCCGAAGCTCGTATGAACACACCCGCTGGGACGGGCGATAACTGGAGCTGGCGCTTCAACCGCGGCGTCATCCGCACCGAGCACGCTCAGCAGCTCGCGGCGATTACCGAGCTCACCGACCGCGATCTCCCCAGCCCCGAAAAGGATCCCAGTTAGCTCCTCAAGCGATCTTTCTCCGCACCGTCATCCGGCAGATTGACACCAGGGACTATAGTGATCTGAATCGACAGCCCCGCGTCCGACATCACAGAGCGTGGAATTACAGAGACTGGAATTGCTGACTCAGATTCGCCGGTTCGGAGAACCATCACCCATGCATGTGCAGCTGCCCGAAATGCCTTCTTCCCACCCGAGCCTCGCCCCAGCCGTTTACGACGACCAAGTCCCGCTCCCACCCCTCGGCCCTAATATCCGCGTCCTGATGATCTGGCCGCGCTTTCCGTCCTCGTTCTGGGGCTTTGAAGGCGTGCTCGAAATGCTTCCCGAAGCCGCCATGACGCCGCCGCTCGGCCTCATCACCGTAGCCGCGCTCTGCCCGCCATCCTGGAAGATCCGCCTCATGGACCAGTGCTTTCAGGAGATTCGTGACGAAGATCTCCTCGCCGCTGACCTGATCATGATCAGCGCGATGCACGCGCAGCGCTTCCATGCCCGCGACATCCTTCTCCGCGCCCGCGAACTTGGCCGCCGCACCTTCGTTGGAGGTCCCTGGGCCAGCAGCGATCCCGATGGCGCCCTCGAGTTCGCCGACCACGTCATGGTGGGTGAAGCAGAGGAGGCCTTCGCCTCCATCGCCACTGCACTCGAGCAGGGAACTGCCCAGCGCCTCTATCGCATCGTCGACAAGCCGGACATGACCACCAGCCCGGTGCCCCGCTACGACCTGCTGCGCCTCGACAAGTACACCTCCATGCCCGTGCAGTTCTCGCGGGGCTGCCCCTTCCAATGCGAGTTCTGCGACATCATCACCATCTACGGCCGCAAGCCCCGCGCCAAGACGCCTGCGCAGATCATCGGCGAGCTCGACACCTTGCGCTCGCTCGGCTGGCGCAATGAAGTCTTCATCGTCGATGACAACTTCATCGGCAACATGCATAAGGCGCTCGCCTTGTGCCGTGAGCTCGCCGCGTGGCAGGTCGAGCACAAGCACCCGTTCTCCTTCTATACCGAAGCCTCGCTCAATCTCGCCGACCAGCCCGAGCTGCTCAACGCGATGGTCGCCGCCAACTTCATGTATGTCTTCATCGGCATTGAAACGCCATCGTCGGAAGCGCTGAAGGAATCGCGCAAATTTCAGAACCTGCGCAGCGGCGACAACGTGAAGCAGGTCCGCATCATTCAGGAAGCAGGCTTGTGGGTCCTTGCCGGCTTCATCGTCGGCTTCGACTCGGACGACGCCACCATCTTCGAGCGTCAGCGCGAATTCATCGAGCTCACCAACATCACCTGGGCCATGGCCGGCGTCCTGCAGGCGCCGCCCACCACCGCGCTCTACGACCGCATGAAGCGCGAAGGCCGGCTCCACGAGGACAGCGAAGCGCTCACCAATTTCAGCCCGCCCAACTTCGACACCGTGCTCCCCGTGCCCGTTCTGCTGCGCGGTCTCAGCACATTGCTCGCCGGTCTCTATGAGGCGAAGCCGTTCTTCGCCCGCGCGCTGCGCTCACTCGAGGTCTGGCAGCCCCGCGCGTCGCAGGTTCCACCGGAGCTTCCCATGTCCTACAATCTGCGCGTGCTCGCCGCGTCCATGTGGCAGCAGGGAATGCGCTCGCCGTACAAGCAGGAGTACTGGAAGTTCCTCTATCAGCTATTGCGCCGGTACGCCCGCCATCCGGCAAAACTCTGGCTGGGATTCATGGTCATCCTGTCGGCGCACCACTTCCTCATCTACTCGCGCGAAGTCGCCGGCGAGCTGGAGCAGGAATGCGTCTCGTTCGAAAAGAAGCAGGCCACCTCCGCGCCACGTGATCCTTCGCTCGAAGCTGCCATGAAGCTAGCCGCCCGCGCATAGCTGTCATCCCGACCGGAGCCATTGCTCGAAGAGCAATCGGCGCAGTGGAGGGATCTGCTGCTTTCGCCCGGCCGCTCAGAATCGTGCACCATTCTGAGCGTGGGTAACTGCCGCTTCGGGAAACCGCCTAAAATTCTGCCACTTCATACCGGCCCATTTGCTAGTCTGGAAATAGAACAGTTTCAGTCACAGAACGAGACAAGAAAAGCCACCGTCGCGGTGGCTTTTCTTATGGCTGTAAGTCCAATCGCTGGACGAATTTAGCGCTAAGTTCTTTTAATAGACGATTTTAGCCCTCGGGAGAGGGTCTAAGCACCAGCATCCAAAGGACTTGCAGCAAGTCCTCCCGGTACGGGGGGAAGGGGGTAGAGCGGGTACCGTTACATCCCGGCGGTAGTGTGCTGCGAGTAGATCGCATGCCACTGTCCATCGCGGTACACAAAGATGTCGCTCGACATAACCCCTTTTTCGGGCGCGGACGGTTTGAGATGGAAGGTCACGATGGCCGTGTCGCCCTGCATCACAACACCGGTGTCCATCGGATGCGCTGCCAGCCACTTCGCCACCTTCTCGGCGTGCTCGGCGGAGCCGAGATTGTGCTTCGTGTTCGCGAGGATGGCGGCTTTATCATGCACGCTGCCGTCCGCGTTCACCGATCGATAATCCGGCAGCAGCAGGTTGTCCACGTAAGCGACATCGCCGGATTCCTCCGCCTTCTCCCAACCGTTGTCCGCGGCGATGACGGCCGCTGCCGTCTTCGGCTCCGGCTTCGCAGACGCAACAGCGGTGAAAGGAAGCAAAAGTACAGCCGCAGTGGACAAAACTCCGATGGAAGAGAAGCGCATGGAACTCCTTGCACGACGGCGAGAATCGTCGTGACGTCCACGCAAGAGTAGTCAGCCGAGCCGCCGATCGCAACGGGAGTTGTGACGATCGGCATAGCTCGCGTGCCCAGCGCCAAAGTACCGCCTACGAAATCGTTGCCAGCACCGCAACCGGGAAGCTGCCGAAGAGCTGCGCCAGTGGCAGCGCGCCTTCAACGCTCACGGTCTCCCCGGTGAAGATATTGCGATAGCTCCCGCGCAATTCGCTGGGCAACGGCAAGGACCAGTCCTTCCACGCCGGCCCCAGCGGCAGCGCAACTTCGCCGCGCATCAGCGAGCAGGCGAAACGCGGGACCGCCACGATGACGCTCTTGTCCCTGTCTTCGCCAGTGCGGTACTGTCGCGCGTGCGCGATCACATGCTGCTCGCCTGGGCCGGGCACGTACAGCGGCAGATAAGTGCCGTGGCGGAACAGCGCATGTTCCGCGCGCCGCAGGCGCAGCACCTGCGCGGTTGTCCATAGCTTGATCGCGCCATCACTGATGTCGCGCGTCACCTCCGCAGCGACTGCGGCGGCTCCCTGCTCCTCCGCAACCGCATCCAGGTGCGCCAGCATGCGCTCGCGCACCCCGTAGTCCACCGGCCGCCGATTATCCGGATCGACCAGGCTCAGGTCCCACAACTCGGTGCCCTGGTAAAAGTCCGGCACCCCCGGGCAGGTAGCCTTCAGAACCAACTGTGCCAGCGAATTCACTCCGCCAAAAAGTTTGATCTGCGGCAGCAGCTTCGCAAGCACCTGCATAAACGGCGTCTCGCGCCCGCGCTTGCCTGGCAGCAGAATGTCGGCAAGGAAGCCCTGCACCGCCGTGACATACTCCGGATCGGGACTGATCCAACTCAGGTTGACCTTGGCCTCGCTCAACGCCTTCGCAGCGTACTCCTGCAGGCGCTTCAGCACGGATTCGCGGCAGCCCGGCTCATCCTCGCGCCACGGCCAGACACCGGCAATGGATTGGTAGAGCAGATACTCTTCATTCGCATCCGGCGCCACTCGCCCATCCGCCAGCGTGCGCTTGGCCTTGGCGTTCAAGCGCTGCCAGCGCCGCACCGTGCCGGCCCACGTGCCCGGAATCTCCGACAGCACATTCAAGCGGTTGCGCACATCCTCGCTACGCTTGGTGTCGTGCGTCGATGTAGTCAGCATCGAGTCCGGCGTCACATCGAGCCGCTCCTGATTGCTCGAGTGCCACAGATCCAGCGAGATGCCGAACGATTTCGTATCTCCACCCACCTCGTTCGACGAGACGAAGCGGTTGTAGACATAGAACGTAGTGTCTTCGACGCCCTTCGCCATCACCGGCCCGGTGAGTTGCTGGAACTTCAGTGCGAACTGCAGCTGCTGTGGATCGGGCTCGCGGCTCGAGCTCCCGTTGCGCCGGTGCAACAGCAGCATGTCAGCGAGGAAGTCGAATGCGGATGCGTCAATATCCGGATTGCGCCGCTTCGCCTGCCGGATGGCGCTCCGGATAAAGGCAATATCCCGCTCCGGATACGAACCGCGCTCGTCCGTGTAGGTGCGATAAACCGGAAAGCATGCAATGGTCTCGCGCACTACCGATTCCAGGATGTTGTCGGTGAAGTCGCGCGCATGCCGGTCCGCCGCGGCGATCTTGCTCAGCATGTTCGTCAGCACGTGTACCTCGCTGGCCAGCGAGGTCTGCATCACCTGCAGCTTGGACCGGTAGATGATCTCGTCCGGGTTCGAGGAGTGGCCGAGAATGCGCTCGTACAGGGTCGTGAAGGCCTTGACGTTCTCGCGCTGGATAAAGATGTTGTTGGCGAAGTAGACGAAGTCATAGCCGGATGTCCCATGCACGGGCCACTCTCGCGGCATATGCTCACCTGGCTCCAGGATCTTCTCGACGACAACATAAAGGGGTCCGTGCGACGCGCTCCAGTCGTATCCACGCACCTGGTCCAGCACTGTGCGCTCGATCCCGTTCGCAGCTGTCTCGCTTTGCGGCTTAGGCCCGGCACACTGGCTCGCCAGGTAGAGGAGTTGCAGCCGGATGAGATACTGCCGCGGATTGAACATGCCGTCGCAGTGGTCAATACGCAGCCCGGTCACCTGCTTGCTCGCCAGCAGCTCGCGGATCAGGCGGTGCGTCTCGGCAAAGACCTCCGGCGTCTCCATGCGCAGTCCGACCAGGTCGTTGACGTCGAAGAAGCGGCGATAGTTGATCTCTTCCGCCGAAGTACGCCAGAACGCAAGCCGGTACGGCTGCACGTTGAGGAACTCGTGCAGCGCATCGAAGCTGTGCGGGTCACCCTCTTTGCCGTTGATCGCCTCCAGAGCCCGCTGAATCGCCGGCTGCGCCGCATCACTTGCCAGCACACTGCGCAGCCGGGGAAGCAGAACCTCTAACCGCTGTCGCCGCTCGGCCTGCAGCTGTGGATCGGTCGTCTCATGGGGAGGCAGTTGCGTCAGCTCCCGCAGAACTTCGACCAGCTCCTGCGGCATGCCTTCGGTCTCCTGCTCGCTGGGCAACGTGCCGATCGGCCGCCGGAAGAAGATCAGCGGGATGGAACGCGGCGATGCCGGCATGCGGTGATCTTCGTAATACTTCACGTAGAAGCGCCCGTCTTCAAGCGCCACCTGGATGTGCTTCGCTTCCAGCTCTTCGCCATACTGGCGGCCCAGGATGGGCAGCAGCAGCTTGTTGCGCATCTCCTCCTTCAGGGGGCTCCAGTCGATGTCGAAGAAGTTGGCATAGCGCGAGGCGTGGCCGTTCTCAAGCACATCCTGCCACCACACCGAGTCCCTGCCGATGCCCATGTGGTTGGGCACGATGTCCAACAGCAGGCCCATGCCGTGCCCGCGTAGTGTCTCGGCGAAGGGCGCAAAGCGCTCGGAGCCGCCCAGTTCCGGATTCAGCCGGTCATGCCGTGTCACATCGTATCCATGCATGCTCCCGGGACGGGCCTCGAAGATGGGGGAGGCATAGAAGTCTCCCATGCCCAGCCGTTCGAGGTAGGGCACGATCGCAGCCGCCTGGTCGAAGGTGAATCCGTGGTGCATCTGGGTGCGATACGTCGCGATGGGAACGCGAACGTCGGTCTGGAGCAGCGTGTGGATGCAGTCTTGGTCCATGGTGATCATCTAGGGTCGAATAGGGTCGAACAAGGTGGAGCGAGTAGCCTGGATGGAACGATTTGGCGTCCTATATTCCTATATATAGGAGCTGTTGCTGCAATGCCCGCTACCGAAATGCGGGGCGAACAAAGAGAATTCCGGTACCAGTTACGTAACGGCTGTGAAGGTTCTGTTGCACCCAACGGTTGCTTTCCATGGGATGCTGGTTGGGCCGACTTTACGAACCGCACCTCGGCACGGGAGAATGTGTGGAGCGATCAAAAGAAGTGGAGAAACGAAAGATGCCCTTGTCCGGCGAAGCCATTCGCATGATGAACTACGTAGACGATGTTGCGACCACCATGCGACGCCTGCTTGCCGTAGCCCCTACGCTGACTGCAGAAGAGCGGAAGCGTGTGAGCGAATATCTGCGAGTCAGCTCGCCGAACGCAAGCGAAGTTCTGACGGCACTGGATAAGACTGCGCTGGATAAGAAGTAGGGCCACTCCTCGAATCGCCCGGCGTGCGCCTGGAACTGCTGTCCAACGAGTTGCGTATCCGTCCATTGAGGTAACATGCGCGCGCTCAAGGACATCATCGGGCAGGTCCTGGACGCCATCTGGGCGCACAAGCTGCGTTCCTTTCTGACCATGTTCGGTATTGCATGGGGAGTGGGATCCCTGCTGCTGCTGATCGGCCTGGGTGAAGGCTTCCGGTCCGGGCAGCGGCGCCAAATGGCCAGCTTGGGCAATGACGTCATCTTCCTCTCCGGCGGCAATATTCCCGCCGTGCCCAGCCAGCACACAGGCATGCGCCCGTACCATGTCACGCTGTCGGATGCTGAGGCCATGCGCAAGCTGCCATCGGTGCGCGCGGTGACCGCGGTGATCGAGAACGAGACCATCCAGCAGATCAGCCAGTACGCCACGACCGGCGGCACGGTGAAGGGAATTGACACCGAGTATCCCAACATCCGGGCGCTGCCGATAGCCGACGGACGGCTGATCGACAGCAACGACCTGCGGGACCGGCGGCACGTGGTTGTGCTGGGTCAGAAGACGGCGCAGCTGCTCTTCTCCGGCCGCCCGGCGCTGGGCGAGTGGATCCTGGTGAACGGCTCGCGCTTCCAAGTAGTGGGCGTGGCGGAGAAGACGGGACGCGGCAACAACAACGGCGTAAACCAGAGCGCCTACATTCCGCTCACTGTGATGATGGAGATGTTTCCCCTCAAGGGCGAGAACCTGCCGCGGGATGCGGTCAGCGGCATCCAGTATCAGCCGCGGGTTCATGGCGACAACGAGATCGCCGTGGCCGACGTCCATCGTCTGATCGCCGAGCGTCACGGCTTCGACTGGCGCAGCAAGGATGCCTTCGACGAGTGGGACTCCATTAAGAGCCAGCAAATGGTGGACAAGATATTCGATGCGATGGATGTCTTTCTGGGCAGCGTGGGTGTGGTGACATTGGCGCTGGGAGCGGTGGGCATTGTGAACATCATGCTGGTGGCGGTAACAGAACGCACGCGCGAGATCGGACTGCGCAAGGCGCTGGGCGCCACCAATCGCAGCGTGGAGCTGCAGTTTCTGTTGGAAGGATTGTTCCTGACCGGTATCAGCGGATTGATTGGCATTGGCGGCGCTGCGCTGCTGATGTACGGGTTGCAGTCGGCAATTGGGCACAATATGGAAGGCTTCGATCCGCCCCGGCTGGTGCCGTGGTCGGCGGCGCTGGCCATCGGGGCGCTGACAGCGAGCGGAGTCATTGCGGGGCTGGTGCCGGCGAGCAAGGCGGCGCGCTTGGAGCCGGTCGAGGCATTACGTCGAGAGTAGAAAAGCCGAGAGTAGAGAAGTGGAGTAGCGGCCATGCTGATCGATCTGCTGAAACAGGCGTATGAAGCGATGCAGTACAACCGGCGCCGCACTCTCATCACCGTGGCGGGCATGGCATGGGGGATTGCAACGGTGGTGCTGCTGCTGGCCTATGGCGCGGGTTTCAGCCGGGCGATCATGGCCATCTTCGAGCAATGGGGCGTCAATACCATCGGCGTCTTTCCCGGTACGACGAGCGAGCAGGCGGGCGGCAAGAAGGCTGGCGTGCCCGTGCGCTTCACCCAGGACGATCTCGACCGGCTGTCCGCGAGTGTTCCGAGCCTGGAACTGCTGACCGCGACACTGGACAAGGACAATGTGCCGGTCCAGAACGATCTGCACAGCTACAGCTGGCACGTCGAAGGCAGTCATCCGGCAATTGCTGACATCCTGAACTATGACGTGGTGAAGGGCCGCTTTTATACCGAACAGGACAACCAGGAGCGCAACCATGTCGCGGTGATCGGCTCTCAAGCGGCGACCAAGCTATTCTCCGGGATCTATCCCATCGGCCAGCGCATTCGCGTCGGCGGCATCAGCTTCACCGTGATCGGCGTGCTGAAGCCGAAGATGACCGAGGACGAGGACAACATCAACCGCGTGGTTCACATTCCGTTCAAGACGATGGGAGACATCAAGGACATGAAGTACCTCGATGGCATCTGGATGAGCTACCGCGGCGACCACATGAGGGTGGAGCAGGAGGTGCGCCAGACGCTAGGTGCCGCGCACGGCTTCCGGCCGACGGACCACAACGCGATCTATGTGGCCAACCTGATGGAGCAGCTCTCGCAGTTCCGCATCATCACGGCGGCGCTGGAGGTGCTGATGGCGTTCATCGGCTCGCTGACCCTGGGAATCGCGGGCATTGGACTGATGAACATTATGCTGGTGAGCGTGCAGCAGCGGACGCGCGAGATTGGCGTGGAAAAAGCCCTAGGCGCGCGCAAGCGGCACATCCTGATTCAGTTTTTGTCCGAAGCGCTCGTGATTTCGGCGACCGGCGGCGTGCTGGGCATGCTCTTGGCGTATGCGGTGTCCCTCGGAGTGGGTCGCATCACCTTCTACAGCGCCATTGCCCAGAATGCCACCGATGCGGACATCCGGCTGCTGATCTCGCCATTGATCGTTGGCGTTTCGACTGGAATCCTGATTGTGGTAGGACTGGTGAGCGGGATGGTGCCGGCGCTGCGCGCAGCCAACCTGGACCCGATCGAAGCCTTGCGTTACGAGTAGCCCTCCTGATTCATTCAATTAGGCAGTAAGAGCAAACTATCTCGGCTTCAGCGTCTGATACTTCGCAATCGTGTATCCCAGTGCGCTTCCGAGCCACACGTCTGACGGGAAGTGGGCAGCCTCGGTGATGCGCGAGCAGCTGATGGCCGTTGCGAGCGTGTACGCGAGCACCGGAATCCACGGCTTGCCGCGATGACGGTAGCGCTCGGCAACGACCGTTGCCACAGACCACACGGCCGTAGCGTGGCCCGAGGGGAAGCTGCTGCCCTTGAACGGCGATTTGCCACCATTGAAAAAAGTGTTGGAGTAGTCACCATTCGGCGCTACGTCGGAAGGCCGCTGGCGGCGCGTGATGGCCTTCATGGCCAGGTTGATGACGACGCTGTCGCCGTAGGCCTCCGCAGCCAGCAGCGCTGTGTTCACCTCGCGGTCATCGTGCCGGATGTAGCCTGCGGCCATGAGCCCGGCCGGCAAAGCAATCACTTCACCGGTAGTGATCAGGGGATCGAAGACATCGTTGAAGTCGTCCAGGTTCTTCTGGTGATTGCGGAAGTAAGGCGTGGCGTGCGGATCGGCGTAGATCAGGCCGACCGTTCCACCGAGAACAATGAGCGTCGGCACGAGGTGTTGCCCCTTCGCCAGCCGCAAGGGAAATGTCCACAGGTCCTTCTGGTCATGAAGGAAGTCGCCGGGAAGGCTGCGCCAGGTGGCCTCCCGCTGCGGCACGCCGGTGGTGACGTCGACGGTGGGCTTTACTGACTGACCCGGATCATCAGGCAAGGCCATCAGGCTGGGGGTGGGGGCATCCGGCAGGCTCAAATACTCCTGCGCAAAGGCTGCTGGGGAGGCGAAGGCCACTCCAAAGCATGCAAACAGAATGAATGAAAACCGCTTCTCCATCCCAATCATCACGAGTTGTGATGCAGGTTTGTTGCCCAGTGCTCCTGCGAGTAGCTGCAAGGCATTTGTAGTTGACACAATATTGCCCGCTCACTAATGGACGGGACGGGGGAAAGGACAGGAGCTTCGGCTACAGATGTAGTCGCGGCCAAGTTATGGTTCAACTGGTAGCTGGGTGTCCGCATTTATGGGGGTCGGAAGCCCGGGCCTCTGAGGATGAAGCCTGGAACCGCCGTTGCATGTTTCGAAGGCCTCAAGATGCTGGGCCAATTCGTAATTCTGGCCCGATGATACGTAGTTGTCCTACTTCCATTCCCAGACTTTCGAAACTGTGCCGCCGGAGGAGTCGACTTCGTATTCGAAGGCGCCGCACAGGCCGTTGAGACGCGCCAGGTTCTGCGACGCGGTGTGGAAGAAGAGCATGCCGCGATAGCTGACGGCGCCGGATTCTCCGAATTTCCCCAAACCCGATCCTGTCCAACTGACCACTTCGCCATCGGGCGTCATGATGAGTCCTTTGCCCTCGCCGTGGATGGAGCCATCCGGGCGGATGATGGATGTGTAGGTCCCCATCCCGGCGGTGGTAACGCCGAACATGCTGCCGCTGTCTTCAAATGAAACCTCTACTGTCGGTGGGTCGGTGGACAGCACCCGTCTCACGAGTCGTTTGCCTTTGGTTTCGCCGATCTTCTCTCCGATCATGCAGTCACCTCTTCCTTTTCGCCGGGACGTGAATAGCCGTTCCCGGGGTGCGCGATTGTAACTCCGCGGAGCTTGTGCGGGTCTAGTTATCACCGCGCTCGTGACATGCTTTGGAGCCCAGGGAATGCCCGATCAAACTTCGCCATTGACTTTCTATCCATAGATAATCTATGCATAGTGCATGGCCAAGAAGAATGACCTGATGCCGGGGACGCTGGACCTGCTGATCCTGACCACGCTGAAACGTGCGCCGATGCATGGCTACGGCATCGCGCAGGCGATCAAGCGACTTTCAGACGATGTGTTGACGGTGGAAGAGGGCTCGCTCTATCCGGCGCTCCAGCGCCTGTTGCTGCAGGGCTGGGTGAAGGCGGAGTGGAAGATGACGGAAACCAATCGTCGCGCCCGCTTCTATACGTTAACGGCGGCGGGAAGGAAGCAACTGGGGGTTGAGCTCTCGGAGTTCCAACAGATGATCGCAGCGATCGGCCGCGTGCTGCAGGATGCGTGAGGTGGGCGATGGCGTCTTCGGGTCGTTTTCTGCGAAAGCTTCGGTTGCTCTTTAAGCGCGACAAGTTTCGCGCCGAGCTCAGCGAGGAGATGGAGTTTCATCGGGCGGCGGCGGAGCGTGCGTTTGTCAATGAAGGCATGACGCCGGAGGCTGCCCACTATGCTGCGCAACGGCAGTTTGGTAACGCTACGCGGATGAACGAGCAGAGCCATGAAGTTGTGGGCTTCCACGCGGAGACCGTGGTGCAGGATCTGCGCTTTGCGTTACGGCAATTGAGACGCAGCCCGGCGTTTGCTGTAACAGCAATTCTGATCGTGGCGCTGGGTATTGGCTCAACCGTGGCCATCTTTTCCTTTGTCGACGCCGCTTTGCTGAAGCCACTGCCGTATCGCGAGCCGGGGCGGCTGGTCAATCTATTCGAGAGGAATACGCTCGGCCCGCGCTTCCATCTTTCGTACCTCGATTATCTCGACTGGAAGAAGCTCAATAAAGTTTTCAGCTCGATGGATGTGTACGAGAACGACGGCTTCCTTCTGAAAACTCCTTCCGGTGCGCTGCTCGCGGATGGCGCTCGCGTAAGCGACGGATTCTTTCGCACGCTGGGCGTTGCCCCTGTGCTGGGACGCGATTTCCGTCCTGGCGAGGATCTGCCGGCGGCCCCGCGCACGGTTTTGCTGAGCTACTCCGCGTGGCAGAGGCGGTTTGGTGGAAGGCAGGATGCCCTGGGGAAGACGGTGACCTTGGATGGGGCCGCGACCACGATCATCGGGGTGCTGCCGCGCAGCTTTCATTTTGCGCCGGCTGAGCCTGCGGAGTTCTGGACTACGCTGCATGCCGACAATGACTGCGCGAAGCATCGCGGCTGTCACAATTATCTGGGCGTCGCCCGGTTGAGGGACGGGGTCTCCGTCTCTACCGCCTTCGCCGACGTCGTGACGATTGCGCGTCAACTGGAGAAGCAGTATCCCGATTCGAATACCGACCGGGCTGGATACTTGTTGCCGCTGGCCGATGTGATCGTTGGCGATATCCGCCCGATTCTGTGGGTGCTGCTGGGCGGGGCGGCCCTGCTGCTGCTGATTGCCAGTGTGAACGTAGCCAGCCTGGTGCTGGTGCGCGCGGAGAGCCGCAGGCGCGAAATTGCTGTCCGCGGCGCGCTGGGCGCATCGCGCTCCCGGCTGACTCGGCAGTTTGTGACGGAGGGCCTGGTGCTGGCTATGCGTCGGCAGCACTGTGGGGCTTGCGCTTGCCTATGGGACGATGCAACTGCTCACGGAACTCGTTCCCAAGGACATGATGGCAAGCATGCCCTATCTGCGGGGTTTGGGATTGAACCTTCATGTTGTGATCTTCGCGTGCGTCCTCTCGCTGGCTGCGGGCGTGCTGTTCTCTCTCACGCCGACCTTGCATTTGCCGCTCTCCGGGATACGTCAGGGACTGACCGAGGGCGGACGCGGTGCGGCGGGTACGACGTGGCGGCGATTCGGCTCTCAGCTGGTGGTTATCGAACTGGCGGCCGCGATGGTGCTGCTGGTGAGCGCCGGGTTGCTGGGCAAGAGCTTCTACCGACTCCTTCAGGTGGACACAGGAATGAAATCCGATCACCTGGCGTCGATCCGGCTCGCGACACCGGCGTCCAGCTATGTGAAGCCGGAGGAACGCATTGCTCTGGAACGGCAGGTGCTGGCGCAAATTGCGAGTCTACCCGGGGTGAAATCCGCGGGCACAACCAGCGATCTGCCACTCGGCGACGGCGATGGCACAACGACCTTTCGAATACTCGGCAGACCATATCGCGGCGAGACCAATGAGGTGAACGATCGGCAGGTGAGCGCGGGCTACTTCGCGACGCTGCAGGTCAGGCTGCTGCGCGGACGGTACTTCGCAGAGACGGAAGATGCGTCCAAACCGCGCGTTGCGATCGTGAATCAGGCACTGGCGAGGAAGTACTTCCCGGACCAGGATCCAATCGGTCAGCGCATCGGTGACGACCAACTGGCAGCGAAGTCGTTGAAGGAGATCGTGGGCGTGATTGACGACGTCAAGGAAGGTCCGCTGGATATGACTCGGCCCGCTTACTATACCCCCTTCAATCAGGATCCCGATCGCTCTTTCTCCGTGGTGGTGCGCACGTCGCAGGCGGAGCAGTCGTTGCTGCCGGCGCTTAGCGCAGTGATTCATCAGATCGATCCAGGCATTGCGGCTTTTGGCGCGATGACCATGAGCGAGAGAATCCACGATTCGCCATCCACGTACCTGCACCGCTCTTCTGCATACATTGTCGGAGGCTTCGCAGCATTGGCGCTGCTGCTCGGCGTGGTCGGACTGTATGGCGTGATTGCGTATTCGGTGAGCCAGCGGACGCGCGAGATTGGTGTGCGCATGGCGTTGGGCGCGCAGCGTAGCTCCGTCTATCAGCTTGTCCTGAAAGAGGCGGGCTGGTTGATTGCTCTTGGAATCACGGGAGGCTTGCTCTGCTCGGTTGCCGCGGCAGGGCTGGTCCGCAAACTGCTCTTCGGCGTCGAGGCGTGGGATATATCGATCTTTGCCGCGGTCGCGACGGTGTTGGCGGCGGCGGCGATGCTGGCCAGCTATCTGCCGGCCCGGCGCGCTGCCTCGGTGAATCCGGTGGAGGCGCTGCGTGCGGAATGAGCAAGGAGGCGTGATGGCATCGATGGTTCGTCTCCTGCGCAAGCTCCAGCTGCTTTTCGGACGCGAGCGGTTTCGCGATGAGTTGAACGAAGAGATGGAGTTTCATCGGGCGGCGGCGGAGCGTGCGTTTGTCAATGAAGGCATGACGCCGGAGGCTGCCCACTATGCGGCGCAGCGTCAGCTTGGCAATCCTACGCGGCTGAATGAGCAGAGCCATGAAGTTGTGGGATTTCGCGCGGAGACGGTGGTGCAGGATCTGCGCTTTGCGTTGCGGCAGTTGCGGCGAAGTCCTGCGTTCACACTGACGGCGATTTTGGTCCTGGCACTGGGCATGGGCTCGAATCTGGCGATCTTCGCATTTGTCGACGCTGCGCTGGTCAAGCCGCTGCCGTATCGGGTTCCGGCGCGGCTGGTGGGGCTCTTTGGGAGCATTGCGGCGGGGCCGAAGTACTGCATCTCCTATCTCGACTATCTCGACTGGAAGCGATGGAGCAAGAGCTTCGAGTCGATGGATGCGTACGCCGGATGGAACTTCATGCTGGCATCGCCGCAGGGAACAGAGCTGGCAGGCGGCGCGCATGTGAGCTCCGGATTCTTTCGCACGCTCGGGGTTGCGCCGATGCTGGGACGCGACTTTCGGCCAGAGGAAGACCAGCGCGATGCAGGGCGCAGCGTGATTCTGAGCTATGCGTCGTGGCAGAAGCGCTTTGGCGGCCGCAAGGACATTCTGGGCAAAACGCTAACACTCGACGGGGTGTCGAAGACGATCATCGGCGTGATGCCGCGCGATTTTAACTTCGCGCCAGTGGAGCCGGCGGAGTTTTGGGACACGATCGATCCCGCTGATTCATGCTCGAAGCGGCGCATCTGCCACAACCTCTTCGGCGTGGCGCGGCTGAAGGATGGGGTGACGGTTCGGGCGTCGCTGGACGATGTGACACGGCTGGCGCGGCAGCTTGAGAAGCAATATCCGGATACGAACGAGGGGCAGGGCGCGGCGGTCTTTCCGTTGAGCGAAGTGATCGTTGGCGATGTTGGGCCCATTCTGCAGACGTTGCTGGTGGGCACGGCGCTGCTGCTGCTGATTGCGGGAGTGAACGTTGCCAACCTGCTGCTGGTGCGGTCAGAGGGTCGCCGACGGGAGATTGCGCTGCGCGGCGCCCTGGGCGCTTCGGCGGTGCGGATCGTCCGGCAGTTCGTAACCGAGGGAGCAGTGCTGGTGGGAGCCGGCAGCTTACTGGCTGCGGCGATTGCGGCTGTAGCGGTGCGTACGTTGCCGCGGCTGATACCTGCTGACATGTTGGCGGGAATGCCGTTCTTATCCGGAGCAGGTGCAAGTGCGCACGTTGCGCTTTATGCCGTGGGCATTGCTCTGGTGGCGTGGATGCTATTTGCCGTGGTGCCGCTGCTGCGTTTACCGCTTCGCGATGTGCGTGGGGGTTTGACGGATGGAGGACGCACAGCGGCGGGCATGACGTGGCGGCGGCTCGGCTCGAGTCTGGTAGTGCTGGAGCTTGCAACGGCGATGCTGTTGCTCGCAGGTGCAGGGCTGCTGACACGCAGTCTGTATCAACTGCTGCATGTGGAGACGGGAATACGGACGGATCATCTGGCGATGATCAGCATCGGAGGGCCGCCTTCGTCTTACGGGACGGACGAGAAGGCGATAACCCTCGAACGCGAAGTGCTGCGCAGAATGGAGCATCTGCCCGGCGTGCGCTCCGCCGCAGTCGCTACATTTCTTCCGCTCACCGGCAATGGCCCGTTCAGCGACTTCATTGTTGAGGGGCAGCCGCTACGGCCAGGCGACCACGACGAGGCGACGCGGCGCGAGATCACGCCCACGTACTTTGCCACAATCGGAGCGCAGATGGTGAGCGGGCGGACGTTCACCGAAGATGATGGCCTGAAGATGCACGTGGCGATCGTCAACCAGGCGATGGCGCAGAAGTTTTTCGCCGGTCGGGACCCGATCGGCAAGCGGATCAGGTACACGGGCGGAACCGGCCCGACGATCGAGATTATCGGCATCGTGAAGAACATCAAGGAAGGTCCGCTGAATGACGCGACGAGGCCGGCATTTTACATACCGTTTGCGCAGGATCCGGGGCCATTCTTTTCCGTCGTACTGCGCAGCTCGCAGGATGACGCATCGCTGCTGCCAATGATGGTGCGGGTGATGCACCAGATGGATTCGCACATCGCTGTCTTTGGCCAGAGCACGATGGAGACGAGCATCCGCGAATCGCAAACGGCGTACCTGCATCGCTCCGCAGCGTGGCTGGCCGGCGGATTTGCCGGGCTCGCATTATTGCTGGGCGTGGTGGGATTGTATGGGGTGATTGCATATTCGGTCAGCCAGCGGACGCGGGAGATCGGTGTGCGGATGGCTCTGGGTGCGCAGCGGAGTGCGGTCTCAGGCATGGTGCTCGGCGAGGCGCTGCGGCTGATTGGGATTGGGATCGGCGTGGGTGTGCTTGGATCGCTCGCAACCGCGGGGCTGCTGCGTCCGCTGTTGTTCGGCGTGCGACCGTGGGATGCGACGACGTTGGCCGGAGTAGCGGCCATACTGGGGCTCGCGGCGCTGCTGGCGAGTTATCTGCCGGCCCGGCGCGCAGCCTCCGTGAATCCGGTGGAGGCACTGCGCGCCGAATAGGCAAGCGGAATATCTAAGTGGTTGCGCGGTTGGGCTCGAAAACGCGTTGCGGGACGAGCTTCAACGTGGCGTCGATCTCATAGTAGTTCGCGGGATTGTCGGCCTTTTCCGCCGCGTAGATGATGCCGTTTCCGCTGGAGAAGAGGAAGTTGAAGTCGGTCCAGCCGCCGAGCCCGATGGTTTTCGGAGTGTCGACATCGCCGGTACCGTCCTGGTTGTAGTCACGATAGAAGAGGAGCTCTCCCTGCTGATCGACGGCGTAGATGATGCCGTTGCCACCCGAGAAGAGGAATTTGAAGTCGGTCCAGCCGCCAAGCCCGATGGTTTTCGGAGTGTCGACATCGCCGGTGCCGTCCTGGTTGTAGTCGCGATAGAAGAGGAGCTGTCCCTGCTGGTTGACGGCGTAGATGATGCCGTTGCCGCCGGAGAAGAGGAATTTGAAGTCGGACCATCCACCGAGTCCAATCACCTTGGGAGTGTCGACATCGCCGGTGCCGTCCTGGTTGTAGTCGCGATAGAAGAGGAGCTGCCCCTGCTGGTTGACGGCGTAGATGATGCCGTTGCCGCCGGAGAAGAGGAATTTGAAGTCGGCCCATCCGCCCTGGCCGATGACCTTCGGCGAATTGACATCCCCAGTGCCGTTCTGAGCGGTGTCGCGATAGAAGAGGAGCTGTCCTTCGGGATTGACGGCGTAGATGATGCCGTTGCCGCCGGAGAAGAGGAACTTGAACCCTTCCCATCCGCCCTGTCCGATAACGGAGGGCGAGTCAACGTCGCCAGTGCCGTTCTGAGTGGTGTCGCGATAGAAGAGGAGACGGCCACCCAGGGATCCGCCAAAGGAGACAGTGAAGGATTTCGAGACGAGACCGGAACCTTCGAAGACCGTTGAAGAGTCGTCAATGACGCCATCGATCGCCAGATCTCCCAACCATACTTCCAGCTTCTGGTACCAGGTCAAGCCGCCCTTGATTGCATTTGTCACGCCATCATTGACAGCCTTTTTGACGGCCGCAATGGCTGCTGACTGGACTGCTGGATCGGATGAGTTGAGGTCAAGCAGATTTGCGACGATGGCGGTCTTCAGAGAACTGGAGTACGCCTGGTAGCCAGCCTGCACGGCGTCGTAAGGAGTATCGGAAGACTCGAGCTGTTCCCAGAGAGCGATCGCGAGGATCAGGACGTTCGGACCGGGGCCGTCCTCCATGAAATGGCTCAGGAGACCAATGGAGGCGGGAATGTTCGCTGTATCTCCCTGCTTGATGTTGCTTTTGAGAATGATCCTCGCCTGGTCGACGGGCGGCGACACTATCTCGATGTCCAGCGTATTTCTATCGATCGACACCAAAGCGGGCCAGATGTAAGGGTCCACCGGGACCGGGATCTTCTGGTTGGTCTGGGGAATCGTGGTGTAAAGGACCGTTTGCCGGATGCATTGAAGGTCTTCGAGCGTGATGATGGCGTTGGTTGGCACCGGTGGAACCGGAGGAGCAACGATTTCTGTAGTTGCCATGATTTCTCCTTGCCGCTCGCGCAGCACTGATGAACATTTGCGGGGAAGGCGGGAGCCGGACGGATCCCCGATCGCCACGATTGACCATGCGCGGATCCGCCAGCCTGATACATAGGGATGAGCGCAGTCGAATCGTTTCACGGCTTCTTACACGATTGCTGTATGCAGGACTCGCTTGAGTGGAGGACGGGAGGTCGAGTCCCGGGCTGAAGGGCGGGCTTGACGGCGGGCGCTGCTACCCTTATCGGTAGCCCATGGACGCTCGGGACAATCCGCTGATCTTCCTCTCTGCCGGTGAGGCTTCGGGGGAGCGGTATGGTGCGGCTCTGATGGAATCGGCCCGCCGGCTGTTGCCGGGGGCGCGGTTCTTTGGACTGGGCGGGGCGCGGATGGCGGCGCTGGGGTTCCGACCAGTGGTCCGCGCCGAGGACGTGGCGCACATGGGCATCACCGAAGTGGTGCGGCACGCTCCTTACATCTATGGACAGTTTCAGCGGTTGAAGCGGGCGATCGCGGCCGAGCGGCCAGCACTGGCAGTGCTTATCGATTTTCCGGACGTGAATCTGCGGCTGGCTGAGCATCTGCACCGGCACGGTATTCCGGTGGTCTACTTCGTCTCGCCGCAACTGTGGGCGTGGAAGAAGCGACGCATCCGGCGTGTGCAGCGCTTTGTAGACCGTATGCTGGTGATCTTTCCCTTTGAGGAGCCGTTCTATCGCGAGCGCGGGGTGGCGGCGGAGTTTGTCGGACATCCGCTGGCCGACCTGGCCCCACCGGAGGTGACTCGAGAGGCCTTCGCTCGCCAACATGGGCTGGATGCGTCCAAACCGTGGGTGGCCCTGCTGCCGGGCAGCCGGCAACGCGAGGTGCACCTGAACCTGCCCACGATGCTCGAAGCCGCGACGATGCTCGGTGACACCTATCAGTATGTGGTGCCGGTGGCGCCGACGCTTCCGCCGGAGACGGTGCCGGCGATCTTGACGGACTTCCGGGCCGCGCGGCCTTCCGGTGCAAGGCCGGTCCTGGTCGAGGACGCAAGGGCTGCGCTCCATCATTCGCGCGGGTCAGTGGTGGCAAGCGGTACGGCCACCGTGGAGGCAGCGCTCGAGGGAAATCCATTCGTGGTGGTGTACCGGCTGTCCAAAGTAAGTTATGCGATCGCCCGGCGATTCGTGACGGTGCCGCATGTGGCGATGGCGAACCTGATTGCCGGACGTCGCCTGGTGCCCGAACTGATCCAGGATGAGTTCACCGCGGGGAATATCGTGCACGCGCTGCGGCCGCTGCTGGCGGAAGCGCCTGCGCGTCGAGAGGCGATAGCCGGTCTGCGCGAGGTTCGCGAACGTCTGCGCAGAAATGGCGATGAGAGTGGCGGCGATGAGAGCGCGATTGACCGCGCGGCGCGCATTTGTGTGGAGCTTCTGGCCGGGCGAGGAATTTTGACATCCAATGCAGCGGGAAGCTCGACAGCCGGGGAAGCGGCGGAGCGCCCCGCGCCGGCAGCGAGTGTATACCGGGGATGAGACGACATACTCAAGATCATGGATTGATAGAGTGGGCGACGCAAAGAACTGCGCAAGGACGGATGCCGCAAGACGGACGCAAGGATCGACGCAAGTTATGACTCGACTTTTTTCTCGTGCCGCAGTTGTCTCTGTGGTCTTGACGCTGGGATTGGTTGTCGCGCATGCGCAGCAGCTCTCCACCAAGCCGCTGATCAACATCACCGGCTACAACATCGATGCCTCCGTGATTCCGTCGACGCACCAACTCCATGCGACGGCCAAGGTGAGTTTTACCGCGCTCGATGCCTTGCCGGTGGCGACTTTCGAATTGCACTCCGGGCTGAAGGTGGCAAAGGTGACGGACGCGAAGCGGGCATCCGCTGAATGCTGAGCGCGGACAGGCTTCGACGCTGCGGGTAACGCCATCTGAGCCGCTGGCCAAGGGCGACACCGCGGTGTGGACGTTTGAGTACGACGGCACGCTGGAGAACGCCGATGGATCTCCGGTAGAGAATTTGAAGCTGGCATCGATCGGCGATCCGATCAGCTATCTCTTGTATGCGGCGCGGTGGTTCCCGATGACCGGCTATCTGACGGATCGCTTTACCGCGGACATCACGGTGCATGCGCCGGCGGGCTACACGGTGCTGGGCTCGGGCTCGACTGGGACTCCTCATGCGGAACGCGGCGGGCAGACCTGGCAATTCAACTGGGACCGGCCCGGCTTTCCCGGAACCATTGTTGCCGCGAAGTTCAAGAATCCGATTGGCGTGATGGGCGCGGCGAACATCAAGGTGTACACCACGCCGGCGCATGAGAGCGCGGCCCAGCAGTATGCGCAAACAGCGAACCGCGAGTTCGACTTCTTCAGCGGCACCTTCGGGCCGGCGGAGTCCGCACGGCTGAACGTGATCGAGTTGCCGGATGACACGGTGCCGGCCTATTGGGCGCCGGAGATGGCGCTGGTGGCGGGTAACCAGATCGGCGAGCGCAACAACTACCGGCTGCTGGCCAACACAATTGTGCGGCAGTGGTGGAGCTCCATCGTGTCGCCGGCGACGCTGAACGATGCCTGGATCACAAACGGCATGTCGCGCTATGGCGAGCTGATGTACTTGGAAGATGTGGCGGGAAAGCAGAATCTGGAACAGGCGATCACGGATGTTTCGGCCGGCGCGCTGGCGTACGACACGATTCCGCTGACCTCGGCGGGCAGGCTCGATGCGTTCTCACCGCAGTTTCAGTCGATGACGCTGGACAAGGGCGGCCTGGTCTTCCACATGCTGCGTTATGAGATTGGCGATGACGCCTTCAAGAAGACGCTGCAGACGGTGCTGAGCACACACCGGGACGGCTCGATCACCACGCGTGAGTTCCAGAAGATTGCCGAGGGCTCGAGCCAGCAGAACCTGGTGCCGTTTTTTGCGCAGTGGCTGGATGGAACCGGCGCGCCGCAGTTCACGAACAAGTACACGGTCTATCGCCTGGGGAATGGCACCGGCTTCCGCACAATCGGCGAGATCGATCAGGACCTGGACCTGTTCCGCATGCCGGTGACGCTGCAGGTGCAGACGGAAGGCAAGACGGAGACCAAGCAGGTGGAAGTGTCGGGTTCGGACTCGCAGTATGTGATTGACACCTTCGGTTTGCCGCGCAAGATCACGATCGATCCGAACAATGAGGTGCTGAAGAATACGCCGGACCTGCAGGTGCGGGTGGCGATCCTGCGGGGACAGCAACTGCTGGCCCAGGGCGACACGACGGGAGCGATCGAGGAATTCCAGAACGCGCTGAAGGCAAATCCGACCAGCTCGCTGGCAAGCTACCGCATCGGCGATGTGCTGTTTACGCAGCGCAATTACCAGGCTGCGGCAAATGCCTATCGCGATGCGCTGCGCGGCGATGATGATCCGAAGTGGACCGAAGTCTGGAGCCATATTCAGCTGGGCAAGATCTTCGACGTGACCGGGCAGCGCGACCGCGCGGTGCACGAGTATCAGCAGGCGATCCAGACCAACGACAACACGCAGGGTGCGGTGAACACGGCGCGGCACTTTCTGTTGAAGCCTTATGTACGGGATGAGGGACAATAGCGGATCAGCCAAGAGGGCATCGCCTCAGGGGCCAAATTGCATGTTGCGGCAAGTGGTCGACTCTTCGGAGCTTCGGTCGGTTGGCTACCAGAAGGACGCCGCCGTCCTCGAAGCCGAATTTCATAGCGGCGACGTTTACCAATATCTGGATGTTCCGCATCGGGTTGCGCGAGAGCTGTTGCAAGCCGATTCGATAGGCCGCTATTTCAATGCTCACATCCGATCCAAGTTCCGGTTCAAGAAAGTGCGGTAACATCATTCCGCGATTCTTTTTACCCGGAGACTTACCCGTGAATACAAGCTTGCTGCGAATTGGTTCTGCGATGTGCATTGGCGTGACTGCGTTGATCGGCTGTCAAGCCCAAACGAAGAAGCCAATGCCGAGTCCGCCGGCGGATACTTCTCAGACGGTCGACGGCAAGACCGTCTCGATCCACTACAACTCGCCTTCGATGCGCGGGCGCAAGATCTTTGGCGGGCTGGTGCCATACGACAAGGTGTGGCGGACGGGCGCGAATCCGGCGACCTCGCTGAAGACCGAAGTGAATTTGAAGATCGGGACGGCAACGGTGCCGGCCGGTAGCTACACGCTGTACACACTGCCCTCGACCGGCACTTGGAAGCTGATCATCAACAAGCAAACCGGGCAGTGGGGCACCAAATACGACCAGAGCCAGGACTTGGCGCGTGTGGACATGAAGAAGGAGACGCTGTCGTCACCGCAAGAGGTGATGTCGATCACGCTGGAGCCGTTCCAGGGCAAGACGAGCTCGCTGCATGTGCGGTGGGAGACGACGGATGTGTCGGTGCCGGTAACAGCGGAATGATCACCGCGCGTGGGATTGCTCCATGATGAATCGGCGGCATTTTGGCAGAAGTCTCGCAAGCGGACTGGCTGGGGTTGCGATGGCGCCGTGGGCGCGTCGTGGGTTTGCAGCGCCGGAGAAGGCGGCACGGCCGTTCAAGCTTTCCGTGATGCTGTGGACGCTGCGGCCGAAGTACCCGGTAGAGCAGGCAATCGATCTGGTTGCGGGGGCGGGCTACGACGGATTCGAGCTGGTTAATGAGGACAAGAAGTGGTCGGCTGCGGATGTGAAGCGGATTCGCGCGCGGATGGCGCAGCTGGGCATCGTGTGCGACGCAATTGCGGGCATCGATACCGGATTTGCTGAACCAGGCGCGGCAGACCGGCTTGCAGACGAGTTAATCGCCCGCATGACGCAGGCAGAGCAGCTCGGTTGCCGGCGGATCATTTTGTTGTCCGGCAAGCGAGATAATTCGATCTCGCGCGAGAAGCAGCATGCGGTGTGCATTGAGAACCTGAAGCGCGCGGGTGACGTGGCGGCGAAGCGCGGGTTCACATTGCTGCTGGAGCCGATCGATTTGCTGGAGAATCCGCCCATTTATTTGACGCGCGTGGAGGAAGCCTTTGATATCGCGCGCGCAGTGAAGCTCGATAGCGTGCAGGTTCTCTACGACTTTTATCATCAGCAGCGTGGACTGCCCCAGGGCGGTGGCGTTGGGCCGCTGCTGGCTCCATTGCAGGGAAACATAAAGCTTCTGGGGCTGGTGCACGTGGCCGACGTGCCAGGGCGTCATGCGCCGGGTACGGGCGTCATCGATTACGCGGCAATCTATCGCGGTTTGCGGCGCGAGGGCTATCGCGGATGGATGGCGATGGAGTTTTTTCCGAACGGTGATGCGGCGGCGGAGTTGCGCAAGGCTGCCGCGGAAACAACAGCCGGTTAGAAGCAAGAGCCCAGAATCAGACGCGACACCTGGGCATCCATCCCGAACTAGCGCCGCACTACTTCTCCTTTACCAATGGCAGATCAATATAACTGGCATTGTCCGGCGAGTGGTAGATGCGCTGCTCGGCCTTCTGATAGTCAGACGGTTTCGCAAACATAATGTTAGGCACGAAGGTCTGCGGATTGCGGTCGTAGAGCGGGAACCATGCAGATTGCACCTGTACCATGATGCGGTGACCGGGCAGGAAGACGTGGTTTGCAGTGGGCAGATCGAATTGATAGGGCAGGAGCGTGTTGGCCTGGATAGGCTTGGCGACCGTGAAGCCTTCGCGGTAGCGGCCGCGCAGGATGTCTGCCGAGACCATCAGCTGGAAGCCGCCGAGGTGCGGATATTCAGCAACCTCATCCGGGTAGACATCGATGAGCTTGACCACCCAATCGGAGTCGGTGCCGCTCGTGGAGGCAACGAGATGCACGACCGGCTGGCCGCTGATCTTGACCGGATGGGTAAGCGTATCGGTTACAAATGACACGACATCCGGTCGGCCAGAGGCTTCGCGCTGATCGTCCACCAGCCAGAAGGACCAGGTGAGCTCGCCGGTGTAGCCCATCGGCTGGATGGGCCGCTTGCGGAAGGGCACCGGCTTGGCAGGGTCGGAGACATAGCTGGTGAATGCCTCGCTGCCGGAAGGCTTTTCGAACGAAAGGCCGAGATTGGGCTCCAGATACAGCGGCGTGGGCTGGATGGTGCATCCCTGGGCGCAGCCTGCCGGCCATGCTGGTAGTTTCTCCCACTCGTTGGTGCCGGTTTCAAATGCAGTAACGGTCGGGATCTGCGGTGCTTCGTCTTTGAGATAGTGGGCAAGGAAAGGCGCGAGCACGTTCCGGCGGAAGTAAAGGCCGGTGTCCTGCCCGAAGTGAAGCTCGCCGAGCGTGCTGACGTCTTCGATCTCCTGACCGTGATGCCACGGGCCCATCACGAGGAACAGCTTGTCATTCGCAGTGTCCTTGGGTTTGACAGCTTTCCAGACCGCAATGGCGCCGTAGATGTCCTCCTGGTCCCAGAGTGAATGCACGAGCAGAGTGGGAACGATGAGCGGCTCTTTTGCGAGAATCTTGTCGAGCGCCTGATCGCTCCAGAAGCTGTCGTAGGCAGGGTGCGCGGCGACCTTGTTCCAGAAAGGAAGCTGGTCCATGCCGCGCTCTTTGGCGAGCGCTCCCGCGGACCCGGCGCGCATCCACATATCGTAATCATCGTAGTTGCTTGTCCACCAGGTAATGGTATTGGAGCGGGTCGCCGACTGATCATAGATATAGGTAAGGTTCTGCTGCCGGAAGGCGCCGTTATGAAACCAGTCATCGCCCATCCAGCCGTCCACCATCGGGTTCATCGGAACGGCCACCTTAAGCGCCGGATGCGGATGGACGAGCGCCATCAGCGGCAGGAAGCCATCGTAGGAAATGCCGAGGATGCCGACCTTGCCGTTGGACTCAGGGATATTTTTTACGAGCCAGTCGATCGTGTCGTAAGTGTCGGTGGACTCGTCGATCGGAGTGGGGTTCTGCGGGCCGTGGAGCGGGCGGTTCATGATGTAATCGCCCTCGGAGCCGTACTTGCCGCGGATGTCCTGAACAACCCGAATGTACCCGCCATCGACGATGACATCAACCGCGTTGTCGTAACCCTGGAGGATGGGCGCGAGGTGAGAGCTCTGCTCGTGCGAGGTGAGCGCGGTGGCATCGTAAGGCGTGCGGGTGAGCAGGATGGCCGCGTTCTTCGCGCCGTTTGGAACCAGGATCACGGTGTGCAGCTTGATGCCGTCGCGCATCGGGATCATGACATCGCGACGCTGGTATTCGAAACCTGCGTTCGTGGGCTGAAAGTGTGCAGGCGTTTCGCTGGGATAGGCAGGCGTGGTCTGTGCGATGGCGGGAAGGGAAGCGGCGAGCAGGGCGGCTGCAAGAGCTAGGCAGCGAGGCGAAACGTGCATGCGGGTCCTCATGAAAAGGAATGCGCGGAATGAGTGTGCTGTGAGACGGACGCTAACACACGATCATCATCCGG
Organism: uncultured Acidobacteriaceae bacterium; assembly: GCA_963737035.1. Classification (GTDB taxonomy): domain Bacteria; phylum Acidobacteriota; class Terriglobia; order Terriglobales; family Acidobacteriaceae; genus KBS-83. The sequence goes on along the minus strand of CAVTRJ010000014.1, from coordinate 293,766 downwards.
GCAAAGGGCGGCGCGCGGCTTGACGAATTGCCCACCCTGAGTAGGTCGGGAAAGGTGTCGTTGCGGTGGTGCGGCCTGCTAGGTGCCCATGGCGACGACGAAGTACTGCGCCGGCTGGGTGCCCGGGTTGCGCACGCCGTGCAGTTCGCCGGAGTGGACGAAGGCGGCCCCGCCCGGATCGATGGTGGTGGTCTTGCCGGCGATGGTGACGGCGAGCTGGCCTTGCATCATCAGGAAGAGCTCTTCGTGCGCGTGCTGATGGGGCGGATGCGGCGAGCTGCCGGGGGCGAGTGTGGTTTCGTGCACCTCGAGGTGATCGTTGGAGTGGGTTGTACCGTCGAGGATGGCACGCGAGGCGTTGGCGCCGTTCTGGTGAACAGGCAGGGTGGCGAACGGTTTGGCGAAGGACTGAATAGGCGCGAGCGGCTGGTCTGCGGCTCGAGCGGCGAGCGCGGCCGTGGCAGCAAGGGCAGGAAGCGAAAGACAGAGCGTGCGGCGCGTTGTATCCATGGACGAGATAGTACGCCGGACCGGTTCCGGATCGCGAGCGAAGGAGCTCACGAAGCCATGCTGTCGGCTATGGGCGATGGAACTCGAGTTGAGCGCTCTTTTTGCGCATGCTTTCGACGCACCTGGCGTTGCGCCACATAGATAAGTCCGATGAAGGTTGCAATCAGCAGCGAGAGTGCATAGATACCGTGCAGCTGCGGCACCTCGCCATACAGCAGTGCCAGGCCTACAAAGACAAAGAGCAGGTGGGCACAGAAGACTTCAATGGACGCGCGCCCCAGCGTGATGAACGGCTCGCGTGAGATGAGCCACCGCACCGCCCCACGCAGGCTGTAAAGCACGCAGACGAAGGCGATGATGTTCAGGACGCGCAGGGGCCCTAGCTGCCATTTATCGAGCCAAAGTCCCAGGCTATCCTGCGTCAGTCGGGTGCCCCACCAGGCGTGCCGCACACCCACGAAAAACATGCAGATGGCCGCGGCAACCCCGGTCGTCCACTTGGGAAGAGAATGCAGCGGTAATTCGCCCTCTATGGAACGGGCGCCCATCCACATGCCCATAATCCAGACCCATTGCCACGCGAAGAGATTGAAGGCGCCCCATTGCTGGAGAGGAATGGGCAGATGCGTAATGCTGACAACAAAGTGCTGTACGACCGCGCGTAAGCCGAACTGGGCCAGCAGCCAAATGATGGTGCTGCCAATGATGACGGGCCGCCAGCTTCGCTTCACCGCAATCGAGAAGGCGAAGGGCGATGCGAGCAGGAATATGACATAGATGGGAAGGATGTCCAGCAGCGGCGGACAATAAATGAGCAATAGCGAGCCGACGATAGCGACCGCCGGATGCGCGATGTAGAAGTCCAGCAGGTGCTCGAGCGCGGCGTGATGGCGATAGACGGCGAACGCGGCCGCGAAGGTGAAGGCCAGCAACAGCAGCGACACATGATAAGCGTAGACACGAAGCGCGCGCTTCCACAGCTTCCCGCGCAGCCGGCCGGTATTTTCCATCGCCTGCCGCATATAGACACGCCCGACCAGCAATGCAGACAGAAAGACGAATCCCTCAGCCGAGGAGACAAAGCCGAAGGGTTGATTGACCAGGTCGCTCAGGCGCGTTGGCAGATGCGTCAACGTCATCCAGATGAGAAACAGCCCGCGCAGCGCATCGAACTCCGGCTTGCGCGGGAGCTGGATGCTTTTGACGACAGCGACGGACTTGGTCTTGAGCGTCAAACTGGAACACTTCCCCTTACAGGCTTAGACGACAGTCGGGGGAGCAAGTTGCTATGTAAATCTAACGCCGAACTTACCGGCGATTTTGGCAAATTTCTGCATCGCAGGTGGGATGGACGCATCGCGGCCGTTGTTCACACATCGTTTCCAGGTTCAGCATGCCAGGATCAATATGCCGCGATCCCGGTAATGGCCTGGCCAATGATCAACGTGTGGATATCCTGCGTACCCTCATACGTCTTGACCGACTCCAGGTTCATCATGTGGCGCATGACAGGATAGTCATCGCTGATGCCGTTGGCGCCCAGAACATCACGCGCCATGCGCGCGCATTCAAGGGCAATCGCTACGTTATTCCGTTTCGCCATGGAGATGTGTTCATGGCCAACCTTGCCGGCATCCTTCAGACGGCCTACCTGGAGCGAGAGCAACTGCCCCTTGGTGATCTCCGTGATCATCCATGCCAGCTTTTCCTGTACCAGTTGGTGGCTGGCGATGGGCTGATCGCGGAACTGTTTGCGCATCAGTGAGTACTGAAGTGCAGTGTCATAGCACGACATGGCCGCGCCCAGCGCGCCCCAGCCGATACCGTAGCGGGCCTGATTCAGGCACATCAGCGGCGACTTCAGGCCACCGGAACCCGGCAGCAGGGCCGAGGCGGGCAGCCGGACATCCTGCAGAGAGAGCCCTGAAGTGACCGACGCACGCAACGACCATTTGCCGTGTACATCGAAGGCACGGAAACCGGGTGTTTTGGTGGGCACGAGAAAGCCGCGAACGCGATCGTCCTCGTCCGCTACTTTCGCCCAGATCACCGCGACATCCGCGATGGAACCGGAGGTGATCCACATCTTTTCGCCATTCAGGATGTAGTCGGTGCCGTCGCGTTTCGCGCGGGTGCGCATGCCGCCGGGGTTCGACCCGAAATCCGGTTCGGTCAGCCCAAAGCAGCCCAGCTTGTCGCCCTTGGCCATGGCGGGCAGCCACTCGTCCTTCTGCTCGTCTGTGCCGAAGGTGTAGATCGGATACATCACCAGCGCGGATTGCACGCTGACGAAGGAGCGAATGCCGGAATCGCCGCGCTCCATCTCCTGCGTCACCAGGCCGTATTCGACGTTGGACATGCCGGCGCAGCCGTAGCCATGAAGATTGGCGCCGAAAAAGCCCATCTCGCCCATCGGCTTGACCAGCTCGCGGGGGAAGCGTCCCTCGCGATTGCACTCTTCAATGATGGGGATCAGGTTGTCGTCGATGAACCGGCGAGCAGTGTCGCGCACCAGCCGCTCATCTTCGGAAAGTAGTGAATCGAAGCCGATGAAATCGACGTTCTTGAACTTGAAAGCCATTGCGCGCTACGTCCTTTACAGCAGATCTGCAAACCATCAAGGGTAGCAGAGGCGAAGGGCTCTGTTCATTACCTCCTGTTTGTTGGCAGTCCGACCATATCGCATAGGAACAGAGGTTCTCGATCCGCAGGTTATGATCGGGTCTCATGGGCGGCCTTTTTCTCGATGACTTTGTAATATGGATCATCCGCATAGTCCGCAGAATGCGCCGCCGCAAACAGGCTCTTAGCTGGAGTGTTTGCAGCGGAACGCTCACGAGGGTTACGACCTCATATGGGTCCCCGACTCTTCCACTCGTCGACTATACGTATCAGGTGAGCGGGCAGACTCAGGTCGGATCGGCGATGGGGTTACCGATTAAGGATGATAAAGTCAATCAAATTGGGGACGTGATGGATTCCCTTCCGTCCTTACTTATTCGATACGATCCAGCCAATCCAGAGAGAAGCCGGATTCTGAACGAAGTCAATCCTCAAATCCCATTCGAGATTGATCTGCTGGCCCATTAGAGCTGGCGTCCCCCAGGCACATTCCTCACCAGATCACGCGTAAGCCGACTATTCGTATCGAAGCGCGGCTTGCGGATCGACATGTGACGCACGCCGCGCGGGAATCCAGCAGGCCACGAGCGCGATACCAAGCAACAAAAGCGGCACCGTCAGGAAGGTCACCAGATCGTGCGGGCGAACCCCATACAGAAAGCTGCTGGAGAACTTCGCCGCGACCAACGCCGCGGGCAGGCCAAGACCCACCGCAATTGCCGTAAGCAGCATGCCCTGGCGCACAACCAGCCGCTGCACCGTGCCGCGCTGCGCGCCAAGTGCGAGACGAATGCCCATCTCGCGAGTGCGGCGGCTGACGGAGTAACTCATGATGCCGTACAGTCCGATGGCGGCGAGCAGCAACCCGGTAATGCCGAAGGTGCCGAACAATGCCCCGCCGAGGCGTGGAAGGAAGAGCGCGCTGCGCAGATGCTCCTCCATCGTCTCGCCGTTATATACCGCCATCGCGGGGTCGAGAGCATGGATCTGGCTGCGGACTTCGTTCGCGACTGCCGCGGAATCGCCTTGATAGCGGACGATGAGCTCATAACCCAGGAAAGATGGATCAGCTGCCGGTGCTCTGCGCAAGCGAACGGAAGAGGATGGGCCGCGTGTTCTCGCCGATGGTGCGCGACTTGATGTTTTTGATGACACCGATGATCTGGTAGTCGACACCCGCGCCGTTGACGTGCCGGCCAATGGGATTTTCTCCGTGGAAGAGTCTGCGTGACGAATGCCTGATTCACGATGCCGACCTTTTGCCCGCTGGCAGGCTCCTGCGCGAAGTCACGGCCGATAAGGCGGGGAATGCCCAGAGTCTCGAAATAGCCGGGCGTGGCCATGTAGAGACTCGACGATCGGCAGCGTTCTGTTCAGGCTTCCGCTGGCCGACGACAGAAAAGCCATCGCTGCGATTCCCGCCGGAGAGGGGAACGAAGTCCGTGGCTGCAACTGACACGACTCCGGGCAAAGCTGCCACTCGTTCCCTCAATTGAGTAAGGAACTGCGTCGTCCTCTCCGGGGTGTAGCCGTGCACGCGCGGATCGACCGACATCATGAGCAGGCCGCGGGAGCGGAAGCCAATGTCGATGCTCGCTGCATTCTGCAGGCTGCGCAGGAGCAGTCCGGTGCCGCAGAGGAGCACGAGCGACATCGCGATCTGCGCCACTACCAAGACGCTACGTAAATTGACACGACGACCGGGACGAGCCATCGCATCCTCTCCCTTGAGAGCGCTGGTAAGGACCGGTCGCGACGCAATCCACGCCGGGATGATGCCGAGAAACAGCCCAGTCGTCGCGCTAAGCGCGCAGGTGTAGAGCAGGACCCGCCAGTCCACGGCAACGCTGACATCGAGCGGCACAGGTGCGGGAACACGGAAGGCAGACAGCGCGCCAGTGGCCCAGAGAGCCAGCAGGATGCCGACTAGACCGCCTCCGAGCGCCATCAGGATGCTTTCCATGAGCATCTGGCGCAGCAACTTTGTGCGAGCAGCACCAAGCGCGAGACGGATGGCCATCTCCCGTTGACGTGCCACTCCTTTGGCGAGCAGAAGATTGGCGACGTTCGCGCATGCGATGCAGAGTACGAGCAGGACAGCAATGGAGAGCAGTCCAAGGAACATCAGAATCGCGGAGTGATCACGGCCAGGCGGCAGGGAACCAGCCTGCGACAGAAGGAATCCGCCGCCCTTGTCGGTAGCCGGATAGGCCTTGGCATAGTGCTTCGCTAGTGTCGTGAGCTCGGCCGTGGCCTGTGTCGAGGTGACGCCAGGGCTCAACCGCCCGACAACAGTAAGCCAGTGCATGCCACGGTTATTGCGATTCGGCGGGTTGGAAGCAAGTTGCTCCTCGTTGCCGAGCGGTACCCAGAACTCCGGATCGAGGACGATGTCGAGCCCGCGGAAGCCGGGTGGGGCGACACCTACCACGGTGTAAGGGTGGCCGGAGAGCGTGATGGGCTTGCCGATGATGTTGGGGTCGGAGGCGAAGTGGCGCTGCCAGAGACGATGGCCGAGGATGATGACCGGCGCATGTTCTTCCGACGGCAGGAATCCACGGCCGAGTGTCATGCCAAGGCGCGCGACGTCGAAGTAATTCGCTGTCGCGGCCTGACCCCATGCGCGTTCCGGCTCGCCTTTTCCGCCAATGGATGCGGGGACCAGCTCATCGTAGGCGGCGATGCCAGAAAAGGACCTGGCCTGATCGCGCACATCGAGGTAGGTCGGCATGGAGAAGTTGTTGCAGCATTGCTCCCCATCATGTGTGGTGTGTAACGCCATAAGCGTGCCGGGGTCGCCGACCGGCGCGGGCCGCAGCACGAAGCGGCTGACGATCGAGAAAATGGTGGCGTTGGTGGCGATGCCGATCCCGATCGAAAGCACCACCGCCAGCACAAAGCCCGGCGCCGCAGATAGCCGCCGAAGCGTATACACAAAGTCCTGCCGCAGAGCCGCCATGTTGTCACCCGCCGATGTCTGTCATCTACGGGTGGGCACTGAAAACGGTTCCCTCAAGTGCACGGAAATTCGCGAAAGCACCATAGCTGCAGGCGGTCGGAATGGGTGCGCTATACTGCGTCACCCGTCCCCCTGTTCGTCTGGAGAGATCGAATGACGCGACTTTCGCTCGCCATTGCTCTTGTTGTCTCTACCGCGCTGCTTCCACACACCCCCGATGCTGCGGCCCAGTCGCAAAACCCTAAGGTCAGGGCGATAACGGCATTCGTGCGGCTCGATCGAGACAATTACCGAAAGCAGATCGACGAGGCTCTCACCGTTCTCGAGAAGGCAAAGGCCGGGTTCACGTCTTCCGGATACGAAGTGGAAACCCTTCGCATCACCACGCAGCCCCTGGCAGAACTGGTGGCAGGGATGCCTGAAGACAAGGCATTGGCCTTCCTGCGCGAACTGGATGATCTTGTCCGTGAAGGAGAACTTCCTGCCAAATGTTGGGCCTGCCATGCTGCACGACAGCGATGATCCCGGCCACCATGCACCTGTTGGAGCGCGCGCTCTCCACCCTGCCAAACATCGAGAGCAACACCATCATCGCCGATGGGAGCGGTATTCACTGGAAGACCATCCATCGCACGGCAGAGCTGGTGAAGTACGTGAGCGAGCACAGCCCGCACAGCCAGGGCACATTCAATTTCACTGCGACGGCCATGCTGAAGCCGTTGTCGCCGTTCTTTCCCGGCTCCTATCACACGGGTGCCGGCAGGCAGTTTGCCATTGGATTCGAAGGCGCCAACGTGGTTCGCGATGTCTTTACCAAGGACAAAGGGAATGCTGACGCTGCAACTGCCGATCTGACTGCGGCTCTCGCGAAACACGCGGCAGTGGCCGATGCGATTGGCCGCAAAGTTGCAGCGGAAACAGGCTGGAGCTATGTCGGCGTCGATCCGACACCGGCGCCACTCGGCGACGTGTCGATTGGGGTGGCCATCGAAGCATTCACCGGTGCGAAGTTTGGTTCCAGCGGAACACTCACCGCGGCACGCATCATCACGCGTGGCCGTCAAGGCTGTGCCGCAGCAGCAGACCGGCTACTCCGGCCTCATGGTGCCAGTGATGGAGGACAAACTACTAGCGCGAGCGCTGGGCCGAGGGCACGTACAACATCGACTCGCTGTTGGCATACTCCGCCGTCTGCGGAACAGGTCTGGATACGATCCCGCTGCCGGGGGACATCAGTCTCGAACAGATGGAGCGGATCTACTCTGACGTAGCCTCACTTGCCACCAAGTGGAATAAGCCCTTGTCCGCCCGGCTGCAGCCGATTCCCGGCAAAAAGGCGGGAGACCGGACCGAGTTCGCGGATCCTTACCTGTTCAACACCACGCTGCACCCGCTGCCGTAACCCTCAGCTACATCTGTTGTCCCTCATCGGCGGACGGACCATAGAGGGCCGGCACTGCGGCTTCATTCAGCCGCAGATACACGGTCAACTGTCCGCGGTGATGAGCCAGATGGCTGAACACAGCGTCTGAGATCATCTCGTAACGAGGACCCTCCGAGAGCACTCGAGTTCCTGAGACCAGCCGCCAGCGATCATGCAGGTGCTTTTCATCCGTGCCTTCGAGCGCACGCTTGGCCTTGGCGAAACCATCGTCCAGTAGTTGCATCAACTCGGCGCGAGTTTCGACGGCGCGGGTGCGGAACTTGTCGGCCTGCGGGTCCTCAAAGTCCAACTGGTCGCCTTCGATCATGAAGGCCACCCAGCCGGGCATGGCAGCGACCAGGGCAGCCAGATAGCCAAGCGCCATGGACTTCTGGTGCGGCTTCCAGTCATTTCGTCCCTCCGGAACACGGTCCAGCACCTTGCGGTTCAGCGTGGTTTCCTGCTCAAGCTGCTTCAGGAAAAACTCTTTCAATTCCATTTCTTCCTCCAGAGCGGTTCTGATTACGAAATCCAGAATAAAAATTCATATATGACAAAGAATGTCATGATTAAAAATAAAAATGGAATGAACGAGGTGATGCTCTGAAGTCCGACCGGCTGCTTTCCGCGCTGCTCCTGCTGCAGGCCCATGGCCGCATGACCGGCCGCGCGCTTGCGGAGCGGCTGGAGGTCTCCCAGCGAACCATGCATCGCGACATGGAAGCGCTCAGCGCCGCGGGAGTGCCGATTACCGCATTACGCGGCGCGCAGGGCGGCTGGCAACTGGAAAAGGGATGGCGGACGCAGGTTCCGGGGCTCGATGCTTCGGAGCTGCGCGCGCTGCTGATGGCACAGCCGCGCGCGTTGAGCGAGCCTCGTCTGGCAGCAGCAGCGGAGCGCGCACTGGGAAAGTTGATGGCCTCGCTGCCGGGAAACATGCGCGAGCAGGCAGTTGCCATGCGCGAGCGATTGCACGTGGATGCAAATGACTGGCGGCCGGTGAGTGAAGATCTCTCCATGCTGCCGGCGGTGCAGGATGCGGTCGCGCGCGATTGCCGGCTGAGCTTCGACTACACGCGTGCCGATGGCGAGCGTGGTCCGCGCGTGGTCGATCCACTTGGCTTGGTTGTGAAAGGTATGACTTGGTACCTGGTGGCGCGCACGCCGCGCGGCATGCGTACCTACCGCGTTTCGCGCATGCGCGCGGTCACGCCGCTGGCGGTTTCGTTCGCGCGGCCGGCGCGCTTCGATCTGGCGAAGCATTGGCAGAAATCCGTCCGCGAACTCGAAGACCAGCGGCGGCGCTATGAGGCCACGCTGCTGCTGTCTCCGCAGGCTGCGGAGTCCCTGATTCGCTGGTGTGTTGCAAAACCCGCCGCTACGGCTGCCCCGCAGGATGCTCCGTCAGGATGGACGGCGATGCAGGTCGATTTTGAGAGCGAGGAGCAGGCGCTCTTTCTGACGATGGGAATGGGGGCGCGTGTTCGCGTGATGGGACCACCGGCGCTACGCGATAGAGTTGCGGCCGAGCTGCACGCGGCGGGTCAGTCCTGATCTGTTTTTGATTTCGATGATTTCGTCTCTGCGACGCGAAGCGCTTCCTCAACCGCTTTCTGTGCGCGTCGCTCGCGTGCCTCAGGACTCTGGTAGTAGAAGATGCCCAGTAACTGGGCGCGTCGCTGCACCGGCGTCATCGCCTCCCATCCGGCCCGTGCCTTGGGCGTGCGTCGAAAGGCCACCTGCAGGATGGGCGGCAGCGTCTGCTCGCCTTCCATGGCGAGCATCATGCGCTCGGCGATCTGCTCTGCGCGCCGCTGCCGGACCTCCGGACTCTTCGGCTTGCGCACGTCATCTGCCATGTACTTGCGGTACGAATAGCTCAGCCCCTCGAACCATCGTGCGAGTGCGCGCTCCTGCTTCAGCACTTTGGCCAATTCTGGCGGCACGGCCGCGGTGCGCTCTTCCAGATCGGGCTCGAGCGTGAACTCCGCCATCTCGCCGGCATAGGCCTCGGCGCCCTTCTGCATGGTTTTGTTCACCAGCACCACGTACCCTTTTTCCGCTGAGCCGAAGAGTGAAGTGCGAAAGGGAAAGCCGTTGATGGTGCCTTTCACGCGCATGCGATTGCGCGTCTTCCATACTTTTGCGGGCGCAAAAGGGATAGGCGCGATGACCCACTTCAGGTTTGTGCCGTCCGGTTTCAGCAGAGACCGGAAGCGCTGCCGCGTGCTCATGCGCGCCAGAGTAGCACGGGTTTCAGCGGCTCACCGTGACCTTGACCGAAACGGTTACGGAGACATCCTGTTCGCCAGCTTCGCGTGCCCATCGGCGGCGGCGGACGAGCCGCCATCGCGTTCACAGACATGCGCATCATCGGCATAGGTCGCATGCTGCCGCTCGGCTCGACGTTCACTTCGCGCACTGCCGATCACGCGCGTGCCTGCTGCTTCCGCGACGGCATCTCCCTGCGCGATGGCGGTACGCGTTGCTTCCTGCGCGAGCTCTTTGCGGACTTTGTCCTGCTCTTCTTCCTTCGGCCCATAGCTGGTCTGCTGGATGGTGTTCGCTCCATGGTCCAGCACGCCGGAGAGGATTGCGCCGACCTTTTCCGGCGTGGTGCGGAAGCTGACCGTGGTGCTGCCCGTATAGCCCACGATCTTCTGCTGGCCGCTCTTCTCCTCATGCGTCTGCGGCTGGAACGAGATCTGGTCCGTGGCCAGCCGCTCCGCGCCCTGCCCGCGCAGCCAGTCGAGCAATGTCTGCGAGCGCTGCGCCAGATCACGCGAGACCGATGCCGCATCCGCGCCCTGCGTTTGTATGCCCACCGACACATCAGCAACCGTGTTGGGCATGCGCCGATGCGCTGTGGCGCTGGTCGAAACGATGCCGGCATTCACCGGCAGCGTCAGCTCGTTGCCTTGCTGCGCGCGAGCAATTGGCCCACACAACACAGCAGTCGAGAAGAACACAACCGAGGAGAACACAGCAGGAAGCAGGGCAGCACGGGAATGGTTCATGCTTGGCACTTTACCCCATCCGGAGACAAACTGACTCACTGATCCGCAGCTAACATCTCTTCGGCTACGGGTACCGGTTTCGACCTGTAAGCGGCTTCGGGAATGGTGGCCAGCGTCGATTTTTGCAGCCGCGGCGTGAGGCCGTAATACTGCTGAAAGCTCATGATCAGCGGCCGCCATTTGTCCGGATCGATGCGGTCCGGCTCCCCGGGCACGAGGAGCGAATTGTCGGCGTGCACGCGCACAATTTCGACTTCCAGAGCAATCAGGTTGCCGCGGATCGCGGCGTCGTCCTCCGCGATTTCGTGCGAACCGGCGAGTCGCGCTTCCAGTTGGATCGGGCACTCCAGAACCCGTGGAGGCGCGACCATCTCGGATGCCGCTGCTGTAAGGTCGGCCCGCTCAAATTTCTGCGCTTCGTGGCGATATCCGCGCTTCTGCTTGAACTCGGGCACGGGATCGCTGGCAGTAGTCAGCGCGAGCCGGTCGACAAACGCCGCCATTGCTGCCGACGGCAGGTTCAGAACACATTCACCTGTGCGCAGGATATTCTGCGGCGTAGCGGAACGTGCGCCAAATCCCAGCATGCAGCGCCAGCCCAGCCACCAGGCCGACGACATAGGTGCGAGATTCGCGCTGCCGTCCGGGTTGAGCGAGCTGACGAGCACCACTGGCGTGCCGAAGTAAAGAATTGCGGGATTCGTTGTGGTCAACATGGCTTCAGCGTAGGGTGCGCGCGAACAGCCGGCACTCCGAAGCTTGCGGTGGAAGTAAGAGAGTTCGCAAATATGGAAAACGCCATCTGAGTTAGCATGGGCGGCATGGCTCGCATCTCTCGTCGCGTATTTTTGGCCGCTGCTCCGCTGATTCCTTTGGCTCCTTACATCGCTCGCTCACTCTTCGGTCAACATCGCGCTGGACGTAAGGCGCAGCTCTACATCGGCACCTACACGCACGATATGGGGCCGGGCGGACAGGCGGACGGCATCTACCTGACGGAATGGGATGCTGCTGCCGGCGCACTCAGTCCGCTGCGCCTTGCGATGAAGACAGCGAATCCGTCGTTTCTAGCTGTGCCGCCTGGCGGGGACGTGTTGTATGCGGTGAATGAAAACGAGGACGATCCGCAGCCCAACGGCGGCAAGGGCGGTTCGGTCACGGCGTTTCGGCGCGATGCGGCGACAGGCAGCCTGACTGTGCAGACCACGAGACCTTCCGGCGGCACTGATCCCTGCCACATTACGGTCGATCGCAGGAACCGCGCGGTGTTCGTGGCCAACTACGGCAGCGGTTCACTCACATCGTTTCGCGTGACGCCGGAGGGAATCGAAGGACCTGTCTCGCAATTCGACTCTCATGGCAGCGGGCCCGATAAAGAGCGGCAGAAAGGTCCGCACATTCATTGCGTCACGCTCTCGCCTGACGAGCGCTTTCTCTTAGTCAACGATCTCGGCACGGACCACATCTGGATCTTCCACGTCGACCTGAAGACGGCAGAAGTCAAGGACACCGGTGCGCCGTGGCGAGCGAAGCCGGGCTCCGGGCCGCGACACTCACACTTTCATCCGAACGGCAGATGGGTCTACTCCATCAACGAGCTGACCGCCACAGTGGACGCGCTGGCGTGGGATGCGAAGACGGGTACGCTCAAGTGGCTTTCGGAAGTACCGCTGCGCGGGTCATCCTTTCCCCCAGACAGCTCCGGCGCAGAGTTGGCGATCGACCGCACGGGCCGGTTTCTTTATGCCTCGCACCGCGGCGAAAACACGCTGTTGACTTTCTCGATCGATCCGGCAAGCGGCGCGCTCACATTCGTCCAGCGCGTCGGAAGCGGCGGCAAGAATCCGCGCGACTTTACGCTCGATCCATCGGAGAAGTGGCTTGTCGTAGCCAATCAGGACACACAAAACGTTGTGGTGTTCGCGCGCGATCCTCGCACCGGCAAGCTGACGCAGACCGATCGCACTGCTCACGTAGGAGCGCCCGTCGGAGTGCTGTTCGTCTAGCCTTTACGAGAGATATTCCTTCAGGAACGGATCGTCCGAGTGCACGAGGTCGTGTGTCGATCCGTCGAAGACCAGCTTCCCTTCATGCAACAACATGAAACTGGTGTCGCGATCCGCTTCGCCGCTGGGCAGCGCTATCATCGTGTTCTTGTCGCGATCGAAGTAGTGGGTCGCCAGCATAAAGGCGTCCTGCAGCCGATGCGTAATGAGAATCGAGCTGGTGTGATAGACGTCACGCTGTTTCATGATCAGCGCGATGATGTTGGTCGACGTAATCGGGTCAAGGCCGCCGGTGGGTGAGTCGTAGAGCAGCAGGCTGGGCTTTGAAATAATCGCCCGTGCGATGGCGACGCGGCGCCGCATCCCGCCGGAAAGCTCCGAGGGGAACTTCTCCATCGTCCTATCCAACTCCACGAACTTCAGCGCTTCCTCGACCCGCTGGTCGATTTCGTCCTCCGGCACATGGTGCTCCATCAATTGGAAGCCCACGTTGTCGCGGATGTTCATCGAGTCAAACAGCGCGCCCTCCTGGAAGACCATGCCGACGGCCGAGCGCAGCTCGAATATCTCGTTCTCCTTCATCGCGGTGATCTCATGGCCAAAGACGAAGATGCGTCCGGTATCCGGCTTGATGAGGCCGTTTGCCAGCTTCAGCAGCACGCTCTTGCCGCCGCCCGCAGGGCCCAGCAGCAGGCGGGTCTCACCGTGCTTCACCTGAAACGAGATGTTCTTGAGGACCTCGTTGCGGTCAAAGGCGATGGAGACGTTCTCGAAGACAACGGGCAGTTCGCCCGGCTTCGGTTGAAAGCGGCTGGGTGCGGCTTCCTGGAGGGCGGTGGGCATCGCTCAGCGTCCGAAGATACCGATCATGAAGCGGCTGATGATGAAGTCGATGACGATAATGAGCACCGACGCGACCACGACTGCCTGCGTAGTGGATCGGCCGACGCCCTGCGTGCCGCCGCGCGTGGACATGCCGAAGTAGCAGCCAACCGAAGCGATGATGAAGCCGAAGAAGACCGGCTTGACCAGCCCCTGCAGAACATCAGGGAACTGCAAAGACTGGTATGCGGTATGGAAGTACTGCGAGCCGCTCTGGCCCAGCAGATACACGGCGACGAATGCCCCGCCCAGCGTACCGACCGTATCCGAAATGATGGTGAGGAAGAAGTTCATGATGACAGTGGCGACCATGCGCGGCACCACAAGCTTTTTCATTGGATCGGTGCCCAGCGCGCGCATCGCATCGATCTGCTCGGTCACCACCATCGAACCAAGTTCCGATGCCATGCCGGAAGCATTGCGGCCGGAGATCATCAGCGAGGTCAGGACCGGGCCCAACTCCTTGATCATCGAAAGCGATACCAGCGTGCCGGTAAGGGCGGTCGCGCCGAAGGTCGCCAGCGATGAGGAAGACTGCAAGGCCAGGACGGCGCCGGTAAAGAAGCCGGTCAGAATGACAATCGGGATCGATCCGACACCAATGATGTCGGCCTGGGTAAAGATATCGTTGACGTAGCGTGGCTGCCGGAAGACGTTCGAGATCGCGCGGCCGGAAAGAGTTGCGTAGTCCTGTACGGATCGGACGCTTTTCTTGGCAAAGCCATCCAGCGTAGCGAAGGGCATGGGTGAATTGTAACGGTAGAGAGCGAGAGCGACGCCTGCCGTGCGGCCGTCGCTTGGGAAACATTCATTTCCAGCCCCAGCTTGGCGGTGTACCATCGTTGCGTTATTCCGCGGTACCCCCAAAGAGGAGTCAACGATGTCAGCGACCTACGACTTGAAACACGGGGCCAATGGAGAGAAGTACCGCTTCAATTTGAAAGCTGCAAATGGGGAAGTGGTCCTGGTGAGCGAGGCCTACGAGAGCAAGGAGAGTGCCCTCAATGGCATCGAATCCGTAAAAGAGAATGCCCGGCTCGACGATCGCTTTGAAAGGAAAAACTCCAAGCGATCCGAGCCCTATTTCGTACTCAAAGCGGCGAATGGCCAGGTCATCGGCATCAGCGAGATGTATTCCTCCGAAGCCGCATGCGAAAACGGCATCGCTTCAGTGAAGAAAAACGGTCCGCTCGCGCAGCTTCGCGATCACACGACACACTGAGCAGCTGTTTGACCACCGGGCCTATTCTTTTTGTTTCTTGCGTATCTCGATGTTCAGCCGCTTGATCTTCTGATTCAGTGTCGATAGCGGGATGCGGAACTGCTCGGCTGCCTCGGTCTGGTTCCAATTCGAGCGCTCCAGCTTATCCATGATGATGCGGCGCTCGATATCTTCGAGTATGTCGAAGAGCGACGCATTGGCATCGTGCTCCAGCAGGGAGGCCGAATAAGAACGGCCTGTGAGTTCGCCAGGAAGGACCTCAAGGGGAATCACGGGAGTGGGCGAGAGCGCCACTCCGCGTGCGATGACGTGCTCTAGCTCGCGCACGTTGCCGGGCCACTCATAATCCATCATGGCCCGCATGACTTCCGGCGCCAGCCGCCGTATTTCGAGCTGGTTTTCTTCCGAGAAATGCTCGAGGAAATGCGCTGCCAGCAGCGGGATGTCCTCGCGGCGTGAGCGCAGTGGCGGCAGGTCGATCGTGACCACGTTGAGCCGGTAGTAGAGATCCTCGCGGAACCGTCCTTCACGCACCCCCTGGCGCAGATTCGAATTGGTCGCGGCCAGAATACGGACATCGACCTGCACCTCCTGCACCGAACCCAGCGGACGGAAGCGGCGATCCTGCAGCACACGCAGGATCTTCGCCTGCGTCTCCAGACCCATAGTGCCGATCTCGTCCAGGAAGAGCGTGCCGCCGTTGGCGATCTCGAAGAGGCCCTTCTGCGCTGCGTGTGCGGAGGTAAAGGCGCCCTTCACGTGGCCGAAGAGTTGCGATTCCAGCAGTTCGGTGGGCAGCGCGCCGGTGTTGATGGGCACAAACGGCTTGTCGCGGCGCGGCGAGTTTGCGTGGATGGCCTTGGCGATCACGTCCTTGCCCGTGCCCGTTTCGCCCTGGATCAGAACGGTGAAGCGCGACGGCGCTACCTGAGCCACCAGGTCGAGGATCTTCAGCATCGGCTCGCTCTTACCCACGATGTTCTCGAACGTGTAGCGCTGCTTCAGCGCGCGCTTGAGCTGGACATTCTCCTCTTCGACGCGATGCTGCGCGATAGCGGCGCGGATGTCCGCCAGCAGCTTTTCGTTCTCCCACGGCTTCTGGACGAAGTTGCGGGCGCCGGCGCGAATGGCGTCCACGACATTGGTCACGGTGCCGTAAGCGGTGATCATGATGATCGGCAGTTGGGGATGCCGGTCCAGGATGCGTGGCAGCAGGTCGATGCCGTTTTCGCCCGGCAGTGCAAGATCGAGCAGCACCAGGTCGTAGGATTGGCGTTCGAGCTCGTCCAGCCCCTTCATGCCGTCCGGTGCAGCGCCGACGCTATAGCCTTCAAGCACCAGCAATGTTTCGAGCGATTCGCGAATGGCTGCTTCGTCATCGATGATGAGGATGCGGCCGGTCTGGGTATCGCCGGCCGCCGAGTGCGGGGCCAGCATCGTAGTGCCTTCAGACATGCATTGCTTTCCTTACTGCGGGAAATTCGAGACGGAATGTCGTGCCGCGTCCGATCGCGCTCTCTACCTGGATGCGTCCGGCGTGCTCCTGGATGATGCCGTAGGTCACCGCCAGTCCCAGCCCGGTGCCGCGGCGCTGTCCTTCTGAGGGCGCAGTCTTGGTGGTGAAGAAGGGATCGTAGATGCGCTGCATGTGCTCCGGCGCAATGCCGGCACCGGTATCTGCAATGAGCACCCCGACGCGTCCATTCACCTCGGTCGTTACCTGCAGCGAGCCACCAGCGGTCATCGCATCCTTGGCATTGAGAAAGAGATTCAGGAAGACCTGCTGCAGCTTGTCAGCGTTGCCGATGATGCGCGGCAGCTCCGGCTTGAGGTTCACGTCCAGATGGACAGCAGCGGTCTTGAACTGGTGCTCCAGCAGCGTCAGCGTATCGCGGATCACCGCGTTCAGATCGATCTCCGAGAATTCGGTGCTGCCGGTGCGCGAGAAGTTCAGCAGGCTGTTCACGATTCCGGATGCGCGGAAGGTCTGGCTCGTGATGCGATCGAGTAGAGGAGCGAGCCGTTCGTTGCCGCGCACCTCCTTGGCCAGCATCTGGGTGTAGCTGGAGATGACGGCCAGCGGCGTGTTGACCTCGTGCGCTACGCCCGCAGCCAGCAGGCCGATCGAAGAAAGCTTTTCTGCCTGTGCGAGCTGCGATTCAAGCTGCATCCGGCCAGTGATGTCATCCACCAGGATGATCCGGCCCACCACTGAAAAATTGCGCGAGACCAGCGGTGCGATCGCGATATTGGCAGTGCGGGTCTCGCCGGTGGTCATGGGCAGCGGGAATTTGTACAGGTTATGAACACCGGGCTCATCCTTCAGGCGATGGAACTCGGCCATGAACTCCGGCGGGAAGATGTTGCCGATGGGCTGATTCAGCACGTCCACCCGGGGCATGGCGAACATCACTTCCATCTGCGCATTCCAGCTCTCGACCGTCTCGTCGAGACCGATGGCGAGGATGCCCACATTGATCGACTCGACGATGTTCTCGTTGAATTCCTTCAGCCGCTCGTACTCCGAGGCCTTCTGGGCGAGCGATGCGTAAAGCCGGGCGTTCTGGATGGCGATGCCGATATAGGAGGCGAGGGACTCCAGCAGTTCCATATCTTCGGAAGAGAGGAAGTCACCGGAGGTAGTGCGGCCGAGGCCGACGATGGCGATCGTACGCTGTTGGACTCGACAGGGCAGGTAATAGTGCAGATCCAGTGCCGCCGCTGCGGCCCGCTCGGATTCGCTCATGTACAGAGCCTGGCTGGGATTTTCGAAGAAGAGATGGGAGCCTGTCTCGCCGTGTTCGGCCGACTGTGTCCCGGTAGGCGGTCTGGAGTCCAACCCACCAGAGCCCAGACGGCCAGAATCGAAGTTCAGAAAATTCAAGTCCAGCGCCTTGGCAGCCGACCCGGTGACTGGCATCAGGCTCACATCAAGCCCCTTCGCCGCGGCCAGCGTGTAACGTCCGCGCGGCCCATCCAGGAAGAGCGCAACCCGGGAGACCAGCAGGGTGCGGGTCAGCCGGTCGTTCACGGACGCCAGCACCGCATCCAGGTCGGTTTCTGAACTCAATCCACGGCCGAATTCGATGAGTGTCTGGCGATAGTCGTAGCGCCGGCGGTCGAAGACGCGGTCGACCCGTGCTTGAATCGCGCGCTTCAACGGATCGAAGAGCTGCGCAGTGATGATGATGGTGGCAATCAGGCCCCAGGAGCCGAAGCTCGGCAGGTTCTTGTGGATGAGCTCAGCCGCGAGCGCCACTGCACCGAAGTAGAGACCGATCAGCGAAGCGGTCGCCAGAGTGTAAGCGACGCCGCGCTTGAAGATCAGGTCCACATCCATGAGCCGGTAGCGCACGATGGCCCAGGAGAAGGTAAGGGGCACGAAAACCAGGCAAAGACCGGAGAGCTTAGTGAGCAGGCTGGGCATTGGCCAGTCGGCCAGGAACGGGATCACGTTCAGGAGGGTGAACGGGATCACCGCCAGCAGCGTGCCGCGTGTGAGCCATTTCAGCTGCTGGCGCCTCAATGGATCCTGAGTCAAGCGGTAGTGACTGAAGAAGACGATTGCGGCGAGCACGTAATACGCGGCCAGATAGCCGACGGCAATCTGGTCCAGCCGGTGAGAGAGCCGCTCGGTGGCCGACCAGTAGAGGAAGGCGAAGGCCTGTACCGCGATGACCAGAACGGAAGGCAGGTAGACCAGCGCCATCAACCAACGGTGCCGGCGCACGCTGCGACGATCGCCGAGGCGATTCTCAGGAAACGCAATGGCGAAGTGCAGGAACAGTGCAGGCTGAAGGGCGCCGGCGAGGATGTTGCCCCAGTAAATCGTCCAGTCGAAAGCGTTCAGCTTGCCGGTGCTGTGAAATGCGTAAAGCACGAACGATGCCAGGCAGAAAACATAGAAGTGCGTGGCGTGCGGCGCAGTCCAGCGACGGAAAAGCACGTAGAGGCCGATGAGCAGATAGACCAGCGCGACCAGACGCAGTCCCTGGTACTGCGACCGATCGACCGCGATCAGAATCACCGATGCATCGATGCGTACACCGGAGCGCAACAGGGTGTAATCGATGCTGCGGTAGACACCGGTACGAAACCACTCCCGGACCAGGCTGGCTAGTCGCGGTGTGGGATGATCGCCGGCTGCCAGCAGAACGTCGCCCGGCTTGATGCCGGCGTGTTCTCCCGGGCTGCCTGCCGGGACGCGCTGCGCTTCCAGCCCACCGTGCGCCTCCATCCACCAGATGCCATCGGTCGGCTTCTGGTACTCGGCATCTTTCACCAGATTCAGCGATGCAAAGACGATTGCCGCCAGCGTAAACAACGCCAGCAGGACCACCGTGAGCCGAGTTGAGATCGACTTCTGCATGTGCCTGGGAACGACAAACAGGAAACCACTTCAGTCTAGTGCGAAGCACGCAGCTTGCCAGCTCTAAAGTTTGGACTGACGGGACGAAATTCGGTCCCTAAGCTGCACAAAAAACAGGAACTAGCATCAATGATGACGGTTTCACCCCCAGTCCTGCCCCGTTTCGCCGGCCTCGGAGTTCCGGGAAACGGTAGGCCGCTATGGCATGGCATAGGGCGATGTATCGCATTCCGTATCGGGGCAAACTCCCCCGTCAGCGTGGCTCTAGCGTGAGGTTAGAGGATCAATTTCAGCCGAATTTCAGGGAGACATTCCCCAGACATTCCCGGAACGGGCAATTTAAGGCCCCTGATGACCCCTGGAAGCTCCCACCTGCTCCGTAGATACATCTATTTCCAAAAGAGAGCTTTCTATGTTTCAAGAGTTTGAATATTGTGCCAACACGATCGTTTTTCACGACGTTCTTGGAGGGCCCGGATGTCGCTTGACGCCTGGATGACTGCCTTAGGGGATATGCGCGAGACGGAGGAATTTGTTCCCGTGCAGGGCGCGCGTATGCGCTGCCTCGTTACCGGCGACGGCCCGTCGCTGCTCTTGCTGCATGGTTTGCTGGGCACCGCAGACGCCTGGGGGCCGGCAACGCAGCGGCTCGCCGGCGGCTCGACCGTCTATGCGCCGGATGCGCTCGGAATCGGCGGGTCGGATCGCGTGCCCAACCTCGATGTCAGCCTCACCGCCACCGCTGACCGTTTGATCGAATTGATGGATGCCAAAAATATTGGCAAGGCCGATATTGTCGGCACTTCGCATGGCGGTTCCGTGGCCCTGATGCTGGCCGCACGCTATCCGGAACGGGTGCGGAGCCTGGTGCTTCACGCCCCTGCGAATCCTTTTTCCGATGTCGCCGACCCGCTGATTCGCTTCTACCGCACAGCCCTGGGCCGCTGGTTTGCCGGCCGTCTGCCCACCGTGCCTGCCGGCGTTCAGTCGCTTGCCCTGGGACGCATGTATGGCGATGCGAGCCGTGTCCGGAATGGCTCACTGGAACGCTATATTGCCTCGCTGCGCGTTCCCGGGACGGTTTCCTATGTCTTGAGCATCCTCGATCGCTGGGAGCTGGATATGGCTGCCCTCCAGGCAGCGCTGCCCGCCGTCCGCCGCGTGCCCGCTCTGCTGCTCTGGGGAGACCGGGATCGCGCCGTGAGTCTCCGCAGCGGCGAGCGGCTGGCCGAATACTTCGATCGGGTCACGTTGCTGGTGATTCCCGGCGCCGGTCACCTTCCTCACGAGGAGGTCCCAGTCGCTTTTGCTGGTGCAATCAACGGCTTCCTGGGCGGCCTGAAGCGCGGCGAGGTACATCCCAATGTGCACGGGCCGCGTGTGGCCGCTCGCAGCGACGCTGCCTGACTGTGCACACGGAGTGCGATTCAGGAGACAATCGCTACACCTCGCACGAGGCAGGGAGGATGCATTGAAACAGTTTAGGAACCGGATGGGTACGCTCGTCGCAACCGCGGCGCTGGTGATGGGCGGAGTCGCGCCTGTGGTGTTGGCGCAGACCGCTGGGCAGGACATCAAGAACGCGGGCCACGACACCAAGGACGCCGCTAAGGAAACCGGCCATGGCATTGCCAAGGGCACAAAGAAGGGCTACGAGAAGACCAAGGAAGGTACGGAAAAGGGTTACGACAAGACAAAGGAAGGTACGGAGAAGGGCTACCACAAGACCAAAAGCGGCACCAAGCATGTGGTCCACAAGACTGCGCATGCTACCGAGCGCGGCGCGGACAAGGTGGAAGACAAGACCGAACAGCATCCGCAGTAGCGGGTTCGACAAGGACGGCGCGCAGCCAGGTAGTCCAGATGGTTGCGCGCCTTTTCGTTTGCCGCGAAGTTCGTAATTTCAGTTCAGCGATTCAGTTTCAGTGATCCAGTTCAGCTCGCCAGATACACCCCGCGGCGATGGAATCGCGGGTCGGTGAGCTGTTGCAGCATGAAGTCGGCCACGTCCGCACGGGGAATGCGGCGGCTGCTGGATGGAAGCGCATCCGGCAGCACGCGATAGGTTCCGGTGGGCGGGTCACCGGTCAGGCGCGGCGGCCGCACGATGGTGTAGTCCAGATCGCTTGCCGCCAGAAAGCGCTCCTGCGCGCGCTGGTCTGCCATCGGATGACGCAGCAATGTCGCTCGTGCGATGGCGAAGAGAAAGCCCGCCATGGGTGGCTGGTACTTGCCCGCCGGGTAAAGCGCGCCGGCGGCGCCAACGGTGATGATCCGGTCTACCCGATGAAAATGCATTCCGTTGATGATGAGAGGAACGGCGCGGCTGAGGACCGGATCGGCCTTGAGCGTGCGTGACCCCAGTGCGGAGAAGACCGCGCGATGCCCGTCGATCGCATCGCCTACCGACTGCGGATCGAACAGATCTCCCTGGACCACCCGCAATCCGTCTCGGGGCTCCAGTGATTGCTCGTTGCGCACAAACGCCGTCACGCTATGGCCGAGCTCGAGCGCGCCGGCGACCAGCAGCCGGCCAATTCCTCCACTAGCACCAAAAACGATGACCTTCATGAAAGTTCCGAGGGAAGAGATGGTCTAGACGAATACCGAAAAAAAATGCTTCAGCAAGGGTCACTATACAGGGCGTTCCTCTACACGGCCGCCGCATAAGACAAACCGGCAGTGGCGATGGTCATCCCACCAAGCAAGGAGCGTGATCGAGCATGCCAGAACATATAGCGCTGGAAAAGGTGGAGTCGGTACTGACAGATCTGATCGAGAGCCTGCGAGCTGACCAGGAGGGCTATCAGGAGTTCGGAGCCCGTCTGCACGATGCCCGGGCAAAGCGGCTCTTCCTCGAAGAGACGCAGCGGCGGGCGGAGTATGCAGCGGAGCTGGAGAACGAACTGCATCGCATGGGTGTGCACGACGTGAAAGCAGGCGTATCCGCTGCGGCAAAGCTCCGTCACTTCTGGGGAGAGGTGCAGGCCCATTTGGCCGGCGACCAGAAGGCGTTGCTGTCGGCTGCGGAGAAGAGCGATGACAAGGCCGAAAAGGCATACGCCAAGGCATTGAAGCAGGAGCTGCCGCTGCCGCTGCGCGAGATGCTGGACCGGCAACTGGCGCACATCCAGAGGTCGCACGATGAAGTGCGGGCGCTGCACGATCTGCCGTAAGCGGGGCTACTGACGAATCGAATGCGGCCGCCCGGCGAAGGCGAATGCGAAAAAGCCGAGGATCAGGACGATGCCTTCCACGTGCACCGATTCGCGGTGCAGCTTGTCGAACAGCTCGCGAGCGGGGCTTGATTCCGGCAGCGCGGCGATACCCACAGTGCCGCCGACGGACGCCTGCGCCGTATCCATGCGCGGAATGATCGAGAACTGCGAATAGGCAGTCAGCAGCACCATGCAGAACACCAGCACCGCCTGCGGCACCACCGAATGCCAGCGCACACGCCCCCGCAGCAGAAAGCTGAAGAGCAGAAAGAGCAACCCGCAGATCAGGCCCATGTAGTGGAGATGGCGCAGCGTCCCGCCGACGACAAGGCCAGCGCCGTGGATCCCTTCGGCGGGGTTGAGAAAGAGCGGCGGTAGCAACCCGAAGGCGACGGCGGCGACCTGGACAAATAGCAGAAGCGCGCCCAGCCAGATGCCCAGCGCGAGAAATGAGAGTGTCGTCAGAACGCTTCGCATGGCACGTTATACCGTTTCACAACAAGAGTAGCCACCAGGAAGTAGGCACCACGAAACAATTCGACGCAGCTTTCGGCCAATGAAAGGCTGCTCTTCACAAGCCCAGCGGGTGAAAGAGTTTTTTCAAACGGTAACGAGCAGGCCGCATTCACGCCACCAGGGGAAGTACTTATTCCTACTGCTGCGTTTGCGATGGCCGGCCAACCAGCCGCTCAATGCGCTTGGCGATGGGAGGATGGGTGGAGAAGAGGTTGGCAAAGCTGGCGCCGGAGATCAGCGGCTGCACGATGAACAGGTGTGCGGTTGAGGGCGTAGCGCCCATCGGGAGTCGCTTCGAATAGGTATCGAGCTTCTGCAGCGCACTGGCGAGCGCGTAAGGATTGCCGGTCATGTGAGCGCCGGTGGCATCGGCTTCGTATTCGCGGGCACGCGAGACGGCTAACTGGATAAGCGTAGCGGCGATCGGCGCGAGGATGAGCATGAAAAGAGCGCCCATTCCGCCGCCACCGCGGTCGCGGTCGCGGTCCCCACCGCCGCCGAAGAACATGCCGAAGCGGGCCAGTATAGTGACTGCGCCGGCCAGAGTTGCAGCCACAGAACTGGTCAGGATGTCGCGATTGCGCACATGGCCGAGCTCGTGGGCAAGCACGCCGGCCAGTTCGTCATCACTCAACAGATTGAGGATGCCTTGCGTCACCGCTACGGAGGCGTGCTGCGGGTTGCGCCCGGTAGCGAAAGCGTTTGGCGATTCGCTGGGGATGACATAAATCTTCGGCATGGGCAGGCCGATGCGCTGCGTCATCTGCTCCACCACGCTGTAAACGCGGGGCAGCTGCTCGCGCGTCGCGGGCTGCGCGCGGTACATGGAGAGAGCAAGCTTGTCCGAGTAAAAGTAACTGAAGAAGTTCATCGCCACGGCAATGGCCAGGGCGACCAGCATTCCATTGCGGCCGCCAAAGTACTGACCGATGAAGAGAAGAAAGAGAGTCAGAGAAGTGAGCAGCAGCGCAGTCTTGAGGGTGTTCATGTCGTAGAGGTCCTATCTCTACGGTACTCCAGAGATCCGGGACATACAGATTAGACGCGGAAGACGGGGAAGGGTTCTGTTGTGGAGCCGGTTCTCGAACTGTGGAGCAAAAGCAAAGGCCCTGCCTTTAGGCGGGGCCTTTGTGAAAAATGTTACAGGTTAGAAGTTGAACTTGAGCTGGTACTCGATCGAGCGCGGACCGCCCGCATCGAATGTGCCCGAACCACGCTGGGTGCGATTACCATCCGCAACGGCTGGTGTGTCAGGGCCGTTGAGGAAGTTCGGAGCACCGGTGGGACCGACATTCGTCTGGGTCAGCAATTGTCCGGAAACGAGTCCAAAGTTGGAGAAGTTGCCGACGTTATAGACCGCGATCGCAGGCTCAAGGCTCATCCCTTCGTGGAACTTGTAAAGCCGAATGGGATACGAGAGGTTGGCATCGATCGAGCGAAATGCCGGGTTGTTGATGGCGTGGCCTCCAGGAATATTGGCGATGGGCTGCTGCGCTCCCTGCATGGCCACCAGCTGCGAACCGCTGAGCAGACCAGCGCTGACCAGAGCCTGTCCGGCGGGAGTCAAGGTATTGGCAAACCGGCTGTTGTAGTTGGTAATGAGCGACTGCAAGGTATTGGCCTTGTAGTCGTGCATGTAGGCGCCCGGACGGGTTCCCGGTACCAGATCGGCGGTGCTTCCATCCCCGGTCACGTCGGTCTGGAAGATCTGAGCCGTTTCACCAGCGCTATTGTCCAGAGTCAGGCTCGTCGGAAGTGCCGAGAAGAAGTGACCGGCCAAGCCCATTGCCAAACCATACTTCAAGCTAAAGAAGCCGCCAAAAGACAGCTCGTGCTTGTGGTCCAACCCCAGACGGCCCATATAGGCCGATGGATTGTCGTAATCATAGGCAGGACTGTTAAAGAAATTGTCTCCACTATTTCCCGTGTTACCGGTTGTCGATACATCTCCGACAATCCTGGACAGATTGTAGGAGACCTGGAAGTTGGCGTTATCCACACCAGGTGCGGGATGCTGCTTGACCTGCTTAAAGACGATCTGGAGTGCGTCATAACCAGACTGCCCGGTGGGCAGGATGAACTTGCCAAAACCGAGTGCGGGATTGAGGCCAGGGAAGGCCGCGCCCATGTCCGGCGTTGTACCGATGACCGACGCTGGATATCCGCCGAAAAGCGCATTTCCGGAGTCGAGGCCGTTGCTGGCAAAGTCCTGGATCACGGCGCCGCCGATCGAGCCGTCGGAGTTTGTATGAAGGCCCGGGCAACTGGCTATCGCCGCGTCCACGGTCGCAGCGCCGCAGGCTGCCAGCGTGTTTGCAATGGCATTCTGCGCGGCGGCAACGTTCAGAGTGCGGGCAGCACCGACGCGGTTTACATCAATGACCAGCGGAACCTTGAGGGTGGAGTTATGAACATAGTCACCGCTGATGACGGTGCCCTTGCCGATCTGCTGCTGGATTCCGAAGTTGTACTGAATCGAATATGGCGTCTTATAGGGAGCCGCGTACACGCCACCCGCGTTCAGGAAGTGGCCGATGTAGGACGGATTGGAGGCTGTATTGTTGGCCTGGGTTGCCGACTGGTATTGATGGAGCACGTCGAGAAGGCCCGGTGCAGCCTGCGAGATCGGCTCCGAGCAGAGTGTCGAGATTGGTACGCCCGCTCCCTGTGTGATCGTTATACCGCCAGGAGCCGCCACGGAATTCGTTCCACCACAGACGCCTGTGCTGTTGAAGAAGGGACCCGACGCATTGATGACTGCGCTGCGGGCATTCGTAGTGTTGTTGAAGACATCGCTCTCGTAGAAGATGCCGACGCCAGCCCGCAGTACCGTATTCGGAGCAGCTTCCGGGTTATAGGCGAAGCCCAGCTGCGGGCCCCAGTTGGCGTATGGCTGATGGGTTCTCTTGCCCAGCCCCGGCTGGTACACGTCAAAGAGATTGGTTTGGCCGCCGGTGCAGGGATTGATAGCCGCATCTACGCTGCTGCAGGGTGGCGTTGGCAGATCCTGATTGGCGCGGTCGGTATCTACGCTCCAGCGGATTCCGGCATTGAGGGTGAAGGTCGGTTTCACCTTCCAGGTGTCCGCAAAGTAAGCGCCCTCGCGCCAATCGAAGGTGCCGCCGCCAGGAAGATTAAATCCAGGTTTCTCGGTGAAGACGGAGTTTCCATTGCCGAGAATGATTCCCGAGGTCGAATATCCGTTGACCGGGTCTCCGGGGCAAGCAGGCGCGCCGGCGACGCCGCCGCAATTTGTCAACTGGCTGCCCGGGCCGAATTGGGTGAAGAGCGATGCGCCGAAGAACTCCGCGCCGCCGCCGCCAAGGATACGGTTCAGGCTGTAGCCGTACTTGAAGGTGTGAGAGGCCTTGGTCCAGGTACCGTCATAGCGGAATTGCTTGTCAGATTGAAAGGTGGTCTGCGGCGACAGGTAGTTGACTCCCGCGAAGAAACCATCTTGTGAGTCGTAAAGCGTGAGGCCAGCGATCGGGTTGTACAGAGAGGTGTTCCCGGTGACCGTATCGCTGATCAGGTTGTGGAACTTCTCGTAGCTTCCGCGGAACGAGTGAGTGAAATGGCCCGTCACGAAATCGGCGCCGCCGGCGAAGCCTGGCGTGTTATCGCGATTGGCGTAAATGGAGTACAGGAAGCCAAAGTTTCCACCGACCGCATTGATGTCATAGTTCACGCGACCGAAGAAATGGATTCCGTGCCATCCGTTGTAGTCCAGGCGCGCCGTCGAGTAGGTCTCCTTGTAGCCAAATGGAATCGATGGGTATTGGCCGGTGATCGCGGCGAAGGTGGGGCTGCTCGTGGCCGCACTCAGGTTGATCTGCTTGATGCGCTCGGAGTTGGCGAAGAAGAACAGCTTGTCCTTGATGATCGGGCCGCCGATGCGAGCCGCCGAACTGGTTACGCTGGAAGGGAGCTGAAATGCCGCCGGTCAGATTGGCGAAGCCGGCGCGAGCGTCCTGGAATTGATAGAAGACCTGTCCGTGATAGGCGTTCGTACCTGAGTTGGTGGAAACCAGCACTTGTCCAGTCGATGTGACTTCGCCGGAGACGTCCTGAGTAGACCGATTCAACTGAAACTCGTTGATCGCGCCCTGCGAGACGTTAAAGATGGTGGTGCCGACCGTTTCGTCGGTGATGTCCTGCCCGTCCAGCAGAATGCGGGTGGTGCGGCCCGAGACGCCGCCGACCGAGATAGCCGAATATCCAGCCTTAGTAGGGTCGAAAGACTCGCCGCTCTGCAGGATGACGCCGGGCTCGATCTGGGCCAAATCGAGGAAGTTACGGCCATTCACTGGCAGGTTCTTGATCTGCTGACCGGTAATGACGTCACTCACGCCAGCCTGATCGGTATTGAGCTGTACGGCGCCGGCATTGACCTCAACCGTCTGAGACGAGGAGCCAACAGTCACCTTGAAATTGCCTGAAGTGGCCGTTCCAGTGTGGATGACCGTTTTCACAGCCGTCTTCTGGAAGCCCGCTGCAGTTACAGTAACCTCGTAATTGCCGGGAATGAGAGGTCCGAGACTCCAGTAACCCTTTGAATCCGTCGTGATGGTGGCTTTGGAACCTGTGTCGATGCCGGTTACGATAACGGTTGCTCCCGGGACCACAGCGCCCGAGTTATCTGTGATAGTTCCTTGAATAGATCCACCATTCACGGAAACTGCCTGGGCGAACGCGGCTGGGGTGGGGAGTGTGGCCGAGCCGAGAATCAATGATGCCAAGGCGAGGATGCTGCTCGCACCGGCCTTCCGAAAACCACTTTTTTTAAACGAATACGAATCCAAAGGAGAACTCCTCCTGCTGACGATGCAACTTTAGAGGCACGTTGCATACCAGTCATGGGGAGGCCGTATTCCCTATGTAAATCAGCAGCTTAGGTGCGAAACACCAGATAACAGTTCTGGATTCACGGAGCCTGATACAGAAATACGTATAAACAGGACAGAACTACCGCGATTAGATGCGTCTTGCTGAAACAGGGCAGCTTCGTCCCCGGGACGGCAGGAAAGCGGTCTTCCGACCGCGCTGCCGGTTGCGCCTGGTGTCCACGCACGAGACCCGCGCTCTAACCCTCGGAAATCACGTACTCCTAGCGATTGAGGGCGCGCCGGATGATGGCTTCAAGCGCCTGCTTGTGCGCGGCATACTCCACTTCTCCCACATTGCCTCGTGCGCGGTCGGCCTCGAGCGCGAAGAGCTCTTCCTTCAGCGAGTTCAGCAGGCCACGGGTGTGGTCCTCCGGATCCGGTGCAGGAGGCAGCGGCTGCGGCGTGGGTATTGGGGCCACCGTTGCAGGCGGCGCGGCGCCCTGGGTCCAGGTCAGTGGCGCTGCATATTGCTCGGAAGCCGGAGGGCAGCGGAGACTTCGGATAGAGCCACATCCTCCTGCTGAGCGGGGCGGCGAAGGAAGAACGCCGCAGCGATCGCCAATATCAGCCCCACACCGGAAAGGATCCACCACTTGTATTTGCTGAGCGGGTCGGGGGTGTCGATGGGATTGCCCAGGCCGCCCCCTGGCCGGTTGTCGTCGGCAGCGGCGGGAGCGCCGGGCTGGCCATTGCCTGCTCCTGCCTGCGGTGTCTGCACATCACGCGGCAGGGCGCCGGAACCGGAGACGGAAAAGCCCAGCGCCTGGGTGGGGCTGACGTTCTTGGCGACAAAGGTCTGCGCGTTGATGTCGTCATTGATCGGCTGATAGTGCGTCGACGCGGCCGGCGTGAAGGTCATGCTCTTCGGAACCATGATGACGACGTTATCGGCTGTGCCTGCCAGCTTTGGCGCGAAGGCCGCCGATCCGGAGTAGGGAAGGCTGTACGTGACCTGGAACTGCGTCTCGCCGGGGCGGAGCGGGAACAGATAGGCGTAGTGTCCCTTTTCGCCCATGGGAGCAGGCGAGGAGGCCACCGGCATGCCACCCGGTCCCATAGCCGCGGCGCCTTCGATCTTCGCGTCGGGCGGCAAATAGATCTCATAGGAGTGGCTGGAGAACTGCGTCCGGGGTGGAGTGGAGTCGTTCTTGACGAAGTAGCTTTGCGTGACGTGCAGTCCCTGCGGATCGGTCTCAATGCGCAGGACGTTGGCCTCCGTGGTGATGCCGGGCACGGTGGCGGCCACATCGAAGACCTGTACGTCGACAGTATTGGTATTGGGCGGCGCCGGCTGGAAGTAGGAGGCCTTCTGGTGATCGACACGGATGAGGTGCATGCCCTGATCGGGCAGATCGATCGAATAGTGGCCGCGCGCATCCGTCTTGGTGCGCGCGGTTTCCTGCATACGCTGCTGCAACGAGATGAGGATGACATCGTCGCCCGGCGACGGCTTGTTATTCGTGCCGTTGGTGACCGTACCGGTGATAGCGGCGGCCAGAGCCGACGGGACCGCGAACGCAGGAAGGACGAGGGCGAGGGAGAGAGAAATCTGCAGCAAGCGTCTCATGTTGGAATCTGGGGACTAGGATACTGCCAACTTCCGGAATTGCGGATGATTTGCGCTGGACTACTCACATCTCCGGCTAGCCGTATCTCAGGCACGTCCGCTACACACCGCGGGGTTGGCGAGCTCACGCGCGGTGAACTAGAGGCTGCTGCAGGCGCTCGATCTCCGCCAGGACCTGCGCGGCTTCGGCCTCAAGCGCTGCACGCTGCGCGGTGTAGTCCTCTTCCGGATACTTGCCAGCACGGTATTCAAAATTCAAATCGCGCAGGTTTTCGTAGAGGACAGCCTTCTGTTCCTCAAGGAAGTCAAGACGCGTTTTCACCCGCTGGGCAGCGACGCTGCGCTCCGGGTAGAAGACATACGCGAAGAGCGCAACGGTGAGGATGGCGCAGGCGGCAAGGATCATGACAAATCGCCTCCGGTCTCGCGGCGTATTCGCTGTTCAAGGACCAGCGTGTTCGGGTCGCTGGCCGGCATAGGCATCGCCGCCACCCGCGGCCGCCAGCGGCGGACGACAAACAAGACGCCGCCAATGCCGAGCAGCAGCACGATGGGCGGAACCCACCAGGAAAACCGGTTCAGCCCGGTGAACATGGGTGCGGCCAGCGCTGTCGGACCGTACTCGTCCTGAAAGGCATGGAAGATAGTCGTGTCGTCGTCTTTATGGTCGATGTAGGCCGCGAGCTGGCTGCGCATCTTGTCGGAGTCGGGACAGCCGACGTGATTGCATTCCCCGAGGAGTTGATTGCAGCCGCACGGGCACATGATGGCGTGGCTGAGCTTGTCGTAGCGCCGGCTGTTGCCTGTGTCGGAGGCGTGGGCGCCGAAGGCCACGACAGCGGCAACAAGGACAACGTGCAGCATGGAGCGAAGGCGCATCGGCGGGATCAATCGCCACCCCGCAGCGTTGCGGGTTCGCTCACCAATGGGCGTGACGGCGCCTTTGCGGGCTGACGTGCGCGGGCCGGGGAGAGCACTGTCGTGAGGTTCGGCACCAGCGCCACCAGCGTGCCGATAATCACGATCACGACACCGATCCAGATCCAGGCCACCAGCGGATTGAGGAACACTTTGATGATGGGGCGGTTGGTGTCCGGATTCTGGCCGGCGTAGATCACGTACAGGTCCCAGGCCAGGGTGGAGTGATTTGCCACCATGGTAGATACCTGTTGCGAAGCGACGTAGAAGCGCTTCTCCGGCGCGAGCTGGGTAACCTTCTTGCCGTTGCGAAAGACGTCCAGCAGAGCGTATTCGCTGTCGTAATTGGGATTGGTGTCCTGCGTGTAGTCCTGGCAGACCAGCGTGTAGGGGCCGACGCGCATGGACTGGCGGAAGTCCATCTCCTGCTCGGTGGAGCGGTTGAAAGCCGAACCGGCGAGGCCGATAAAGATCACCACCACGCCGAAGTGGACGATGTAACCGCCGTACCGGCGCGTGTTGCGCTGGATGAGCAGCAGGATGGCAGCAAAGATGTTCTTGCCCGTCTGAACCTTCAGCACGTGTGCGCCGCGCAGAAACTCCGATGCGATGGCGGTGATGACGCCGGCTGCGACGGAGAAGGCGACAAAAGAGTAGAGCGGGCCCTGTTCGTGCCAAGGGCGCTCGCCGATAGCGAGCAGAGCGACCGCGGTAGCGATGGTCGCGATCGAAGGCAGAACGAAGTTACGACGGATGGAGCGCAGCGAGGAAGAGCGCCATGCGAGTAGCGGGCCAAGGCCCATCAGCGCCAGCAGGCTCAGGCCGATGGGCACGGCGATGCGGTTGTACCAGGGCGCGCCGACAGTGACGCGGTTGCCCTGCACGTACTCACTGAGCACCGGAAACAGCGTGCCCCACAGGATGGTGAAGCAGGCCGCGAGGAAAATAAGGTTGTTGAACAGGAAGCTCGACTCGCGCGAGACCAGCGATTCGATCTTGTGATCGGATTTCAGATGATCGCGCTGCAGGATGAAGGTGAAAACGCAGACCACCAGCACGATGAAGAGAAAGGCGTAGAACCAGTCCCCGATGGAGGACTGTGCGAAGGCATGCACCGAGCTGACCAGGCCGGAGCGCGTCAGCAGCGTGCCCAGAATGGAGAGCATGAAGGTGGAAAAGATCAGCCACACATTCCAGTTCTTCATCATGCCGCGCTTCTCCTGCATCATCACCGAGTGCAGGAAGGCGGTGCCGGTAAGCCACGGCATCAGCGAAGCGTTCTCCACCGGATCCCATCCCCAGTAGCCCCCCCAACCCAGGACCGAATAGGCCCAGTGCGCGCCGAGGAAGATGCCGCAGGTGAGAAAAAGCCAGGTCACCATCGTCCAGCGGCGGGTGATGTGGATCCACTTCTCGCCGGGATAGCGCATCATCAGGGCGCCGAGCGCGAAAGCGAAGGGAACGGTGAAGCCGACATAGCCGAGGTAGAGCATCGGCGGATGGATCACCATCTCCGGATACTGCAGCAGCGGATTCAGCCCGAAACCGTCAGGGGGCGTTGCGCCTTGCACCAGCGCGAAGGGCGGCGCGGCGAAGTTGAGCAGCAGGAGAAAGAAGACCTGCACCCCGGCCAGGATGGTGGAGGCATACGCGCTGAGCCGCACATCGACCTTATGCCGGGCGCGAAGCACGAAGCCATAGGTCGCGAGCAGCCACGCCCACAGCAGCAGGGAACCTTCCTGACCCGACCACAGCGCCGCGAACTTATATGCACCGGGCAGCGCGCGATTCGAGTGATGAAGGATGTAGGAAACCGAAAAATCATTAGTGAAGGCAGCCCAGACCAATGCGAACGCGGCGGCTGATGTAGCGAAGAAGCTGGCAATGCCGGCGCGGCGTGCGGTCTCCGCGAGACGCTCGGGAGCGATGCGGGTACGCCCGCGAATGGCCAATTGACGCTGCGCGAAGGCTCCCGCCAGCAGCGTGTAAGCACTGAGAGCGAGGGCGAGAAGCAGGGAGAAGCTACCAAATACAGGCATAGGGACGCACATCGATTGTCGCAAAGCGCAAGCGGATGCGCCAATCGGTCATTGGATGGAGTTCTGCGGAGGTTGGAGTTGTGCGGAACCGGAATACGCGGCTGAGCGATCGATCAGGCGGTCTGGAAATACGGCGGGAACAACAGTGCGCGCGTGAGCTCGATCAGCTCCTGGGGCTGGATCGGCTTCAGGCGAAAGGAGACGTCCATGCCTTCGTACTGTGACTCAGCCTCAGGCATGCCGCTGAGCACCAGGATGGGAAGCGTGGTGGACTGCTCACGCAGCTTTTTGACCAGCTCGGGACCGCTCATCTCGGGCATAACGTGGTCAGTGATGACCATGCCAAAGGGCTCGCCCGAGTCGAACTTCGCCAGGGCAGCAAGGCCACTCTCAGCGATAGCGACGTGGAAATGGGCCTTCTCGAGGATGAGGCGGCGGGTGACCGCCTGGATTGGGTTGTCGTCCACAATCAGGATTGCTGGCATCGCTTGGTGTTAATTCCCCTCGGTAGGCTCTTCGGAGTGATGAGGGGAGTATGCAAACGGTTGCCCTCGATCGGTGGAAAAATAAAACGCTTTCTGGCCCAGAGAAGGATATGCCCCTTTTGGGGTAGTAACGACGATGATACCCCTGAGAGACGCCGGATGTGCAAGCGCTGCACAATTTTGTTTTTGTGGAGGCTTTTTGGCGATTCTGCTGCACGGCGCGCGAGCCACTCACGCCCAGACCACTCAAGCCAGACCACTCAATCCCGACCGCTCACGCCGGACAGCTCAGTCCAGGCGGCAAGGAGCGGTACCGTGCCGGGCCAGGGCGTCTTCCAATAGCGCAAGGGCCGCAGGGTCCTTGGTACGCCAGGTCTCTTCCGTGACAACTTTCGGCTGGCCAGCAGAGCCGTGGATTTCGATGTGCTGATAGCTGAGGAGGCGGTCGGCGGGTTCGTCGCGCCAGTCATTGCCGCGGCCTTCCCGGCGCGTCGACCCCTGCTCCCAGCCGCGCGGCGTCAGGTGCCACTCGGTCCATTCTTTGCGGATTGCCATGCCTTTATCGTAGCTCGCGACTCGGCTCGCGACTCACTCGCGACCCCGCGCTAGAGACTCAGCAGAATCCGAATGTCGCGGAGGTTGTTGCCGGTGGGGCCGGTCACGAGCGTATCCCCGAGCGCGGTGAAGAGCCGGCAGGCATCGAAGGCGGCGAGCGCCGTCTCCGGAGCGAAGCCGAGGGCCTGGCCGCGGGTCACGGTGGTGGAGTCTGCAATGGCTCCGGCGGCGGGGCTGTTGCCGTCCGCGCCGTCGCTCCCGGCGGAGAGGCATACCGCCGCCTCAGCGGGCAAGCGCTGCTGCAGGAGAAGCGCGCAGGCCAGCGCGAGCTGCTGGTTGCGGCCTCCGGTGCCCGGCTTGCGGTCGATGCGGACCGTGACCTCGCCGCCGGAAAGCAGGCAGACCTTCCGCCCCGGATGCTGGCCGCGCAGTTCGACGAATCGATCGACCAGATAGGCTGCAGCCTGCTCGTAAGGCCAATCATCGCAGCCGTTGTCCACGACAACTTCGTAGCCGAGCGCCGCGGCCTTTTGGTGTGCCGCGAGCAGAAGCTCGTGGTTGGAGAGCAAGGTCACGAGCGAGTTGGTGAGCAGCAGCGGCTCGTTGCCGAAGCTGCTCCCGGCATATTGGCCGGGCTCTGCTTTCCGCACGGCTTCGTGCCCTTTCGCGCTTCGCTTCAGCGCGGCTTTGTCTCCGGGGGTTTCGGGCAGGTCGGGGCTGCTGAAGAATTGACGCACCGAGGGCGGAAACTTTTCGAGCAGGTGATAACGCGTGAGCAATTCGCGGCAGTCCTCCACGGTAGAGGGGTCGGCCAGCGTTGGGCCCGAAGCGACCGCGTCGGCATGCTGCCAGGGGACATCGACGATCTGCATGGTGAGCTTGGGAGAACGCGGTGCGGCGCTCGCGAGCCGGCCCCCTTTGACGGCGGAAAAGTGTTTGCGCAGTGTGTTGATCTCCGCGATGGTGGCGCCGGAGGTGATGAGCGACTCGTGAAAGACAATGGTGTCGGTGAGTGAGATGTCAGGATCGAGCGGCAGATCGAAGAGCGTGCTGCCGCCTCCGCTGATGAGATAGATGACGAAAGTCTTTTCAGTAGCTAGCTTCAGCAGGCGCAGTGCGCTGCGTGCCGCGCGAAAGGAATCCTGGTTGGGCAGCGGATGGCCGCCGGCGAAATAGCGGATGCGCCAGTCGCGCCGCTCGGGCCGAGCCGGCGCGCTGCAGATGCCACGAACCCGCACCTGCCGGGGCAAGATGCCGAGCAGCGATTGCGTCATGGGCACCGCTGCCTTGCCCAGCGCAATGACGAGCGTTTTCCGATATGCGCCGAGGTCGATGCGGGTGGCGGGCATCGGCGACTGGCTCAGAGCCGGTTGCTCCGGCGAGTGGTCCGCGTGGTCGATGATCAGGGTAGTGCCTTCGCAACGGATACGCTCCGCAAAGACGCGCTCGATCCGGCAAGCATCGAGCGCATAGGCAAAGATGGCGCGTGCGTCCGCATAAAGGGAATCCAGATAAAGCGAGTGCAGGCGCGCCTGCTGATCCTCTTCGTCGGCCATGGCGTTATGACGTGCGCGGAGCGCTCGCATCGGTGCTCGTAGCGGCGCCGGAAAAAAACCTGGCCACGAGCCATTCGCGCAACGCGTGCTGCATCTGGTCGAGTTTGCCGGCGAAGAAATGATCCGCATCGGGCACGATGACCAGCGTCGCCGGTTGCGCTGCGGAGTCCACAATGCGCTCCAGAGCGTCCTGCGGGCCGTACTGGTCTCGGCCGCCGCTGATGAAGAGCTTCGGCAAAGTGCAGGTTAGAAGAAAGTCGTAGCTGTACTCTCGACCCTCAGCGGCAACGGGGAGCCCCAGCGCCGCGAAACCGGGAACGCGCACACGGATACCGGGAACACCGGCATCGAAGCAACATGCGCGCAACGCTACATGCGCACCGAACGAGAAGCCGACGACCAGGACAGGCAACGCGTAGCGATGGTGCAGCCAATCGAGCGCTGCGCGCACGTCATCGCGCTCACCCCGGCCCTCATCATGCTGGCCTTCGCTGAGTCCGGTGCCGCGGAAGTTGAAGCGCAGCGTCGGCAATCCGAGCGACTGCATCGTCTTGGCGGCGCGGTAGACCACCTTGTTATGCATGGTGCCGCCGCCCATCGGATGCGGATGACAGACGAGCGCTGCATAGCGCGCATCCGGCTGTCCTTCGAAGAGCAGCGCTTCCAGGTCGCCGGCGGGGCCGGGGATCGAGAGTGTCTGCAGGCGATTGGAGAGGCTGGACATCGAAATCGATTGTAGCGAGCGGAAGAATGACCTGACCGTTTCGTTCTACGCAAGTCAGGTATGCTGACCTGACATGACGCTCGATCCGGTGCAATTGACGCGGCAGCTCATCGACATCGATTCAACAACCTATAGCGAAGGCCCGGTCGGAGCATTCCTCGCGGAATTCCTTGCCGCGCGGGATTTTGCCGTGGAGCGAATGCACGTCGCCAGCAAGGGCGAGGACGGAGCGGCCACAGACCGCTTCAATGTCTACGCGACCGTGCCGGGTGAGCAGCCGGAGATTGTCTTCTCGACCCACATGGACACCGTGCCGCCGTACTTCTCCAGCAGGGAGGATGACGAGGCGATCTACGGGCGCGGCGCATGCGATGCCAAGGGCATCATCGCGGCCCAGATTGCAGCGGTGGAACGGCTGCGCGCGGGCGGCGTGAAAGCCGGAATGCTGTTTGTCGTTGGCGAAGAGCGGGACTCGGCGGGCGCGAAGATTGCCAACGAGCAGCCAAGAGGCAGCCGCTTTCTGATCAACGGCGAGCCCACGGACAACCGGCTCGGAGTGGCGAGCAAGGGCGTGTTGCGAGGCGCTGTGCGCGCGACCGGCAAGATGGCGCACTCGGCATATCCGGAACTGGGCGATAGCGCGATCCATAAACTAATTCAGGCGCTGAACAACGTGATGCATATCGATCTGCCCGCGGATCCTGCTATTGGACCGAGCACGTTGAATATCGGGCTGATCGAAGGCGGCCGTGCGCCGAATGTGATCGCGGATAAGGCGCTGGCGCAGGTGATGATACGTCTGGTAGGCCCTTCCGATGAGACGCGTGCAGCGTTGGAGAACGCGATTGCCGGGCTGGCCGAGATCGATTACACGCTTGAGATTCCATTCATGCAGTTCCGAACTATGGAGGGGATGGAGACCATGGTGGCGGCCTTCGCTACCGACATCCCTGCGCTCACGAATTGGGGCGAACCGCTGCTGCTCGGCCCGGGATCGATTCATGTTGCGCACACTCCCGATGAGAAGCTGGCCAAGCGCGAGCTCTTCGAGGCGATCGATCTCTACACGGAGATCGCACGCAAGCTCGTAGCATAAGCAGAATGGCGAGCGATGCAATCTCGCGATGGCGCCGCGTGGGTTTCGCCGCACTGAGCGGCCTGAGCGGCTGGCTCGTGGGCCAGATGGCGTGTCTGCCGGTAAACCTCATCATTGCGGTGCGCGACAGCGAAGGAGATGCGAAGCTGTTTGTCCAGACGCTGCTCTCCGGCCTGCTGGCATGGGGTGCCTGGACGATGCTCCTGGCCGCCACCGCATGGTTGCTGGTGGTGCTGCCGCTGGTGCTCACGATGCGTCCTTGTCTGCTGGTGCGGCTGCGCTGGTGGGTGTTCATCGTGGGCACGGGAGTGGCGCTTTCGCTGTTGGGCACGCGCCCGACCATGTTCCGCGATCGGTCTGCCATTTCGTTCTTTCACAGATACGCCCAGGTGATCCCCTACGCCGCATTCGCGGTCTCCTTCACGCTGGTCACGGCCTGGATGTACATCCTGCTGTGCAAACGGCGGCTGGATCGCGCTGAGACTGCGAGCTAGCAGGCAAGCTGGCTGCGGCATCCGGCACTGGCATCTTAGACTGAAGGTATGGCCGATCTCGAGACACCCGCAAAGCCCCTGAATGCGCTCCAAAA
Organism: uncultured Acidobacteriaceae bacterium; assembly: GCA_963737035.1. Taxonomy (GTDB): domain Bacteria; phylum Acidobacteriota; class Terriglobia; order Terriglobales; family Acidobacteriaceae; genus KBS-83. The sequence goes on along the minus strand of CAVTRJ010000014.1, from coordinate 256,607 downwards.
CGCGCGCTCCTCTTACCTGCGTTCCGCCATGCATCAACCCATCCAGTGGCAGGAGTGGGGGCCGGAGGCATTCGCGCAGGCGGCGCGCGAAGACAAGCCCGTGCTCCTCGACATCGGCGCGGTGTGGTGCCACTGGTGCCATGTGATGGATCGCGAGAGCTACGAAGACGAAACGCTGGCTCCCTTGATCAACGAGCGCTTCGTGGCCGTGAAGGTGGATCGCGACGAGCGGCCGGATGTTGATAGCCGTTATCAGGCCGCAGTGCAGGCCGTCAGCGGACAGGGAGGGTGGCCGCTGACTGCGGTGCTGACGCCGGACGGCCGCCCGTTCTTTGGAGGCACCTATTTCCCGCGGCACGATCGCTATGGCCGCCCGGGAATCGAGCGCCTGTTGCTCACCATGTCCGACGCGTGGCGCTCGAAGCGCGATGAGGTACTGGAATCAGCGAACTCGATCCTTGCCGCCATCGAGCATGGTGAGGGATTCGCGGGACGCAGTGGATCGTTGAGCTCCGCGATCACCGACAAGCTGGTGCATTCCGCGATCGCGCAGTTCGATCCGCATCATGGCGGCTTTGGCGCACAGCCGAAATTTCCGCATCCTGCGGCGCTGGACCTGCTGCTGGATGCGGCGACGCGCAAAGGCGATGCGAAGGCGCGAGAAGTCGCGCTGGTGACGCTGACAAAAATGGCCGACGGCGGCATCTACGACCACGTCGGCGGCGGCTTCCACCGCTACTCCGTGGACGAACGCTGGGTGGTGCCGCATTTCGAAAAAATGCTCTACGACAATGCCGGCCTGCTCGCGAATTACGTGCACGCGTGGCAGAGCTTTCCCTATCCGGTCTTCAACACGGTGGTCCGCGAAACGATCGCATGGATGGATGCGTGGCTGAGCGATCGGCAGAATGGTGGTTTCTACGGCTCGCAAGACGCCGATATGACGCTCGACGACGATGGGGACTACTTCACCTGGACGCGCGGCGAAGCGGCAGAGGTGCTGAGCGCGGATGAACTCGAAGTGGCCGGGACGTATTACGACATCGGCGACCTTGGGGACATGCATCACAATCCCGCGAAGAATGTGCTGCACATCCAGCGGCCGCTGGAGTCGCTGGCGAAGGACCTCAATCGAGAACCGGCCGAGTTGACTCACCTGCTGGCCAGCGCGCGAGCCAAGCTGGCGGCGGCGCGCGCTGCGCGGCCCACGCCTTACGTGGATCGCACGGTGTACACCGGTTGGAATGCAATGGCGATCTCCGCCTATCTGCAGGCAAGCGCGGTATTGCCGGTGCCCGGCGCACGCGAGTTTGCCGTCAAGACGCTGGATCGCATCCTGACCGAGGCATGGTCGGAGCAGGATGGGCTCGCGCATGTGGTGGCTTACGCCGCGGGCGAGCATGGCCAGCGCGTTCCGGGCGTTCTGGATGATTACGCACTGCTGGTACACGCTTGTCTCGACGCATGGGAGCTCACACTCAAGCTGCGCTATTACGACGCAGCCGCAAATCTGGCGGAGCGGATGCAGCGGGATTTTTACGATGCGACGGGTGGAGGCTTCTTCGACACCGTGGCCGACCCGAACGCGATTGGTGCGCTTTCCACGCGCCGCAAGCCATTGCAGGACACGCCAACGCCGGCAGGTAATCCGACGGCCGCGGCTGCGCTGCTGCGCCTAGAGGAACTGAACGGCGACGGGAAGTTACGCGAAGTGGCCGAAGATACCCTTGAAGCGTTCGCGGGCATCGTCGAGCACTTCGGGCTCTTTGCCGGTTCCTACGGGCTGGCGCTTGAGCGCCTGCTGAATCCGCCGCGGCAGATTGTCATCGTGGGCGAGGATCATCTCGCAGATGCGCTGGAATCTGCGGCACGCAGCGGCTATGCCGTCAACAAGACGGTGCTGCGGGTGCCGCCAGCAGTGCTGCGGGATGGTGCGTTGCCGCCGGTGCTCAAGGCTACGCTTACGCAACTACCGCAGTTACAAGAACGGGCGAGCTTTGCCGTGGTGTGCCAGGGAACGACGTGTCTTCCGCCGGTGCGCACGGTGGATGAGTTGAAGGCGGCGGCTGCAACTCAGGCGTAGCGGCTATTCACCTGAAAATGGATTGGTCTCGTTCGGCTTGTTGGTGGTGGGATCCGGTGCCGGCGCGGCCTTCGCCTGCTCTCCCGGCATAGCAATGCCCTTACCGCCGGGAACGCGGAAGGGACTGCCGGGCAGCATGTTGTGCTCTTCGAGTGCCAGCCGGAGCCGCTTCTGCATCTCGCGCACGGCATCGAATTGCTTCCTGGCCTGTGTCTTCACGCTGATGACATAGATCACTTCCGAGCCTTTAATCTGATCGACGCCGAGCACCTTTGGATCTTCGAGGAAGATGTCTTTGTACGCGGGCTCCTGGCGCACCTCGCCGATGATCTTGTTCAGCAACGCGATCACCTTGTCAGGATCGGCGGAGAAGTCGACCGAGATGTTGAGCGTGGTGGTGGTGTAGTCGCGACTCTGATTGGCCACGTTGGTGATCTGGCTGTTGGGAATGAGATAGAGCGTGCCATCGCCGCCACGGACAGAGGTTTTGCGCAGTGACATCGATTCCACCGTGCCCGTCACGCCTGCGAGAGTGACCCAATCGCCGACGTTGTACTGGTCCTCAACCAGAAACAGCATGCCGTTGATCATGTCCTTCACGATGGTTTGCGCCGCGAGACCGATAGCCACACCGGCTACGCCCGCAGAGGCCAATAGTGGAGTGGGATTGAAGTCGAAGACTTGGCGCAGGATGCTGATGGTGGCGAAGAAACCGACGATACCGAACCCTGTGGCTCGCAGCACGGAGGCGAGGGTGCGAACCTGCGAGGTGCGTGCGAGGCCAACGCCTGCGTGTCTCTCGGCCGCGCGGCGCATGCGGTCGGTGATGACCTTCACCAGCCAGAAGGCAAGCCAGGCAAAGAGCAGAATGACGATCAGATGTTTCAGGTCGTTGACTAGGAAGTCCTGCGCACTGTCGACCCAGTTTTGCCACATGGATTGAAATGCCTCGCGCAGGGGCGGGCGGCGGTTGGGCGGCGCGAGCAAAAGGAGCATGCAGGCCTTTCACGTCCAGAGTTTGCAGTCGTTTCTATAATGAACGGATGCGATGCTCATTTGCCAAGTTGCGCTGGGGGGTAGGGGCTTGCGCCGTGCTCCTGCTGGCTGGGTCATGGGTAACGGTCTTGGGCGCTGGACCTCATACCATTGCAGCCGCGCAGTTGCAGCAACCGCAGGCGCCAACCTTGCAGCAGCCAGGCTCCCCGGGCTTCGGCCAGCAGCCGTCCAACCCAGAAGATCCGATGGAGCGCATGCGGCAGCAAAAAATGGAGAAGGCGCGAAACACAGACCGGCAAAAGCAGCTGGAGAAGGACACAGACAAGCTGCTGTCATTGGCAAAAGAGCTGAAGGAAGAAGTCGGCAAGTCAAACGCAGACACGCTTTCCGTGGACGTGGTGAAGAAGGCGGCAGAGATTGAAAAGCTGGCCAAGAGCGTGAAAGATCGGATGCGCGGCTGACTTACGAGTTTGAGATGCAGCGAACAATGAGCAACGTCTGGTCGTCCTGCTGTTTGCCCCACTTTGCTACTGCCGCAAGAATATTTGCCGCCAGTTGATGTAAAGGCGCCTGGGGATTCGATTCCACGCAGATGCGCAGACCCTCCGTGCCAAATTCGCGATCCTGCGGATTACACGCTTCGAGAATGCCGTCGGTTGCAATCAACATCAGATCCCCCGGTTCCACGTTGATCTCCATTGCCGCGAATTGTGCGTCCGGCACCAGGCCAAGTGGAAACTGCTCCAGGCGGAGTTCGCAGAACGTGCCGTTCGCGTAACAGTAGTGAAGGACGGGTGGGTGTCCGGCGAGAGCATGGCGGACTCTTCCTCCGGGACCGAGTTGCAGTGCGGCAAAGGCCGCATACATGTGGCTTTCCTTGACCGCGGGCAGGACGTTGTCCAGCCGGTCCAGCAGTAAGGGCAGGCGTTCGGAGGGGGTGGAAGGCTCGAGTAGGGCAGTGCGCGCAGCTGCTTTCAACATGCCCATCAGGATGCCGGCTTGCAGTCCATGTCCTGCTACGTCGGCGACGTAGGCGATGTCGCCATCATGGGAGGGAATCAGATCGACGAGATCGCCGCCGACGCGATCACTGGGCCGGGTGAGCCCGTAGACCTCATAGAGTGGTCCAACGCGGTGAATCAGTGGCACCAGTGTCTGCTGGATGCCGTGGGCCAGCTCGAGTTCGTTCTGCATGCGGATCGCGTCGGCAGCCTGTTTGCGGATGAAGGCGAGGAATAGGAAATAGGAGAGAAAAATAATAATCCAGACAAGATTGGCGGTCAGGATTCCCTTGGCGGGAAAGCCCAGCGGCAGGCGAGCGAAGGCAGGGGCAAGGGCATGAATAGCAATGCCAATCGTGCTGCCCAAAACAGAATGGCCGAGGCCGACCAGGATCAACAGCGACCACGGCTTGCGAATAAGTATCCAGGGATACAGAACGGAATAGAGGCCATTCGCAATACCGAAGAGGATGACGAGCGAGAAAGGCAGCGGCTGAGAAGACTGGATGTTAAGGTAGGGGCCGAAAACGGCAAAGAGAGAAAAAACGGCCAGATAAAGATAGAGCAGCTTGCGCGTGGGTAGGTAGGACAACGCCGACCAGCGTGTTGCGTGGCGCAGATACCACGGCTTCGATCGTCCATCGGTCAGACCATGCATGGCGCTCACCATATCAAAGTGGGCGCCAGCGCAAAGCTGCGAGGACTAAAGAAACAGCGGCGCGAGCACCAAGGTGACGGTGGCCAGCAGCTTGATCAGCACGTGCAGCGATGGCCCGGCCGTGTCCTTGAAGGGATCGCCGACCGTGTCGCCGACAACGGCTGCCTTGTGAGCCTCCGAGCGCTTGCCGCCATACTGACCGGTCTCGATAAATTTCTTGGCGTTGTCCCATGCGCCGCCGCCGTTGTTCATCAGCATGGCGAGCAGGATGCCGGAGATGGTGCCGACCATCAGCAGGCCGGCGACGCTCTCTGCCCCAGTCAGATTGACCGGATGGCCGTGCAGCATCAGCGTATCTGCATTGATGTCGCGGACGTTGAAGCTGTCGCTGAGGTGGCGGAAGATGAGGCCTACAGCCAGCGGCATGGCAACAGCAAGCGCGCCGGGCAGCACCATCTCCTTCAACGCCGCTCCGGTCACGATGCGAACGCAGCGGCCGTAATCGGGCTTGGAGGTTCCCTCCATAATGCCGGGATTCTCCTTGAACTGCGCGCGTACGTCCTTGATGACGAACTGCGCAGTGCGGCCGACTGCTTTGATGGCCATCGAGGAGAAGAGATAGGTGAGCATAGCGCCCAGCAGCGCGCCGACAAAGACCGGGACGCTGGCCAGATTCACGTGGGTGAATTGCCAGTTTGCAGGGAGCACTTGGCCAGCATCGGCAAAGCGATGCGCGACGATGTCATGAACGCTTTCCAGATACGCAGAGAAGAGAAGAAAAGCAGCAAGAGCGGCAGACCCGATCGCGTAACCCTTGGTGAGCGCCTTGGTGGTGTTGCCGGCAGCGTCCAGCTTATCCGTCTTCTCGCGCACAGCATCGGGTTGGTTGGACATTTCGATGATGCCGCCGGCGTTGTCCGTGATGGGGCCGAAGGTGTCCATGGCCAGGATGTAGGCCGACGCGGAAAGCATGCCCATGGTGGCGATCGCCGTGCCGTAAATACCACGGGCGTAGTTGGAAATTCCCGCGTGGTCGGCCAGCCCACGCACGCCGAAGTAGTAGCTGAGCAAGAGCGCGAGGCTGATGACGATCACCGGCATGGCCGGCGTCTCCATTCCAACGGCGAGGCCGCTGATGATGTTCGTGGCCGGCCCGGTGAGCGAAGCCTCGGCAATAGAGCGGACCGGACGATAGCGGGTTTCCGTGTAGTACTCCGTGATGCGGACGAAGAGGAACGATGTGATGATGCCCACGATGCCGGAACCGAGCAGCCACCAGCGGCCCTGCAGCATGAAGTAGACTGCTGCCGCGAAGCCCAGCAGAGCAACGAAGGACGTGACGTAGTAGCCGCGATTCAGCGCGTGCATCGGGTCTTCGTCTTCGCGCGAGTGCACGATACTGACACCGATGATGGAGGCGATGAGGTTGATCGCCTGGATGATCAGCGGGAAGAGGATGCCCTTGATGCCGAAGACGGGGAAGAGTGCCGCGCCCAGAATCATGGCGCCGACGTTTTCAGCGGCCGTAGATTCGAAGATGTCCGCGCCGCGACCGGCGCAGTCGCCAACGTTGTCACCGACCAGGTCGGCGATCACGGCGGGATTGCGTGGATCGTCCTCCGGGATGCCGGCCTCGACCTTGCCGACCAGATCGGCGCCAACGTCGGCGGCTTTGGTGTAAATGCCGCCGCCTAGCTGTGCAAACAGCGCGACCAGCGATGCGCCGAAGCCGAAGCCAACCAGTTCATAAGGCGTCGCTTCAGGATGCTCGAGACCGCCGAACAGGAAGAACAGTACACCGATGCCGAGCAGCGAGAGGGAGACGACGACCAGCCCGGTCACAGCGCCGCCGCGCAGGGCCGTCTGCAGAGCGCGGCCCAGGCTGGTGCGCGCAGCGCTGGCCGCGCGAATGTTGGTCCGGATGGAGACAAACATGCCGGTGAAGCCGGAGAGGCCGGAGCAGATGGCGCCGATCAGGAAGCTGATGACGACCTTGTTGGCAAATGGAGCGGTAAACGGGGAGAGCCGGTATCCAATAAAGAGGAGTACGGCAAGCGCTACCGCGATAATGGCAATAGTCCCGTACTGCCGGGACATGAACGCCTCGGCTCCTTCGCGGATGGCATTGGAGATCGCCTGCATCTCGCTGGTGCCTGCATCGCTGGAGAGCACGGATCGGGAGAAGATAAATGCAACAAGGAGGCCCAGGACGCCGATTGCCAGCGCGCCCCACAAATAAATACTGCCGCTGTCTGGGGTGCTGGGGGAGCCTATCTGAAGCCCCACGGCCCACAGGCCGACATTCTGCATGCAAGTTCTCCGAAAGAATTGGGTTAGTGCGCGCCCGTTGCCGCCGCAGCGCTCAGCCGGGAAAGCCTCAGCTTCGAGGAAGGCTGATTAGAGCACGGGTGGAAAAAGTGAGTCAAACCGCGGAGTTTTGCCAGAGCCGGTCCTGTTGCCACGGCGAAACAAATCTGCGTCTTGTGCATCTTCTTAGCAAGCGCAAGGGCGCACGGACAGGATACAATCGCCAGTCGTTTTGACTCGGGAAGGCAGTTGGGGAAGGCAGTCAGGAGTGTGTATGGGGAGTGTGGCGGCAGAGCGGCGCGTCAAGAGCGCCGGCGGCGAGCTGAGCGGGTTGACGGGCGCAGAATGGGTGGATGTCTACCGCCTGATGTACCTGTCGCGGCGTTTGGACGATCGCGAAATACTGTTGAAGAATCAGCAAAAAATATTCTTCCAGATCTCTGGCGCCGGCCATGAAGCACTGCTGGTCGCGGCGGGCAAGGCGTTGAAGCCCGGCTACGACTGGTTCTATCCCTATTACCGTGACCGCGCGCTTTGCCTGACGCTGGGCGTGACGGCGGACGAGATGCTGCTGCAGGCGGTGGGCGCGGCGGCGGACCCGTCCAGCGGCGGACGGCAGATGCCGTCACACTGGGGCAACCAGCGGCTGAATATCGTCTCGCAAAGCTCTTCTGTGGCCACGCAGATGCTGCAGGCAGTGGGTTGCGCCGAAGCCGGCCGCTATCTGGCGAATCATCCGAATGCCCTGGAGCCCCAGGCGAACGACTACCGCGCTTTCCATAACGCAACCTTCCAGGGAGATGAAGTTGTGTTTGCCTCCATTGGCGAAGGCTCCACCAGCCAGGGCGAATTCTGGGAGTCGGTGAGCACGGCATCGCTGGAGAAGCTGCCGCTGCTCTTTGTCGTGGAAGATAACGGCTACGCCATCTCAACCCCGGTAGAGGTGAACACGCCCGGCGGCAATATCTCGAAACTGGTGGCGAACTTCCCGAACTTCTTCTTTGCCGAGGTGGATGGCACCGATCCGGTGGAGAGTTACGCCGCGATGGCGAAGGCCGTGGCGCATTGCCGCGCGCGGAAAGGTCCGGCATTCGTGCACGGGCATGTGACTCGGCCCTATTCGCATTCCCTTTCCGACAACGACAAGCTCTACCGCCCGGCCGCGGAGCTCGAAGCGGAAAACCTTCGCGATCCGCTGCCGAAGCTGCAACTAAGGCTGCTGCGCGAAGGCGTCATCGATGCCGAAGGAATCACCCGCCTGGAGAAGACGGTCGACGACGAGATACAAGCGGCAACCGACCGGGCGCTCCGCGCGCCATTCGCCGCCGCGGACACGATTTACAACTATGTGTACTCACCGCATATCGATCCGACGTCTGAGTCGTTTGCCGCGGAAAGGCCTGCAGAGGCCAGCGGTCCGGACAGGACCATGGCAGACCTGATCAATGCCTGCCTGAAGGACGAGATGAAGCGCGACTCCCGCATCATCGTCTTCGGTGAAGACGTTGCGGACTGCAGCCGAGAAGAGAACCTGAAAAGTGGAGCGGTGAAGGGAAAGGGCGGCGTCTTCAAGTTGACCGCCGGGCTGCAGTGCGAGTACGGCAGCGATCGGGTATTCAACTCTCCACTGGCCGAGGCAAACATCGTAGGGCGTGCAGTTGGCGTGGCCACACGCGGCATGAAGCCGGTGGCGGAGATCCAGTTCTTCGATTACATCTGGCCCGCGATGCATCAGCTGCGCAACGAACTCGCTCCCATGCGCTGGCGCTCGAACAATGCATTCTCCTCGCCGGCGGTCATCCGCGTCGCTATCGGCGGATATCTGACAGGCGGCGCGCTCTACCACTCGCAGAGTGGTGAGGTGCTGTTTACCCATACGCCGGGAATGCGGGTGGTCTTTCCCTCCAATGCGCTCGATGCCAATGGGCTGCTGCGCACAGCGATTCGCTGCGACGATCCGGTGATGTTCCTGGAGCACAAGCGTCTCTATCGCGAGTCCTACGGACGTGCGCCGTACCCCGGGCCGGATTACATGATCCCCTTCGGCAAAGCAAAGACGGTGCGGGAAGGCAAGCATCTGACCTTGGTGACCTATGGCGCCTTGGTCCCTCGCTCTCTGCAGGCGGCCCAGCGCGCGAGCCGCGAGCTGGGTATCGAGACCGAGGTCATCGATCTGCGGACACTCAGTCCCTATGACTGGGAAGCGATTGCCGAAAGCGTTCGCCGGACAAATCGGGTCATCGTGGCGCACGAGGACGTGCTGAGCTGGGGCTACGGAGCGGAGATCGCTGCGCGCATTGCGGACGAGTTGTTCGATGATCTGGATGCGCCGGTAAAGCGGGTGGCGGCGACGGATACGTTTGTGGCGTACCAGCCGCAACTGGAGAACGTCATCCTGCCGCAGCCGGAAGATGTGTTCCGCGCGATCGAGGGCTTGGCGAAGTTCTAGTCCGGGGTGCCGGTGGCCCTATGAACAAAATAGATCCCTATGGATTTGGATGCCCAGTAAAATGCGGACTATCTCACTACAGATGTTGACCGGCCAAACAGAATCTCACGTGACTCTCTGTTGAGCAAAGGCCACTCAGGGAGGGGCTCGGCTATCTGACAGCAGCAGGGAACTACTCGAACCGGAGTCATCAGGATCAGAATGCAACGACGCTTACTCCTCGTGGATGACGAACCGGTCATCCGTATCACGTTGTCAGCCATACTCACCAGATACGGGTTTGAGGTAAGCACCGCGGCATCTGTTGCCGAGGCACTCCAGAAGATCACCTCGGAAACATTCGACATACTCCTATCCGATCTGAACATCGGCAATCCCGGAGATGGCCTGACCGTAGTGAGCGCCATGCGCAGGACTCAGCCGGAGGCGGTCACGATGATTCTTACCGGCTACCCGGCCTTTGAAACTGCCCTCGAAGCAATCCGCCAGCAGGTAGATGATTACATCGTGAAGCCGGCCGATATTCCCGCCCTGGTGAACACGATCGAGAACAAATTGGCCACCCCACCGCGGCAACGGCACCTGTCGCCACCTAAGCGCGTGGCGATGATCCTGCAGGAGCATCTGAAACGCATCGAGGAACTGTGGCTGTCGGCCGTAGAGAACGATGCTGCATTGTCGCGAATGGTGCTTACGAAAGAGCAGCGGCTGGAATATCTCAGAGGCATTCTGAATGAGCTCATTCGGGCAGCGCAGTCCTACTCCGGCGAAGAGATTCCGGAACACAAGCGCTCTTCCGGCGGGTACGATCGCGGGCGCGATTTAGACGGATATACGCCCAGCCTGATGCTGGCCGAGTTCTGCCTGCTGCGGCGCATCCTGGCCCAGGTAGTTCAGGAGAACCTGCTCGCGGTGAATCTCAGCTATCTGGTACCGGATCTTGCCCGAGTGAACGAGAGCCTGGATGAGCAGGCACAAGCAGCGCTCATGACCTTGTCGGAATATACAAAGACCTCCGGTTAGTGATTCTGGCCGTTGGATGACGCGAGAAATTGCTGAAGAGCGGCCGTTGTCTCGGGGTCTTCGAGGGTAGTGCTGTGCACCGTCGTCACGGGTGACGCTGCCTTCGCAACGTACCCGGGAGCGGATGCGTTCGCAGGCAACAGGAACAGCTTGTCCACTGACGCGGACCGGAGAGCAGCCGCGGGATTAAAGCGGTCGCGTGCCAGCAGCCATATGGGAAGGATGTGCGTCCAACGGGGCGCTTCGAGCAACCCCAACGTAGGCGGTTGAGGGTCGATCATGACCAGGCGATCAAGCTCCGGATGTTGAAGCGTGAGGTTCGCAGCTACTGTGCCCCCGAGCCCGCGGCCAATGACGATCAAGTGGCTCGGCCCGATGTGGCGCACGCTCGCGAGGTAATAAAGCGCAGCGTCGGCATCCTGGTTCCAATGCTTCTCGGACGGCTTAGCCCATTCACTCTTCCCGAAGCCGCGCGGATCGAATGCGAAGACATCCTTGCCCAGCGCATGCAACGCGAGAATGTCCGGCAGGGCGTCGGAAAGCGAACCGCGCGCCTCATGCAGATAGAGGATCGCCGTGGGCTGCGGCGGCAAAGTGCTGTTTGCCGGAACCCACCAGCCGTTCAGCCGGGTCTTGCCTATCTCCGTCGCATCGAAGCGGACGTCTTCGAACGGCACGTTGCGGCTCGCGGGCGTGCTGGCGACCCCATGCGTCGGGTGGAAGATGAGTTGCCATTGCCCCTGCCAGAAGAGCAGCCCGATCGCGAAATAAAGCACGGCGAGCGACGCCACCACCATCACGCCGATGCCGCCCAGAATCCAGCGATGCGCGACCAGCGGATTGCGCGGGCGCAAAGGATCATCGAAGTGTGGCGGCGTGGGACGGGTGGATGCAGACATCTAGCTCAGCCGAACGCCAGCTCGTCTGCGGATTCCAGTGGCGTACCACAGACGCGGCAGATGACAGCGGAGCAGTCTCCGCAGGTAAGTGGATCACTGACGGGACGGGCGCAGGTGGGGCACCAGAGTGTCGCTGGGACAGAGTCTTGCGGGTGCGGTGGCTTCACTTCAGACATACGATTCCAGCGTAGCAGCCGGGCCGTGACATCTTCCAGTTGCGGCATCTTCCATCCGCGGCACCTTCTACCCGACGAGACGTACACTTGATTTGAGGCGCGCAAGAAGGAGCAGGGTTCCAGTATGACGCAGTGGGTACGGATCGGCGCAGTCTCCGAGATGCCGGCCGAAGGCAGCGCCAAGGCATTTGAGGCTGCAGGCATACCGATCTGCGTGGCGCGGATTCGCGGGCAGCTCGCGGCGCTGCACAATGAGTGTCCGCACCATGGTGCGCTGCTCTCCGACGGCGCCATTGAACACGGACGCGTTGTCTGTGCGTGGCATGGCTGGAGCTTCGATCCAAAGACCGGTGCGGAGCTGCGCAATCCCCTGGGCAGTGCGACGGTGTTCCCGCTGCGTGTGGAAGGCGATGATGTGTTGTGTGAGGTGAAATCGTAGCCTCTGCGAGAAGCAGCGTTTCTTAATCGAATCAATGACGTGTCTCAAATCTTTTGTGAAAAGGTGTAGAGAACGATGCCACAGAAGAATGAATCGGCAAAAAGCAATGCAGCGAAGAACCAGCTGACTATTCCGCCGGCAGCCGCCGATGATCCGAAGGCGTTTGAGCTGGTGCGCGCCTGGGTGGCAGGGGGCGATCTGCATGTGAGTCTACAGATGGGCGGCTGGGACGACCCCACCGCATGGGGTGTGGTGCTGGCGGACCTGGTGCGGCACGTTGCGCGTTTCTACGCGGAGCAGAACCACCTGCAGCCGGAAGAGACCGTCGAGAGAGTACGGGATGCGATGGATCGAGAATTGGATGGGGAAGAGGAGTCGCCAGAAGGCGGCCGAGTGCAATGAGGCCTTCTGCCCAAAAGCTCGACTGCTGCGTCGTGGATTTGAAGTCCGAGTAAGGGCTGCGATGAACTACGCGCCCCTTGTATCCGGGCCGCGTCTAATAGTCGAATGATGAGCAGGCGATAATAACAAGAACGGCCATACAGGAGCGCATGATGCTGGCAGACTTCGGCCCCACTCCCCGGCGCTTGAAACTCCAGGGCCCCGCGCTCTCTGTCGCCATCCACGTCACGATCATGCTTGCAGTCGCCGCCTGGATCTATCGCACACCGCGCATCGCGCATTTCAAATTGCCGGGCACCGCCCACGGACTGACGCTCCTCACCTATTACAGTCCCGGCAGCCGCAAACCTGCGTCATCGGACTCCGTCGTTCGCAGCAAGCAAACCAAAGAAGGTAAAGCCCGAGGCCGCAAGGAGGTCGCGAAACCAGCTCCGCCTGAGCCGCCACATGCTGATCCCGGCACGGGGAACACCACCGAGAGCGGCATCGGCGAAGGTGATATCCGCATCGCCCTTCTGCAGCACTTCCCCTATCCGCAGCCCGACCTCTCCGCGCTCGCTCACGGAACCAAAGGTGACGTCGTCCTCGACGCTGTCATCGATGAGCACGGCAGAGTGACCGGGCTCACTCTCCTGAAAGGTCTCGCGCCTTCAATCGATCAGGCAGTCATCGCCGCGGTAAAGCAGTGGCTCTTCACACCAGCGACCAAGGACGGCATGCCCGTCGCCAGCGAGCAGGAATTTCACTTCCACTACGAGCGCGGCTGACAGCCAGCTTCACGACGGGGGAAGCCTATAATCGCTCCCTGTTCTTAGCCCCCGTGTACCGCCGGAGGAACTACGGCCGATCACGGCCTGAACATCTGTGCCGGATATTGCTATGCGCAGCCGCCTGGTTCACCGCATCCTTTTCATCGCTGGGCTGCTATGTATTACCTTGCTGATCGGCACCACCGGTTTTGTCCTTATCGAGGGCTATACATGGTTCGAGGGTTTCTACATGACCCTCACCACGATCACCACCATCGGCTATCAGGAGCTACGGCCTCTCAGCCATGCCGGGCGCATCTTCAATACGTTCCTCATTCTCTTCGGTGTCAGCGGGCTCTTCCTGTCGTTCGGCGCCATGACGCAAACCATCATCGAGCTCGAATTGCAGGATCTGTACAACAAACGCAGGAACAAACGCATGATCAACCGTCTGGAGAATCACTTCATCGTCTGCGGCTTCGGACGCGTAGGCCGCAATGCCTCCTACGAAATGCAACGCGCAAAGGCTTCCTTCCTCGTGATCGACCGGAGTGAGCAGCGCGTCGCGAAAGCATCGAGCGCGGGAATGCTTGCGGTTGTCGCGGATGCGACGCGCGATGACGACCTGCGCGATGCCGGAGTGCTCCGGGCCAGGGGCCTGATCGCTGCCTTGCCCTCTGATGCCGAAAACCTCTTCATCATTCTCTCGGCGAAGACTCTGAATCCCAAACTCACCGTGGTCACGCGCGTCTCTGAAGAAGAGGCTGGTGAAAAGCTGCGCCGCGCCGGAGCGGACACGGTCTTCACTCCCTACGCCATGGCTGGGCGCCAGCTCGCCGGTGCCTTGCTCCGGCCTCATGTCGTCGAGTTCCTCGACTTCGCGGCAAGCAATATGGCATCGAAAGTGACGACAGAACAGATATGCGTCGCCCCACGGACTGCGCTCGCCGGCAAGACGCTCGGGCAACTATCGGATTTACGGAACTCCGGAGTGATCGTGCTCGCCATCCGCAAACAGCGTGGCGAGACCATCTTCAACCCTCCGGCTGAATCTGAGATCGCGGCCGGCGATTTTCTTATCGTCATGGGTGAACAGCCAGGCTTGCAAAAACTCGAACAAATACTCACCAGCTAAATGAGTTGAAGTTTCATGAGTGCGCAAGCCTCTCAGGCAATATCTTGCGCGCTGCATCGCTCACCCAGGCGGCGTAACCACGTCGCCGTTACTGGCCGGTGGGTACGGTCGAAATAGTGAACCACAAGAGATTCGTAGACGTGCCCAATCTTTTGCGATACGTCTTATAAAGAACAAGTCTGCGCCCCCCTCGCCGACTGATTAGCCGGGCAAATAATTTCCGGCGCAGCAAGGCAGGCATATGCCAACCACTCCAATAGAGAGCGGAGCCTTCTGATCCTTTTCTGCTTTGGGCCCTGTTGTATTCAACCCGATATTCCAGCGAGCAAGGTACCCGCAATGAAGATGCGTCCCGACCGGTGTCTCTACAGGATAGCTCCGCCTTTGGCGACGCTATTACTGCTGTCTTTTCTGCTGATATTGGATGGATGCGGCGGAGCTAAATCTGCCAGTTTGTCGAGCGATCCATCTGGTCCGCCCGCTGTTCCGACCGTCAGTATCGCCGCCAGCCCTGCTTCGATTGCTGCGGGAGCTTCCTCCAGCTTGACCGTGACAGCGACAAATGCGACTGCCGTCACTGTGAGCGGCTCGGACGGCAGCAGCTACAACTTATCTTCCAGCGGCGGCACGCAAGCGGTTAGCCCCGCAGCGAGCGCGACCTACACCGCCACCGCAACCGGCACCGGCGGGAAGGCAACCGGAACGGCAACCGTTACGGTCGCCGCCGGACCGCCTCCTCCCGCGGCCACCGTGACTATCGCGGCCAAGCCCACATCGATCCTGGTGGGCAGTTCCTCCACGCTGACGGTTACGGCCGCCAATGCGACCGGTGTAACCGTAACTGGTTCGGATGGCAGCAGCTACACGCTCGCCGCGAGCGGCGGAACGCAGGCCGTCACTCCGGCTGCGACCACAATCTATACCGCGAAGGCAAGCGGCTCAGGCGGCAACGCCTCGGCAACCGCAACAGTAACGGTGACGGATCCATCGGCCACTGCGGTGACCATTGTGGCTGCCCCGACATCGATCAGCGCAAGCGGATCGTCAACCTTGACCGTGGTTGCCACCCATGCCACCTCTGTGGCGGTGACCGGCTCGGATGGCAGCAGCTACACCCTATCCGCGAGCGGCGGAACACAAAAGGTCACGCCCGCCGTGACCACGACCTACACCGCGGACGCGACCGGGCCCACAGGACACGCTTCGGACGCTGCAACCGTCACCGTGATTCCGCCCGGCGGCAATTCGCCTATCAATCACGTCATCTTCATGATGCAGGAGAACCATACTTTCGATAACTACTTCGGGATGCTCAATCTCTATCGCCGCAGCAACAGTATGAACGTCGGCGATGACGGGAATGTCTATACCGTCGATGGCATCGACGATAAGTTGAACATCAGCAACCTGGACGACGAAGGCGTGTCGCATCCGCTCTTCAAATTCAAATCCTCCTGCATCGATGACGCCTCCTCGGCGTGGCTGGAAAGCTATGGCGACGTGAATCGCTATAACTTCCTCGCCAGCCGGCCCATGCTCGACGATGGCTTCGTCCACACCGCCGAGGGCTTCGCAAAGAGCTGTGCGCTTTCCGGCACATGCTCCGGTGATTACACCGATACCGCCGGCATGCGCGCCATGGGTTACTACGATCAGGATTTCCTGAACTACTACTACTACATGGCCTCGCAGTTCGCCGTTTCTGATCGATGGTTTTCACCCATCGCGAGCAAGAGCAATCCCAATCGCATCGCCACCTTCAGCGGTGGTACGACGCAGGGCCTCGCCTTCGATCCCGGCTACGATGACAAAGTTGGCTCGCTCAATCTGCCCAGCATTTTCAAGGCTCTCGATGATGCGCACGTCTCATGGAAGGTCTACTACTCTGACACCGCGGGCGAATGCGGCATAGGAGACAATGACTGCGGAACCGGCGGCGCAGCAAACTATCCCGCCACCGCGCTCGGTTACATCACCTACACCAAAAAGTATCTCTACCCCAATCTGACCAACGCTGCCTGCACTGGCACTACACAGCCTTCCAGCGTCGTCGGCGATCCCAACAACTACTTCTGCATCGATACGGCTCGCGTTGCACCGCTGTCCACTTACTTCAGCGATCTCACCAACGGCACGCTTCCCAGCTTTGCATTCATCGAGCCGGGCTACGGCATCAATGACGAGCATCCCGGCTCCTTCCAGCCCATCCTGCTGGGGCAGCAGCAGATGGCCAAGATCATCAATGCCTTCATGGCCAGCCCGGAGTGGAAGGACGGCGTCTTCTTCTTCAGCTACGACGAAGGCGGCGGTCCGTACGATCACGTTCCACCCGTGCCGCACCATACCAACGACAAGACCACAACCGCGGACAAGCCGAATTATCCGGTCGACATCGCCAGCATCTCGGTGAACCCGGACGGCTTCAACCCGTGCGTGCCCGCCACGCCACCTGCAACGGCGCACTGCGACCTGCGCACCGACAGCCCCGGTGCTAATCCTGGTGACGCCGCAGCGATCAGTGGCTTCGCCGCGCAGATTGGCTTCCGCGTCCCCAACATCGTGATCTCGCCGTTCACGCGGCGGCACTATGTCTCACACGTCCCCATGGATCACACGGCCATCATGAAGTTTGTGGAGAACCGCTTTATCGGGGGCGCCGCGCACCTGACGAACCGTGATGCCGTCCAGCCCGACCTGCTCGACTTCTTCGACTTCACCGGCAAACCCTGGGCCACGCCACCAACACCGCCTACCCCGGCCTCCAACGCCACTCTCGGCAACATCAACACCTGCACGCCATCGACCATGTAAACAATCGCTGGCGTTAACATCCGGGCGGACCTCACCCCGCCCGGTTTTTTTCCTGCTGACTCGCTAATTCGTGATTCGTCGACTGGCCAGTTCAGCTCTTCCGCGAGCGCATCTTCTTCGCCCAGTCCGGCTTGATGGTCTGCCGCGCGCGACCCAATGCCAGCGCATCCGCCGGCACGTCCTCGGTGATGGTCGAGCCCGCCGCGATATAGCTTCCATCGGCAATCGCGAGCGGAGCCACCAGCGTCGAGTCGCTGCCGACGAACGCGTTCGCGCCGATGGTTGTCCGGTGCTTGCTCTTGCCGTCGTAATTACAGGTGATCGTGCCCGCGCCGATGTTTGTCGCCGCGCCGATCTCCGCATCCCCGATGTAGCTCAGGTGGTTCGCCTTCGCGCCCGGTCCCAGCCGCGACTTCTTTGTCTCCACAAAATTTCCTACGTGCGCGCCTTCGCCAATTTCCGACTCTGGCCGCAGATGCGAATACGGTCCGATCAGCGCGTTCTTTGCGATCATCGAAGAGCTGATGATGGACCCGTTGCGTACCAGGACATCATCGCCAATCGTCGAGTCCTCAATCACTGAGTACGAGCGGATGCGGCACCCACTTCCGATCTTCGTCCGCCCCAGCAACTGCACGAACGGCTCCAGAACCGTGTCCGGACCCACGCTCACTGTGCTGTCGATCACCGATGTCTCCGGGCGGAAGATCGTCACGCCTTCTGCCATCAACGCGCGCGCCGCGCGCAGCCGCATTTCGGCGTCCAGCTCCATCATCTCCGCAATGGTGTTCGCGCCCAGCACCTCGTGCACGTCAGCTGTCTCCAGCGCGACCACGCGTTCCTTGGCCTTCACCAGCAGCGCCGCCATGTCTGTCAGGTAGAACTCGCCATGCGCATTGTCGGTAGAGAGCTCGCCGATATGCTTGAACAGCGGCTCCGTCCGGAATGCGTAGATCCCCGAGTTGATTTCCGGCGCCGAGCGCTGCTCCGGCTTCAGCGCCTTCTGCTCGACGATCGCCAGCACTTCCGGCTTGTCCGCGCTCTTGCGGATCACGCGTCCGTATCCCGTCGGGTCCGCCGGCCGCGTCGTCAGCACCGTCATCGCCGCCTGCTGCTCCAGGTGGAAGTCGCGCAGCCGCAGGATGGTCTCCGTTCGGATCATCGGCGCATCTCCGGAGAGCACGATCAAGTTTTCGTATCCTTCGACCTCCGGCTTCGTTGTCTGGATCGCGTGCCCGGTGCCGCGCTGCTCCGCCTGCACCACAAGCCGCACCCCCGTATGCGCGAGCGCTGCGCGAACCGCTGCCGCCTCATGCCCGATGACGACGTAGATGTCCTTCGGTTCCACCACCTGCGCCGCGGCGGCCACCACGTGCTCCACCAGCGCGCGCCCGCCGATCTGGTGCAGCACCTTTGGGCGCCGCGACTTGAGCCGCGTGCCTTTGCCCGCGGCCATGATGACAATAGCCAATTGCATGGAAGTCCTTTGCGTGCGCTCGCTGTCGCGAGACAGGATTAGTTGCTGCCCGGTCCTGCGGGTCCGCCGCCGGGTCCGCCCTGCATCCCCGGCGGCATCGGGATAGTGATGTCCACCGGATGCACCTGTCCCAGGTCGGAGAGCGGTTTGCCGGGCTGACCGGGAGTGCCGGTAGCGATCTGCTGCGTGTTTCCCACCACCAGCACCGCGAGCTTCGAGCGATCGACATACTTCTTCGCGACCCGTTCAAGATCAGCGGTAGTTACCTTTTCGATGGCGGCGCGATACTTTTCCAGAAAGTCCGCCGGATACCCGTAGAACTCGAGGCTCGCTCTCTCAGTCAGCACCTTCTCCGGAGTGTCGTAACGGAAGACGAAGGAATTCAGTAACTCATCCTTCGCGCGCCGCAGCTCGTCGTCGGTGAACGGCTGGGTCTTCAGGTCCTCGACCTGATCCAGCATCGCCTTGGTCGCGTCCACTGTGCTCGCACTCTTGGTTGCGGCCGCGGTGTAGAAGAGACCGGGATGATCGTAAGCCGCGCCATACGAGCCGCCCACGGAATACGCGAGTCCCATCCGCGTCCGCACGTTCTGGAAGAGCCGCGATCCGAATCCTCCGGAGAAGATCTGGTTCATCACGCTCAGCGCGTAGTAATCCGGGTTGGAGCGTTCCGTGCCCAGACCGACGATCCAGATATTGCTCTGGTTCACATCGTTCTTGTCAACGGAATAGACACCCGGAGTCGGTCCGCTGAAGTTCTCCTTCCAGGGCGGCAACGGCGTGCCCTTCTTCAGGCCACCGAAAGCGGCACGGAGTTTCTGCTCCATCGCCGCGCCGTCGAAGTCTCCACTCACACCGATGATCATCCCATTTGGGATCACGGTCTTGTCATGGAACTGCTCCAGGTCAGCCACGGTGACCGCCATCACCGTCGCCAGCTCCGGCGTACGGCCGTATGGATTCGTCGCCCCATACACCAGCTTCGCTGCCTCGCGGCTCGCGATCGCAGAGGCCTCGTCGTTGCGCCGCACAATGCCCGCGGCCATCTCCTGCTTCGCCAGATCGAGCTTGCTGGGATCGAACTTCGGGTGCAGCAGTAGATCTGTTGTCAGGCCAAAGACAGTGTCGAAGTCCGTTTTCAGGCAGTTCCAGCTCACGTTCGTCGAATCGACATCGCCGTCCGTCTCCACCTTGGCAGCTTTGGCTTCCAGCAGGTCGTCCATTGCATCGCCGGAGATTTTCGCCGTGCCACTGGTGCGCCATACCTCGCCATAGAGATCGACCAGGCCGGTCTTCGCAGCGGGAACATCGCGGCCGCCGCCGCGTATCTCCACGAAGCCGTTGATGAACGGCAGCTCATGATCTTCCTGCAGGAAAATGATCGCGCCATTGTCGAGCACGATGCGGCGCGGCTGCTGCGGATGGAACGCGGGCAGCGTCGGAATCGGAATCTGCTTCCACGGCTGCGCCTGTTGTGTACCCTGCGCTTGTCCGTTGACGATGGCCGGCAAAGCAGCGATCGGAATCAGCGCGAGCAGAGCGACTGCACCGTAGCGCATCACTGTCCACCCGCTTTCGCCGCACCATCGGGCCTCTGCTGCGGCACAGTCTCGATGATGGCGTAGGTGCGGTTGTTTTCCG
The DNA here is from genome assembly GCA_963737035.1 of uncultured Acidobacteriaceae bacterium. Lineage (GTDB taxonomy): Bacteria > Acidobacteriota > Terriglobia > Terriglobales > Acidobacteriaceae > KBS-83. Next base: position 236,361 of record CAVTRJ010000014.1, on the reverse strand, counting down.
TGAAGACTTTATTCGCAACGCGCCGGATGTCAGCCTTCGACACCTTGTCGATTTTGTCGAGCTGGCGGAAGAGCTCGCGCCAGTCGCCGTAGCGAAGCTGGTAGGTAGCCAGGCTCTGCGCCAGGCCCTCGTTATCGGCAAGCGAGCGCAGCAGATCGGCATGCGCGCGCGTCTTGAACATGGCCAGCTCGTCATCGGTCACGTCCTGGGTCTTCAATTTGTCGATCTCCTTATGGATGGCCGTGCGCATCTCCTGCGGCGTGTGACCGGGCAGCGGCACGGCATAAAACGCGAAGAGCCCCGGGTACTTGGTGCCGGGAAAGCCGCTGAAGCCTTCCGCCTCGGCAGCGATGCGTTGATCGCGTACCAGCGATCGATAGAGCCGCGACACGCGGCCATTCGAGAGAATGTCGGTGATCGCGTCATAGACCTGATCGTCGGGATCGAGATAATCGCTCCGGTGATAGCCCTCGATGTAGAAAGGCTGCGTCGCCTCGCGGATAATGACGGACTTCTCCGAGTTCTGCGCCGGCTCAACCGTGGTCATCGGCTCGGGCTTTGGACCGGCCGGAATAGGATCGAAATACTTCTCCATGATCGGCATTGCCGTCGATGTCTTCACATCGCCGGCAACCGCAATCACGATGTTCGATGGAGTGTAGTAGGTCTTGTGAAAGGTCGCAGCCTCGGTGGCATCGATCTGCGACAGCTCCGACTCCCAGCCAACACCGGGCCGTCCATACGGGTGCGCGACATACGCAGTTGCAAGGAACTGCTCCACCATGCGGCCGATGGGATTGGAGTCGGTGCGCATGCGCCGCTCCTCCATTACCACATCGCGCTCCTTGTAGAACTCGCGCGGCACCGGATGGCCAAGCCGCCCGCTCTCCATATACGCCCATAGCTCGAGCCGGTTCGCCGGCATGCTCCAGAAATATTCGGTGGAATCCAGGCCGGTGGAGGCGTTGATGCCCGTCGCGCCGTTCTCCTCGGCAATCTGTGTGAACTGGTTAGGGATGACGTACTGCTGCGCATCCTTCTTCGCCGCGTCAAACGCCTCGCGCAGTTGCTTCAGCTTCGCGGGATCCTGGCCGACTCGCTTGCGGTACTCGGTATCGTACGCAGGCATACGTGTCCTCCACCTTCTGGAGCGCGACCTTTTCTGCGGGCCAGTTTGTCGTGCCGATCTCGTCGGTTCCCTTGAAGGCAAGGTGCTCGAACATGTGCGCGATGCCGGACTGGCCAGTCGGATCGTTCGCGTCGCCGGCATCCACCAGCGTGTAATAGGAAAACACCGGCGCTTCCGGCCGCTCAATCAGCAGCACCGTCAGGCCGTTGGGCAGGACCTTCGCGGTGACGCGCTTCTCAAAACGAGCCAGCTCCTGCTGCGCCAGGTCGGTCGTTTCTGTGTTTGCCGCCGGACTTGTTTGCGCGAAAGCGGACGGCAGGGAAGTGCAAGCAATGATTAAAAAAGATGCTGGCCAGGCTAACATCCGGTGCGGTTGGGCAGGGTAACACTTAGTCAACAGTACCTCCGCACCCGCTCCGAGGCACGAGCCTCGTCTGTCCGATGCGGGTAGCCAGTCTCATTTTGTATCTGCCATCGAAGCTATCCGTGGCAGCCCGGCGAAGTCAAACCAACGTCCATTGCGAAAACTTCAGCATAGTCGTACGCACAACTTTCATGGCGCGGCCGGGTTTCGGCTGGCATAATAGGCAGCGCACTGCTCCGAAGTCGGTTGGAAACGACCGGCGGCAATCCGGGTCAGCACAACAGAAAGCCGAACGAACAGCAGGCGGTTGCCGATCACCAGCCAAGGCATCCCCTCTCGCCACTGGCGGCAAGGATTTTTTTAGGAATGGCCATCATTCAGGTTTTGCAGCGCAGCGTTCGCCCCCTACTCTGTCTCGGTCTGCTCAGCGCATCTACATGGAGCTTCGCCGCCGTCCCCACGCCCCAGATCGCTGTACCCCAGATCACGCAAGCCGTGAACAACCGGCAGCGGATCACCTTGAAGGGCAACGTGCGTCCGATGCCGAAGCGTGCGCAGGACCTCGGCGCGGTGGACATCAATGCGCCAGCCGGCCGTGTGCTGCTGCTGCTGAAGCGTCCCGCGGAACAGGAAGCGGCGCTCCAGCAGTTCATTCAGGATGCCCACACACCCGGATCGGCCAGCTATCACCACTGGCTCACGCCGGCGCAGCTCGGCAGCCAGTTTGGACCCGCAGAGTCCGATGTGCAGGCCGTCGTCGCGTGGCTGCAGTCGCAGGGTTTCGCCGTATCTAAGGTCTCGCAGGCCCGAACCACGATCGAGTTCTCTGGCAGCGCAGGACAGATCGAGAGCGCCTTCGCAACCAAAATCCACTCCTTCCAGATCGACGGCGTGAGCCACATCGCGAACATCGTCGACCCGCAGATCCCCGCCGCGTTGGCTCCGGTCGTCGCCGGCATCTCGCCTCTCAACGACTTCCGCCCCAAGCCGATGCACACCGCGCCTGTCGCGCGCACTCTGGTCGCGGCCCCCACGAGCGCCAATCCCCATGCCATGACCAGCGTGGCGCGGAATGCCCAGAGTCTCTCGCGTCCGGCTCGAACTACACGGATAACTCCACCAGCGGTTCTACTTATGTGGTGACGCCGGCGGACTTTGCAACCATCTACAACACGCCCAACCAGACGCTGAACAAAAACTACGCCGCCAGCAAGAACCTGACCGGGACCGGAGTCACGATCGGCATCGCCGGCGACTCGAATGTCGATCTCAGCAATGTGGCGAACTATCGCAAGCTCTTCGGCCTGCCCGCCCTCACGCCGACGGTGACCATCGATGGAAGCGATCCGGGAACCGGAAGTGGTGACGAGGTAGAGGCGTTGCTGGACCTGGAAGTGGCGAGTGGTGTGGCACCAGGCGCGAACCTCACGCTCTATACCGCGCAGGACACAACCTTTCAGTCCGGACTGATTCTCGCCATCCAGCGCGCCCTGGACGACAACGCGGTCAATATCCTGAACGTGAGCTTCGGCGGCTGCGAGGCTTACCAGGGGACCGCCGGCAATCAGCAGATTCTCAATTTGTGGCAGCAGGCGGCGGCTCAGGGCATCTCGGTTACCGTCTCCACGGGCGACAGCGGCTCCGCAGGCTGCGACGACAGCAATTCGGTGTTCGTCGCCGCGCAGGGACTTCAGGTGAACGGATTTGCCTCCACCCCTTACAACATTGCAGTCGGCGGAACAGACTTCGACCAGGACCAGAGCACCATTGCGCAGTACTGGAGCGCGACAAATTCTTCCATCGCCGGCTCCGCATTGAAATACATTCCGGAAATCCCCTGGGACGATTCGACGACCACCATCGGGTCCCTGACCGGAAATGTGGCGTTCAAGGACACGAATGGAGACACGAATATCTCCGGCGCCGGCAGTGGCGTGAGTGGCTGCCTCACCGCCAGCGTCGACCAAAATGGAAATGTATCTGCGTGCACCGGCGCGTATGGCAAGCCGAGCTGGCAGAACAGCTTTGGCCCGGCAAGCGTACGTGAACTTCCCGATGTCTCGCTCTTCGCTTCAAATGGATTCGACGGCTCCATCTGGTTCCTCTGCGCCTCAGGCATCGGTGGCGACCAGCCCGGGGACCAGGACTGCACCACACCCGCCAGCGGATCCATCGAAAACGGCACCTACACCTCCTATCAGGGGGTAGGCGGCACGTCTGCCTCCTCCCCGGCGTTCGCCGGTCTGCTGGCACTTGTGGTGCAGAATCTGCAATCCGGCGGCGCGACGAACGTCCGCCTCGGTCAGGCTGACTACACCCTCTATCCGCTTTCCAAGCAGTCCCCCGCCGCCTTCCACGATGTGATAACGGGCAACAACTCGGTGGTCTGTACAGCCGGCACGCCGCAGTGCGGCACAAACAATTTCCTGACCGGCTACGATGCAGGCAACGGCTACGACCTGGCGACCGGCCTCGGCAGCGTGGACGCGACTCAGATGGTGCAGAACTGGTCGAACATCACCTTCAAACCCACCACGGATTCCCTGACTGTGAACAGCTCGACCAGTCCGGTGAACATCGTGCACGGCGCAACGGTAAGTGTCGGGGTAACGGTGACAAGTTCCGGCGGCACCCCGACCGGCAATGTTGCGCTGGTAGCCGGCAGTGGCGCGACCGCGGCGGCCGCGGCGGTTCAGGGCGCTACCCCCTCACCTTCAATCCTGACGCTGACCAACGGCACGGCAAGCAGTAGCAATTACAGCTATCTTCCGGGTGGAAGCTATACCCTCACCGCGAACTATGGAGGCGATGGCACCTTTGCCCCCAGCGTGTCGAACGGCATTGCGGTGACCGTTTCTCCCGAGACCAGCACGCTGGAACTCGCAGTGCAGGACTTTCCGTCGGGGGGCGGGACGCAGAGCATCAACGGCACCAGCGTTCCCTATGGCTCCTACGTCTCGGTGAATGCGCAACCTGTTTCGTCCGCGCTGGCCCCATCGCTCACCAGCCAAACCTACCTGCAGCCGGCAACCGGGACCGTTACCTTCGCCAGCACCCCGGCGTCTTCGCTGTTGAACCGGACAGTGAACCTGAATAGCAATGGCTTTGCCGAAATTCCGGGCCAGACATCCCTGGCCTATCCTCCGGGCACCTATAGCGTCACGGCGAACTACTCCGGCGATGCCAGCTATGGCGCGAGCTCGGCTGCGGCGCAGACCTTCACCATCACGAAGAACAATGTCACGATCGCTTCAGCCAATGGCAACACCAGCGCAACGGCGGTCGTTGAGATCGATGCGGCGGATAACGGTCTCTTCTTCAACGGCGGCGTTACTCTGCCCACGGGCACCGTCACCCTCTTAAATAGCGCCGGCGCTAGTGTCGGCACCGGCACACTGGCCGTCGTCAACACTGCGAATGGCAACGCTGCACAGGCCACCATCACGGTTACCGGCACCGCCACCACGGTCAGCTATCCAGGGGACACCAACTACAACTCCGGCACTGCGGCCTTTACCGGCGGCGGCGGTGGCGCTTCCTTCACACTGAGCAGCGCACCGGCGAGCATCACCATCCCGGGCGGCGGGTCTGCCGGCACAACCATCAGCATCACGCCCCAGGGTGGTTTCTCCGGCACCGTCGCTGTGAGCTGCGCAGTCACCGGCACAGGCGCGCCGGTGCCCACATGCGCGCTGGCGCAGCCGTCTATTGCGCTCAGCGGAACCGCACCGGTCACCGATGCACTCACCGTGGCGACGGTATCTTCAAAATCGGCTATTCGCACAGCCGCCAATCCGCCGGATCGTACCTGGTACGCAGCGAGTGGCGTCGCGCTAGCCGGCATTCTGCTGTTCGGCCTGCCGGGACGGCGCCGCAACTGGCAGCGCATGCTCAGCCTGCTGCTGCTGGTGATTGCAATGGGCGTGGTGGGTTGCGGAGGCGGCAGCAGCGGTGGTGGCGGCGGCACGACGCCAGCCGGCACCTATACCGTAACCGTGACAGCGACGAGCGGCACCGCCGTTCAGACATCCACCATTACGGCTACCGTGCAATAACCCGGAACGAAGATACAACAGAAGAGGCCGCTCCACCCGGAGCGGCCTCTTTTTGCATTTGCAGCTAAGTTTTACTGCGGAGCCTGGTTTGAGTCTGCGTTGGGGTCCGCATTCGGATCGTTGAAGGTGCGTACGGCCGAACCATTAGCGGAGCGCGAGGTGCTGACGCTGATCGGCGACTGCAGCTTGAAGTTCACCAGCGTTTCGGCGGGAATCTTCACCTGCTCGCCGCGTGTGACAGCATTGACCCCCGCGCCTATGCCGCCGCCGGAAGCTGCGCCGATCGCCGCACCCTTGCCACCGCCGGCGAGCGCGCCGATGATCGCGCCCAGCGCCGCCCCGCCGCCTGTCTTCACTGCTGTGTTCTTGCCGCGCCCTTTGCCTTGCTGGCTGAACGCGGAGGTGCTCACCGAGACCGGCTGTCCCTTCAACTCAATCTGCGTCAACTCGATCGAGAGCAGCGAGCTGCCGGAGAAATGCGTTGCATCCTTCGCGTCCACCACCCGGCCCGTGACTGATGTGCCGCGCGGGATCGCCACCATGTTGTCGGCGATCACATCGGCTGCCAGCGTGCCGTGAATGATCTGTCCTGTCTGGGTGGTGGCGCTGTCCAGTGCATCCGCCAGCCGGACGGGCAGGGAGGTCCCGCTTGGCACGGTGACCGTGCGAACGACCGGAGCAGCCGGCTTGGGCGGCGGCGGTGGTTCGGCCGGCGCTGCCTGCTGTGGTGGAGATGGCGGCTGATTCATCGCCTGATCGGGAGCCTGGTCTGGTGGCGGAGCATTCCGCTCAGACCGGCGGCGCCGCTCCGGCTTCGGCGGTGGAGGCTGCTTTGCGGCCTTCTCCGGAGCCACGGTCAAATTATTGATGACCGTACGCACTCCTGCCGCGGCTCCGCTGTCGGCCGCAGCAAGCGCCCGGGCAGCATCATTGTTCACCGTGCCGTTCAGGGTCGCGGTTCCTCCGTTGACGTTCACCTTGATGTTCTGGCCGTTCAACGCCGATTCGGCGTCGATGCGGCTCTGGATGTCGTTGGCAATCTCTTGATCGCTGCGCGGTGCCGGCGCCGGCGCTGCGGCGGGTGTCGGAGCCGCTTGAGGGGTTTCATTGGCGTTATGAGAGAGTTGCTTGCAGCCCGATGCCAGCAGCAGAGAGCCGGTGAGCAGTCCCGCCTGCAGTGTCCGGCGATTGAACAAATGAGTCATCGCAATATCCTTTCCAGCGGACCCGGCCTATCAGCGCAGGTATCCGTGAACATCTCTATTCTGAACGCGGGGCGGGCGAATGTCCCGTCTCTTTTGACGAGTTCGCTCCATCGGCCGACCACGCGCGACAATATCGGACGATCGGACGGACGACATCGACGGAAGATCGAAACCGTCGTCGAGCATTTTCCCTGCCGGTTGTCAGCGGCAGGAAAATGCTCCCCGATACTTTATTCGTGAGACGATGAGTGGTTCGCTTTGGCAGCAGTTCCTGCCTGCCGGGCATCTATTAAGTTGTTAGACAACGAGAACCGCGCAGGTCTGGGCGCTTGCTACACCCGGAAGTTGTGCCTGCGAGTAGGATCGTGAAGCAAGGAGAGCATATGTCTGCTGATAAAGGTGGTTTTGGATGGTTTCTCGTTGGACTGGGAATCGGCGCCGCTGTCGGTGTGCTGTACGCCCCCAAGTCGGGCTCTGAGACACGCGAAGATCTGGCTTCCTCTGCGCGGGAAGGTTCAGAGTATGTCCGCCAGCGTTCCCGCGAGGCGGCCGACAAGGTGACTGACTTCGCGGACCGCGGACGCGACCATTTGAATGAATACGTTGATCGCGGTAAGGACGCGGTGGATCGCGGACGAGAGCAGTGGAATCAGTATGTCGACCGTGGGCGGCAGGCGGTAAGCGATCAGGTCGACAAGGTGAACACCGCTGTCGAAGAAGGCAAGCGCGCCTATCAGAACACCTCCGGCGAAGACGCCGATCGGATATCGAACGCGGTCGAAGCGGGCCAGCAGGCGTATCGGACTACATAAGCCGGCATCTCGGCCGGCTCCAGAGACGGGCGCGAGCGCGATACGTTCGCGGTCCTTTCCTGGTCGCACTTACGTTAAGGAAGCGGCACACATGAACGACGCACTCAGTGGTGTATTGCTGGCACTCACCATTGTCATTGGCGTGGGCGTCCTGGCCTTTATCGTGGTAGTGGCCGTCCTCGCCAGGACTCTTCTTCAGGCACGCAAGCGCGTCCATCATCTGCTCGACCAGTACGAGACTACGGTTGCCCCGCACATCGGTCCGATGGTGAAGTCCGCGCGCGATCTCGTAGACGAGCTCTCACCCAAGCTGAAGCACATTACCTCGAACTTGGTGGAAGTCAGCGACATCGCGCGCAGTGAGGCGCAGCACATCACCGTATCGGTCAGCGATATGGTGGAGCGCACGCATCAGCAGGCGGCGCGGGTCGACCACATCGTCTCGAGCACGCTCAACGGCATCGGCCACGCGACTGCGGCCGTGCAGGAGGGCATCGCGGCCCCCATTCGTCATCTCAGCGGCGTGCTGGATGGCTTGCGCGCCGGCTTCGGTTCGTTCCGCCGCAAGCGACCGCATTCGAATGGAACTGCTGCCACTGTGATCGTGCGCAAGGTGGAGCAAGATCCCTACTAGCACCGCCATAAAACCGGGTGCCCTACTCTAGCCGAAGGCTAGGTGGGGTAGTTGCCGGCGATACCGACGGCCCAACGGCCAACCGATTTCAGGCACGATCCCGCGCATCCACGCAACTCTTGTCATCTCGACCCGAGCGCCGCAGGCGCGTAGTGGAGAGATCTGGTGTCGAGCCGCTCACAAAAGCTTCAGGTAGTCGCGACCAGCAGCGCCTCTGAGCCCGGCCGAAGGCCGTCGCTCCTGCCGGCAAAGTAGCGCTGGGCCAGATCGCTCCCCGCGACGTGCCGCACTTCTCGAAAGCCGGCTTCGCGTGCCAGTGTCAGCATCTCCTGCGGGGCAAAGAAGCTGATGAAGGGCGTCCCGCTTGCTCGAGCGCCCTTCGCTGCTGCCTCGTACCCTGGGCGCTCCTCCGGGTCAGCGAGTTCCAGCGGCAGAATAAACGTCATGGCCAGCGTAGAGCCCGGCGCGAGTGACGCGATCGCGCGCAGCGTAGCCGCGATCGCCTCTTTCGAGAGATACAAGCTGACGCCGGTGGAGACCACAACCGCCGGTTCGCTCGCGTCGAACCCGGCATTCGTGAGTTCCTCCCACCAAGCGGCCTTGGGGCGCTCCCGCTCGGTCCCGCCTGCCTCGAAGTCGACCGGCACCAACCGCAGCCACTCCGGAATGCCGAAGCCGAGCTCGATCAAACGCTGTCTCTTCCACGCCTGAGGACCTGGCTGGTCGACCTCGAACACCTTCAGCCGCGAGGCGATCTCCGGCCTGCGCTGCGCAAAGCTGTCGAGACCGGCTCCGAGGATGACGTATTGGCGGATGCCGCGCTCCGCCTGCTCTAGCACCAGATCCTCGATGAAGCGCGCACGGGCCACGATCGAGGCGCGGAACAGCCTCGTGCCGTGTGGGTCCATGTCCGGGCGGTTGCGCCAACTCTCGTCCAGACCTGTCAGCGTCAGGCCAATCTCGTCGTCAAACACATGCGGCGACGCATCCACCTGAACGTGCAACGCCCGCCACAACGCCGTGCGCACTGCAGTACTGTCTGGAGCCGCGGTCTGCTGATCATGCATAATGTTTGTTCTCTCCACTTCTTTTCGTCTCCGATACTGTTCCTCTTAGATGCGCGGTGAAATCCGCATCCTGATCTAACCGTTTTGGGAACAGCCGCAGAAATCTGCCACTTCAGCTGATACAGATTGCTACAATGGAAATAGTTCAGCCCAAGAAAAGCCCGCGCACATTCGCCGCGGGCTTTTGCTTTTGCCGAGGGGCCTTCGGCCAGCCGGTTCTAAGTTCTTTGCTGAGACGAATTTACCTGTAACGTCTATAGAATGACGATTTTAGCTGGCGGGAGAGGCTTTAAAGCCAATAAAAACTTGTACTTACAGCGGACACTCCCGGACCGGAAGGGGGGAGGGGTGGGTAACGTGACGGCGCAATTCAGCGGTCGGCGACGATCCAGCCGCCGCCCACCACCACATCGTCCTGATAGAAAACAGCCGCCTGTCCTGGCGTCACCGCGCGTACCGGCTCGTCGAAGGTCGGCCGTCACTTCGTCCGGTCCGGTCTTCTCGATGGTTGCGAGTGCAGGCTCGTGGCGATGCCGCACCTTCACCCTGACGCGCATCGGCGCGGCGAGATCGGCAACGGAGATCCAGTTGAGCTGGCGAGCGACCAACGTGCGGCTGAGCAAATCGTTCTCATTGCCGATGGTGACGCGGTGGCTCTCCGGATGGATCGAGAGCACGTACAGCGGCGACGGGTGACGCAACCCCCAGGCCCTTGCGCTGGCCGACGGTGAACTGATGGATGCCCTCATGATGCCCAGCAACTGTGCCGGCCGTTGTGACGAGTTCGCCGCTTGAATCCGGCATCGTCTCGCCCTGCTCGTCCAGATAGGCATCGATGAAGCGCTTGTAGTCGCCGCCCGGAATAAAGCAGATCTCCTGCGAGTCGGGCTTTGAGGCGATGCCCAGATCGTAAGCGCGCGCCTGCTCCCGCACCTCGGGTTTGGTATAGCCGCCGAGCGGAAACAGCGTGTGCGCAAGCTGCTCCTGCGTGAGTCCGAAGAGGAAGTAGGTCTGGTCCTTGCCGGCATCGGCAGGCCGCTTCAACAGCCAGCGGCCGCTCGCCTCGTCGTATTCGTTGCGCGCGTAATGGCCGGTGGCGATCAGATCGGCGCCAATCTGACGCGCCGTCAGCAGCAACTGGTCGAACTTGAGGTGGTTATTGCACAGGCTGCAGGGAATTGGTGTACGCCCGGCCAGGTACTCGGCGACAAAAGGCTTCACCACATCGCGCTCGAACCGCTCCTGCTGGTTCACGAGGTAGTAAGGGATCTCCAGCCGCTCGGCCACACGGCGGGCGTCGTAGACATCGTCGACGGAGCAGCAGCGGCCCTGCACCTCCTCCGGCATGCCCTCGCGTCCGGCGAGGCGGCGCTGGTTCCAGAGCTGCAACGTGAGCCCGACGAGCGTGTGACCCTCGGCCTGCAGTATGGCAGCGACAGTCGAGGAATCCACACCGCCCGACATAGCAACCGCGATGGTTCGCGGGGCGACCGCGATCCCTCGCGGCTGCGTGGCAGCAGGCTTCGCCTGATTCGAATTGGTTACAGTCTCGGTCACAAAATCCTGTCTGCTAAATCGAGCGTCCGGCTTGAACAGGTGCAACTGCCGAGGACGCCTTCACGGGCGCTTTGTAGAACGGCGATAATTCCCGCAGCCGCTCGACCGCAGCTGGCACCAGTTCCAGCGCGAAGTCGATGTCTTCCTCCGTCGCGCTCGTGTCCAGGCTGAAGCGCAGGCTGGCGCGCGCGCGCCCCGAGGGCACACCCATCGCTGTCATCACATGCGAAGGATCCATTGCGCCAGATGTACAGGCCGAGCCGCCGGAGACTGCGAGACCCTTCAGGTCCAGGGCAATCACCAGCGCCTCACCTTCCAGATGGTCGAACCAGATGTTCGTCGTATTCGGCACTCTCGGAACATCTCCGCCATAGATACCGGCCTCGTCCACTCGCGCCAGCACGCCCTGCTCCAGCCGGTCGCGCAGTGCGGCGAGCCGTGACGGAGCATCGGTTGCGACGAAGGCCTGCGCCATCTCCGCGGCGCGTCCCAGTCCGACGATGCCCGCCAGGTTCTCCGTGCCGGCGCGCCGCTGGTGCTCCTGCGGGCCGCCGAAGATCAGCGGCTCGGGATGCGTGCCCCGCCGGACGTAAAGCGCACCGGTGCCTTGCGGGCCGTGGAACTTGTGGCCGGAGATGGTCAGCAGGTCGCAGCCGATCGCCGTCACATCGATGGGGAGCTTGCCCACCGCCTGCACCGCGTCGGTATGGAAGTACACATCCGCTTCCTGGGCGATGGCGCCGATCTCGTTCACCGGCTGCCGGGTCCCGATCTCGTTGTTGGCCATCATCACGCTGATGAGCTGCGTGTTCGGGCGCAAGGCACGGCGCACGTCCGCGGGATCCACCACACCGGACGCATTGACGGGCAGAATCGTGACCTCGACCCCACGCTCGCGCAGCCGCTCGGCCGTGTGGAGCACGGCATGGTGCTCGATGGCGGTGGTGATCAGGTGGTCGCCCGGCTTGAGCACCCCCGTCAGCCCCAGGTTGTCGCTCTCCGTGCCGCCACTGGTGAAGATGACCTCTGCCGCGCGGCAGCCCAGCAGGCCGGCCACTTGTTCGCGGGCACGCTCCACGGCAGCCCGCGCGCGCTGACCGTGAAAGTGGATAGACGAGGCATTGCCAAACTGCTCAGTAAACCAGGGGCGCATGACCGCGAACACCTCCGGTGCGAGAGGCGTGGTGGCATTGGCATCCATGTAGACACGATTCATAGGTAGGTTCCAGTTTAACGCTGCGGTGACGGCAGCCCCTAGCGGGGACAGTGTCGTTCGTCCCTGCGTGCGGGTATTGCGGCGGCGGCCGCAAGTTGGCCTAACCCATTCTCATCGCGCGGGTTCATCTTCTTCTGCTAGGCTTCTGGCCGTGCCGAGAGCACGGGAGGCTTTGGAATGAACTGTAGAACAATCCGAGTATTGGGAATGGCTGCCGCATTGCTGGCCGGCGGCATGATGGTACAGACGACAGCGCATGCTCAGGCGCCGCAAAAAGCCAAGGCGAAGGTTTCGGCGGCCAGCGGGGATATGCAAGCGCCGTCCGAACTCTACGGCGGGATGCTGAAGTTACTGTCAGGCGAGGTCATCAGCGCTGCGGAGGCAATGCCCGCGGACAAGTATGATTTCGCACCTACAGCAGGCAAGTTTGATGGTGTGCGTACCTTTGGTTCGGAGGTGCAGCACATCGCCGAAGCCAATTATTACTTCTTCTCCGGCTTCGGCCTCAGCGGCGCACCAGATGATGCCAAGCTCAAGGCTCTGAAGAGCAAAGACGAACTGGTACAGGCGCTGAAAGACTCCTTTGCGTATGCGCAGAACGGCATCGACACAATCACCCCGCAGAACGCCTTCATAACTATCGGCTCGGGTCCGATGAACATGAAGATGACACGCGCCGGCGCGGCGACTTTCTGCCTGGCGCACTCGATGGACCACTACGGGCAGATGGTCGAGTACCTGCGCATGAACGGCATTGTTCCGCCGGCGAGCCAGAAGCAAGCGAAGGGCGGCAGCGATTAAGCGATTGACGGTACGGCTGCAATAACAAGGCGCAGCCGAGCTGCGCCTTCGTTCGTAGCCTACCGTTTTTCCAGCGGTGTGTACTCGGCTGGATATTCGGCGCCGATGTAGTCGGCGCGGGGACGGATCAGGCGATTGTCGTCGTGCTGCTCGATCACGTGTGCGGCCCAGCCGGAGATGCGGCTGACCGCGAATATGGGTGTGAAGAGATCGATGTCGATACCGAGGGTGGTGTAGGTCGACGCGGAGTAGAAGTCCACGTTCGCGTTCAGCTTCTTCTCCGCGTTGATGTACTTCTCGATGGCGCGCGACATGTCAAACCACTTCGTGTTGTTTGCGGATTTACCCAGGGCCTCGCTCATGCGGCGCAGGTGCGTCGCGCGCGGGTCCTCGGTGTGATACACGCGATGGCCGAAGCCGGAGACCTTCTTCTTTGCGGCCAGCATCGCCTTCACGTGCTCCACCGCGTCCTCGCCGTTCTTCTCGACTTCGAAGAGCATACGCATGACGGCCTCATTCGCGCCGCCGTGCAGCGGGCCCTTGAGCGCGCCGATCGCGCCGGTGATGGCGGAGTGAATGTCCGAGAGCGTGGCCGCGATAACGCGGGCGGCGAATGTGGAAGCGTTCAACTCATGGTCAGCATGCAAGATCAGTGCGACATCCATGGTGCGGGTCGCGGTATCGGAGGGTTTTTCGCCGTTCAGCATCCATAGGAAGTTTCCGGCATGCGAGAGCGACGGATCGGCTTCCACCAGCGGCTTGCCTTTGCGGATGCGATCGTAGAGGGCCACCAGCATCGCGATCTGCGACGTGAGCCGGAAGCTCTTCCGGATGTTCGCATCGTGCGAATTGTCCCGCTCGTCCGGGTCATAGCAGCTGAGCGCGGAAACCGCGGTGCGCAGCACCTCCATCGGAGTGACGTCCTTGGGGAACGTGCGCAGCATCTCGATGATCTTCGGATCGAGCACGCGCGCCCTCGCCAGCTCCTTGCGGAAGGCGTCGAGCTCGGCCGCTTTGGGCAGCCGTCCGTTCCACAGCAGATACGTGGTCTCTTCAAAGTTGGATTGCTCGGCCAGCTTGTGGATGTCGATGCCACGATAGGCGAGCACTCCGGCATCGCCATCAATCCAGCAAATGCTGGAGGTGGTGGCTACAATGCCCTCCAGCCCTTTCGCAGCAACAGCAGTCGCCATCCGTAAATCTCCTTCGCCGTCGATGCGGCGTTTCCTATTTCTTCGATGCTCAGCGCCGGACATGACAGGTTGCAGCCCGAATGCAGAACTAAGAGCAGAACTAATCGTTATAGCGCAGCCGCAAAGTGCTTGTCACATGATGCAGACATAGACGCGCGACGCGGGGAAAATGGCGCGAGGTCGATCTCCGGCGCGCTGCCGCAAATCAGGTCTGCGCAAATCAGGTCTGCAATGACACGCGCTGTTCCGGGAGCGAGCAGGATGCCGTTGCGAAAATGGCCGGTCGCCAAAAACTGCACTGCGCCGCTGTCCTGGTTACGGCCAATCAGCGGCAGGCCATCTGGGGTGCCGGGACGCAGGCCGGCCCAGCTTTCGACGTACGGCGCATCCATGACCGGTGACCAGACTGTCGCGGCACGCTTGCGCAGAATCGTTAACGCATCCGGCTCTACCTGCTTCGAATAGCCGGCATCTTCCACAGTGGCGCCAATGAGAACGCGGTGATCGCCGCGGGGAATCAAATAGATTTCCGGGGAACGGAGTACGCGGGTGAGCCGCGGGCCGCCCGGCTGCGCGATGACCAGCATCTGGCCTTTGGATGGAGCAACCCCGGAGGATGCTTCCAGTGCACCAGCCCAGGCGCCACAGCAGTTGACGAAGGCGTCGGCGCGTACAGTACCGCGTTCCGTGGTCAGGAGCACCCCATTGGTCTCCGGCTCGACCGACAGAACACGCTCATGCTCACGAAGAACCACTCCCGCGGCGCGCGCGGCAAGCGGGAGGGCGGCACACAGGTCGCGCGGATCGAGGCTCACCTCTTCAAGAAGGAGATAGGCCGTCGACGTTCCGGTCAGGCCAGGCACGAGGCGCTGCGCCTCGTCGCGCGATAAAGATGTGCCGGATGTGCCTTCGTGGGCGGTCTCCAGGAGCTGTACGGTCTCGCGTGTGCGGAAGGCCACTGGTTCTCCGGACAGGGCCTTAATTTCCTCCAGGAATTCTTCATAGAGGCTGCGGCTGTAGCGGGACAGGGAGAGGAGAGCCGGAGGGTTTTCGGGATCTTCGACGGCGAGCATACCACCGGCGGCCCACGAGGCCTCCTTCATCGCCGCACCTGCTTCCAACACAGTGACCTGCAGGCCTCGGCGTCGCAGAGCCAGTGAACAAGCAAGGCCGATTACTCCCCCGCCGGCGATGGCGATATGTCCCTGCATGATTCGATTGTAGCGGGCCCAGGTGAGGTAATCTTTGAGTAATCAATCGTATTGAAATCGTGCTTTCGACGGCTATTTGCTTCCCGGCAGGATTGGCGAACTAGGGCATCTTGGGCGCAGAATCGCGATTCTAACTGGGTAACTCGTCCAGTCAATTGAAGAACCAGGAGGGCTTGTCTGAATGCGACAGCTGGGCGCACGTCTACCGGTACCACCGGAAGAGACGGATGTTGTCGATACGCCGCAGCGTGTGCCTCCGGCCAGGCCGGCGGATCGTCCGGTGCCCGCTGCGCCTTCGGAAACAGAAGCGCCGCAGCGTGGGCCGTATCCGGTAGAACGACACCGGATCGAGCCGCAAAGGGTGGACTCCAGCCCTGCTGCTATGCCAGCACCGCCGCCACCCCAGCCCCGGCAGACCGAGTCGGCGGACGTGCGTTGGGAGAACGATGGGACCGAGGTCAATCGTGGCGCGCAGGCGGAGAATGACCCATGGGTCAAAGACACGCTCGCCAAGTTAGACGCAGTGAACCCTGCCCGGCAAGGAGCCGACCCCGCGGGACACGCAGCCAATCCTGGTGGACATTCGGTCAATTCTGCCGGTGGGGCGGACAACACAACTGCATCGGCAACGGATCATGCCGGACAGGCGGATAGCGCTGCTGTTTTGCCAGACAGCCCCGCCGCACGCTGGGCGGAGTTCCATGACTTTCGCCGGCCGGAACCTGGGCGCGGCGGCCGGCTCAATTTCGAGTCGATGCTGCAGCAGGACGACCAATCATGGGTCCGGCCAAGCATGCGTCAGGAACGCGAACATCATTTCCCCTTCCTGACGCTGGCGGTGCCTGGTATTGCGGCGATTCTCGCGGTGGGGGCGCTGTTGTGGAGCGGCTCGCTGCGAGATCGCGTACGCCAGCAGGACGCCGCGATGAATGCGCTCCAGGAACAGAATCATAAGCTGGCTGACACCCTGGCCCAGATGAACGTGGATCAGAAGACGGCTAGCGCGCTGGAGGGTAATTCCGATGTCCCGCGCTCGCCAGCGGATGCGCAGAACGACCCCAATGTCACGCCTTCAGCCCCGCAGCAAAGCGCACAGCAGGCCGCGACGCCAGCCGAAACGGCTCAACCGGCAGACGCTGAGTCACAGCCTGGAAGCGATAATGGCGCGGCCGGGCAGAGCAATCGTGAGCCGGAGAATCGGGATGCGGGGAACAGGGGAGCAGGGAATCGGCAGGGAGTTTCGACTCCCCCACCGATAGGGCAGCGCGGCCGGACGCCGCGACAGCAAAGCGGATCGCGCAATCGGCCGGTCGAGGCCGCATATACACCGGAGCTGGTTCCGCCGTATCCGACGCACTTCCAGCCGCAAAATGTAGCTGCCAATGCGGCGGCGAGCCAACCCGTGCCGAGTGCGGGAGTCTCCAACGGGTCATCATCCCCCTCTTCTGGGACAACTTCAGAACAGCCAACTTCACCCCGGACAGCACAGGCTACTCCGCCGAGTTATGTAGCGCCCGTTTCCGTGTCTTCTTCTGCGAGAGCGTCTGCGCCCCAGCCGTCGGGATCGCAAACCGGCGTATCGCAACCGGCTAAGCCGAACATAGGTCGAGGGGCCGCGCCTCCTCCTACCGCGTCACCCGCTCCCCCGGCCACCTCGTACAACGCGACGGCAGATGGCTCCTATGTGAGCCCGCTGGCCCAGAACATCGAGACGGTGGAGGGATTGCAGCGGCATAGTCCGGTGCCGCTCCGTGAATTCCACGCGGATGAGGGCAGGTTTGCCAAGGTGGCGCCGGGCCTGGGAGTGTCTGTGCGGCACCCGGATCCGAGACGCGGGACCTATGCGTTGGTTATCGACGAGGGTGGGAAACACTACCAGGTCACGGGACATGTCAACAGTCCTCTGACCTTGAGCGATAGCGTTGCCCACCGCGAATACACACTGGTGGTGTTGCACATCGACAATCAGCAGGTGTACGGCTATCTGCGTCCCATGCAGTAGACAGCAGGGAAATTCCCTTTCGACCAGCCCAGGGGCGGATCTCTCGATTGACGGCTACTAGCTTGGCGGAGCGGAGAGAGTGATATCTTTCGCGCCGTTAAACGAGACGGTCACCTGCATCGACTTGCGCGCGTCCCATTGCTCTTTCGAGAGCGGATAGCTGAATACCATCAGGCCATCGACGGACTGACCAGCCTGAATCTGGATGTCGCGGCGGAGTGGATCCATGCGCAGCGGGGCGAGTTGGGGATACGCCTGAAAAACCTTCTCGAAATCAGGACCGCTCGCTCCCAGGCTGCGGCGCGTCTCGCCATTTGGCAGAGTGACCACCGCCCAATCGTCCTCAAGCATTATCGGCGTGGTGTTCGGATTGTGCAGGCGAACATGGGCAAAGACGAGCAACTGGTTGATGATTTCGTCCTGACCCTGCTGGCCGGGAGTACCAGCATTGCCTCCGGTGATTCTTGCCTGTACTGGATAGATGGATAGGCGGGCGATGTCGCCGGTGGCAACGGGCGTCTTGCGTCCGAATTGAATCCAGATCAGAACGGCGAGCGAGGAAATGACCAGCGCGATAACAATGCGTATGGCGACGCGGCCATAGTTGGTCGGCTCGTCGATCTGCGCGAGGTGGAAACCGCCATCGGAGGGCGGATTTTCAAACTGATCAGTCACGGTGGTGCCTGCATTCTATAGGAATAGGTGCGTCGTGAAGCCGGGACCGTGGGTGCCCATGTCAAGATACGATGAAACCACAATCCTGGCGCAGTCCTAGCACACAAAGTGTGTAGGACCGGGGCTCGAAGACGGATGGTAGGATCGGCTTCGAGCCGGTCAGCAACGGATGACGTGCGAGGACGGCCGGCAGTTTCGCAGAAAGACATGTATGTTCACACGGGGAAGACCACTGCGTCTGGCCTACTTCGTCAGTCATCCCATCCAGTACCAGGCGCCGCTGCTGCGACGGATCGCCCGGGAGCCGGACATCGAGCTAGAAGTCTTCTTCTCGAGCGACCATACCGTGCACGGCTATGTGGACGAAGGATTTGGGGTAAAGGTCGAGTGGGATGTCCCGCTCCTCGACGGGTACCGCTCATCGTTTCTGCCGCGCTGGCGGGAGGCCGGCAAGGAACCGGGATTTGCGCGGCCACTGAATTACGGCATATTCAAGGCGCTGGAGCGCGGACATTTCGATGCTGTATGGAGCCATGGCTATAGCACGGCAAACAGCCTGCGGGTGATTGCCAGTGCCTCCATGCTCCGCATTCCCTTGCTGCTTCGCGCCGAGTCGACGCTGCATGACCGGCTACGCAACCGCGCAAAGCTTCTGGCCAAGGATCTTTTCTTTTGCGGACTGCGACCCCAGGTGAGTGCAGTATTAGCCATTGGAGAGGCGAATGCCCGCTACTGGCGACGCTATCTGGGAGAGGAAGTGCCGATCTTCCGAATGCCGTATGCCGTGGACAACGCGTTCTTCCAGCGCCGTGCGGACGAGGTCGCTCGGAGCCGCGATGCGCTGCGTATGGAGCTGGCACTGGAACCCGGGCGTGCTGTGATCCTGTTTGCTTCAAAGCTGCAGGAGCGCAAGCGTTGCGCGGACCTGGTGGCGGCGCACAGAATGCTGGGCCAAACGAGGCCATATCTCTTGATCGTCGGTGACGGTGAGGAGAGAGAAAATCTGGAGCGCCAGGCAAATGGCGATCCCGATGTGCACTTTCTGGGTTTCCGCAACCAGACGGAGCTGCCCCGATTCTTCGATCTGTGCAATGTCTTTGTGCTGCCATCCAGACATGAGCCGTGGGGCCTGGTGGTGAATGAGGCGATGAACGCCGGCAGGGCGGTCGTGGTCTCGGGCGATGTGGGATGCCAGGAGGACCTGGTGCGCGAGGGCGAAACGGGCGCGGTTTTTCCTGCGGGCGACGTTTCCGCGCTTGCCGAAGCGCTGCAGCGTGTGCTCGGTACGCCGGGGCTGGCGGCGAGCATGGGAGCTGCTGCGCGAAAGCGCATCGATCAATTCAGCTTCGAGCAGGACGTGGCCGGTCTGCGCCAGGCGCTGTCCTGGTGTGTGCCGGGATTCCAGGCGGTTGCCGCTCAGGAGGAATCGATTTGAAGCGCGCCTCGGTCCTCATCCCGACGCTCAACGAGGAGCAGGACCTGCCGGGTGCGCTCGCTTCCGTGTCCTGGTCGGATGATGTACATGTTTTCGATTCCTTCAGTACGGATGCGACCGTCTCGATCGCGGAGGGGCTGGGGGCCAAGGTGTCGCAGAGGGTCTTCGACAACTATGCCGCGCATCGCAACGCTGCGTTGAATCAGACCCGCTTTCGCCATCCGTGGGTATTGCTCATGGATGCGGATGAGCGCTGCACGCCGGCGTTGGCCGATGAGGTGCAGCGAGTGGCGGCCAACAATGATCCTGATATCGCCGCGTACCGTATACGCCGCCGCGACTACTTCCAGAACCGCTGGCTGCGGCACGCGCAGATTTCTCCCTGGTACGTTCGCCTGGTCCGCCCCGAACTGGCCCACTACACGCGGGAGATCAATGAGGTGCTGGAGATTGCGGGGAACGTTGGCGAACTCGATTCCGCCCTGGATCACTACCCCTTCTCAAAAGGCATTAGCCACTGGCTGCGCAAGCACGATCTGTATTCGAGCATGGAGGCACGGCTGATCGTCGACGGCGGCGGATTGCAGAATCCGTCACTCCGCACGGCAGTGACGGGCAGAGACTTTCATGAGAAACGCCTGCACCAGAAAGCGCTCTTCTACGGAATGCCGGGCAGGCCGCTATTGAAGTGGCTCTACATGGTGTTTGCGCGACGCGCCTTCCTGGATGGACGGCCTGGGCTAACATATGCGCGCCTCCAGGCCATCTACGAGTACATGATCGTGTTGAAGACCCGCGAGCTGCGCGAACAGGCGGCGATTGAAAACCGCCCCCACGATTGATACCGACGGGTGGATGCTATGCCCCTTTCGTGGTGCAAGAACTCTCTTGGGACTGCCCCGGTTACTGAGATAGTATCGGAGGCACTGCTAGAGCATTTTTGGCTATGTGTGTCATCCGCGAGCGACTCTCAGAGTGGTCTTTCTTCACCGGAAGGTCAGAGAACACCACCGGTTTACACCTGTTGCAGAGATGATCTAAGCCCGCAGTCATTCCCGTACCCGCATTCCACGAGCTTGCCTGGCGTGCCGGGGGCGATGCAGGCCCGCTGCAGAGCACGAACCGGGCGCGCCCGGCGAAGAGTTGAAGGGACGCCGGAGAGACGCCGCAAATGGTGGATGCCTCGCATCAAGTCGCGCCGATCACAGTAGAGGCAGAAGGTCCGCTGGCAGCCGGTGGCGCCAAGGAAGGGCTCTCACTATCTGAAATCGGCCGCATTCTCTTCAAATGGAAGTGGCTGGTTCTTGCTTGCCTGCTTGTCGCCATTCTGCTGGGCTATGTGTATTCGAAGACCCGTGTGCCGCTGTATGAAGGCACCGCCACTATCGATCTCAATCCTTCGCAGACCAACATGGGTCTCAGCGACCTGATTCAGGAAAGCCTCTCCTCGGAGGATGTCCGCATACCCACGGAAGTCGCGCGTATGCAGAGCAATGTGGTGGTGTTTTATGCGATCCGGGAATTGGCGCAGCAGCACCGCGGACCATTTCCGAATGCTTTCGATCACCTGCCGCCGGATGCGGGCATGGATGCCTTTCCTCCGGCGCAGCTCCAGGTCATGATCGGCTCGGTGAGAGGATCGCTGCGGATCACTGCGGTCACCGGGACAGACATCATCTCGATCGCGTATTACGATCCGCGTCCGCAGGTCGCTAAGGACGTGCCGAACACCCTCATCGAGGTATATCTGAAGCGTAACCTCGACGATCACATGGAAGGCACGGGCCGTGTAACGCGGTGGCTCGCAAACGAGATGGAGGGGCTGAAACGAGAGGCTACCAACGCGCAGGCGCGTCTTGGGCAGTATCAGAAAGAGCACAACCTGATCGACACGGGATCCGGTTCGGGATCAAGCTCAGGACAGACCGAGAGCCTGGAGCTGGACCGGCTGCGCGCCAACAACAGCCAGGTCGCCGGCGCACAGGCGGACCGTATCGTACAAGAGGCTAAGCTGCGGCTGGCGGAGTCGAACGATCCGGACTTGATTGCCAGCGTTGCACCCAGCTCTACGCTGATGACGCTTCGCGCCGAGCTGCTGAACCTGACCGCGCAATACAACCAACTGACGACACGATATGGGCCCAATTACCCGCGGGTGCATGAACTGCACAACCAGATCGTCAGCGTGCAGAACCAGGTCGATACCGAGATGCGCAACGTGCAGCAGCGCATTCGCGAGGAATACAACACCTCCACGCACGCGCTGGACCTGATGCGGGGGCAGCTCGATAAACAGATGCAGCAAGCCTACAAGCTGAACGAGAGTGCCGCCCAATACGCATTGCTGCGGCAGGACGCGGAATCCAGCCGCCAGCTCTACGATCAACTGCAGCTGAAGCTGAAGGAATCGAACCTTGCTGCGGGGTTGAATACGGCTTCGGTAACTGTGATCGATGAAGCAATGCTGCCGCTTGGGCCGGTCTCGCCCGACGTGCGGACGAATGTCATGATTGCTGCTGCATTTGGGCTTCTAGTGGGAGTGCTTGGCGCCTTTATCTTAGATTCGCTTGACGACACCTTGCGGACCACAGACGATGTGGAGCTGTTCTCCGGGCTGCTTTCGATAGGAGCCATTCCTCACTTCCAGGCCGCGGCGAAGGGGGCAAAACCCGAAGATCTTGCCGAGGAACCAGGCGAGCGGCGCCGGCTTGTCTCCATTACTGCTCCCGCTTCACCGACGGCGGAGGCGTATCGCGCGTTGCGGTCTTCGATTCTGTTAAGCGCGATCGACAACCCTCTGCGCACGATCGTGGTCACCAGCGCATTCATGTCGGAAGGCAAGTCGACGCTTTCGGCAAACATCGCGGTGATGCTGGCACAGCGGGGTGAGCGGGTACTGATTGTCGATGCCGATTTGCGGCGCAGCACGTTGCACCTGTTGTTCGGATTGCGGCGGCCACCGCAGGGGCTAACCAACCTATTGAGCCGGCAGAGCGATGAATCGGTGATTCTGCATCCGGTGTCTCAGGTGCCGACACTCGCCTATCTTCCGGCTGGCGCCGTGCCGCCCAATCCGGCAGAGCTGCTGGCTTCGCATCGCATGGCGGAGATGATGCGCCAGTGGTCGGAGCAATATGACCGGGTCATCATCGATACGGCGCCGATTCTGGCGATCTCCGATTCACTTGCACCTGCGGCGCGCGCAGATTCGGTGCTGCTGGTGGTCCGTGCCGGGGTGACGCGCAAGAAGGCGCTGATGCGCACACGCGAGCTGCTGCGACGCGTGAACGCGCACTTGCTGGGGGCGGTCGTGAACGATATCGACATGCGCAAAGACAGCTATTACAACTACTCCGGACCCTACACCTACGGGTATGGGTACACGAGCGAATCGGTGCATGAAGAGGTCAAGTAAATTGATGTGTCGAAGCTGGCGGTGTGTCGCGCTGGCCGCCATCTATCTGGGGCTGGTGGCCGGTGCTGGCACAACTGTGATGTCTGGCCAAACGCTGGGCCAGCAGGTGTCGCCCCAGCCGCTGGGCAGCAATGGCAGCGGGCAGTCTACCGGGGCGAACGGCGCCGGTAATACTTACGGCCAACCCGGTTCTGGCCAGTCCAACGGTGGACAATCCACGAACAATGGCTACGGCCAGCAGGCGCCGAGCGCGCCGCTGAACCCGCCCGGCACCGGGCCGATGAACCAGGGCAGCGTGGGCGTGTTTGGGACGGGCATGGATATTCCGCAGACCAGTCCAGCGACGCAGATCACCGAAGGCGACCTGCTGGACATTGTGATCTTCGATACTCCGGAGCTCTCCGGCCGATTCCGAGTGAACGTGAAAGGAGACATTCTGCTGCCGCTGGCGGGCACGCTGCACGTTGCGGGTCTGACACTCGCGGAGATCACGGACGCGGTAACCCAGCGCTATAAAGACGCAAAAATCCTGGTCGCTCCGGAGGTGACAGTCTTCGTCGCGGAGTTCACCCGGCGCACCATCACGATTACCGGAGAGGTTCGTTCACCGGGCGTCTATGCGATCGCGGCGCCGCGCACGCTGGCCGATACAATAGCAATGGCTGGCGGACTCAATGAAACGGCTTCCCGTACCGTGAGTATCGTCCATGCGTCCGATCCCAAGCAGATCATCCACGTGACGCTGAACGTTGGGGCGCAGACACCGGAGTCGATCGAGGAAGGGCAGATGGAGATTCTGCCCGGAGATCGTATCTTCGTGGCGCGTTCGGGGGTGATTTATCTGGTTGGCGAACTGATGCGTCCGGGTGGATATCAAGTCGAGCACAACAATCGGCTCACATTGCTGGAGGCGCTCGCGCTGGCGGGGGGCGTCACGCGCACTGCGAAAGCGAACCAGTCACGCCTGATCCGCCGCTCACCGACGGGCCGCGAAGAGATGACAGTGGATCTGGATAAGGTGCTTTATGGCGGAGGGCCGGACATGTTGCTGACCGATGGCGACATTGTGTTTGTTCCAACCAGCGCTCGGAAGATATACACGCAGCAGGTCATCACCGCAGCGATCGGCTCGGCGACGGCTTACGCCATTTATCGCATTTCCACTTACTAGACCTGCATGATCTCCAATCATTTTTGAAGGACAACAGTGACATGCGCGTACTTCTCTTTGGAGGCAATGGGCAGGTGGGTCATGCATTCCAGAGATGTTGGCCGCCCTTCAATGAAGTTGACGAGATTGTTGTTTCGACGCGGGGGGACTGCAACCTTGCGGATCGGGAGAGCGTGCGCGCACTGGTGCGGCGTGTGCGGCCGGATGTGATCGTGAACGCCGCGGCGTACACCGCTGTCGACAAGGCAGAGAGCGATCGTGAATTGTGCTTTGCTGTGAATGCTACCGCCCCCGGGGTTATGGCGGCGGAGGCAGCGCGGATCGGCGCCAGGCTGGTGCACTACTCGACTGATTACGTTTTTGATGGAAGCAAGATGGACGGAAGCAAGCCGGTGCCCTATCTGGAAACGGATCCGACTGGCCCGCGGAATATCTATGGCGTATCGAAGTTAGAAGGCGAACGGGGCATTGCCGACGCTGGGGGCGAGTTCGTCATCCTGCGCACGAGCTGGGTGTATAGCGACCATGGAGCGAATTTTCTGAAGACCATGCTTCGCCTGGGTGCTGAGCGGCGGGAGCTGCGTGTCGTCGCAGACCAGCATGGCGCGCCCACATCGGCTGGGGCAATCGCGGAGGCGACGCTGCAGATTCTTAAGCATGCCGACGCAGGAAACTGGACGAACGGGACATTCCATATGACGGCAGCCGGGGCGACGACCTGGTACCAATTTGCGAAGGCGATCTTTACGCGTGCGGCCGGACCAACGCCTTCGCTGGTGGCGATTGGGACTGCGGATTATCCGACACCCGCGGCGCGGCCGGCGAATTCGATACTCTCCAATGAGAAGTTCGCCCGCACCTTTGGCTTTCGGCTTCCGGATTGGGAGCAGCAACTGGACGCGGTGATGAGCGCGGGAGCGATTGCCGGCTGACATGCAGATCCATCCGACAAATCTGACTGAAGTGAAACTTCTGGAGCCGCGCGTCTTTGCCGACAGCCGCGGGTTTTTTCTGGAGAGCTATAACCGGCAGAGGTTTGCCGAGCTGGGAATCCACGAGAATTTCGTGCAGGACAACCACTCGCGATCCGAGCGGGGTGTTTTGCGCGGGCTGCACTATCAGCTCATTCAGCCTCAGGGCAAGCTGGTCCGGGCGGTGCGGGGGGAAATATTCGACGTCGCCGTCGATTTGCGGCGCAGCTCTCCTACCTTCGGTCAATGGACGGGACATCTGCTGAGCGAAGAGAATAAGCAGATGCTCTGGATCCCGGCGGGTTTCGGCCATGGGTTCCTGGTGCTTTCGGCGATTGCCGAGGTGCTGTACAAAGCGACGGATTTTTATGCGCCACAGGGTGAACGCAGCGTGCTGTGGAACGACCCGAGGATCGGGATTCAATGGCCGGACGCGGGAACACCGGTGCTCTCGGCAAAGGATGCGGCAGGCAAGCCGCTGATGGATTCCGAGGTCTTCGCGTAAGTGAAACGAATAGTTACAGTATCGCTCGTAAGTGACTGGAGAGAAATGATCAGAGGCTTGCATGAGTAGCCGTCTTCTGGTGACAGGCGGCGCCGGCTTCATTGGTGCGAATTTTGTGTTGGCGCGCATTGCGGCGGGCGACCAGGTATTGAATCTGGACAAGCTGACCTATGCCGGGAACCTGCAAAGTCTGGCTCCCGTGGAAACGGCTTCCGGCTACACGTTCGTACGGGGAGACATCGCGGATCGCGAGCTGGTGGGGCAGTTGCTGGCGGAGTACCGGCCGGATGCCGTGGTGCACTTCGCAGCGGAGAGCCATGTGGACCGGTCGATTCTGGGGCCTGAGGCGTTCGTGATGACGAACGTCGTCGGGAGCTTCCGCTTGCTGGACGCAGCGCTTGAGCATTGGCGCTCGCTCGACGCCGCGGCGCGGGAGAGATTTCGGTTTTTGCATGTTTCAACGGATGAGGTCTACGGATCGCTTGCGCCCTCCGATCCAGGGTTCCACGAGAACACACCCTACAGCCCAAACAGTCCATATTCGGCATCCAAGGCAGCCAGTGATCACTTGGTACGCGCCTACTTTCACACCTATGGACTGCCCACGCTGACCACGAACTGCTCGAATAATTACGGCCCGCTGCAGTTTCCAGAAAAGCTGATTCCGCTGATGGTGCTGAACGCACTGCAGGGTAAGCCGCTGCCGGTCTACGGCGATGGGCTGAATGTGCGCGACTGGTTGTATGTGGGCGACCACTGCTCAGCTATCGCGACAGTGCTGGCCAAGGGGCGTCCAGGCGAGACCTACAACATCGGCGGCCTCAACGAAATGCCAAACATTGTCGTCGTCCAGACGATCTGCGACATTCTCGATGAGTTGCGGTCCGGAGCGGGTTCGCGGCGCGAATTGATCACGTATGTGAAAGACCGTCCGGGCCATGACCGCCGGTATGCGATCGACTGCAAAAAGATCACTGCCGAGCTTGGCTGGAAGCCGCAGGAGAGCTTTTCGAGCGGGATTCGCAAGACCATCGGCTGGTATCTCGGGAATATGCCATGGGTTGAGGCGATCACCAGCGGTGCGTACCGCGAATGGATTGACCGGAATTACGCCGGGCGGGAGACGCAGACCGCTGCAGCCGGGAGCGCACAGTGAAAGGCATCATTCTGGCCGGCGGATCAGGTACCCGGTTGTATCCGGTGACGCTTGCTGTTTCGAAGCAGCTTGTCCCGGTCTATGACAAGCCAATGATTTACTTCCCGCTGAGCACGCTGATGCTGGCGGGCATTCGGGAGATTCTGGTGATCTCCACTCCGCACGATCTACCCAGCTTTCGGAATCTGCTGCGGGATGGCAGCCAATGGGGTCTCTCGATCTCCTATGCGGAGCAGCCGAAGCCGGATGGACTGGCGCAGGCGTTTCTGATTGGCGAGGCATTCGTTGCTGGAGAGCCGTGCGCGCTTGTATTGGGCGACAATATTTTCCACGGGCACGATCTGGCCACCATGGTGCAAGAAGCTGCGCAGACGAGGGACGGCGCGGTGGTGTTCGCGTATCCGGTACAGAATCCGGAGGCGTACGGCGTGGTGGAGTTCGACCGTGAGGGAAATGCCATCAGCCTCGAAGAGAAGCCGGCAAAACCCAAATCGCGGCATGCGGTGACGGGACTGTACTTTTACGATGGCAAGGTGGTGGAGTATGCGAAGACGCTGAAGCCGTCGGCGCGTGGCGAGCTCGAAATCACCGATTTGAATCGTGTCTACATGCAGAAAGGCAAGCTGCGGGTGCGATGTTTCGGTCGTGGCATGGCATGGCTGGACACCGGCACCCATGATTCGATGCTGGATGCGTCGATGTTCATCGCGACGCTGGAGAAGCGACAGGGACTGAAGATTGCATGTCCAGAGGAGGTGGCCTATAGGATGGGGTACATCTCGGCCGCCGAGCTGGCCTCCCTGGCAACCCCGCTGTTGAAAAGCGGTTACGGAACGTATCTCTTGCAGATATTGAATGAGGCAGCGACGCCGGTGATGGATTAGCCGGCGGATGGAAGGTAGCATTGCAATGATGAGCGACTCACCGACAGCAACGGATGTCCTGGGGACCTCAGACGGCGCGCTCGATGTGGCGCATCCGGGAATGGAGAATACAGGAATGGAGCATGCTGGATTCTCCCGTGCCGGCGTGGACCTTTCGAGCTACCGGAAGATCGGGCGGCCGGGCGAGTTGATTCGCCGCGCGCTATGGGAATGTGCGCAATTTCCCTTCTATCCGCTGCGCCCTCGCGCCCTGAGCGGGTTGCGCGTGGCGCTGCTGCGGATGTTCGGAGCAAAGATCGGAAAGAATGTACTGATCTGCGGCGGCGTGCGGGTGCATGTGCCGTGGAACCTGGAGCTGGGCGACTACGTCGCGATTGGCGATAAGGTGGAAATTTACAATCTGGCGCCGATCCGCATCGGTGAGCACACCACAGTTTCCCAGCACGCATATCTGTGCGGGTCCAGCCACGATTACACGCGGTCGGACTTTCCGCTTTACTCGCGGCCGATCACCATCGGAGCGCAGGCATGGATAGCGGCAGGAGCTTTTATCGCCCCGGGAGTAACGATTGGCGAGGGCAGCGTGATCGGGGCGCGGTCGGTGGTTCTGCGCGATATTCCGCCGTGGACGGTCGCCGCCGGGAACCCATGCAAGCTCATCAAACCGCGTGAAATTCGTCGCGGCGGTGATTCTGGCTGATCGCAATTCTATCCATCCGGTGAACGCGCGATGAAGGTACTGCTGGTCGGCAATTATGCGCCGGACCGCCAGGACAGCATGCAGATTTACGCTTCTATGCTGGAGGAAGGTCTGCGGGCGCGGGGTCACGAGGTTCACCTGCTGCGGCCTCCGGCGGTGCTGGGAGCGCGGGTTGCAGAGAGCTCGCCGATGTTCAAGTGGCTGGGCTACACGGATAAATTTCTTCTCTTCCGGCGCGAGCTTCGGCGCGCTGCATCCAACGCGGATGTCATTCACTTGTGCGATCACTCCAATGCTATGTATGTGACTGCGCTGGCGCGGCGACCTCATGTGGTCACCTGTCATGACCTGCTAGCGATCCGCAGTGCGATGGGTCATTTTCCGGAGAACCAGGTCAGCCTGACAGGCAGGATATTCCAGCGGTTGATCGCACGCGGCTTGCGCCAGGCACGCGCCCTTCTGTGTGTGTCCGCAAAGACGCGCGATGACCTGCGGCAATATCTCGCAATACCGGAAGGGCGGCTGCACGTGGTGCCGAACGCGCTGCACTGGCCGTACAAGCCGCTGAGTGCGGATGCGTGTGCGCCGTTGTTGGCTTCCATCGGGCTGCGGCCGGGTGAGCCGTATTTCTTCCATATCGGCGGCAACCATTGGTACAAAAACCGCGGCGCGGCGATCGAGATCTTTGCTGAGCTGCGCAAACTGCCGCAGTATGCGGCTGCGCGGCTGGTGATGGCTGGCGGTGCGATCAAGCCGGAGCTGCAGGCGATCGCGCAGAAGCATGGAGTGGGCGATGCGCTGGTCGAAATCGCGGGCGCAAGCCAGGAGCAGCTTCAGGCGTTGTACAGTTGCGCGCTGGCGACACTCTTTCCCTCGCTGGAGGAGGGGTTTGGCTGGCCGATTCTGGAGGCGCAGGCCTGTGGATGTCCGGTGGTGACGACAGACCGGCCGCCGATGAACGAAGTCGGCGGTGATGCCGCAATACTGATTGATCCGGCGAAGCCGGATGCCGCGGCGCAGACGATTGCTCGCGCGCTGCGGGACACCGCGGGAATTCGCGCCGCAGGTCTGGGAAATGCGGCATCGTATACAACCGACAGAATGTTGGAGCGATGCGAGGTCTTGTATCACGAGGTGATGGCTGCTGCACAACTCGGAACGGAATGAGTATCTGCGTGAAATGGGAAAGGCAAATTCATCACGGTATACTCTGAGGGATCAGCAGACATAAGGGAGAGATAAGCGAATTGACGGCGAAGCCGGTGTCGATAGCTGTGGTGGGTTCAGGCTATGTGGGTCTGGTCGCGGCCGTGTGTTTTGCGGAGATCGGCCACTCTGTGGTGTGCGTGGATAACGATGAGCAGAAGGTCGCCACACTGCGCGCGGGAGAGCTCCCTATTCACGAAGATTTTCTGGCGGAGCTCCTCGCCCGTCACCGCAACACGCGTCTGCAGTTCACGACGGATCTGCCCACAGCCGCGCAGCAGGCGCAGGCCATCTTCATCGCGGTGGGCACGCCGCAGTCCGACTCCGGTAACGCGGACCTGTCCTATGTGGACGCAGTGGCGACGCAGATTGCGCGCTCGATCGATAGCTACAAGGTGATCGTCGAGAAGAGCACGGTCCCGGTGTATACGAATGAATGGATTCGCCGGGTGGTGGAGCGCAACGGCACATCGAGCGCGAACTTCGATGTGGCGTCGAATCCGGAGTTTCTGCGCGAGGGGACCGCGGTATCCGACTTTTTGCACCCGGATCGAATCGTGATCGGCGCTGACAGCGATCAGGCGGCTGAGATATTGAAGGCCATTTACGCGCCGCTGACCTCCGGCGACTATTACCGCAGCGACAATGCGATCATCGGCCCACGCACGATTGCCGATCCACCACCCATCCTGCTGACCTCAACCAAGGCGGCGGAGCTGATCAAGCATGCGTCCAACGCCTTCCTGGCGATGAAGATTTCCTTCATCAACGCAGTGGCGAATGTTTGCGAGGCGGTGGACGCAAACGTGGAAGAGGTGGCTCGCGGGATGGGACTGGACAAGCGCATTGGCGGCCAGTTTCTACGCGCCGGCATTGGCTACGGGGGCTCGTGCTTTCCCAAGGATGTGGCGGCCTTCCGCTATGTCGCGGAACAGTTGAGCGTCGATTTCGGCATCCTGTCCGAAGTGGAGAAGATCAACGACGAGCAGAAGCGGCGCTTCTTCAACAAGGTGCGATCGGCGTTATGGACCTTCCGTGGCAAGCGGCTCGCGGTGCTTGGCCTGGCCTTCAAAGGCGGCACAGATGATGTCCGTGAGTCGCCGGCATTCGACATCATCCGGATGTTGCTGGCCGAAGGCTGCACTGTCGTGGCGTACGATCCGGCAGCGACGGAGCGGGCGAAGTCCGAGCTGGCGCCCGGGCCGTCAATGCAATACGCGGAAGACTTGTATACGGCAGCGACCGGGGCGGACGCGCTCCTGATCCTGAGCGACTGGGCGCAATTCGGCGAGCTGGACCTGGAAAGGCTGCAAACGTTGCTGCGCTATCCGATCGTGATCGACGGCAGGAATCTCTACGATCCGAAGGAGATGCTGGAGCGCGGCTTTACCTATCTGAGTGTTGGGCGGCCAGCCGCCTATCCGGCGCGCGAACGCACGGGGGCACGGGTTCTGCGGTGAGCGGCGGCACAATCTGCGGGGAGTCACGTTCGAGGAGCAACGGCCTTTGAGGAAGATGCGAATCCTGGTCACCGGCGCGGCGGGTTTTCTTGGTTCGCACCTTACCGATGTGCTGCTGGCGGACGGACATACCGTTATCGGTGTCGACAACCTGGCAACCGGAAGACTGGATAACCTGGAACATCTGCAAGGTGAGCCGCGCTTTAGTCTGCTGGAGCGCGATATCTGTCAGCCCTTCGAGCCTGGTCAGGTGGATGCAATCTTCAACATGGCGTCTCCGGCGAGTCCTGCCGACTACATGCGGCTGGGCATCGAGACCTTGCGAGTCGGGGCTTACGGAGTATTCAACACGCTCGATATTGCGCGCCGCTATCGCGCGATTTATCTGCATGCGTCCACGTCGGAGTGCTACGGCGATCCCGAAGTGCATCCGCAGACGGAGAGTTATTGGGGCAATGTGAATCCGATCGGGCCGCGCTCCGTCTACGACGAGGCGAAGCGCTTTGCCGAGGCGACGGTGATGGCCTATCACCGGTATTGCAGCGTGAACACGCGAATGGTGCGCATCTTTAACACCTATGGACCGCGCCTGCAGCCAAACGATGGACGCGTGATCTCGAATTTCATGATGCAGGCGTTGCGCGGTGAGAACTTGACCCTCTACGGCGACGGTTCGCAGACACGGTCGTTCTGCTATGTAACCGATCTGATCGACGGTATCGTGCGGCTGGCGCACAGTGAGGAGCACCAGCCAGTCAACATCGGCAACCCGGAAGAATGGACGATTGCCGAGTGTGCGCGTGAAGTCATCGCAGTGACCGGCTCGAAGAGCAAGATGCGCAGCCTGGAATTGCCGGTCGATGATCCGGCACGCCGCCGTCCGGATATTACCCGCGCCCGCACAGTGCTAGGCTGGGAGGCCAAAGTGCAATTGCGGGAGGGGCTGAAACTTTGCATCCCATATTTCACGCGCGCGGTACAGGAAAGCGTCGATACACAGCCATCCGCTGGCTGAGCACCGCGAAGTTTTACTCGCTGTTCTGCTTATTTTTCGTTCTCACCCTTGTGGCCAACGCACCGGCTCGCGCGCAGCAGGCTGCTGGGCCTTTGCTGCGGCTGCATGAGGGGTGGTGGCTTGCTTCTGGGTGCGAGATCTCCAAGGCGGGCCAGCAGACGGGCGAGCAATTGTCCTCTGTTTCCTTCAAAGCCACGCATGGATGGAAAGCGACTGCTGTGCCGTCGACCGTATTGGCTGCGCAGGTTGCCGCAGGCGAGTTTCGCGATCCTTACTTTGCTCGCAACCTGCGCGCGATTCCGGGAACGGATTATCCGATTGGTGCCATCTTTTCGCGATTGCCGATGTCGCCGAGCAGCCCGTACGCATGTCCGTGGTGGTATCGCACGCGATTCACGGTGCCTGCGACGACTCGCGGGAAGGTGCTTTGGCTGCGCTTTGGCGGGATTAACTATCGCGCGAATATTTGGGTGAACGGCCAGAAGCTAGCCGCATCGAGCGACGTGGCGGGGGCGTATCGCACCTATGAGTTCGACGTGACGCGATTGCTGAAGCCGGGCGTAGAGAACGCAATTGCGGTTGAGACGTTCGCGCCGACGGAGAACGACCTTGCGATCAACTGGGTGGACTGGAGCCCCTGCCCGCCGGACAAGGACATGGGTTTGACGGGTGACGTAGCGCTCTACACGAGCGGCCCGGTGAGTGTGCGGTCGCCAATGATCACTACGCATCTCTCGAGTTCTTCTGATACCGCAGAGCTGACAGTCTATGGCGAAGTTCACAACGCGAGCGCGGAGCGAGTCAGCGGCACCGCGACAGTGTCCGTGCTTGGCATTGAGGCAGAGCAGCCCGTGAGCCTCGATCCGGGCGAGACCCGCACCATCGTCTTTGCACCGGAGCAATTTCCGAAGCTACGAGTGCCGCATCCGCAGCTTTGGTGGCCGTACCAGATGGGGGAGCCGCACCTGGAGACGCTGCGGATGAGCTTCCGCAGCGGCGGCAGAGTCTCCGACGAGGCAGTTGCGCGAGTGGGGATTCGCGAGATCACCTCCGAGCTGACCGACACCGGAGCGCGCCTGTTTCGCGTAAATGGACGGCCGGTGCTGATACGCGGCGGAGGCTGGTCGGGAGACATGCTGCTGCGTGAGCAGGCACAGCGGCTGGAGCAACAGTTTGAGATGGTGCGGGACCTGCATCTGAATGCGATCCGACTGGAGGGCAAGCTCGAGACCGACGCGTTCTATCGGCTGGCCGATGAGGACGGCATTCTGGTGATCGCCGGCTGGTGCTGTTGCGATCGATGGGAGCGGTGGGCGCAGTGGACGCCTGAGAACTACACTGTTGCCGCAGCATCACTGAGAGCGCAGATGCTGCGCATCCGCAGCCATCCCAGTCTGCTGGTTTGGCTGAACGGTAGTGATAATCCGCCGCCGCCGAAGGTGGAGCAGATGTATCTGGATATCGAGCGGGAGACGCACTGGCCGAATCCCACGCTCTCTTCGGCTACAGCGCGGCCCACTACGCTGACTGGCGCGACCGGCGTGAAGATGACTGGTCCTTACGACTATGTCGCTCCGTCCTATTGGTTAACGGACCCGAAGAAGCGAGGCGGAGCGTGGGGCTTCAACACCGAGACGAGCCCGGGGCCCGCGATTCCGGTTACCTCCAGCCTGCGGCGATTTCTTCCCGCCAGCAATCTGTGGCCGCCAAGCGAAGACTGGCAGTATCACAATGGCAGCGGCGGCTTCGCGAAGACAGCGGTCTTCGATAATGCAATGAAGCAGAGCTATGGGGAGCCACATTCTTTGGCCGAGTACGAGCAGATGGCGCACGCGATGGCCTATGACGGCGAGCGCGCTATGTTCGAGGCCTACGGACGCAACAAGTACACATCGACGGGAGTGGTGCAGTGGATGCTGAACAACGCCTGGCCCTCGATGATCTGGCACCTGTACGACTACTATCTCGACGCGGGAGGCGGCTATTACGGCGCGCGCAAGGCTTGCGAGCCGCTGCATGTGCAGTACTCCTATGACGATCACAGTATTGTCGTCGTAAACAGTACGTATGCGGCCGTGCCGGGACTTCGCGTCAAGGCCGCGGTGTACGATCTGCAACTTCATCCAATCTATGAACATGAAGGTGCAATGGCGGCGGGTCCTGATAGCTCCGACCGGGCATTCGATATTCCGGCCGAGTCCCTGACGGCCAGTGGCAATCTTCATTTCGTGCGGCTGACGTTGAGTGACGCAGCCGGGCGGGAGATCAGCCAGAACTTTTACTGGATTCCGGCGAAGCTGGCCGAGTTCGACTGGGAGCACACCGATTATCGCTACACGCCTGCATTGCGCGAGCCGGACCTTACCGCGTTGAAGGAACTGCCGCGCGCGCATGTTGCGGTAGAGGCGTTGAAAACAGAGCGTGACGGCTCCGTGACACTTCGGTTGAGAAACGATTCGTCCGCGCTTGCATTCCAGCTAGCGCTGCGTGCGCTGGATGAGCACAACGGGCCAGTCGTGCCGGCATTCTGGTCGGACAACTACCTTTCGCTGCTGCCTGGCGAGTCGAGAACATTGACCGTTCGCGCGTCGCATGGAGGTGCGCGGATATCGGCGATCGAGGTGACGGGATGGAACGTCAGCGATCAGCGAGTGTCGCTGAGACGCAGTGCCCGTCCTGATCAGGAGACAGCGGCGTTGCCGTTCGCCCGTGCCTCCGCCTCCGCCAGCCAGCCGCGCCGGAGTGACTCCGCAGGAATGCTCGAGAGATAAGGCTTGATATCGAGGATCGGGGTGCCGTCCAGCATGTCGACCCCGCGGACGTACAAATCTGCATTGTGGCGGCGGAGCAGCTCAACCACCGTCAGCCCGATCGGGTTGGGGCGACGAGGCGATCGCGTGGCGAAGACGCCGTGCTTGCGATTGTCCGAAGGCGGCGTGCCGACCAGCTCAAAGGGTTGCGAGCGATCGAACTCCCAGATCACGAACAGATGGGAGAAGCCTTCAATGTCGGTGAGGCCCAGCTCGAAGTCGGGCAGAATCGTGATCACGCCTTCTGCTTCATGGCTGGCGCCAAGTCCTTTTGGTACATCGCCGGCCTGCTTATAGGGAGTGCTGACAAATCCGATGGGCCAAGGCGTAAACATATGAATTTAGACCTCCATCCTGTGTGCTTGCCGCCGCAAACCAATCAGCTTGCGTCTCTATTGGATTGGACGCGCCGAGTGCATTTGACGTAACAGCCTGCCCGCGTTAGCCTCAAGATAGTGTCATTCGTTCACATCCCGGCTGCTTGTTGCTGCAACTGTTGTTGCGCGCGCGGCTGCGTGGGTGTGTTTCGATAAGCCAGTGATCTAACTCCATCACTCTCAGCGAATCCGAAGCCCCAACCGCAGCCACTCTGCAGTTGGGGCTTTTCTTTTTCTATCCGATCGAGCGCACCAGAAGGGAAACAGCATGACCCAGGCAAGTCCCCCCAAAGAAACCCCGGTGAAAGAGACGAAGGCGCAGAAGACCGAACGCCTGAAGCTCGAAAAGAATCCGTGGGAGGCGTTCGATCAGATCCGGCGATTTGCCGCAGAGGGCCGAGACAGTGTGCTGCCGGAGTGGGCGAGCCTGTATTTCAAATGGTGGGGGATCTATACACAGGGGGACGGAGCCGGAGCGCTGGGCGGGACGGCGGGGGAAGGCAAGGCGAGCGAATACTTCATGCTGCGTATTCCCGTCTCGAATGGCATTCTCTCCTCCAGGCAACTGGCTGCCATTGCCGAGATAGCGCAGCGGCACGGCCGCAACCTGGCGGACATCACCGTGCGGCAGGCGATTCAGCTCCACTGGCTGACAATCGAGAGCTTGCCGGAGATCATCGAACGGCTGGATGCCGTGGGGCTTTCACCGCGGGGCGCTTGCGGGGATGTGGTTCGCAACGTGACTGGATGTCCGCTGGCCGGTCTGGCGGCGGATCAGGTTTTCGATGCATCGCCGATTGCCCTTGCCGTGGCGCGCTCGCTGGCGGGCAATGCGGAGTTCTACAATTTGCCGCGCAAGTTCAAGATTTCCGTGACCGGCTGCAGCTCGTGGTGTTCGTATCCCGAGATCAACGACATCGGGCTGTCGCCGGTGCGCCGTGGCAAGCAGGTGGGCTTCTCGGTACGGGTTGGCGGAGGCCTTTCGGCGGACCCGCATCTTGGCGTGCGGCTGGATGCCTTTGTGCATCCTGAGCAGGCAGTGCAGGTGGTAACTGCTATTGCGACAATTTTCCGGGAGCAGCAGGGTCTGCGCGAGAGCCGGGATCGTGCGCGTCTGAAGCATCTGTTTTTGAAAGAGGGATGGACGGCAGAGAAGTTTCTCAACGAGCTGCAGTTACGGCTGCCGTTCCGGCTTGATCCGGGGGTGGAGGAGGCGGCTCCGCCGGATGTCCTGCGAGACCATGTGGGCGTGCACCGGCAGCGGCAGGCGGACCTCTACTACGTCGGGGCGGCGGTGTTGCGCGGGCGATTGAGCGGCGACCAGCTTGCCGCGGCGGCAAAGCTGGCTGAGCAATATGGCTCGGGCGAACTGCGGACAACCGTCATGCAGAACCTGCTCTTCGTGAACGTGCCGAAGCGCAATGTGAGCGCACTAGTGAATGAGCTTGCGGCGATCGATCTTCGAGTCGAGGGCTCGCAGTTCTGGCGCGGCGCCATTGCCTGCACGGGCACGGAGTTCTGCAAGCTGGCCATCACCGAAACGAAGGGCTTTGCGCGGTGGCTGGTAGAGGAGATGGAGGCGCGGCTGCCGGAATTCGATCAGCAGTTGAAGCTGCACGTGACCGGCTGCCCCAACAGCTGCGGGCAACACTGGATTGCCGATGTGGGGATTGAGGGCAAGAAGATAAAACACAACGGCGCATTGGTAGACGCTTACTACTTCTGCGTGGGCGGAAGTGCCGGCGGAGATGCGGCGATTGCACGGCCGGTGGGTTATCGCTGCCCGGCAACTCTGGTGCCGGATTCGCTGGAGCGTCTGTTGCGTGGATATTTGGAAGACCGCGATTCGAACGAGACTCTGCGGGCCTTCTTTACCAGACAGAGCAATGACCAGTTGCGCGCGCTGCTGGCGGGCGAAGTGGTTGCTGCCGTGGAGCGGGACCGGCCAGAGGGTCGAGTTCCGGTGGGGGTGGGCGAATGAGCACGCCGCTGTTGCCGGTTTTCGTGAAGCTTGAAGGGCGTCCCTGCCTGGTGGTCGGCGGCGGGGCGATCGGGCTGCAGAAGATACGCAGCCTGGTGGAGTGCGGGGCTGATGTAACTGTGGTTGCTCCAGAGGCGCGCGATGAGCTCCGTGATCTGGACGAGAAGGGGATGATCGTCTGGCATCGCCGGCGCTACGTTGTGGAAGACATTCACGGGAAGCAATTGGTGATTGCCGCGACGAGCGATCCTGAGGTGAACCACGCCGTTTATAGCGATGCCGTCGCCGCCGGAGTGCTGGCGAACGCGGTGGACGATCCACCGTTCTGCGATTTTTATTTCGGTTCTGTGGTGCGCCGCGGTCCGTTGCAGATCGGCATATCGACGGCGGGGGAGAGTCCGGCACTGGCACAGCGATTGCGGCAGAAGTTGGAGACGCTGCTCGATGAAGGGACCGGGCCGTGGCTGGAACGCCTGGGTGCGCTGCGACGCGACGTGCTGGCCGTGCATCCGGCAGGGGAGAAGCGGAACGGCTTACTGCGTACACTGGCTACACGCGAGGTGTGCGATGCGCCTTACTGCCCGTCGCGCGCGATGGCGCTGGAGACACCGCGGGAGGAGCGTGGATCGTGGTGGCTGACATGACAGCAGCGGAAAAGGGAACTGTCTATCTGGTCGGCGCGGGGCCGGGCGATCCGGAGTTGCTGACGCTGAAGGCAGCCGCTTTGCTGCGCTCTGCAGACCTGGTGCTGCATGACGATCTGGTGCCGGCTGCGGTGATCGCCATGGCGGGCGGACAGGCATTGGCGGTCAGCGTGGGCAAGCGCTGTGGCGTGAAGCATGTGCAGCAGCCGGAGATCCACACGCTGATGATCGATGCGGCCCGCCGGCAACTGAGTGTGGTGCGGCTGAAGAGCGGAGACCCGCTGGTGTTCGGGCGTGCCGCGGAGGAGATGGATGCGCTTCGTGCCGCAGGCGTTCCATTTGAGGTGGTGCCCGGTATCACGGCGGCGTTCGCCGCGGCGGCGCAGATTGGCTGCTCACTGACGGACCGGCGCAATGCGTCCAGCGTTGAGCTGCACACCGGGCACAAGGCTGCCGATACAGACCAGAATGCGTCGCATGAATCGACGACGCGAGTGGTGTATATGCCGGGCCGCAGCTTTCGCGCATTGGCAGAGGAGCGGCTGGCGGCCGGTGATGCTGCGGCGTTGCCTTGCTGCGTGATCAGCCGCGCGGCGCAGCCGGACCAGAGTATTCAGTGGAGCACGCTCGGCGAGCTGGCCGAGGTGGTGCCCGGGCCTGCGCCGGTACTGCTGATGACAGGCTGGGCGCTGGCTGCTGCGGCCGCACGGCATGCCGATAGTCCCCCAAGTGACCACGAGTCTGTGGCGGCGCCCGAATATTCATCCGTACAAAATCCGTAGATCGCGAACCTGAAAAACGCGCCGTGGAGCATTGCTCTGATCGGTGCGGGTGCGCACGGACCTTTGGGGAGGAGCCTTTTGCGGCTTTTCGTTAAGGAAGCCACGCCTGGTGAACAAAGGCGACAAAACGGCTTTCTTTCGGTACGACACATAATGCGAGAAATGCTCTAAAGTGGTGGGCATCCCGGAGGATGTCCTTGAGAACGATTCCGTCGCTCGTCGTTTTGTGCGCAGGTGCACTTTTTGGTTTCCCATCCAGTTTCGCGCAGCAGAGCGCGCCTTTTCCTTTCCAGAATCCCTCGTTGCCGATCGCGCAACGGGTGGACGATCTCGTTGGGCGGATGACGCTGGAGGAAAAGGCCTCGCAGATGCGCCATGCCGCGCCCGCAATTCCGCGGTTGGATATTCCTGCATACGACTGGTGGAGTGAGGGGCTGCATGGCATTGCGCGCTCCGGCTACGCGACGGTATTTCCTCAGGCGATCGGGATGGCCGCGACATGGGATCCCGCGCTGATTCATCGGGTGTCTTCGGTGATTGCCGATGAGGCGCGAGCGAAGAATGTCGACGCGCTGAAGCACGACAACCATTCAATCTTTTTTGGCCTGACGATCTGGTCACCGAACATCAACATCTTCCGCGATCCGCGATGGGGCCGCGGGCAGGAGACCTACGGGGAAGATCCATATCTGACCTCGCGGCTCGGCGTTGCATTCGTCGAGGGCCTGCAGGGAGACGACCCAAAATACTTCGAGACGATCGCCACGCCAAAGCATTACGCCGTGCACAGCGGACCGGAGTCGGAGCGGCACCGCTTCAACGCGACGCCTTCTGGCTTCGATCTTGAGGACACCTACCTGCCTGCCTTTCGCGCCACTATCACGGAGGCGAAGGCCGACTCGATTATGTGTGCGTACAACGCGCTGTATGGTTTTCCTGCGTGTGCAAGTCCACTGCTGCTGAAGCAGAAGCTCCGTGACGCATGGAAGTTCCAGGGCTTCGTGACGTCCGACTGCGGCGCTATCGGCGACTTCTACAGCACGGACAAGCAGGGCTTCAGCGGTACGGCGGGTCATCACTTCAGCCCGGATGCGGCGCATGCCAGCGCGACCGCTGTACTGGCTGGTACGGACACAAGCTGCGGTGACGAATATGACGCGCTGCCGCAGGCGGTGAAGGAAGGCCTGCTGCCGGAGAGTGCGATGGATACGGCGCTCAAGCGGCTCTTCACTGCGCGGATTCGCCTCGGCCTCTTCGATCCGCCATCACAGGTGGAGTATGCACGGCTGCCTTACTCGCACGTGGATTCGGAAGAGCATCGTGGGTTGGCACGCGAGGTTGCGGAGAAGGCGATGGTGCTGCTCAAGAACGACCATGGCACTCTGCCGCTGCGGAATGTAAAGTCCCTGGCAGTGGTGGGACCCAATGCGGAGTCGCTGATCGCGCTCGAAGGCAATTACAACGGAGTGCCCTCGCACCCCGTGCTGCCGCTGGACGGCATCGCGAAGGAATTCGCGAGCGCGGATGTGCTGTATGCGCAGGGTGCGCCATATGTGGAGAGCGTCGCGCTGCCGGTACCGCGAACCGCCCTCAAGGTGAAGGGGGAATATTTCGCCAACTCGAACTTCAGTGGGCCACCGGCGCTGACCAGGGACGACCCCGCAATCAATTTCGACTGGAATGCGGCGTCGCCTGCGTCGGGTGTTCCAGCCACGGCCTTCAGCGTGCGCTGGACGGGAACGCTTTCAGTGCCGGCTCCGGGTGACTACGCGTTCAGCGTCGATATCGGCGATTGCTACCCATGCAACGACCGCGAGACCTACAAGGTTAGCTTCGACGGCAAGGTGGTTGCAAACGAGGACTCAGGGGTGCCGAAGGAGTCCCGCGGCCGCAGGAGCCCGGATTTCATGCTGCACTTTACGGATACGCAGCCGCATGCAATCCAGCTTGAATACGGCCATCAGTCTCCGCTCTTTGGCGCTGGGATTTCGCTGCGCTGGAAACCTCCGGTTGCTCCGCTGCGCGAGCAGGCAGTCGCTGCGGCGAAGCAGGCGGATGCGGTGATCGCATTCGTTGGCTTGACGTCGGAGCTTGAGGGCGAAGAGATGCCGGTCCATGTGCCGGGATTTGCGGGTGGTGATCGCACGGAGATTGAGCTGCCTGCGGTGCAGAAGGAGCTTCTGGAATCGCTAGCCGCGACAGGCAAGCCGCTGGTCGTTGTGCTGTTGAACGGCAGCGCTCTGGCCGTGAGCTGGGCGCAGGAGCATGCCGCCGCGATTCTCGAGGCATGGTATCCCGGTGAAGAGGGTGGTACCGCGATTGCCGAGACGCTTTCCGGAAAGAACAACCCGGCGGGCCGGTTGCCGGTGACCTTCTATGCTTCGACTGACCAGTTGCCGCCGTTTGACGATTATTCGATGCAGAACCGCACCTATCGCTACTTCAAAGGCAAGCCGCTGTACGGCTTCGGGTATGGGCTGAGCTACACGCACTTTTCCTATTCGGACCTGAAGCTGGCGGAAGGAAATGTGAAGGCAGGTGAACCACTGCACGCGCAGGTCACGGTGAAGAACGATGGCGAGGTTGGCGGCGATGAGGTGGCGGAGCTTTATCTTGCGCGGTCTGCGGCACAGGGAAATCCGGTGCTTCGGGGAATGGAGCGAGTGCATCTCGCTCCGGGTGCGAGCCAGACAGTTTCGTTTACGCTGACGCCGCGCGACCTGAGCACGGTCGATCAGCAGGGCAAGCGCGCGGTTCAGCCGGGGGAGTATTCGGTGATGATCGGCGGTGCGCAGCCATCCGCCGCCGAGCACGTGACCGGGAACTTCGCGGTGACTGGGTCCGAGGTAATGCCGGAGTAGTTCCCTGAATTTAACGGATGAGGACGCCGGCGGACTGCACGGTCAGCTCGCCGGCTCGCGTTGAGACGACCGGCAGATCCGGCGTGCCGGTGAGCAGTTCG
Source organism: uncultured Acidobacteriaceae bacterium (assembly GCA_963737035.1). GTDB lineage: Bacteria > Acidobacteriota > Terriglobia > Terriglobales > Acidobacteriaceae > KBS-83. The sequence goes on along the minus strand of CAVTRJ010000014.1, from coordinate 194,966 downwards.
ACGACTCCGTCGCGGAGCAGGACAGTGTCCTCGACCTTGCCGCCGGCGACCGATGGATTCCAGGCAAATGCCTGCCTGTTCACCACATGCTCCTTGCCTGCCGGAGTGGCGAGCCACTCGCGTTCCCCATAGCCGGTAGCGCCCCCTTGATGGTGAAGCTGCTCCTCTCCCGGATGTCCGAGTGAGGCATATGCATCCGCCGCGGTGGCGAATAGCGCGGCCGATGCAGCACCCGGTTTGGTGGCGGCGAGCAGACGGGCGTTCACCTCGGCGGCTACGGTGAACGCATCCACGAGCTGCTGCGGCATCGGACCGAAATGAACGAAACGGGTGATGGAGATGCAGAGCCCCCAACGGCGGGAGCAAAGATTCAGCATGCCGAAACGTTCCAGCCGCGCGTTCTGCGCCACCGCGTGTTTGTAGCGGAGGATGCGATCGTCGGTCGCCATCAGAAGCACGGAAGGCTCGATGCCGCGTTCGATGAGACCGGCAGAAATGCATGCAGCCATGGTGCGTTCGGTGATTCCCGGCTCGAGCGATTGCAGTACCGCGGCCGTGACCTCGGCGGTGTGGCGGCCTAGCCAGCGATAGCGTTCGATCTCCGTATCGTGGAGAGAGGCGCGTTCTTGAAGCATGAGCGCCGCGCCTTCGGGCGTGATATCGGCTGCGATTTGACCATGGCCGCCGGCCAGGGACTGAATCTTCTCAGCGAAATCGCCGGCATGCCACGGAGCAGTGATGGCAGTGAAGGGAAGTCCCGCGAAGTCTTCTTCCGCGAGACGGAGTGCTTCGTTGTCCGGCGCGAGGTAGAACGCTTCGCCGTTTCGCAACAGGAGAATGGTGGCGGTGCCGAGTGCAGAGGGAAGAAGAACGCGACGATCGACGCGGCCGGCGCTAAGCCACGCTATGTTCTCGGTACGCTGCAACTGCAGGGCAGCGAGTCCCGAAGAGGTCATATGCTCCGAGAGCCGCCGGCGCTTAGCTTCGAACTCGGCGAGAAGCGCCTCCGGCGACTGCATAAGTTCCTGAGCTGCTTCAGGCATTCGATTTCACCTCGGCACTTGTTCTATGCAATCCGTGAAAGATGGGCTGCAGCGAAGGATAAAGTTTGCGGTAGAGACCATAGAGTTCCTGAAGCTTCGCGCTGTCGGAGGTGTGGGGAGCGATGCGCTGAGCAACTCGAACCACGGCATCACACGCGGCGTCTGCCGATGGCCACATGCCGGCACCCACGCCAGCAAGCAATGCCGCACCGTATGCCGCGCCCTCCTCGGCCGCGACGATCTCGACTGGCTGGCCGTAAACGTCGGCCTGGATCTGTCGCCAGATCGGCGAGCGGGCCCCTCCACCGCCGAGACGTATCGCACGCGCGGGCACGCCGATCTCGGCAAAGATGCTCATGGTGTCCTTGAGGCTGAAGGCGACACCTTCCATGATGGCGCGGACGATGTGCGCGCGGCCGTGGGATGCGGTGAGCCCGACAAGTGCGCCGCGCGCCTCCGGATCGAGATGCGGCGTGCGTTCCCCCATCAGATAGGGAGCCCAGAGGAGACCGTCCGCGCCCGCGGAGACAGTGGCCGCGGCTTCTCCGAGACGCGCGTAGGCATCCGTGTCATCGGCTGCGGTGAACGTATCGCGGAACCACCGCAGTGAAAGCCCGGCGGCCTGGGTCACGCCCATGACGTGCCAGCGTCCGGGCATTGCGTGGCAGAAGGTATGCAGGCGGCCGAGTGGATCGAGAAAGGGCTGATCGGTTGCGGCGAAGACCACCCCCGAGGTGCCGATGGTGGCGCTGACATCTCCTGGACGAACGATGCCCATGCCGAGCGCGCCGGCAGCCTGATCTCCGGCTCCGGCAACGACCGGGGTGCCAGCACGGAGGCCGGTGAGGGAAGCCGCCTCGGCGGTGAGCTTGCCGGCAATCTCGTCGCACTCGTAGAGCCGGGGCAGGATGCTCTCCGGCATATCGACGGCGGCCAGCATCTCGCTGGACCAGCGGCGGGCCGCGACGTTGAGCAGCAGCGTGCCGGACGCGTCGGCCACATCCATCGCCCGCTCGCCTGTCAGCCGGAAGCGCACATAGTCCTTGGGAAGCAGGAAAGAACGGAATTGCCGCCATATTGCCGGCTCATGCTCGCGCACCCAAAGCAGCTTGGTGAGGGTGAAGTTGGTGAGGGCAGGATTGGACGTGAGGGCGATGAGGCGATCTTCGCCGAGCTGCTGAGTCAGCCATGCAGCCTCTGCCGCGGTCCGTTGATCGCACCAGATGAGCGACGGACGGAGGACGCGATTGTGCTCGTCCAGTAGAACGGCACCATGCATTTGTCCGCTCAAGCCGATGGCCGCAATCTCTTCCGGGGCTGTCGAGGTGGCCTTTAAGAGTGCCGGGATGGCGTGAATCGCCGCTTGCCACCAGTCTTCCGGATCCTGCTCCGCCCAACCTGGCTGCGGCGACCGGAAGGCGGCGTGTTCATGCACGGCGGAGCCGATTACCTTGCCCGTTTCGTCTACCAGCAGAACGCGCGTACCGCCGGTGCCAACATCGATTCCGATCAGCTTCATGGTTTTCGTGAGCATCAGTATATTGCGGAGATTGCATCCAGCGAGGATCCATTCAGGACGGAACGCGGTTGCGGCTGTTCATCAGCTACTGTGATTATTGCAGCCACAGGAGGCGCGCAGGATCAGTTCCGTCGGCAGCACAATGCGCCGCTCCGCTTTTGTATCCGTGCCCACCTCGCGCGAACGGCGGATCATATCGAACAGCATGCGAGCGGCGCTGCGTCCCAGCTCGAGTGCGGGCTGACGAACTGCTGTGAGCGGGGTATCCAGTAGCGGAGCGAGCTCGAAATCGTCGAAGCCGATCATGGCCAGGTCTCGTGGCAATCGCAGTTGCATCGCGCGAACGGCCTGCAGCGCGTGGATGGTGGTTACGTTGTTCAAGCTGAACAAAGCGGTCGGGCGATCGGGTTCGTTCATCAGCCGCCGCAACAGCCCTTCAGTCGCAGCGGCGGTGGTGAGATTGGTCCACAGTTCGGCCTTTAACCCGGCTTCCTTCATCGCGCGCCGGTAGCCCAGGATGCGCTGGGAAATGGTATAAACCTTGGCGTCATATCCGATGCAGATAACGCGGCGGTGTCCGTGGGCGATCAGGTGCCTGACCGCCTCCTCTGCGCCGCCGGCGTTTTCGACGATGACCTGGCCCGCATCGACTCCATCGAGGGTGCGATCAAGCGCGACCAAAGGAATTTCTGCCTGCTCCAACTCACGCAGCCCCTTGTCTGCGCCGACTCGCGAGGGCACGATGAGGAGTCCGGCGATGCGCCGCGCAGCCATCATCGCGATCTCGTTGGATTCAGTCTCGATGCTACGTTCGGAGGTGACGATCAGAGTCATGTAGCCGTGCGTGCCCGCAACTTGCTGCACGGCATTGGCGCAGGTTGCGAAGAAGGAGTCGGCCAGATCCGGGACAACGAGGCCGATCATACGCGCACGCTGGCCTTTCAGCATGCGTGCCGCCTCGTTTGGGGTATAGCCGAGCCGGCGAATTGCCGTCTTCACGCGTTTCTCTGTCGCCGGGCTGACGTAGCTGCCACCGTTGACCACGCGCGAGACGGTCATGATGGCGACACCGGCTTCGCGGGCTACGTCGGTGATGGTGGGACCGGAGTGGCGGCGCCTGGTGGCCTTCCGTGGAGGTGGCACGAAGTTTCCTTCCTATCCGAGACCCGTCACCCCTCGGGCTAGAGGCCGCTTGTCAGAACAAGAGCCTATCACCGGGCTATCGCAATTGAACAACCTGGGTTACAGAATTGACGCGAATGCTGCGGCCAAAGGCGCAGGAAAATCTCTTCGAGGGTGCTGAAACTATCATGAATTATCAGTTAACGTTATCAAATCCGTAAACTGCCTCTTCGGTCAGACTGTTGACTGGCGTTGGAGGGGCGGGAGCGGGCGCCGATGGCTAACTTAGCGCTTGTGAGAGCCAGGCTCCAGTTACGGATGAGTATGCTCATTGGTTCTATGACTAGTTGGAGGATGCATGGGGATGAATCATCGCCCTGCCAGTTGGCTGTGGGTGGTCGCAATGTGCGGATGTTTCAGCATGAGCCTCAACGGACAAAATCCTTCGCGAGAAGCCCGGCAAATTTCGCGAGAAGCTGCCGCGGGGCCCATCCTGGCAGCTACGCCGCCGCTGGGATGGAATAGTTGGGATTCATACGGAACAACCGTTGGTGAGGCGCAGGTAAAAGCGAATGCGGAGTGGATGGCCGCTCACCTGAAGCAGCATGGCTGGCAATACATTGTCGTAGACATGGAATGGTTCGTAACCAACCCAATCGCGGAGGGTAACGCCATCAACTTTCGTTACACGCTTGACGACCAGGGTCGCTACACGCCGGCGCTGAACCGCTTCCCCTCCGCGGCAAAGGGTGCCGGTTTTCGACCGCTCGCCGACTACATCCACGCGCGCGGGCTGAAATTCGGCATCCATATCCTGCAGGGCATTCCGCGTGAAGCGGTGGCGAAAAACCTGCCGATCGCAGGCTCATCCTTCCATGCCGGAGATGCGGCGAACACCGCCGGCACCTGCAAGTGGAACCATGATAATTACGATTTGAAGGATACGGCGGCCGGCCAGGCGTACTACGACTCGATTGCCAGGCTCTATGCCGGTTGGGGCGTGGACCTGATCAAGGTGGACTGTATCGCCTCCCGCCCATATAAGGGAGCGGAGATTCGCATGCTGAGTGAGGCGCTGCGCAAGACCGGCCGGCCGATTGTGCTGAGCCTGTCACCCGGGGCCGCGCCGCTCGACAAAGTGGACGAAATGCGAAAGTACGCGCAGATGTGGAGAATCTCCGACGACATCTGGGACGAATGGCACAGCGATGTCGAGTATCCGCAGGGGCTGGGCGACCAATTCCGACGGGTGGCCGAATGGGCTTCCATAACTCAGCCGGGACACTGGCCGGATGCAGACATGCTGCCTCTCGGCTATCTGGGTCCGGCTCCGGGTTGGGGGAAGGCGCGCCAGACGCGCCTCTCACCGGCGGAGCAGCGGACAATGGTGACGCTCTGGTCGATCTTCCGCTCGCCGCTGATGATGGGCGGGGACCTGCCGCACAATGATCCGGCTACGACAGCCTTGCTGACCAATGATGAGGTCCTCGCGGTGGATCAGCACTCGAACGGCGGCCGCGCTGTCGTTCAGTCTCCGGATGCGACCGTATGGACGGCTGTGCCTGAGAACGGCAAGGGCAGATATGTGGCGATCTTCAATACATCGGAGCATCCCGAGGACTTGAACTACACCTGGAAGCAGCTAGGCCTGCCCTCGGGCACATATATTCTGCGCGATTTGTGGGAGCACAGCGACGGCAGGCCGGTTGACGCCCTCAGTGTCCATCTGGCCTCTCACGCCTGTGCTTTGTACCGAGCGACCGCCGTCACGGCGAGATGATTCGGGCTATTGCCGAATAGGTGGTGGCGATTGATAGTTCAGGAGCGCTCATAGTCTGAGCGCGTATCCATCAGGAGACGCTGCGACTTGGATCGACGAGATTTTCTGAAGCTCTTATCGGCGGCTGGGGCCGCAAGCACCTTCGGATCCGCCGAGGAGTTGCTGGCGGAGACAGCGCGGCGATCCGGCAACTATCGTCCGGGCCGGATCGTGAATGAGTACAGCGCTTTCCTCTCCGGAGAGCAGGCTGCGCTTGCTGAACCGCCGAAGGTGAGTGCGATCGACGGCAAAGGGGCGACGGCCAGCCACGGCAGTGCCGGACTGCGCGTCGCGCATGGCGGGAATATTGCCGGATGGGTGCTGCTCACCACGGCGGAGATAAACGGTGTGATGACCGCCGTTTTTGAGAAGCATGTGACGCATCGGGGGGCGATTGCGTATGTCACGGAGCGCGGCGGCACGATTGCTCTGATCCCGAAGCAGGTGGGTGATCTGAGCAAAGTCCGGCCGCGGCCGACGGAGACGGCGCATGGTGTAAAGCTGGAACGGCCACTGCGCATGGTTCCGGGACCCGATGTAACAGGCAATTACATCCTGAAATCGAGTGAAGATCCTTGCTACGAGAACGTCGCCGCCTTGGGTGCAGAGTACATTGGCTGGTCGCTGGTGGCGAATGAAGAGGCTGGGCCGTTGGGCTCGATCTACCTGGAGGCGGATGGCACCAGCCGGCAACCCAAGAAAAACCCGCAGGCGGAGTGGGCGCCCGATCTTGAAGGGCGGCTCTTCGATCCAGTGAACTATTTCCCATTCTCGGCACCCGAGCGCTATGCATACCGGCATGGCTACAGCAAGCGGACATTGCTGGGCGGCTATCTTCCCGTTGCGGATACCGCGGTGTGGAATGCGGAGTACAGCTCCGGTTATGAAGTGATGATGCTTCTGCCGCCGGGCGCGGATGCGCAGCCGATCGCTCGGATGCGGATGACGATTCCGCCTGAGGATGTTGCCAGCTACGACGGGCCGGCAATGCTGGTGCACGCGCCGGATGGACGCGTTTATGCGGAGCATTACTGGAATACATCGCCGGGAGTTTTCTTCAGCGCGTTGGCGGGTATTTGGAACCGCTGGCACAGCTTCTATGAAGATGCGATGCCGGTGGAGATCCCCGACTCGTGGCTGCTGGACTCTGCACGTGCGGGCATCACGCTTTCGCGGTGCAGCTATCGCGGGCTTGAGCCGACCTACCAGATAGGGGAGGGAAGCTACACCAAGATTCCGGAGCGGAGTCATGCGCTGTTTCCCGTCGCGCATTACGAATTCATCTGGGCGCAGCAGCTGTGGGGGCTGACGAATGCCAGCCGACCGTACATCCAGCACTATCTCGACCATTACGTGCTGCCCGATGGCAATTTTACTTACAACACGCAGGATCAGGTGGAGGCGCCGCTGAATGTCGGCATTTTCCTGAGGAACGCAGCGCGTGATTACTGGTACACGCGCGACGCGAGCAGCCTGCTGGGACAGCAGCCCACGCTGGATCGCATGTTGGGTTACGTGCTCGCTCGATATGAATACGGCAAACAGCGATTTGCGAAGAGCGATCGCCGCTACGGACTGATTTGGGGCTCGCCTGAGGCTGATCTGGGCGATCCTGCGAACGATTATCCGGATTCTCATCCGTGCTACTACCAGAATGCAGCATGTGTATGGCGCGGCATCACAGAGTATGCGAAGGCACTGAAGGCGATTGGCGGCGTTAATAACGATCGCGACATGGCCGCTTTGGCGGAACGCTACGCGACTATTGCCGAAGAGATGCGGCAGAACATCCAGGCTTCGATTGAGGCGACAATTGCGGCGTCCACACCGGAGATGCGGGCGGCCGGGATCACCCCCTTCGAGCCGAATGACATCTTGCGCAAACCAACCGAGCTCTCGAGCTATGAAAATCATCGCTTCATGATGGACTGGTTTCTGGCGGACTGGGGTGTGCCGGCTCTGGACCTGGGCCATTTGAAACATCGCGAGCTTGCCGGTGAGCAAATCTGCGGGTTGAATACTGATGGCGATGTGCCGCGCTGCTCGAATTTCATGGAGCATGGAACGCTGGCGGTGAAGATCCGGCAGGAGGATTACCGGCCGTTCCTGCTGACCCTCTATGCGTTGGTATGCTACGCGGCGGATTCGGGCAACCGCTACTCGCCGGAGGATGCATATATTCCGGGAAGTTATCCAGGCGATGGCGCGCCCTGGGGCTGGTCTGCGGTGATCAACAGCACGTTGCAACCAACACTGGGCTTACGCTGGCTCCTGTGTTACGAGGAGAGCGATCGCGACATCTGCCACCTGCAGAAGGCGGCGCCGAAGCACTGGTTTGGCAACAGGGAGCGTATTTCTGTCCGCAAATGCCCAACACGATTCGGGACAATCGCGTGGACAACCGAGTCGACCAGCGATAGCAGTTGGCATGTGGCGATCGAGACTGGAGCAGGATTCAGCGGAGATGTTCAGGTACATATCCATCCGCCAGCAGGAGGGCCGTTGCGGTCCGCTTCGAGCGGCACGCTGGAGGGCGCGGCAGTTCTCTTGCCGGCGGCCACTTTTGCCTCCGGTGGCCGCGTGGAGCTTGATATACGCGCGTAGAGTTGCGATCAGGTAAATCCTGCATAGTGGAAAATAGGCTCGAGACCGCTGTAGGGTATGCAAGCCGATAGATGCTTCCAGATGAGGCACGGCGAGTTACTGTTGGGGCCTTCGCGTCATCTCTAGTAGGAGCAGCCTCTAGCAGGAGCAGCTTAGACAGCAGTCGAGGTTCCCTGGACGACGCGAATGGTGCCAGTTCATATGCGTCCGGCAGGGAAGACAGGAAACGATGGCCTTGATGGAATTTCACATCTCGCGCGCAACACGTGATCGGTATCACGTCGAGCAGACGCTATTCTCTTTTACCGGCAATGTAATCTTTGCCGATCTGAAGGCCAGCCGCGAGCTTGCGCATCGCATGAACCAGGTCCGCGGAACGGAAAACGATCCGGAGCGCGTGGTCAATCCGGGTGCGTTGTTCGCGATGGGGTTGATCGACGAGGCGAGCCATTTGCTGTTGCAGCACTATCGTAAGTCCGTTGCGCCGCAGGCTATTCCAGAGGCGCTGCAGTGGTTCTCGTCGCGGCTGGGAGCGCAGCGTTTCGATCGATTGCTGCTGCGCTTCGTCCAGGAGTTTCCGGGTACGCAGGTCTATCGAGGCGATGAGACTGCGGAGGAGTGGCTGAAGGGGTCTACAGATGGTGTGCCGCATCGCGAGGCAGCCTTCGAAGAATTGATGATGCTGTGGCTGGCCAATGCCAATCCGGCATTTCACAAGTTCATTGAGCTCTTCGACGATGAGCCGCTGGAAAAGGAGACACCCTATCCGAGCGTAACGACTGGTCTGCACGATTATTTCGCCACCAAGCCGCCGATTGGCGACGAGGGCGGCAACCTGATCGATGTGCTGCGCGCTCCTGCGCTGGCTTCACCGGACTCATTGAGCGGCCAACTTGCGTATATCCGCGAAAAATGGAGCCGGATCGTCGGCGACGCCGCGCTGCGCCGGCTGGTGCTCGCTATCGATGTGCTGAAGGAAGAAGACGTCGCGATCTGGATGCGCTTCCATCCTGCCGACGAGATGGCCGAGCGACGGCGCCGGGGAAGGCATGGCCATGCGGGCGATTTTGGCGGTCGCGTCGACTTGCCCGATTTTGCTGTGATTCAGCACGAATACGAGCGCTTCAGTCCTGACCAGGACTGGATGCCAAGCACGGTTCTGATTGCGAAGAGCACGTACGTGTGGCTGGCACAACTGAGCAAGCGATACGAGCGATCGATCACACGCCTCGACCAGATTCCGGACGAAGAGCTGGCGACGCTTGCCGCGCGCGGCATGAATTCCCTGTGGCTCATCGGATTGTGGGAGCGGAGCCGCGCCTCGCGCACCATCAAGCATCTGTGCGGCAAAGAAGATGCCGTTGCGTCGGCGTACTCGCTATATGACTACCGTATCGCCGACGATCTGGGCGGCTACGATGCGTACATACGGCTCCGCGATCAGGCCGGGAGGTTTGGCATCCGGCTGGCGAGCGACATGGTGCCCAACCATATGGGCATCGACTCTACCTGGGTGATTGAGCACCCGGATTGGTTTCTCTCGCGCTATGACTCGCCGTATCCGGCCTACAGCTTCAATGGGCCCGACCTTTCGAGCGACGGCCGTGTCGAGATCAAGATCGAAGACCACTACTACGAGCAGTCCGATGCTGCCGTGGTCTTTCGCCGCCGCGACAAGTGGACGGGGGACACTCGTTACGTTTACCACGGCAACGACGGCACCAGCTTCCCCTGGAACGACACGGCGCAGCTTGACTATCTGAATCCGACGGTGCGCGAGCAGGTGATTCAGACTATCCTGCACGTCGCGCGGCTGTTTCCGATTATTCGATTTGACGCGGCGATGACGCTGGCGAAGCGGCACATTCAGCGGCTCTGGTATCCCACGCCTGGTGCGGGCGGTGCGATTCCGTCGCGCGCGGAATACAGCATGTCCACTCCGGAGTTCGACGCGCGCATCCCGGTGGAATTCTGGCGTGAAGTAGTGGATCGCGTGGCTGCAGAAGTGCCGGGAACGCTTCTGCTGGCGGAGGCCTTCTGGATGATGGAAGGCTACTTCGTCCGCACATTGGGAATGCATCGTGTGTACAACAGCGCGTTCATGAATCTGCTGCGCGACGAGGACAACCAGCATTATCGTGGGCTGCTGAAGCAGACCATGGAGTTCGATCCGGGCATCATGAAGCGCTACGTCAACTTCATGAGCAACCCAGATGAGCGCACTGCGATCGACCAGTTCGGCACGGGCGACAAGTGCTTTGGCGTCGCGACCTTAATGGCAACACTGCCTGGATTGCCGATGTTCGGCCACGGACAGGTGGAAGGCTTCACCGAGAAATACGGGATGGAATACCAGCGGCCGCGCTATGACGAAACGCCCAATGAGGGGCTCGTCGAGCGGCACAATCGGGAAATAGCGCCGCTGCTGCATAGCCGCTGGCTCTTCGCGGAGAGCGACAACTTTCTGCTCTACGACTTCTGGAAAGAAGACGGCACGGTCGATGAGAACGTCTATGCCTACTCCAATGCGCGCGGCGGACAGCGGGCGCTGGTGATCTATCACAATCGCTATGGTGAGACACGCGGCACCATTCATCATTCGACCGGCTTCATCGACAAGGCGAATGGCGGACTCCGGCAGCGTTCCCTGCAAGACGGGCTGAATCTTCCAACCGACCACGATGTGATTCTCGCTTTTCGCGATGTCAGCAATGGGCTTGAGTATCTGCGCCGGGCCTCCGACCTGAACCAGCGCGGCTTCTCGCTGCAGTTGAATGCATACAAGTACCACGTCTTTCTGCACTGGCGGGAGTTGCGGGCATCGCGGGAGTATCCGTGGGACCGGCTGCACGATTCGCTGCACGGTGCGGGCGTGCCGAACCTCGATGAGGCGCTCGACCAACTGCGTTTGCAGCCACTGCATGACGCGCTGCGTGCGGCGCTCGATGCTCCACTCCTCGCTGGCATCATCGATGCGGCAGAAATGGAAGCATCCGGTGCGATCGCGATCCGGCAGCGCGAGAAGCGGATTCTCGAGGCTGTTGAGCCATTCATCGAACGCGGCAGACGATTCCACCAAATTGCGAAGCAGTTAGAGAGCGAGCGCGCGGGCGCGGCGGGTCGGATTCCCAACGCTCAACCGGTTGCAAACGAAAATGCGTTGCTCGTGTCCACCCTGGCCCTGCCGCGCTACGAGGCGCTCTTCCCAAAGCGGTGGCCGGCGACGGCACGCAAGGTGCTGCCCAGCGATTCGCCTGGCACCAGCGGCACGGCCGTGTGGGCGCCGGTGCTGGCGTGGTCCCTGCTGCATGGTCTGCCACTTGATGGCGTCTCCATGTTTGACCAGCTGCGGTTGCGGCACGCCCTGGCGGAGATCTTCCATGGGTTGGGCATGGGTGGAGAAGATGGCTGGAGAGCGGCTGCACGAGTGCGCTTCCTGCTGCATCGTGCAAACCCGCTCTCGCTTGCGCTATCGCATCGCGAGTGGCAGGAGGCCGATGTGCAGTGGCTCACCGGGACACATACTTCCCACGGCGTGCGTTACTTCAATCAAGAAAGCCACGAGGAGTTGCTGTGGTGGATCCAGGTGCCGGCGCTGGTTGCGGCGAGTCCATCAGAGCAACGAGCGGCAGTGCAGCGGAGCATTGCGGCCGTGAGCCAGGCCATGCAGGCAGCGAAGGATGCGGGATATCAGCTGGATGTTTTGCTGGAATCACGCGAGACGAGGAATGCCGCGGGTCCTGCAGAGCCGGCAAGGGGGAAGGCGGGCGGGAAAACGGCAGGCACGAAGACGGCTGGGGCGAAGGCAAGCGGGACCATGACAACGGGTACGAAAACCAGATCTGCGAAGCCTGAGGACGGCGCAAGTGCGCCGGCGAAGGAGGACAAGAGCATCACCGCTAAACCGAAGAAGTCTGGGAAAAAAACAACTTCGGGCAAACGCAAGCCGTGAGCCAGTCCGGGCCTGAGAGCTCTCGGCACTTGGCGATGCATTGGATCACGGGGTTGCTGTGCATTCTCTTCGGATTCGGCTTGCTCCCCGCGCTTGCGCAGTCGTCGTATTGGGACCGCGTTCTGTTCGATAACAGCCTCACTCCGGACCGCTACTTCTACGCGGAGGTCGCGGTACAAGCGCCCAGCAAGGTCGAGACGATTGCTGACCGGCTTCCTGTCGATGACTCGCACTTTCATACTCCGCCCAATACGCTGCGGCTGCACTGGGTGTCGAAGGATGGCGGAGGGTGGCAGGCGCATATCCGCGTGAATGAGTGGCGCAACCGTATCCTGGATTTCACCGGGGACACACTCACATTCTGGTGCTACGAGCCAGAGCGCTTGTCCACGCCCAACCTGCCGAAACTCGTATCGCGGGACGCGGGCGTGAGCCCTCACACTCGGGTTGTCCTGGCGCCGAACCTCACGTTGACCGATGAAGATCGCAACTTCACGGACCCGCTGGATCTTGCGCCGTACTTGTCGAGGCTTCGCGCCGGAGAATGGACGAGAATCTCCATTCCTATGCGGGCGTTCCATTCCTCTCCCGTCCGCATGCTCAACCCGCGGAGGGTTGCCGCAGTGGTCTTCTCCCAGGGAAAGGCGGATGGCGCGGAGCACACGCTGCTCATCGACGACATCTCGATTGAAGATAGCCGGCAGCTCACGGCCCGTACGGCGCTCCCGCCGGTGCAGAACGTTACCGCGACCGGCTATGAGCGTCACATCGATGTTGCCTGGAAGCCTTTGGCCATTGCGGGCCTGCGCCATTACGCTATCTATCGCTCACTCGATGGGGGACCGTTCGAGCCGGTTGGCATTCAGGTTCCCGGCATCCACCGTTGGGAAGATTTCCTGGGCGCCACCGGCAAGCACGCAGCGTACAAAGTGGCGGCCGTCGATCGCGGCTTCCACCAGGGAGCGATGTCATCGGCTGCTTCCGCCGTCACCCATCCCATGACGGATGACGAACTGCTGACCATGGTGCAGCAGGCCTCGTTCCGGTACTACTGGGAGGGCGCGAGTCCGGTATCGGGCATGGCGCGGGAGAACATACCGGGGAATGACATCATCGTGGCCACGGGCGCCAGCGGTTTTGGTGTGATGGCTCTGGTGGTCGGCATCGATCGCGGCTTCATCACGCGTGAGCAGGGCGTCGAGCGCATGCTGAAGATCGCGCGCTTCCTGGAGAGGGCGGACCGCTTCCACGGAGCGTGGGCCCATTTCATGGATGGCAACACCGGAAAGGCGCTGCCGCTCTTCGGCGCTTACGACGATGGCGCCGATCTGGTGGAGACATCCTTTCTGATGGAGGGACTGCTGACGGCGCGCCAGTACTTTGATCGCGACACGCCGGAAGAACGCGATCTGCGCGACCGCATCACGCGTTTGTGGCAGGGGGTGGACTGGATCTGGTTCCGGCGCGATCCCAAGACGGATGCTCTCTTTTGGCATTGGTCGCCGGACTACGCGTGGTTCATCCACAACCGGCTCACGGGCTGGAATGAGGTGATGATCACCTACCTGCTTGCGATCGCCTCGCCCACGCATGCTGTGCCGGCCAGCTTCTACTACACAGGGTGGGCGGGCCGCGACTACTCGCAGCCACATGAAGTCGAAGGCATCGACCTGAAGGTGGGTGAAGGAGTTGGCGGGCCGCTCTTCTTTACGCATTATTCCTTCATGGGTTTTGATCCGCGCGGCATTCACGACAAGTACACAGACTATTTCGATCAAAACCGAAATATGGCAAGGATCAATCTGGCCTACTGCGAGCGAAACCCAGGCCACTATGCGGGGTACGGCGAAGATGACTGGGGCATCACCGCAGTGGACGGCCCGGGAGGCTATGTGCCGTACGAGCCGAATGCCGCCAACAGCTTTGCGCTGGACGATGGAACGCTGGCGCCGACCGGGGCAGTCAGCTCAATGCCATATCTCCCGGAGGCGTCGATGCGTGCGCTGAAGCATTTCTATCGCGACAAGGGCGCGGAGTTGTGGGGTCCGTTTGGTTTTCGTGATGCGTTCAACCAGCAGCAGGACTGGGTTGCGCACATCAACATGGGGCTGAACCAGGCACCCATGGTGGTGATGATCGAGAACTACCGGACGGGCCTGATCTGGAAGACGTTCATGAAAAATCCAGAGATCAGGCCGGCACTGGAACGGATTGGCTTCCAGCCTGATGCGAAATAGCTAGTCGGCGAGTTAGCAAGTCAGCCGGCATGATACGGAACGACGTGATCACGCCCGCCCCTGTACGAGCTACGCGCCGCCAACTATTTCCGATCGAGAAGCGTACGAACGTGATGGGCGATGCGGCCGTCTTCGTCGGCGGAGAGGACGCGCGCTGCGACTTGGCTGTTCTGCTGCGAGATGATGCTGGCGTGGCGTTGATTTGCTTGCTCGTCGAGGATCACGCCAAGGAAAGAGAGCTGGCGGCAAACCTGCTCGCGGACGAGTGCGGAATGTTCGCCGATGCCACCGGTGAAGACGAGAGTATCGAGACCGCCGAGGACCGCGGCGTAGCTGGCAACGGTTTTGGCGATCGACCGGCAGAAGATGGTGATGGCTTGATGGGCTGCGACGGAACCTTGATTTGCAGTCGTGGTGAGCTCACGGAGGTCTGATATTCCGCCGGATAGGCCTGCGAGTCCTGATTCGTGGTTGAGGACGGATTCCAGTTCGTTCAGATCCAACTTGCCATTGCGGGCCGTGCCACCGCGGGCCGTGCCGCTGCGAGCCATGAAGAGAACGACTCCGGGGTCGAGGTCGCCGGTGCGCGTGCCCATAGGGATGCCGCCTGTAGGTGTGAGCCCCATCGATGTGTCGACGGAGCGGCCGTTGGCAATCGCGCAGAGACTGGCTCCGTTGCCGAGGTGCGCGACGACAAGACGCGCAGGAACGGCAGGTGCAAGGCCGGTCGCGGGCGAAGCCCGAAATGCAGCGATGACCGATTCGTAGGAGAGGCCGTGGAAGCCGTAGCGCCGGACGCCCTCGTCGCGGAAGCGCGCGGGGATAGCGTAGGTGAAGGCTTCGGATGGCATCGTGGCGTGGAAAGCGGTGTCGAAGCAGGCGAAAGCGGGCATTTGCGGGTAGAGCTTCGATGCAGCATCGATGAGGGCGAGCGCGGCGGGGATGTGGAGGGGCGCGTAGTGAATGGAGGCGCGCAGTGTTTCGATGACCTGCGGCGTAATGCGGCAATGCTCGACCAGGCGTGGGCCGCCGTGGACGACGCGATAGCCGATTGCGTCGGGCTCGGCACCGCTGAGCTGCTGGAGTTTTTGTGCAGCGTGTGCGAAGGCGTTCGATTGCGAGTCGTGCGACGCGTCTTCGTGATGGATGATCTTGCCCGCACTGTCCGAGATACTGAGTGAGCCTCCGGGCTTGCCAATGGCGTCTGTGGCGCCGCGGTACAGGAGTTGCGGCTCGCTGGCATGGTCACCATCGCCGGCGCGGTAGAGACCGAGCTTAAGGGAGGAGGAGCCGCTGTTGATTGTGAGTATGGTGGGCATGGCGGATTAGAAGCGCAAAGTGCGACCCAGCGATTATCCACTCTCATCTTGAGAGAATTCTGCGGCGCGTCGCTAACAAACAGAGAATTCCTCCGGTGCGCCGCAACAATGAAATGACAATGGAATGACACGGCGAACACTATTCCTACAGATGTAGCGGACTAAGCTTCGTTTGCCTGCTGAGGGAGCATCCCTGGTCTCGAGCGGCAATCGGAATATTCCGGAGGTGTGACGTGCGTGCTTGCGAATCTTTCGTCCCGCGCGGGACGGATGCAGAAGTGGTGTGCCGCAGTGGCAGGAAGAGCTGGGGCAGCGGGTTCGTGAATACGGCTCTGGCAGTTGCGCTGATGGCGGGCGCGGCTGGGGCCGCAGCAGCCGCTCCACATGATGCCGCTACACACGATGCCGATGACACGTTTCTGCCCAGCCCGGTGAGAAGCGTCTCGACGGTGCCGATGAACGGCGATGTGAACCCGTATGGCGTTGCCTTTGTCCCGGACAGCTTCAATACCGGTATGGGGTCCCTGATGCACGGAGATATTCTGGTTTCCAACTTCAACAACGTAAAGAATCTCCAGGGCACAGGGACGACCATCGTGCGCATTGGAAAGAGCGGCCCGGCGACGGTGTTTTTTGCCGGTACCGCGCCGCTGGGGCTCTCTACCGCGCTGGGAACGCTGCGACGTGGATTCGTCGTTGTTGGGAATGCGCCGACCGCGGATGGCAGCTCGGCAACGGCAACACCGGGGTCGCTGCTAGTGATCAACAATCAGGGCAAGCTGATCCAGACTTTCCAGAATGCATGGATCCAGGGACCGTGGGACATGGCACTGGTTGATGGCGGCGATTGGGCAAAGGCGTTCGTGTCGAATGCGCTCACTGGCACGGTGATCCGGATGGACTTTGCGGTAGGTGCGAGTGGATTGCAATTGCTGAGCACGAAGGTGATTGCGTCGGGGTATGTGCACCGTGGCGATCCGGTGACGCTGTTCGTTGCGCCAACTGGGCTTGTGTACAACAGCCGGCTCGATGTCCTGTATGTGGCGTCGACGGGGGATAACGCTGTCTTCGCGGTACGGCATGCCGCAGAGCGCACGGATGACGATGGCACGGGCACGGTCGTCTATCAGGACAATGTTCACCTGCATGGGCCCTTGGGAATGGCGCAGGCGCCGAATGGACATCTGCTGGTGTCGAATAACGACGGCATCAATCCGGATGCGAACCAGCCGAGTGAGATTGTCGAGTTCACGGCGGAAGGACAGTTCGTGAAGCAGCTTTCGGTCGATCCGGCGCAGGGGGGAGCGTTTGGTTTAGCAGTGCGGTCGACGGAGGACACGGCAGTCTTTGCCGCAGTGGATGACAACACGGCGACGCTTCTGATCTGGACATTGAATTTTGAAAGATGAGATGAGGGCGCCGGAGGGATGCGCGTAGAGCGGCGATAGACCGATGCGCCCCCTCCGGCGGAGCGGGGGAGTGGCAGTCCGGGCGGATGTGCCTTTGGCGCATTCTGTCGGATTCCGTGCCCTTTGCTCGCGAATGCTGATCTCTGTGGCGACCCGCCAGCCCCAGCACAGCGCGTGCGGCACACACACTTGGTGACTGCGGCCATGCCGCATTATGCTGGCGGGCATGGGCGAGGCGAAGGACGAGGGCGCGCTGTGGACGGCGGTGGATGCTTACCTGGCAGACCACTTGATTGCGAAAGACGATGTATTGGAAGCGGCGCTGCGGGACAGCGAGGCGGCGGGGCTGCCGCCGATCCAGGTGACGGCGCTGCAGGGAAAAATGCTCCAGATGTTTGCGCGCATGGTGGGAGCGCGGCGGATTCTGGAGGTGGGAACGCTGGGCGGCTACAGCACGATTTGGCTGGCGCGCGCGCTGCCGGAGAACGGCCGGCTGGTGACTCTGGAAGCGGCGGCGAAGCATGCGGCGGTGGCGCGGAAGAACCTGAAACGCGCGGGGCTGCTGGGGGAAAAAGTTGAACTGCGCGAAGGTCCGGCGCTGGAGACGCTGCCGAAGCTGGTGGCGGAGGGTGTGGGGCCGTTCGATCTGATTTTTCTGGACGCGGACAAGGAGCACAACGCGGAGTATCTGCAATGGGCGATACGGCTGTCGCGCGTGGGCACGGTAATCGTGACCGACAACGTGGTGCGCGAGGGCGCGATCATCGATCCGTCGAGCAAGGACGTGATGGTGACGGGGACGCGGCGCTTCTTTGAAGCGGTAGCGGCAGAGCCGCGCGTGAACGCGACCGCAATTCAGACGGTGAGTGGAAAGAAGTACGACGGCTTTGCGCTGTTGATGGTGGAGGACTTGCCGTCCAGGCAGTAGCGGGACTGGCCGTCCAGGCAGACGCGCCGTGGGCGCTCTCTATGGGCTCGCTTCTTTTGGTCGCTCGCGTTTCGAGTTGTGAGTGCCCACGCAAACTGCAGGTCTTTCGCTTTGCTCAGGATGACAAGCGTTGTGGGATGCCCCGTTTGATGGATGTTGCAGATATTCACGGAACCTGTCTGGGGTGGGCGGCATCTAGCCAGGAGTGGGCTAGGTCATCTGGTCCCGAGGAGTGATATCGATGAGCGCAACAGCAACAGCAACGAGCGTGGCCGAGCTGGATAAGCAGCTGAACGAGGATGTTTTGTCCGGGAAGATCATGGAAGCATTTGAGAAATATTACGCAGACGATGTCGTCATGCAGGAGAACGCGGAGGAGCCGCGGGTGGGCAAGGATGCAAACCGGAAAGCCGAGGAGCAGTTCATGGCGTCGGTTGAGGCATTTCACGGCGCGAAGGTGAAGGCCAGCGCGGTGAATGGGGACGTGAGCTTTTCCGAATGGGAGATGGACATCTCGTTTAAGGGCGGCAAACGGGTGAAGATGGAGCAGGTGGCGGTGCGCCACTGGAAGAACGGCAAGATCGCGCACGAGCGGTTTTATCTACAACAGGGCGGTCACTGAGCCGCGGGCTGTGCACGCTTGGATAATGAGACGGGACAAGCCGATTGGATTGCCCCGTTTTGTTCTATTGCGAGGTTGCGATTGCGGCGCTGTTTTGTTGTTGCGGCACGGTGAGGATCAGATTGGGGATGTCGTCGTGGACTTTGAGGGGCTGATCCAGACTGCCGTACGTATGAGAGTATGGATCTCTTCATGCTGGAGGAGACATTGTGCCCGGGGGATAGGGTAAATCTGGCATCGCGTACATCGCGGCATCGTCGATGCGAACGTGTAGTTGCCTTCGGGAACGAAGAGGAGATGGAACTGCCGTCGACGCGGGCAATCTTCGCGACTCCACTGTCTGCTGTCGTCGGGATTGTCACGTGAGCTCACGCTGCATAGTTGGCAAATGGCCGTCGTGCGCGGTAGAAGTTCGCCGCTCAAGGTGTGCAACTTTGCGAGCGGGATGGTGATGTCTTCCCCAGCTGCGCTCATCGCCAGCGGCGAGCTTGAATGATGTTGCATCGCGCTGGCGGGTGGTGGCGCCGGAGAAGAAAGAAATCCGGGCGACAGGAAGATACATCATCGATGTGCCATAGCCGTCGATCGTCATTCCGATGTTTCTGTTCTGCAATTCGAGGTCTACCTGAACAGTGTAATCACGCGGGGCCAGGCCGACGATCCGGTAGCGGCCCAGATCGTCCGAGTTTCGCGCCTCAGCGGACATGGCGAAAGGTGTCGCGGGCAGCGGTCGACCACGTGTCTTTCTGGCCCTGCTTGTGACGAACTAGTCGCGCGCACAACAAGATCGGCGGCGGGACTGCCGTCGTCGAAGAGGATGGTGCCGCTGATGGCCGCGCCCCGCTCCAAACGGATGTCAATCGATGCAGGCAGGCCGGCTTCGACGGTGATTTTTGGAACTGTGGCGGCGATGCGTTTGCGGTCCTCTTCGGACGGATGGAGGACGCACATCGAATCGAAAAGTGGCGAGCGGGGATAGATATCCCGCCTTGTAGGCGATGACGTAGTAGCTGCCGGGGATGACCTTGGAGATTGCAAAACTGCCGTCGAGTGTGGTCTGCACAGCGGTCATCGTGATCTCAGCGTGCGACGACGCACTTGCGTTTGTAACGGTGTCGGCTCGTTCGACAAGCCGCACAGGCTCGAGCATGACGGAGGCCATGCGAGCGGGCGCGTTGGTGTCAGCGCAATAGACGTGGCCGCTGACGGTGGTTGTGGGTCTCCTGGTGGGGGGATCGCTCTGCGCCGGGGCGGCGATCGTGAGGACCGGAAGCAGCAGCAGGGGCCAGTGGCGCATGGTTGCGAATGCGGACTAGTGTACGCCGCTACGGCTGCGGCGGGTGGCCGGGCAGCCAGTAGGGTTCGCCGGAGTTCACGTATTGGACGGGCAGCGTGGGGAAGAGCGTGTGCAGCCAGGTGGCGGCGGCTTGCATGCCGTCTGTTTCCGAGGTGCTGTGGCCGATGAGGATGAGCGCCTTGGGGCGATGCTGCTGCTGGGCGTCCTGGGTGTACATGACGGTCTCCCACTCCGATGACTCGCCTGCCACGAGAACCTGTACGTCGTCCCGCTCCAGGGCCTGGACCTGCCTGGCTTCGCCGGATGCGCCGGGGCGATAGGCGACGCCGGTGACCCGCAGGTTGGGATCGCCGATGACGCGCACGATGCGGGCGTGGAGTCTCGTTTGAAGCTGCTGCGCGAGTGCATCGACGGTGGTAGGCGGGAGGGTAAAGGAGAATGGATCGTTCTGGCCGGAAACCCCGGAACGCCGATACTTCTGCCAGCCAACGGCGGCGGCGAAGGCTTCGGTCATGGGCTCGGGCTGGCGGAGGTGCCACTGGTCGTGAAAGCGCCAGACGACGAGGTGGTGATCCTGCATGTAGGCGAGCTTCTCCTTGTAAACCGGATCGTTGACGAAGAGCGTGTTCTCGTCGCGGTGGTTGTAGAAGGTAGGCTCGTGGGTGACGATAAGGTTTGCGTGGAGAGCGACAGCCTGGCGCAGGACGTCCATCGAATCGGTGAAGCATGTCACAATGCCGGTGACGATTGTGGCAGGGTCGCCGGCTTTGATGGTATCGACCGTGTCGGCCGGAGGCTTTTGCGGGATCGCCTGCTGGATACGCTGGATGACCTGAGCGGCGGTGAGCTGAGTACTGGATTGGTTCTCTGCGGCAAGCGAGCAGGGAAGCAGCAGGGACACGGCGAGGACAACTGATATCCGCATGCCGCGAGGGTAACAGGGTGGCCGCACGGACGATTGCGGGCACCCGTTTCTCCGGCTGCTGCAAATTCCTTACAACGTGATGACGACCTTGCCTACCTGTTGGTTCGACTCGAGATATTGATAGGCCTTTATGGTGTCGGCGAAGGGGAAGGTCTTGGCGATCTTCGGTGTGAAGCGGCCGTCGGCGACTCGGTCGAAGATGTATTCGCGGGCGCTGCGGGAGATGTCGTGGTCGGCATTGACTTCACGCAATGTGTAGCCGCGCATCGTGAGTTGCTTGTTCAGCGCAACGCTGAGCGGAAAGGGCGTCGGTTTGAGCGAGAGTGCGCCGTACACGATGAGGATGGCGTGGTTTGCGGCGGCGCCTGCAAGCTGCTCGACGAAGGGGCCGGCGACGGCATCGAAGATCACGCGAGCGCCTTGGCCTTCGGTGATTTCGTTGACCCGGGCGATCAGGTCTTCTTCCAGCGTGGCGATCACGTGATCGGCGCCCAGCGCCAGAAGCTCGTCGCGCTTCTTTGAGATTCGCGTGGTAGCGATGGCGATGGCGCCTTCTTCTTTGGCAATTTGAATGGCGGCTAGGCCAACGGAGCTGGACGCGGCGGAGATGATGACGAAGTCGCCCTTGGTGATATGTCCGAGGTTGATGAGACCGCCCCAGGCGGTCAGATATTGCATCCAGATGGCAGCGGCTTCGATGGGCGTGAGCTTTTCCGGATAAGGCGCAATGCTGGCAACTGGGACGACGGCCTCTTCGCCCAGAACGCCGTAGTCGTTCATGGAGAAGCCGGGAACGGTGGCAACTTTGTGCCCGATCCAGGTGCTGTCGACATCGGGGCCGACGGCTTCGACGATGCCGGCAGCTTCGTAGCCGAGACCGGAGGGCAGGCGTGGCTGCTCGAGGTACTGACCGCGGGTGTAGAGCGCTTCCGCACGGTTGAGCCCGACGGCCTGGACCCGGATGCGGACTTCGCCGGCTTTAGGCTGGCGGGAGGGATGCTCTTCGAACTGCAGAGCCTCGGGACCGCCGAGCCGATGGAAGCGAACAACCTTGGGCATGGAACTCTCCTGGTTCATTGGATGGGCACGCACGGCCGCAGGGTGCAGGGAGTACGAGCGTGATGCGCACTGTTGCAATTTAGCGAAAACGAGGAAGAGGGCGGCTACACTTAAAGTAGGAGCGAATTCCTGGCGGGACGGAAATAGAATTCGCAATGGCCCAGGGGAGGGCTGCACGTCCGGGTGATGAACCGCCGCGGTTGGAAACTAATCTTGACTGCGAGTATGGCAGCGCTGCTGATGGTGGGCGGTTGCCGCCGGCAGCAGAAGCAGGTACCGCCGAAGCCGGCGTCGCCCGAGAGCGTGGCGCTGCATGCGATGGCAGACCATGCGCGGCTGGATACGATGCGCTGGCCGAACTTTTCCGATCTGAAAAAGCCCGTGGAGGACTTCTACGGCGCGCATGATTTTGAGCCGGTGTGGCTAAAAGGAAACAAGCCAACGGAGCAGGCGCGGCAGATGATGGCGGCGTTTGCCGCGTGCTCGCAGGATGCGTTGGATCCCGAAGACTATGACAGCGCGCCGTCGGATGCGGCGGGGGATAGTTCGCGCTGGCCGGCGCGCGTTTCGGCAATCCATACGGACCAGGACCGTGCCGCGTTTGACATGGCGATGACCGTCGCGGCGATGCGCTATCTAAACGATGAGCACAACGGACGTGTGGATCCGAAGCGCTTCAATTTTGGTGTCGACGTCAACCAGAAGCGCTACGACCTGGCGAAGTTCCTGACCGACAAGATCATCACGTCAAACAATGTGGGCGCGGTGCTGGTAACCGTGCCTCCGCAAAGCAACGAATACAAGAGGACGCTGGCAGCGTACCGGCATTGGGCGGACTTGGCGAAGCAGGATCCGGGCGGCGGCCTGCCACCGGTCACGCGGCAACTGAAGCCCGGCGATGCATACGCGGGAGCACCCCGGATGCGCGAGCTGCTGCTGCTGGATGGCGATCTGAAGGAAGAAGCTGCGATGGCGGGCAGTGCGGCGGCTCCGCCAGCGGGACGATATGACCCCGCGTGGGCGGCGGCGGTACGGCACTTCCAGTTTCATCACGGACTGCAGGCGGATGGAAAGATCGGGCCGCCGACGATTGCTGCGATGAATGTGCCGACGGCGGAGCGGGTGCACCAACTCGCGATTGCGCTGGAACGCTGGCGCTGGCTGCCGGATTTGTATCAGAATGCGCCGATCTTCGTGAACCTGCCCGAGTTCAAGCTGCGGGTGTATTCGGACGAGCCGCCGCCCGCTCTTGATTTGAAGCCGGAGACCACGGAGGACGTGGCGGTGGTGCATGCGAGCGAACAGCCGCCACCGGCAGACATGACGAGCGACCATACGAAGATCGCGCTGGAGATGAATGTGGTCACGGGCAAGTCAGGCATCAAGCCGCCGGAGAAACCAGGGCAGCAGCCGGAAGATCACCAGACGCCGATGCTGGTGAACCTGATGCGCTATCTCATCTTTCGGCCGTACTGGTCGGTGCCGATTGACATTACGCAGCGTGAGGTGCTGCCGGGCATTGCGAAGGATCCAAACTACCTGGCGGAGCACGATTTCGAAATTGTGGACCATCGCAAGAAGCCGGTGATGTACGCGCCGACGCTGGACAAAAAGCTGCTGCATGGCGAGCTGATGGTGCGGCAGGACGCCGGGCCGGACAATTCGCTCGGGTTGGTAAAGTTCATGTTCCCCAATCCGTACTCGATCTATCTGCATTCAACGCCGGCAGTGGGACTGTTTTCCCGCACGCGGCGCGATTACAGCCATGGATGTGTGCGGGTGGAGAAGCCGCTGGCGCTGGCGGCGTGGATCCTGCGCGACCGGCAGGAATGGACGCCGGACAAGATCGACGAAGCGATGAACACCGGCGATGACAACAAGGCGGTAGGGCTGAAGCAGACGATCCCGGTGACGATCTTCTACGACACGGCGTATGTGGAGCCGGATGGGACCGTTGATTTTACGCACGACATCTATGGCTACGACAGGTTGCTCGATGAGACCCTGGCAGCGGGGCGGCCGTATCCCACCAAGGCGATAGCGCCGGTGGTGGATGTGCACGACGAACGGTGAGCAGCCAGCAGTTGTTACTGCGCGGACGCGTGGTATCCGGCATGGGGAACTTTTCCTACTGGATCGACAAGCTGCAGGAGCACTACCTGGCCAAGACCGGGATGCGGTTCTATCCGGGAACGCTGAATGTGCGACTGCAGGAGCCTTATTCGCTTCCCAAGCACGTGATTCGCTTGGAAGCGAGTGAGTACGGCGGAAGAGTCTCGGTGAGCATGGTGCCTTGCCTCATCCGCAGTTCTCGAAGTCCTGACGGCAGACCTGCATTCCTTCTGCGCACCGACGCGAATGAAGCGGGGCACGGGCATCATCCAAAAACCATTGTGGAGATCGCATGCGACGTACGGCTGCGTGACGCCTTTGAGTTGAAGGACGGAGATGAAGTGGAGATTGAACTCAGGGCATAGGTATCCGACCTCAATCTGTTGAATGCTACGCGGCTTTCAGAACGATCTTTCCGCTGGGATGGTTTTCCGCTTCGCGATGAGCTTCCTGCACCTGGTCGAGCGGCAGTGTTTTGGCGATCGGAATTTTGAGGCTGCCGCGCGCGACTTCATCGGCGAGTTCGTAGAGGCGTGACGCGTCGGGAACCGCCATCATGGCGGCGACTCTTACATTGCGCTGTGCGGCTTCTGGCGGCGGAGCGAGTACAGTGCCGAAAACGCCGCCATCCTTGAGCGCCTTGAGCGCGCGGGCTGCAGTGGGGCCACCTACCGTGTCAGCGACAGCGTCGAGGTCGTGGAGCTTTTCGAGCTGCTTCTCATCGTCGGTCGAGATGACCTGCGCGACGCCGAGCGATTCCGCCTCTCCAACCTGCGATGAACGAACACCGGCGATGACCTTAGCACCGCGATCCTGCGCCACATGCACGGCGCTGCGCCCGACACTACCGACGGCGCCGAGAACGAGGACGGTCCACCCAGGCTCTACTTTGATGGCACGTTCGATAAGCTGAGCACCAGTAAGCAGAACGAGCGGGAGCGCGGCTGCCTGTTCATAGCTGAGTTTGTCTGGAATGGGTGCGAGCACATCGGCCTTCACGGTGGTGAGCTCTGCGTACGTGCCGTTGGCCAGGGCCATAACGCGCATGCCTTTCGGGAAACCGGTGACGCCATCTCCCGCGCGTACGACTTCGCCGGCGAGGTCGCGGCCGAGGATTGCCGGTAGCTCAACCCCCATTCGTTTTGCGGCGGAGCCGTCGCGGATCTTCAGATCCACCGGATTCACGCTGGTAGCGTGCACTCGGACGAGTACCTCTCCTGCGCCGACTGGCGGGTCGTCTACGTTCTGGATGTGAAGCTGATCTACGCCACCGAAACCATCGATCACGACTGCTTTCATGACTTATCTCCCCAAGTTAGAGAGATGAACGGGAGTGGGGAGCGTTTGCCTCGGAATTGTGTGTTCTTGGTTAAGAAAACTCCTGCGGCCACTCGATGCGATGGAGGAGTGCGCGAAGGCGCACGCCGTGTGCGGGATGGATGCTTTCGACGAACGCGACGCGGCCGGCGAGATGGGCGCGGAAATTGGGATGGCTGGCGCGGTTTTGTGCATCGGGACCGGTGCGGATGCAGTTGGTGAGGATAGCTTTGAGTTGATCGAAGTCGCGGCGGGGAACGTTGCTGCGCTGATTGATGACGATTCCGGCGAGGTGCTGGCGTACTCCCGGACGCATCAGACGCGTCTTGCGATGGTGCACGGGAAAGCCTTCTTCCATTGCGATGGCGGCCACATGGATGGCGAAGCGCGCGGCACGGTTGGCGAACGATTCGTCACCGGAAAAGGCCAGGTCGTCGGCATAGCGGGTGTAGGTGGCGCCGCCGGAGCGGGCGAGCCCGGCGAGGCGTTGATCGAGCCGCCAGCAACAGAGGTTCGCGATGGCGGGCGAGGTGGGCGCGCCCTGCGGCAGGTGGCTTGGACGATAGAGGCTGCGGGCTATTTGTAACTGGGCTGGAGTGCAAGTTACGCCGCAGTTGCGCCAGATATGTGGTGGCGTCGACGTAGTGCAGAGGGCGCCAAGCATCTCCGCGACGTGCTCGGGATAGCCGAAGGTACGGAAGATGGCCTGCACGCGGGAGCGGCGAATCGAGGGGAAGAAGCAGCGGAGGTCCATGCGCAAAACTATGGCGCGGGCGATGTGCGGTGCGACGTAGCTGCGAATGGAGCGGTGTTTGAGGAAGCCATGGGCGGCGGGATGTGGTGGGATGAGATCGAGGATGCCGGCAAGGATGTGGCGCTGGATGTGCTTCAGCCGGACTTTGGGCGCTTCGATGAGGCGGATGTCACCGCCCGGCTTGGCTAGAACCATGGGCTTGTAATGGCGGAGAGCGCGTTGCGGTGAGCGCGCGCTGAGACCCTTGAGATCGGCGAACCATTCGAGCTCCGCGATGTCGAGACGCAACCATGCGGCGAGTCCGGCAACGGAATCGAGTGGGGGCAATGGGAGGGAGACGAAGATGCCGCGCGGCTGCATCGGTTCGGGGCCGATGAGGCGATTCGCTACGGTGAGTTGGGAGCCGAACTTTGTGCAGGCGAAGCGGAAGCTGCGATCGGCGAGCAGAAAGGCGAGGACCTCGCGATGGCCCGGGCGGGTGGGGCCGGTGAAGCGGCGCAGGTAGCGCCGAGCAGTGGCGCGCAGCCAGGGCCAGCGCCGGCCGAGGACGATCTCACCGCGATTGAGGATGGCGTCGAGATCGGGGTCCCCGATGAGGAAGGCGTGGGCGAGCGGCCTGGCTAAAGATCGAGTCTGCATCGCAGCGACGGGTGGGCGCTCCAACGAGTCTGACTCGGCGCGAGCAGATCTGCGCTTGCGCAGTGAAGCTCACGCGATGCGATGGCAGCTTGTCATGTTCCCCTGGGGTATCCCCAGAGAGGTTTGGAGGGAAGCCGAAGCTTCCTGCCGCGCCTTGGCTTGGAGCGCCCGCCATCGACGGATGATAGCAGGCGTCGGCGCCAAAGAGATTACATGCCGGTAGCGCGGGTGGTGTGGTGGCGATGCTGCGCGATTTGGCGGTGATGAGCGGCGACGCGGCGGAGGTGCCCGCGGCGGTGCCGGCGCGGGGAGTAGGTCCAGGTGCGGATAGCACCTACGTCGACGTGTACGAAATGTGTGGTGGGATAGTAGCCCACGCCGCCCTCGTTGAGAGAGAGCGCGGCGTTGCGGATGCGCGCGGTGGTGGAGCCGGGGATGCGGATATCGATCGCGTGGCCGAGGACATGCTGCGAGTGCTCGGCGACACCCTGGCTGGAGGCGCGAAGGACGTCGTTGGTTTCCTGGGTGCGATAGCCGCAGACGACGTCGATGGCGGCGCCGGGGCGGCGGAGACGAATCAGGATGTCGTGGAGGAGATCGAACTCGCGCGGATCGTAGGCGATGACGTCCTGGGTGTTGTGATCGCGGAGAAAGTAATTGAGTCGCGCGATGGCTTCGGGCTGGTAGTTGTCACCGATGCGGTAGACGATGTCGATGTCTTCAAGCGTGTGCAGGTTGTGCAAGCGCAGGCGGTAGGGCTCGGTGGCATAGCCGGCGGGTTCGACCGGCATCGCGGAGGCGAGGGCGGCGCGGAACTCAGGGTCGCTGGCCTGGGCTGCGGGGTTGTCCTCGTCTGGAGTTGACTGGATAGTGCGCTGAATGGTCGGCGCTACGGACACTTCTCCGGCCGGCGTGGCGGCCTGTGCGGAGGTCTTGGATATGGCCGGTTCGACAAGCAATCCCGGTTGCGGCGCAATTGCGTCTGGCGAGTTGCTGGTCAGGAAAGCCGATTGGGGACTGGTGCTGGGCTCCTGGGCGTGGGTGCCGAAGGAGGCGAGTGTCAAGGCTGCGATCGCGAGTAGGGTACGGTGCCGCAAAGGCAGACCTCCAGAGACCGATGGGGGAATTCGGAATGAGCGGAGCGAATGGGAATTGGCTCAGCTCATTTCCATCTCTCCATTGTAGGGGAGAACGCCGCGCCGGCCAGTACGTCTTTTTGGGAAGAAAGAAGTATCTGCTGCGCGCCTTGGCTGCGCGCTCCCATTGGCCGCGGTCCGGCATACGCGTTGTAACGCATAACTGCTGTTCAGTCGATGGTCCAGCGGAAGCGATGACTTGTGAGAGCTTTGGGCGCGGAGAGGAGCCAGCCATCTGCGTACACCACGACGCCGGATGTCATGGTTGGCTGGCTGAAGCGGATGGTCTGGTTCGCGAAGGAGATCCTCACTCTTGGCGCGTCCCGCGATGCCGGGTCGGCGGCATGGGCGAGTGGCATCTGCAGGTTGCCGGTGAGGCCGGAACAAAGACAGAGCGAGAGGAGATCGCAGAACCCGAGAGCGGCGGTGAATCGCGTCAGATCTTCGCATGAATGTTGCGAGGCCGCTTCTTGTCGACTGCGCCGCTGAGTTTCCTCTTCGACAAACGCGTGGTGGTGGGGATCGCTGTCGCGTGGGGCGAGCAGGCAGAAGTGCCGGCTGGTCAGGATGCCGGCGAGCGGGGAGCGCGCCTCCGCTTCGCGGATGGATCCGCGCCAGGCGCGCACGGCGCCTTCGGAGGGATAGGACAGGAAGGATGGAGGCTGCCTCTCTGCAGCGCATTCGAGCGCGGCAAGATCAGAATCCGCCCAGCCTGCATCGTGACGGCCGATGGTGTCGATGACCTCGGAAGGCAGTGCTCCGAAGATGCTGGGGTTAAGCGCCGCTGCGAGCCGGCCCGCCAGGGCTCCGTGCGCCGGCTGTGAGATGCAGCCGATGATGTGATCCGTGGCCTGCTGCGTGTTCGCGAATGTTTGCCAGGCTTCCTGTTCGGCGGCTGCTTCGATTGCATTGCCGATGCGGAGAATCATGCTGACTTGGATGCGGACCGAGGCGCTGGTTTCGCCGCATCCACGCTACTTGGATAGCGGGCGATGGTCGAAGCTTCCTGCTGAGATGGATGATCTTGTGCTTCCTATCATCCAGCATGTGGAACGGTATGCCGAAAAGCCCGGTTATTGATGACGCGCCGATCTACCGCTACCGCGGCGACCATTTCCAATCGCGGACTGCGGGCATGTCTTCGCCATGCTCGGAGACGTAGAGCTTGTGCTGCTGCAGAAGCTCGGAGTGACGCTGGCGGAACTCGGGAAAGCGCGACTCGAAGCGTGGAACGTACTTGAGCGCGTCAAGCGCAAGAGTGTAGCGGTCGAGTTCGTTGAGCACGGTCATGTCGAAGGGCGTCGTGGTGGTGCCCTCCTCTTTGTAGCCGTGGATGTGGAAGCCGGCGTGGTTGTGCCGCTTGTAGGTGAGCTTGTGGATGACGGTGGGATAGCCGTGGAATGCGAAGATGACCGGCTTGTCGACGGTGAATAGACGGTCGAAGGCTTCGTGCTCGATGCCATGCGGATGCTGGTCGAAGGTTTCGAGGGTGAATAGATCGACGACGTTGACGACGCGGACGCGGAGGTCGGGCGCCCAGTCGCGCAGAACGGTGACGGCTGCCATGGTCTCGAGTGTGGGAACGTCGCCGGCGCAGGCCATCACGACGTCGGGGTTGCCATTGTCATTCGAGGCCCACTCCCATGCGCCGAGCCCGGCGATGCAATGGCGTTCTGCGGCTTCCGCGTTGAGCCACTGCGGTGCGGGCTGCTTGCCGGCGATGATGAGATTGACGTAGTTGCGCGAGCGAAGGCAGTGATCGGCCACCGATAGCAGCGTGTTGGCGTCGGGTGGGAGATAGATGCGGACGGTATCGGCCTTTTTGTTGGCGACGTGGTCGATGAAGCCGGGGTCCTGGTGGGAGAAGCCGTTGTGGTCCTGCCGCCAGACGTGCGAGGTGAGCAGGTAGTTGAGTGAGGCGATGGGCTTGCGCCAGTTCAGCGATTTGGTGGCCTTGATCCACTTGGCGTGCTGGTTGAACATCGAGTCAATGATGTGAATGAAGGCCTCGTAGCAGGAGAAAAAGCCGTGACGGCCGGTCAGCAGATAGCCCTCGAGCCACCCTTCGCAGAGATTTTCTGAGAGCACTTCCATGACGCGGCCATCGACCGAGAGGTCTTCATCGACTGCCTCATAACGCGCGTCCCAGCGTTTGCCGCTGGCCTTGTAGACGGCCTGCAGCCGGTTGGAGGCGTTCTCGTCCGGCGCGAACATGCGGAAATTGCGCGCGGCGAGATTGCGGCTTCATCACATCTTCGAGCATGTTGCCGAGGATGGTTGTGGCCGAGTCTTCGGTCGCGCCCGGTTCATCGACGGCAATAGTGAAGTCCCGCCAGTTCGGCATATCGAGGGGCTGGAGGAGCAGACCTCCATTGGTATGGGGATTGATGCTCATGCGCTCGAGCCCGCGTGGGGCGACGGCGGCAATCGACTCGCGGATGCAGCCATCCTCATCGAAGAGCTCTTCGGGTTTATAGGAGCGGAGCCACTCATCGAGCAGCTGGAGATGCTCGGGGTTGGAACGCACTTCTTCAAGCGGTACTTGATGGGCACGCCAAGTGCCTTCTACTTGCTTGCCATCGACAAATTTGGGGCCGGTCCAGCCTTTGGGTGTGCGCAGGATAAGCATGGGCCAGCGGGGACGAGTAGCGTCATTGTGCTCGCGGGCGTGCTGCTGGATGCGGCGGATTTCCGCATAGATGGCATCGAGAGTCTCAGCCATGCGTCGGTGCATGTCGGCGGGATCATCGCCTTCAAGGAAGTAGGGAGTGTAACCGTAGCCCTCGAAGAGCGCCTTGAGTTCCTCGGGCTCAATGCGCGCGAGCACTGTAGGGTTGGCGATCTTCCATCCGTTGAGGTGAAGGATGGGAAGGACGGCGCCGTCGGTGATGGGGTTGAGGAATTTGTTGGAATGCCAGGAGGCGGCGGCAGAACCCGTCTCGGCCTCGCCATCGCCGACGATGCAGGCGACGAGCAGGTCGGGGTTATCGAAGGCGGCGCCATAGGCATGAAGAAGCGAGTAGCCGAGCTCGCCGCCTTCGTGAATGGAACCGGGCACGTTGGCGGCATCGTGCGAGGGGATGCCATAGGGCCAGGAGAACTGGCGGAAGAGGCGCTTGAGGCCGTCGTGATTGCGTTCGATGTTGGGATAGATCTCGGTGTAGGTGCCTTCCAGATAGGTATTGGCGACGATGCCGGGAGCGCCGTGGCCGGGACCGACAACGAGCATGGCGTTGGCGTGCTGGTGGCGGATGATGCGGTTGAGGTGGAGATAGATGAAGTTGAGCCCAGGGGTGGTGCCGAAGTGGCCGAGCAGGCGCGGCTTGATGTCGTCGCGGGTGAGCGGGCGGCGGAGCAGGGGATTTTCTTTCAGGTAGATTTGGCCAACAGAAATATAGTTGGCGGCCCGCCAGTAGGCGTCCATGAGCTCAAGCTCGTGCTGGTCTAAATGAGAGGAATCGGGATGCCCTGCGGCCGGTGCTTTGTGAGTACGGGAGGCGGCGTTGGCTTTGGCGGCGGTCGGCATGGCGATCTCTCCTTGTTCCAGTTTGCGGGTGAAAAGGCGAAGCGAGCTCTTGGCAATTGGATGCGATTGAGCGAAGCGATTCACTCCAGAGGAAATTGGCCCTGTTACGCCAATATAAAGATGAAGCGCCTGTGGTGGTATACAGGCCACGGAGCGGGACCGGAAACGGATGCCATTTGGAGCGCGAGCGCGATTGATAGCGATGGTCGGTTGCGGTCTTGCGCTGGTGCTGGGAGCAACGTCGCAACGCGCTGATATCCCGGTGATAGAGGCTGCTTCGGGCCTATCCAGTTCGCCGGATGCCGCGTGCGCGGGCTGCCATCGCGCGATTTACGAGCACTACGAAGCGACCCCGATGGCGCGGGCGAGCGGCGCGGCGATGGATGGGCTGATAGAGGGGAGCTTTCTCCATGATGTTTCCGGGGTGCACTACAAAATTTTCGCGCGCGATGGCGCGGGCTGGCTGAGCTATACGCGGCCGGCGACGGCAGCAGGCGGATATCTGAATGGAGAGGTCAAGCTCGCGTACTTTATCGGATCGAATACGCGCGGGCGAACGTATCTGTTTGAGCGCGACGGCTATTGGTTTGAAACACCGGTGAACTGGTATGCGAAGAAGCGCGTGTGGGACATGGCACCGAATTATTTAAACGCGCACGAGATGCCGTTGACCCTTCTGGTCGATGCGAACTGCCTGCATTGTCACGTGACTGGCGTGGCGGCTGCACTGCCCGGAGCGCGCAATCATTTTGCCGGGGCGCCGTTTGCGCATGGCGGGATTGGCTGCGCGTCGTGCCATGGCGATGCTGCGGAGCACGTGCGGACCCGGGGGAAGGCGCCGGTGCTGAACCCGGTGAAGCTGGATGCCGCGCGGCGCGATTCAGTGTGCCTGCAATGCCATCTCGAAGGAGAGACGGCGGTGTACCGGCTGGGGCACTCGCTGGCGACGTATCGGCCAGGGGCCGCGTTGTTCGACAGCGTGGCGTATTTCGTACACCAAGGTGAGGTGGGGTCGGAAGGCCGGGCGACCTCGCAATACGAGGCGCTGTTGCAGAGTGCATGCAAGCGCGCGAGCGGCAATCGGATGACCTGCACGACGTGCCACGATCCGCACGCGAGTGAGACGACGGCAAGCGCGGCGCAGCGCGTTGTCTTCTATCGCGCGAAATGCCTGAGCTGCCATACGGGTGCGAAGTTTGCGACGGCGCATCATCCGGAGCAACCGGATTGCGCGAGCTGCCATATGCCGCGCAGCAAAAGCGAGGACATCGCGCACGAGCAGGTGACGGATCATCGGATCCAGATCCAAGCTCCGAACACCGCCACGCACATGCCACATGAGCTTGCGAGTGGCGTACTGGTGCCGATCGGAAATGAGAAGCCGACAGATCGCGAGCTGGGGCTGGCCTATGCGCAGATGGCGCAGCATGGCGACCGGGAGAGCGGGAAAATAGCACTGCAGCTGTTACGAAAGGCGGAGACGCTGGAGCCGGCGACCTCGAAAGACGCGGAGCTGCATACGGAGCTTGGCTTCCTGGAGCAGCGGTCAGGCGACATTCAGGGGGCGGACCGGGAGTACCGGGCAGCACTGGCGGCGGACCCTGATGACGGCACGGCGCGCGGTGATATGGCGATCCTCTTTGCGGGGACGGGAGATTATGCGACGGCGGTTCGACTATGGGGACGTGTCTTCGAGGCCGATCCCGCACAGACGGCTGCGGGCTACAACCTCGCGCTAGGGCAATGCCGGCTGGGGCAGAAAGAGGACGCAGAGGCCACGGTGAAGCGGCTGCTGCGTTTCGCTCCGGACGATCAGCGGGCGCGCGCACTGGCGGCTGCGCTGGCCGGTGGGACGCAGAGTTGCGGGGCGCAGGAAGGGCGCTAACTGAAACCATGCCCGTGTAGCTCTCCGCTGATATGGCTCTCCTTGGTCAGCCGGAATTGTCGCAATCACTGTTGCATTAGCTGTAGGCGAAGCAATGACAGCAACAGGCACTTCTATTGCTTGGATGGGGCGGTATTGAGCCGCTGAAGATTCGCGCGGGCCTGGGCGTGCTGGGGGTCGATGGTGAGCGCGTGTTCGAAGTCGCTGCGGGCCTGGGCCGCTTGACCCGATTGCGCTTGAAGAACCCCGAGATTGCTCCAGCCGTCAGCGTCTTTTGCATTGAGGTGCAACGCGGCCTGCTGCTCGCGGATGGCGTCGGCCAGGTCGCCGCGTGCGGCGAGCAATTGGGCGAGGAGCGAGTGGCTGGTTGGATCGGCCGGATCAGCCGCGATAGCGGAACGCAATGCGGCTTCGGCTTCGGCCGGATGACGGGTCTGCTGATCGGCGAAGGCCAGCTGCTGATAGGTTGCGGCGTCGTGTGCACCGGCGGCGACAGCTTTGGTGAGGAGTTCCTGCGCGTGCTGCGCGTTGTTGCTCGCCAATTCGAGCGATGCGTAATTGGCGAGTGTGTCGGGCTGACTGGGATCAATCGCGAGCGAGCGATCGAATTCGGCGCGTGCCGCGTCCGGTTGTTCGAGTTGCGCGAGCGCTGCGCCGAGACCTGCATGTGCGGCTGCATCATCGGAATGCTGCTGGATCAAGGCGCGAAAATCCGCGGCCGCGGTGTCGTACTGATCGTGCTGCAGTTCGAGGCTGGCGAGGTCGTAGCGCGCGTCGGCGTAATTGGGGTCGAGGGTGAGGGCGTGACGGTAGGTGGCGAGTGCGGATTGCCAATCGCCGCTCTGCTGCTGCGCCGCGCCGAGCGAGGTGGCTACGCGTGGGTTGTCTGGCTTCAGGCCAGCCAGCTTGCGGTAGATCGCGATCGCACCGGTGGGGTTGCCGCTCATGCTGTCGAGTGAGGCGAGATTATAAGCAGCGAGCGAGTCGCTGGGATCGCGTGTGAGGCGGTGCTCCATCCAGGCACGCTCCAGCAGCATGCGCGCGTCCACCTCCTTACCGGCGGCATTGCGCTCCATGGGATGGACAGGCAGCACCTGCAGCCAGAGGTGGCCCATTTCATCGGTGGATCGGTTGCCGTTGCGCACGCGCACTGGCGGGTTTGCGGGATTGCGTGGGTTCGCGGCGGAGTTGTCGTAGACGTAGCGAATGTGGAGCACGGAGCCTGCGGGCAGGAGTAGCGGCTTGCGATAGCTGTAGACCGATTGGCGGTCGATATCCCAGTCCTTAATAAGGATGAGTGGCGTGCGGGTGCCATCCGGCGCGATGGACCAGGCTTCGAGCTGTTTCCCGAGGTAGTGGGCGTGCGGATAGATGCCGAGTGCGTAGACGGCGATGGGCAGGCGGAGCTCGTCTTCAACGACGAAGTGGTTGTCTCCGGCTGGGATGTTAAGGGCGGCATCGTGCTCGAGCTGCAGCAGCATGGGGGCGCGGGTCGGCGGAGTATCTGTGAAGTAGAGGCCGATGCGCGGCTGCACGGTTTCGACACGGCCGGTGGGCTTGAGGTGCGTGTTGAGGATGAGGTCGTTCCCGGGATCGATGCGCCAGGGCATGCCGGGTGGTTCGATGACGGCGGCCGTGTCGGGCTTCCAGAAGAGGAAATGGCTGTCGGGGTCGAAGCGGTCGCCGGAGCCGATCTCGAGTTCCATGCCGGGGATGCCGGCGCGCCAGTCGGCGGGGTGCTGGCGGCGGAGCTCGGCGGTGCGGTCGATGAGGATGTTGGCGTGGTGGACGACGCGCGCGTTGCCGGGGAGGATTTCGACGGCGCGGACGTAGCGGGTGCGCGTGATGTTCACCGGATAGATGAAGTTGCGAAAGAGATCCTGGCCATCGGCAGGCACGGTGAAGGACTCAGGTGCGGTGAGGATGAGGTCGGGGGTGCCGAGCTGCCACTCGGATGTGTACTTCGGCGGTGTGGGCGCTTCGGAGGCGATGCCCTCAAGCATGCCGGCGTTGACCCAGCGCTTGATATTTGCGAGATCTTCGCGGGAGAGGCGGCGATTATCGGCGAAGTCGCCGTAGCCGGGCTCGGGAAGCCAGGGGGGCATGTAGCGCGACTGGGTAACCGTAACGATCTGCGCGGACCAGCGGCGCGCGTCCTCGTATGTGAGCAGACTGAAGGGGCCGGCGCCGCCGGGATGATGGCAGGTGGTGCAATTGCGGTAGAGGATGGGCGCGATCTGGTGCGACCAGGTGGGCGGAACGGGTTCTTTCGCGCTGTTGCTCGCGGCCTGCGACTGCGCAAATGTGCCTGCTATGGATACCAGAGCGCTGAGGAAGAAGATCGGATATAAAACGCTGCGGCGCATTAGGTGCGAAGGGCCGATGGGATGATGGCGCAGCCGACGGGCGGCGCCGATGGTGATATGGGCCGTCGGCCGGCGAGAGCGGCATTGAGCGCGTCGGCGAGATCGTGCCGCGTGGCGGCAGGGCGTTGCGTGCCGAAGGTGATATAGCGGTCATCGATGCGACCGTGCCAAAGAGCCGGCTGCGCCACTGACGGTCCAGAGGCATTGTTAGAGAAGATGGCGGCTTCGGGGGTGACATGGACGTGTGCGCGAGCGACAAAGCGCGGGTCGGGCACGATGAGCTGCGGTAGCGATGCGGCGGCGGGATATTGCTTCTGGTGGGCGCGGACGGCGGCGAGAGTGTCGCCGGGGTTGGGGTAGACGAGCCAGAGGAGCACGCCGCGCGGCGCAAACTGATGCGAGAGTTGCGCGAGCATCGGGAGATATCGGTTAGAGATGGGGCAGTCGGTCGCGACAAAAATGGCCGCGATGTATTTCGTTGCCCGCCTGGCGAGCGATGTCACCTCGCGGCCGTCGATGTCTTTGCCGTAGACGAAGGCGCTCGGATCGGCCTTAGCGGCAGTCGAAAATGGGGCGGCAATCGCCAAGGGGGAGACGAGAAGAGAGCCGAGGCCGGAACCCAGCAGGGCCATGACACGACGACGCGAACACGTTGAGATCGCTTGCTGCTGTGCGATGGGTGACATGGCCAGTGACGGAATTCAGTCTAGCGCGGCAGTGAATCATTGTCGCTGCCCGATTCCATTACCACGGATCAAGCCTGCACCCATTCCGCACGCTCGTCCGGTGTCAGCGGAAGGGGCAGCACCTGACCTCGAGCTCCCGAGTCAAAGGATGTCTCCAGAATGGCCATGTTCGCAACGGCGTCTCTCACCGGGATCGGAGGCGGGCATTTACCAAGCATCGCGTCTCTGATCCCGATGTAGTACTCGCGCTCGTCGCCTGCAGGTGATGGCACCTCCGTCTGCGTGCCGGTTACGCCGTCGTACACGATGCCCGGATTGGGATCATAGCCAAAGCCTGGATCATCGGGGAGCATGCCGCTCATGAGTTGGCGCTCCTGCACGTCTGCGCCAAATTTTGCCCAACTTCCCTGGTTGCCATGCAGCACAGATCGCGGACCGCCGCCCGATACCAGCAAGGAAGCATGGAGGATGACGCGGAGGCGATCGTAGTTCAGTTGAACATGCGCCCAGTCATCGGTCTGCCCACCTTTCCGCAGAATGCCAAAGCTGGCGTTCACGGAATGGGGAAGTCCAAACAGATGCAATGCCTGATCGATCAGATGAGGCCCGAGATCAAACCATAATCCCGCGCCGGGACCGGGATCTTCGCGCCAGCGTTGACGCACGACTGGACGAAAGCGGTCCAGGTGCGATTCATAGTGTGATATTTCGCCGAGCGCACCTGATGCGAGGACTGCCTTTGTGGCAAGAATCTCGCTCTCCCATCTTCGATTGTGAAACACCGAGAGGAGTCGCTTGTTCTGTTTCGCGATCTCTGCAAGCGAACGAGCCTCAGCGAGAGTCACGGTAAAGGGCTTATCGACAACGACGTCCTTTCCCGCGCGCAGGGCAGCGGCCGCAAGAGGGAAGTGGCTATCGTTGGGACTCGCGATGACGACAAGATCGACGTCAGGGTGCGTTGGTACCTCGGCAGCGGAGCAGACAGTTATTCCCGGATAGGTTGCTTGGAGAAGCTCGCGTTTGCTGGATCCAATAACAGCCAGCGAAAGCCCTGTTACGGACCGAATGAGTGGCGCATGAAAAGTCTTTCCAGCAAAACCGTAACCAATTAACCCCACACGGATGATCTTGTCCCTTGCAGTCATGCTTCCAGATTAGGCTATCCAGCCGCGTGCGCGCGCAGTTTAGCCGCGACGCACATCGCGTCAATACGTAATTTGCGAATTAGCATCTAACGTTTCGTAAATAGATTTGCGTTCCGGAGGAAATCTGATGAAACGTATCCTTTCAGCCGTTTGCTGCGTTGCTCTCTGCTCGATGCCTGCGCTGGCGAAAGAGAAAAAGGCAGCGGCGGCAACACCGGCGATGAGTGACCAGCAATTTGTCGATTTTGCTGCACAGACCGACATGGTGGAAGCCAATCTGGGCCAGTTAGCTGGGACTGCAGCCTCGGCGCAGCCCGTCAAGGACTACGGTCAAATGCTGACTACCGACCACACCAAGGACTTCGCCGAGCTGAACTCCGCCGCTCATCAGGCCAATCTCAATGTGCCTACCGCGATCGACGCCGAACACAATAAAGCGATGATTGACCCTTTCCAAAAATTGAAAGGCGCTGCCTTCGATAAGCGTTATATCCACGAGATGATCGCCGGGCATACGAAAGCGATTGCCATTTATACGAAGGTCGGAGGGGAGACCCAGAACGCGGCGCTCAAGACTTATGCGGAGAGCGCTTTGCCCGTCCTGCAGAAACACCTCGACAGCGCCAAGGCTCTGGAGAAGGGCAAGTAGCCGGTAAAAAGCATGTGGGAGCCTGGCCGCCGATGTCAGGCTTCCTCAGCACTAAGGTTTGCTTCGGAGAGGCATACGAAGAGAAAAAGTCGTTCCCGAGCAACCGGGAGCCTGACTGCTGCGGACGTGGATCTTCCATCCGTTCTTTTTGACAATCTCCCCAGTCACCCATAGTCCCAGTCCGGTGCCGGTTTCGCCTTTGGTAGTAATGAAAGGTTCGAATATTTTGGGTATGAGATCTCGAGGTATCCCGGAGCCGCTGTCGGCGATCGTAAGACGCACGTTAGCAGCGCCAGCCGAATCCTTCGCCCTGGAGACTCGGATGCGCAGGCGGCCGCCGCTCCGCATGGCGTCAATCGCGTTTCCGATAATGTTCGCGATGACTTGGCGCAGCTCGCCTGGGCTGGAGAGGACTGCGGCCGAAGGAATTCGCATCTCCTGATCGATCGTGATGTTGGCCGCGGCGAGTCGGGATTGATAAAGCACCAGAACAGATCCGAGAACGGTGGCGAGTTCGGTTTTTATCGGCTTATTGGGTTCGCGGTAGAAGCGAAGTGTCTGTGTGGTGATCTCGGTAACGCGCGCGAGCTCCCGTTCTGCCTCGTCAAGATAGCTCTCTAGCCTTTCCTCGGAAGATTCTCTGCGGATGAGATAGAGCAGATTGGTAACTGCTTCGAGAGGATTGTTGATTTCGTGGGCGATGCTGGCGGCGAGACGGCCGGTCACGGCGAGTTTCTCCGAGCGGCGAAGTGCCTCCTGGGCACGTTCATACTGCAGCATCTGGTCGCGAATCTGATACTGACGCTGACGCCCGCGCAAAGCGATTTCGAGCGTACCGAGCAGAGTCTCGGGCCGGATGGGTCGTTCGAGAAGAAAGACATTCCCGAGCGGCCGCCGCAATTCACGTAGCCGTTCGCTTTCGGCGGTGACCTGGCCTCCGACTGTCAGCAGGATGAGCGGGAAGTCGGACCAGGAGGGCTGTTGATGTATGACCTCCAGGATCTCCGGCATCACGTTTCCAACTAGTGCCTCTTCGGAAATGATTGCCGCGCCGGCGCCCTGCTGAATCTCACTTACAAGTTCAGCGATCGAAACCACGGCGTGACAAGGCAGGGCGGCCCGCTGGAGCAGCCCTGCGATCAGATCACCGTCCCTGCCGGTTGGGGCAAGGATGATGGTGCGGTGATCCGTCGTTTCGCAGTCACTCACCGACGAGCGGTGCATCTTCGATACTGGATGTGCCTCCAAGGAATCGCGGTACTCCGGTAAGGACTCCTTCAAAATGCGTGAGCGGCTCACCAACATAGACTCTGCCCTTTTCAAAGTGGAGTTCGCGAATCGTACGCTCGTGGGGACCGCTGCGCTTCTTCACAACGGAGAGTGCCTGGCGTATTTGACCGGCTCTTTCAAAGTAACGGAAAAGCAGGACGGTGTCTGCCAGATAGCTCACGTCGATTGGGGCTTCCATTACGCTTCCTATCAACCCGTGCTGAGCCAGAGTGATGATGGTTGCGATGCCCTGCTGACCGAGGTAGGCGAAGAGCTCATGCAACTGCATGGCGAGAAATTGCTCGTTGGGCATGGCATTCAGCAGACCGTTCATGCTGTCGATGACGAGCACGCGCAGGTTTTCTTCCTCCACCACGCGCTGAACCCTGGCGACAAGCTGGCCGGGTGAAAGCTCTGCGGGATCGATCTGCTGCACCTCGAGAACTCCCTTTTTTAGGTATGGGTCGGGATCCATGTTCAGTTGACGGGCGCGATGGACGAGCGTACTCGCGGACTCGTCAAAGGTGAAGATCAGGGCCTTTTCCCCTCGCTGGGCAGAGGAGCATGCATACTGGAATGCAATGGTCGACTTGCCGCAACCCGCTGGTCCTATGAGCAGCGTGCTGGTTCCGGTGTCGATGCCACCGCGGAAAAGATCATCGAGCTCCTGAATCCCGCTGGGAACGCATTTCCGCTCAAAGCCATGCTTGTGTTCTGCGGCCACGAGCCTGGGATATATGGAAATGCCACCTTTCTGAATGGTGTAGTCGTGAAAGCCCGCGCGAAAGTCGGAGCCACGCACCTTGGCGATCTGGATACGGCGGCGACTGATGCCATAGTCGCGATTGATGATATCCAGGCGCATGACTCCATGCGCGATGCTTTGCAACTGGAGATCGGTTCCACCCTCGGCGGTGCCATCGTCGAGCAGGAGGGTGGTGCAATCGCGTCCCGACAGGTGCCGTTTGAGGGCGAGAATCTGGCGACGGTATTTGAGCGGATCGCGAGCCAGCATGCGTAGTTCAGAGAGCGAGTCGAAGACAAGCCGCTGCGGCCGGACTGCGTCTACCTCTTTAAAGATAGCGGCGATGGTGTCGGCGAGCTCGACCTCTGAAGGATGAAAGACGGTGTACTGCGCTTCCGGCTTCAGATCCTCTTCCGGTGGTGCCATTTCACAGATAAGGAGGGATTCAGAGGGCCATCCGTGCCCCCGGATAGCCTCTTTCAGCTCCTGCTCCGATTCGGAAAGAGTGAAGTACAGGACGCGTTCTCCCTTCTGAATGCCTGCCAGCAGGAATTGAAGCGCCAATGTAGTTTTGCCAGTGCCGGGATTTCCCTCGATCAGATATAAGTGCCCTCGCGGCAATCCGCCGTGCAGAATCTCATCGAAGCCGGGAACGCCCGTATTCAAGAGGTCACGACCGTTTCCGTTCAAGGCGGATTGATCTGAATATTGGGCAGAGGCTGAGGTTTTTTTCATCATCGCGTCTTGTTGTCGCCCCTTTTCTATTGTTTTCATATTCTTCAAACGACGTTTGGATTCGCAATCCGGGCGTACGTTTGCTTGGGCCAAATTTATTGGAAAGCCGTTAGTGCGGCACGGATAGGCGAAGAAAGTGCCGCGCAGGCAGGCAACCTTCTAGCGTGACGCCCAGAACACTTGGGGTACTCAGAAACCGGATAAGGCGCTCGTGCTCAGAAGCCATGCGCGTGCAGCGCATAGACCGCGGCAGAGGCGACGAGGCAGTAGATGCCGAAAAGGTACCAGCGACCGGTTTCCAGCCAGCGGCTGAGCCACTTGAGCGCGAGCAGCCCGGCGAGAAACGAGAAGACCATGCCGAGCAGGCTGGAGAGTAGGGACGCGTGAAGGTCGATGGGGACGGAGGTGTTTGAGAGATGGGCCGCCTTCCACAGACGCATCGCTTCCAAGCCGACAACGGCAGGTGTCAGGACAACGGCGAGGGCGAAGCTGAACCGTTCCGCGGCTTCTTTCTGTACGCCGATGAGCATGGCAGCGGAGATGGTTGAGCCGGAGCGGGAGAATCCGCGGAAGGGCAGCGCGAGCCCTTGCACAATACCCATCCAACCGGCCTGTCCTATGGTGAGCTTGTTCTGAACCGTTTGCCCGTACGCATCTGGCGCCGGCGTGGCAGTCCGTTTGCGATGTTCGACGAGGCCGGCAATCAGAATGAGGATGCCGACCGCGGCCAAAGCTGGTGCGATCAGTTCCAGATGACTGAATAACTGCTCGATCTCGGCCTTTGGCGCGCCGTGCAGCAGGGTTTTTTCCAGCAACTTCTTCGCGCCTTCCCCGATGAGTCCGGTCAGTACGGTTGCCCAGATCACGCGCACGGCAAACTGCCGAAAGACGGCTTTGCTGGCGAAATACGACGCCTTCCAGGTGTTCCAGAAGTAGGCGATGACGGCGAACATGGTGCCGGTATGCAGCATGACCAGCAGCAGCGTCATTTGTGGCGAGGAGGGATCGAGACCCATCAGCTTCTCGGCGACAATCACGTGCGCAGAACTGGACACGGGCAGCAGTTCGGCGAGCCCTTGCACGATGGCGAGGATGATGACTTTCAGCAGGGACATGCTCTGAGTTTACGGGCCGAACCTGAAGGCTTTGTTAAGACACCCTTAAGGCTGCGGAGAGTCTTAAGAAACAGTATTTGTGACAAATTGCTGTCTATTTCGCCGACTTAACAGATACCGGTTTGCCGGCCCCTTCGGTGAGCGCGGTGATGTGGTTGACGGGTGGGGCGGGGAAGAGTTCCGTCAGGCCGGAGGGCCAGCTTACCTCGACTTCCCGCAGCCCCGGCGCGGGACCGAGACCGAAGTGGAGGCGCAGGTCGCTGGAGGAGTTGTAGGAGGAGCCACTGCGCACCTCGTTGATCCAGACGCGCTCTTTGCCCGCGGCAGTGCCGCGCAGGGTGACGCGCGCACCGATCGCGCTGCGGTTGGATTTCGTGCCGGTGAGGGCGAGGCCAATCCAGTGGTTGTTATTAGCAACTCGATTGACGAGCAGCATGGGCAATGAACTGAGGTCGTTGATGATCACTTCCTGGCGCCCGTCGTTCCAAAGATCGGCGATGGCGAGTCCGCGCGCGGATTCGGGCGTAGTGATGCCGGGACCGGAATCCTTGCTGATGTCAGCGAACCTGCCGTTGCCGAGGTTGTGATAGAGCAAGCGAGACTCGCGGTACTCGGAGCCGAGATGGCTGGAGTCAACCTCGGGGTAGACATGGCCGTTGGCGGACAGGATGTCGGGCCATCCGTCGTTGTCGATGTCGACGAACATGGTGCCCCAGCCCAGCTTGTCGGTGTTGATGCCGAGACCGGATGTGTAAGTGACATCGTCGTAGGTGCCGTCTCCGCGAGAGTGGTAGAGGGTAGCGGTGTCATCGGAGAAGTTTGTCTTGAAGATGTCGAGTTTGCCGTCGCCGTCGTAGTCGCCGATGGTGGAGCCCATGCCGGCCTGCTCCCGGCCATCTTCGTTGAAGGCCACGCCGGCGTCAGCGGCGCGATCGGTGAAGGTGCCGTCGTGATTGTTGTGGTAGAGAATGGCGGGGGTGGAGTCGCAGGCCATATAGATGTCGGGCCAGCCGTCTTCGTCAGCATCGATGGTGGAGACCGAGAAGCAGTAGTGGCCATTCGTTTTTGGGAAACCACTCTTCACCGAGACATCCTCGAACTTGCCGTTGCCCAGATTGTGATAGAGCGTATTGGGCGCCCACTCAAGACCGCGCGGACCACACATGACGGGTACGCCTTTCCACATGCAGGCGGCCTTGCCGAGCTCGGGCACTTCCTTGATGTCGAAGTGGACATAATTAGCGACGGCGATATCGAGTTTGCCGTCGCGGTCGTAGTCGACGAAGGCGCAGCCGGTGCCCCACTCCTTGCCGGTACCGGCGACGCCGGCCTGCTCAGCGACTTCGCGGAAGCGGCCGTGGCCCTCGTTATGGTAGAGGCGATT
This sequence comes from uncultured Acidobacteriaceae bacterium, assembly GCA_963737035.1. GTDB lineage: Bacteria > Acidobacteriota > Terriglobia > Terriglobales > Acidobacteriaceae > KBS-83. The sequence continues at coordinate 151,648 of CAVTRJ010000014.1, read as the reverse complement.
CTTCCCGTAGCTCGTTACGTATAGGTCGGGCAGGCCGTCGTTGTCGTAGTCGCCGACGCAGGCGCCTTGACCCCAGCCGGTCTCGGTGAGGCCGGACTTGGCGGTCACGTCGGTGAAGGTGCCGTCGTGGTTGTTATGAAAGAGGTGGCTGGTCGGCGGCGGACCGGTTTCGCCAGCCTCAGAGTGCAGGTAGGCGCCATTGACGAGAAAGATGTCGGGGTAGCCGTCGTTGTCGTAATCGAGGATGGCGACGCCGGAGCCGGTAGCCTCGAGGATGTACCGCTTGGAGGTTACTCCCCCGTTAACGTTCAGAATCTTGATTCCGGCCTGCGGTGCGACATCTTCAAACCACGCGGGAGGGGGATGAGCGGTGCTTGCCGGGTACGGTTCAGGTACCTTCTGCGCGATGGCGGTGAGTGCGAGGATAGCCCCGTAAACGCTAACTATGAGCGCTTTCGCATATCGTTTGTCTGGCGGGGGCATCGCTTTTTGATTGTAGTGAAGAGGGTGCTCGGAATCTGACGATTTTTTCTTTGACACTCCAGTTGCCTAATCCTTATAGTTCGTCGGCGAGAAGTAATCATCCATTTGAATGAAATGGAAGCAGTACCGCCGAGTACAGCAACGGTAGCAAACGCATAACTGCTAGTGCAGATTTCAGTGGGCACGGCAGGGCGCCAGAGCAGCATTTTAGGGGAGACCATCATGACCAGACGCGCGCAGGCGGTTCTGACCGCATGCCTTGGTATTGGGATAGCCATCCTTCCGCATGCGGTCCACGCACAGGCGGTCTACGGTTCAGTCAACGGAACAGTGACAGATGCATCGGGAGCAGCCATCCCGGGTGCAACCGTCACGGTGACAGACGAGGCGAAGGGCACGTCGGTAACGGTCAAGAGCAACGAATCAGGCAACTACACGGTTGAGCACATGATCCCGGACCCGTACACCGTGAAGGTGGAGGCGACCGGCTTCAAGGGATTCGAGACCAACCATCTGCAGGTACTGGCCGATACTTCACCGAAGGTCGACGCGACGCATGCAGACCGGCGGCGCGAGCGAGACGGTCAATGTCAATGCCGATGCCATTCCGCAGCTGAAGACCGACCGCGCGGACGTGGCCACGGTATTTGACCAGAAGACTGTTGCGGATCTGCCGGTTGCCGGCCGCAACTTTACCAGTCTGCAACTGCTTCTGCCGGGTGCGCAGCAGCTGGGCTGGAGCCACGCTGCCAGATGAAAACCCGCAGGCCAGCCAGCAGATCCAGATCGACGGGCAGGCATTTGGTGGCGTCGCGTACGAGCTCGACGGCACGGACAATCAAGACCCGATCCTGGGCATCATCGTCGTGAACCCGGCGCTCGATGCGATCACCGAATCGAAGATCGCGACGCAGAACTTCGACGCTGAGTTCGGCAAGGCGGTCTCGGCCGTGGTGACAGTCGCAGACCAAGTCCGGCACCAACAATTTCCACGGCAGCGCCTTTGACTATCGTCGCAGCAATGCGAATCTTGCGCGCAATCCCTTCACCCAATCGCCCAATCCCGCTACCCCGATAACGGATTCGGAAGTCTGATTCCAGGCGGTCTGTACAACGAGTTCGGCGGATCCGTCGGCGGCCCGATCAAGAAGGACCGCGCATTCTTCTTCGGCGACTATCAAGGGACAGCGGCAGAGAGTGGGTACGGCGGGAACGCAGACTGTGCCGACCAGCTGCTGATGAATACCTGCCTGGGCACGCAGATCGGACCCAGCGGCATACCGGGCTGCGACTTCAGCGAATACGCGGCGCAGCTGGCGTAAAGCAGCTCATCTACCAGCCCGGCGACCCAGGCCCCTTACCCGAACAATGTTATCCCTGCCGGCCCAGCTTTCTCCGCAGGCGCTGGCGCTCTTCAATCTGCTGCAGCCGTATGCTCCAAACAACACAGGGTAGCTAGGCAACTCTGGCCTGGCCGGACAATTATGCCGGTAGCGGCAGGGCATCTTCAACGCCGATCAGTGGGATGTTCGTGGCGACGTCCAAGTCACGCAAAGATCGCACGCGTTCGGCCGGTTCAGCCGTTTACCGATACGCTGACAGGCACCACGATCTTCGGCGCCGCCGGTGGCACGGGCTTTGGTATTGGCAGCTATGGTGGAACGTCAGTAGGGTACCAACGACAGCGTCGGCGGCGGGCGCAGATATGGCGATCAACGCCAGTTTGCTGACCGACTTTCGCTCGGGCTACTACCGCTATAACACCGCGACCAGCAAGTATGATCAAGGGACAGCGTTCAGCGAACCAGTTGGGTATCCCGGGCCCGAATCCGGCAGCCAATTTCACCTGCGGCGCTTCGGCGCTTCAACATTGAGGACCCAGGCACGACGGCAGTCGCCAATTCGACTTTTCCCAAGCAGCGCCGATGTCGGACCGCAATATGGCAGCGGCCTGAACATCAACCGTTGCAACTGCCCGCTGGCAGCAGCGCGAAGACCAGTACCAGGTTGTGAACAACTGGACCAAGATCCTGGGCAACCACTCGGTCAAGTTCGGCGCCGATCTTCGCTACGCGCGTAACCTGCGTGTGCCGAGCGACATCAACCGCGCGGGTAATTCAACTGTCGGTTCGGACCGACATCCAACCTCGGATGGCATCAGCTCAGGCGGCCTCGGCTTTGCGACCTTCGTGCTGGGTGATGTCACCAACTTCGCAGCGTTACGCCAGCACCTCAACCAATGCGAAGGAGTTCCAGAAGAGGTTCTTCTTCTATGGGCAGGATACTTGGCGCGTACACTCCAAACCTGACCATCAACCTTGGCCTTCGCTAGGAGCTCTACTATCCCGAGGCTGTAAATGGGAAAGGGCAATGGCGCGCTGATGGATCTGAACGACCGGCGTTTACATCTGCATGTGGCGGGCTACGGGAATATCGGTCAGCAACATGGGATTGGAATCCGTCTTACAAGGCGCTTATCCCCTCGGATCGGCGCTGCCTACCAGATTGAATCCTAAGACGGTAATCCGGGCTGGATACGGCCGCAGCTTCGACCTCGGCGTCTTCGGTTCGATCTTTGGCCATGTCGTAACCCAGAACCTGCCGATGCTGACCAACCAGATCGATTACCCCGCCGGGCGGCCAGTTCGCAGTCGCATTCAGCTCTGGCTCACGGCCCGGCCTGCTCCGTAACGCCTGTTGCCGTCCGAACGGGTCTGCTACCGAACCCAGGCTACAACGTACTCCACGAAGGCTCGGCCCAATCCGCTTCGGCTGCCGACAATCGATGCCTGGAATCTCAGCATGCAGCGGTCGATCACCCCAACCTTTCGTGACTTTGGCTTATGTAGGCAACAAGGGCACGCATACCCTGAGCGCGGGTGACGGCAACAACACAAACCCGAACGAGGCGGGCATCTTCCTGCCGCACAGTACAGCGCAGAACGGACAGGCCCTTCACTATACGACCTCCACAGCCGAAGGCATCCGCCGTGGCGGACCCGAATGGTATCTATCCCGACGGCGGCACGAACAACACCTCCCTGCTGCAGCGGTACTACGGCGGCACGCTGCCGGCCTGCCAGGATCCCAACTATACCCGCCCTGTCGTTTGCCAACTTCTGCACAGCCGGTGCATGCGGTTGGAATACCAGCATCGGCTACTACGGCGATGACCAGGACACGCACTTCAATGCCTCTGCAGGTCAGCGTGGCGAAACAGTTCACCAAGGGTCTGTCAGTTCAACGCGAACTATGCATGGCAGCGTTCCAGTCAACTTCGGCACGCAGCTATGCCACCTGGATCAAGCGGGCGCAGAAGGGTCGTGATGATTCCCAGCGCGAGCAACAGCTAGGGTTCTATGGCTAGCTACGAACTGCCCTTCGGCACGAATCATGCAGTTTGCGTCGAACGTCCCGACGGTTGTGGATGAGGTCATCGGTGGCTGGCAGACTAAGCCCAGTGATTACCTATGCGAGCGGCCTGCCGTTTACTCACTCAGCTATCAGGAATGCAGCACAGTCATTCCCGGCAGTGCACCCTGCTACCCGAACGGCCGGCGAAGTAATCTGAATCACATTGCCAGCCTTGCAAGTACGATCCGATCGGTCACAAACGGCTGTACTTCCACGGCGACGACTACCCCACTCACGCATCAGCGCTTTCGACGGACTTTACCGCTCCGGGTTTGGATCAGATCGGCACGGCCGGCAGGAACGGTGTATTCGGTCCGAACTACTTCAACACCGACCTAGCTCTGCAGAAGAACTTCCCGATTCATGAGTCGCTCTTCGCGCAGTTCCGCGTCGATGCTTATAACGCGTTCAACCATATGAGTCTCGGCAACCCAGGTGGTTCCATCGACAACGGCGAACAGACCATCGGCGGCATTGTTCGGGAGCCAGTTCCCAACCCGGCAACTGCAGTTCTCGCTTCGCCTGCAGTTCTAGGCGTAAGCGACGTTCCACCGCGAGGAGAGCAGCCGCTCTCCTCGCTTCTTTTTGAGCTTCTCTTTCGGATAGAGTCGAACCCATGAAGTTGTGTATCGAAGGCTTTTGCCGCTGTGGCGTCCTGCTGCTGGCCGCTGCGCTGGGCGTGGTCAGTTCTTTCGCGCAGACCGCTGCTGCGCCGGCACAGCCTCAGTCGGCAGCATCTTCGCCAGCAAGCACCGCCGCCGCACAGAAGCTGATTCAGCAAGGCCGCTTGGCCGAGGCGTTGCGCGTTCTCGATCCGCTGGCTGCGCAGACGCCCGAGCCTGCCGGAGTGGAGAAGCTGCGCGGCATGGCGCTGTACCAGCAGAACAAGCTCGAGGATGCCGCGGTGGCATTTGGGCGGGCTGCAACCCAAGACCCACACGATATTGAAGCGGCGCAAATGCAGGGCGTGACCCTGTTCCGGATGGGGCGGCCGGCGGATGCGATTCCGTTGCTCGAGCGCTCGCATGAGCAGAAGGTGGCGAGCGCGAATGTGGATGGCAACTATGTCCTGGGGCTTTGTTATATGGACACGCGCCGCTATGACGATGCGCGGCGTGCGTTCGCGGCGCAGTATGGTTTTCCGCCGGACGGGGCGGAGGCGTATCTGCTTTCCGCGCGGCTGCTCTTTCGGCGGGAGTATATGCCGGCGGCGATCGAGGCAGCGCAAAAATCCCTGCAACTCTCGCCGAAGCTGCCGCTGGTTCATGAACTGCTGGGCGAGATCGCGCTGGCACAATCGCGAGAGGCGGATGCCATTGCCGAGTTTGAGCAGGAGCGTGCGATCAATCCGCTCTATGGCGGCGTGTACGATCGGCTCGGAGACGCCTATCTGCGCGCCGGAGAGTATGACAAGGCGCAGCAGGCGCTGAATCGCGCGGTGCTGCTGGAGCCGAGTTCCACGGGGCCGTACATCCTGCTCGGCAAGGTGTTGCTGAAGCAGAGAAATGCGGCGATGGCCACCATGTATCTGGAGCGCGCGCGCAACATGGATCCGAATAATTTCATGACGCACAGTCTGCTGGGCCAGGCGTACCGCGCGGCGGGCCGCACTGAAGACGCTGAGCGGGAGACGGCGAAAGCGGTGGAACTGCAGGCGGCAACCGCGCCGAAGCTTTCGAAGCCATGAGGGCACTCGTAACAACATCTCCTGCACTCGCTGCGCTGCTTGCTGGCGTGCTTTTCTTTTCTGCTGGAGCGAATGCTCGGACGCAGGCTCCGAGCTCCGGCCAAGCTACTGCGACGCGGAAGCAGGCGAGCGCGGAATTCCGGGCGGGATACGAGGCCGCGAATGCCGGTGATCTTGAAAAGGCGCGGCGCTCCTTTGTCGAGGTAGTGCGACTGGAGCCGAAGATTCCCGAGGGACATGCAGCTCTGGGTTCTGTGCTCCTGAGTTTGGGGCATCCGGAAGAAGCAGCGGCGGAACTAAAGCGCGGCCTTGCCCTGAAACCGGACGATGCCAATATGAAGATGAACTTGGCGTTGGCGAAAGTTCGCACAGGGCAATCGGCGGAGGCGCTGGGTCTGTTCAAACAATTGTCAGCACAGGATGTGGCGTTACCAGCCGAGGTGGAGATTGGGTATGCGCAGGCGTTGACGCAGACGGGTCAGCGTTCCGTGGCCCTCGAACGTATGCGCGCCGCAGTGGCAGGGGCTCCAGACAGCGGGGCGTTGCATGATGCGCTGGGGTCGCTGCTGGCGCAGGAGGAGCAATGGACCACGGCACAAACCGAATTCGCGCGTGCCGTGGAGCTCGATCCAAAATTGGTTGCGGCGCGGCTGCACCTGGGGACGGTCCTGATGCAGTTGAACCAGCCGGCGGATGCGGCGGCAACTCTCGAGGCAGCACATGCAGAACAGCCGCAGGACATCGCTGTGCTGAATGAACTGGCGCTGGCGTATACGGCGCTCGGGAGTTATGACAAGGCGCTCCCGTTAGCGCAAGAAGCTATTCGGCTGGCGCCCGAGAGCTCTGTGGCCGCTTATCAAGCCGCAATTGCGTTACAAGGTCTGGGGCGGGAGCGTGAGGCCATCCCGCTGTTCACGCAGGTTGTGAAAGCCGAGCCGAAAAATGCGAGCGCGCTGACTAACTACGCGCTGGCGCTGGTGCAGCAGGGACGCGCAAAAGAGGCGGTGCCGCTTTACGAACGCGCCGCTGCGCTGACGCCTGATGATCCAGTGGTCCATGAGGATTTCGGGGTCGCGTATCTGCAGCAAAGCGACATCGACGACGCGATCCGCGAATTCGAGACCGGGTTGAAAATCAATAACGAGAACCAGCAACTGCACTACAACCTGGGGCTCGCCTACAAGCTGAAGGACGATACGGCGCACGCAATCCCGGAGCTGGAGCTGGCAGCGCGACTGGACCCGAGCTCGCCGGATCCCGCCTACACGCTGGGCATCCTTTATATGCAGGCGGGGCGATTTGCGGATGCGGAAGCGCAACTGCGCCACACGGTGGAGCTGCGTCCCCAGAATGGGGATGCATGGGCCGTGCTGGGCAGCGTGTACAAGCAGGACAACAAGCTGCCCGAGGCGGCGGATGCGCTGCGGCATGCGATTGCGATGCTGCCGAACCAGCCGGGACCGCACATTACGCTCGCGGGTGTGCTGGCGGAGCAGGGGCAGAAACAGGAAGCGGCGGCGGAGCGCAAGCGGGCCGCGGAGCTTACTCGAGTTGCCGTGAACCGGCAGCGCGCAACATTTGCGACCAACACCGGCAATATGCTGCTGGCGAAGGGGCAGGTGGCCGATGCGATCGCGCGCTATCAGGAGGCAGTGAGCAGCGACCCGAGCTATGCAGACGCGCATACCGGATTGGCAACCGCTCTGGCGCGGCAGGGGCGCACGACCGAGGCGGCCGCGGAGCGTGAGAAAGCAGCCGCGCTGGCAAAGCCAGCCGAATGATGGAGGCAATCCGGCCAATTCGATCGCTATACTGGCATCGCTCTTCCGCTGCCTGAATACTGGAGGTACTCCTCATTGAGTTGGACCCGCCGACGTGTGCTTGGCTCTTTGAGCCGAACGGCACTCGTGCTTCCGTTCGCCGATGTCTTAGCCATGGCGGTGCCGCCGTGGGTCCGCGCGCAGGGCCAGCAAGCTCCGGCGGCGCAGCATGATTACGAGGCGAAGCCCATGCCGCCTCCTCCGGGTGCGGTATCGCCGATTGCGGGTACGCCGCTGGACGTGACCTTTGTGGATGTGGCGAAGCAGAGCGGGCTCAATGCCGAGACCATTTACGGCGGTGTGGGGAAGAACAAGTTTCTGTTGGAGACGACCGGTTGTGGCGTGGCCTTTTACGACTACGATGCCGATGGCTGGATCGATATCTTCCTGGTGAACGGCTGGCGCCTGGAGGGGTTTCCCAAGGGTGAGGAGCCGACATGTCACCTGTTCAAGAACAATCGCGACGGCACCTTCACCGATGTGACCGCGAAATCCGGCCTGGGGCGCAGCGGGTGGGGACAGGGCTGCTGTGTGGGCGACTACGACAATGACGGGCACGACGACTTGTTCGTCAGCTACTACGGGCAGTGCGCGCTCTTTCACAACAACGGCAATGGTAGCTTCACCGATGTGACGGCGAAGGCCGGGCTGACGCAATCGAAGACACGCTGGAACTCCGGCTGCGCCTTTCTGGATTACGACCGCGATGGACATCTCGATCTATTCGTGGCGAATTACATCGATCTCGATCTAAAAACGGCGCCTCTGCCGGAGTCTGGGCCCTGCACGTACAAGGGCATCATGGTGGCATGCGGACCTCCGGGCCTGCCGGGCGGCAAAAACATCCTGTATCACAACAATGGCGATGGGACCTTCACGGATGTGTCACAGAAGGCCGGCATGTGGAACACCATCGGCAACTACGCACTGAGCGTGGCGGTGGCAGACCTGGACAACGACGGCTGGCCCGACATCTACGTCGCGAACGATTCGACCGCAGCGACGCTCTACCAGAACCAGAAGGACGGCACCTTTAAGGATGTAGCGATTGAGTCTGGGGCGGCCTTTTCGCCGGACGGCAAGCCGCAGGCGGGCATGGGAGTTTCGGTTGGCGACTACAACCGCGACGGAACGTTGGACGTAGTGAAGACGAATTTTGCCGGCGATACCGATTCGCTATACACCAATCTGGGCGATGGAACTTTTGAAGACCACACCTACATGTCAGGGCTGGGCATCAACACGCGCTACCTGGGATGGGGCGTTGGATTCTTCGACATGGATAATGACGGCTGGCTTGATCTGTTCATGTCGAATGGGCATGTGTATCCCGAGGTGACCGGGTCGAAGACCGAAGCGCCTTACGCGGAGCACAAATATCTTTATCGCAACCTGCACAATGGGCGGTTTGAGGATGTGAGCGCGAAGGCGGGGCCCGGCATTATGGCGGCCGTCGCGGCGCGGGGCTGTGCGTTTGGCGACTACGACAATGACGGCGACGTAGATATTGTCGTGAACTGCGTGAATTCGTATCCGCAACTGTTGCGTTGCGATGCGACCGTGAAGCGCAACTGGATCAAGATCAAGGCAATCGGCGTGAAATCGAACCGGACCGGCATTGGCGCGCGTGTGACAGTGACGGCAAAGACCGATCCAGCGGCAGCGAAACCGCTGCTGCAGGTAGATGAGGTACGCAGCGGCGGAAGCTACTATTCGCAGAATGATCTGCGGCTGCACTTTGGCTTGGATAAGGCGGAGACAGTCGAATCCATTGAAATCCGTTGGCCCTCTGGCCAGTTGGATACGTGGAAGAACCTAGCGGCGAATAAGCTTTATGTGTTGGCCGAAGGTGGCAAGCTGGTGAAGGCGGAGACAATGACGGGGTGGAAGAAATAGCGGCCGCTCATGCCTCTGCGAGCCGCGTCTGCTCGCGTGATCTGCGTCGGCAGTTTCGTTATTTGGCGAGCGAATAGGGGAAGGAAAAGCGGCCGATCTGAATGACGGAGTGCGGTTCGCCACCTGAATCGCGCGGAGGCCAGATGCGGAAGCTTTCTACGCGAGTAATGGTGGGGTTCCGCACCGCGTCGACTTCGCCAACCGCTTTGCCCGTTGCAGCCTGATAGAAGCTGACTTTGAGTGCGTCTTGAGAGCGTGTCCAACCGAAGACATAATCGCCAGGCGCCAGATCGATGGTGCCGACGCGCACCGGCGCCTGTACCAGAAAGTAGTGCGAGTATTTGCCTTCGGCCGAGTAGCCAGCGGTGATCATGACGACCCCGGCGATGAAGTGGCCGCTGCCATCGGTGATGCCCGAGGCGGTGCGGAACTCGGTTTCGATGCGCTCGGAGATAACGGGAGCGCGCGCGGGGATCACGGATTTGAGCTCGTCCGGAGTAGCGGCGCGCCAGTTCTCCGCGGGCTGCGCTCGCAGAGCAGCGGGTATCAGCGAAAGAGCAATGGTGGTGGAGAAGGCGAGATGCAGGAAACGGCGGCGCGCGCTGAAGTTAGTCAAAGTGGACAATGCCTCGCTGCAATGCGGTGGTGGCGGCCTGCGTGCGATCGCTCACTCCAAGCTTGCTGAGCAGGCTGTTGATGTGGGTCTTGACGGTAGCTTCGGAGATGAAGAGTGCAGCGGCGATCTCTTTGTTGCTGTTGCCGCCTACGATGAGACGCAGGACCTCAGTCTCGCGGTCGGTCAGCGTGGGGGTATTCATGCGCTCGGCAAGGCGCTCTGCGACGGGTGCTGGAATTCGCGATTTGCCACTATGAACAGTACGAATTGCCGCGAGCAACTCGTCTGTATCCATTCCTTTGAGCAGATAGCCGCGCGCGCCGGCCTGCAGAGCGCGGTAGATGTCTTCATCGCCGTCGAAGGTGGTGAGGACGATGATGCGCGCATTGGGGAACTCGGCGCGGATGGCACGGGTGGTCTCGACACCGTTCATCGCGTTCATGCGCAGGTCCATCAGGGTGACGTCGGGCTGATGTTGCCGGTAGAGCACAAGGGCCTGCTGGCCATCGGAGGCTTCGGCGACAACCTGCATCTCGGCCACCGTAGCGAGCAGCGCGACCAGTCCCTGGCGGACGATGTGGTGATCGTCGACGACGAGCAGGCGCACGGGTTTCACAGCGGAATCAGTGGTCACAGTCAAGCGTCCTTATGGTATATCGACGCGGAGAGAAATGCGTGTCCCTTTCGCGGGTTGTGTGTCGATGCGGAGAGTGGCGCCGATCTCGGCTGCGCGCTCCTGCATCCCCTTTAGTCCAAAGTGGCCGCCTTCAACGAAGCCTGCCGGATCATAGGTGAAACCGCGACCGTCGTCATCAACCGAAAGTTCGACAGCCCGCGTGTCGTAGCTAAGAGTGACATCGATGGCAGTGGCGCCCGAATGATGCACGGCGTTGTTGACGGCCTCCTGGGAGACACGGAGAAGCTGATCTTCCACGGCAGATGGCGCAGCGCGATAGGTGCCGCGGACCTGGAAGCGCAGCTTGGCCGGAGTATTGGCAGCGGCCTGGGTGACGGCGCGATTCACGCGTGCCGGTAGATCATCTGTGCCGGCAGAGGCGGAGCGCAGGTTCCAGATGGAGCTGCGCGCCTCAGCGAGGCTGCTTTTCACGAGGCTGCGGGCCGCGTCGAGCTGAGCGCGGGCGGCATCGACAGAGGAGCCTAGCAGGCGCGACACCAGTTCGAGCTGCACGCTGATGCCGACGATGTCCTGCGCCAGTGTGTCGTGAATCTCGCGCGCGATGCGGGTACGTTCGGCGAGCACAGCGTTGAAGCGCAGCTCCACATTGCGGACGCGCATGCGATAGATCTCATAGCCGATCAGCAGCACGGCGAGTCCGAGCAGCGTGCGGAACCACCAGGTCTGCCAGATGTGTGGCAGCACGCGGATTTCGAGTGTAGCGCCAGTCTCATTCCAAACGCCGTCATTGTTGGCGGCCAGAACGCGGAATGTGTAGCGGCCAGGTGGGATGTTGGTGTAATAGGCGATCCGGCGCGTGCCGGCATCGACCCAGCTGGGATCGAAGCCTTCGAGGCGATAGCGGTAGCGCACGCGCGCGGGCGCTACGAAGCTTAGGCCGGCGTAGTGGAGGGCGAGGCGGGTATGACCGGGCCGCACCTGGACGGCTCCAACGTTCTTATCGATGTCCGGTATCGCGAGAAGGGGCGCCGGCTGATCATCGATGGTTACGTTTTCGATGGCCACCGGTGGCGGCAGGCGGTTCTCCTGTTGATGCTCCGGATTCGTGACGCTGATACCGCGCAGGGTGGCGAACCAGAGCGTGCCATCCGCTGTGCGGACGGCGGCGGGATGGCCGGAGGAGCACTCGTTAATGCGCATACCATCCGCCACGCCGTATGCGGCGACATCGATATGTGTGATGGCGTGGCTTGCGAAGCTCTCGAGCTGCTGGCGAGACACGCGGTAGATGCCCGTCGCCGCACTGAGCCAAAGATTGCCGCGCGTGTCCTCGACGACGTCATGTATGAACTCGGGGAGAGCTTCCGCCGGACCGCTGGCCGCTAAAGGAAACGCGATGACCCGGCCGTTGCGGAGCAGATTAAGGCCGCCCCCGTTGGTGCCGATCCATAGTTCGTTGGGGAATTCGCCGGACGGATCCTGGTAGAGCGCCGTGATGACGTTAGAGGAGAGACCATCCCGTGTGGTGAGGGTGGTGATGTGTCCGTTCTCAAGACGGCTGAGCCCGCCGCGTGTGCCGATCCATAACGCTCCGGGATGAGCGTGATCGAGCGCGAGGGCACCGACCAGATCGCTACCCAGGCCATCGCTTTGCTTCCATAGAGCGTAACCGTTGGCGGTCTGGTGGGCGAGGCCACGACGGGTGCCGATCCATAATGAGTTATCGGTCGGGTCGTAGAGCAGCGAGCGCACGAAGTCGTCGGGCAGCATGTCACTGTGCGGTGCGGGCGTGGCATGGCCATTCACCAAGCGGCTGAGCCCATCGGGAGTGCCGACGGCGAGTGAGCCCTCGCGCTCGGCAGCGAGCGAGAGGATGGTGTTGCTGGCAAGGCCCTGCTGGGTGGTGACCGTCTGCCAGGTCGAGCCCGAGCCGGAGAGGTGAGCGAGGCCGCTGCCGTCGGTACCGGCCCACACGCCGTCGCTGCCGGCGAAGATGGTGCGGATCACATCCCCGGGAAGACCGTCAGCCGTGGTGAGAGTGGTGAATCGCTGCTCTCGTAACTCCAACAGCCCAGCGGCATCTGTGCCGAGCCACAGGTTGCCCTCGCGATCTTCATAGAAAGTGTCGATGCCGGCGGTGCCGCTGCGGGCGCGCAGAGTTTCGAAGCGGCCTTCGGCGTATCGCGCCACCGTGTCCTCGGTAGCGATCCAAAGCGCTCCCTGGCGATCTTCGAAAAGACGCAGGATGCGGGTGGCGGGAAGTCCGTCCGCGGTCGTCTTCCAGGTGAATGTGCTGGCGGCCGACACGATGCCGAGCGCGCTGGAGGTGGCGACGTAGAGATCCCCACTTCGCGCGGGGCAGAGGGCGCGGATGGAATTGTCCAAACGGCCGAACCCGCCGCGGGCGCTATTGCGCAGGTTGTCATGAGAGCTGTTCGGGGTGCCGTCTGGGTGAAGCGCGACCGGGGTAAGTGCGCCGTGCTGATAGTGGAAGAGCGCGCCTGCGCGTGTGAGCCAGAGTGATCCATCGTAAGCGACCGCAAGCAAGTCGGCAGACACGGGCAGCGTGGTGACGACGTGGCCGTCGCGCAATTGCACAACGCTGTGGGCGGTCGCCATCCAGAGCGATCCGTCGGGTGCGCCCGCTGCGATCGGAGCGCCGTCACGGCCGGTGAGCACCGCGCCGAGGCCGCGTATGAGCGTGAAGTGGTCTCGATCGCCAAAGGCAATCCCCTCGGGAGTGAGCACCCAAAGCCTCGCATTGGCGGCAGGTATCACGCCAGTGATGGGTCCGGCGCCCAGGCCATCGGCTGCGCCGAGCACCTGCAAGGAGCCAAGACTGCGGCGAATGAGGCCATCTGCGGTCGCAGCCCAGAGCGTGCCGTCGGCGGTCTCGGTGAGCGCGCCGATCAGATTACTGCGCAGCTGGGGCGTGGAGCGTCTGTCGAAAAGGGTGAAATCGATGCCGTCGAAGCGAACGAGGCCGCCGTCGGTGGCGAGCCAAAGATAGCCGTCCTGAGTCTGGCGGATGGAGTGGACGGTGTTCTGAGGTAGGCCATTGTCGGTCTGCCAGAGCTGCTGTCCGAATTGGCGAAGCGGCTGTGCAGGATCAAGCGCCCACAAGCGCGGCGTGCTGATGAGGGCCAGAGACATCACGATCAGGAGCGCGGCCGGCACGCGCAGGCGAGCAGCGGTGAGGCGTAGACGCATCATTGACCAGGCGAACCGAGATCGGACAAAGGCATGGAGTTTGTGAGTAAGGATACAGCCGGGAATCACGACTGAGCAGGTGGGGGGATCGGCTCGATCCGGCCGAGCAGGAAGATGTATCCGGCGATTCCGGCGAGCAGGTAGATGACCGGAACGCTGAAGGCAATGGCGAAGGAATGCGTATGGCCGTAGAGATAGCCGGTGATGACCGGCGCGGCGATCGCAGAAACCTGGCTGGAAAGGTTCATGATGCCAGCGACGCGGCCGACGGCCCCAGGTGGCGCCACGAGGGCCGGCAGTGACCAACTGACCGGGGCCGCCGCCGCCAGTCCGCCGATTGAGACGCTGATCCAGAAAAGAGCGGTGATCGGGGTGGTGGAGTGCACAGCCCCCAGCAATCCCATGCCCAGCAGCATGCCGGCGATGAGGATGGACTGGCGCACGAGTGTGGAGGAGAAGCCGCGGCGCATGAGCGCGTCAACTAGCCACCCGCCGGCGATCAGGTCGGTCGCCGTGGCGATCAGCCAGGGCACGCCGGTGTAGAGGAAGGAGTGCATGAGGTTGATGTGGAGGGTGACGGCCAGGTATGTGGGCAGCCACGTGAGCAGGAGATAGAAGACGTAGTTGTATGCGCCATAGCCGATGAAGAGGCCGTAAATTTTGCGCTGGCGGAGGAGATAGGTGAAGGGCACGGCCGCGTGCCCGGTCTGGGCAGTGTCGCCGTAGCGCTGGCCGGGAGGTGGATCGCGATAGACGAAGTAGAAGATGGCGAAATAGAGCAGGCTGGCGAGCGCGGTGGCGGCAAAGGCCAGCCGCCATCCGACGTGCAGCAGCAGTATGCCGATGATTGGCACACCGATGGCGGTGGAGAGCTTTGCGGCGGCGTCGAACATCGCGGTGGGGAGACCGCGTTCCTCCGGCGGAAACCAGAGGCCGATGGCTTTGGCGTTCGCAGGAAAGATCGGCGACTCGCCGATGCCGAGCAACATGCGTGAAGCGAAGAGCGTCCCGTAAGTGGGCGAAACAGCAGCAGCGAGAGTCGCGAGACCCCAGAGGAGCGAGCCGATGCGTCCCACGACAGCGACGCCTACCGCATCCAGCAGTGCGCCGACAGGCAATTGGCAGATCGCGTAAGTCCAGTTGTATGCACCGGCAAGATAACCAAACGCAACTTCATCGGTGTGAAACGTACTGCGCATAGCGTCATGTGCGACGGACAGGTTGACGCGATCGAAGAAATTGATGAGCACTCCCAGCCCGAGCAGAAAGGCGATGCTCCATCGCGCGCGATTGTGTGCCGGCGATGCGGCGGAGCGGTGCGACGCGTTGTTGAGATCGGAAGTAGCCATGTCGGGAGAGTGCGTTATGCTGAAGGTATGGCTCGATCAGGTGCGTGTGCAAGGCAATGCTCGCCTGTTTGCCCGCGCCGCATGCTGAGCGTAGCGGTGGTGCTGGCTGCGGCTGGTGCGCGACATGCCTTTGCACTGAAGACCAATACCAGCATTTTTTCGCCTGCGTCGACGCCCTCACAATCGATTTTCAGCCTGTCAATGTTTGTCTTTGCCGTCACGGGCGGAATCTTCGTCGTGGTTGGCGGACTGATTGCATATGCTGCTGTGCGTTTCCGGCAGCGCCCCGATGATGATGGCAGTGAACCGCCGCAGATATACGGCAGCAATCAGATCGAGCTTTCGTGGACGATCATCCCCGTACTTATTGTTGTGGTTCTATTTTTGGCGACAGCGCGCATGATCTTCGCTATCCAGGATGCGCCAAGGCCGCAGGCCGCCGTCGATGTAATTGCAATCGGCCACCAGTTCTGGTGGGAGTATCGCTATCCCGCGCTGCACATTACGACAGCGAATGAGTTGCATATTCCGCTGAGCAGTGCGGAAACGCCGCGGCCAACGTTTCTGAAACTCACCTCGGCCGATGTGATTCACAGCTTCTGGGTGCCGCGGCTGGCAGGCAAGACGGATCTGGTGCCGAATCGCATCAATGAACTGTGGATGGACCCCCAGACCGCGGGTTTGTACGAAGGTCAGTGCGCACAATTCTGTGGCCAGGAACACGCAAAGATGCTGCTGCGGGTGTATGTGGACACGCCGCAGCAGTTTGCAGCGTGGGTGAAGCAGGAACAGCAGCCAGGCACGCAGGATGCCGCGGCCGCACTGGGACGTCGGGAATTTGAATCGCAGGCATGCGTGAACTGCCACACCATTGCGGGCACTTCGGCACATGGACAATTCGGTCCCGACCTGACTCACCTAGCGAGCCGCAAGACCATCGCTGCCGGCGCGGCGGAGAATACAACGGAGAACCTGGAGCGCTGGATTGCAGATCCGGATCTGATCAAACCGGGATCGCTAATGCCGTCGATGCATCTGACGCAAGATCAGGTGCGGGAGATCACGGCTTACCTGAACACGTTGCAGTAAACAACGGGCACGTAAGAGCAGTTGAGGAGAGCAGGCGCAGATGGCAGGAGGGAGCATACCGGTACCGGGAGGGCTTGGCGGCGCTTCTGAAGTCGCGCGTCCGGAGGCGTACGAAGGCACGTGGCTCGAGAAACTGCACAGCTGGGTGGTCACGGTCGACCACAAGAAACTGGGCGTGCTGTACGTGCTGTACGCGCTTCTGTTCCTCGTAGTTGGAGGGATCGAGGCGTTGATCATTCGCATCCAGCTGTTCTATCCGGATAATCATTTCGTCAGCGCAGAAACCTACAACCGCGTCTTTACCATGCACGGCACCACCATGATCTTCTTCGTGGCCATGCCGATGGTGTTTGGCTTTGGCAACTACCTGATGCCGCTGATGCTGGGTGTGCGCGACATGGCTTTTCCGCGGTTAAACGCCTTCAGCTTCTGGATGTCGGCCTTCGGCGGTCTGCTGCTTTATTACAGCTTCATTGGAGGAGTGGGACTGCAGGGGGCGGGCAGCGCGCCAGATGTGGGCTGGTGGGGATATGCGCCGTTGACAGAGCTGCCCTTCTCCCGCGGCCACTCCAGTGATTATTGGGCGCTGTCACTGATCGTCGCCGGATTCGGATCGATTGGAACGGCGATCAATTTCATTGCCACGGCGTTTTGCACGCGCTGCAAGGGCATGACCTTCTTTCGTATGCCGCTGCTGGTATGGCTCTATGTCGTCACGTCTGGTCTGGTCATCCTTGCGGTGAGCCCCCTGACCGCGGCGCAGGTGATGCTGACGATCGATCGCTATCTAGGAGGGCACTTCTTCGATACTCAGGCGGGTGGCTCCGCTGTGGTGTGGGCACATTTCTTTTGGATCTTCGGCCATCCGGAGGTCTACGTACTGGTGCTGCCGGCCTTCGCGATCATGAACGAGGTTGTTCCGGTCTTCTCGCGAAAGGCGATCTTCGGTTATCCGGCAATGGTGGCAGCGTCGGTGGCCATCGGATTTGTGAGCCTAGGCGTATGGGCGCACCACATGTTCACGATAGGGATGACATCGATCTCGAACGCCTTCTTTGCTTTATCCACCATGCTGGTGGGGATACCGACGGGCATCAAGATCTTTAATTGGATCGCGACCATGTGGGGTGGCAAGATCCGCTATCGGACTCCCATGCTGTTCGCCGTGGGTTTTCTGGTCCAGTTTCTGATCGCAGGTCTGACGGGCATCATCCTTTCGGTCGCGCCGTTCAACTGGCAACTGCACAACTCCTATTTTGTGATAGCGCATTTTCACTATGTGATTGTCGGCGGCATCCTGTTCGCCATCTTCTCCGGCATCTACTACTGGTTTCCCAAGGTCACGGGCCGTATGCTCGATGAGCGGCTGGGCAAATGGCACTTCTGGCTGTTTCTTATTGGCTTTCACGTCTGCTTTGACGTGATGCACATCCCCGGCGTTTTGGGCATGCCGCGGTCGATCTACACCTACGAGGCGGATCGCGGATGGACCACACTGAACCAGATTGTGAGTGTCGGGGCGCTTATACAAGGGATCGGAATCGCGGTCCTTGTCTATAACCTGGTGCACTCATGCCTGAAAGGGCGCATCGCCGGGCCGGATCCATGGGATGCATGGACACTGGAGTGGGCGACGTCTTCACCCCCACCGCCTTACAACTTTGCCACCGAGCCGGTGGTCGCAAGCCGCCGGCCGCTCTGGGATCTTAAGCACCCGGACGATCCGGACGAGCCATTGGAAGAACAGACAGGAATGTCACAGTCATGAGTACGATTCCAATGACCCACGCGGGCCATGCCGTCGATCCGGACTGGCAGTTGCCATCACGCGGCCGGGTGGGCATGTTCTCGCTCATCCTTGCCGAGTCAGCGATCTTCGTCATTTTCGTGGTGGCCTACGTCTATTACATCGGCAAGAGCACTTATGGGCCGCAGCCGCGGCAGGTGCTGGAACTGCCGATCCTGAACACGATCTTTCTGCTTTCGAGCAGCGCGACCATCATGATGGCAGAGCGCGCGCTGGTGAAACGCGCCATGGCTGCCTTTAGCGCGTGGTGGGGATTGACGATCGCGCTGGGCGCAATTTTCCTGCTGGGCACGGCACAGGAGTGGCGCAAGCTCATCGTTGTAGACCACCTAACAATCAGTAGCAACCTCTTCGGGACCACCTATTACTCACTTGTGGGCCTGCACGCTTCGCACGTCATTGCCGGGCTGATCATGCTGACGGCGGTGCTGATCTTTGCGCTGACCGGCGCCCTGAAACCCGAGCATACGGAAAAGGTGGAAGTGCTCGCGTTGTACTGGCACTTTGTGGACGCGGTGTGGGTGGTGGTCTTCACCGTCGTCTACGTGATTGGACGATAGCGGATGAGTACGGACGCACAGCACGAACATTCCGGGACGCCCGCTCATCACGCGGAGAACGCGATTCACCTGCCTGCGCCTACACAGTGGCCGCTGATTATGGCAGTAGGGTTGACGCTGCTGTTTGCCGGTCTGGTGACCAACTTCATGATCTCGGTGCTGGGCATCGTGATGGCAATTGCCGGCGCGGTGGGATGGTTCCGCCAGGTATTGCCGCACGAAGTGCACGAGATGCTGCCGGTCACCGACGAGCAGATCGCGATTGAGCGCGAGGGCCGGCGCGTGACGCACTTCGAGCATGCCGCCTCTGGCCGCGGCGTAACTCCAGTGTCGACGCATCCGATCTCGTCCGGCATTAAGGGTGGCTTCGCGGGCGGCACGGTGATGATCGTGCTGGCGGAGATTTACGGCATCGTGCGCTTTCACAGCATCTGGTACGTGGTAAACCTGCTGGGCGGCGCAGGTGTGACGGGCTGGAATACTCCATCCGAGCACGACCTGGCTCAGTTCCACCTGGCCGCGTTCCTGATCGCGATCGTGATCCACACCGCATCGTCATTCCTGGTCGGGCTGCTTTATGGAGCACTTCTACCGATTATGCCGCGGCATCCAATTGTGCTGGGCGGTCTGATCGCGCCGGCGCTCTGGACAGGGCTGCTGCATTCCACGCTCGGGCTGCTAAATCCGTTTTTCGACAGTCACATCAACTGGTACTGGTTTGCGCTAAGCCAGGTCGGCTTCGGTCTGGTTGCCGGTTGGGTGGTGGCGCGCGAAGGACGTCTGAAGAGTCTGCAGGGCGCTCCGCTCTCCGTCCGTCTCGGCGTGGAGCATTCCGAATCGCCACGACAGGGCGACGAGGACAAGCGATGAGAGTCGGCGTGTCGACGCTCGCGCTGTCGTGTCTCCTCCTTGCAACCGGCTGCGGCAAGCTGCCCGGAAAACCCGCGCCGGGTCCGGAGGTGCCACGCCCGGAGAGCGTTCTGTCGTCGCAGGTGCTGTACGCGCAGAACTGTGCCGGCTGTCACGGCGCGGATGGCTTGCACGGACCAGCGACACCGCTAGCATCGCCGGTGTATCAGGCGCTGATCGATGATGCAACGCTGCGCCGGGTAGTGGCGCAGGGCGAGCCGGGGTCGATGATGCCTGCCTTCGCGAAGAGCGCGGGAGGCGAGTTGACGGATGCGCAGGTGGACTCGATCGTGCGCGGCATGCGTACAGACTGGAAGACAGGAAACGCGCTGGCCGGAGAGAACCTTCCGCCGTATTCCGATGATGGGAAGGGAAATGAGAAAGCGGGTGAGCAGGTGTATGCGACCAATTGCGCGCGCTGCCATGGGCTGGCGGGAGGAAAAATCGGCAGTTCCGGCTCGGTGCTCAATCCGGATTTTCTATCCTTGATGACGTCCCAGGGCTTGCGCACCGCGGTCGTAGTGGGGCGGCCGGACCTCGGCATGCCCGACTGGCGCAGCCAGGTGAAAGGCAAGCCGATGACGGCGCAAGATGTCAGTGATGTGGTTGCGTTCCTGGTGGCGCAGAAGCCCACGACAGCGCCGGAAAGAACGCAGGGGCCGCAGGCGGTGGAGGGAGCGGCGCACCAGCCGAAGATGAGCGGAGGAAAGCGATGAGCGGGGAGCCGGGTTTGCCAGAGCCCAACCAGGAATCCGTGGTGGAGCATGCCAAGAAAGTTGCGCGCGATGGCGAGGCAGGCGTGTCCAGACGTACCTTCCTCTTCAAGGTCAGCATCGCAGTGAATGCGCTGGTGGCCGCGGCAATTGCTACACCGGTGATCGGCTATCTGCTGGGACCGATACGCCCCAAGGGCCGTTATAACTCCTGGATTGCGCTGGGAGACGCAAGCGGTTATCGCGAAGGCGAGACCGTGCTGGCGACATATCGTAACCCGTTTACAACTCCATGGGATGGCGATACCGGAAACGTCGCCTGCTATGTACGGCGCGAAGCGGCTAACAAGTTCACCGTGTTCGCAGTGAACTGCGCACATCTGGGTTGTCCGGTGCGCTGGTTTCCGCAGTCGGAGCTGTTTATGTGTCCCTGTCACGGCGGCGTGTACTACTCGAATGGCGAACGCGCGGCGGGACCGCCGGAGCGTGGGCTATTCACTTACGACTACCGGGTCGTAGGCAGCAAGCTGATGATCAACGCCGGGCAGATGCCAACGCTCGCCAATGAGGCCAAACTGGTTAAAGGAATTCTGCCATGCCCTGGTACAAGCAAGCCTACGATTGGGTAGAACGCCGTGTGCAGCTCGAGGGCTTCGTCAAGGAGTCTGTCGAGCACCCGGTGCCCAGCAAGACGGCGAGCTGGTGGTACGTCTTCGGCAGCGCGAGCTTTGTGCTGCTGCTGCTGCAGATCGTCACCGGCATCCTGCTGGCGCTGGTATATGTGCCGTCGGCAGGCTCCGCGTGGGCCAGCCTGCAGGTGTTGAATCACCAGTTGCCACTGGGCTGGTTTCTGCGTGGCATGCACGGGTGGGGATCAAACTTCATGGTCGCCATCGTGCTCATCCACATGTGCCAAGTATTTCTGTTCGGCGCATATAAGTTTCCGCGTGAGCTTACCTGGATCCTAGGCGTCTTCCTGCTGCTGATGACCCTCGGCATGGCCTTCACCGGGCAGGTGCTCCGCTTCGATCAGGACTCGTATTGGGGACTGGGCATCGGCGCCTCCATTCTGAGCCGCGTCCCATTCATCGGACGACAACTGGTTGAGTTCATGCTCGGCGGTCCCATCATTGCGGGGGCTACGCTAACTCGTTTCTTCGCTTTGCATGTCTTCGTCATTCCGGCGCTGATGCTGGCGTTTGCCTCCCTGCACACGTGGCTGGTGCTGAAGCTCGGCATCAATGAATGGCCGACACCTGGCCGGCTAGTGAAGCGCGAGACCTACATTCAGGAGTACAACGAGCTCTCGCACACCGATGGAATGCCGTTTGTACCCGGCGCGGTGTGGAAGGATGCGATGTTCGCCGCGGGCATTGTGCTGGCGGTCGCCATCTGCGCGCTGTTCTTCGGGCCGATGGGGCCAACCGGTGTTCCAGATCCGACGATCGTGCAAACCGTGCCCAAGCCCGATTATTTCTTCTTGTGGATTTATTCGGCCCTCGCATTTCTGCCGCCCTCGATCGAAACGCCGATCATGCTCATTGCGCCGGTGATCGGCGTGGCCATCATGCTGGCGCTGCCTTTCGTTGCCGGGCTCGGCGAGAAGAGCTGGCACCGCCGCCCGGTAGCAGTAATTCTGGTCGTAGTGCTGGCAGTTGGCTTCGCCACACTCACCCATCTGGGGACATACGTTCCGTGGAGTCCGCAGATGGATGGCTGGAGTGCCGATCCGGTTCCCGTGCACTTCGTGCAGGGCACAACGCCGCTGGAGCGGCAGGGCGCTGTAGTCTTTCAGGAGAAGCAGTGCCGCAATTGCCATCAGATCGGCGGCCTTGGCGGCCGGCGCGGGCCATCGCTGGATGAAGTCGCGACGCGCCTTACGGAAGATCAGCTGGTGCGCCAGGTGACGCAGGGCGGGGGCAACATGCCCGCATACGGCAAGACGCTCTCACCTGCACAGGTAACAGCGCTGGTGTCTTTTCTGGAGACGTTGCATCCGGCCAATCAGCCCGTCGCAATCGATGCGTCGCGCCACGTTGCAGAGACGAATAACCCCGCGCCCAAGGAGCCGGTGGAGGCGGTCCGCCCATAGATCATCCAGTCGCCGGTTGGAGTAGCAGTGAACCCTGAGCTGTCAGATGCGATCGCGGCCTCTTGGAGCGTTCCGCTCTGGGCCACCCTTTCACTTCTGCTGACTGCGACTATCTACTGGCGCGGATGGCGTGTCGCGCGCCTGACGCGACCGGTCGAACTGCCAACGTGGCGCGCGGCCTGTTTCTTTGCCGGGCTCGCGACGATCTGGATGGCGATTGCGTCTCCCCTGGACGTACTCGGCAACTGGCTGCTGCTGGCGCATATGGCACAGCACCTGTTGCTGATGTCTGTGGCGCCCCCACTGCTGTTGCTCGGCGCGCCCTCGGTGCCTCTATTGCGAGGAGTGCCTCGGGGTTGGATGCGAGACGGCGTGGGACCACTCTTTACCTCGCGCACGCTTCACGCCATCGGACGTTTTCTCACCCATCCGGCGACGGGCTGGATTGCGATGAATGTCGCCTATCTCGGCTGGCATGTTCCGCCAGCTTACGAATTGGCCTTGCGCTCGCCGGCGTGGCACGAAGTCGAGCATGCGTGCTTCCTCTTCACGTCGCTGCTCTTCTGGTGGACGGTGCTGCAGCCGTGGCCGAGCCGCGCGCGATGGTCGCGCTGGGCAGTAGTGCCATATCTCGTCACTGCAGATCTTGCGAATACCGCTCTGTCTGCATTTCTCGCCTTCTCCAATGGCGTGCTGTATCCGACCTATGCAACCGCTCCGCGTATCTTTGGATTTTCCGCCATGCAGGATCAGGCGGCGGCGGGCGCGTTCATGTGGGTAGTTGGCTCTGCCATTTACCTTGTGCCGGCGATCGGTGTCACGTTCTCGCTGCTTTCCAGACGCACACCGCGTCATGCGCTGGTCACCATTGGCGGTAAGCCAGCGGCGGGCAGAGTGCAGGCTATGCGGCATTGGGATCTGTTGCGAGTACCGGTGATTGGTGCATTCCTCCGATCACGATATGGAAGGCAATCCTTGCAGGCCATCAGTCTGCTGGTGATGTGCGTCGTCATCGCAGATGGATTCCATGGTCATCCAATGGCGGCCATGAACCTTGCCGGCGTGCTGCCATGGAATATTCTGCGGGCGCTTGGCGTGCTGGCGTTGCTCTTCGCCGGCAATCTCTTCTGTATGGCGTGTCCGTTCACGTTGCCGCGCGAATTGGGCCGGCGCCTGGGCTGGGCGCGCTTTCGCTGGCCGCGATGGCTGCATGTGAAATGGATCGGCATCGGGCTGATGGTTGCGTTCTTCTTTGGGTATGAACGCTTCGCGCTGTGGAACAATCCGGCACGCACCGCGTGGTTGCTCGTCGCGTACGTTGGGACGGCGTTCCTGGTGGATACGTTCTTCCGCGGTGCCAGCTTCTGCAAATATGTCTGTCCCATCGGACAATTCAACTTCATCGGGTCGCTGATATCGCCCACGACGCTGAAAGTTCGCAGTGCGGCAACCTGCGATTCATGCGCGACACACGATTGCATCCGGGGCAACGCGCAGCAGCGCGGCTGCGAGCTGGAACTCTATCTTCCTGAAAAGCGCAGCAACGCCGATTGCACACTGTGCATGGACTGTGTGAAGGCGTGTCCGCACGACAACATTGGTATCCTGCCGCGCAGCATGACCCAGGATGCGCTCGCTGGCGAGCCGACATCATCGCTGGGCAGGTTGTTTCGCAGGACGGACATTGCAACGGCTGCATTGGTGCTGGTGTTTGCCGGGTTCGCGAATGCGGCGGCGATGGTGGGGCCGGGGGCTGCGTTTCTGGCGGCCGCCGGGCGGCGTGTGCCTTGGCTAGCTACGGATTTGGGCAGTTTTGCCGGAGTAGTGGGGGCACTGTTGCTGGCTGGCGGTGTTGTTTGGCTGGCTTCTCTTGCTGCTCGAGGTGCGTCGCCGCAGCGCGAGAGCTTCTGCCGTAGTGCGCTGGCTCTTGTACCGCTCGGTATGGGGATGTGGGCGGCGCATCTGCTGTTCCATCTAGTTATGGCATCGCCGGGATTGTGGCCATTGGTGCAGCAGGCGGGCTCTGACTTTGGGCTGCATTGGATGGGCTTGCCGCAGTGGAGCGCGGGCGCGGATGTACTGCGGGGAAACGGGCTGCTGCAATTACAGCTTCTGTTCCTGGATGGTGGTCTGCTGTTGTCGCTCTATATGGTTTGGCGCACGCGCGCAGTGCGGAGCTGGCTGGCGAACGTGCCGCTGGTCCTGCTCACTGTAGCGCTGTATGCACTCGGATTCTGGCTGCTGCTGCTGCCGATGCAGATGCGCGGCGTCATGATGGGTGCGATGTGAGACGCGTCCTGATTGCTCTCGTCCTCGGCTGCTCTGCGATTGCCCTGCGTGCGGACGGCGGACGGTTGCAGTTGCGGCAGGCAGGCGGGCCATTTGTTGTATCGGTGTTCAGTACGCCGGAGTCGCTGGCGGTGGGGCCGGCGGACCTGAGCGTCATGGTGGAAGAGCAGGGAAGCGGCAACGTGCTGCTGGATGCGGATGTTACCGTCACGCTCACTCCCGAGGCTGATGGCATCGCGCCTGTGACCGCGCACCTGTCGCATGCACATGCGACGAACCGGCTGCTCCAGGATGCGGTCGTTCAACTCCCGCGTGCCGGACGCTGGCGCGCGGTCGTGCACGTGAGTGACGCGGGACGCGAGGCGAGTGTCGCGACGGATCTGGCGGTGGCAAACTACTCGTCGCGTCGCGGAACCGTGTGGTTCTTTCTCCTGCTGCCGGTGGGTGCAGTTGCGCTGTTTGTGTGGGTGCAGGTTGCGAAGCGTCGGATGCGCCGGCGGACGCTGTTGACTCCGGCGTGATCCTGTCTGCGTGACGTAAGCGGCGGGGATCACTATAGTGAAGTGTTTGCCTGATGCATTTCTATGACGAACTCTTCCGCTCCGCTCCTGCTCAACGGTGATCCTCTGACATTGGCGCAACTCGACGCGGTCGCCGCCGCGACGCTCGAAGTTGCGCTCGCGCCGCAGTCTCATGCACGTATGCTGGCCTCGCGTGCTGTCGTCGATCGTGCTGCTGCCGGGGATGCGGCGGCGTACGGCATCAATACCGGCTTTGGGAAGCTGGCCGAGGTGCGGGTGGCACCGGATCAGGTGGACGCATTACAGCAGAATCTGGTGCGGAGCCATTGCTGCGGTGTGGGCGAGCCGCTGACGGAGGCAGAGGTGCGCGGCATGCTGTTGCTGCGCGCGAACGTGCTGGCCAAGGGCTGCAGCGGTGTGCGCAAGGAAGTGGCGCGAATTGCTGGTGGCGATGCTTCAGCATCGGATTCATCCTGTGGTTCCGTCGCGTGGCTCTGTCGGCGCGAGCGGCGACCTCGCTCCACTGGCGCATCTGGCGCTGGCGCTGATCGGCGAGGGCGAAGTGTTCGGTCAGGATGAGGCTCGGGGCGAGCGCTTGCCTGCTGTGGCTGCGCTTACGGCTGTGGGACTGGGGCCATTGCGCTTGCAGGCGAAGGAAGGCCTGGCGCTGCTGAACGGGACGCAGGCGATGGCTTCCGTTGGAGGACTGAGCCTGGCGCGTGCGCAGCGTGTGGTGCGGCTTTTCGATTTGGCGGGGGCGATGTCGCTGGAAGGGCTGCGGGGCACCCCGGCTGCATTCGATGCGCGCATCCATGAGGCACGTCCGCACGCGGGACAGATTGCCGCGGCGGCGCATCTGCGCGCGCTGATGGAGCAGAGCGAGATCCGCGAGTCACACCGGCTGAACGATCCTCGGGTGCAGGATGCGTACTGTTTGCGCTGCATGCCGCAGGTGCATGGCGCGGTGCGCGGCGTGCTCGATCATGCGACGGCGGTGATCGAGACGGAGACGGGATCAGCCACTGATAACCCACTCATATTTGCGACCACTGACGACGGCGGAGATATTCTTTCCGGCGGCAACTTCCATGGCGCGCCGCTGGCATTCGCGCTGGACTACGCGGCGATTGGACTCGCCGATCTGCTGAGCATCAGCGAGCGGCGGATTGACCGGCTGATCAATCCGGATATCAATGAGGGCTTGCCGCCATTCCTCTCTGACAATCCCGGGATTTCCTCGGGCTTCATGATCGCCCATGTGACGGCGGCGGCGTTGCTGAATGAGGCGAAGGTGCTGGCGCATCCGGCGAGTGTGGACTCGGTGCCGACGTCGGGCGGCAAGGAGGACCACGTCTCGATGGGGATGACGGCCGCGCTGAAGCTGCGGCAGGTGGTGGAGAATGCCGAGATGGTGCTCGGCATTGAGTTGATGACCGCGGCGCAGGCGCTGGAATTTCGCTTGCCGTTGAAGGCTGCGCGGCAGGTAGAGGCGGCGCGTGCACGGGTGCGCGAGTTTGTTGCGCCGCTGCGCGAGGATCGCGTGCTGGCAGGAGATATCACGAAGCTGGCGCTGGCGATTCGCGTTGGTGCTTTCGATGAATGGCAGGGGTCCTGAGTCTACCGGGAGATGCGTTACGTAGTGGACCTGAGACATTCGACACAAGCCCCTTGCGGTGTTGGAAACGCCAGCCAATCTGCAACTTTATTTGGGAGCGACTTGGCCGGCCCCGCGCCGGTCGTGCCTCGACGCTACAAGAGGTTCCATTGTTGGAACTAGAGTAAGCGTGTGGTGAGTCCCTCTTAACGGGAGCAATTCCCTCCTGGCTCCAGATCTGCAGAATTCTTGTGACGAGTTCTTACACCACGCCAGCAGGCGATAGTTTTAGCCGTCAATGACCGCAACGGCGTCCACCTCGATCAGATAATCGGGGGATAAGGCCGCGACGCCCAGAACGACGTCAGCCGCCTTGTGATCCCCGAAAAGCCTCATTCGAGCCGCTTCGATGATCGGTAGGTGGAGATCGCGCTGATAATTGACGACGTAGACCGTAATTTTGGCTACATGCGTCGGTAGGGCACCTGCGGCTGCGAGGGCTCGGCCGAGATTGGTGAAGACCTGGTGGGCCTGAACTGCAAAATCACCTCGACCGACAAGCTTTCCCTGAAGGTCTTCGGGCTCCTGCCCCGAAACAAATATCAGTTTGGTGCCGCTCGCGACAACAACTTGAGTGTACGTTGCAGGGGTCGGTAGATCGGAGGGATTGATGCATTCGAGCGTCATTCGTTTCCTACCTCAGTACGGCGTCATGCCAATTCGAGCTAGTTAATCGGGAACAAACCAATTGTGCAAGTTGAAGTGTGGCAAATTCAATTCACCAAGGCGGGAGAAAGAACTGGACGACGTCTTATAGATTCGACACATGGCGCTCAAACGGATGGACAACGTAGGAATCGTCGTCGATGACGATCGCTCCGCCGATCAGGATTGCGAACGAATCGGCGAAGTACCATGCCAGTCGCCATAGGAGTGCGTAATCTCCCTGGAGGCAGAAATCAGCCAAACCTCCTCGCTCGGGTCTAAGCGAAGGCCTTCTTCATCGGCTCCCAGTAGTGCGCGTTCCATCCCCATTCCAGGTGCTTGAAGTCGCCTTCTGGGAATCCTGTGTGATCGAGGACGATCGTGGTCTGGGACGTGTGGGGCTTCAGCTCGAATCTGACGATCGAGTAGACGCCAGGCTCCCAGGCAGCGGGACGCCATGCCTGCACGATCCGCTGGTTGGGGACGAGCTCGATATTTCGTCCTTCGATCAGCCTACCGAAGGTAAAAAAGATGCCGCCGGCTTTGGAGTCGATCTCGGCAGGTGCACCGGTAAGCGCGGCGAACTGCTTTGAATCCAGAAGCAGGTCATAAATGCGCTGAGGAGAGGCCTTGACGACGATCTCATCGTGCAGCGATGTGCGCCTGGAAGTGGCGGTGGTTCCGGGTGTTTCCGGCGCGGGCTGCTGCAGAGTTTCGCCCAGGAGCGTGGAGTTTACCGCAAGACCTCCTATGGCGATGGCTACGCCGGTGAACACCTGTCGCCGGTTCAGGCCGGCGTGTGACAGAGCGCCGAATAGTTGGGCCCAATGTGTATTCGCCTTCATGCATCCTCCGAGGATTTTTGCTGGATTGAGCCCAAGGCATCGGAACACGCGGACAAATTATGTTCAAGATCATCTTTTTATTCGTCAGAGGATACGGCGTGGGTGAATACTGCACCCGAAGCGGGGAGAGCTATGCCTTATCCAGTTGGTCATCGCGTCGAGGTGAAGAAAAGGATCGTCGAGAGTGCGCGCCGGCTCTTCAATCGTCATGGTTTCGACAATATTTCCGTCGATCAGATCATGTCCGGTGCGGGGCTGACACGCGGCGGGTTCTACAGCTATTTCGAAAGCAAAAGCGATCTTTATGCGGAAGTCCTTGGTTGCTTCTTCACCGATCCGGAATGGAAGAGTTGCTGGGAGGGCGTGGAGGTTGACCTGACGTCCACAGAGGTTGGGCCGCAGGTAGTGCGCGCCTATCTATCTCGCCAGCACTTCGAAGATGTCGAGAATTCGTGTCCGATGGTCGCGTTGCCGACGGATGTGTCACGCAGCGACGCGAGTGCGAAGCGCGCATTTGAAACGGTGTTCCAGGCGATGGTGAGCGTGCTGGAGCGAAGCTCGAAACAGAATGGCCGAGCTCGACGGACAACGGCGCAGGCGACGGCTGCGCTATGCGTTGGCGGCATGGTGGTGGCACGGGCTATGGAGAATCGCGAGGTTGCGGATGAGCTTCGAGATGCGTGTATGGCGGTCGCGCTCGAGCTTGGTGGATGGAATAACGACGCTACTGTTATGTGATACGTAATAGTTCTGCGTTCGATGCTGGAGCAGAGAGCGGAAGATTTTACGGAACCTTGTGAACTGGTTTGCGTAACTCCCCTTGACAGCTTAGGAGAGTGCGTCTTAGACTCCTAAGCAAATTAGGAGTGAACACTTTGGGCGACCAGGCACAACTGCTTCCCGGCACGCTGGATCTGCTGATTCTGCGAGCCGTTTCCCTCGGCCCGCTGCATGGCTACGGCATATTGCTGCGCATTGGGCAGATCTCCGGCAATGCGCTTTTGATCGAACAGGGTGCGCTTTATCCGGGCCTGTTTCGCCTGGTACGGCAGGGGCTGTTGAAGGCGCAATGGGGAACGTCGGAGAACAATCGCCGGGCCAAGTTCTACGAACTCACTGCCGCCGGCCGCCGGCGCCTGCGGGAAGAGACGGATAACTGGAATCGGCTCGCGACCGCAATCGGCGCTGCGCTTGGCGCGCAACCGGAGGAAGTATGAGACTCTTCGATTCCTTTCGCTCACTTCGCGGAAAGCTCGTTCATGGTTCATCGAGGAATTCCGAGATGGAGGAGGAGCTTCGCTCGCATATCGAGCATCGTGCGGATGATCTGGAGCGCTCGGGTCTGCCTCGTGCGGTGGCGGAGCGGCGGGCGCGCGTGGAGTTTGGCGGGTATGAGCGATACCGGCAGGATTCATACGAGGAGACGGGAAATCACTTTTTCGAGCGGCTGATGCAGGATGTGCGCTTTGGAGGGCGGCTGCTGGCGAAGTCGCCGGGCTTCACGGTGGTTGCGGTGCTGACTCTGGCGTTGGCTATTGGCGCGAATGCGGTGGTCTTCAGCATGCTGAATGCTCTGGTGCTGCGTCCGCTGCATGTGCCGGACGCGAAGAGCCTGGCAACTATAGAGTGGGGAAGTGACAACACGCCGATACATTCCTATCTCGACTATCTCACTCTGAGCGAGCGCAATCGCAGCTTTGACGGTCTTGCGGCCTATCAGATCACCCGCGCGGGACTGAACACGGGACAAAGCGCCGCGACGGCGTGGCTCTACGAAGCGAGCGGGAATTACTTCGATGTACTGGGGATCGAGCCATATCTGGGGCGCTTCTTTCACGCGTCGGATGAACACGGTGAAAACAGCGCTCCATACATCGTGCTGAGCTATGCGTACTGGTCGAGCCGTTTTGATGGAGATCACGGCGCGGTGGGGCGAACAGTACTGCTCAACAAGCATCCGTACACCATTCTTGGCGTGGCGCCTCGAGACTTTTATGGCACAGAGTTGTTTTACGCGCCGGCCTTCTGGGTTCCGCTGGTCGATCAGGGGCAGGTGGACGGCTGGAGCGGACTGAAATCGCGCGGGACTCGCGACCTGGAAATCGAGGGGCGTCTGAAGGCGGGTGTTACGTCCGCGCAGGCGACCGCGGATTTGAATTCTGTCGCTGCATATATGAAGAAGGCTTATCCGAAGGATGACGACGGCATGAGCTTCATGCTGGCGCGGCCGGGGCTTGCGGGAGACATGCTGGGTAGACCGGTGCGGGCGTTCCTTGCCGGGCTAACAGCGCTGGCGGCGCTGATCCTGCTGGCGGCGTGCGCCAACCTGGGCAGCTTGTTCGCGGCGCGGGCGGCGGACCGATCGAGAGAGATCGCGCTGCGGCTGGCGCTGGGGTCGAGCCGGAGACGGATTCTGCGGCAGCTGTTCACGGAAGCTGTGATGGTTTCGTTGATGGGAGGCACTGCTGGATTGGCAGGCAGCATCGTTCTGCTGCGCTGGTTGAGCGTGTGGCAGCCGGTCTCGAGTTTTCCCATACGCCTGCCTGTGAGCCCGGATGTGCATGTGTATCTGGTGGCGCTTGTGCTTGCAGTGGCGAGCGGCTTGCTGTTCGGCGTAGTGCCGGTGCGGCAGGTGCTGCGCGCGAATCCCTATGAGGTGGTCAAGGCGGGTTCGCCGGCTGTGGCGGGGCGGCGGTGGGTGATGCGCGACCTGCTGCTGGTGGTGCAGATCGCGATCTGCGCGGTGCTGGTGACGTCGTCGCTGGTTGCGGTGCGGGGGCTGGTGCGCTCGCTTCACAGTAATTTTGGCTTCCAGCCGGAGGGCGCGATTCTGGTGGACACCGATCTGGACATGGCGGGATATAGCGGCGATCAGGTGCCGATCATGCAGCGGCGCGCGATCGATGCTGTGGCGGCGATTCCCGGAGTGACAGCTGTCGGGCTGATCGACCGGCCGCCGCTGGGAATGGGTTTTAGCACGAATGCAGTTTTCAAAGACGGCGTGACCGACACTAAGCTGTCGAACGCGGCGGCCGAGCCATACCAGTTCCGTAGTTCTCCGGGATATTTCCACGCGGCGGGGACAGCGCTGTTGATGGGAAGAAACTTTACGTGGGACGACGACGGTAAGGCGCCGCACGTGGCTATCGTGAACGCGGAATTTGCGCGCAAGGTCTTCGGCTCCCTGGCGAGTGCGATGGGTGGCCATTTTAAGACGGTGGAAGGCACGCGTATCCAGGTGGTGGGGATTGTGGAGGACGGAAAATACGCGACGTTGACGGAAGACCGGCAGCCGGCGATGTTTCTGCCATTTCTGCAGGCGCCCTCAAGCGCGACCACGCTGGTGGTGCGTTCGAAGAGCGATCGGCAGCCACTGGTGACGGCGCTCCAGGAGGAGTTGCACAAACTGGATGCGGGATTGCCGTTCCACATCACGACGTGGACCAAAGAGCTGGACAGCGCGCTGTTTGCTTCACGGATAGCGACGATTTCACTCGGCGTGCTGGGTGTGCTGGGCGCGATGCTGGCGGGGACGGGCATCTTTGGGATGGCGGCTTACTCGGTGAGCAAACGACTGCGCGAGCTGGGCATCCGCATTGCGCTGGGCGCGCAGCGCAGCGAGGTGTTGCACGCGGCACTGGGGCGGGCGTTTCGACTGCTGACGTTCGGCTCGGTGGCGGGTCTGGTGCTGGGGCTGGCAGCGACCAAGGTGCTGTCGTACATCGTGTACCAGGCATCGCCGCGCGATCCGCTGGTGCTTTGCGGCGTGGTGCTGATCATGCTGCTGTTGGGATTGCTGGCGGCGTGGATTCCGGCGCAGCGGGCGCTGGCGGCAGATCCGCTGATGCTGCTGCGCGAGGAGTGACGCAGCCGCGACAGCCCTGAGATGCTTTCCCTTGACAACTAGGGTAAGGCGGAATTAACGTCACTCTACCATCGCTGTCTAGGGAAGCGGATAGGGTAGAGACATGGCGAAGAACGACCTCCAGGGGGCGCTCGACCTTCTGATTCTGAAGAGTCTTTCGCAGCTCGGCGCGATGCATGGCTACGGGATAGCGATGCACATCGAACGCGTTACCGACGAACTGATCAATGTGGAAGAAGGCTCGCTGTATCCGGCCCTGCACCGCATGGAGCAGAGCGGATGGGTGCGCGCCGAGTGGGCGTTGACGGAGGCGAGCCGCAAGGCGAAGTTCTATTCGTTGACCGCTGCGGGCCGGAAACAGCTTGCCGCGCGCGAGAAGAACTGGGAGCAGGTGGCGAAGGGCGTTCAGGCGATTCTGCGTTACGCGTGAGGTGAAGTATGGGTATCTTCCGTCGCGTCTTTCGTCGTATTTGGGCCCTGGGCAGGCGTGCGAAGCTGGACCGCGAGATCGAAGATGAGCTGCGGGAACACATGCGGATGCAAGTCGATCGCGATGTTGCGAAAGGCATGACTCCGGACGAGGCTGTGCGCAAGGCGCGGCTGCGCTTTGGCAACCCGACATTGGTGAGGGAGCGCGTGGATGCGGAAGACGCGGCGCTTGGCCTTGAAAGTTTTTTTCGCGATGCGCGTTATGCGGTGCGCGGATTTGTGAAGAGTCCTGGCTTCACAATAGTGGCGGTGCTTACGCTGGCGCTTGGAATTGGCGCAAACACCGCCGTTTTTCAGTTGCTGGATGCGGTGCGCCTGCGCAGTTTGCCGATACAGAACCCGCAGGAGTTAGCGGAGCTGCGCATTGTCGGAGGCAACAGGGGCTTCGGCGTTAACGATGGAATGTTCGCAAACTTTACTGTCCCGATGTGGCAGGAGGTACGCCGCCATCACGATCCGCTCTCCGGAATATTTGCGTGGCGGGCGAACGACATGCTGGTAGGCAAGATGACCGATGCCAAGCGCATCACCGGTCTTGAGGTAAGCGGAGAATTTTTCAACGTGCTGGGCATTGCGCCCTTGCAGGGACGGCTAATTGAATCGCAGGACGAATCCTCGTGCGAGTTATCGAAGGTAGTCGCGAGCTATGCCTACTGGAAGTCGCAGATGGGCGGCGTGGCGATTACGCCGAACACGACACTCATGGTCGATGGACGTTCGGTGCAGGTGCTGGGGGTGACGCCTCCAGGATTCTTCGGCCTCATTGTGGGCGAGCGATTCGATCTCGCCTATCCCACGTGCACCCCACCCAATCCGCGGCGAGAACTATTCACTTTCAATGTGATGGGGCGGCTCAAGCCGGGATGGAGCATGGAGCGGGCATCCGGTTACTTTCATTCGTTGAGCGCAGGCATCATGGAAAGTACAGCGCCGGACGGCTATAGCGCCGATGCAATCAAGGTATTCAAGTCGCTCCGATTGGGTGCGTATCCCGCTGGCGGCGGCGTGACCAATCTGCGCGATGCATAT
The DNA here is from genome assembly GCA_963737035.1 of uncultured Acidobacteriaceae bacterium. Lineage (GTDB taxonomy): Bacteria > Acidobacteriota > Terriglobia > Terriglobales > Acidobacteriaceae > KBS-83. The sequence goes on along the minus strand of CAVTRJ010000014.1, from coordinate 118,029 downwards.
GACTCCTCGCTTCAGTTGCTGCTGGCCATCACCGGCCTGGTGCTGCTGATTGCCTGCGCGAACTTGGCTAACCTGATGCTGGCGCGCGCGAGTGCGCGGCAGCGCGAGATGGCGATCCGGATGGCACTGGGTGCATCGCGAGCTCGCCTGCTGCGGCAATTGTTGATTGGGAGCAGCCTGCTCGCCATCAGCGGAGCAGCTATCGGCGTGCTAATGGCGCAGCCGTTGAGCCGTTTGCTGGTGGCGGCGTTGAGCACGAGCGACAACACGATCCAGCTTTCGATTGTCACCGACTGGCGGGTGCTGCTGTTTGCCGCCGGTGTCGCGGTGCTGACCTGCGTCGTTTTCGGAACCTTTCCGGCGATGCGCGGTACCAGCGTCGATCCCATCCATTCCCTCAAGTCCGGCGAGCGGGGCGTTGCTGGCAACCGCGAACGTTTTTCCGCACAGCGCTTACTTGTGGTCACGCAAATTGCTGTGTCTCTAGTGCTGCTGGTGGGAGCGGCCTTGTTTGTTCGCAGCTATCGCAACCTCATGAATCTTGATCCAGGTTTCCGGGAGAGTGGCCTCACCGTGGGCTACTTTGGGTATCCGATGGAAAAGATCAAGCCGGAAAATGAAGCTGCCTTCAAGCGCCAGTTGGTGGAGGACGTACGTAGTGTGCCCGGTGTCCAGAATGCGGCCGCGACCACGAACGTTTTGCTGAATGGAGGCACCTGGAGCCACGGCGTGCGTGTTGGCAGAGCTGAAGGATCGAGCAGATTCACCTATGTAAGCCCGAGTTACTTTGCCACGATGGGCATTCCGTCATTGACCGGGCGGCGCTTTGCGGCGACGGACAGGGCCGATACGCCCTATGTGTTGATTGTGAATCAGGCCTTTGTGCGGAAATATCTCGGCGCAATGCCCGCGCTGGGGCAACTGGTGCAGGTGATGCCAGAGCCACAATATCCGGCGCGGACCTATCAAGTGGTGGGAACAGTGGTGGACACCAAGTACAACGACCTGCGGAAAGGCGCCGAACCGATGGCGTTTGTGCCGATCGATCAGTTCCCGGAGACCGCGCAAGGGCCGGGAGTTGCGATGATGATTGCCTCCAGCGACGGGGTCGCAGCAATCGCAGCAATTCGACGCACGATGGCGGCCAAGCATCCCGATATGATTCTCCAGTTCCATGATTTTCAGCAGGGCATTCGCGACAATCTGGTGGGGGAGCGCATGATGGCGATGTTATCCGGATTCTTCGGCGTGCTGGCCGCTCTGCTGGTTGTGATCGGACTCTATGGCGTGCTGTCGTATTTCATCGCGCAGCGCCGGAAAGAGATTGGCATTCGCATCGCGCTCGGGGCGCACCGGTGGCAGGTGATCGGACTGGTGATGCGCGATACCGCGTCGATGCTAGTGATCGGTGTGATCTTTGGAACGGCACTCGCGCTGATCGCCGGGCGGGCAGCGACGACGATGCTGTTCGGGTTGAAGCCTTACGACGTTGCGACCCTGGCTTTTGCGATCCTGCTGCTGGCGGCGATCGCTGTGCTGGCGAGCTGGCTGCCGGCGCTGAAGGCGTCGAGATTGAATCCGGTCGATTCCCTGCGGTGCGAGTGATTTTTGGTTCGCACCGACGCGTCGGTCTGGTTTGTCGAACAACCCGGCGGGATCAGCTTGGCTGGCTGGGGAGCGCCTGGAAGATGATGCCTTCGTCCTCACCGATGGAGATGACGAGGTTCTTGCGCATCCCTTCCTGCACCACAGGTCCGGTTGCTGTGTGGCTTTTGCCAGTGGCGTCGTTGAATGTCACCTTTACCGGACCTGAGCCAATCAGCTTGGGCGGGTAGTTGAAGCTGGCGCCCGAGGGCACGGCATCGCGGCCAAAGCTGGCGTTGGGATAATCCACTTCGAGCTGATGAATGTCGGGTCCCTGGTTCCTGACCGTGATGATGAATGGAGCCTCCGGCCGCCCCAGGCTGGGGCGGGCATGGCAGCCTGCCAGCAGAAGAACAAGCCCAGGCGCGGCGAGACTGAAAAAGGTAACTTTCATAGTGTCTTTTATTATGTGTCCTTCACGGCAGCGCCGTGGGGTATTGGCACGGGTTTCTGCGCTCTCTCACAGATCTAGTGTGGTCTTTCTCTCTTCCGCTTTAAAGGGTGGTCCTTCGCTCCAGGATGCGCGCGGTCAGCACCACACCTGTCTGGTTGTTGTGCAGGGTGAGAGGAAAGGCCAGCACGTTCCAGACCCAGCCCTCGCCCTTGCGGGGAAGGTTGAGAAGACCGCGATAGGTGCGGTCGATATAGGTTTCACGCTGCACCGCAACGGTGCGCAGAATGTCGCGCCAGTCCGGCGCCAGCTCCGGCATTTCGACGAACATGTTCTTGCCGGGGAACCAGTCGCGCGGCCGCTCCAGCAGGCGGGCGCAGGAGTCGTTCACATATTGCCAGTTGCCGTTGGCGTCCAGGATCTCGAGCACCACGTCGTCGCCCATCGCCATGTTGATGCGGGAGTAGAAGAATTCGCGCGCATCCACGACCACCGGCTTGCCGCGGCGCTTGGCTTCGAATCCGCGCAGAGCATTGACCAGGTCATCGATGGAGCTGTAGCCCTTGAGCAGGTGCATGTCTTCGACACCGCCAAAGCGTCGTTCGAGCGTGGCGGAGAGAATGATGATGGGAACCTCCGGACGCCGCTCGCGTAACTCGGTAGCCACATCGGTGCCGAAGCGCCCATGGCCGAGGTGGTAGTCCAGGACGGCGATGTCGATGCGATCGAGCAGCTTTTCGGCTTCCTCGACCGAGTCGGCGGTCTCCGCGACATAGCCGTGCTTGCGCAGGATGGTCGAACGCAAAAGCAGGTTCTCCGGATGGTCGTCCAGCAGCAGGACGCGAACCGGTTCTTCCTGCACGGCCTCGACCACCGTGCCAGCGGGCTTGATTTCCTCAATGTCGGACATTTGAGCCTTACGATGCGTGGATGTCCCGGAACGCTGCCGGGTCTTTGCATTCAAATCCTTTATTTCTCAGCAGATTTCCGTGGAAATCGTTTGATCAATTCAGGAAGCCGTTGAAAGATTGCGGACGCGCGGAGCCACTGACGATTGTCGATGGCCGGGTAACCACTGACGATTTTACCGGCAGCAACATCGTTGGGAATGCCGGATTGCGCCGTGGCGACCACACCGTCGCCAATGCGGCAATGGCCTGCGACTCCGACCTGGCCGGCGAGGACCACGTTGCGGCCGACCTCTGTCGATCCGGCGAGCCCAACCTGCGCACACAGCAGCGTGTTCTCGCCCACGCTCGATCCGTGGCCTACCTGCACCAGGTTGTCGATCTTCGCGCCGTCAGCAATGACGGTGGCGCCGATGCTGGCGCGGTCGATGCAAGCGTTGGCCTGGATCTCGACATCACTGCCGATGCGCACCGGCCCGGACTGCGGAATCTTGTGCCAGGAGCCGTCATCGCGCTTGGCGAAACCAAAGCCATCGCCACCGACGACGACACCGTTCTGGAGGATGACGCGATCGCCGAGCACGCAGCCTTCGCGGACGACGGCGTGGGCATGGGCGAGGAAATCACTGCCCGCCGTCACACCCGGGTAGAGGACGGCGTGTGGCAGCAGGATGGCCCTCTCGCCGATCGTCACGCCTTCACCGACGACGACATAAGCGCCGATGTGGGCGCCGGGTCCGATGGTGGCGCTGGGGGCGATCACGGCGGTGGGGTGGATGCCGGCGGGAAAGAGCGGGGGCGGGTGCAGCAGGGCGATGGTATGCGCGAAGGCGAGATAGGGATTGGCCAGCCGGAGAGTGGGTGCAGCGATCTCCGGGAAATCCGGCGCGACCAGGACTGCGCTTGCCTGGGTGGTGCGGGCGGCGGCGGCATAGCGCGGATTGGAGACGAAGGTTACGTGCCCTGCGGCCGCCTCTTCAATGCCCGCTACGCCAGTGATCTCCGTGTCGCCATCGCCGTGGAGAGTGGCGCCGAGATGCGCAGCAAGGTCGCGGAGCTTCATACTCTGCATGGTAAACGGCGACTCGCCGTCGCAGGCGGGAGCGCCTGCGGCGCGTGCAGCGGGGACTCGCTTCCTTTGGTCGCTCGCGTTGGGCTGGCGGCCTAGCCGACGCAATGGCTTACAACGCTTTGGGCGTTGCGGCGGGGAAGAGGTCGGCCTGCCCGCGATCGGAAGCTGGCGGCTTGCGCTTGGGTGCTGCGGTGGCGCTTGCGCCGATCACGGAGACGATGGTGAGCTCCGTGATGCCGGAGCGCGGCAGGAAGATGCGCTGGGTGTTGGAGCGGGTATCTGGAGGCGTGATGAGGAGACCGGCAGGATCGAGCAGGGTGAGGTCGTTGGCCGCCATGCCTTCGAGCACGGTTTCGTCCTTCAGGGTCATGCGCAGCCATACCCCGGCGAGCCGAGGGCGGCCGGAGAAGGTGGTGCGCAGCAGGCGCTCCGGATTGGCGGGCTCGCCGGAATTGAAGTCGCGGACGAAGCAGGCCCACTTGAGGGTGACCAGCGGGATCAGCTGGCGGCGGGCAGAGAGGTCCAGCAGCTCGAGCGCGTCCGGCGGCGCAGCCGGGGAAGCAGCGCGGCGGATAAAGCCGGCGGCGGGCAGATAGCCGGCCAGCCAATTTCCATCGTGCATCCGGAGGACGGCTTTTTTCTGTGTGCTGGCCATGGCGGATCGCCTGAGCCGAAGGCTCGCGGGATTGTCTCATACCCAGGTGCCGCGTGCAGCGGAAACTGTGCAGATTGGTAGCCAAGATAGTCACACTATGATACCGTTAGTCCTTGAGCAGTAGCTTTAATAGACGATAAGTCTCCCAGAAAGAGTGACATAGAGCCAGCTGGCCAGGTGTGGCGGCGGCTCAAGGCACGAAACATGCCCGATTACGTTTACCTGCTGGAGCGCCGCCTGTCTCCGGCGCAGCGCAGTGCCCTGAGCCTGGTCCGCGACGCCGCCCGCACCGAGGGCATGACCAGCTTTCTTACTGGAGGCGCAGTACGCGACCTTACCAGCGGCCATCCCGTCCGTGATTTTGATGTAACGGTTCAGGGAAACCCCCTTAATCTACGGGAAAAACTGGAAGAAGCCGGCTTCGTCTACTGGGGATCGCATGCTCCCTCGCAGACACTCTTCCTGCGCTATCCCGGCGGGGTGAGGCTGGAGGTGTCCAGCGCGCGCAAGGAGACCTTCGCCAAGCCAGCGCACCCGACATACGAGTGGACAACCATCCTGGAAGACCTGCGCCGCCGTGACTTTACGGTGAATGCGATGGCCATATCGCTGAATGAGGGCTCCTATGGCCTGCTCATGGATCCGACCAATGGTGTCGCGGACATTGAGATGCGGACGCTGCGTCTGGTCAGCAATTACGGCTTCCTCGAAGACCCCATCCGGCTCTTGCGAGCAGTGCGGCTGGGTACCCGGCTGGGCTGGCTGATGGATGAACGGACCAAACAGCGCTTCGACAACGCCATGGAAGAAGGCGTCTTCTCGCTGATCAACAATCACCAGCGCGGCTATGAGCTGGAGGAGATCGGCCACGAGGAGAACCCGCTCGAGATGCTGAAGACGCTCGAGCAGCAGGGCTGGATGAAGCAGCTTTACCCGGCATGGACGGTGAGCAAGGCCGACGCCCAGGGACTGGCGCAGCTGCACGAGCTGCAGACACGCCTGCAGATCGAAGGGATTTACCCGGACATTTCTGCCGCCGCGATGGAGTTGCTGACGGCCCGGATGCAGCCCAAGGACATTGCCGCCCTGAAAAAGCTGTTTGTGCGGCCGGGATTCGTAAAGGAATGGGAGCGGCTGGACAAGGATGCGGAAGCATTCGCCGCCAAGCTGACGGCGAAGGAAGCAAGCGCGCCGTCCGCAACGTGGAAGCTGTTGACGCGCTCTCCCGCAGAGCCGGTGCTGTGGCTGGGACTGACCGGCAAAGGCGCGGCAATCCAGAATAAATTCAAGAACTTCTTCACGGTCTGGCCGGAGGCGCGGCAGAAGGTGCCGACGGCGCTGATGCTGGAGATGCGGATCACGCCGGAGCTCGAGCGCTATCCGGAGCTGCTGCAAGAGCTGTTCTTCCAGACCATGGACAACAAGCTGAATGACGAGGCTGCGCTGCGAGCCTTCCTGGAGCCGTATTCTCCGCCAGCGCCGCCGCCGCCGGTCAATCTGCGCAAGCCGCGCGCATCGAAGAAGAAGCCGGCCCGGAAGGAAGAGGCTGCCGCTCCTGCTCAGCCAGCGACCGCTGACGCTGCCGCGAATGGCAAGCCGGCTGCTCCGACCAAGGCTGCTGCTGGTAAGGCTGCTCCTGCTAAAGCTGCTCCGGCGAAAGCAGCACCCGCCAAGGCGACGCCACCGAAGGCTGCTCCGGCAAACGCTGCGCCGGCAAAGAGTACACCGGCCAAAGCTGTACCTGCCAAAGCTGTACCGGCGAAGGCGGTCGCGAAGGCTCCTGCAAAGACGGTTAAGCCGGAAGCCAAAAAAGCGGCTGTGCCGGCGAAAGCTGCGCCGGCGAAGAAGGCTGTTCCGGTGAAGAAGGCGGCTGCCAAGCCTGCGGCGAAGAAAGTTGCTGCGAAGAAGGTTGCTGTGAAGGCGAAGCCGGCGAAGAAGGCGGCACCCGCAAAGAAGCCGGCTGCGAAGAAGGCTCCAGCTAAGAAGGCCCCGGCAAAGAAGGCGGCAGCGAAAAAGAAGCGCTGAGGAATCACAAATGCAACGTATGGAGAGAGGCGAGCGATGCTCGCCTCTCTCTTTGTTTGTGCCGTGATTTCCTCATCGGGTCACATGGGACGCACAGCCTCTCCCACACTCCTGCCTGTGTGCACCACAACTAGAATGAAGTCAGGCCATGGCTGAGTTTACCCATCTTCATCTGCACACCGATTACTCCTTGCTGGATGGCGCCTGCGACGTGGAGAAGCTGGTCGCGCACGTCGATTCGATTGGCCAGAAGGCCGTTGCGATTACGGATCACGGCAACATTTATGGGGCTGTGCACTTCTTTGACGCGGCCAAGGCCCGGGGTGTCAAGCCGATCCTGGGCTGCGAGCTGTATGTGTGCAAGAAGGAGGACCATCGCGCCGATCCGCAGGGCGATGACTACAACCACCTGCTGGTGCTGGCGGAGAGCGAAGAGGGGTATCGCAATCTGGTGCGCATCACCTCGGAGGCTTCGCTGCATGGCTTTTATCGCAAGCCGCGCATCTCCAAGCGCTATCTGGCGGAACACTCCAAGGGTTTGATCGGATTCTCCGGATGCCTGGCGGGTGAGTTCTGCGAAAACCTGATGGCAGGGAAGTACGAAGCGGCGCGCGATGTTGCCTCCGGATATCAGGACATCTTCGGCAAAGGGAACTTCTTCCTCGAGATCCAGGATCAGGGACTTGAGCTGGAGAAGAAGATCCACGCGGATATGTTCCGCATGGAAAAGGAACTCGGCATCCCGCTGGTGGCGACCAACGATAGCCACTATCTCTGCGAGGATGACCACCACGCGCACGAAGTGCTGTTGTGCGTGCAGACCGCGGGATCGATCCATGATCCGAAGCGGTTCAAGTTTGACTCCGACCAGTTTTATGTGAAGTCTGCAGAGGAGATGGAGCGGCTCTTTTCTCATGCTCCCGAAGTGGTCAGCCGCACCATGCAGTTTGCCGAGCGCTGCCAGCTGAAGCTGAACAAGGTGGACAATCCGTTCCCCGAGTTCGCGGTGCCGGCAGGCCACTCGATTGACAGCTACTTTGAAGAGGTATGCCGCGCGGGATTTGAGAAGCGGCTGCAGACCGCGATCCAGCACCTGAAGGATCGCGGCCTGTTGCGCAAGACGGAAGCAGACTATCGCGAGCGGCTGGAGCGCGAGATCGACTGCATCAAGCAGATGAAGTTTCCCGGCTACTTCCTGATCGTCTGGGATTTCATTCGCTATGCGAAAGAGCACGACATTCCGGTAGGACCGGGGCGTGGATCGGCAGCAGGATCGCTGGTTGCGTACGTGATGGAGATCACGGATATCGATCCGCTGCAGAACGAGTTGCTGTTCGAGCGCTTTCTGAATCCGGAGCGCGTGTCGATGCCGGATATCGACATCGACTTCTGCATGAACCGCCGCGGCGAGGTCATCGACTACGTCACGCGCAAGTACGGCCGCGAGCAGGTGGCGCAAATCATCACCTTCAACACCATGGCGGCGAAGGCAGCGATCAAGGACGTGGGCCGCGCACTGGATATGCCGTATGGCGATGTGGATCGCATCGCGAAGCTGGTGCCGGCGACGATCGGCATCACCATCGAGCAGGCGCTCAAGGATTCGCACCAACTGCAGGCGGCGTACGAAGCAGATACTGCTGTACGCGAGTTGGTGGATACGGCGCGGAAGCTCGAGGGCCTCGTGCGCGGCGCAGGCGTACACGCCGCCGGTGTAGTGATCGCGCCGCAGCCGCTCACCGAACTGGTGCCGGTCAGCCGCTCCAAGAACGATGAAATCGTCACTGCCTATGACATGAAGGCGGTGGAGAAGATGGGTCTGCTCAAGATGGATTTTCTTGGGCTGACCACGCTGACGGTGATCGATGACTGCCTGAAGCTGATCCGCCGGAACCGGAATGTCGAGATCGACATGGCGAAGGTGCCGCTGGATGACCAGACGACCTATGAGCATATCTTTCACAAGGCGCTGACCTCCGGTGTATTCCAGTTTGAATCCGGCGGCATGCGCGATGTGCTGCGGCGCTATCGGCCGACAACGGTGGAAGACCTGACGGCGCTGAACGCGCTCTACCGGCCCGGTCCGATCCAGGGCGGGATGATCGATGACTTCATCGAGCGCAAGCACGGCCGCCGCAAGGTGGAATACGAGCTTCCTGAGCTGGAGAAGATCCTGAAGGAAACCCTGGGCGTGATCGTGTATCAGGAGCAGGTGATGCAGATCGCGAACGCGCTGGCGGGCTACTCGCTGGGCGAAGCCGATCTGCTGCGCCGCGCCATGGGCAAGAAGAATGCCGACGAGATGGCGAAGCAGCGCGAGCGCTTCGCGACCGGCGCCGCTAAGAACAAACATCCCAAGGACAAAGCGACGCACATCTTCGACCAGATGGAGAAGTTCGCGGGCTACGGCTTCAACAAGTCGCATTCGGCAGCCTATGCGCTACTCGCGTACCACACGGCGTATCTGAAGACGCACTATCCGGTCGAGTTCATGGCGGCGCTCTTAACCAGCGAAATCTCGAAGCCCGAGAACGTGGTGAAGTACATCAGCGAGTGTCGCGAGATGGAGATCGCGGTGGAGCCGCCGAATGTGCAGGTGTCGGATGCCGACTTCACGCCGGATGGCGACGTGATCCGCTTCGGCCTGACGGCGATCAAGAACGTGGGGCGCAATGCGATCGACTCGATCCTCGCGGCGCGCGCAAAGCTCGCCGAGGAGCAGAAACGCTTCGCGTCGCTGTGGGAGTTCTGTGAGCTGGTGGACCTTCGCCTCTTGAACAAGCGCGTGATCGAGTCGCTGATCAAGGCGGGTGCGCTGGACAGTTTTGGATCGCGGGCGCGGCTGATGGCTGCCGTGGACAAGGCGATGGAGCGCGCGCAGAAGTCGCAGCGCGATATGGCCGCGGGGCAATCCGGACTCTTCGGCGGCCTGGGCGCGATCTTCGATGATGCACCGGTGAACGGCACGCACGGGAACGATCCGCTGCCCGACTTGCCTGATTGGGATGAGAACCTGCGCCTGCAATCGGAGAAAGAGGTGCTGGGCTTCTTCGTCTCCGGCCACCCGATGGATAAGTACGCAGACAAAATCAAGAACCTGAAGGCTGTGAGCACTCTGGATGCTCTGGAGATGAAGCCGGCTCCGCCGACGCGGCGCGGCCAGCAGCAGCCGGAGAACGATATCGGCATTGCGGGTGTGATCGTTGGGTTGAAGGTGGCGAAGTCGAAGCGCTCGGGCGAGCTCTATGCGCAGGCTGCGCTTGAGGACACGGTGGGCAAGATCGAGCTGATCGCTTTTCCGAAGGACTATCCGCGGCTGGCCGAGTCGCTGAAGATCGATGTGCCGGTGCTGGTGCGCGGGCAGTTGCGCGCAGAGGAAGACGCCGCGCCGAAGCTGGCCATCTCTTCCATCCAGGCGCTCGAAGATGTGCGGGTCAAGCTGCCGCAGAATGTGCGCATCAAGGTGACGCTTGATCGCGCGACTGACCAGACGCTGCTGTCATTGCAGGCGATGATCCAGGAGGCGCCCGGACCAGGCAAGCTGATGATCAACCTGGAACAGCCCGGCGAGTTCATCGTGATGCTCGAACCGGAAGGGGTGACCGTCGGCGCGGACCGCATCTTTATCGAGCGTGCGGAGGGACTGCTGGGCCGGAATGCGGTGACGGCGATTGACTAAAAAGTTGTAGCGTAGACTGTCGCCATGCCGGGGACGATCTCCACCCAGACGACGCGCAAACTGCCTGCTTCCTCGTCGTTGCTGCTGGATGTGGTGCGCTTTGGCGCCTCGGTGATGGTTGCCGTTGGGCACGTCACGCAATCGCATTTTTCGATCGGATGGCCCGACCTGACGACCCACGCGGTCGAGTCGGTTGGAATTTTCTTTGTCCTCTCCGGATTCGTTATCCGCTATGTGACGCGGCTGAAGTACGCGCGTATTGGCGAATACTGGATCGATCGCGCGTCGCGCATCTACTCGGTCGTGATTCCGGCCGTTTTGTTTACGGTGCTGGCGGACTGGATCGCACTGCGCGCCAATCCAGCGTACTTCCTGGGGCATTGGGGGCAGTATATGGACCATCCGGTTCAGCGGCTGGCGCAGAACCTGCTGTTCACTTCGCAGTTCTGGTCGCGCAGCACCGCCTTGTTTTCAAACGGGCCATTCTGGTCGCTCTCCTACGAATGCCTCTATTACGCGATCTATGGCTGCGCCTTCTACCTGCGGGGCGTGCTGCGCTGGATTGCGGTAGCCGGTCTGATTGCGCTGGGCGGCGCTCATATTGCGCTGCTGTTCCCGCTGTGGCTGCTGGGCTGTGTCTTGTATGAGGTATACATCCGGCTGACATCGCGCAGAAGCGGCTGGCGCACGCACCTCTATTTCGCGGCGGTGGCCTTGGCCGGTGCGCTGATGTGGCGGCCGGCAGTCGCGGGTCTTTTCATGGTGAAGAACGGCATGACGCATGTTCTGCTGTCGCACGGTCATCGCCCACCGAACCTTCACTGGATGCTGGACTACTACCGGGTGGGCATTCCTGCGGCGTTCCTGATGCTGTGGCTGCTGGTTGCGGTGCATGGATTGAAGGTGGATGCGCGGTCGCTCTGGGCACGCAGCGTGAGGATCCTGGCTGAAGGCACCTTCCCGCTGTATGTGGTGCATTTTCCGCTGTACGTGCTGATCGCATCGCTGATTGCTTATGACCATCGAAACCCCATCGCCAAGATCGGAATGTTGCTTGTGGCGATCGCGTTTGGGGTGCTGCTGGCTTTTCCCACCAACCGCCTCAAGGACGCGATGCGGAATCGGCTGCGCGACTGGTTTTTACCGGGGGATCGGATGCCGGCGGCGCGTTCAGCGGAAACAGTAGCTTCCTGAGGACGCAGCTCTCTGATAATTTGTCTCAGCATCTTCTGTTCCATACAATCGGATCGTGGCCCAGGGAACCCTGATACCGTTGACGACACAGCCCCCCAGTGATCAGCCGGAAGGAAAGGCAGAGCCGAAGCAGGCATCTGCTCCGGAGCCTCAGTCGGATGCCTGGCTGAAGACGGAGCTGGCGCGGAATGCACAACGGCCATACCCTATGGACTTTATCCGGATGATCTTCACCGATCTGAGTGAGATCCACGGCGATCGCAACTTCGCCGATGATCCGGCACTGCAATGCAGCATGGCGCGGTTCCACGGCGAAGAGGTGCTGGTTGTCTCGAATGTGAAGGGCCGGACTACGAAGGATAACGTCAAGTTCAATTTCGGGCTGCCGAATCCAGAGGGATATCGCAAGGCGCTGCGCGCGATGAAGATCGCGGAGAAGTTCGGCCGGCCGATCTTCACCTTCATCGACCTGCTGGGCGCGAATCCGGGGCTGGGCGCGGAAGAGCGCGGCCAGGGCGAGGCGATTGCGCGCAACCTGCTGGAGATGTCACGACTCATGGTACCGACGATCGCAACGGTTACGGGTGAGGGTGGTTCTGGCGGCGCGCTGGCGCTGGCGGTTGCAGACCGTGTGCTGATGCTCGAGAACGCGGTCTACTCGGTGATCTCGCCTGAAGGCTGTGCGTCGATCATGTGGCGCGACGCCTCCAAACGGGCGAAGGCGGCGGAGGCGCTGAAGACGACTTCCGACGATGTACTGGCGATGGGCTGCGTAGACGACGTGGTTCCGGAGCCACCGGGTGGCGCGCATCTGGATCCAGAGGCGGCGGCAGGCATGCTTGATGCGAAGCTGGCATGGCATCTGAATGAATTGCAGTCCATGTCCTCGGAGGCGCGCCTGGCTGCCCGGCGCGAGAAGTTCCGCAACATTGCGCAGTTCTACACCACGTAAAGACTTACTTGGTCACTCTGCCGCCAACCCTGCCCGCGCATCCACCAAGGCCATCGCGTCTGCGCTCCTTCTGCGTCTTCGTTGTGGCGCTGATGTGGGCATTTGTCGCGGAGGCGATTGCGCATCGCGCGGCGAACGGGCTGAGCTCCGGGGATTGGCTGCCGCTTGTCGACCGGCTGATGATGCTGTTCCTGTTGCTGGTGGGCTTCAGCGGGTTGGGCATTGGATTTTCACGTCAGCGGGAGCCTCGAAAGGCCATGGGGCTGGTGTCGCGCCCAGGGCTGCTGCACGAGTTCGGCACAGGCTCAGCGATCGGCTGGGGGCTGCTGCTGCTGACGATTGTCCCCTCGGTCTTCATCGGCGGACTGGGTGTCACGTTGTGGACCGGTGCGCGCCAGTGGTTCCTGCTTATCCTCGACCTGCTGGTGCTGGCCATCGCTGCGCTGTGCGAGGAACTGATCTTCCGTGGGTATCCATTCCAGCGGCTGATGGATGCGATGGGGACGACATTGGCTTCCGTGTTGATCTCCATCTGCTTCGTGGTGGTGCACTACCAGCCTGAGATGCCGCATGCGGCGGTCTTCGCATTGTTCCTGCTCAGTCTGATCCTGTGCATCGCGTATGTGCGGACTCGCGCTTTGTGGCTGCCCTGGGGATTGCATTTTGCGTGGAATGCGGCAATGGGGCCGCTTTTCGGTTTGCCGCTTAGCGGCTACGGCGGTTTTGCGAACGGCTTCTCGCCGGTAGTGCAAAGCTCCCCACTGGGGCCAGAGTGGCTGACAGGCGCCGATTATGGACCGGAGGGCAGCGTGATCGCGGTGCTGGTGCTGTGCTTCGGGCTGTGGCTCATCATGCGCGTCACACGCGAGTATGCGAGCCGCTATGGATACCCGGAGATCATCCCCGGCGGCATTCCGGTGGATATTGACGCGGCCGCCCGGCGGCAGCATGAGGCGGCCATGGGGCCGATTGAACCGGCGACGCCGAAACTGGTCCAGATCGGGGATTTGCCTCCAGCGGCTGCGCCCCCCGGGACGATTCCGGAACGGCCACCGGAGATGCCGCCGAAAGGCGAATAGATAGCTCCGGCTCCTCGCACTCGTTTCGACTTTGCCCATAGGTTCATCACTCTCGTCTTGTCAGAGGCACCCGGAGAGGCGCATCATTCCGGCATACGAGGCTTGTTATGGGCAATCGGCACAGTTTGCGCAAGGCTGCTCAGTCAGTCGCGCTGGCTGGTTCCACCCTGGCGTTTGCGGTCTCCGCTTCCGCTGCATTGGGGCAGACGCAGGTCTTCATCGTCCAGAGCGAGCACCAGTCGAATCTCCCTCCGTTCCATCCAACAAACGTCAAACTGGATCAACGCAAGCTGACGCCCCGGGGACGCCGTGAGCTGATCGTGGCCTTCACCGCGGAGCAGGGTTTTGCCCGGCGTCCGCTGCCGCTGGATTCGCATGGAGTGGTGCTGCGCGCCAATGGTGAACTCAAGCCGGATGGGCTGGATTACGAACAGGCGCTGCAGAAACATGGCATCAGCTCCAAGGCTGGGGACCGGCTGATCATCTCCGATATCAAGATCGAATCAGACAAGATTGTCCTCGAGTTCAACGGAGGTCCAGACCACAAGCACAAGTTCCTGCGCCACATCGAAGTTGGCGGGGGAATGGGCAGCGCTCCGCTGGTGCAGGACAATGGCCAGGAGCCGGTGGGCTCGCGGCTTACGTTGACCTTTGACAAATACGTCCCGGACATGACGCCGGACCAGCTTCGTGCGCTGATTCAGCCGGTGATGGACTTCAACGTAAAGACGCCGCTCGAAGCGTATGTGGACACGCTGCCGCCCAAGCTGAAAGAAGCGATCCTGAACCACCACGTGCTCGTCGGCATGGATCGCAAGATGGTGGTCTACGCGCTGGGGCAGCCGCACGACAAGGTGCGGGAACAGAACAATGGCGTTCCGTTCGAAGAATGGGTCTACGGCGAGGCGCCGCAAGCGACGCAGTTTGTCCGCTTTGAAGGTACGCGTGTGGTGCGGGTGGAAGTCGCGAATGTCGGTCAGGACCTGATCGTTCGCAACCAGGATGAGACCGGTGGTTACGTGGGCGGCGGCGACACCCACGAAGTGAAGATGGGCGACGTCGCGCCTGCGACCGATGCGGACGGCAACCACAAGAGGACCGCGCCTTCGCTGCGATTGCCGGGTGAGGAGCTGCCGGGAACGATGCAGCCGGTGAATACAAAGGCCGGGCAGCCGGAGACGAAGCCGCAACCGATTCCTGCGCCACCAGGGTCCACGCCGGGAGATACCGGTCACTGGTCGGCGGCAGGAAATGCAGGTCCGGGGCTGCGGGGACCCGGCGGGCAGAGCTGAAAACCTTCCACTCGTTTCGAATCATTGCCAACACAGCTGAGAACGCTTGAAGCGGCGCTCGCTCCGACCAGCCTGCGATTGAGCGGTTGAAGCGCATTCTGAGCGTCGGCTCCCCGCCCCGCGCTCGTGTACACTTAAGAGAGCGGGACGCCGCCTTCTGCCTCACTCCACGCCTCCATCGATGAGAAGAGTTGTAGTGACCAAAAGGCCACATCAGGCCGCATGATGCGGCTCGAAGTTGCGTGCCGGAATCAGGTTTCGAGGAGCTATAGAGAGTCATGGCCAAGATTGCAAAGACAGCAGATCGCCAGAAGGTGATGGATACGTCCAAGAGCACGGATTGTCCCAAGTGCAACAAGCCGACGCGCATTGTGAAGCGCGTGAAGGACCGCGAGCGCGGCGTTCCGGGCGGAGTGTACATCTCCTGCTCGGCGTGCGATTTCTACGAAAAGCTCTAGACAAGCTCTAGACGCGGATATCTACGAGTCAATCAGTGAGCCTGGCCAATCGGCCGGGCTCATTTCATTTGGTGGGATTGCTTTTGGCCATGTCGGCGAGGATGGCCTGTGCGGCGGCTTTTGGATCGGGCGCGGCGGTGATGGGGCGTCCTATCACGAGCATGCTGGCGCCGGCGGCGAGGGCAAACTGCGGGGTAGCGATGCGCTTCTGATCTCCCGCGTCGGAACCGGCGGGCCGGATGCCTGGTGTTACCAGCAATGCCTGGGGCAACGCGCTGTGCACGGCTGCGGCCTCTGCCGGAGAGCAGACCATGCCTTCGATGCCGCACTCTGCGGCGAGGCGCGCAAGGCGCAGCACCTGTTCGACTGGAGCTGCGGGGACGCCGGTTTCTGCCAGCGCCGCGGTATCCACGCTGGTGAGCACGGTGACGGCGAGCAGACGCGGCGGGCGCGGTAGGGAACGCGCAGCTTCGGCGGCGGCGGTGAGCATGGCCCGGCCGCCGGCCGCATGAACCGTGAGCAGATCGGGCTCGAGCCGCGCCAGCGATCGGATGGCCGAGCTGACGGTGTTGGGAATGTCGTGGAGCTTGAGATCGAGAAAGATGGAATGCCCGCGCTGCTTCAACTCGCGGACGACGCTGTCGCCGCTGCCGAGAAAGAGCTCGAGGCCGACCTTGAACCAGGAAACGGATCCGGCAAGCTGCTCGACACACTTCAGAGCGGCGGCGGAGTCGGGGAAGTCGAGCGCGACGATCAGCCGGTCTTTGACACCCCGCGGGCTTTGCGTGGGGGCAGCCGGCGCGGGAGAGCTCGGCGAGCTGGTTACCATGTCGCTATCTTAGCGGCGGTGCGGCTGTGCAGAACGGGGTTGTTGCAGGATGAGTTGTCTTGGTGGTGACGGGCAGGTGCAGAGGCGGGCGGATGTGCGCCTGCCGAGTTACATAGCCGGTTTGGTCAGCATCGCCACTTCGGTGGGCGTGGGTTTGACGTCGACCAGATCGAGCCGTACGCGTACTGTGCCGCGATGGCTGAAGCCGAGACGCTTGGCGGCGGCATAGGAGAGATCGACCACCCGGGTCTCGACCATGGGGCCGCGATCGTTGACGCGGAGCACCAGAGAGCGATGGTTGCGCAGATTGGTGACGCGCACCAGGGATCCGAGGGGGAGCGTGCGATGAGCGCAGGTCATCGCGTTCATGTCGTAGGCCTCGCCTGTGGCGGTCGGAAGGCCCTGCAGCGCGTGGCCATACCAAGAGGCGCGGCCAAACTGGAACCAGTGCTGGCGATGACTAGTCGGAGCCGAGGACTTGGCAGCGCCGGTCTGTGCCGCATGCACAGAAGTTCCCGTCGGAGCGCTCGTCAAACAGAACGCCGTCGCCATAAGGGCCGCCGCAACGATAGGAAATCGTAGAGAGCGATTCGTATTGGTGATGGATCCATTCATTGTCGGCTGTTCACATTTTACGAAGGGGAGCAACTCCAAAGCAAACAATTTAGGCCATTTATTTGCCCATTTTTGGTTGCAATCAGAGAGGAAGTATGTTACTTCGGTCATGAAATTCGCATAGGTCGTGCAACCGCATAGACGATTCGCTGGGTGGATTTTTGGCGATGGGTACTGAGGCATGTGAGATGAGTTCTAAGCGCTACTCCCCAACCTCCTCGAGGAGCGTTCTGCCTTGTTCTCATGATCTGGCATTTGCCTTCCAGATCAGTCGGTGCGCATTTGCCGCCAGACTATAATCCCACCGCATGACCGGCCCGTCGGGTGAGCCGCCAAAAGACACCAGTGTGGGTGCGCCGCGGAGCGCCCAGTCCGTGCGTCCGGCGGATCTGATCTTTGGGCTGGACGATCGCCCTCCGCTGCCTCATCTCATTCTTCTGGGCGCGCAGCATGTTGCCGTGATCTGTCCTTACCTCGTCTTTATTACTTTGATTGCGCAGGCGGCCGGGGTCTCCGCGACCGTAGCCTCGAACGCAGTGGGGCTGGGCATGATCGCCATCGCGCTGGCCACGCTCGTGCAAGCGCATCGGCTGGGGCCGGTGGGATCCGGGTATCTGGCGCCCCCTGTCGTCTCGGCAATTTACTTGGCGCCGGCGTTGGAGGCGGCGCATCGCGCCGGACTGGCGCTGGTTTGCGGCATGATCGCATTCGCCGGTGTTTTTGAAGCGGTCTTTGCGTGGGCCCTCCCGCGGATGCGCAGGGTGTTTCCTCCGGTCGTTTCGGGATTCATCGTTATCGCAGTCGGCGCAGAGCTGGGCCTTATCGGCGTGCGCGGATTTCTGGGGGTTTCCGACCTGCACGACCCGCATCTTCCCACCCACATTGCGGTCGCCGGCTTCACGCTCGCCGTGATGGTTGGCTTCGGCATCTGGGGCAAAGGCCTGCCCCGGCTGCTCTGTGGCCTGATTGGTCTTGCGCTGGGGATGGCGATCGCGGCCGCAGTAGGAATGGTGACCAGCAAAGATGCCGCCGTCATCGCTTCGCGGCCGTGGCTTGCGCTGCCTGATCCTCGTTTTCTCTCCTACCGCTTTGAACCGTCGCTTATCGTGCCCTTCGCGATTGCAGCGCTGGCCTCGGGGCTGCGCGCTATTGGCGTGATCACGACCTGTCAGAAGATCAACGACGCATCATGGCGCCGGCCCAACCTGGGCAACATCCGCGCCGGGGTCCTGGCGGACGGGTTCGCGTGCTTTGCCGGCGGTTGGCTGGGGACACCGGGGCTTAGTGTCTCGCCAAGCCTGGTCGGACTTGAGAAGGTCACTGGAGCGACGAGTCGCTATATTGCTTACGCTATCGCGGGCTGGCTGGTGCTGCTCTCTTGCATGCCAAAGGTGGGCGCCGCGCTGCTGGCTCTGCCGTTGCCCATCGTCGGCGCCGCGCTGGTTTTCAACGGAGCCTCCATGCTGATGGGCGGGATCCAGATTGTGATGTCGCGTCCAGTCACGATGCGCAGCACATTTATCGTTGGTATCTCGCTGCTGTTTGCGCTAAGCCGGCGCGTGTATCCGGAGTTCTTCGCGCTGCTGCCTGCCTGGACCAGCGCGTTTACCGATTCGATTTTGTCGATCGCCGTGGTGGTCTGCGTGCTGCTCAATCTCTGCTTCCTGATCGGGGAGCGACGCACCGAGACCTTGATATTGGAACCTGGCGAGGGCAAAGGTTCCTCACGTTTTGGCGACAGGTTTCGCGTGCATGCACAGCGATGGGAGCTGAGCGCCGCCGACGCCACCCGGGCTGAGTCCAGTGTCAGCGAGCTGCTGCGCCTGATTCAGGAAGGAGGCCACGCCGCTAGTCCCATCACTGCAAGCGTCAGCTACGACGACCTCGACTTGGATATCAAGCTCAAGTACAAGGGCACGCTGCCCTATGTCGCCTCAGAGCAACGGCTGCCCGTCGGGATGGTCGAGGAGCAGATTTTTGCAGTAGGACTGTCAGGTTTTTTGTCCTCTGTCTTCCCCGACCGCCTCGACACCGAGCAGAAAGATGGCCACTGCGAGATTTCGCTGCAGTTCCAGACGTAATTCGCTCTGACCGAACTGCACGCTATAGCGGCAGCCCGACGTGCCGCAGCAGGTCGTGGAAGCGTGGGTCGGAGCGGAGTGGGTCCAGGCAGGGATCTATTTTTAGATAGGTGAGGCCTTTGTCGTGGGAGGCGAGAGCTTTATCGAGCCATGCGAAGGCCTGATCTTTTTCGTTCAGACCTGCGTAGACCAGAGCGATTTCGTATCTGCCGACACCAGTTTTCTCAATATGCTGCTCCAGCTTCGGGAGAATGGCGCGCGCGTCCGCAGTCCTGCCCATGCGGGCGTATAGATTTCCCAAATGACCCAGTGCATGCGGTTGTTCTCCCAATCCCTGGAAGTTCTGGACGGCTCTCGCATAGTCGCCCTTTTCCGCGTAGATAACTCCTAAGGGAAAATAGAAAACGGCAGGATTGGGCTCAATGGAGTAGGCTCGCTGCGTGTTTGCGAGCGCAGCGTCGTAGCGGCGAGCGAAGTAGTCAGCGAACCCCGCATTCATGAACGAGCGATTGGATACAGGGTCGAGCGCGAGATCACGTTTGATTTCGGCGAGACCTTCGGGTATCCGGCCCATTCGCTCAAGATAAAAAGCGTACGTGGCATGAACCGACGCGAGGTTGGGGTTCAGCGCGAGCGCTCGCTTCAACTCGCGCTCGGCGGTATCCCAGGCCCAGTCCAGATTCATTTCGGCGCCTGCCAGCTCCGCATGACCCTCAGGCAACGCGTCATCGAGTTCGATGGCCTTGCTCGCTTCTTCTTTCTGCCGGACGAATGCCTCGCTGTAGGGAAGCCAGCCAGCTTCCCCGAGCCAGCCATAGGCATTGGCCAATGCTGCGTGAGCGGGGGCGAAGCCTGCGTCCTTGGCGATGGATTGCTGCAGATAATCCACGGCCTTGCGAGGCTCGCCTGCGTTCAACATGTGAACACCAAGCAGATAGAGATCCTGAGCTTCCGCATTTATCGGGCGCACTCGCGTTAAACGCGCCTGCTCCTGCGGTGTCATCTTAACGCTGACTTCATCGGCAATCGCCTGTGCCACCTCGCCCTGCAGTGCAAGAACGCTGGTCACGTCGCGCACATAGCTGTGAGCCCAGATGTGGCGGTCGGTTTTGGCGTCGATCAATTGCGCGGTGATGCGCACCTGTTTGCCCTCACGAATCACGGAGCCTTCGACAACAGCGTCGACTCCCAATTCGCGCGCGATCTCGGGCAGCTTTTTGTTTGTGCCCTTATAGGTCATCACCGAAGTCCGGGAGATGACGCGCAACGCGGAGACCTGGCCCAGGTCCGTGATCAGCTCGTCGGTCATTCCATCCGCGAAGTAGTCCTGCTGTGGATCACCCGAGAGGTTCTGGAGGGGGAGGATAGCGATCGAGTGGATGTCGCGATTTACGGCGGACCACTTCGAGTATGCCTTGAAGGTGATATAGCCCATGATCGCGAGGAGAAACAGCACGGCGGCTACTACCAACCACCTGGGCAAGATCCGGCGATTCTGTTCGGGGGTTACGGCCGGAAGGGAGTTCTGCTGCGATGACAGCTGTTTTTGTTCTGGAGGAATCGAGGCGGTTTCCGGAAGAAGTGAGGTGGCTTGCGGGTCCGATGAGGCAGATTCTGCCGGAGAGTCCCAGTGGAATTTCGGCACATAGGTTCCAGAGGGAATCTCAATGCGAACGATGGGCGGCTTTGTGAGCTCGCGGTAGTACTGCGCAAGCTTCTTCCTGACTTCAGTGGCCTTTACCCGGACCACGGCATCGTTGGCGGTGTCGTAATCGATGGGACGACCGAACATTTCCGCCCCGATCATGCGCTCGCGCAGATCGTCGAATCGGCCAGCGAGGGCGTGCTCGACTATCAAACGAAGGAAATCCTGGGCGCGCTTGCTTCCGGCAAAGGCCTGGCTTGCAGTGATCTCTTTGAGGTGGTCACGCACCAAACCGACCCGCTCCGGACCAAGTTCATCCGGCTGCGAAACTGGATCGGCTAGTGACATATTCGCCTTCTTTTTTCTGGTTCGCGCCCGCGCCTCTAACCTCTTAGTCTTCTCTTCTGTGTGGAGGACTGTATCACACAACAAACGTGGCTTCCGAGGACGAACAAACGGTCACCTGCCGCAGGCCTAACCATCTGAAAAGCAGATAGATACAGATTGGTCCCCTGACAAACTGTTGCGAACATTCCGCTGCCGCGGCCGCGGTGTTTCCATATGGCGAGACTCCAGAGCGGAGGCAGCACCCGGCAACGGCGGCGGGAAGTTGAGAGTTGTTATGGATGTTCGACAGAGTTGTGGGCCCTTCCGATTCTTTGACAGAGGCACTGCCGGGCATGCCAACGAACTTGGCGGCAGCCGAACGCACCGTGACGAGCTGAACGAAAGTGCAGCTGAAGGCTCGAGTGAAAGCAGGATGGGCAGGGAGTCGTTCGTAGGCGCTCTCTGCAATTTCTTCCATCGTCCCCCCAAGGCGTTGCTCCGCGCGAATGGCGCGGCGGCAACGCCTCCTCCGCCGGATGGCTCCGCAGCTATCCGGTCAGGCGATACGCACCTGCCCCACTGGACGCAATCACGTCCCGATGGCACCCAATCGCCTGACGGGGGGACGATTTTTTTTGAGGGAGCCGATGACCTTGCGGCGGAGTTGCAGTCGGCCGGGCTGCCAGATCCGCAGAATAGCGATTGGGAGTGCGAAGAAGGGCCGCGTGTGGTTCTGTGGATGCGCGCGGGCGATCCTACGCTGCGAACGACAACGATCCGCGGAGTAGCGACGGACAAAAGCACGGAGCCGGTAAGTGAGCAGATCAAAACCGCAGATGAGGTTGAGATCGCTCTTCAGGAAGGCTTCCACGTTTCCCGAGGGAACCCTGAACGCCGTCGATTGTCAGCAGTCGCGGCGCGCCCGCTCATGGTGTGGACGGTCTGGACCAATCCTCTATGCGGATGAATTTTGCGGCGCAGGGCGGAAGCCTTGGGACTCTTCCTTCGGCTTTCCGGTTTCCAATGCACATTGCTCTGTTTCCGGCGCTGTCGCTTGCGGTAGTAGTGGGCGCGTTGGCGCTGATTGTCTCGAACCACTCACTGCGTGAGAAGAAGAACCGGCGCCCGCCAGGTCAGGCCCCGCGTTCCGGGTCGCAGGATTTCTCTGACGACTAGCCTGCCAGATGACGGTTTGGTCTCTGTCCCGCGAGGTGTCTGCCGGCCGACGCGCAGACGCAAACTGCCTCAATGATGTTCAACGAAGCTGTGCCTGTGCTGTTGAGCACTGCAATCTGGCTCGAGTTATCTCTGGAAACTAGCTGTGAAGCACCGTGAATCGCCCCGCCGATTACGTGAGTGGCAAAGAGAAGGAAAATACCGATCCCAGCCCACGTTGACTTGTAACATCCACTGTTCCGCCGTGCGCTTCGACGATAGCTTTGACAATCGCTAGCCCCATACCCGTACCCTGCACACGATAACGCTGGCTTTGTCCGCGATAGAACTTGTCGAAGATGAAAGACGTTTCAAAATCTTCGATTCCGCTTCCGCGGTCGGCGACGCTGGTGACTAGAAAAGGCCCCTTGACTTCAGCGCTGATGGAGATGGGCTGTCCTGCTTCGGAATATTTCGCGGCATTCTCAAGCAGGTGATGCAGGACCTTGCGTATCCAATGGATGTCCATGCGCACCGCCGGGAGCGAGGGAGATAGCCGCACTTCCACGGAATGCTTTTCGAGGAGTGGCTGACATTCCGTAATTGCGCCCTGGACCGCATCTTTCATCTGCGCAGACTCCAGTTGCGGCTTTACTTGCCGGGAATCGAGTTGCGCCATCTCCACCGCTTGGCCAATCAGGTGATTCAATCGGGCGCTTTCTTCTTCAATGACGGCCAGCATCTCGTCCCTCACTTCCGGATCTTGAACCGTGCCCGATCGGAGGCTGGTGATAGAAGCGGTAATCGCCGTCAGGGGGGTGCGCAGGTCATGCGTTACCGAATCGAGCAGTGCCGATCTTAGCCGCTCACTCTCCCGGGCAGCCTCAGTGCGAGCCAGACGCTCGGCTGTAGTGCTGCGTTCGATAGCAAGCGCAATCACACTGCCAAGCGCATCGATGGCTTCGCGTGAAGGAAGATTTCCGGCGATCCCGATTGCACCGACCGACCGCACTCCCAGCATGAGCGGCGCAATGCAGAGATGATTAGCAGAATCAAAGTGTATTTCTCCGCGATTCGCGACTGCCTGCAATTCCTCGTTCGGGATGTTTCGTGTGCCAGAGGGTGACCGGTAAACGCGATCGCCCTCAAGCAGGTAAATGTCCACTGCGTCATTGTGAAACGAAGAGCTGATGTGGCCTGGCATGGCATTCAGGAGGTCTGCAAGGCGGTTCGAGATAAGGATGGTTTGGCTGAAATCATAGAGCCGTTCGACTTCACGCCTGCGCTGGTCAGCTGCGTAGGCCTCGCGCTTGATTTGCTCCGACAGACGACTGGCCAGGACGCCAGCGGTCAGGAATGCGAATAACGCCACCCAGTTTTGGGTGTCCGCGATGGTAAAGGTGCCGACCGGAGGAAGAAAGAAAAAGTTGAACGCCAATGCCGCGAGAAACGACATGAAAACCGAATAGCGAAGACCCAGGCGATTCGCAACAAAAAGAATTCCGAGTAAGAACGTCAGTGCGACCGTGGTCGGATTGACATGGACCAGCTTGAAATATACGAGCACGATACATCCGACCAAGGACGTGACGAACACGTATTGAAGTAGCTGCAATAGCCAGCGCCGGCTCACGACGTCATTGTAGAAGATAGGTCTCCTGATGCAGGCAACTCGACGAACCTCGGGTCGGCGATCGCTTCAGCCAAATTGTGAGTAGAGGAAGTCCTACGGACTTTTTATATCTTTCCGACGGACTTCTCATACCGAATGCGATGAACTAGCGGAGGTCGGATTCTGGAGACCTCTCCTATGCTTTCGTCGTACATTCTTGGAACCATCATCATCCCCGCGGTCCTGTTCCTCATCTACTGTTTCCTTAGCTTCAGCCGGGCCACGCACTACAAGGGCAGCAGAGATTCCGCAGCACCTGCTAATCACCAGCGTAAGCAAAAGCCGAGGCCGGAAAGGATGCGCCGCGCCGCTTTTGCTGCTTTGGCCTTATCGATTCCCGCGACGCTGATAGCACAAGCAAACCAGCCTGCGCAGGCGAGCGCCTCTGACCTGCGGCAGCAGGTCGAGACGCTGACAGGTCTTGTGCATCAGCTTGAAGACAGAGTCAACCAACTCGAGGGTCACGCTACCGCCACCGTGCCGGTTGCGAGCTCCAGTGCGTCAGTTGCAAGCACAAGTGCGTCCGAGACTGCGGCGGCGCTCGAAAGTGCAGCAGTACAACTCAAGAGCGCTCCAGCCGCTTCGCCTGCAGCACAAGTGCTTACGCCGGAGGACCGCAGCGCCCTCAATTTCCTTCGAGATACGACATTCAATGTCACCTTCGACGGCTATTACGAGTACAACTTCAATCAACCAATCGGGCGAGTGAATCTGCTGCGCGCGTACGACGTGTCCAGCGACAGCTTCAGCATCAATCAGGCCGGCATCGTGATTGAGAATGCGCCGAACCCGAGTGCAGGGAAGCGTTATGGAGCCCGCGTCGACCTGCAGTACGGCCAGGCCACCGAAACGCTGCAAGGCAGCACACAGAACGAGCTGCGCCCCCAGGTGTACCGCAATCTCTGGCAGGCATACGGAACCTATGTAGCTCCGGTTGGGAGTGGTTTGACGGTTGATTTTGGAAAGTGGGCCAGCGCATTGGGAGTTGAGGGCAATTACACAAAAGATCAGATCAACTACTCTCGGTCATACTTCTTCGATTATTTGCCTTTCTACCATATGGGTTTCCGGGCCAGCTACAACCTGAATAACAAGGTAGCTGTTACGGGCTGGCTTGTGAACGGCACACAGCAGACAGAAGACTTCAACGGGTTTAAGTCAGTAGCGGCCCTCCTCACAATCAAGCCTGTGAAGAGCCTTAGCTGGAATGTGAATTACTACACGGGGCAGGAACAGCGAGACGTAGTAGCGAACTACAATCCGGGCCTGCCGACCGGTCCAGCTCAGCCCGGCCTGCCAACTGAAAACATATCGCCTACTCCGAATGGCAGAGAGCACATCCTCGACACCTATGCCACGTGGAATGCCACTTCCAAATTCACTGTGGTCGGAGAAGGCGATTATGTAATTAACCGAGTCTATGACAACTCTGCTCCTGCACATGTTTTGGGTGGCGCTGCATATGCCCGTTATCAGCTAGCGCCGAAATGGGCTGTTGCTGGACGCGCGGAGTACCTGTCCGACCGGGGCGGCCTTTTCAGCGGCACAACTCAGGCGCTCAAGGAAACGACCACAACAGCAGAATACGAGCTGGCCGATGGCTTTCTGATACGCGGAGAGTGGCGCCGGGACTTTTCCAACGTGCCCTTCTTTTTAACGGATAAGAGCGGCGTGCTGAAACACGACCAGAACACGAGCACGCTGGGTATGGTGTGGTGGTTCGGACGCAAACAAGGGGCCTGGTAATTCGTTCCGACGGAGGAGAAGCAAATGTGGGACATTCTTCTGATTTTGGCAGCTATAGGGTTCTTCGCAATTGCAATTGCGTATACGCACGCTTGCGAGCGACTGAGGTAAGGCGATGACGATTGAGACCATTCTGCTTCTTGCAGTCACGTTGCTCTTACTTGTGTACCTGATCTACGCGCTCCTGCGCCCGGAGAAGTTCTGATGACATGGAATGGCTGGCTACAGATTTTGGTCTTCTTTGGCATCATCCTCGTGATTACTAAACCTCTCGGGGTTTACATGGCGCGGGTCTTTGAGAGGGAGCGCACATTCGCCGATCGCCTCTTTGGCCCGATCGAGCGCCTCCTATACCGGATCACCGGCGTAGATGAGTCCCATGAGATGCACTGGACCGAATATGGCATTGCCATGCTGCTTTTCAGCGGCGTGACCATGCTGCTGACCTACGGGATTGAACGGCTTCAGGCAGTTCTCCCCTGGAACCCTCAAAAATTGACTGCGGTAGCGCCGGATCTCGCGTTCAATACGGCTGCCTCATTTACGACGAATACGAACTGGCAGGCTTATACGCCAGAGTCCACGATGAGCTACCTGACGCAGGCGTTGGGGTTGGCCACGCACAATTTCTGGTCCGCTGCTGTGGGCATGGCGTTGGCTATCGCCATTATCCGTGGCGTCGCGCGGAGAGAAAGCAACACTCTTGGAAATTTCTGGGTAGACCTGACAAGGGCAACGCTGCGGATCCTGCTGCCTATTTGCATCGTGTATGGACTGGTGCTTGTCTCCCAGGGCGTCACCCAGAACTTCAGGCCCTATGACAGTGTGAAAGTGCTTGAGCCGCAGAAAGTCACAACGACTGGAAGTGACGGCAAACAGGCAACTCAAACCATTACCACACAGACAATCGCACAGGGGCCGGTGGCCTCGCAGGAAGCCATCAAGATGCTCGGGACAAATGGCGGCGGCTTTTTCAACGCAAACAGTGCTCACCCCTTCGAGAATCCGACGCCGCTGTCCAACTTCCTGCAGATGCTCTCGATTTTTCTTATTCCGGCTGGTCTGACGGCCACGCTAGGCCGGATGACAAAATCTCCAAGACATGGCTGGGCTGTCTTTGCCGCGATGGCTGTTCTCTTCTTTGCGGGAGTCATCGTCGCTTATTGGGCTGAATCGCAGCCCAATCCTCTGCTGCACGGCGTCGCTCAGCATGCAACAACGATGCAGGCCGGCGGCAACATGGAAGGCAAGGAAGTCCGCTTTGGCATTGCCAACTCGGCGCTCTTTGCAACCGTAACTACGGATGCGAGTTGTGGTGCAGTGAACTCCATGCATGATTCGTTCATGCCTCTGGGTGGCCTGGTGCCCCTCACGAACATATTGCTTGGCGAAGTCGTATTCGGCGGAGTTGGCGCTGGCATGTACGGCATTCTGATCATGGTCGTTCTTACCGTGTTCATTGCTGGGCTGATGGTGGGACGCACACCAGAGTATCTGGGCAAAAAGGTCGAGGCCTATGACGTCAAGATGGCCATGTTATATGTGCTGATATTTCCGCTATCCATCCTTATCTTTACCGCGATCGCCGCAACATCTCCGACGTACGGTCTCACTAGCCTGACTAACACGGGTCCGCATGGACTTTCTGAAATGCTTTACGCCTATACTTCTGCTACCGGGAACAACGGCTCCGCATTTGCTGGACTTAGCGCAAACACCCATTTCTACAATCTAACCATCGGTGCGGCCGTATTAGTCGGGCGTTTTCTCATGATCGTGCCCATGCTGGCTGTAGCTGGAAATCTGGCGACAAAGAAGTTTGTCGCGCCTTCGGCTGGAACATTTCCTGTAACAACGCCGCTCTTCACCGTTTTGCTGGTGAGCGTGATTCTGATTGTTGGCGCTTTGACCTTCTTCCCGGTCCTGAGCCTGGGACCTGTTCTTGAACATTTGCTAATGCACGCCGGAAAGGTGTTCTGAGGAACTGCTATGGCTACGACTGCACCGATGACCGAACGCATGGAAGTTTCGCAAACCGTTAGTCCCCGCCCAGGCAAATACCGCAGGCCTCTCTGGGACGGAAAAATCATGCGTCAGGCTCTTCTTGATGCGTTCAAGAAGCTCAACCCGCGCACGATGATGCGCAATCCGGTGATGTTTGTTGTCGAAATCGGAAGCGTCATCACAACTCTTCTTCTCTTCCGGGACCTGAGGACACATCAGAGCGCCTTTAATTTCGATCTTCAGATTACTCTCTGGCTCTGGTTTACGGTCGGCTTTGCCAATTTTGCGGAGGCTATGGCGGAAGGACGTGGCAAAGCACAAGCCGATACTCTGCGCCGGGCAAAATCGGAAACGACCGCTCACCGCATTCTCGCAAACGGTAAGAGCGAGGATGTGCCAAGCGCAAAATTACGTGCCGGTGATGTCGTGGTCGTCATTGCAGGAGAGCTGATCCCGGGCGATGGTGAGGTCATTGATGGAGTCGCCTCGGTTGATGAGTCCGCCATAACTGGAGAGTCTGCTCCCGTGATCCGTGAATCCGGCGGTGACCGGTCCGCCGTCACCGGGGGGACGCGAGTTCTTTCCGACCACCTGAAGATCAAGATCACCTCCAACCCCGGAGAAACATTTCTGGACCGGATGATCGCACTCGTAGAGGGAGCAGAGCGGCAGAAGACGCCGAATGAGATTGCTCTCAATATCCTGCTGGCAGGACTTACTGTCATCTTTCTGCTGGCCGTCGTAACGCTTCAGCCTTTCGCAATCTATTCCACCGCCCCGCAGACGGTGTTTGTCCTCGTATCGCTATTGGTATGCCTCATTCCAACGACAATCGGCGGGCTCCTCTCCGCAATTGGGATCGCCGGTATGGATCGTTTGGTGCAGCACAATGTCCTCGCCATGAGTGGGCGAGCCGTGGAAGCTGCCGGCGATGTGAACACGCTCCTGCTTGATAAAACCGGAACGATTACTCTCGGCAATCGCCAAGCCACAGAATTTATTCCAGCGCCTGGCGTGAGCAACGATCAGCTTGCGGATGCTGCCCAGTTGTCATCCTTGCCTGACGAAACGCCCGAGGGCCGTTCCATTGTGGTGTTGGCCAAGGAGCGTTACGGCCTGCGCGGGCGCGAACTCGAAGAACTCAATGCCGAATTTGTCCCGTTCAGTGCAACCACGCGCATGTCTGGCGTGAACATTGGCGGGAGCGCGATCCGCAAAGGAGCGGCGGATGCGATTGCCCGCTTTGTCGAGGAGCGCGGCGGTAGCGTGCCGAGGCAGATCCGTGACGCCGTTGATGTGGTTGCGCGTTCCGGCGGAACCCCGCTTGTCGTTGCCCGCAACAATCAGGCCCTGGGTGTGATCCACCTGAAGGACGTCATCAAAGGAGGGATGCGCGAGCGATTTGCGCAGCTCCGGGCAATGGGCATTCGCACCATCATGATCACCGGCGACAATCCTCTCACAGCCGCGGCGATCGCACGTGAGGCTGGGGTGGACGATTTTCTTGCGGAAGCTAAGCCTAAAGACAAGATGGATCTGATCAAGCGTGAGCAGATGCAAGGAAAGCTGGTAGCGATGACCGGGGATGGCACCAATGATGCTCCGGCGCTTGCCCAGGCCGATGTGGGTGTGGCCATGAATACAGGAACCCAAGCGGCAAAAGAAGCGGGCAATATGGTGGATCTCGATTCCAATCCCACCAAACTGATTGAGATAGTCGAGATTGGTAAGCAGTTGCTGATGACGAGAGGGGCTTTGACAACGTTCTCTATTGCCAACGACGTTGCCAAATATTTCGCGATTATTCCAGCGATGTTTGCAGGAGCTTTCCCGGTATTAAATGCGTTGAATATCATGCATTTGAAAACACCGCAGTCTGCCATTCTATCGGCCGTGATCTTCAATGCCTTAATCATTATTGCCCTGATCCCGCTTGCGCTGCGGGGAGTCAAGTATCGTCCCATGGGAGCTGCCGCTCTTTTGCAACGCAATCTATGGCTTTACGGAGTGGGCGGCATTGTCGTCCCCTTCATCGGCATCAAGATCATTGACGTCATTATTACGGCTGTTCACCTGGTTTAGGAGTTGATTTCATGCGGAAGAATCTCATCACGTCAGTTCTCTACACCATCGTGACGGCAGTCTTATTGGGAATATTTTATCCATTGCTGATGACTGCTCTGGCGCGGGCCTTTTCGCGAGACAAAGCAAATGGGCAGCTCATCACGCGGAACGGCGAAGTTATCGGATCGAGAATTATAGGGCAGGCATTTACCGGTCCCGGATATTTCCATGGACGTCCCTCGGCTGCCGGAACGAATGGATACGATGCCTCTTCGTCTTCCGGATCAAACTACGGGCCAACAAACAAGAAATATGTCGATCAGGTGACGAGCGATGTGGCATCGTTGCAAGCCGAAAATCCAGGAGTTCCAGTCCCGATTGACCTCGTGACAAGGTCGGCATCTGGACTCGACCCGGACATTACGCCGGCAGCCGCCGCATTCCAGGTCCCGCGAGTCGCAAAGGCGCGCGGCATTTCCGAAGACAAGCTCAAAGAGCTAGTTGCGAAGCATACTCAACCACGGCAATTTGGCTTTCTAGGCGAAGCTCGCGTAAACGTCCTGGAACTCAATCTGGACTTGGAGAAGCAGCAAGGTACAGCGAAGTAGAAGTCCCGGCCCAATTATCTCGAAGCGGATGTTGTAGCTAGATCAACCGGGTTTGGAAGAGGGGCGCCCTGCAGCGTTCCAATTCTTGTCAGGCTGCAGCAGGCCTTTGACAGCCGCGTGCGGTCCGCCTGCATTGCGCGATCGTCTTTCAGCCATGCGAGCGTCTGCTGGAGAACCTGTGATGCTCCAAGGTGCGGGGGCATCACGATCCGATAGTGCATCCACTTTCCTTCGCGACGCGCTTCTACGATACCGGCGCTGCGCAGGTAGGCCAGATGGCGCGAGATCTTGGGTTGAGGCTGGCCGAGAATCTCTGTGAAATAACAGACGCAAAGCTCTTGATCGCCCATCAGGTTCAGGAGGCGGAGGCGGGTATTGTCTCCGAGCGCCTGAAAGAATCGTTCGACATTGAATGCCGGCTTTGCTGCCATGAATGCATTATATTCGCATTGGCAGATACGTAGAAAGGGAAAACGCCTCCCGGCCAGAAGTTCTCACCCTCGTCAGATTCAGTGACCCAGCCAGAAGAGAGCGCCTCCGAAAGCTGCGATGCCGAAGGTGATCCATGCAGCATAATCACCGACGTGGCCGCTTTGCAGCAGGCGGATTGCGCGCATGGAGCCTTCCATATGCGAAGGCCATCGCACGGCGCGCGGCACTGCACGATGGAACACCGCCCAGAGGGCGAGCAGCATCCCGAGCACTGCAGTGATGCTGCCGTGGAGGATCGCGTGCCCCCACTCGATCGGCGGCGCACGCAGCACCGGGACAGAAACAATGCCGCTATAAACTGCACGCGCATAGCTGGGGAAGTCCATGAACCGAACTGCCGCCAAGTGTGCACCATTGGTAAAGGCGGGCACGAATGTGATGACCAGCGCAGCAAGCATGCAGAATGCTGGTGGGCAGAAGAGAAACCAGTAGATCTTTTCGTGCTCCGCCTTGGTTTCAGGAAGCTCATCGACGACTGCTGATTTATCGACCGGGCCTGCATCGCCCCAGCCCAGAAAAACACGCAAGCCGACCCGGAAGACTGCGGATGAGGTCAGGGCTCCCGCTACCAGAAAGGCCCACCATGCCCAGTCTGCATGAGCTGTCACGTGCGACTCGCCGGCCATGAGTGCGAATCCGGGCGCGCCGGCCAGACCCAGGCCTCCGGCAAACCAGACCACCGCTGTCCAGCGCAAAATGGTGCCTCGACCGAAGAGTGCCGGCTCGCTCATCGTGCGCAGACGGTGGAGAAGAATTCCTGCCGTAAAGAAGAGGCCGGCTTTCACCAGGGCGTGTCCCGCAAGGTAAACGAGGAGCCCGTATATCGCCTCTCGTCTCCACAATCCGAAGGCCAGGGTCATAAGCCCGGTGTGGCTGATAGTAGAGAAGGCAAGCAATCGTTTGAGGTGATGCTCCGCGAAACACATGATGCCGCCCCAGACCGCGGAGAGAGCGCCGAGCGCGGCGAAAGCGAAGTGCAGTTTTTGCGTGGCGAAGCTGCCTTGAAAGACCGTGGCATAGACGCGCATCAGTCCAAACAGGCCGAGCTCTACCATCACTCCGGAGAACAGCACACAAACGGGAGTGGGTGCGACCGCATGAGCATCCGGCAGCCAGAAATGAAAGGGAACCGCGGCCGCTTTAATGAGGAAACCGCAGCCAATGAAAGCGAAGGCCGCGAGGACGAGATTGTCATGCCGGCCCGTGAGCAACTCCCCAATTTGCGCCATATTCAAGGCGCCAGTAGCGCCGTAGAGGAGAGCAATCCCAGTGAGCACGAGGAAAGCGCCGATGCTGTTGGTGACGGCGAAGTTGAATGCTCCGGCGAGGGGGGACGGCTCGGCGCTCTTCAGCCCACAAAGCGCGAATGCGGCGGTGCTCATCAGTTCGAAGAAAACAAACAGATTGAAGATGTCACCAGTCACGGCGAAGCCGGACATGGCCGCGAGGAAGACGAGCATCAACGGGTGGTAGTGTCCGCCTCCGCTTGAGACGAAGCGCCATGAGAAGACCAGCGCCAGGAACGTCAGCAGCGCGGCCAATGTGGCGACACCCGAGCCCGCTGCGTCCATGACAAAACCAATGCCCAGAACCATGTGCCCGCGTGGAAACCAGTTACCAAACCAATAGACGGAAGTCTGGTGGAGCGCATGCACGGTCCACATGCTCGCGAGAATGAGATTGGCAAGCGCAACCAGAATTGCGAGGCTGTCGGCCAGCCAACGGGGAATGAGTTTGCGGAGCCCGGCAAGGAAAGCTGCGGCAATGAGAGGAACGGCAACCAGCAGTGCAGGCGAGGGCATGCGTGCTTATCCTCGGAGAAACCGGAGGTCATCAGGGCTGAGCGTTCCGGCTTTCTCGTAAGCCTTCACCACCATGGCCAGCAGTAGCGCGACGACTGTCGCTTCCACCACAACATCGGTCAGCATAAGCGCCTGGACGACCGGATCGACGGTGACCACTCCGGGTGAGATATCCGCGAAGACAGGCGCATATCCGCCTTTGCGAAAGCCGATGGCCAGAAGCAGCACATACGTAGAGGTCTGAAGAATGACAAGGCTCATGACGGTATGCACGAGATGACGGCTGCGCACAATGCCATAGAGTCCACAAAGAAAAACCCAGGCAGCAATGTAATAGGGAAATGAGGTGAGCATTCAGTCCTCCGAATCTTTCTCCGCGGAGAGAATCTCGCGTAGATATTCAAACGTTGTCAGAAGGAATGCGGCCGCGACCTCCAGCCCAACCAACGCGCTGATCACTGCGATACTGCCGGATGAAAAAACATCTCCAGTCTGGCCGAGAGGAAGAATATTCGTCAGGAAGGGCGCGCCTATCGCTAGGGAAACGAGTCCAACGACGGCATAGCCGGCGGCTCCGGTGGCCTCTACCAACTCCAGAAGTGGATGGGAAACAATGCGCCGGAAAGCCTCGGTATCCTGAGCAATGTAAATCAGCATCGGGGCGGCAGCAATGATGACTCCGCCCTGAAAACCCCCGCCCGGCGTGAGTTGTCCGTGGGTGACAATATAGATTCCAAACAGAACGGTGATGCCGAACATTACGGTCGCGAAGACCTTGACGGTTTCGCTCAGCGTTGCCCGATCCTTGAGCGCGGGTGATTTCTGCCCCGGCGGCTGATTCTTTTCCGGACGGAGCAGCAGCATGACTCCGACGACGGCGCTGAAGAGGATGAACTCTTCGCCCAGGGTGTCGAAGCCACGATAGTCATAAGTGATGGCGTTTACCACATCGGTGGCATGGCGCTCGTACACGGCGAGACCGCTGATGACGTCACCATACGGCCCTCTGTACGCGCCCCAGGGAGGCAGATTTCGCGTGCCGGCAACATACATCGCCGCCACACCGACCGCTCCGAGCAGAAATAACCCAAGCCTCCTCTTTTCACTCATGACGCTTCTCCTCACGCTGGCGCATTGCGTCACGGTTCCGCATCCGGGTGATCGCGAGCATGATCATGAGCGGCAACGCGATGGCGCCGACGGTGATTTGTGAAAGCGCGACATCCGGAGCCTGGAAGACGAAAAACATCAAGGCAAATAGCAGTCCGTAGAAGCTCAGCGCAAAGCAGTTGCGAGGTCACATCATCGGTTCGGACGACGACGAAGGACGTCACCGCGATCAGCAGAAGGACACCGATGCCGAGGGCCATCATGTGCGGGGTTTGCCCTCCAGCCACTCGATACCCTTGTCATCAGGCAGTGGCTGCCAGTGACCGAGTTGGCGCGTGCGAAAAGCCCGACCGGCAGCGTGTGTGCCAACCGAGTTTGCGGCAAGCAGCACGAGGAGGATGACGATGCACTTCCAACTTGCAGACGACATGCCTGTCTGGACAAAAACGGCGCAGGTGAGAGCGCCGACACCGATAGTGGCGGGCAGCGCGAGATAGTGCAGCGCCTGGAATGGATCGCGCATGCGTATCATGCCGAACGCGCCAAGCCAGCAGGAGACCACGGTGACGCCGAGCAGCACCAGCACGGCGATTGAATGTGGGCTCGTCACAGATGCTTCTCCAGAAAACGCGCGAAGACCAGCCCAGAGCCGAAGGTGAGAATGGCCAGGGTGAGCGGCAGATCGATAAACGGCAGGCGCCCATATCCGACGGTGAGCAGCACAAGCAGAATGGTCAGGATGACGCCCGTCATCTCCAGGCCAACCAGACGTCTTTCCGGTGATCCCCGCAAGCACATCCATGCGCAGGGCACGAGACAGCCGCCGGTGATGATGCTAGCAACGATCCATGGATTGGCAAACCAAGGATTGGCAAACGATGGATTCATGGGCGCGCTCCGAGATTGTGCGTCATGCGCGGAACACCGCTTCGCTCGACTTGGTGGAACAGCATCTGGCGATGTTTGCAGTCGATGCCGATGATCACAAAATTGGGAGCGGCGGTTGTATAAGCAATCGCGAGCACACGCCGGGCGGTCGCTCGGTGATCTGTCTCACCGCCGGTATCGAATGGCGCGGAGCGGAAGAGTGATGCCGCGCGATGACCCGCAAGGTCTTTGAAAAAGACCAGGACGATTTCCATCGCGCCGCTCAGGATGTACCAGGGAAGACGCCAGCATTCCAGCAGGTGATGCAGAGCTGGGTCGAACGGAAGTTCTTGGATGCGGACAACAAAAACCGCGAACGCGACTGAAACCGCGGTCGCCGCGATGCCGAGAAGGACTTCGTGGAGTTTGAAAGAGGCCACGCAGATAAACCACAGTGCGATGAGAGCAATCGCGGTCACTCCGGCGTGGATGATGAGGCGGCGGCTACCTGCCATGCCAGTCTAGGACGACAACGGAATGAGCAAAGATGCCCAAGTCAGCTCCTCTTGCCGAGGAGTGGCATCGCTCTATCAACAACTGACAACAACTGAGCGGCCGGAGTGGATTCGGGCCATGATCCTGACCGAAGATCTCGACCGGCACAGCGGGCACTGATTACTCATTTGCCGATGCAGAAGGCGAGTTAGAGAGGATCTTCCGCACCATAGAGCCTGCCGGTGACCATTACGGCTGATGTTGCCGGTTGGGGATCACTCATCCGGAGATCATCGTTATGCAGGTGACAGCGATCCTGGGGCGGCAATCGTGGTGCAGAGGGAGGGGATCCGGACGACGCAATCCTTTTTCGTATCCGTGGCTGCGACGCGCCTCTTTCACGAGGACGTAAGAAGGGCATTCGAGCAACAAACGAAGTCTGGCGCATTTGCACCTCTTCCGGGCTTTTCCGGCTCCCATCGATTTGGAGAAGTTTTGCATCCAAATAAGTTGGAACCGACAAACGGAAAGCTGGAGTCCAGCAGAAATGCGGGTTGCACTCATCGCGTCACCTTTCATCAGCGTTCCCCCAGAACGTTATGGGGGCACGGAGCTGTTTGTCGCGAATCTCGCTGAAGCAATGGTTCGTCTCGGCGTTGAAGTTGACGTTTACGCAAACGGTGAATCGACAGTGCGAGCGAAAGTGCATTCGCGCTACGCAAAACAGGAATGGCCTCTTCCATCAGACACTTCCGGCCTGACGAAGGAAGTGGACCACATCGCCTGGGCGGTGGATGAGGCCGAGGCGAATTGCGACATCATCCATGTAAGCTCTGCTATCGCTGTACCTTTTTCGCGCTTCTCGTCAAGACCATTTGTCTATACTCTGCATCATCCGCTGATTCCCGCGTTCACGGATCTTTATGACTGGCACAGAGACGTGACGTACATAGCGATCAGCCACCACCAGGCTTCGCTGCACGCCTCGTTGCGACCACACGTTATTCATCACGGCCTGGACCTTGCGCAATATCGCTTCTCAGAGGAGAAGCAACCCTATGTCGCTTTTCTGGGGCGGATATGTCCGATCAAAGGGACTCATAACGCAATTGAAATCGCGAAGCGGGCAGGCATCCCGCTGAAGATCGCCGGCGAAGTTCAACCTGTGTTTCAAGATTACTTCGAGAGAGAGATCCGTCCGCATCTGGATGGCCGCAATATCGAATATGTGGGCGAGGCGGATCTCGCCTTGAAGAATGAGCTACTCAGTCATGCCGCCGCGTTGCTCTTTCCCATCGAGTGGGAGGAGCCATTCGGGCTGGCGATGATCGAGTCGATGGCTTGCGGCACACCTGTCATTGCCTTTCCCGGCGGGGCAGTGGAAGAGGTGATTGACGATGGAATTTCAGGCAGAGTGTGTCGCGATATCGATGAAGCGGTGACGGTACTGCAGCGCGAAGTCTTCGAACCCAAAGCTGTGCGGCACTGCGCAGAGACGCGGTTTTCAGCCGACGTGATGGCGCGCCAGTATTATCGTGTGTACTCCGGTTTGCTGAAGAGCATACCGTTGCAAGCGAGATTGGATCCTGAGGAGACAGCGGCTTGAAAGAGACCATGGAATCGAACGCGCTTCGATTGATGGAGCCGCCCCCTGAGCCGAAGCTACGGTACCCGGAGCCGCTGCTGGATGCAGAGGAGGGGCTGGCGACCATACGCGGCAGTACTTTCTTCGCTGCAAATCGCCACGGCGACCTGACGCCCCCCGGAGCGCCGCAGGTCGGGCTGTTCTGCCAGGACACCCGTTTCCTCAGCTGGTTGCAGCTGTATGTCAACGGACAGGAGCCCATCGTTCTGTCTTCAACAACTCTGGGGTCGGATATGGCGCGGGTGGAGCTCACGGTGCGCGGCGGCTCCGTCTCCGGAGATAATCTGGACCTGCCGGTCAATACGGTTTACGTCCACCGCGAGCAACTGCTGGATCGCGACCGGCTCTACGACATTCTCGATGTACAGAATTTCCACGACGCGGCAGTTACGCTGAACCTCGAGTTATTCTTCGCGTCGGATTTCATGGACATTTTCCAGGTGCGGGGACTCATCCGCGGCAAAAGCGGCCGGTACTTCTGCCCTGAGGTCGGCGATGAAACAGTGTCGCTTCGCTATGACGGGCTGGATGGACGAACCCGCACGACCACTCTTTCGTTTGCGCCCAAGCCACACTTGCTGGAGGGTCAGCGTGCCCAATGGCAACTGCGGCTCGCTGCGCATGCCAGCCATCGCATCCTGGCCACCATCAGCATGAAGGGAAACCCCACGGCGGCCGAGCAGCCGCAGGCCAATGTTGATAGCCGAACAGAGGTGCAAGGGCAACAGAATCTGGAGGAGGCGCGCCGCTACTCGGTGCAGCGCCACCAGGAATGGGTGGATGGCTGCACGCGACTGCGATCGAACAACGATATCTTCGACGCGATGTTAGAGACATCCGCTGAAGATTTTTACGCGCTGCGCATGCCGGAGGAGCAGGACACCGCGGTAGCCGCCGGTGTACCGTGGTTCGCCGCGCTGTTCGGGCGCGACTCTCTCTTGAGCAGCTACGAGACGCTGCTGCTGGACCCAGAGCTAGCGAGGGGCACCCTGCGGGTGCTCGCCAGCTATCAGGGCCAGGAGGAGAACGATGAACGCGACGAGGACCCAGGCAAGATTCTCCACGAGCGTCGCTCGGGGGAGATGACAGCGACGGACGAGGTGGCGTTCGGCCGCTCCTACGGGTCGGTCGATGCGACGCCGCTCTTTCTGATCCTTGCGCACGAATACTTCCGATGGACAGGGGACCGCGCGCTGCTCCGCGAACTGAAGGAGCCAATCAAGTCCGCTACCAATTGGATTCTCCAATATGGTGACCTGGATGGCGACGGGCTGATCGAGTACTGCCGCCGCAGTCCAAAGGGGCTCTTCAACCAGGGATGGAAGGATTCCGGCGACGCAAATCGTCACAGTGACGGGAGAATCGCGCAGCCGCCGATAGCGCTGGTAGAGGTGCAAGGGTACGGAGTGCGCGCTCTTACCGGTGTGGCTGAACTTCTGGAGATGCTCGACGAGCACGATCTGGGCACACAGGCGCTGGCCCGAGCCGATGAGTTGCGGCGTCTGATCGAGGAGCGTTTCTGGCTTGAGGATCGGGAATATTATGCGATGGCGCTCGATCGCGACAAGCGTCCGCTTCAAGTCGACGGCTCGAACCCCGGGCATCTGCTGTTCTCGTCGGCGATAAGCCAGCAGCGTGGAAGGCAGGTAATGGAGCGGCTGCTGCAGGACGGCCTGTTCAGCGGCTGGGGCATTCGGACCCTCTCCTGCAAGGAGAAAGCGTTCAACCCGATGAGCTATCACTGCGGCTCAGTATGGCCGCACGACAATGCCATCATCGGCTATGGTATGGCCCGCTACGGATTGCATCGCGAGGCTTCCACTGTCTTTCAATCGCTATATGATGCGGCGCTGCATTTTCGCGAGTACCGGTTGCCCGAGCTTTTCTGCGGCATCGAGCGCCAGCTGAAGAGCGAGCCGGTGCACTATCCGGTGTCCTGTTCGCCGCAGGCGTGGGCGGCCGGAGGGCCATTCCTGTTGCTAACAGGCATGCTTGGACTGCAGCCTAACGCCGATCGCGGCGAGCTGGCTATTGTCGATCCGCACCTTCCGAGTTTTCTGCAGAAATTGCGGATCGAAAACCTGCGCATCGGACGTTCACGGATCGCGCTCGACTTCAAGCGAGATGGCGAGCGCACACATTGCAATATTGTGGGTGTTCGGGGTCCGGAGATCAGGATCAGCATCGTCTTCCCCGCGGGAGAGTGCTAGCAGAATACCGCAGTACTTCAGCCATTCAGCATCTCGAAAGCCTTGAGCAGACTGGTGTGC
The DNA here is from genome assembly GCA_963737035.1 of uncultured Acidobacteriaceae bacterium. GTDB lineage: Bacteria > Acidobacteriota > Terriglobia > Terriglobales > Acidobacteriaceae > KBS-83. Next base: position 79,253 of record CAVTRJ010000014.1, on the reverse strand, counting down.
ATGCGATTGAAGGACGCAGTCACGGCGGAGATCTCGTCGTGACCCTTGACTGCCAAGGGAGGCAGGTCGAGCTCGCCCTTGCTGACTCTATCGGCGGCCCGCAAGACGCGGTTCAGCGGACGGATCACCATCAGATACATGGCAATATCGATCATCGCCATGGTAGCCAGGAAGATGATTCCGAGACTGATGAGGAGATCACGAAATCCGTCACTGGCCATCTTTAAAGGCACCGACATCGGTACTGAGATGATCTGCGAGCCGACGGTTTCGTTCGGCTGCCACCCAAAACCGTTCTGGCTGCCGTAACGTTTCACGAGCGCGGCCGGAGCCATTTTGGGCTGGCTGTGGCACTGCAGGCAGCCGCCTGCGGCGACGATGGGAGTTGCCACGTAGAGGATCTCGCCTGTAGGTGTCGATCGCTGGCCGATCACCTCTTTTTGCGAGGGATTATTGCGGAAGTAGTTGATCAGGTCCGCTTCCCAATCCGTTGCGCGATCGGTCAGCCGGGTGGGATTGAGCGCGGCCTCGCGAATGGTGTAGTCGGGATACGAGGTACGCAGCGCCTGGAAGGTCACCGTCGTCGCGTAAAACGGAATTGTTTGCGGGAGAAAGGTTCTGGCGTGCTCCCGCGTGCCTTCGAGCGCCGGGCTGACCTCCCGTTCGGTGTAGTCCTTGGTGGCGCTCGCGCTGGCATTCATCAACTCCGCCTGCTGGAGTACCTGCTGTTTGGCGCTGCGGATGAGGAAGTTGTGCGAGTTGCGCGCCGTCAGATACATGCCGGCGCCGAAGATGAGCAGCAGGACCAGATTGAATTTCACAAGCAGCTTCAACGGATACTCCTGGGAAAGAAACCGAGCCTATGCCATCGTGAAAATGGCGGTATGGATCGCGCAGTTAGCATAGGCTGGAGCGCGTCTCACCTCAACCATGGAATGCGACTGCCGGGCGGTGAAGCTAAGAGCTAACCTTTGCAGCATCTCCGGGGCAGCGTTGCCTTGCGTCCGCGCGAGCAACATGCACGATGGTGCAAGCTTCTCAAACGGATACAGTAGCGGAGGCGGGTACAGTAGAACGGATTTCCCATTGCTAAGCATCGCCGAGTTCACCGCAGAGCGGCTTTTCTTAACGGAAAAGCCGCGCAATCTTTATTGGCTCCGGTGTACACCTATGGGAAATCCGCTCTAGCGCCAAGCCACATGTCAGCTCACGTCCCAACATCGCGCCCAGTGTGTCTTACGATCGCGGGATTCGATCCCTCGTCCGGCGCCGGCATCACTGCCGACCTCAAGACCTTTGCCGCGCACGGCATCTACGGCGTGGCCGCGATCACCGCGCTGACTGTGCAGTCGACGCAGGGCGTTCGCACATTGGAGCCGGTGCGGCCCTCGCTCTTTCGCGAGACCCTGGAATGCTTGGCGGAGGATGTCTCGCTGGCCGGGGTGAAGCTGGGCATGCTGGCCGGCGCGGGGCTGGTGGCGGAAGCGGAGCACTTCCTGCGGGCGCGACCGGAACTGCGGGCGAAGGTGGTGCTCGACCCTGTATTGCAATCGAGCTCCGGCGCAGCGCTGCTGGATCGAGAAGGCACGGCATTGCTTCGCGAACGGCTGCTAGGTGCGGTGGGTTGGATTACTCCGAACCTCAATGAATTGGCGCTGTTGACGGAGGTCGAGGTGCGAACGCGGGAGCAGGTGCCCCGCGCTGCCGCTCGGCTGGCCGCGCAAGCGTCGAGCGCCGGCAATCCCGGTATTACGATCGTGGTGACGGGCGGCCATCTCGACCCGCCCGATGACTACCTGCTGCTGGAAGGCGAGGGAAGCTGGCTTGCGGGCGAGCGAGTGGAGACTCGCTCCACGCATGGAACCGGGTGCGCCTTTTCAAGTGCGCTCCTCGCGGAACTCGTGATGGGGCGGAGAGGTCTGGAGGCAGTCGAGGCGGCGAAGCGTTATGTCGCGGGCGCTTTGCGCGCGGCCTATCCGGTCGGACAGGGTCGTGGTCCGCTGCACCATCTGTTTGCATACGAACCTTCTGCCGAATAATTGCCCGCTAGTTGAGTCGCGGCCGGCCCTCGCCGGCCTGGGGCGCGTGGGCAGCTCCGACAGCCCCAATCGAAGGATCTGCGGCCGTTTCCGGCCGGGGGTGTTGTGCCGCCACGACATCCTCCTGCAGCACGACGAAGCGGCGAATGTACTTGAGGGGATGTGGCGCTTCGACCATCTCGCGCAGATGGTAGAGCCAGGAATCCGCCTTGAGCGTGCGGCGGGCGAAGGCGCGCCGGTGCACGGTGACGATCTGGCCGTCTTTTCTGCGTTGCGGATAACTGACCGCGGGCACCATGAAGCTCATCTGCAGGCCGGCTTTCCAGAAAGCCTGCGCAAACTCATGCGAAAAGAGCAGGGAATAGCAGTTGCGGCCCTGACAGAGATAGTCGATGGCTTGGTCGAAGCCAAGCCACTCCGGTGCGACAAAGCCCCGGTACCATGCGCGGAAGTCGAATCCGTTGGATCGTGCCTGCAGAACGATGTGCCGAAGAACCTCTTGCCTGGTCATTCCGTCCCCCTGGGGTGGAGTGCGGTTGGGGGTGAGTGGTTGGAGACGACAGCGAAATTTTCTGCAAGCATAAACAAAATTCATGGCGTCCGGTAGCCAGTACTTTCCGTCTGTGGTGGGGAAGGATGCCGAAGCCGCAGCCGAACGCGTAATTTGGATGATGAGCGGGCGCTCAAATCCTGACCTTGCTGGGATTCGCTTGAAAGAGATCCCCGCGGAGAGCATGACAACAATGAGGAATGTTCCCCGGATCAAGGGCAGGTCGGTGGGAGTGCAATGGGGCAGTTGCCTGCTGGGGATTGTCGTTGCCATCGTCTGGCCGATGGCGGCTCAGGCCCAGGAGCGGGTCATCCACACGAACCCGCTGAACCGGGCCCCGGAGGTGCGCACAGCCTATGAGCGCTTCTACACCCTGGATTATGACGGCGCGCTGAAGCGTTTTCAGAAGGTACAGCAGGCGCATCCCGACGATCCGATGGCGGCGGACTACGTCCTCGAGACGGTTCTGTTCCACGAACTGTACAACCTGGACCTGCTGGACACGACTCTTTACGCTCACGATGGTTTTCTTACCGGCAAGCACCAGGTGGTGGAAGACAAGGCCTTCTCGGCGCAGATCGAAGATCTTTCCGGCAGGTCCATCCAGTTAGCAGAGAAGCGTTTGCGGCAGAATCCGAAAGACGTGGATGCACTTTACGCACGCGGCTGGTCGAAGAGTTTGCGGGCAACCTACATGGGGCTGGTCCAGCGATCGTTCATTTCGGCATTGCGGCTGGCGCTGCAGGCGCGCCAGGACAATGACCAGGTGCTGAAGACCGATCCAGACTACGTGGATGCGGAGCTGGTGATCGGGGTGCACCAGTATGTTGTGGGATCCCTGCCGATGGCGATCAAAATGTTGGCTGGGCTGGCTGGCATCCACGGCAACAAAGAAAAAGGCCTGGCTTTGCTGCGCGACGATGGCGAGCATGGCGTAACGACATCGGTGGAGGCGCGCACGGCGCTGGCGCTTTTCCTGCGCCGCGAAGCGAAGTACGGCGAAGCCGCGGAGTGGAACGATTCGCTCAAGCGGCAGTACCCGCACAACTTCCTGTTCTGGCTGGAGGCGGCGAATCTGCAGAAGGATGCAGGCCATGCGCAACAGGCGATCGTCCTGTACCGTGGGCTCCTGGACCAGTCGCATCGCGCGGGGTACTTTACCAATGCTCACCTGGAGCTGGCGTGGTACGGGTTGGCCGACACGCTGCGCGGGCAGCGGGATGCCGCTGGCGCGGCGGATGCCTTTGAGCATGTATCGGCGCAGCCAACGGTGAGCCCAGACCTGAAACGGCGGGCCCAGCTTGGCGCGGGCATGGAGTATGACGTGCTGGGAAAGCGCAATCAGGCCGAAGCGGCGTATCGTGATGTTCTGGCATTGGGCGACAGCGAACAGGCCTCTGATGCGCGCCGGTATTTAAAGGTGCCATACAAGGGCTGAGTTCCTGCACAATGTAGGGGTTATTCGGCTACCTGGAACTTCGAGCTTGGCAGTTGCGTCATATCAAATAGATCAGGTATTTATCCGGATGCGGGGAGAGGGTGATGGGATATTACTGCAGCAGTTGCGGCAAACCAATAGCGACGGATGCCCGGCACTGCCCAAATTGCGGCCATGCCATCGGTGGAGCGTTTGACGGTTCGAATGCAGTGCCTCCGACTGCATCGCAGCGCAGGCTGGTGCGTCCGCGCATGGGCCGCATCATCGCCGGGGTATGCCAGGGAGTCGCTGTTACCTACGGTTGGGATCCGACATTAGTGCGGGTCGTTTTCGTTCTGCTGGCGTGCTTCAGCGGTGTCGGCCTGATCCTCTACGTTGTCCTGTGGGTGGCCGCGCCGGAAGAGCCGTTGTTGTTGCCGACGGCCGGCAGCTATTCTCCTCCGGCGAATCCGCAGGCATAACACAAGAGAGTTGAGCCTTGCAGCATGAGCGAACTCCTCCACTATGAGGATCGCGGCAGAGGGCCCTGTGTGGTGTTTCTCCACCCCACGCCAGTCGATCATTGCTTCTGGCTGCCCGCTGCTGCGTCGCTGGGGGCGGAGTATCGCCTTCTGCTGCCCGATCTGCCCGGTCACGGGCTCTCGTCGCTCGGTGATGAGACCGTCAGTATGGAGACGATGGGCCATGCGGTGCTTCGGCTGCTGGATGCGCTCTCTATCGAAAGCGCGATCTTCTGCGGTTGCTCGATCGGCGGCTATCTGCTCTACGAGTTGTGGAGACAGGCGCCGCAACGGATGCGCGCCCTCGCCATCTGCAGCGCCAAGCCACACGCCGACACGCCGGAGACGCGGCGCGCGCGTGAAGCCACCATTGCAGACATTGAGCAACACGGCACTTCACGATTCTTCGATACCATGCTGGACACACTTGTGGCGGCGCCCGCAAAGCAGCGCGATCCCGACATCGTGCACCGGCTGAGTGAAATGATGGAACGCATGTCTGCCGAGTCAGCCATCGCGGTGCAGCGCGCGCTGGCCGCGCGGCCGGACTCGCGGGCAACGGCGGCAACGATTCGCGTGCCAACCGCTGTGCTGGCGGCGGCGCTCGACCGCGGATCGAGTCCGACTGAGATGCGGGAACTGGCGAATGCTGTTCCTGGCGCCAGCTACTATCTGCTGCAGGAGATGGGACATTACGCGCCCTATGAACAGCCCCAGCTCGTGGGAGCGCTGCTGCGCCGTTTCGCTGACGAGAACACGGAACACTGATCGGTGTCACTGATCTCGTGCCAACGCACGTAAGACGCAGCCAAATATGAAAAGATGAGAGCACCTTATCTCACACGAGGAAGCTCCCCTTGCCCCGAAAGTCCGACAGGGTCGCTGCGCGACCTTTCCGCTACAGCGCTGAAGGCCAACTTCTCTGCGATGCGGTGCCGCTGGAGAAGCTGGCTGGCCGCTACGGTACGCCGCTCTATTGCTACAGCGCTTCGCAGGTGCGTGAGCGGCTCGCGCTCTTCCGCAAACAATTCAAGCGCCAAGATCACCTGATCTGCTATGCGGTCAAGGCGAATTCGAACCTGTCGCTGCTACGAATGATTGCCCGCGAAGGCGCGGGCTTTGACATTGTCTCGGGCGGAGAATTGGAGCGCGTGCGGCACGCAGACAAACGGGCAGTCGCGCGGACGGTTTTTTCCGGGGTGGGAAAGACAGCGGACGAGATGGATCTGGCGCTTCGCGCGGGCATTCTGCTGTTCAACGTGGAGAGCGAGCAGGAACTGGACCTGCTTGCGGAACGGGCGATGAAGCTGCGCAAAAAGGCTCGGGTGGCACTCCGGGTGAATCCGGATGTTTTCGCGGAGACGCATCCGTATATCTCGACTGGCCTGCGCGAGCATAAATTTGGCATCGATATCAGTCGTGCGCGGGAGGTGTACGGACGCGCGGCGAAGAGCAAGTGGCTGTCGCCGGAAGGCGTGAGCGTGCATATCGGTTCGCAGATTCGCAGCGCCGCCCCTTTCGGAGCCGCGCTCGACCGGGTGCGTGCGCTGGTGGAGGAACTGGCCGCGGATGGTATCCAGATCCGCTTCGTGGATGCAGGTGGCGGACTAGGCATCGATTACGCCGCGCCGCTTGGCGGTGAGGAGTTCGACGCAGCAAAGGAAGTCGCGGAGTATGCAGCAGCACTGAGCGAGGGATTGCGCGGACTGCGGGTTCGCCTGCTGCTCGAACCGGGCCGTTTCCTGGTGGCGCAGGCGGGCGTTCTTGTGGCGCGGGTGCTGTACCGCAAGCGCAACGGCGCGAAGGAGTTTCTGATTACGGATGCGGGCATGAACGATCTCATCCGGCCCGCGCTTTACGGGGCACATCACGAGATCGTGCCAGTCGTCCGGCCCACCGCGGACGAGGCGCAAAATGTGACGGTAGATGTGGTGGGTCCGGTGTGCGAGACGGGAGATTTTTTCGCGCGCGACCGAGCCATGCCCGATGTGCAACCGGGCGCGTTGATCGCCTTACTGGATGTGGGCGCATACGCGATGTCGATCTCTTCGAACTACAATTCACGCGGCCGCGGCGCCGAAGTGCTGGTCGATGGCAAAAGCGTGAAGCTGGCACGAAGGCGCGAGACGATCGAGGATCAGCTGCGCTTTGAGAAATAGGGAATAGGAAGAAGCATCAAAAGAAAATGGCCCGCGAATGCGGGCCTATCTCATTAGGTGCTGCTGTTTCTGTTACTGCGCGATCGAGTGCACCGAGGCGAGGGTGCCGGCTTCCGCCGGTTCGGCGGACGGAGCGGAGTAGGTGTTCGCGGGCAAGGTCTGTGGGCCGCTGGCGGTGCTCGGCCCGAGCCCGAGCGCGATCAGCGCGCGCGAATCTGGTGTCAGCTTGGTCTGCCAGCCGTGGTCACCTTGGAATTTCTGCATTGCGGCTTCAGTCTGGGAGTCCCACTGGCCACTGGGCGAGCCGGTCAGATACTTCTCGCGGATGAGTGCGGTTTGAATCTGCGTAGCGCGCTCGGGCGCAATACCACGCTGGCCGATGGGGTGGGCGATGCGGTGTCCTATGCGGCGACTCACGCGCCGCACGGCGCCGTGCTTATGCGTAGTGGCGGCCTTCTGAGAGCTTGCGCCAAATGCGGGACTCGCGATAAGAGCCACTGCCAGCGCCAGGGTGCCGGCGGCAGAAAAACGAAACATGCGGATTCCTCGTGGGGGGATAGGAAGATCGCGTTCTGGTGAGACTATCGGCATAGTCATGAGATTGCAACCCAAAGGCAACCGGCATCCACCAAAGTTGCGGATGCCGGTTATCTTGGGTAACACGGAGGTGTTACTTAGGGCAGCGTCCCACCGCGATAGAAACTGCCGCTGCCTGGTCTGCGCGGATCGATGATGCTGACGACCACATCCTGCCCGCTCTTCAGGGCTGACACGGCTGCCGCGTAGTCGCTCTTGTTGTTGATGGGAGTCTTATTGATTTCGTTGATAACGGCTCCCTGTGCCAGGCCGATCTCATCGGCGAACGAACCAGGCTTCACCTGCTGGATCAGCACACCATGGACACCCTTGGCGGTGAGCTGCTGCGGCAGATTCACCGCGGTGATGCCGAGCTTGTCCGGACCCGATTCTTCTTCACCCGGGCCATTCTCGTTCGGCGCATTGTTCTGACCGGTTAGCGAGCCAACCGTCTTGGTGCGGTCCTGGATCGTGACCGTTGCGCTTTGCTGCTGACCGTTACGCAGGTAGCCGAGCTTGGCACTCGAGCCTGGATGGCGCGCGGAGATGATGTTCACCAGATCGTCGCCGTCCTTGATCGGCTTGCCGTCGACCGAGGTGATGATGTCGCCCACCTTGATGCCGGCCTGCTCTGCGGGTCCGCCCTTCGCAACGCTCGATACCAATACGCCTGTTTTGAAACCGTAGACGCGGCCGACAGCTGCTGGCAGATCCTGCTGGAAGGAGATGCCGATCGAGCCGCGAACCACTTTATGCTCGGGTCCAATCAGATCGTTGTAGGTCTGGATGACGGTGTTCGAAGGCATGGCGAAGCCGATGCCCTGATAACCGGCGGACTGCGTGTAGATCGCAGTGTTCACGCCGATGACCTGCCCATCCATGTTGATGAGCGGGCCGCCGGAGTTACCCGGGTTGATTGCCGCGTCCGTCTGAATGAAGTGCTGGAACTGACCCTTTGCGCCCGGCTCGATGGTGCGGTTTTTCGCTGAAATGATGCCGGCGGTGACCGTCTTCGAAAGCTCGAACGGCTCACCGATCGCAACGACCCATTCGCCGACCTGCGTGCTGTCGGAGTTACCCATCTTTACTGTGGGCAGAGAACCGGAGGCATCGATCTTGATGACCGCGATGTCCGTATCGGGATCGACTCCGACGACTTTGGCGGGGCGGCCGTGGTCGGTGGGGTTATCAGGATCCGTGGAAAGCTTGACGTAGATTTTGTCGGCCTTGTCGACCACGTGGTTGTTGGTGATGATGTAGCCGCGCGAATCAACGATGAAGCCGGAGCCGAGCGACTCGCGAACACCACCGCCGTCGAGGCCGCCGCCATCATCCGGACCCTGCTGGCCTGGGCCGCCGAAGAAGCGGTTGAAGAAGTCCTGAAAGTTGTTGTCCGGACCCTGCTGCTGCGGCTGCTGGTCGTCGTCGGGACCCTGCTGGTCGTCCGGCCCTTGCGGATTGTTCGGCTGTAGAGGTATGCCGCGACCAGAACGGCCTCTGGTGCGGCGCTCATGGGGCAGGGTTTCGGTGTAGATATTTACCACTGCGGGGCCGACATCCTTGGCGATCTGCGTAAATTGCGTACCCAGTTGCACCGGGCTGGGAATTTTCAGCGGTGTCGCGTCAGAACTGTTGACCTGGTTCTCGCTGCCTTTCACGCCATGGACGGCTACCGAGCCGATAAGAATGCCGGCGGAGAGGGTTGACAGTACGACAAATGTTGGAGCCAGACGGTTGAGCTTGATCCGTCTCAGTAAAGAGTTCATATGCAGGTCTAACCTCGTGAGTTTCGCGATAGCTGTCGCGTCGGTGCGGCGGGTACGCCGGGGATGTGTGGAATTGTCTTGACAATCCAGTATAGATGGTTCGCTGGGTCTATCCAGTCATCGCTGCTTTCTTAGACGCCATTGGTAGCAATCGGTTTTGCAGGGGAATGCAACAGATTTTAGCTCTCAGGCAACCGGAGCCTCGTGGGCAGTGGCGTGCGCCCCCAGGGGCAGCAATTCGGTGAGGGCGATGCCGCCCAAAATCAGGAATGCACCAACAGAAGCGCGTCCAGAAAGCCGCTCGCCGTAAAACAGAAACGATGTCAGGAAGGCGAAGACGGGCTCGAGGGCGAGGATCAATGCGGTGTGTGTAGCCGACAAGCGCTGCTGCGCCCACGATTGCACGGTGAAAGCTACCGCCGTTGCCAGCACGCCTGTCACCAGCAGAGCAACGATCAGACGGGGAGACATATGCATCCAGGGATGTTCAAACAGCGGGAGAGCAAAGCCCATGATGAGCGTGCAAAAGCTGAGTTGCAGCACCGCCAGCGCACCGAGCGGCAGTCGGGGAGACACATGCGCCAGGGCCACTACATGCAGCGCGAAACCGAGTGCACAAAAGAGCGTAAGCAGGTCACCGGTGTTGATGCTGCCGAGCATGGCTGCCCAGGGCGTGCCAGCCGGCGTCGTGAGCAGCAGGATGCCGGAGAATGCCATGATTGCCCCGCCGAATGCCGACAGCGACGGTCTTCGCATGGTTGCGGGACGCAGCAGGGGCACGGCGCAAAGCAGCGGCACGATGACGACGATAAGCCCGGTGATGAACGCGGACTTGGCAGGTGTGGTCCGGGCGAGGCCGGCGGTCTGGAAACTGTAACCCGCCGCGAGACACAAGCCCACCAACGCGCCTCCGGCAAGATAGCTTCGTTTGAGCCGGAGCAAATCGCGGTAATAGATGACCGCCAGCACCGCAGTGGCGACGATCATGCGGAGCAAGTTGAACAGCAGCGGAGACACGTCGTGCAACGCGTCCTTAACAACGACAAACGTGGAACCCCAGATGGCTGCGGTAAGGATCAACAGCAAGGAGGCACTGCGGGTGTGCTTCGCGATGGCCGTGCTCCTCGTTACCGCGTCACCACGTTGGCGAAGTATGTCGGATGGCCGGCCACGACAGTGCGCAGCACCTTGGTGCCGAGGATGTCGTGCGGCGGGATGTGGGTGAGGTCGCGATCAAGTACGACGAAGTCCGCTACCATGCCGGGTGCGAGCGTTCCTTTGTAAGATTCACTGAATTCTGCGTATGCCGATCCCTGTGTGTAGGCGTACAGCGCCTGCGCGATGGTCAGCTTCTCTTCCGGAAAGTAGCTCTGCGTGCCGGCTTCGTTTTCGCGTGTGACGGCGGCGTAGATGCCGCGGAAGGGCGTGATGGGCTCGACCGGATAGTCGGTGCCGAAGGCCAGCGGCACACCGTGCTCGAGGAAGCTCTTCCATGCATAGGAGTAGCGTGCGCGATCGTGGCCAAGACGCTGCTCCGCCCAGGCCATGTCGGTGAGCAGGTGGTTAGGCTGCATGGAAGCGATCACGCCGAGATCTCTGTACCGAGCGAAGTCAGGCGCATCCAGGACCTGCGAATGTTCGATGCGAGGGCGGGGATCGCAAGTGATTCTAGGTTGAGGAATCGTAACCGTCGGAACAACACAGCTGGGATCCTGCTTGGGAATTGCAAACGCATGGAGCGCCATTTCCACAGCGCGATCGCCGATGGCGTGAAAGCCCATCTGGAAGTGCTCCGCCGCGCGCTCTTTCGTCATCGCATCCAACTTCGCCTGGTCATAGCGCGGGATACCGCTGTTGCCCGGATCGTCGCTGTACGGCGCGTTGAGCGCGGCGGTACGCGATCCGAGCGAGCCGTCCATGAAGCCCTTCAGCATGCCGGTGTGCAGCATGCGGTCATCGGCGGGGTGATGCGCGCGGTGCTCCTTCAGGGTCTCGATCGGATCAGCAAAGGTCAGCCATTCGGAGACGCGCACGGGCAGATGATCCTCGTGCTCGAGCTGCTCCATCACCAGGAAGTCGTCCCACTCGGAGTAGTCCTGCACGCTGGTGACTCCGTGGATCGAGGCGTCTGCCATTGCCAGCGATAAAGCGCGCTTGCGTTCCGCAGGCGCCGGCGGCGGGATGACCTTGAAGACCAGCTCCATCGCCGGGTCTTCACGCACGATGCCGGTAAGCTCGCCCGCGCCGTCATGATCGAACTTGCCGCCCTGCGGGTCGGCTGTTGCGCGCGAGATGCCGGCGGCCTCAAGCGCGGCGGTATTTGCGATGGCGATATGACCGTCGACCCGCTCGAAGATTGCCGGATGGCCGTTGGTCACGGCATCGAGCTGCTGGCGCGTTGGCAGCGTCCTCTGCGACCACAATGTGTGATCCCAGCCGCCGCCCCGCAGCCATTTTCCTGAGGGTGCTGCCTTGGCTGCACGATCTATGCGGTCTAGCATCTCCTGCAAAGATTTGCAGCCGGTAAGGTCGACTGAAAGCTGGATCTCTCCCGCAGCGGCGAGATGGGTGTGGGCGTCGTTGATACCGGGCATAGCGAAGGCGCCGCCGAGATCGACGAGCTGTGTCTTCGGCCCTTTGGTCTTGAGCAGCGTCTCATCTGTGCCGGAAGCGGTGACGATTCCATTGCGCATGGCAATGGCGCTGACGAAATCGAGCTTGCCCTCGCCCAGCCTCACGCCGGTGAGGATATGGCCATGGTAGTAGATGGCGTCCGGTGCGGCGGACTGTGCAGTGAGCGGCAGAGTGGCGGCAAGGACAGCGGCGGCAGCGAGCAAGTGGGGCATGGGTGCGAGTTTACCGTTTTCACAAAAAGTGCAGGGCTTTGCAATCACTGTCCACGCAGCTTTTCCATCAGGAAAAAGCTGCTCCGCGCAGATGCAGAGGACAACACAGTATTTGTGAAAGACGGTTTAGCAGCGGAGTCATCGCACTTTCATCGCAATGCAACCCATGCCAACGAGGCGAAGAGGATGATCGGTGGGCGGTACAAATCTCCCCCGGAGGGCTCTCCCCCATGAAGCGGCTTTTCCTGCTCTTCCTGTTCGTCGCCGTATGCATTTCGGCGCGCGCCAATGGCAGCACCGTCAAGACCACACCTTGGCGTCACGTCTATATCGGTATCGACCAGGCGAGCGGTTCCATCGACGGCTCGGATGCAAGCGTTGCGTACGCGCTGCGCGTCGATCTTCGCGCACCCGGCATCCAGTTCTATACAGCGCCACATCAGGGCACGTTGAATACTGTGGCGTCCACCACCAGCGCGTTCCTGCTGAAGTACGGATTGCAGGCCGCCATTAACGCGAACTTTTTCTCGCCATGCTGCAACGCAACTAACGAGGAGAAGACGGTGTTGGGCCTCGCCGTATCGGATGGCAATACCGTCTCCGCACCCGATGGCACACCGGGGCAGAATGCGTCGCTGCTCATCGACCGCAAAAATCACGCCGCCATTTCCGAGACAACCGACACAACCGACATTTCGAAAATTTTCAATGCAGTTACCGGATCGGGAATCATCGTGCAGGATGGCTTGAACGTAGGCGGGGATACGCCCTATGGTGACGGTGCCGATCCCAACCCGCGCACGTCGGTTGGGCTCTCGCAGGATGGGCGCTATCTGTATGTTGTTGTCATCGATGGCCGCCAGCCCGGCTACAGCGTGGGCACTACTTCAACGGAGACCGCCGACATCATGCTGGGGTTTGGCGCTTACACGGCAATCAATCTGGATGGTGGCGGTTCCACCGACCTGGTCGAAGACAATGGCCATGGTGGCGCAACCATCGTGAACAAGCCGAGTGGCGGCGCAGAGCGCTATGACGCGAACCAGTTGGGGATTCGCGCATTGCCGCTGCCCCCATTCATTCACTGATGCTCTGAATTCAATGATGTCCCGACAGAAATGAAGGAGGTCCGTCCACCGCGGCGGACCTCTTTGCTTGCGATTGCTGCCGCTCGGCAGTCAGCATCAGGAGCAGCAGGATGCGCTTGAGTGCCTGCTCGCGATGTGTGGCGTCATACCATTCGCTGCGGGTGTGGATGCCCCCGCCATCGCCGCCGGCACCGATGCTGATCGCAGGGATTCCAATCGAGAGCGGGATGTTCGCGTCCGTGGAGGCGATGCGCGGCTCCGTCCGGATGCCGAGATGGCGATCGACAGCAAGCAGATCGTCGTAGAGTATCTGGCCGTTCAAGACATTGTCCAGGCGTCCTGCGGGACGGTCGCCAATGCGCTCGATGGTGAAGCCGGCGCGCGTGTTTGGGCTTCGTTTGCGAATATCAGCTGCGGCAGCATTTGCGGCCAGCACTGCGTCTTCGATGGCGCGATGCAGTTCGACTTCGAGGCAGACCAGATCCTCGGACGATGTGGAGCGGAGATCGAAGCGCGCGCTGGCGTGCTCCGGGATCGCGTTCACGGAGCTACCGCCCTCGATCGTGCCGGTATTCAAAGTCGTACGGTTTTCGCGCGGCGGGCTTGCGGGCGTAAGGGCGGCGATGGCATGACTGAGGATCGCAATCGGATTGGGCGAGCCGGCGTCCGTCCATGAATGGCCACCGGGACCAGTAACGGTAGCAAGAAAGCGGCGGCTGCCCAGGGCCTCGGTCACTGCGACTTCGTGGCCGGCGCCGTCGAGCACGATGTGGGCAGCAATACGATCGCGCCACGGCGAGCGCTGATAGAGATAACGCATGCCGCGCAGGTCGCCTTCGCCCTCCTCGCCCACATTGCCGATGAACAGCACCGGGCACGGCAGCGTGATGGATGCATCGATCAATGCAGCGGCAATGGCCAGCAGCCCGGTGACGCCGGCGGCATTGTCGCATGCGCCGGGGGCGACCAGTCGCGTGCCGCTGATCTGCGGCGCGACTTCGGTGCCCGCCGGAAAAACCGTGTCGATATGCGCGGAAAGCACAACCGCAAGCGGATCGCTGGTGGCCGTTGCCTCCGTTGCGGCCGCTGTAGGAAGGAGCCCGAGTACGTTGCCTTCTTCGTCAATGGTGGCGCTGGCGAGTCCGATCGCTGTGAACTGTTCCAGCAGCCATGCTGCGCGCTGGGCTTCTCCGAAGGGTGGCGCAGGGATGCGGACCAGCGCCTGCTGCCAATCCATGAATAAGCCATCGTGCAGATGAAGCCAGCGAAAGGCCTGGTGAACTCGCCGTTGCGCGGCAAGCTGGGGCACTTGTCCAAGCGGATTGAGCGAGAGAAAGGACTGCATCGTGCGCCGCCTTAAGCAAGCCTAGCATCGCAAACATCAGCGCCCGCGTAGCTAACGGAGTGCAGGAAGAGACCGCTGGCGGGGGCGGTTGCTCCAGCGGCCGTGCGATTGCGGGAGGCAAGTATTGCGGTCAGATCCGCACTGCTGCGCTGTTTGCGGCCGATTTCGAGGAATGTCCCCACAAGATTGCGCACCATGTGATGCAGAAATCCGTCGCCACGCACCGTGTAAACCAGCAGATCTTCGTGCTCGATCGGGGAGGATATCCAGGAGGAGTGGGTGAGGGTGCGCACGTTATCCACCTCCGGATCTGCTGCCATACGGGTGGCGCGGTCAGGATCGCTGGCGGCGAAGGAGGAGAAGTCGTGGGTTCCCAGCACCAGCGGCGCCGCCTGCTGCATGGCGGCAATGTCGAGCGGCCATGCCAGGGGATAGACATAGCGTGCCAATTGCGGAGGGCAGATTTCGCCGCGGTAGATGCGGTACTCATATTGCTTTGCGACGGCCGAGTGACGCGCATGGAAGCCCAATGGCGCGTGTGCGGCCTCCAGCACGCGGATGGAAGCGGGAAGTGCACGGTTGAGCGCGCGCAGCAGGTTCGGCGGCGGTATAGGCGACGTAAGCGCAACCGATGCGACCTGCGCCAGCGCATGCACGCCGGCATCCGTGCGGCCGGAGCCTTGAGGCAAGGTCTGTTCGCCGCATACGCGTTCAATAGCCGCAGCCAGCTCCCCCTGAATGGTTCGCAGTCCGGGCTGCACCTGCCATCCATGAAAATCTGTGCCGTCGTAAGCCAGGACGAGCTTCCACATCTGTGCATGGGATGAAGTGACGGAAGAGGGAAGCAAGTCCATATGCAGCCTGAGGATAGCGCAGGGTATTACTGATACTGAGATATACTTTTGCTGCCGCTCGCAGAGGATGCCTGCACGCACGCAGGCAATTTGTGGGAACGTGCAGCGGCGCTCGAGCGTACCAACCGCAAGACGCAACAGCGGCAGATTCCGTACGGTCCGAAGGCTTTGGGATTGCGACAGGCCTGGCCGATTGGAAGGATTCCGGTTCAGCGCGGAGTCCGGGGAGCGGCCTGCGCCGTCTCTGTGGGGATGTGGCATTTCGATTGGTGGGGGCGAATGGACTTTTTCAAAAAGCGGGAAGTACGGCGAGTGAGTGACGATCAGCGGTGGACGGGACGCAGGCTGGCGGGATGGGCGGGAATCGCGATGACGGTGCTCTCCACGCTTACGCCGTTGGCCCAAGGGCAGCAGCAGATCAATCCCGGCGCGGCTACTGCGGGTCTACCTGCGGAGCCGGCACCGAACGCAACGCTGCCACTCTACATGCGGCCTGGTGCGCGCGATTTTCAGCAGCCGCCGATCCCCTTTCCCGAACCCGATCGCTCCTTACCTCGTCAACTCAAGTCGATGTGCCCCGCGTGACAAATTCGCCGCGGCTGCAAGATCTGCTGAAGGACGGGAAGATTTATCTGAGTCTGAGCGATGCCGATCATGCTCGCGCTTGAGAACAACTTTGATATCGCGATCGCCCGGTACAACCTGGACATCTCCGATACGGACATCCTGCGTTCGCGGGCGGGCGGCGTCGCTGCTTGGCTCTCCGGCTGGACTCGTGACCGGTACCATGGGGGTAGCAGCTCAACGCTTGACCTCTGGCGGCGGACCGGGCGGCACGTCGGCGGGCGCGTCCGGCGCCGGCGCGGGTGCAAGCGGCCTAGTGTTAACGACCAATGGACGAGGTCCAGCGCCGACGATTTCTGATCCGATTGCTGGCCGGCACGGTGCAATTCGAGCGCTCGCGCCGCACGCCGGAACCGAACTCGTTCATCACCGGCACGCACAACGCTGATCGCAGAACACCAACGAGTACAACTTCCAGTATCAACCAGGGCTATCAGTCCCGGCACGACGATGACAGGTTGGCTTCCAGAACTCGCGCACCACCAGCAACAACACACGCAGCAACTATAGCCCGCAGCTCGCCTCGACCTTTCCAGGCGAAGATCACTCAGCATCTGCTCAACGGCTTCGGGATCGGAGTGAATACGCGATTTATCGCGCAAGCCATCAACAACCGCCGCATTACCGATTCGGCTTTCCGCCAACAATTGCTGTACACGATCAACCAGGTGGAGAACATCTACTGGGCGCTGGTCGAGCGCATACGAGAATGTGCAGTCTGCGCAGCGCGCGCTCGACCAATCGACACAGGTCGCCTCTGATAATCGCAAGCAACTGCAGATCGGGACGCTTGCGCCGCTTGATGTTCTGAACGCCGACAATCAGGTCGCGCAGGACAAGCAGACGCTGATCACTGCACAGACCAATCTTGAATACCAGCAGCTTGGTGATGAAGCAGGCGATCGCCAGGAACCTGAATGATCCGGCTTATCGCAAGCGCCGGTTATTCCGACAGATCGCGTGTCCCTGATCGAGATGCCTGAGGAAACAGCGGCAGTGGAAGACCTGGTGAAGGAAGCCGATCAGAACCGGCCGGAAATCGAGCAGTGCAGTTCTGAATCTGAAGAACGACCAGATCACTCTCAAAGGCGTCAAGAATGGTTTGCGGCCGACGGTGGATCTGTATGGGTTTTATGGATCCATCAGCGCTATCGGCGGCGCAGCCAATCCGACTTGCAGTAAACCGCACGAGAATGGTACCTCGATGCGGCGTAAATACCTGCACTGTTCCGAGGTAATTACAGCGATGTAGTTCACCGGCATGTTTAATGGGACATACCCCGACCGGGGCGTGGGCATCAACATTCCAGATTCCCCTCCGCAACCGGATCGCGCAATCGGCGCGAGGCGCGGTCCTTGCTTGAATTCCGCCAGGACCAGCTTAAGCTGCAGCAGCTCTATACACAGATCCGCATCCGGTCATCAACGCCCAGTATGCGCTGACCAACGATCGCGCTGCTGGTGCAGGCAGCGACGGCGACACGCGAGTACAACACCCAAGCGCTGGACGCGGAGAAGAAGAAGTTCAAGTACGGCGCGTCCACCACCGCATTGGTGCTGCAGCAGGAACGAAACCTGGCCGCCGCGGAGAATACCTTAACCTCCGCAATGGCTACCTATGCGAAGGACCGCGCGTCGCTGGAGCAGATTCTGGCGAATACGCTGACCAAGTACAACATCAGCATTGGCGATGGCGTCTCCGGCACGATCACGCAGCAGGTCACGATTCCAGGGCTCGAGGCTGCGCCCCAGGCACCGGTTGCTCCTCTGCCATCGCAACAGCAGCAGTTGCATACTCCGCCGGTGCAGCCACCTCCGCCGCTGCCTCAGCAGCCGCAACAGCAACAGCCAGCACCACCGCAGTAGAGCGAAGAGTTACTCTTCCAGCCAGGTTGTCTCAAAGGTGGGGTGCAGGTGTATGTCGATCTGACGTAATTGCCCCTGCCCGCTGTTCACAAACCCGTGAGGCTCACCTGCGTGTACGACGACGGTGTCGCCTTCTCCCGCGATGACCTGCTGGTCGCCGATCGTCCAGGTTGACTCACCCTCGATGACATGGACGACCTCATCGTAATCGTGTTTATGCAGGCGAACACGCCGTCCAGGTTCGCTCGTGCTCACCAGGAAAAACGAGATGCCCGTCTGCCCCTGGTCCTTTCCCACAAATTCATACGACATCCCGACATGCGGCAGCGTAGATTGACGCACGACGTACATGGGAATCTCCCTTCAGCGGATGAAGTCTTACCAGTCCGTCCTGGTTTAGCGCACGGCCACCTGATCGAGCAGGCTGAAGAACTCCGGAAAGGAGATGTCTGCCGACTCGGCGCCGTGGATCGTGGATTCGCCTTCTGCCCGCAGCGCCGCAACGGAAAATGCCATGGCGATGCGATGATCGCCGCCTGAATCGATCTCGGCGCCGTGCAGAATCTGTCCACCCGGCACGTCCAGCCCGTCCTCAACCTCGGCTACCTCGGCGCCCATGCGGCGCAGATTCTCCGCAACCAGTGCAATCCGGTCGGATTCCTTGACGCGCAGTTCCTTCGCATCACGGATGCGGATGCCATTCCGCGTGTAGGGCGCGATGGCGGCCAGCACCGGCAGCTCATCGATGAGCTGCGCGGCCAGCGCGCCCGAGATGGTAGCGCCGGTCAGGCCGTCCTTTGGCGCGACCAGTTGCACCGTGCCGGCGAGTTCACCGTTACGCTGCTCCAGATTGAGGACCGAAGTCTTCGCGCCGAGCGTAGCCAGCACGTCGAGCAGCGTAGCGCGTGTCGGATTCAGGCCGAGATTGTCCAACAGCAGGCCGGAATCCGGGAAGAGCGCCGCCGCGCAGAGAAAGAACGCGGCAGAAGAGATGTCGCCAGGTATCACGGCATTCACACCTTGGAGCTGTTGGCCCCCAGAGATGCTGACCGAATCACGCTGACGAGTCAGCGTGACGCCGAAGGCCTCCAGAGCGATTTCGCCATGGTCGCGGGTGCGCACGGATTCAGTCACCGTGGTTGTGCCATTTGCCTGCAACCCGGCGAAGAGCACAGCGGTCTTGACTTGCGCGCTCGGCACGGGAGTGACATAGTCGATGGCCTTCAGCTGCGCGCCTTCGATGGTGAAGGGCGCGTGCCCGTCCGTCAGGGTAATGCGCGCGCCCATCGCCTCCAATGGCTTGCGGATGCGCTCCATGGGCCTGCGGCTGAGTGAGCTATCGCCGATGAGCGTGAAGCTTCCAGACTGGGACGCAAGCAGGCCGGCGAGCATGCGCATGGTTGATCCGGAGTTACCGCAGTCCAGTGCGGCGCTGGAAGGCTGAAACTGGCCACCGCAACCCTGGATGGTGATGCTTGCGCCGTCGCGCTCTACCTTTGCGCCGAGTGCGGCCACGCAGCCAAGGCTGCTGGCTGGATCGGCGCCGGTCGAGAAGTTTTCCAGCTCCGTGGTGCCGTGGGCGAGTCCGCCGAGCAGGGCGTAGCGGTGGGAGATGCTCTTATCGCCGGGCAGGCGCAGGCTTCCGATCAGGTTGCGGGCGGGCGCGATCACGCGGGTCGCTGTGGCTTGAGACAAGCGAAGACTCCAATCGAGGGATTGTTCTCAGGTTACAACGTGCGCGTCAGTTCGATGGGCCGGCAGACGGGGCGTCGTTGACGCGTAACACGATCAGCGTCTCGTCGTCGAAGTGCTCTGCGCCGGCCTGGAAGTCGCTGATCCTAGTCATAATGAGGTCGGCGAGCTCATTTGCTCCCAGAGATGCATTCTGCTGCACGATTTCGCAGAGCTGCTCAGTGCCAAACATCTCTCCATCAGGGTTCTGGGCGTCGGCCAGCCCGTCACTGAAGAAGACAACACAGTCGCCGGCACGGAGCGAGAGTGTGAACTGCTCATACGAGACGTTGGGGAAGAGGCCGAGCGGAAAGCCTTCCGCATGGATGGTCTCGACCTCGGCATTGCGGCTGATGAGCGGCTGCACTGCGCCCGCATTCGCGATTTCAAGCGTCTGGTCCTCATCGTTCCATACTGCGTAAACCATGGTGACGTATTGCGCGTCGACTCGCCGCTCCTGCAGCGAATCGTTGAGCAGTGCCAGCATCTCCTCGGGATGCAACGCGCGCGGAGCGGCTGCGCGCATGATGCCGCTGACCAGAGCGGCATAGAGAGCGGCGGGCGCGGCCTTGCCGCTGGCATCTCCCAGAGCGATGCCGGTGCGATGGTTGTCATAGTGCAGGAAATCGTACATATCGCCGCCGATGGTGCGCGCCGGCAGAAAGCGCGCTGCAAATTCCGCGGACTGATGCTTGGGAAGCGATTGCGGAAGCAGGCGAAGCTGAACCTC
Organism: uncultured Acidobacteriaceae bacterium; assembly: GCA_963737035.1. Lineage (GTDB taxonomy): Bacteria > Acidobacteriota > Terriglobia > Terriglobales > Acidobacteriaceae > KBS-83. The sequence continues at coordinate 59,141 of CAVTRJ010000014.1, read as the reverse complement.
GCGCGCCATTTCGAGATCATGTTCCAGACGCTGTTCCTGCTGTGCGACACGCTGGTAGAGCCGCGCATTTTCAATGGCGATCGCGATCTGGGCGGCTAGCGTCACGATGGTGCGCTGGTGGTCTTCGTTGAAGTAATTGGCGCGCGTGTGCTCCAGATCGAGGACGCCGATCACCTTCTTCTTGTAAATCAGGGGAACGGCCAGCTCGGACCGGGTGAGCGGATTGACCATGTGATAGCGAGCATCGCGGCGCACGTCCGGTGCGTAGACGGGCGCCTGCGTCTGCACGGCAACGCCGACAAGTCCGCGGCCGAGTGGAACGCGTTCGATGGGGACATAGCGCTCGCCGAAGCGGACGGCGAACTGCGTCTCCAGCGCGTGATCGCGTTCATTGAGCAGCAGAATGGAGAACATCTGGTAGTCGATCAGGCGCCGCAGCAGTTGACCGATGCGTTCCAGCAGCTCGTCAAGATCCAGAATCGAGCTGAGATCGCGCGAAATCTCGGTGAGCACTGCAAGTGTTTGCGCCTGCCGCGAGACACGCGTGTACAGGCGGGCATTCTCGATTGCCACAGCGACTCGCGATGCCGTCAGTTCGAGGAGACGAAGCTGCTCCTCCTGGAAATAGCCGACTTCCTCACTTTCGATGTCGATCACGCCGATGACGCGGCCCTTGACGATAAGCGGCACAGCCAGCTCGGAGCGTACGGCCTCATTTGCCGAGACATAGTGCTTCGCAGTGCGCACATCGTTGACTAAGACCGGCTCCTTGCGCGAAGCAGCCTCGCCGATGATGCCTTCGCCAATGCGGAAGCGGCGGCGCTCCGTCTCCGGTGTATGGCCGATCTGGAAGCGCATGCGCAGATCGTTCGTGCGGTCGTTCAGCAGCAGGATGGCGAAGATGCGGAAGTCGATGACGGCGCGGACCAGCTCGGCCGTCTGGTGCATGATCGTCTGCAGGTCGAGGGTGGCGTTGAGGGCGTTCGCCAGCCGCATAAGGAATGCGAGCTGGATGGGTTCGGTGCGTACGCGTGCGCGCGCCGCGCCGCTTTCGCTGGTTGGCCGATAATCTCCTTCGAAGCTGTCCGAAGGCCTGTCGTTGGGCCGGTCCTGCTGGCCGTCATCCTTCACAGATTTGCTCCACCGCCTGCGCCCCCGGGACGGGGCGGGCAATCGAGTCATCATAGCGCAGCGGGCGCGAACAATATGGCCGCCGCAGCCCCTTTCAGTTATTCAAATGGGTGCGGTTTGTGCGGCCGCTGCGAGCGCAGCATTCAGCTCCTGGAGAATGCGTACACCCGCGCTTGCGCCGATGCGGGTTGCACCGGCCTCAAGCATGGCACGCGCCTCGCTCAGCGTGCGGATACCGCCGGAGGCCTTGACGCCGCATCTGTCTCCGGCAATGCCGCGGAGCAGCGCGACATCGGCTGCCGTGGCTCCGCCGGTGGAAAATCCCGTGCTTGTCTTCAGATAATCCGCCCCGGCATGGATGGCCATTTCGGCGGCGCGCAGCTTCTCCGGCATGGTCAGCAGGCAGGTCTCGAGGATGACTTTCACCACCGCGCCCGCAGCGCGGCCAACCTCCACTACCGTACGGATATCTGCTTCGGCCTGTTCGTAAAGGCCGCTCTTCAGCATGCCGATGTTCAGCACCATATCGAGCTCGCGCGCGCCCATTTTTACCATCTCGCGTGCTTCGTCGCGTTTGGTCGTGGAAAGATTTGCACCGAGCGGAAATCCGATCACCACGCCAACAGGTACAGCCGTGCCGGCAAGTGCCGAGGTGGCAAGCGGCACCCACGCGGGATTCACCATGGCGCAGGCGAAGCGATGTTCTGCGGCCTCGCGGCACAAGGCGAGCACCTGATCGCGTGTCGCCTCCGGCTTCAGCAGTGTGTGGTCCAGCACGGCAGCGAAGCTGGCCGGTGTAGCCAGTGCGTTTGCGGCAAATGCGGCAGCGTCAAACGTGCCGCGGTTGGCTACGACAACCTCATCGGAGGTGTTCGGTTCCATGACTCTCATTTTCGCACTCCCATTCGTGGTGCAAATGCCACCATCCTGATGGACGCAGAAAAGCCTGCAGAGTTGCCAGATAGAAGCTAGTCGGCGGCATCTGGCGGAAAGATGCAAATGTCAGGTAAATTTCGGAAGCGCTCCGCGTAATCCATGCCGTAGCCGATGACGAAGTGATTCGGGATGCTGAAGCCAACGTACTCGGCCTGGATGGGCTCGATGCGGCGCTCCGGCTTGTCGAGAAGCGCGGCGACTCGCAGTGAACGTGGCCGGTGCTGCATGAGCATGCGCTTAAGAAACGAGAGGGTGAGCCCGGTATCGAGGATGTCCTCGACCAGAATGATATTGCGCCCCTCAATCGGATGGTCGAGGTCTTTGATGAGCTTGACGGCACCGCTGGAACGCGTGCCCTTGCCGTAGCTGGAGACGGCGACGAAGTCGAAGGTGCACTGGATGCTGATGGCGCGGGCCAGATCGGAGAGAAAAATTGCCGCGCCTTTCAGCACGCCAACCAGCAGCACCGATTCTCCGGCGAGATCGTGATCGATCTCCGCGCCGATTTCTGCAACGCGACTTGCGATCGCTTCCCGGCCGATCAACACGGGCGGATAAGCCGGCGAGTACGAGTCTCGAATCGGCGTGGCCATAAGCTATCTTCACCCAGTATCGCCGCGCTGACTATACTTGTGGGAAAGCTGCCCTCATGTATCCATATATTCATCTAGGCCCACTCACCATTGGCACTTTTGGTCTCATGCTCTGGCTGGCGGCGGTTTGTGCCGGCTACGTGCTCCATCTGAACTTCCAGCGTTTCCATGTTGAAGCAGATGCGATCAGCGTGGTGGCTTTTGTCACCGTTCTGGGTGTCATAGGCGCCAAGCTGTGGCATGTCCTGGAAGACCCGGAGATGCTGATTCACTCCCCGGTAGCTACGCTCTTTGATCGCGCCGGCTTTGCCTGGTACGGGGGGCTGATCGCGGGCATCCTGACACTGATGTGGCAGGGACGCGCGGCGAAGGTGGGCGCTCTCGGCATGCTGGACCTGGCGGCTCCTGCTGCCGCCGTAGGCTACGGGGTAGGCCGCATCGGCTGCCTCACCTCGGGCGATGGAGACTACGGTATTCCCACGAATCTGCCCTGGGGCATGAGTTTTCCTCACGGGCTGGTGCCGACGGTGCAACGGGTACATCCGACGCCCATCTACGAGCTCATCGCCGCATTGATCATTGCGGCGATTTTGTGGAAGCGTGGCCGGCGCAATCCCGGGGAGATTACCGGCGAATACCTGGTGCTCTCCGGCGTGGCACGTTTTTTGGTGGAGTTTATCCGCATCAACCCGCGGCTTTATTTCGGCATGAGCAATGCGCAGGTGGCGAGCCTCGGCTCGATGGTCATCGGTATTCTGCTGATCGTGTGGGTGCGACGTCAGGCTGCGGCGCGAGCCGGGCAGCCCGCCACCGCGACCTGACGCTCCTTCTTCAAAGCTGCTTGAGATAACGCTTGGCCGCCTCAAGCTCGGGGAAGAGGCGCTCGTCGTGCTGGAAGGCTCGCGAATGGACGCAGCGGCGTCCCGAGCGCACCGTCACAGGATGCTTCAGGTGCAGCATCTCGTGATAGACGAGATATTCGACTGCGCAACGCGGTGTGTTCCGGCGGTCGAAAACCCGGCTGACAACGATCGTGTTGTGCGCCGGGTCGTAGTGGCCAAGGCTGCGCCGGGCCATGTGGCCGCTCCAGGTCAGCAGCGGCCGCCCCAAGAGCCCGTGAAAGAAGCGCAGGTTGAGACTTTCAAAGACTTCCTCAAGATCGTAGTACTGGCCCCGGGGGCCGAGGATGGTCTTGCGGCCGCGCGTCTGCCGGATGAGCTCGGTCTGCCGCATGACCGATTCGCTGGAAGAGAAGTGACGGTACCGTCGTGTGTGCCGCGCATCCAGAGGCTTGCGATAGAGCTTCGCGATGAGGATGTGCGCGATAGCGCGCAGCACCGGTTCCGGCGCACCTTCCAGAACATCGGAGAGCGAGACGTGCAGATTGCCTTCGCGCAACCGGATGGTGGTGTTGAGAGTGGTGAAGCGGCGGAAGCGCACCTGCAGAGGCGGCATGGGAGCGCGTGGACGAACCACGCGATATTCGTCCTGGAATATCTGGTGTAACTCGGGACTCACGACAACGCTAGCGTAGCACCTCCGCCGGGCCACGTATCAGAGACTGCGATTCATCTGGATGGTCAGCGGGTGGCGGCTAACCGCGCCACGGTGAAGAAGCACACGGCGGCCACGCCGATGAGACAGATGCGCACAGTCCAAGCGAGAGCGGGGCGCGCCAGGCGACCGCTATCTCCGACCTGAAAGCATTGGTAGATAGCAAAGATGCCGATGCCGATTCCTACCAGACGCTCGAGAAAAGTGAGTGCCGCTTCCATGCCATCTCCTGTCGATTTGTCGTCGATTGGATAGATGCGCAGGAGCGCAGAAGGACGCAATGGAGGCACGACTGCCTACAGGGGACGTTTTTACTCCGGAGGAGCCTTTTTGGTCTCTTTGCCGGGCTTGTGTTTGGAGAAATACTCTTCCTGAGATTTCAGCAGTGCCGTTGCCGACTGGGTGAGATTGTCAATGGCGTCCGTCGCGGTCTTGCGTGCGAAATCGTAGTCGGGAGAGCCGGAGGGCTCCCGCAGCACGGATTGCCATTTTGGCGCGCGTTCCAGCAGGAACTTGAGCGACTTGCGAACATCGTCGTGCGACTCGTCGTAGGCATCCAGATTGTCTTGCAGTTCGTCGACCAGCCGCGTCAACTCTTCCATCCGATCGTGGATCTCGATGCCGGGATGTTGAATCGGGGGACGCACCACCGAGTGATGGATAGCTTCGGTCCGCAGCTCGATGAACTTAATGTAGAGCTTTACTCGCTCGTTCGGTTGATCCGCCACTGCGCGGACTTGTTCCTCCTGGTCCGGCGTTAGAGGATCCTTGGATCGTTGCGCGAGCGCACTGTGGATGGCGGCACTGTGAATAGCGAAGAGACACGCGGCGAACAAGAGAAATGCCACGCGTGAATTTCGACGAGCGCTGCGTGTTGGAATGGGGACCGGCAAATGATTCAGTGGCGGAACACCTGCATCATAAGCTCGTTCTGAACCTGGTTCAGATTTTTCAAGGTTGATTCGAGTATGGGTCGGTCGTCAAGCCCGGCAGAGTGCAAATACTCCGTCAGCCGGAAGGCTGTGTGCTCCATCAGGATCTGCGCATTCTTGAGCCGCTTGTTGTCCTTCGCCTCGCCCAGGTGGATTTTCTCCGTGTAGTCACGAACGGCGCGCAGCGTGGAGGAAGGATCCTCTCCCTGGCTGAGCTGACGGCCGGCGAGTTCGGTCATCTGGTGCACCAGCTCCGCGTAAAGGAAGCACTGGTCTTTTGGTGACGCAAGACTTGCCTTCGCTGCTAGCGCGGAGAGCGCGACCGGATCAAGCGGTGGTTTGTTGTCCGCGCCGGAGGCGCGGCTGAGCGCGGGGAAAAGAAGCGCGATGAACAGGAGCAGACCGATTGGACGCATAGCGCACCTCGGACTTTCCGTGCGCGGTTAGTGACCGTGTCCCAGAGCCACCAGCCGGTGTTTCGCTTGCCATTCCTCGTTTGGATACTTGCCGTGGGCGGTTGCGAGGAATCTATCGTAAAAGTCAGCCGCTTGCTTTATCTGGTGCAGATTATCGTACGAAGTTGCCCACAAAAACAATGTTTCTGGAGTATCAGCCGCGATTTTTTGTCTGGCCGAAAGATCCTTGAGAACCGAAGCATCCTGGTGAAGCTGGGAATGCGCAAAGGCAAGTCCGCCCCATGCCTCCTGGTCCTTCGGATCCGCTGCTGTGGCGCGTTCCAGAACGGGAACTGCAGCGGAGAATTGCTTGGTGTAGATCAGGCTTTGGCCGTAATCGGTGAGCAGAGTAGCGTTATCTGGAGCCGCCTGCACTGCGTCGGAAAGCAGTGGGGCGGCTTTGTCTGCCGCACCGCTGCGCAGATAGGCGTCGGCCAGCATGGCAGTGACGTTGGTATTCGATGGCTGAAGCTGGTGCAGCTTCTGCAGTGTCGTGACCGCCTCGGCGTCATTGCCTTCCGCTGCCAAGGCGGTGGCGAGCTGGGCGGTGAGTCCGGCGTCCTCCGGGTGCTTGGCGATGGCAGTGCGCAGCAGCGGCTCCGCCTCCTGAGGCTTCCTTTGCTGCAACAGCAGGTGCGCCAGCCCGGATGTGGCGCCGGCGGAGGCGGGATCTGCTGCCAGAGCGCGCTTGTAGGCGATGACGGCGTCGTCCGGGTCACGATTGGCCTCGGCAATCTGACCGGTGAGCACCAGGTCGGCAGGTGTGTCGCTGCCGGGAGCCAGCTGTAACGCCTTGAGCAGCGACTGTTTCGCGGCAGCGGGGTCGCTCGGGAGTTGGAGCTGCGAAAGGCTGCGCCATACCTGCGCTTTGGCGGAAGCATCGTGATTGGCAGGTTCGAGCTGACCCGCGGTCTCTAGCTCCGGCACTGCCTTGTCCGCCTGATTCGTCTGAGCGTAGAGCAGGCCGAGCGCGGCATGAGATTCGAACTGCTTCGGATCGGCGGAGATGGCCTTGTGGTAATCGCGTTCCGCGGCGTCCTGCTGGCCGGTGGAGTCCTCGACGAAGCCAAGATCAAAGCGCGCGCGGGCGTCGCTGGGGTGCTGCTGCAGGTAGCCCAGAAGCCCGGGCCGGGCAGCATCGTAGTCGTGGGCTTCGATTTTGTCTTCCGCGGCGGCGAGCGCGGGCGCGATTCCAGCGGGCTTCGCGGAGGACAGCGTAGAGGGCGGTGTGACGGGCTCGTCGGGGTCGCGAGTACCGGCAGGGAGGGAAGTCTGTTGCGCCGCAACGGAAACAGACACGAGCAAACCACAAAAAAACAGCAACTTCATCATCATTCCTTAAACCGCTACTTCGGCCGGCTGGGGAGAGCCTTTCAGCACCCGGCTAAGCCAGTATCCCGTATGCGAACCCTGTGCGGCGGCGATCTCTTCCGGCGTGCCGGTCGCCACAATGGCCCCGCCGGCATTGCCACCCTCCGGCCCCATGTCGATGACCCAGTCGGCGGATTTGATCACGTCCAGGTTATGCTCGATCACCAGGAGAGAGCCGCCGCCATCGATGAGCTTGCGGAAGGCGTGGAGGAGTTTGCCTACGTCATCGAAGTGCAACCCGGTAGTTGGTTCGTCCAGGATATAGAGCGTGCGCGAACGGGCCACCTTGCCATTAGACGTGCGGGCTGTGGCGAGGTGTGCCGCCAGTTTGACGCGCTGTGCCTCGCCGCCGGAGAGCGTCGTGGCGGACTGGCCCAGCCGCACATAGCCGAGACCGACCTCGTCGAGAACGGCCAGCTTGTCCAGAATGCGCGGATGACCGGCGAAGAAACGCAGAGCCTCCTTGACCGAGAGGTGCAGCACTTCGGAGATGTTCTTGCCCTTGTAACGAATCTCGAGGGTGGAGGCCTTGTAACGCGTGGCATTACATTCTTCGCACGGCAGCTCCACATCGGCTAGGAACTGCATTTCGACGGTGACCGTTCCGTCGCCCTCGCAGACATCGCAGCGCCCGCCGGGCACATTGAAGGAGAAGTGGCCGGCGCCGTAGCCGCGGCGCTCCGCTTCCGGCTGAGAAGCAAAGAGCTCGCGGATGCTGTCGAAGGCCTTGATATACGTGACCGGGTTCGAGCGTGGAGTGCGGCCGATGGGATTCTGATCGACCAGGATGATGTCGTTCAGCCGCTCGGCGCCGGTGAGCTCGCGATAGAGGCCCGTAGGATCGCCTCCCTCAGTCTGGCCGAGAGCATGCGCTACAGCGCGATAGAGCACCTGGTGCACCAGCGTGGACTTACCGGAGCCGGAGACGCCGGTGACGCAGACCAGCATGCCGAGGGGAATCTCGACGTCTACGCCGCGCAGGTTGTGAATGCGGGCGCCGCGCAGCACGAGCTTCTCGCGGCCGGGCTCGCGACGGCGCGTCGGCACCGGAATGGTGAGCGCACCGGAGAGATAGCGGCCGGTGAGCGAGTCGGGATTGCGCTCCACCTGCTCCACTGTTCCGGCGGCCAGCAGCTTCCCGCCGTACTCGCCCGCACCGGGTCCGAGATCCATCAGATAGTCGGCGGAGCGCAGGACGTCCGGGTCGTGCTCGACCACCAGGATGGTGTTGCCGAGGTCGCGCAGGTTTTCGAGGATGTGGATGAGCTTCGCCGTGTCGCGTGTGTGCAGTCCGATGGAGGGTTCGTCAAGCACGTAGAGCGCGCCTACCAACTGCGAACCCAGCGACGTCGCGAGCTGAATGCGCTGCGCTTCGCCACCGGATAACGTGGAGGCGAGCCGGTCCAGCGTGAGATAGTCGAGTCCCACAGAATCCAGGAAACGTAACCGCTGCTGCACCTCTTTCAGAATGGAGCCGGCGATCTCCTCCTGCTCGCGATTGAGCTTGAGCGCCGCGAAGAACTGATGTGCCGCACCGATAGTGAGCGCAGCGGCCTGGCAGATATTTCGGCCATCGAGCAGCACGGCACGAGCTTCGGCGCGGAGACGCTCGCCCTTGCATTCCGGACAGCGTGCGTAGCCGCGGTACTTCGAGAGCATGACGCGCACATGCAGCTTGTACTTCTTGCGCTCCATCAACTGGAAGAAGCCATGCACGCCGGGGAAGCTGCCGTTGCCTTCGAGCACGAATCCCTGCTGGGCAGCCGTAAGGTCGTACCAGGGCACATTGAGCGGAATGCCTTGTTCGCGGCAGGCGCGGCGGAGTTCGGTGTGGTACGGCCGGTACTTGGGCCGGGTCCATGGATCGATGGCGCCGTCATCGAGCGTCTTGCCCTTATCAGGGATGATCAGGTCGAGGTCAAAATCGATGGTGTTGCCAAAGCCCTGGCAGCGCGGGCATGCGCCGTATGGGTTGTTGAAGGAGAAGAGGCGCGGCTCGGGCTCGCGGTAGAGGCGATGGCAATGCTTGCACTCATACTCACGCGAGAAGCGTAGGCGCTCCCGCGGCTTGCTGTCTTCTTCACGAGGGACTACCTCCCCGCGCGGTTCGCGCGGCACGATTTCAAAGATGATCTCGCCGGATTCACGATAGCCGATCTCAGCGGCATCGACGATACGGGCACGGCCCTCCGTAGAGACAGCAATGCGGTCGACGAGCACGAAGACTGGTTGGGTAAAGTCGATCTCAAGCAGCGATTCGGGCGAGGAGAACTCGAAGATGCGGTTTGCCTGGTAGAGACGGTTGAAGCCGCGGGCGCGCAGGTCAGTGAGGCGCTGGCGGAGCGCGTCTGATATCGGCTCACGAATTGGCTCGGAGCCGGATTTCGCTCCGGCCTTAGCTTTCTTTGCGCCGCGCTTCGGCTTCTCCGGCTCATCTTTCGGATGCTCGCTGACCGCGAGGTCCTCCGATGCAGGTGGCCGACGCACCTCGACAGGGAAGAGCGCGTGCAGGCGGGTGCCTTCGCCCAGAGCCAGGATGGCCGCGGCAATCTCATCGACGGAATCGCGCCGGACCAGGTTGTTGCAGACGATGCAGTGCATGGTGCCGCAGCGGGCGTAAAGCAGCCGCATGTAGTCGTAGATTTCCGTGGCGGTGGCGACGGTGGAGCGCGGGTTGCGCGTGGAGTTCTTCTGCTTGATGGCGATAGCGGGGGCGAGGCCGTCGATCAGATCCACGTCCGGTTTCTCGATGCGTTCCAGGAATTGCCGCGCGTAGGCGGAGAGTGATTCGACGTAGCGGCGCTGGCCCTCGGCGTAGATGGTGTCAAAGGCAAGCGACGACTTGCCCGACCCGGAGACCCCGGAGATCACGGTCAATTTGCCGTGGGGGATCTCGCAGTCAATGCCTTTCAGATTATGGGTCCGCGCGCCGCGGATCACGATGGCGTCGTTCACTTCTGGCCTATCCGTAGTGAGTTTCAGGGGCTGGGGATGCACTCTTCAGTATAGGGCTTGCCGCCCAAGCGGACGCACTCACGTGCGTGGTTTGGCGGTCGCTCGCGTTGGTCGCTGCCTCCGAGTTATTGCTCGCGCGCAGCGACCAGCGAGTGCAGGACCAGCAGAATCCCTCCGCAGACGATGGCGGAGTCGGCAACGTTGAAGTCTGGCCAGTGGTAATGGACGATATGGACTTCAAAGAAGTCGATGACGGCGCCGCTGCGGATGCGGTCGTATGCATTGCCGATCGCTCCTCCGAGAATGAGCGCCAGGCCAAAGGTGGTCGCGGTGATGCTGCGGCCCAGACGCACGAGCACGATGGCTACGATAACGGCGGCGATCAGCGAGAAGCTGACCAGCAGCCAGCGCACGCGGTCGGGAGATGCGGAGTTGTCAAAAAGAGAGAAGGCGGCCCCAGTGTTGAGCACATGAGTGATGCGAAAAAACTTCGGAATCACGACGCGCGCGTCGCCCAGAGCGATGCTGTGCGCGACGGCGATCTTGGTGACCCGATCGAGGAGCACGATGAGCGCCGAGAGGAGAAAGAGGATGCCGCGGCGGTCTGAGGTTGCATTGCTCGGGGGACGCGCCGTGGTCGTGGTTGCTTCTGACATCAGGCAGCGTCCTCTTCATCGAGTGGCGGAAAGGCTATCTCGTCGAGCGCACCGGCGCAGCGTCCGCAAACCGTGGACCATCGGGGATCGACGCCGACGTCGGTGCGGTAATTCCAGCAACGCGCGCATTTGGCGCCATCGGCGGCTGCTGTTGTGGCGCGAATTTCGTCTCCGGCTGAACTCACAAGTTCCACCTGCGACACGTTCAGCAACTCCTTCAGCGAAGGCTCATAGCGCCGCAAGATTTTGAGTGGCTCGGTTGGAAGTTCGAGGATCAGCTTAGCCTCCAGTGCCTTGCCGATGCGCTTTTCCTTCCGTGCCTCTTCCAGGCTGCTAAGCGCAACATCACGAATGGAAAGCAGCTGAGCCCAGTCGGAGAGCAGCGCTTCCTGTCCCGCGGGAGCAAGCTCATCGGCTGTAGGGAAGAGGGTGGTATGGATGCTGGTATCGCGCTTGGTGTCCGCCGGAAGATGCTGCCAGACCTCATCGGCGAGGAAGCTGAGGATGGGGGCGACCAGCCGCGCCAGGGCTTCGGTGATCTTCCACAGCACGGTTTGCGCAGCACGGCGCGCAGGGTTGTTGGGCGCGAAGGTGTAAAGCCGGTCTTTGAGGACATCCGCGTAGAGCGCGCTGAGATCGACGATGGCGAATTCATTGACGGCGTGGTAGATGCGGTGGAACTCGAACTCTTCGTACCAGCGCAGCACCTTTGTGGTCAGCTCGCGGGCGCGCGTCAATATGTATTGGTCGAGCGGCTCGAGCTTGTCCCAGGCGACGGCGTGCTGCGCGGGATCGAAGTCGTGCAGATTGCCGAGCAGGAAGCGAAAAGTGTTGCGCAGCTTGCGGTAATTGTCGGCGACACGCTGCATCAGGTTTTCGCTGGCCGAGACATCTTCACGGAAATCGACGGAGGCGACCCAGAGGCGCACAATCTCCCCGCCGAGACGCTTCGCGATATCTACAGGATCGACACCGTTGCCGAGCGATTTTGATAAGGCGCGCCCCTGCTCGTCGAGCGTCCAGCCGAAAGTAGCGACATGGCGGAAGGGCGAAACATTGCGCAGCCCCACCGAAAACAGCAGCGATGAGTGGAACCAGCCGCGGTGCTGGTCGCTGCCTTCTGCATATAGATCACAAGGAAAGCGCAGCTCGGGCTCTGTTTCAAGGACGGCGGCCCAACTCGTGCCGGAGTCGATCCATACATCGAGGATGTCGGTCTCCCGGCGGAACTCCGTGCCACCGCAGCCGGGAGTTGCGCACTTCGCGCCGACGGGCAGGACGGCGTCCGCCTTCCCGTCGTACCAGGAATCGGCTCCGTGCTGCTGGAAGAGTTCGACGACACGTGCGTAGGCATCCGGAACCTGCAGCGGCTGGTTGCACTGCTTGCAGAGAAAGAGCGCGATGGGTACACCCCAGATGCGCTGGCGCGAGATACACCAGTCGGGCCGGGTGGCGATCATGTTAGAGATGCGCTCTTCGCCCCATGCGGGATCCCATTTGACGTTCTTGATCTCTTCAAGCGCGCGCTGGCGGAAAGTGACGGGCGAACCATCTGTGCGCTGGATCGGCGTCTCCATGGAGATGAACCACTGCTCGGTGGCGCGATAGATCACCGGATTGTGGCAACGCCAGCAGTGGGGGTAGGAGTGATAGATGTCGTTGCGTCCGAGCAGCGCGCCGCGCGCTTCGAGCAGCTTGATGATCTCCGGATTGGCCTTGAAGATATTCAGACCGTTGTACTCGGGCAGACCGTCCTGTATGCGGCCCGCAGCGTCGACTTTCGTGGCCTGGTCCAGGCCGTAGCGCTCGCCGGTGTAGAAATCGTCCACGCCATGCGCGGGCGCGGTGTGGACTGCGCCGGTGCCCTGGTCCGCGGTGACGTAGTTTGCCAGCACGCCGAGGATGGAGCGATCGAGAAAGGGATGCTGGAAGGTGGCACGTTCAAGCTGCGCGCCACGGAGTCGCGCGATCTCGTGCGCCGATTCGAGATGGCACGCCTGCTTGACGGCATCGGCCAGCGCAGCGGCGACCAGGTAGACACTCCCATCCGCGTTTTCGAGCGCGACATATTCGAATTCCGGCTGGAAGGCGATGGCGAGCGAAGCCGGCAGCGTCCACGGAGTGGTGGTCCAGATGATGGCGTAGACCGGCTTGCCGGCAAGTGCCAGATCGAGGGCGTCGGCGGGGCTGGTAAGCGCGTAACGTACGTAGATGCTGGGGCTGGTGTGCATCTCGTACTCCACCTCCGCCTCGGCCAGGGCGGTGCGATCGTGCCAGCACCAGTAGACCGGCTTGAGCCCGCGATAGACGAAACCGCGCTCGAAAAGCTCGTAGAAGGCCTTGAGCGTAGTGGCCTCGTACTGGTTGGACATGGTGGTGTACGGATCCCGCCAGCGCCCCAGGACGCCGAGGCGCTCAAACTGAGTGCGCTGCAGGTCGATGTACTTCTGCGCGTAGGCGCGGCAGGCGGCACGGACCGCAATGGGATTCATTTCGAGCTTTTTGCGGCCAAGCTGCTCGTCGACCTTGATCTCGATGGGCAGGCCGTGGCAGTCCCATCCTGGGACGTAGGGCGAGTCGAAGCCGGCCATGGTCTTTGACTTGACGATAAAGTCTTTGAGGCACTTGTTCAGGGCATGGCCCAGGTGGATGGGGCCGTTCGCGTAGGGTGGTCCGTCGTGCAGGATGTACTGCGGAGCGCCCCTTCGGGCTTCGCGGATCCGCTCATAGAGGCCTGTTTGGGTCCAGTCAGCAAGCTTTTTTGGCTCGTTTTCCGGCAAATTGGCCTTCATGGGGAACCCGGTGCGGGGCAGCAGCAGGGTCGACTTCAGCTCCGGCCGGCCTTTGGGGTCTGAATTGGGATCTGGGTTGGGTGTTTGGTCACGCAAAGTCATGATCTGGAATGATCTATTGTAGACCGCGCAGGTCCCTTCATTTTTCCGTGTGACCAATCCGGCCAGCCAGTCGTCTCAGTAAGTATCGTGTTGCGGCAGGGCCTTTCACGTGACTGTGGTTACTCATCGGTTGCCATTTGGTGTGGGGGATCCCGCAGAACCGGAGACATAGCAGAACGCATTCATAGATAATCAACACATCACAGACGGCGGGCCGCAGGCTACCGTCTGGTCCAGGTCAAGAAGTAGACTATGACAAATCAGGTCCTGCCCCCGCCCGATATGGAAGCACAACAGACACGCAGAGTCCCGCTCGAGCCGCATTTATTCAATCCGGTGGTGGATGAGCCGGTATGGCGGACGTGGCTGGGGAATTTGCGTGGCTTGTTTGTGCGGGAGAATTTGCCGCCGCTGGTGCTGACGTCGCATCCGGTGGCGGTGCCGGATCCGTTCCGGGTGAAGCGCAGCCCGTTGTCGTCGTCGCTGTCGGTAGGCGCGCACGTTGCCATCATCGGGCTGATCATTTTTCTCATCATTGAAGCGCGGATGCATCCCAAGCCGGTGCCGCCCAAGCCGCAGATGGCGGCGATCGACATCACGCCCTTCCGTCCGATTGCGCCCAAGGGTCCGGCGATGGGTGGTGGCGGCGGTGGTGGCGCGCACGAGCTGGTGCAGGCGCCCAAGGGCAAGCTGCCCAAGTTTGCGGAGACGCCGATCACGCCGCCGATGCTGGCGGTGAATGAGCATCCCAAGCTGGCGGTGGAGCCGACGATCAAGATGCCGCCGAACATTGCGCTGCCGAATAACAATCTGCCCAACCTGGGCGATCCGCGGACGAACATCACCGGGCCGTTGTCGAACGGGACGGGATCGGGCGCGGGTCTGGGCTCGGGCGATGGTGGCGGGATCGGCTCGGGCTCGGGCGCAGGCTATGGGCCGGGCGAGGGTGGCGGCTACGGTGGCGGGTTGTATCACGTGGGTGGCGGTGTGTCGCCGCCGGTGCTGATCTACTCCGTCGATGCTGAGTTCTCGGACGAGGCGCGGCGGGCGAAGTATCAGGGCGTGTCGGTGGTGAGCTTGATCGTGGACGCGCACGGGCTGCCGCAGCGCATCCGCGTGGTGCGCAAGCTGGGCATGGGGCTGGACGAGAAAGCAGTCGAAGCCGTGCGCCAGTATAAGTTCAAGCCTTCGATGTACCAGGGCAAACCCGTACCTGTCGAAATCACCATCGAAGTCAACTTCCATATCTACTGAGACGAGTACGAATGAGCAGGACGCGAGCGGAGATTCGAGCATCTCTGCTCGTTTGATTTCATCCGCTCCCCTTGCTATCCTCAGTGAGTCCCACCTGATGTGCGCCCATAGCTCAGCTGGATAGAGCGACTGACTACGAATCAGTAGGCCGGGAGTTCGAATCTCTCTGGGCGCACCATTCAATCAACAACTTACAGTGAGTCAGAGGGCACCTTTCATTGGAGTGTGCCCACTTTTGTGCCCACCCCGCCGTAATCAAGCGAGTCGAGCGCATGGATAGCCAACCCTGTCGCCTCCAGCCGGCTGTGTGAGTAGCGTTCCGCATGTTTCTGCCCAGCGATTCTGGAACAACGTAATCCCTCGTCAATCGCCCGCGTTCGGCCGCACCAGAAACACCCCATCATCATGCTTTCTTCCGGCGTGAACTTGGCAGCATTGCGGTCACTGTACCAGGTCGAAGCCCGGGCGCACGATCTCGGACGGCGGGATCTCCTAGCCGCAGCTGGTGCCAGCAAGTGGTGAGGTCGAAGATGAGCGGTTTACGGGGCATGTTGCGATGGTCTATCGTCGAACGCGCCTGCGGAAAGGACAAAGCCAATGGATATTCACGATGAATGGCGAGTGTTCGATCTGGACGACGCGCGCACGCATCCCCTGGCGTTGAATGATGTGGAAATTGAGTTCGACAACGGGCGGACGGAAATCGGGCACTTTTCTGGAAATTTCAGCATATTCACGTACTGTGCCGGCGAACCCCTCGAGAACACCAAGCCAACTCGCTGGCGATACACGGACGCGATTCGCTGTCCTCTTTGCGAGAGCGATTAGAGCACTCGCGGGACAATCGCTCGGATTCATCTACGAATCGGTAGGCCGGGAGTTCGCGACGCGGCCGCAAATTCGCTCGACTGTAACATCAGAGCAATGCCACGTCGGCCAATCTCCCGTCACCTTTTCTCTCGCCCTCTTTTCCTGCTTCTGCTCGTTACCGGGCTCGTCACGTTTCTGATTCAATCTGGCGAGTTGGGCACATCGGACACGATGCACCGGCTGCAGGTGGCGCATTCTTTCTGGACCGGGCAGCCGCAGGTTTTTCCCAACGAGTATCCGGAATTTGGCCTGCACGGGCGCGGCGGCCGGCTCTATGCCTGGTATGGGATCGGGCAATCCCTACTCATGCTGCCGGTTGACCTTGCCGCTTCCGCGGCGAGCAAGTTGCCGTTCTGGCATGCTTACGTGCAGAGCCAGGAAGACCCCGCGATCCGCAGCATTCTGGTCAGCGTCAGTATCAACATTCTGATCAATGTTCTTACGGCTCTCGCCGCGTTCCGCTTGCTGGGTCTCTTCGGATTTTCGGAAGGGGAGTCCGTAGCCGGTGTTCTGGGTCTGCTTTGCGCCACTACCCACCTGCATTATGCGCAGAACATGACGGAGAACAATTACATCCTGCTGCTGACGATTACCGGCTTCGCGTTGCAATACAAATGGCTGGTGAGCGGCGATCGTCGCGCGCTGTTCTGGGGTTCCGCAGCACTCGGACTGAATCTCCTCACTCGCCTCACGACAACTCTGGATATCTTCGGAGCAGCATGTTTCATTCTTCTGGCGGCGTTGTTTTCGCGGAATGCGGCAGGACACGGTCCGGCACACGAATCCGGACACCCGCTGGCGCATTCCGGCCGCTCCTTGCTCCTGACGTACGTGCGTACCGCAGTGCCGGTCTATCTGGTTTTTCTGGCGATCGACCGAATCTACCAATACATCCGGTTCGGTTCCTGGACGAACACCTACGTCACTTACTTTGCCCGCGAGTACCGGTCGAGGGATGCGACGTTGCCCGCCAATTTCCCATTCAACAACGGCTGGTTTGAAGGAGGACTTCACTCCGGCGTCCTTGGCCCGTTCTTGATGCCGGAGAAGAGCGTCTTCCTGTTCGATCCGATGTTTCCGCTGGCCCTTCTGCTCACGGCGCTCCTGTGGAAGCGGCTCTCACCGGCGATGCGCGCGTTCGCCGTGGCGACGCTGGTGATGCTCGGTGCCTATGTTCTCTTTTATGCGCGCTACAACTGGTGGGCTGGCGACTTCGCCTGGGGCGACCGGTATATCTCAAGTGCCGTTGAGCTGACAACCTTGCTCGTGATCCCACTTCTGCTTCGATACCGGCGGGCTCTTGGCCGGACGATCTGGTATTTCGGGCTGACAATCACGAGCATCAGCGTTGCGATCCAGTGCGCGTCGCTGGCCTTTTGGCTGCCGCTGGAGATTTACCAGATGGAGACATTTGGGCATCCGACCTGGGTCGTGCTGCTGCGCTTCAAGAATATTGCGGCGTTCGCGCTGCACAAACGGGATGCTTGGGGACTGAATACTCCGTCCATGTTTCAGGACTCGTGGGACGCGGCCCACATCACAAGCTGGAACTTTTTGCCGTCGCTGCTGCGTCACATCGGCGCGGCGCCGCTCTGGGCCGTGCACGTTCTATATGGAGTATGGGCTGCCGCTGGGTTGGCGTTTCTCATCGTCTCAGGGAGGCTTGCCTGTATCCTTACGCGTCCGGCGTCCGAGGGCCACACTGCCGCGACTACGCAATCCACTGCTGCCTGAATCGGCATCAGGATCGGCCGAGTGTGTCGAGAACACCGGCGATCGCTTCAGGTTCCCGGGATTGTCGTAGGAGCTACGGGATTTCCTATGCAAAGGTAGTGGCGCGGCTGTAACCTCCCCCTGCCCGGTGACTCTAACCGATTGCTGGGGGCTGTTTCTCCTCCGAGGAGGGCGACGGCACTGGCGGGTTGTTGCGGCTCATTTGTATAAGGGTTGCAATCCGCAAACGCGGTAGACAACGTAATCCGGATGGTCTCACCCTCAGGTTGTCACAATCTGAGGAACTCAATAAGGAAGGTTCTTGCGATGAACAATAGCGTTAAGACTCTCATTCTGACTGCGGCTGTAACCGGCTTGTTCGGTGGCACCTCGGCCCGCCTCAATGCTCAACCAACGGCACAGCCGAACGGACCAGCCAGCGTGAGCGCAAGCTCGAACGTGGGCACCGCTGTGCACCTGAAGAGCAACTTCCAGGACACCGGCAAGCACTCCTGTAAAGGCAAGAACGACTGTAAGGGGCAGGGCGGATGCAAATCGAGCGACAACGGCTGCAAGGCCAAGAACAGCTGCAAAGGCAAGGGCGGCTGCGCAACTGACGGCTCCAAGATGCCCCAGTAGTCAACACCACCTGCGCGAGGGTCGCCTGGTGAATGGCAGCCCTCGCGAGGTTTCCCGCCTACACAATGTTGCATAGCCGGCGTTGCGAGCCGCGCGTCTTTGACTGGATCGAGGGGACTCGATCGAGAGGACTGGATCGCGGGGACTGGATCGAGAGATGCCTGCCAATCGTTTCAATGGATTTACCGAATACGGGGTCGGGATTGGCCTCAGGATTCCGCACTACCAGCACATCTTTGAAAAGAAACCAGTCGTCGACTGGTTCGAGATCATTTCCGAGAACTACATGGTAGATGGCGGCCGTCCGCTGCAGGTGCTGGACCAAATCCTCGATCAGTATCGTGTCGTGCAGCACGGAGTCTCGATGTATTTCGGCTCTGCGCAGCAATTGAGCCGTGAACACCTGAAACGGCTGAAGACTCTGGTTCGACGCACAAAGACTCCATGGCTCTCCGACCATCTTTGCTGGGGAAGCGTCGACGGGCGCTATACGCACGACTTGCTGCCTATTCCATACACGTGGGAGGCGGTAAAGGTAACGGCGAAGCGCATTCGCCAGGTACAGGATTATCTCGAGATTCCTGTCGTGGTCGAGAACGTGAGCAGCTATGCCGAATACCACGAGAGCGAGATGACGGAGTGGGAGTTCCTCAACGAGGTAGTCGAAGCTGCCGACTGCGGCATTCTGCTCGATGTGAATAACATCTATGTTTCGTCACAGAATCACAGCTTCGATCCGCTGACATACGTGAACAGTGTGCCGAACTGGCGTGTGGCGCAGATCCATATTGCGGGTCATTCGAAATATCGGAAGTACATTTTGGACACGCACGATCATCCGGTCATCGATCCGGTGTGGGCGCTCTACGCGCGCGCGATCGAGCGGTGCGGCCCTACCGCAACCTTGCTGGAATGGGACGATAACATTCCTTCCTTTGACGAGGTGCATGCGGAAGCGTTGAAGGCGAACCGGTATCTGAAGCATGCTTCCACGCCCGCGGCTCTTCCGTTGATGGTGGATGAAGAAGCACAACCGCTGGAGACGCGATGACGCTGCTGGAGCTACAACGCAGGATGGCGCAAGCAGTGATGCTGCCGCTGACCCGCACGGATACCATGCAGCGCAAAACGCGTGACGGCCGCTCCATGAAGGCGGAAGCTGCCGCGTTCATCAAGCCGAATGACCGGCTCACTTCGTTCGAACGGCTGGAAATCTATAACCGGCAATACTGGTTTCGCATCATCTCGGCGTTTGGTGAAGACTTTCCGGGACTCGCCGCCGTGGTGGGATCGGCAGCGTTCGAGAGGCTGACACGCGCGTATCTCGCGGATTGCCCATCGCAGTCGTTTACGCTGCGCAATCTCGGCTCGCGGCTTGAATCCTGGCTGGGTGAGCATCCCGAACACGCAGGCAAAAAGCCTGAGTTGGCGCTCGATGTCGTGCGTCTCGAATGGGCGTACATCGAGGCCTTCGACAACGCGGCGGAACGCGCCTTGACGCTCGCCGATCTGGGTCAGCTCGATGGCGACTCGCAGCTCTCCTTACAGTCGCATCTCCGTCTGCTACATCTCCTGCATACCGTCGACGACTTCGTGATCGATGTACATCGCCGGCAAGCGTCCCAGACGGTGGCCAGCAATGCGGTCACCAGCGCGAAGCGTTCGCGAAGCCGCCGCTTGCCAACCTCGCTGAAGCGGAGCGACACATTTTTAGGTGTGCATCGTCACGACAACGCTGTCTATTACAAGCGCCTCGATCGCGAGGAGTACCAGCTGCTGCTCGCACTCAATGGGGGCAAGACGTTGGGGGAAGCTCTCGATCAGGCGTTCGAATCCTCAGTGCTCCCCGAAGAGGAGCGCCCTGCGAGAGTGCAGGCGTGGTTTGCGAACTGGGCTGAGCTTGGTTGGTTTTGCCATCACAAATCCGCCGCGACGCGGCGCGTGTCTAGAAAGCGAATCAATTAACAATGCCGAATGAACGGCCTTTCGAGCGTCTTTTTTCGCTGTACGCGCAGTTTCGCCGCGCTGCCTCTTCACTGCAGTCACCCCTTCTGTTGCTGGTGCGGCTCTATTGGGGCTGGCAGTTCGCGCAGTCCGGCTGGGGGAGACTGCATCATGTCCCCCAGGCGACGCAGTTCTTTGCCAGCCTCCACATCCCGTTTCCCGGCGCGAACGTCGTATTCATCTCCAGCCTGGAGTTCGTTGGCGGGATACTGCTCATTCTCGGCCTGGCTTCGCGGTTTATCAGCCTGCTGCTGGCGTGCGACATGATCGTCGCGTACCTCACCGCCGATCCAGAGGCGCTGCACTCGATCTTTTCCGATCCGGGGAAGTTCTATAACGCGGATCCCTACACGTTTCTCTTCGCGTCGTTGCTGATTCTGATCTTCGGTCCGGGACGATTTGCGCTGGATTGGGTGCTCACGCGCAATCGCCGGCTCGAACCGGCTGCGGCGACGGTCTAACGGCCAGTTGAGGGAGCGCGCCCGCTACTTGACGGCCAGCGGTGGTTGGGAGCCATCCGGATGTTCGACGGGGTTCTGGGGCGCGATCAGCGGAACTTCTTCCAGGATGCTGATACCGCCACGGCGCAGCAGATTGGCTACGACTGCCCCGGTCAAACGAGTGGCGTCATACTCCACACGAATGGTCTTGCCGGGCTGATCAATCTCAATGCGGCGGATGCCGTATACCTCCTTGAGATTGCCCAGTGCGAACATCGCCGACTCGGAAGGCTGCTGCTCATAGCGGAACAAAACATCGACATTTGTCATCGAGCATTTCCCCTGTTCCTGAGTGCGATTCAAGCGAGGTGAGGTGGCGAGTCTCTGGTGGAAGGTTGCGTAAAGGCCCTAGCGGCATCATAGATCATTTTCCGGGCAGTCGGCATGCAGCGCGAGCAGCAGCAAGCGCCGGGTAAACCTAAAGCCGGCGGAGGTACTCCAGGACCTCGGGACTGGTCCAGTCCTGCGCGCCGATGAACTTGCGCCGGATGATCCCATGCTTGTCGATCACGTAGGTCTCTGGCCAGCGGTGGGTACCGTAGAGGTCGGCAGCGCGATGGGCTGGATCGTCGATGGTCAACAGGCCGATTTTGTGTTCGACCAGATAGTCCCGGTAGGCTTGCTGGTCATCGTCGATGCTAACGGCGAGGACCTGGACCTGAGGCAGTTTCTGCTGCATGGCAGTGAGTGACGGGAGTTCCGCAATGCAGGGAATGCACCAGGTAGCCCAGAAATTGAGCACCACCACCTTGCCCCGGTAGTCGGCCAGATGGACGCTGCGGTTGCCGTCCGTTACTGTGAAGTCTGGGGCGGCGCGGCCTGTTTGCCGGGGATGACTGCCGCGGTCGCAGCCGAGGGTTAGAAACAAAAGGATGGTCAGGATGAAACAGGCGCGCTTCACTTAGCCCATCATACGGTGAAGCTGATGCCAGCAGGAGAAGGGAAGGCGGACGGCTCGCGCCGACGCATGAAGCCAATCCCCCGGGCAGGACATCCATATAAAGCAGACACAACGGAAACCCATGATCCTATTGACGCGAAAGGCGGAGTTCTCCGCCGCTCACTACTACTGGAATGACGCCTGGAGCGAGGCGGAGAACCAGCGCATTTTCGGCAAATGTGCCAACCGCAACGGGCATGGCCATAACTACACCCTGGAAGTGACGGTGGCGGGTGAGGTCGACCCGCAGACGGGCTTTGTGGTGGACCTGAAGCGACTGAAGGACGTGATGCACAGCCAGGTGGTGGATGTGTACGACCATCGTCATCTGAACCTGGAGATTCCGGAGTTCCGCGACCGTGTGCCGACGGTGGAGAATATCGCGGTGAGCGCGTGGGAGCGGCTGGAGGGGAAGATTCCCGGTGCAAGGCTTCAGCGAGTGCGGGTGTATGAGACGCCGGACCTCTACGCAGATTGTTTTGGGGCAGATTGGTTTGGCCCGGAGGGTTCGCGATGAGCGTCACCCTGACCCGCCGGTATCACTTCAGCGCCTCACATCGGCTGGATTGCGAAGCGTTGAGCCGGCAGGAGAATCGGGATGTCTATGGAAAGTGCAACAACCCTCATGGGCATGGGCATAATTATAGGGTCGAGGTCACGGTACGAGGGCCGATCGATCATGCGACCGGCATGGTGATGAACATGGCCGACCTGGATGCGGTGGTGGGCCAGTCGGTGGTCGAGCGGTTCCATCTGGCAAATCTGAATGCCGATCCGCTCTTCCAGCAGGAGGTGCCCACGACAGAAAACCTGTGCAGAGCCATTTACCGTGTGCTCGCCGGCAGCCTGCCGGCTGGGAAACTCGACCGTATTCGGATCGAGGAAACGGAGAACAATTTTTTTGAGTACGCGGGGGAGGCAGTGCTTGGCTAAGCGGAAACCTGTAGTCGCACACGCGGGAGCGACCATCGAAGCGATTCACGACGCGTCAGTCAACAACGGCGCTGGTCTGAAGGGGCTGGAACGATACTCGACACAACAGCTCTATGCGGAGCTGCTGGAACGCTTCGACGAGGATCCGACGCGCGACGGGCTGCTGAAGACGCCGGAGCGCATGGAAAAGGCCATGAAGTTTCTGACCCAGGGCTACCATTTGGATCCGCAGGAGATTTTGCGGGCTGCATTGTTTGACGTGGATTACGACGAGATGGTGATGGTGAAGGACATCGAGATGTACTCGCTGTGCGAGCACCACATGCTGCCATTTTTCGGGAAAGTGCACATCGCGTACATCCCCAAGGGGAAGGTTGTAGGGCTTAGCAAACTGCCGCGGCTGGTTGACGTCTTCGCGCGCCGGCTGCAGGTGCAGGAGCGTATGACGCGGGAGATTGCCAATGCCATACAGGATGCGATCGCGCCGCAGGGAGTCGGTGTGGTCTGCGAGGCGCGGCATCTTTGCATGATGATGCGCGGAGTGGAAAAGCAGAATTCGTCCACCGTGACCTCAGCGATGTCTGGCGTCTTTCTCGAAGACAAGACGCGCGCGGAGTTCTTCTCGTTAGTCCGCGACCATGGGCGCAGCGGCTTCTGAATTGGCCGTTATAGTGGGGAAGTGAACGGCCTGCTAATCCTCGACAAGCCCGCGGGCATGACCTCGCACGATGTGGTAGCGCGCACGCGGCGCATCGTGAATGAGCGCTCAATCGGGCATCTGGGCACCCTGGATCCCATGGCTACGGGTGTGTTGCCATTGCTGCTGGGCCGCTACACCCGCTTGGCGCAGTTCTTCGGCAGGATGGAGAAGGCGTACACAGGCAGCATCCGCTTTGGCCACGCAACAACCACTTACGATGCAGAGGGCGAGGCGGTTGGTCCATCTGTCGAGGTATCACTTGACGCTGAGGAATTGAAGGAGCAGGCGAGGCACTTCAACGGCGAGCTGCTGCAGACGCCTCCTGCGTATAGCGCAAAGAAGGTTGGCGGAAGGAAGTCTTATTCGCTGGCACGAGCGGGAGAAGCTGTAGAGCTGACGCCAGTGCGCATCGTCGTGCACGATTTTGCAATCACGTCGGTGGACGGCGACACGGCTGAGTTTCGCGCCACTGTCTCTGCCGGCGGTTATATTCGCTCGCTGGCGCACGATCTTGGCCAGCGGATGGGTTGCGGGGCACACCTGGCGTCGTTGCGACGGGTTGCAGCAGGACCATTTCGCGTGGAAGCAGCGCTGTCGCTGGAGGAGTTGGCGGCTCTGGCGCAATCAGGCGAGCTCGAGCAGCATTTGCCACACCCACGCACACTGCTGCCGGAACTTCCCTCAACGACGGCGGATACCCACACCGCCGGCCGCATGCGCAATGGCGCGATGTGCAACCTCGCAGACTTTTCCGCTGCTCCGCACGTCAAGGTATTTGCGAATCGCCATGAACTCATCGGCATTGCGCAGCGTGTTGCCGGCACATTGTTTCAGCCAACCGTGGTTATCGGCTGACGTCTACTCTTTATGCAGCAGAGGAGTAATCAACGGCAGCAGGTTGCGCGCGACCTGCTGGTTGCCTTGTGCCGTGGCGTGGATGCCGTCTGCCTGCATACTGCCTGCGGCGCCGTAGACGTCCTGAAGCAGAAACGGGAGCAGCGGCACATGATACTTCCTGGACAAGGAGACGTAGACGCCGTTGAACTGGTCGATGTAATCGGCGCCATAGTTGGGGGGCAAGGTGATGCCGCCGAGCACGATCTTGATCCCCGCACGCTGCAGGGTGGAGACGATTTGATCCAGGTTCTTACGGGTGCTGTCGATAGGCAGGCCACGGAGACCATCGTTGCCGCCGAAGGCTACGATGACAAGAGCCGGCTTCAGCGCGAGTACATCGCCCAGGCGCTCGACACCATCTTTGGTCGTGTTGCCGCTGATGCCTGCATTGACAACGCGATAGTGGAAGCCTTTGGCGTTGAGATCGTGTTCGAGAAAATCGGGATAGCTGTTCCCAGCATCCGTGCCGTAGCCTGCAGTCAGACTGTCTCCAAAGGCAACGATGACTGGGCGCTTGTCCTGGAGCGGCGCTATCGGCTGTGCGGCGGGAGCAGCGGCAGAGGATTGGGTCGCAGGTTCCGGCGGCGGGTTCTTGCTGTTACATCCGCCGGCCGCGAGCGCAAGCACAGCAAAGATCGAAAGCAGCAGGCGGGAACTGCGAGGGCGCATCACACGTTCAATCTAGCAGCAGACAGCGCGCCGGATGAAGGCGCGAGGCGTAAAGGGGCAGCATGATCGAAGTGCGGGGCTTGAAGAAGTCGATTCACAATGGCACGAACCTGGTGGAGATTCTGCGCGGTATTGACCTGACGATCCCGGGTGGCCAGTTTGCTGCGATCATGGGGGCCTCCGGTAGCGGCAAGAGCACGCTATTAGGGCTGCTGGCGGGCCTGGATGCGCCGACCGAGGGCGAGGTGATCCTGGACGGAACGCCTATCTCACGGATGAACGAGGATGAGCTGGCGGAAATTCGTGGAAAGAAGCTTGGATTTGTTTTCCAGTCGTACCAGCTGATCCCCATGCTTACGGCACTTGAGAATGTGCTGCTGCCATTCGAGCTGAGTGGGAATTCTCATCGTTCGAGTGATGGCCGCGCTCGGGCAACGGAGCTGCTGGAGAGCGTTGGGTTGGGGGATCGTCAGCATCACTATCCGGTACAGCTATCCGGCGGAGAGCAGCAGCGGGTGGCGCTGGCTCGGGCCTTTATGTTGGAACCGCCCATTGTGCTGGCGGACGAGCCGACAGGCAATCTGGATTCGCACAACGGCGAGCATGTGCTGGACCTGCTGCTGCAACGCCATCGCGAAAGCCGCGCGACGCTGGTGATGGTGACGCACGATCCGCTGATCTCTGCGCGGGCAGAGCGGCGTATCGTCCTGCGCGATGGGCTGGTTATCGAAGACACATTGGCCTCGGAGCCGATGGCTGCAGCGGAGGCGCATCTGTGAATGGGTCTGTCAATGAGTCTTTGAATGGGGCGGCGAATGGCTCGGTAACGAGGACGACCGGACGGGCTCTCAGCTGGAGTGTGGCTTTGCGCATTGCGTGGCGTGAATTTGAAGCAGCGCCAGCGAAGTTTATATTCGTAATCGTTTCGGTGGCGATTGGGGTTGCCGCGCTGACGGGAGTCCGCGGTTTCACCGAATCGTTTCAGAAGACGCTGCTCGGGCAGGCACGCACCATCATGGCGGCAGATGTGTCCGCCCGCATGTTCCGCCAACCCTCCGCAAAAGAAATCGCCGGTCTGAATGCGTTGCAAGGCGTGGAGCGCACGCAGGTGACGGAGATGGTGTCGATGGCTTCCACGCCGTCTGATCCGATTCCTCTGCTGGTATCGCTGAAGGCGGTCGATCCATCGCAGTATCCCTTTTATGGCGCATACAAGCTGCGTCCGGCGGGCACGCTGCGTGAGGAGTTGAGCCCGCAGAAAGTGCTGGTAGGCGAGGATCTGCTGATTCGGTTGCACGCGCAGATTGGTGACTCGCTGAAGCTGGGCAACAGCACATTTCGCATTGCAGGTGTAATTGAACGCGAGCCCGACCGAATGAATTCCAGCATGGGGATTGGGCCGCGCGTCCTCATTACCCGCCAAGGCCTGGCAGAGAGCGGCCTGCTGCAGCCCGGCAGCCGGGCCGGAGAGCGCTTCCTGATGCGTCTTCAACCAGGCGCGACCGATATCAAAGGTCTGCATACGCAGGTGGAGAAGGTCCTGCCCGAGGCACAGGTGACCGACTTCCGCGAGGCCAACCCCGCGCTGACCCAGGGGCTAGATCGCGCAAGCAGCATGCTGAGTTTGATCTGCCTGGTAGCGATGGTGCTCGGTGCGATCGGCGTGGCGATGTCGATGCGCGCGCACCTCGAGCAGCGAATGGACATTCTGGCGACCATGAAATCCATTGGGGCGCGCTCGTCTGACATCCTGCGCATTTATCTATTGCAGACGCTGCTTCTAGGGCTCGCTGGCGGGCTGGTGGGTGTGGCGGCCGGCTTCGGTGTGGAATGGACGATCCCGCTGCTGGCAGCGAAGCTGCTGCCTATCGAGCCCATCCTGCGTTTACCGGTGCGTGCGGGACTTGCGGGCCTGGGCACCGGGATGCTGACCACCCTGCTCTTCTGTTTGCCGCCACTGCTGGACATCCGGCGAATCAAGCCAAATTTGGTGCTACGCCGCCAGGTTGAGACGCAGCCAGAGATCACTCTCGTGGAGCGCTGGCAGCGGCGACGCATGCAGTGGACCGCAACAGCCATCATCCTGCTGGCGCTGGCTGGAATTGCCGCAGGCCTTACCAGTTCGCTTGTCATTGCGGCTTGGTTTACGACAGCGCTGGTCGCGTTGTTACTGTTTATCACCCTGTTGGCGCGAACGCTGCTGCGCCTATTGCGGACCGCGCTGGCACGCACGCGGCTCAGCCTGCCCTCTGCGGTGCGGCACGGATTGTCGAATCTGTATCGCCCGGGAAACCAGTCGATTGCCGTGCTGACAGCGCTGGGCGCGGGCATCATGCTAATCCTGACGGTATTCCTTATGCAGAACGCAGTTTTGCGTGATCTGCAGGAGACGCTCGGTAAAGGTCTGCCCAATATCTTCCTGATCGACATCGCGACCGACGAACTCGATGGTGTGGCTTCGTTGATCGCGAAACAACCGGGTGTGCATGGCGCAATGGAGCGTCTGCCGGTGGTAGCGGGACGGCTGAACGAGGTGAACGGCAAGGGCGGCGACGCATTGAAGCAGGAGAAAGTGCCGCGGCATCTGCTGCAATCAGTGAGCCTCACCTGGTCGGATACAGTCCCGGCGGGGGCGAAAGTGCACGCGGGCGCGTGGTGGAAGCCGGGAGATGAAGGCAAGGTTGCGGTCAGCGAAGGGCTTGCTCGGCGGATGCATGTAGGCGTCGGCGCGACGATGCTGTTT
Organism: uncultured Acidobacteriaceae bacterium; assembly: GCA_963737035.1. Taxonomy (GTDB): domain Bacteria; phylum Acidobacteriota; class Terriglobia; order Terriglobales; family Acidobacteriaceae; genus KBS-83. Next base: position 31,802 of record CAVTRJ010000014.1, on the reverse strand, counting down.
ACGGTGCAGGAGCGGCGCATTCCAGTAACAGTGACGGCGCTTTATGCGAATGATGGGCAGCACGTCTTTGGACGCAGCGAATTCATCCTCTCGCAGCGATCACTGGCTCATTTCCCGGTGGTCTGGTACGGCGCTGTGCATGTGGACACTGCGCAAATCCCGCAGATGCAGCGGGCACTGTTTGCTGCGTATCCCACGGTGACGGTCATCAACATTGCGGACCTGCTGGACACGGTGGCCGGGGTCGTTCATCAGGTTACGATCATCGTGCGATTCCTTGCGGCGTTCTCGATTCTTTCCGGCTTGGTGATCCTGGCGTCCAGTGTTGCCAGCACCCGATTCCGCCGCATCCGCGAAGTGGTGGTGCTGAAGACATTGGGCGCCCGTCGCGCGCGGGTGGCTGCAGTATTCGGTGTCGAGTTCACGGTGCTGGGTCTGCTGGCGGGATGCGTAGGCGTGATCTTCGCCAACCTGCTTACTTTCATTCTGCTGCACCGGCTGGATGTGACTTTTCATTTGCAGTGGCCGGCTGCGGCAGCGGCTGCAGCCGGCACGGCCGTGCTAGCCGTGATTACCGGATGGCTCGCCAGTATCCGCATCCTTGGGCAGCGGCCGCTTGAAGTGCTCCGTGAGGAGTAGCCGGCCCAGTTCCAGTGGGCTGGGTGGTCCTTCATTCGGAGGGTTCTCGCCGCCGTCTTCGTCATCTTCGCCGCGGTCCGGATTGCGATCCATTGGCGCCCACATACGCGCCATCAGCGGTACCAGGAAGAGCACCGCAAATACGGTCGTAACCGTACCGCCCACGACGACGCGCGCCAGCGGCTTTTGCGTTTGCGAGCCAATTCCGGAGGCGATGGCTGCGGGCAGCAGTCCGAGACCAGCAGCCATGCAGGCCATGACGATGGGACGCATTTCATCGATGGCTCCGAGGAAGACGCCGCGCTCGCGTCCGTGATCATGCTGCTGATGACGCAGCCCGGTTAGAAATACCACGGTGCACAACGTATTGAGGCCGAGCAGGGATGTGAAGCCGACAGCCGCCGAAATGCTGAAGGATGTGTGGGTCAGCACCAGGGTGAGAATGCCGCCGATTGCGCCAAACGGAAGCGTGGCGAGCACGATCAAGGCATCGCGGAAGGACTGGAACAGCAAGTAGAGCAGCAGCAGAACGATGAGCAACGAAATGGGCACGATGAACGCAAGCCGGTGCAGCTCCTTTTGCAGGCTGTCGTACTCACCGGCCCAGGTGTAGGTATAGCCGGAGGGCAGCTTCACCTGGCGCGCCAGGACAGACTTCAGCTCTTCGATCGTGCTCTGCAAATCACGGCCGCGTACGCTGAATTTGATCGGGATATATCGCCTCCCGCCTTCCCGGTAAATCATGAAAGCGCCGTTGTGCAGCGTGACATTTGCTACGCTGCCGAGCGGGATCTGATTGCCGTCCGGCGTCGGCAGAAGGATCTTGCGGATGGCCTCCGGTGTATTGCGGAACTGCGGAGTGAAGCGCACGGCGAAATCGAACCGTCGCTCGCCTTCGATGATCTGCGTCACGGCAGCGCCGCCGACCGCCGCCTGTACGGCGTTGTTGATATCCGCCGCGGCGATGCCATAGCGTGCGGCCTCTGCGCGATCGATGGAGATGAGCAGGCTGGGTTGGCCGCCAACATGAAAGACACCCACGTCCGTCACGCCGCGCACGTGCGTCATGAGCTGGTAGATCTTGTCTGCTGTGTTGGTGAGCGTGTCGAAATCATCGCCGAAGAGCTTGAGCGAGTTTTCGCCCTTTACACCGGACATCGCTTCTTCCACGTTGTCCTGAATGTTTTGGGAGAAATTGAAGTCGATGCCGGGATATTGCTGGAACTTTTTCTGAATGGCCGCGATCAGCTCTTCCTTCTTGCCGTGGAACTGCGGCCGCCATTCGTCGGCTGGCTTCAGGTCGGCGAGAAACTCGATGTTATTGAAGGTGCTGACGTCGGTACCGTCGTCGGGCCGCCCCATCTGCGACAGACACTGGCTGATTTCAGGAAAGCTACGCAGCACGCTGCGAATTTGGTCGGCCAGCTCAGCGGACTGGGGAAACGCCATGTCCTGCTGCATGGTGGCTCGTATCCACAAGTTGCCCTCTTCGAGCGCAGGCATGAACTCACCGCCGATCTGCGTGAAGGCGAATGCCGCACCTCCGAGCAGGATCAAGGCGACGACCCAGACCATCAGGGAGCGTTTCAGCGCAGATTGCAGAGTCCTTTCGTAGAGGCGACGGATGTTGCTGACGAGCCAGGTCTGTTTGTCCGAGACGTTTTTTGGCGAGGAGAGAAAACACAAGACCGGTGCGAAGAGAAATGCATACAGCAGTGCGCCGATGAGCGCGAAACCATACGCCTGGGACATGGGAGCAAAGATCTTTCCTGGCACTCCCTGCATGGTGAAGAGCGGGATGAACGAGACGAGAATGATGAGAGTGGAAAAGATGACTGGCCGCGAACCGTCGGCGACGCCCGCAACGATCAGGTCCGACAGAGTCTCTCCCTGGCGGCGCCTGCTTAGCTTACGGTAGACATTTTCCAGAATGATGATCGACGCATCGACCAGAATGCCGAAGTCGATGGCGCCGATGGAGATGAGATTGGCCGAGCTGCCCTCCAGCACCATGAGGCTGAAGGCAAAGAGAAGTGCGAAGGGAATGGTGAGAGCGGCGATGGTGGTGATGCGGAGATCGCCCAGCGTGACGTACAGAACGATGGTGACGAGCAACATGCCCATCAGCACAATGTGCTGTACTGTTTCCGTCGTGCGGTTCACCAATTTGCTGCGGTTGTAGATGGTCTTGATCTGCATGCCCGGTGGCAGCAGATTGCCGGAGTTGAGGTCATCGATCTTCTTACGCAGTGCTTTGAGGGCGGGGAGTGACTGCTCGCCCTTTTGCATCAGAGCGATGCCTTCAACAATGTCCGGATTTTCGTTGAAACCTACTTTGCCCAGGCGCGGCTGATGACCTTCCTTGACAGTCGCCACGTCACGCAGCAGGATCGGCGTGCCGTTGTGCTCGGTCACGACAATATTGTTCATGTCCGCCAGCGACTTCAGCAGACCAATGCCGCGCACGTTCACACTCTGGCTGCCCATCGTCAGATAATTGCCGCCGGCGTTCGCATTGCTGTTCTGGATGGCGTTGACGACCTGGGTCATGTTGACGCCCATCGCCAGGAGGCGGTTGGGATCGATCTCGGCCTGGTACTGCCGAGTGGTTCCACCGAACGTAGCGACGTCGATGATGCCGGGCACGGACTTGATCTGCCGCACAACGAACCAGTCTTGCTCAGCCTTCAATTCATTCAAGCTGTAGCCAGGTCCGATGAGCTGGTAGCGGTAGATCTCGCCAACAGGCGATTCAGGAGAGAGCTGGGGCTGCAGACTGTTCGGCAGCGTCAGCGATTGCAGACGATTCAGCGCTTCCTGCCGATCGATGAAGTAGGAAGAGTTGAAATCGAAGTAAAGCTTGACGTCGCTGAGCCCGAAGATGCTGATGGAGCGAATCTCGGTGAGCTTGGGTGTGCCGTTCAGCACCGTCTCGACCGGAATGGTGACCTGCTGCTCCATCTCCTCGGCTGACCATGCCGGGTTTTGCGTAATGAACTCCACCATGGGCGGCGAGGGGTCGGGGTATGCCTCGATATCGAGCTGCGAAAAGGCAAATCCGCCAGCGGCCAATGCCACAAGGAAGAGGATCAGGACAATGGTGCGGTACTGGAGCAGTGCTCGTGTGAGTCCCTGCATGTCTACTCCGACCCCGAGCCGCGCAGCAGTTCAGCGCCAGTGCTGACGACGTGATCGCCCTCATTCAGGCCGCCCGTGATCTCCACGTTGGTATCGTGGGCCTCGCCGACACGTCACATTGCGGCGCACATATTTATTCTCGCCGGTTTGCACATAGACATAAGTGCTGAGGCCATCGCGGATGACGGCTGTAGCGGGAACCACAATGGCCTTCCGGTTTTGGTTGGTTACTGCCACAGTGGCGTACATCTGGGGCTTGAGCTGATGATGGGGATTGGGCAGTACCACGCGAACTTTCAGTGTGAGGGTTTGCGGGTCCACTGCGTCGGAAATATTGTCGACGACTCCGTGAAAGACCGTATCGGGATAGCCATTGACACGTACCTCCACCGGCTGGCCACGCCGGATTGCTTGAACATCCCGCGGATAGAGATCGGCGAGAACCCATACATCACTGATGTTCGCGACAGTTGCGATCGGAGTCGCGTTGTCGAGCGAGCGCTGCAATTCGCCACTGGCGGTGCTGACGTCGAGCACAACCCCCTGAATGGGAGAACGGATCGCGACCAGGTCTGTTGCGTCCGTCTCCTTGTAGCCGAGGATGTGCAGCGTCTGGAGCGCACGCGCCAACTCAGCATGAGCTGCTTGATCCACGGCGTTGAGATCATCGAAGTCCTTCTGCGCCATTACCTCATGCTGCAGAAGATCGCGGCCGCGGTTTAGCTGTAAGTCAGCGCGCGCCGACTCGATCTTCGCCTTCTCATAATCCGACCGCGCTTGTTGCAGATCGGTGCTCTGCAGCATGCCCACGATCTGTCCCTTTGCAACTTCCTGACCAGGCAGAACCTTGAGGGCGAGCACGCGACCGCTGATCGGCGGGTAAATGTGCACCACAGTAGTGGGATTCGCCTGGATGCGCGCGGCGAGGGTCAGCGCATCGTGCACAGGTTCGACGTGCGCAACGACAGTGTCGAAAACGCGATACTGAGGAGCCGGCGTGTCGGATGCATCGGCAGACTTGTGATTCTCGCAGCCGCTGAAAAGCAGAAGCGCCGAGGCAGCGGCGATAAACGTGCAAAGTCGCAAAGGTCTCATGGGACGATCTCCGTGGCGGCAGCAAAGCTGAGCTGATGCAGGCTGATCCACACCTGCACATTGGCGTTCAGCGCATCAAGGTTCACCTGGCGGTAGTCCTGCAACGCGCTCAGGTAGTCGAGCAGCGTTGTGCCGCCGTGGCGATAGCTGTACTCGAGGTTGTCGCGCACCTCGTGCGCCTCTTGCAGGTAATGTCCGTTGTAGCGGCGGGCTAGGGAAAGTTCATCCTCATACGCTGCCCAAGCCTGGTCTACGTCAGAGACCACCTGGTTGCGCGCGGCCGTCTCTGCAAAGCGGCTGGACTGTGCCTCGTATTTGGTACGGGCCTTCTCACCCTGATTGCGATCGAAGATGCGCAGCGGAATACCGATCTGAAAGCCGGCAGAGTTTGCTGTGCCCGCGCGGTCGTACTCGCCTTCAATGGTCGGATCGGTGGTGCCTTGCGCATACGCGAGCTTCACATTCGCGTCCGCTACCCGAACGGATTGCTGGGCGGCCAGATAATCCGGTCGCGCCTGTAGCGCCTTCTGCTCGGTATCGGGAAGCGTCGCGGTAATCGGTGGGGGATTGAGTGAGCCAGTGATGTCGAAATCCGTTCGAGGACGGTCATAGCCGAGCAAGGTCTGCAACTGCTCCGATGCCTGAATGAGATTGGTATGCGCGTTGTCGTAGTCGGATTCGAATTGGGCCAGCTGCAGATCGAGCCGCTTGAAGTCGGTGGCACTCATGTCGCCGACGCGCAACCGTTCGCGGTTCAGGTCGAGTGTCTTGCGGTAGTCGTCCAGATTCTGCTTGGCCAGATCAAATGCGCCTTTGGCTCCGAGCATCTGAGTGAACGCGGTTTTAACGGCAAGCACAACCTGGCGCTCCTGATCGGCGTACTGGCTGCGCGTTACATCCGTAGTGGAGCGGGCAATGTCGAGGCGCCAGCGGCGCTTTTGTCCGCGTTCGAAGAGCCGGGAGACCTGGCCGGAATAAAAATACGGATTATTCGAGTTAGCCGCGAGCGAGACATCTGAGCCGTTGAGGTTGAAGTTGGGATTCACGCGGAGCCCGGCGGTGATCTCCGACTGCTTGGTGGCGGTCACATGGGCTTGTGCCGACAGGAGAGAGGGATTCTGCTGGCGAGCAAGATCGACTGCCTGCTGCATGGAGAGCGGGGCAGGGGTTTGTGCGCGGACTGCGCCGGCGATCAACAGCAGCAGAACGAACGTCCAGCGGCTTGCCGGAAATAGGGCTCCGCGCGCCCGCTGCCTTGCGGGTGGGGAACTCGATTCAGTTTTGAACAAATGCACCTCTACGGACAACTGGTGTCGCGACTCACGGCTCGCGGATTAGAGATCACGTGATAGAGAAAGGATTCGACGGATGCCGCAGCGGAGCCTTGGCCACCATCTACTAGGAGCGGGCTAGAGCGCCACAGGCGGGGGGCGCGAGTCGAGCGGCAACCGGCTTCCTGTAAGCTGGACGGCCAACTGCGCCTCCTGCTCGACAGGACGACTAGGCCCACTGTGCAGCGAGATGGCCACAGCATCCATCCACGCCATGGTGGATGGTAGAAGCGCCGGCGTAGGCTGGGCACCGTCAAAAGGATCGTGCAGGCGAAGCGCCCGTTCGGCATCCCGCGGCGCCGTGCACATGGCAATATCGTCAGAGAGTGAGATCACTGGCAGAAGCAGGATCACCAGCATCAGAACCGCGGTGAACTGCAGCCGTCGTGATGGCAGGAGCCCGGCCCGTGTGGATGTGCGGGTACGCCATGCACGCGCCGACCACGTCGTGATCAGCGATAAGCCGAGAAGCAGCCATACGCAATTGAGAAGGATCTCCACGCCTGATCGTGATTGTAATTGAAGCAGGAGCCTGCACAAGTTTTGGAACCGTTAGGAAGCTGTAACAAAAGGGTTAGCAGAGTCGTAGGATTGACCCCAAGCGCGGCTGCACTTATGATCTGTGGAGGCACGCATGATCAGCGTGTTCCAATCCGCATTGCCCCCTCGTTCAATGGTAGGACGGCTGCCTCTGGAGCAGCATATCGGGGTTCGAATCCCTGGGGGGCAACTCATTAAGAATCAGCGACTTAAAACGTATCTGCCATTGCACGATTTGGACAGTATGCGCAAATGCGTGCCCTGAATTTTCAGACGCGATTGCCGCTCTCCTTGGCGGTCGCGGTTGCGGTCGTTGATTAGCGGTCATCTCGCTCGGAATGCAGATAGCGCTGGCTGGTGGCGACGCTTTCGTGTCCCATCGCCTCCTGCACGAGCTTGATATTGCCAGCGCGCTCTAGAGGTCCGTCCCGAACGTTCGGCAAGCGCTGTAGAGCACGAGGTCAGCGGGGATAACTCGGCCGCCGGGAAGCATTCTCCAACTGATCGCTTGCTAATTGCGTAATACAGATTCGATAACTGGATTCGTGTACTCGCGGGTGCTTGAGAGGGCGTTATTGATCAAGGGAGTTCGGTGTTCCAGATAAACTCAGCCACCTCCAACCCGATTAGTACGCGCAAGTCGGATTGTGTTTACCGATGCGACTGCCTCCAGATGTACGAATAACCGGCTTGGCGGAGAGCTTGCCTACCTAGATCATCTGTCCGAAAAGCCGACTATTCGTCCATGTGGCTCCATGTCTCAATGAGTGCACCGGCGATGACACGCTGATTGAGAGCGTTGGCGCTGGGGCCGAGGAGTGTCCTGTGACGACTCCGTTTCTGGAGATTGATCCGGATTGCCGCCTCCCCCGGTCCTAAAGGCCGATTGGAAGCGGCAACCTTATTTATCTGGTGATGAGGTCTGTGGCACGCGCCGTTTACTCATTGCGCGTGGCATATCCGGCCACGATAGCGCAGCACTATCGTGCCTTGGTGAAATCCGCTATCCCGAAGTAATCCAGATAGCCCGTGCCATCGTTGAACTTCCCACTCAATGACGGATCAGTCCTGTCCGTCCTTCTCGTGGCAGAGTTGCCCTGTAAATTGAAGTGCGGTATGGCCGGCGTTGAAATCTGCTTCTCCGATAACATTTATGTTCCCGCTGGTGTTCTGGTATTGGCCCGTACCTCCGGCGATATGTACCTTGTATTTGGTGACGGCCAATAGTCCCGGAGCCACATACACCCCATAAAGATTCGCCTTGTCGATCGTGAGCGTGTCACCGGTCGTCGTGACCCAGTGGTGTTGCACGGAAAGGGTCACGAGACCGTTCGCGCCGGTGGTTATATTGAGAATCTCTACCCCGACCGCCCCCGCCAAGTCGCCGACTGCGGTTCCCATGGTGGTGTTGGGGCCAAATCCTCCGACGTTCGTCGAGATGAAGCCGCCAATCGGTTGACATTTTGAGCTCGTCGCTGAGTTCTGGCCAATTGCCGTAGCAGCGAGGACCAGCGTCGCGAGAAAACTGCAGACTAACTTGCCTGTGATTCGCATTCCATCTCCTAACGTTTGCAAGCCACCATCGAGGCCTTGCACGCCTCGAACTGTGGCGCAGGTGCCTGATGAGATCAATGCACGGCGGGTGACTCCGGGTGAATTGTGGGTGAACTGGCTGAATTCTGGGGAAAGCTGCGGTCAGACAGGCGAGGAGCTGTTACCTTTCGCCTCGATTCGACCACTCCCAGTTCCAGCTTGACCCTGGTTTAGGAGGGGGGCTAAGGTCAAACCCGAAGCTGGTCGAGCCCCGCCATGCAAGTACCAGCCACAGCATCCTCGCGACTCCGGGTCGGAGAGTTCGAAGTAGACCTTCGATGCGGTGAGGTGCGACGTGACGGGGACAAGGTAAAACTGCAGGAGCTGCCGTTCCAGGTTCTAGCCGCGCTCATTGAGCGACCAGGCGACGTGGTAACGCGGGAAGAGATCCGGCAGAAAGTCTGGCCAACCGATACGTTCGTGGATTTTGAGCACAGCATTAATACGGCTGTGAAAAAGCTGCGTGAGGCGCTGGGGGACGACGCCGAGAATCCACGGTTCATTGCGACGCTGCCACGATACGGGTATCGGCTTATCGCTCCGGTTGAAGTTGTCGAGACGAATGGCTCGTGTCCGGAGCTGGAGTTACCTCCTGAAAATCCCGCTGGAAGATCTTCGTCGAAGCGCCGATCAGTCGCAGCGATCTCAGGCGTGCTCCTTATTGTTCTTTTCGTCGCTGGCGCACTGATAGTTTTGCTTCCGTCTCCATGGCATCGCACCGTAATTCCTTCACGCGAGACGTGGGTACAGATCACCGATTTTTCCGACTCTGCGACTTCGCCTGCGTTGTCGCCCGATGGACACATGGTCACTTTCATTCGGGGACCGGATACCTTTGTCACGCACGGCCAAATCTACGTTAAGTTCCTGCCCGACGGCCAACCGGTCCAGCTTACGCACGACAACATGCTGAAGATGGCTCCGGCATTTTCGCCGGATGGGTCGCGCATCACCTATACGACGACCGACCCGGGTTATGGATGGAATAGCTGGATTGTCCCTGTCCTGGGAGGTGAAGCCGAAAAGCTGTTGCCGAATGCGGCTGCTCTGACATGGGTTGACCGGCAGCACGTGATGTTTTCAGAAGCGGGCGACGGAGTTTTTTTGGGTGTGTTCACGGCCACGGAGAGCCGGGCAGGCGAGCGGAGGGTGTACCGGCCGACCATGTTAGGCGGGATGGCACACCGCTCTTGGGTGTCCCCGGATGCCAAGTGGATTCTGGTTTCTGAGATGGACAGCCTCGGATGGCTGCCGTGCCGGGTGGTTCCGTTTGATGGGAGCACCAGCGGTGAGCCCGTTGGTCCGCAGAAAGCGCGCTGTACATACGCAGGCTGGAGTCCGGACGGCCGGATGATGTACTTCAGCGCGAATGCAGGAGACGGATACCATCTATGGCGCCAGCATTTTCCGGCGGGTACACCGGAGCAACTGACCTTCGGCCCGACGGAAGAGGAGGGCATCGCAGTTTCTCCGGACGGACATTCGCTTGTGACCTCGGCTGGCATTCGGGAAAGTACCGTGTGGGTACATGACCTACGAGGCGATCGACAGGTATCCGGAGAAGGTTTTGCTCTTGTGCCGGGACTTGGATTTGCAGGAGGCCCCGACGTCAGCTCCGTCTTTTCACCAGACGGAAAGAGGCTGTTTTATCTGGTGCGTAAAGAGGGTTCCCGCGCCTACAAATCGGGAGAGCTCTGGGCAGCCGACTTAGATTCAGGTGCCAGCGAAGTAGTCCTTCCCGGCGTTTTGATGAGTGAGTTCCATCTTGCACCGGAGGGTGACCGGGTTGCATTCATAGCTCAGGACGCACAGGGAGCTTCGCACCCATGGATCGCTTCGCTCGATCGGCGAACTCCTCCGAAGCAGCTGACCGCATCCGTTTCCACGGAAATAGCATTCGGGTCTGGAAAGGTTATTTACTTTGTGGTGCTTGAAGGAGGTCAGGAATTCCTATACCGGCTTAGACCCGGGGAAGCCATACCCCAGAAGAAAACTCCCCAACTTAGTCAAAACCTCGTAGGTTTCTCGCCCCACGGCGAGTGGGTGCTATGGAATAACTATCCGGTGATGGCGAGGCCTCTCCAGGGAGGACCTGCGATTCGCGTTTGTAATTTTTGCGGCGTCGGGTGGGGACCGGATGGCAAGGTTCTTTATCTCAGATTTCGCGATATCGGCGAGATGGGCGGCGGAAAAGTCGTTGCAGTTGACTTATCTCCTGGCAAGGATCTACCGACACTGCCACCGAATGGCCTGAACTCTATCGAGGATACGAAGGGCTTGAGGGTGATTGCGGAGATCGACATGGCCGGAAAGGCGATTTTCGCCCCTGGCCAGGATCCCTCCATTTATGCCTATAGCCGGATAACGGTACAAAGAAATCTCTTTCGGATTCCCTTGAACTGATACGCAGAGAGATGCGGCCCCGATTCGCGATACAACGGTTTACACGCGGAATGATCCGTTCACACGGCGGCGGTGATGAAGGATACGGCGCGCAGACGAACATTCGACTGCAGGCGGCGTTGGCCGAACCTTCGCCCCGGGATGCAATTCCGGTGTCCACACATTCAGAGAGAGGCACGCCTCGTCAGTCACCATTTGCTTCACGCCCGACATTTCGGGCAGCCCTTGGCTGGGCCATTGCGGGCACGCAGGACCATATTCGGTTGCCCTGCGCATGCCCGGCCACAGCGGAGGCGGCTCCGGCGCCTTCCAACGAAGGTTCCCTACCGGCTGAGCCGCAAAGGGAATGCCCAGAAATGCTCCGCCTCGAGGAAGCGCCTGCAGCCTCTGACCTTCCAGCGTGCCGCTCGCGATGACTACGCGTGGCGCCGGAGTTTGCGCCTCGATTGAAACAGAAATGCAGAGGCCGAGCAGTTGAGCGACGCAGAGTGTGCGCAGGATCGTTGGCATAGGCCCATGCTATAGAGGACTGCCCAATACTTTTTATCTAACACTCCCATGTCAATAATCCAGTCGCGGCGCCTCGGCCGCGCACTCAATGGTTGCTTCGCGCCATAGGCAGCAGCAGATGGTTTTGCTGCGGAAGGTCCCTGGCGCAGCCGACGATTGAGTATCCGCCGCCTCTTCTAAAAATTGGCGAGCTACCATAGCGGCTCGGCCTCCCTCGATGCACTCTAGATTCGGGGAACTGCATCGTCATTGCCACACAAAATATTCCCCTAACCAGAAAGCCAGGCTCCTGTCTAAGGTGCTGAATGCAAGAAAACGATCACTCGATTGTCCGGGCCGTGTTAGCCGGTGACAAGGAAGCGTACGGGGCGCTTGTTCGCGCTCACAGTGCGGCTGTCTTTCGAGTGGCGTTTCGCATCAGCGGCAATGAAGCCGAGGCGGAGGAGATCGTGCAAGAGGCATTTCTACGCGGGTATCAGCAGCTGGGGGGTTTCCAACGGCGTTCCTCCTTCGGAACGTGGATTTACCGGATTGCTGTGAACTGCGCACTGAATCGGATTAGCAAACCGGAGATCGATGCCGACTACCGGCACGGCGACGAGAGCGATCCGGAGCAGAAAACGGTGCAGGTGGCGACGCAGGAAGCCGATCCGGAACGAGTGTTGCTAAACCGGGAGATGAGTGCGGCGAGAGAATTGGCGATGCTGCGACTGACATCGACGGAGAAGAGTGCGTTCGTGTTGCGGCATCTCGAAGATCGCTCCACGAATGAAATTGCCGAGGTGCTCGGTATCGCTCCCAATGCAGCCAAGCAGGCCGTGTTTCGTGCAGTGCAGAAGTTGCGGCGGGAGTTGGCGCCGTTGCGGGGGAAGGCATGAAGCACCTGGGTCAAGACGAGTTCATTGACTTGTATTACGGCGAAGCCACGAATGCAGCCAACACACACCTGCGGGCATGTCGCGACTGCTCGGCGAAGCATGCCGAATTCAAGCACAGTATGGACACGATTCAGGTACCAGTGGTTCCGAAGAAGGATTCGGATTACGGCGAGCGCGTATGGGAGACGCTGCGACCGCAGCTGATCCCATATGAGAAAAAGACGGCGCGTTGGCACGGCTGGACTCAGCGGAGAGTCGCAGCGCTCGCGCTCAGCTTCTCGTTGCTGCTGACGGCGGCCTTTCTTGGCGGTCGTTACTGGGAGCGGAAATCGACGCCCCCGAATGTCGTTGGCAACCCGCCTGCTGCGCGGCGCGTGGTCCTGGTGGTTTTGACCGATCACCTGGATCGCACAGAGCGGTTGCTGGTGGAACTGAATCATGCTGATTTGCCGAACAGTACCCAGAACGCTCAACTGCAATCGGAAGCGCGGGAACTGCTGGCATCGAATCGGATCTATCGCGCAGGCGCGAGTGATGCGGGTGATGTGGTGCTGGCGGGCGCGCTGGACAGGTTGGAGGGCGTGCTTGCAGAGATTGCAAACGATCCGAACCTAACGGAAGCAGACCTCGAGCGCGTGCGAAAGGACATGAATACGGAAGGAATTCTGTTCGAAATTCGGGTTCTGCTGACGCGCCATTCAGATCTGGGAAGCGGGCCCAAACCCGCGAAGGGAGCATTGCTCTAATGAAAATCAAAGGACTATCTGCGATTTATCTTGCTCTTGCGCTGACGATTGGGCCATGGCACTTGCACGCTGAAGGACTGCAACCTTTTGCGGCAACAAATGGAGCGGCTGCGGACGACGCGAGCCTCTATGCCGACGGCACGCGGGCGATCAACGAGAGCCGTTGGCAGGACGCGGTTGGCTCGTTCGATCGTGTGGCGCAAATGCACGGCGAGCATGCTGAGGGCGCGCTTTATTGGAAGGCTTATGCGGAAAATAAGGAAGGCCAGCCGGCAAATGCATTGAACACATGCGGAGAGCTCAGGAAGAAATATCCCAGGAGCCGATGGCTAAACGAATGCGGCGCGCTGGAGATCGAGATCCGCGGCAAGAGCGGCGACCCGGTGTCACCGCAGGCCGAACCCGACGAAAACCTGAAGCTGCTGGCGATAAATGCGTTGATGCAGCAGGACCAGGCGCAAGCGGTACCGATCCTGCAAAAGATCCTGAGCGGCAATCAGTCGGAGGAGCTGAAAAGCAGGGCGCTGTTTGTTCTGGCCCAGAGTGACTCGCCGCAGGCTCAGGAGCTGATCAGGCAGATTGCACAAGGACAGTCAAATCAGGCGCTGCAGATCAAAGCAATTCGGATGCTGGCAACCGGGCAAGGCAAGCGCGCGAACGACACTCTGGCATCGATCTATCAACACAGCAACGACGCGCAAGTGAAGCGGGTGATCCTGCAGTCCTACCTGATAACGGGGGATTCGTCGAAGCTGCTGGAAGTAACGCGACAAGAGACGAATCCGGAACTGGTCAAGACCGCCATCCAGACCTTGGGCGCGATGAGCGCGACGCAGGATCTGCTCACTATGTATCACGCCACGAACAATGAGGAGACGAAGGCGGACATCATCCACGCGCTAGTTGCCAGCGGCCGCGACGGCGCCACCATACTCTCGAAAATTGCGGACTCGGAACAGAATGTCGACTTGCGGCGCAATGCAATTCGCAACCTGGGAATTGCAGGAGGAATGTCGGCCGCGCCGAGTCTGGTCACGATTTACCAGAAGAATTCGGACGCGGAAACGAAGCGCGCCGCCGCGCAAGCGCTGTTCCTCGCGAATGACGCGCACGATCTGGTCACATTGGCGCGCGGTGAGAAGGACATGGAGCTGAAGCAGTACCTGGTGCAGCAACTGAGCCTAATGCACAACCAGGAAGCCACGGCCTACATGATGGAAATTCTGAACAAGTAACGAGGTATCCCCATGAGACTGAATTGGTTTATGGCGGTTCTACTCGGCCTGTCGATGCTGGGTGCGGCCCAGCAGCAGCAGCCGAAGGTACTCAACGCGCAGTTTCACACTGAGCCGGTCGGCGCAGGACTGTCCGCGACGGTGGACCGATTTCAGCGTTCGGGTGGACCCCTCTGGCTGGGCTATGAGGTTAGAGCTATTCCAGGAACGCATTTCCGTACGTGTTCGAATGAAACGGGGTCAATGGAAGGTGAATGCTGTGGCGTCTATCAATTAGAAGGCTCCAACAACGATTACCGATATTCCGACGAGCATCAGGTTGGCGACACAAGCATAGACATATTGGTGCGGGTTGACCACGGGATGGTGGACAAAATTCGATTCATCAACAGCGGATGCCGCGTGGATGCTGGAGGGCTGCCGTTCACCTGGCTGACGGATGTAAAGGAAGACGACAGCGTTGTTTGGTTGTCGAATTTAGTGCCGGCGAACAATCAGCGGCACACCGATGAGGCCTTGGCAGCAATCGCCGTGCACGGGACAGAGAAGGCGACTACCGTGCTCAGCAATTTTTCATCGTCGGCGAATCCGCTGTGGCTGCGGGAAAAGGCGTCCTTCTGGCTAGGCGCGGAGCGCGGGCACGATGGCTATCTTAGCCCTGAAGAAACTGGCGAGCGACCCCGATCCCGAGTTCCGCAAGAAACTCAGCTTCGATCTATTCGTGAGTCATGATCCAGCAGCCGTCGATGACTTAATCCAAATCGCAAAGTCGGATCAGGACGTCAGCGTTCGCGCACAAGCGATCTTCTGGGTGGGGCAGAAAGCGGGCGCAAAGGCCGTAGCGATGCTCAAAGACACTGTGCAGAACGATCCTGAGGTAGCAGTAAAGAAGAAGGCGGTATTTGCCCTAAGCCAGTTGCCGAAGGACGAGGCAGTTCCTGAGTTGCTGCACGTCGCGCAAACGAATCCGAATCCTGAGGTCCGAAAGGACGCAATCTTTTGGCTCGGACAGACACACGATCGAAGGGCACTCGCGTTTTTCGAGCAGATCTTGGAACACTAGGAATGTGGGCACTGGTGAAGTAATCGAATCGGTGATCATGCCGAGCCAATCTGGAAACCCGTATTCCGGGACTGATCCGGAAGTCTATATCAATCTCTTGGGTGAACGAAAAACATGTTGTCCTCTCGTGGAATCACGTGAATCAATGAGTGATAAATCGCGGAGTCACTCATTGACACAAACGCGAGCCATTCGCGGAGCACATAAATCCAGTTCTGGACGGTTAACCGCCAAACCGGACCTTACTCATTTTTGGGGCAGGGAAGGGTAGGCGACAAACCTTCCGGAACATCGTCAATGAGTGCGTTGTCCTGAAGTCGCCAGTTTACCTGTCTGGTACATTCCACTTCGCAACAACATCGAAGAAGGAAGTTTCCACCTGCCCGATTGATGCCATGTCGTCTGTTATCGACGGGCGATGGAAGGGGACGATTCTGTGGCGGCTTGTCGATGGACCGCTGCGCATAAGCGAATTGCGACGGAGCATCCCGGTATTTCTGTGGTGTCAGTCGCATGCTTCTGGCTGTCCATTTGTCAGCCGAAACGCGGCCAGACTAATCTTGAAGCTTCGCATGTGGAGAGAGATACCGTAGGCCGGTGCAAATGCGGGATCAGCCTTCTTGCTTGATAGTGCTTTGTTTAAATCGACGAGTTGCTTCAGTGGGAAGCAACTCGTCGAAGTACACCGGGCGAGCCACGACTAAAAGGCGTAGCGGAGACTGAATTGGAATTGCCGTTCTGAGGGGTAGGTATTTCCCTTTCCAGTGATCTCTCCAAAGGTTCCGCTGGTAGGACCCACGTCCGGGTTGTCGTAATTGGGATGGTTGGTGTAGTTGAAAGCCTCAGCCCTGAAGAGCAGCTGATGGTTTTCGTGGCCTGGGATGACGGTGAAGGCCTTTTGTAGGGCCGCACTGAAGCTCTGGAAGCCGGGGCCATAGATCAGTCCGCGGGTTCCACCTGGAGCGAAGGTGCCAACCGCGGCCGGCGAGAAGGCTGCGGGCTCAAACCATAGGTTCTTGTTTTTTCCGCCCGAGAACTTATGGTAGAGAGCGGGACTTCTCGTGGGGACCCAGAACTGGTTGCCCGATCCGGGGCCAACGCCCGCACGGTCGTTATTCTGTGAGACCGTCTGCGGACGGCCCGATTGTCCCTGAAGGGTTCCGGAGAACTGCCAGTTCCCTAGAGCGTTCCGGATAAGGCCGTTGCTTGCATGGGTTCCGTAGGGGATGTCCCAAACGTAATTCGCCACCAGTACATGGCGCGTGTCGAAGTCACTGGGACCATACATGACGCTGTTGTCAAATGCATTGACGATGTTGGTGCCGTTCGAGGATCCGTAGTCGAGACTCTTGGACCAAGTGTAAGCAATGCCGAAGAGTAAGCCGTTCGTGAGGCGGCGCTTCAGGTTCGCTTGCAGGGAATGGTAAAACGATCCGCCGACATTCTCGGCCTCGATAATCGTCGAGTAACCCTTGTAGGGACGAAGCGCATCAGGATTGACGCCGGGGTTTGCCTGCACGGTTCCCGGCCGGAGCTGGTTCACGTTTGCGAGTTGCTCCAGATGATATCCACGCCGGCCGACATAGCTTAGCGTGAAGACGCCGATCTTCTGGAAGTCCTGTTCAGCCGTCAGGTTCCACCCCCAGGCCTCGGGACTCGGATAAGTGTGAGCATGCGAAGTGAAGGCGAGTGGTGTGGCGTTAGCACCAATGCCGCCGGGATCGTCGACGCTTCCGCGAGTTACGTTGGAAGCAGGCTGGAAAGGAGCATTGCCGCCAACGTGAACCGTGTCACTGATGCCGAGGCGTTGCATGTAGCGGCCGGCTCCGGCGCGGAAGACAGTACCCGGCGTTAACTGATAAGCGAATCCCAAACGTGGCTGAATGTTGGTGTAGACGGTCGGAGAATAGCCGCTGCCATAACCGCGGAACAGACGCTGATAGCCGCCGTTCAGGATGCTGTCAGGAACGTGTCCCTTGGCGGCGCTTGGGAAGCCGCTACCCGGGATGACCACCCCGTTCAGAGGATCGCCACCAGTAATGAAGCCGGTCGAGGGGTTAACGGTAGGTGCAAGGGCCGGGTTATAATCCTTCTCGCTGAAGAAGGCCTGGTTACCCCACAGCGCGTGATAGGGCATCATGATACTGTAGCGGGCACCATACTCCAACACGAGCTTTGGCGAAACGCGCCACTGGTCCTGCCCGAAGAATTCAAACATATTGCCGCGGAAGAGCGTGTAGGACCGCGTGCCGATCTCGCCATACGTGTCAAAGAGACCCAGAGCGGCGTTAGCGATAGCTGCCTTTGACGTGGGAACCGGCGACGCCGAGCTGCCGCCGCGCGCATCGGTAAAGACAAAGAGGCCGTTCTGGTTATTGGTGGTGCCAGGCCGCGTGTTATCGACACTGATCTGGTCGTAGTTATTCTCTCCGGCATACTCCCACAATCCACCGAATTTGAGAGTGTGATTTCCCCAAACTTTCGTGAGGGTGTCGCCGACGTCATAAACAATGCCGCCCGAACGCGATGGGTAAGGGCCACCGTCAAGCGTGCCGAAGTTCGATAGCTGAATAGTAGGGATCTTGTTGGGAACTACCTTGCTAGCGGACCCGAAGAGATATGGGTAATTGATGCCGTATTTAGTGCGGTCATAGAGGCCCGACGATGTGTCGATGTTGATATCCACGTGGTCAGCCGCACCGGAGACATAGGCGTCGTTGACCGTAGTGGGGTTGACGGTCCACGTGTAATGGAACACAGCAACCTGGTTCGGACGATTGAAGATGCGCGGGTTGGTATTGAAATTGCCGAAGTGCGGCTCGTAGTCGTTGTAGTTGTAGTTCAGAAGGCTGAAGCGGAAATGATGTGCATCGCTCGGAACGAAGTCGACCACGATGCTGTCCTTACGCTGCTTTTCTGTGTAGGGTGCAGAATCGATCCAGTTGTTTGGATTGTTGGTTGCATTCGGCGCCGGATACGCTCTGAGTAGACCGGTGCCGTTGGCGCTGAGCTGGTCGGGCGGAATGATATTGCCGGGATACGGAACGCCTGTCGTCGGGTTCACAATTTGCACAGGCGAGTTGTAAAAGATGTTAGGCCCGAGCAGCTCGCTGAAGTTACCGGTACGCATCAATTCCGTCGGAACCTTCTGCTGCGACAGATCGTCGTGGTTGTAGCGTGTCCACTCCTGTCCGAGAAGGAAGAACAGTTTCTTACGATCAGGATTGAAGTGGCCGGGAATGTAGATGGGGCCGTTCAAATTCCATCCGAACTGGTTATAGTGGAAACCCTGCCGTTTGAGACCTGCGAAATTGCGGGACCAGGTGTTGGCATTGAGGGCGGTGTTGCGAAAGTATTCAAAAGCACTGCCGTGGAAGTCGCTGGTTCCGCTCTTTGGAACCATGCGGATCTGGCCGCCAGAGGTACGGCCGTACTCCGCCGGATAACTGGTGGTCAGCACCTGCACTTCCGAGGTGGAGTCCACATCGGCTACGCCCACGCTTGTTCCATTCGATCGCGTGCGTACCATCGGCGCGCCATCATAGGTGATCACGCTCTCCTGCGAGCGCGCGCCGTTCACATTGATGCCGTTATCAAGTCCGAAAGCAAAGGACGCCATCGGATTGGTGCGTACCACGCCCGGCTCCATTTGGGAAAGATACAAAGGATTTCGGCCGTTGAGCTGGATGCTCTTCACCTGCTCCGGCGTGATCAGCTGGCCGACCGATCCACTCTCTGTTTGCACCGTGTTGGCTAGCGCGTCAACGGTAACGGACGTGGAGGCGTTGCCAACCTTCATCGCGACGTCAACATGGCGCCCGATGTTCGGATCAAGATGCACATCATTGAGCGTGGTCGTCTCAAAGCCGGCAGCTTCAATGTGCATGCTGTAGACGCCTGGCGCGAGATTGGTGATGGTGAAATTGCCTGCTCCGTTGCTGACGGCTTCCCTGTCGATCAGGGTAGCGTTGTTATGCACGGTAACCTTTGCATTTGCGACCACGGCTCCGGACGAATCTGAAACAGTCCCTGAAAGGGATGAACTATCAGATTGCGCAAAAGCAGGAGTTGCACCTATAACGCCTATCGCGAGAAACAATAGTAAAAGCGCACGAATGCTTAAGATTGCGTTCTTCATCGCCGCCTCCAAAGTAGAAAACATCACTATTGGTTGACGACCTGTTTCTCTGATCAAGCCGCCACGTCTGTTATGAGCTCTTGGCTCTTCCACGAAGTACGCCTGCTGCTGGTCAGCAGGCCAAAGAGCAACACGAAAGCTGATATACGTCGTCATGATGAACCTGGAGTAAATGATGATCTGCCGTCATCTCGCTCTCAGGAAAAGCTTGTGAACAACAGCCACGGACTCAGATGCCGGAGTCCTCTGTCAAAGCAGCGTCGATTTATGATTGCGCTATCACAAACGACGCAGACCTGTGTACACAGTCAGGCCTCGTGCTGTCAACGAAAAACAAAAGACTTCACTTGCGGTAGGTCAGGGCGCGTATAAAGATACGACCGTATGAATCGATCCCGGGCGAAGAGACGCGCGACTCTAGCGGATGTAGCACGAGCGGCTGGGGTTGGGCCTATGACGGTGTCAAGAACGATTAACGGCCATCCTTATGTGACAGAGAAGACCGCGAAGCGCGTTCGTGCAGCCATCCAAAAGCTGGATTATCGACCCAACCATGCTGCGCGAATGCTCACTGGACAGCTTTCGCGCTCGATAGGACTCATCGTCCCCGATATAGCGGACACTTTCTTCTCGCTCGTCAGTCATGCCGTGCAGGATACCGCGAGAGCAAATGGCTATCTCGTCTGGTTGGCGGCCTCCCACGACGATCCCTCGATCGAAGCTGCGCAGGTGGAGATGATGGTACATCATCCGGTCGATGGCATCCTGCTCGTTCCGACCGATAGCCGAAGCAGCTATTTAAAAGGGTTAGCCGCGGGACATACGCCGATCATTACCATCGACCGTCCAATGGAGGTTGCAACGACGGACTCCGTGGGAGTAGAGAACAGAAAAGGCGCGCGCATGGCCGTGGAGCATCTTGTCCAGCACGGATATAGGAAGATAGCTTGCGTTACTGCCAATGCGCATTTGCTAACGATCAAAGAGCGCATAGCTGGCTTTAAGGATTCCATGCGCGAAGCCAAACTGCCCTGCCCTAGAGAATTGCGCTTGTCGAACGACACATCCGCGAAATCTGTTTTATCGAAGCTGTTTGTTTCGCGCGATCGTCCTGACGCATTATTCACTGCTAACAACGCGTCAACCATCTGGGTTATCAAAGCACTCAGAACTTTAAATATTGCAATTGGTAAGGACGTTGCGCTCGTCGGCTTTGACGATGTCGACTTCTTCACCCTGATTACTCCACCGGTCACAGCAGTGCGTCAACCGGCAGCCGAACTCGGGAACGTGTCGGCCCGATTGCTTCTGCAAAGAATCAATGGCGATCTCACAACATCCAGTGTCCAGGCGGTCCTTCCCGTGACGCTGACGATACGCGAATCCTGCGGTTGTAAACGGAATAACTAGGCGATTTTCATCGAATGCTCGAATGCTTTAGAGACGATCAAAGCAAGTTCATCCGGTTAGCTGAACCGCTCTATCACTGCCTCAGGAGGTTGAGCATGCTTCGTCCATGATTCGCCGTATAACCGCACCTGATTTGCCCCTGCGATCTCTACGCCAAGAGCGACCTATCCCAGCGGTAACTCCTGACCACGCGTCGCCGAGGTTTTCTGACCCGTCTTCACCCAGCGGGCGAGCGGGTTCCGCCGGGACCTTCTGCGTCGGAACATTGGCAAACATCGATCCGCGAACACCAGAAGGTGCTGGGGTGGCAGATCGCTCAGTTCAACGCTATGCGCGAACTGCTTCGACGCGTTCAACAATGCCGGTACCAAACGCTGTATCCGAAAGTTCTCTCATCGAGAGTAGCCTGAAATGTTTTCTGGTCGGCGTTGGGCCAGGTCGAGTCATCGAAGTCCAGGTTCTGCCACCCGGCCGGCGCAGCATCCATTTCAGCCTTCCATTCAGCGTCGCTCATCACCAACGGCGAGGCCTTTATGCCGAGCGCCGCGGGTAGAATCATCGCCGCCAGCACTTGTCCGTGTGATTGCTGCGGACTAATCCAATCCTCGTTTTGGTTGGTGGCATCCGGACCACGTACAGCCTCAATTGCCAAAACGTTTCTGCCGATATGCAGAGCGGATGTTGCATCGCACTTATAGACGCGAATTCCCATCGGGAAATCGAGGTTTAACGTGTATTGTCCTCGCTCTTTTCCATTCAGATAGACCGCGGCCTTTCGCGGTCCGGCCAGATAAATCGTGGCATGTGCAGAAAGAGTGTTCACTGCGAAGATGCGCCGGAAGTAATGCGGAGCAAGATCGTTAACTGCCGCCCCTGGCCGGAGCAGCGCGCATACTGTTCGAACAGATTGAAGGAGAGCCGGGAAGCTCGCGCAAGATCACGATCGCCACGGAATTGATTCCGCGCATGTCCTGCGGTTGCGAATCTCGCACGGATCGGGTTCGGCATCTTTGAGTCTATTCTCGTGTCCTACTTCAATAAGCTGCGGCTCGGCAATGTGCGGCTCAGGCTTTCCGCAAAGCTCTAGGCTTCGCAGCATTGCTGCGCGTTAACCCCAGCAGCTCCCCCGAAGGCGCGCCTGTCGTCTGGCGAACAATCAGGCTGGTCTCCACGGGCCGCATGGTGTGACGGGCGGGCCCCGGCTCGATGCGGTGACGCAGAGTGGAAAATGCGACCTGTGCGATATCTGCGCAGGACATGCGCACCGTAGTAAGCGGCGGCAGAATGAATTGGGCGATATGCACGTCATCGAAGCCGATGACCGACAGATCCGCCGGTGCCTGCTTGCCCGCTTCAAAGAGGCAATGCAACACTCCGATTGCGGTGAGGTCGTTGGAGCAGACCACAGCCGTCGGCGGGTTTGCTTTGCCCAGCAGCCTCGCCATAGCAGCCATTCCACCTTCAAGTGTGTGGTCGCCTTCGATCATGAGGTCAGCGCGTAGCTTTACATGAGGCCCGCGCATTGCTTTCTCGAACGCATCACGCCGCAAACGGGCAGAAGCCTGCTCCAGGGGACCGCTAACAAAGGCGATCGCCTGATGTCCCAAATCGACGAGGTGGGCTACGGCTTGGTGGATGCCCTCGTCGTAATTCACGCGCACGGCGTCGATTTTAGGAAAGGCGGGAGCGCCATCCATCACAACGAGGGGGACGGCGTGACTGGCCAGCTCTTCCAGGATGGGCGCTTCGCGACCAAACATCATCACCGCCACACCGTCGACCTTACGCTGCAACATGCGGCGAACCGACATCGCCATGCTCCCGGCATCATTGGGCGTGGAGGCGAGCAGGACTTCGTAGCCACTCTCCACGGCAAGCTGCTCGAAGCGCTGGATCAACTCGGGAAAAAAGGGATTGGTGATTTCCGTGACCATCAGACCGACGATGTGACTCCGCCCGGACACGAGCGCGCGCGCCTGCGGGTCGGGCTGATAATTCAGCTCGCGGACAGCACGCCAGACGCGGTCAGCCATCTCGCGGTTGACCGTCCCCTTGCCGTTGGTGACGCGGGAGACAGTAGAAATGGAGACGCCGGCGCGGCGCGCCACGTCGCGAATATCCATCCGGACGCGCGCCTTTTCCGTTCTTGCGTGGTTTTGCATG
The DNA here is from genome assembly GCA_963737035.1 of uncultured Acidobacteriaceae bacterium. Taxonomy (GTDB): domain Bacteria; phylum Acidobacteriota; class Terriglobia; order Terriglobales; family Acidobacteriaceae; genus KBS-83. The sequence continues at coordinate 8,920 of CAVTRJ010000014.1, read as the reverse complement.
GGGACGAGTATAGAGGTTGCCAGCCGGTCTTCGTCGCCTAACCTGCTCGAGACGGTTGCCTGAGAAAACGTTTATTTCTGGGTATCCGTTGTGCGATACTGCTTCGCGCGGCCCACGTATGATGCGTCAAGGTCGTCAATTTTCCGCAAGGATTTCGTATGCGCCTGGAAGTCCTCCGCTCCGCAGTACTGGAGGCCAACCTCGAACTCGTCCGCCGGGGGCTCGTCCTTTACACATTCGGGAATGCCAGTGGCATCGACCGGGAGAGCGGACTGGTGACCATTAAGCCGAGTGGTGTGGCCTACGAAGATCTGAAGCCGGCCGATCTGGTGGTGACGGACCTGGACGGAAAGGTTATTGAAGGCACGCTGCGTCCTTCGTCCGACTTAGCGACGCATTTGTTGCTCTATCGCGCGTTTCCTGCGATCGGCGGTGTGGTCCACACTCATTCGGAGTTTGCCACTGCTTGGGCGCAGGCAGGCAGGGAGATTCCTGCCTACGGAACCACGCACGCAGACTACTTCTACGGTCCTGTTCCCGTAACCGACGAACTCACAGCCGATGAGGTTGGTGGTGATTACGTGCTGAACACCGGCCACGCCATCGTGCGGCGCTTTGCGCAAGGCCCGGTTCCGCTCGATCCGCTGGCCGTGCCGGCAGTTCTGGTCGCGGGGCACGCTCCATTCTGCTGGGGCACCACCCCGGCCGCTGCGGCACACAATGCGGTTGTGCTCGAGGCTGTTGCGCGAATGGCCTACTACACCTCAACACTCAACGCGGCATGCACCGGCGTCGCGCAGCATCTGCTGGATCGCCACTACTTTCGCAAGCATGGCGCCAGCAAAACCTATGGACAGGAGAACTGATCGCCATTTTCGACGCCATGCCGCTTCCAACACTCTCACAACTCGGGCTCGCGTTCGCCGGGCAGTCGCTTGCGCGCCTCGATGCCGTTGACATCCTGGTCATCGCGATCTACTTCGGACTGGTCATCTTCATCGGCTTTTACCTGAAGGGCTCTTCGAACACCAGCGAGGAGTTTTTCATGGCCGGTCGTGAGATGACGGCCTGGATCGCCGGGCTCAGCTTTGTTTCGGCGAATCTTGGATCGCTGGAGCTGATGGGCTGGGCCGGATCTGCATACCAGTACGGCATTCTCGCGACGCACTGGTATTGGATTGGCGCGATCCCGGCAATGCTCTTTCTGGGCATTGTGATGATGCCCTTTTATTACATCTCGAAGACCCATTCCGTGCCGGGTTACCTGCATCTGCGGTACGGCGATGGCGCCCGTGCGTTGTCAGCCATCAGCTTCGCGTTCATGACGGTGTTGATGAGCGGCATCAACATGTATTCCATGGCGCTAGTGATGAAGGTGGTGCTGGGGTGGAACCTGAACTTCAGCATCTGGGTGTCGTCGATCACCGTGGCGTTGTATGTCGCACTCGGGGGACTGAGATCGGCGATCTACAATGAGGTCCTGCAATTCATCCTCATCTGGGTTGGAGCGCTGCTGGTCCCCATTCTTGGCATGATCGAGGTGGGCGGCTGGACCAACCTGCGCCACCAGATCCAGGTCAACCTCGGCCGGTCCGATTACGTTCACCTGTGGAGCACCACCGGCCATTTTCATGACAACCCCATGGGTATCCACTGGACAGGCCTGGTCTTCGGATTGGGGCTGGTCATCAGCTTCGGCTATTGGACGACGGATTTCCTGGTGGTGCAGCGCGTGCTCTCCGCACACAATCTGCGTGCTGCGCGAATGGCGCCGATCATCGGTGCGGCCTTCAAGATGGGAGTGCCGTTCATTGTGATCTTACCCGGGCTGCTGGCTCTTTCCGTGTTGCCCTTCCACCTGGTCGGCGAGACGCAAGCGGTAGCGACCCACATGCACAGCTATAACGAAGTGCTGCCGCTGATGCTGGTACGCTACTGCGGCCCTGGTCTGCTGGGGCTGGGCGTAACCGCCTTGATCGCGGGGTTCATGTCCGGCATGGCAGGAAACGTCAGCGCCTTCTCCACGGTGTGGACCTACGACCTATATGGGGCCTTCATCAACAAACGTGCCACGGACAAGCACTACGTAGCGATGGGGCGCTGGTGCACCTTCATCGGCGTGCTCATCTCGGTGGGCACCGCATACCTTGTGCAGCAGGCCGCCAGCATCATGGATTACGTGCAGGGGCTATTCAGTTTCTTTATCGCACCCCTCTTTGGCACTGTGATTCTGGGCATGCTGTGGAAACGCGCCACCAAGGCAGCTGGCTTCTGGGGACTCTTTGCAGGGACATGCACCGCGATCGGATTATGGGGCTGGGTGCGGCACGATCCGTCAGCCCTGCGCTACGTCGCGCTCTCGCCCGACGCCAAGACCATGGCTGAAGACATGTACCGCGCTCTATGGTCATGGCTGGTCTGCGTCATCGTGACCATAGTGGTGAGTTTGATGACACAGCCCAAACCGGTCGCCGAGCTCGAAGGCCTGGTCTACGGCGTATCGCCTCTGCCGGAGGAGCACGACGATCACTGGTATCAAAAGCCGATTGTGTGGGCCGGCGCCATTGCCGTGCTCTTTGTCGTGCTGAACATCATCTTCTGGTAAAGGGAGCAGCCTATGCGCGCAACGATGTCGATCTGGTTCTTCGCGGGTGTCATGCTGCTGGCCTACGGAATCGTGATTCTTGCGGCGGGTCTATGGGAACTGAGCCATCCGCTACCGCATCCTCCGACACTGTCGCAACTGCACGCTCCCATCTGGTGGGGTGCGCTGCTGGCAATATCAGGCGGCTTCTACACGTTTAAGTTCTGGCCGCGCCGCTAGCGTTCGGGCGTCGAAAATAACGTCACATACACTGAGTTCTACAGCGAAAGAAAGAACGGGTTTGATTTATGCCAAGACAGTTAACGTTTGCTTTGATTGTAGGGAATCGCGGCTTCTTTCCCGACCACCTCGCCAAAGAAGGCAGGGAGGCGATGATCGGTGTGCTGGAGAAGGTCGGCATCCGCGTGATCGCCCTCACGCCGGAGCAGTCGAAATTTGGCGCCGTGGAGACGCCGGACGAGGCACGCCGCTGTGCGGAGCTTTTCCGCAAACACCGCGAGGAGATCGACGGCATCGTTGTGACCCTGCCGAATTTCGGTGAGGAGCGGGGCATCGTCGATGCGATTCGCCATTCGACATTGCAAGTTCCGGTGCTGGTACAGGCGACGCCCGATCGTACGGACGACATGAAGATCTCCGATCGGCGTGACAGCTTTTGCGGCAAGATGTCGGCCTGCAACAACATGAAGCAATACGGGATCCCTTACTCGATCACCTCGCTGCATACCTCAGCGCCTAACTCAGAAAGCTTCGCGAAGGATCTCGCATGGTTCTCTGCGGTATGCCGTATCGTGCGCGGCTTCCGCAATCTGCGCATCGGCTCGATTGGTGCGCGTCCGGCGGCGTTCAACACCGTTCGCTATTCGGAAAAATTGCTTGAGCGCTCCGGCATTTCCGTGGAACCGCTGGATCTGTCGGAGGTCTTCGGCCGGATCGACCGCCTGAAGGACACGGACGACGCGGTGCAGGCCAAGCTCGCGGCGATTAAGAAGTATGTCTCCACCAACAACATTCCCGAGGCTGCGCTCCTGAAGATGTCGAAGCTAGGCACGGTGATCGAGGGATGGATGAAGGACACATACTGCACCATCTCCGCGATTCAGTGCTGGACATCGATGGAGGAGTATTTCGGCGTTGTGCCATGTACGGTGATGAGCATGATGAGCGAGAACCTGTTCGCCTCCGCATGCGAGGTGGATGTGTGCGGCGTGATGGGCATGCATGCGCTGGCGCTGGCCAGCGAAACGCCGAGCGCGCTGCTGGACTGGAACAACAATTACGGCAGCGATCCGAACAAATGCGTGTGCTTCCACTGCTCCAATCTACCGAAGCATTTTTTCCAGGACGTGATCATGGATTTCCAAGCGATCATCGCCGGCACTGTGGGCAAGGAGAACACGTTCGGCACCTGCGTCGGCCGGGTGAAAGCCGGCGCGATGAGCTTCGCGCGCTTTTCTACTGATGACTTTACGGGGCATATCCGCGGCTATGTGGGCGAAGGCGAGTTCACGAACGATCCGCTCGAGACCTTCGGCGGCGCGGGCGTGGCACACATTCCGAAGCTGCAGAAGCTGCTGCGCTATATTTGCGAGCAAGGCTTCGAGCATCACGTCGCGGCGAACTTCTCGCAAACCGCGAGTTCGGTCTATGAGGCTGCCATTCGCTATTTGGGATGGGACATGCACTACCACAATCAGCCGGAGGACTAGACTGACGTGCCCATCGTTGCAGGCGTAGATTTTGGCACTCTGAGTGTCCGCGTAACGCTGCTGGACAGCGACAAGGACAATTCGGGCAAGATACGCGGACGTCTCGGTACCGCGACGGCGGAATATCCGCTGCATCGCCGCCGTGATGATCCTGACTATGCCACTCAATCGCATGACGACCAGATGGATGCGCTGGTGAAAGCCATGCGTGCGGCACTGGAACAGACAGCGGTGCGCGGTGGCGAGGTTGTCGCGCTGGCACTCGACACAACGGGATCGAGCGTGGTGGCGGTCGATGCCGGGATGCAGCCACTCTCGGAGTATTACTTGTGGTGCGATCATCGCGCGAAGAAAGAGGCGCAGCAGATCACTGCACTCGCTCACGCGGAGAAGCTGGAGGCGATTGAGTGGTGCGGCGGCGTCTACTCGCACGAGTGGGGCTTCGCCAAGCTGCTGCATTTTCTGCGGCACAATCCGGACAAGCGCGCGGCGTTTGCCAGCGCCTTTGAGCACTGCGACATGGTAGCCGCAACGCTCTGCGGTATAACCGATCCGAAGCGTGTGAAGCGCAGCGTCTGCGCCATGGGCCACAAATGGATGTGGAACCCGAAGTGGGACGGCCTGCCATCGCAGGAGTTTCTCTCCAAGGTGGACCCGCTCTTCGACGGAGTGCGCGAGAAACTCGCCGGTGAGTACGTGACCTCGGACCACGTCGTGGGTCATCTCTGTGCGGAATGGGCCGATGCACTTGGCCTTCGCGCGGGAATACCGATCCCCGTCGGCGCCTTCGATGCGCACTGGGATGCCATCGGCGCCGGGTGCCGAGAAGGCGATGTCGTTAACGTTGTCGGAACATCGACGTGCATCATCGCTATGGAGCGGCGCTCTACGCTGGTGCCAGGTGTATGCGGTGTAGTTCCCGGTAGTGTGCACCCTGCCTACACCGGCGTAGAAGCTGGGCTCTCTGCAACCGGCGACATCTTTGAGGCCATCGCGCGACGAGCGGGCACGAAGGTGAAGGATCTCTCGCAAGGACTGGAACGGTATCGTGCAGGACAGACCGGATTGCTACGACTGAGCTGGGACAATGGCGACCGGACCGTTCTGGTAAATGCGGAACTTGGCGGTGTGACGCTGGGCTGGAACCTGGTGCACACGGCGCAGGATGAACTGTTCGCCGCGATTGAAGGCACTGCGTTTCACACGCGCATTATTCTCGAGCGCATGGCTGAGAACGGCGTCCCTGTCGAGAGGATCGTCAATGGCGGCGGTATTCCGCAGCACAACGCCGTGTTGAACCAGGTCTACGCGAATGTGCTGAACAAGCCAGTGCTGGTGCCGGACGGGACACCTACGAGTCTCGGTTCGTGCATCTTCGCGCTGCTCGCGGCCGGAGCGATCAGCTCCGTGGAAGAAGGCCAATCGATGTTGTGTCTGCCGCACCGGACTTTTCTGCCACAAGCGGAGGCGGCCGCCGTTTATGAACGGCTATACGCGCATTACCGTGCTGTCTACTTCGCGCTCGGCACGGCGAATGCTGCGCCAGTCGCGCTCGGCGCCATTCTGCCGGAGCTGAAACGCATCGCTGCTGATCCTACTTCTTAGAGGATTCTTAGAAAGCAATCTCTCCCGAATTGCAACCGCGGGCGATGCGATAGTCCGCAACGGGAATACTTGTCTGGCAATTCTTTGTTCGCCCTATATTCCCCGCTTTGGCTTTGCCGATAACGCTCCCGTACAGGCAAACACCGCCTGACACAAGGGGCGTGTATGAGTTGGGGACGATGGACCTTCGTGGCGTTTGGCCTGCTTGCGTTGTGCTGCCTCCTATTGGCCTGTACATCGGCGTCCGCCGAACCAGCGCCTTCCGTGCCCATTCCGTCGTACTCTTCATCGCTGCGGCCGGTGATTGCCGCGGCGCCGATACGGATCCGGTTTCCTGAGCAGGGGACGCCGCACTTGCTCGATGACGTGTTGTACACATCCATCGCGGGCTATCGAACGCTAGATTATTTCAGCACGCGGCGCGCGCTTGCGGGTGGTGCGCGCGAGGTCGTACTACCGCAATGGGTGGTGGACAATCGCGGCACGTTTATCGCATTCGAGGGACTTGCCACCGCAAGCGAGATCGGCGGATCGGTCTGGCTTATCCGGCACGGACACCGACGCATGGCGCGTGCGGTGAATAGTGTGAGCGTCGGCCTGGGAGTTCGGGCCGTCGTCAACAACTATACTGAGCCACTCGTCGTTCCGCGGTAGTAGATGGGCTGACTTGGGCTGATAGCTTCCCTGGATGCTGCACATAATCTCCACGCTCCTGAATTGTCGGCTGGCCGTCGCTCTTATTCTCCCTCTCTTGCATTTGCCGTTGCGCAGCGGCTGACTTCGCTGGTGACGCTTTAGAACTCGCGTTTGTTCGCGCGGAGTGCGATCGATCCCTGCGATGCCTCTGGAGTAGTCTCCATGGTGATGGAGTGGCGTTCGTGGCGCAGGTTTTCTGTTGCGCTCTCCATCGCGATCGTGCTACTGCGGATTCACGGAGAGCGCGCGGCCAGGCGCAGCGCCGGGCTGCGCGAAGAACACGGCGTATCTCGCAAAGCAGGCTCCGGCATTCCTTTCCGGCAGGACTCCACCCGACTTCGCGCCCGATGACTTCGAAGTGGATTTTAAGGGACGGGGAACGGAGCAGGACCTGACGCCGCTAGGCCGCTGGCAGGTCGGACTTTCGCCCGATGCAAAGCAGACGACAGAGCCGGTAGCGGCCGTCGCATCGGCTTAGCCATCATCAATTACGACGGCTGGCCTCTGCTGAAGGCCAGCCGCTTCTGATGGGTAGATTCCTCTGAGCTACTTCTGGAAGAGCAGCGGCGTGAAGTTGATCAGGTTGTTGCGCCAGACCATCCAGGTATGGCGACCTGGGGTTTCGATGACCGTCACCGGGATTTGCTGCTGTTTGAGCCACGCGGTGAAGGCGCGATTGGACGTGATGAGGTGATCGTCTGTGCCGCAGGCCACCCACAATAGCTTGAGACGATCTTTGTTCTTCTGTACCTCGGAGGCGAGATTGGGGAAGACGCGGTCGAAGTCTTCCTTGTCGGGAACTGCTGAAGAGAAGGCGCCGATGTAGGCGAAATCGTCGAGGTGATTGAGGCCGGTGCGCAGGCTTTCGCCGCCGCCCATGGAGAGACCGGCGATTGCGTGGTCCTTGCGGTCTTTCGAGATGGAGTACATCTTTTCCGCCTGCGGCTTCACTTCGGTGAGCAGGATCTGGGTGTAAAGGGTGAAGTTGCGATCGACCAGCGCCTTGTCGCTCCAGGCGGTCCAGGTGTGAGTGATCATGTCCATGGTGCCGTAGCCGAGCGGCATGACGACGATCATGGGCTTGATCTTGTTCTGCGCAATGAGATTGTCGAGGATCGTGTTGGCGCGACCGACGGCGGTCCATCCGCTGGCATCGTCGCTATAGCCGTGTAAAAGATACAATACCGGATACTTTTTCTTTGGGTTGTAATCGGGTGGCGTGTAGACGAAGAAGTCGCTTTGCCGGTTGAGTGTCTGCGACTGATAGAAGTGCTGGTGGACGATGCCGTGCGGGACGTTCTGCATGTCCCAGTCCATGGGGTGCGCGCCGGGTACCTCGATTTCATTCTGCAGGTTGAGCAGGTTGGGCTTGGTGAGAACGCTGCCGGGATCAAGATAGGCGATGCCGTCGGCACGGAAGCCGTAGCCGTAGTACTCGGGCTGAAGGGGGGCGGTCGTGATGGTCCAGACGCCGTCGGTTCCCTGAGTCATCGGCTGAGGGTCGACGCCTTCGAGATCGAGCAGCACGTTCTTCGCGCCGGGGAAAGGGAAGTGGAAGGTGACGGAGCCGTCGGGGTTGACAGTGGGTGGGGCCGGATGGGTTGGCGCTATTTGTGCGGCGACCCGTTCGGGCGGCGTGTGTTCGTTGTGGACGGTGGGTTGTGCCGGGAGCATGGCTGGGAGGAGCAGAGCAGAGAAAAAGGTGGCAGCGTGGGCAAGGGCTTTCATGTCGCCCAACAGTCTATAGCAGCGCGACCAGACTCAAGAGCGAATGTGACCCGGAAACAGGAAGGCGATAGACGATTGTCTGCCGCCTCTGTGCGATTGCGATAAGTGCTACTTCTTTGGTGCGGGATGCGCGGGCGCCTGTTGGTGAATGGGCGCGGTGGGTGTGCCCTCAAGCACCGAGCCGCCGCCGGCGTGCTTGCCGATGAGGACGAACAGGGAAATAGAAGTGACGGTGAAGATGATCGCCGCCCACGTCGTCATGCGAGTCAGCAGATTGGCGGCGCCGCGGGGTCCGAATGCAGTTTGCGATCCCTGGCCGCCAAAGGCGCCGGCGAGATCGGCGCTCTTGCCCTGCTGGAGCAGGATGACCGCGATCATGAAGACAGAGACGATGACATGGATGATGGTCAGGAAGATGATCATGCAACTGCTTTCTAAGTGGAGCTGCGACTCTGAATAAAATCGGTCAGGGCGCAGTCCGAAATTCGCTCCGGAATCTCATCCGGAAATTTGAGGATTCAGTCTGGTGCGGAAGGGGGGACTTGAACCCCCATGCCTCTCGGCGCCACCCCCTCAA